>NZ_VIQT01000008.1 GCF_010206195.1 Anaerotruncus colihominis | reverse complement strand
GGTAATTCCTCAGGCCGCCCAGGCTTTGCGAAACCTGGATACCGTTTTATCTGCTGCGGGAGCAGAACGAAGCGATGTTGTCATGTGCCGGGTCTACCTGCCGGATGTGGCTTATTGGCCCGATTTGAACGAAGAATACGCCTGCTTCTTTGGTGATCACAAACCCGCCAGAGTGGTGGTTCCCACCAATAACCTGTATGGAGGCTGCCTGGTGGAAGTCGAGGCAGTTGTTCAACTGAAGCGGGAATGTAAAGTAAACATGAACAGTTAGGATCCGAAATCACCCAAAAATGTACCGCCCAAATTTTTACAGCAGGAGGCTTTCGGGATGAATTATAAGGAGCTTGATACCCCGGCGCTCATCATCGACCGCGAAAAGATGATGGATAATCTGCATTTTATGCAGGATTATGCCAATCGCCAGGGAGTTGCGCTTCGCCCCCACACCAAGACCCATAAGATACCGGCTATCGCCAGGCTACAGGAACAGCTAGGCGCCAAGGGCGTCACTGTAGCCAAAGTAGGCGAGGCTGAAGTCATGGCACAACAGGCAGAGAATTTGTTGCACCATTTTTTCAAAAGTGCTATGATAAACAGTACATCAATTTTCTACCAAGCAGACAAAGAGAGGAGGAAAGCGTTGCTTCCCGGCCCGGACAGCGCGCGAAATTCATGATCAAACCCATTCTGGCTCAATATATTCCTCTTGCACATATGATTGCTCAAACCATCGGTGACGATTGCGAAGTAGTCCTCCATGACTTGGAAAACCCTCAGCAATCCGTAATCTATACTGTCAACAACCGTGTTACCGGCCGGCAAGTAGGACAAAGCTTTGACCACCTGGTCCCCCGGGTAATCCTTTCCAAAAAGCTTGATCACGACGTAGTGACAAACTATTATTTCCACACAGCAGACGGCAGGCTCATCAAATCCTCCACTGCCCTGCTGAAAGATTTTGGAGGCAAAGTTGTGGGGGCATTGTGCATTAACATCGATACCAGTAAAATCTCTCAACAAATTGAATGGCTTCAAAGCCTGATGCCCAAAGCGGAAGAAAACGCCGCTCCGGCGGAGGTTTCTCAGGAGGCGTTAACCCATGTCAGTGAGATCGTCACCGATCTGATTGACAAAATCATTGGAAATAAAGATATGTCAAGGCTGCGCCGGGAAGAAAAACTGGAACTGATCCGGTTTATGGATCAGCGGGGTATTTTCCTGCTGAAAGGTGCGGTGGATCAGGTAGGCAGCCGAATGGGAATCTCCCGGGTGACTGTATACAGCTACATTGACGAAGTACGGGATAAAAAATAGTTGCAAAGCAACTATTTTTTTGCGCATCTGCCCGCTCTGCGGGCAGGCGCATTTTGATCATACGGCCCCGCGCCGGGGACGGCGCGGATGGCCAATTTTTTATAGATTGCAAAGTGCAATCTATAAAAAATAGTTGCAATAAAAATGATATGGGAACACTTTCCCGAAAATACAAAACTAAGAGGGGATGCATCAAGGGGGATTTCACCCAAAAGGTGAAATCCCCCCGATAAAATGGAAGCCGTATATTAGATGACATTCTCACCTAGAATTATTTTAGGCATTGTGGTTAAACAACGATTCCAACGTTTATAAAATTTCTCAATACCAAGCTTAGATACTCTTGCATGGACCTCTTCGCTTTCCAACACCCAATATAGGACATAGGTCACTTTGCCAATATTTCTTGTAAGACGAATTGGCAATTCACCCTCTTTAACCGCATTGAAATCCTTTTGTCGGTGAGTACGTTTTATGTAATGCACATCAATGACGCCATCTTGCTTCAAATAAAATTCAGCCACTTCTTTCATCAGCTCTTCGATTTCATCTAACTTAGTTAATTTCGCTTCATATATACATATCTCATTAAACATATCTGCCCACCTCAAATCCCCAATTTATCGAATTGGCACGAACAAAGTATACCATAGTTGCAAGCGCCCTTCAACTCTCAATGATCGGCACTGGCAGCAGTGGCAAGCGCTGCACTGGCATATATCTGGCGCAGTTCCGCCGATGTACAATCCGCCGGCGGCGTCTGCGGGCCTGTCCATACTGGGCAGGGAAGGAACGCCCAGGTCATCCCCAGACGTTCCCGCTTTGGTTTTCTCCTGCTGGTCGATCACCGCCCCTTTTTGCCTTGTGCTATTCTGCCGCAAATGAGCCGCAGCCAATGTAATGTATTCGGCGGTGAAACCATTCGTTATACAATACATCTCAGAATGGCTGACCTGGGAACAGCTATTGAATTATGAACGGTTCATGACAGAAAACTTAGAAAGAGCGGACAGCCTTTATTGGCTGTCCGCTCCCTGTTCTGTTTGTTTCATTCAATACTACAAACTGGAAATTGAAAAGCAATTAAATATTGACCCTCTTTTTAATAGCATTCGCTGTTTCTAATCCGAGGATTTTACCCATATTTCCATATAATTCCCACAATCACAATTGACATAATATTTTTCAGCAGAAAACGGTTCTATGGTTAATTTGTGACTTGGAAGCCATGTTTCGAACAGATATTTGTTTGCTTTATCCAATGCTTGCGTTACCAGTTCTGCAAAATTTTCTGCTTCAATTTTGCAGACAATATAATTTCCTACGGGCAGTTCTTTTGTAACAAAGCCATTTGTATCGCTGCGTTTGTCCAGCAAAAGTGCGCCTGCAAAATACTGAAAGATACCTTTCTTGGGTTCTGCCATATATGACATTCCCAATTCTACAGCAGGATTAACATGTTCCGCGAGTACAGATTTTTCTTTGTGAAAACGCGTCCAAAGTTGTCCCGGCACGTCAATTCCTGTGCTTTCGCCAACAGGTATTTGTTCTGCGATCTTGACGTCAGCCGTAAACCCGATATAGTTTTCTGCGCAAACCAAATTTTCTCTGCGAATTTCCAAGACAATATCATCAACAATGAGCGGTACGCCCTCGTCAATCAGCACATAATTCATAGCGATTTCCGGTTTGATAAACGTATTTAGCATTGGACGCGTCTTTTTGTATTCTTCCGGCGTAATACCATACGTTTCCTTGAAAGCCCTTGTAAAATTGGCGTGACTGGAAAAACCATATGCTAAGGCAACATCTAAAATCCGTTGGTCATCTGCATGAAGTTGGGTAATGGCTTTAGAGAGCCGGCGCAGCTTGACATATTCCTGTACGGATTTATTTACCAACCTCTTAAACAGGCGTTGGAAATAAAATGGGGACAATGAAACCATTTCTGCTAACATTTCCGTACTGATTTCTTCCTGCAAATTTTCTTCAATGTAATTGACTGCTTTTTGAATTGCTTCCCATGCGTGCATAACATATTCCTCCTTTATTTGTTACTCAAATCCTAACATATAATAGACAAATCCGCTTTTCGTACAATGCCCTTTTGCATTTGTACTTACCAATCATAAAGAAGCCTTCAAAATACTTATAAAAGCAAGGCATAGAGGTTAAGAAAGAAGGCCCTCCCCGGCGCCAAAACGGCGCCGGGGAGGGCCTTCTTGTTGTGCCGGCGTCCGCCGGCTACATTGGATACACTCTGCTCCGGCCGCTGCTTCAACAGTGCCGCCCTATGTGATTGCACATACAGGCAGTTGACAAAAGAATGACCCTATACATCCGTCTGATCAGGGCATCTTGCCTCATTGTGCATAACCATGTATAATTCAAGTTGACAGAAAAAACCGCAAGGAACCGTCGTCATGCGCATTCTCATGCCAGGCGGCAGTTTTTACATTTATCAATAATATTGCCCAAATGCCGGGGCTGACCGACGTGGAAGCGCCCCGCCACACCTGTGGCGGGGCGCGCTTGTCAAAGAACCGCGCCCTCATCGCCAGCGCTGGCCGGCGCTTTTATGAATTGTCCGATACGCAAGACCTCCATGCAGCCGGCGGCGTTCACCCCAATACATTAGGCGCCCGCGTTGCAGTCCAAATCATTGCGGCAGCCATTCAAGAGCACAAGGAGAAACGATTATGATTCGTGAAATCTGTAAAGACGAGGTGTTTCTGGCCCAAAAGGCCGAGCCTGCCACGCCGGACGATTTGCCCATTGCCGCAGATCTGCTGGAAACCCTGGAGCGCCACAGGGACGGCTGCGTAGGCATGGCGGCCAATATGATCGGTGAGAGCAAGCGCATCATCGTATTCGACAACGAGGGCGAATACATGGTCATGTTCAATCCGCAGATCATCAAAAAGTCCGACCCCTACGACGCGGAGGAGGGCTGTCTCTCGCTCGCCGGCACCCGTCCAGCCAGGCGGTGGAAGTCCATCAAGGTGCGCTGGCAAAATGAGAAGTTTCAGGAGCGCCTGAAAACCTTCACCGGCTGGACGGCTCAGATCATCCAGCACGAGATTGATCACTGCGAGGGCGTCATTATATGAAAAAGTGTAAGATCACTGTCATGCGCATCACCCGGTACGAGGATCTGATAACCCGGTATGAGAACCCCATGAACCACCCCTGCGATATGGAGGAGGGGCAGGTATTTATCGCCAACGGCTGGGAAAAACCGGAAGGCTTTTGCCAGAGCGCCTGGGACACGCTCTCTCCCTTTGTGCTGGCCCTGAGCCACGGCGGAGAGAATTTTTACAACGGTTGGATGAAGGACCCCAAATCCGCCATGCTCTCCTGCAACGACGGTTTTCGTCCGGTGAGCTTTCTGGTGGAGGCCCTAGACGAGGACGCAGGATAAGGAGCGGCCTGCTTTGTCTGAAACATTGCCGCAAAGTATTTTTGGAATTGCGCCAATGTAAGCGGAATAATATCCAGACGCTGCTTTTTATCTCCTTTGGCATACCAGACGCCATGCCGGAATGTTTCCGCGGTATTTGTATCGATCCTTATAGCGATGAACAGCCCATATACAGGTTTATTGTATTTCAGCACAGCGTCTGAAACATGACGCCTGACCGGCTCGCCTTCCATCGCCTCCTGGCGGGATGATGCCGACATTGTGACTTCTGTTAAAATTGTAAAGTCCTCAAACTCACATGGTTACATTGCTCATTTGCATAGCTGATCTCATCCGTTTGGGCCACAATGCTTTCAAGCTGCTGCCTTGCAATATTTACTTCTGCGGCCGTAGTGAGCGGCAGGTCTGAAATGTCAAAAACAATGCGGCGGGCGCTCATCTGTTTTACAAGGTCGTCAAGCAGAGCCTTTGCAACCTCCATATCGTCTGTCGGCAATGGAGCGCCGGCGCAAAGCATCCTGTAAGCATCCATGATGGAGCCGTTTCCCGGGGTGCTTTTAGCAAGCTTTTCTGCTAAAACATGCTTGGCGGGACGATCATAAGCCCGCGGCCCTTGCGCTGAAGAACACCGGAAATGCGAAGGCATCGCATATTCATGTCGCTGTAATCTGAAAAATTATCCGCTATCATATCATAGCTTTTTTTGCGCCGGGCAATTTCACCCGTGTCAAATTTAAATTGTGACGCCACAGCCCAGATTTCAGACAGAAGCTTGCTTTTGGAACCCATGAAGCGCATGGGCGGATAGCAGGCGACCTGGGCGGGAAGCGGCTCGGGGAGCGGCCGGGGCCGCATGGTTTGCTTTGGCGGGATTGTAACGATCACATCTTCCCCTTGCGGGTGCTGCTGTTGCACGAAATATGGCGCTTCGTCTGGATAATATTGTGCCAATTGTCATTTTCGTGATATCGTCCATATCGCACTGTCACGCGGTACATATTTTTACAGGCACGTCTGCTGCAACTTCATTTTTCAAACAGCCCCAAGCGATTGAAGCATGACCGATACCGGCGGCGCGCAGGTCTTTCGTCTTCATGCCGCAGACAATGGAGATCTTCCACAGCTTTTTATAGCTAACAGGTATATGTGATCACTCCATCACACGACAGTGCGCGCTGCGATTAGTATACCGCGCTTTCTCATCGTTTGCAACCGTATAGCGGGCTGCCCCCCTGGAATCCGGAACGGCCGGCGTAACATTCCAGCGGATGACTGTGCCGAAGGCCTGCTGCCAGCTGATGAAACGCGCGGGGCGTATTGCGAAGCGTATGAGACCGCGTGCGCCGAAATCAAAGCGCAGGCGGCGGCCTGGTATGCTGAAAGCGCCGTCCCCAGCATTGATGCGGCCGCTTGATAAAAAGTGGGAATATAGTAAAAAAGCATTGAAAGGGCCGGCCAGGTCCTCCCGATACTTTTTTAGAAACGCAAGCGAAATGCACCTGCTTTTCCCCCTGCCCTATGTCTGAAAGCGGCGCGCTCTCCAGCATCATTTAAAAGGCGAAAGTATTTTCAAATGGCGCGGTATGTGATATGATCGAAACGGCTCTTTTTTCAAACAGCCCGGACAGGAGGCCGTCATGAGAATCATCATTTCACCCGCCAAAAAAATGCATGTGGATACCGACAGCCTGCCGCCGGAGAGCCTGCCGCAATTTTTGCCCGAGGCGCGGCGGCTGCTGTCCGCGCTGCGCGCCATGCCGGAGCCGGCCCTGCAAGCCCTTTGGAACTGCAACGACGCCATCGCCGCCCTCAATGTGGATCGGCTGCGCCATATGGACCTGGAGCGGGATTTGACGCCCGCGATTCTGTCCTATGAGGGCATCCAATATCAGTATATGGCGCCGGGGGTTTTTGAAACGGGACAATTTGAATTTATTCAGGAGCATCTGCGCATCCTCTCAGGCTTTTATGGGCTGCTGCGCCCCTTTGACGGCGTGGTCCCTTACCGGCTGGAGATGCAGGCGCGCCTGGCTGTCGATGGCCATCGGGATTTATACGCGTTTTGGGGGGACAAATTGGCCCTGGCTCTGGCGCGGGAGACGGACTGGGTGCTCAATCTGGCTTCCAAAGAATACAGCCGGGCCGTACAGGCGCATCTGCCGGGGCCGGTGCGTCTGGTTAACTGTGTGTTCGGAGAAGCTGTCAATGGAAAAGTGGTGGAAAAAGGCACGCTTTGCAAAATGGCCCGCGGTCAAATGGTGCGTTTTATTGCTGAACATGCAATTATGCAGCCGGAGGGGCTGAAAGATTTTTGCGACCTGGGATACCGGTTCGACGCCGCCCGTTCCGGGGCGGACCGTTTTGTATTTATCAAAGAGAAGTGACGATTTGAACGCGCGCAGAAAGCGGCGCGTCCGTTGCTTGATGAATCTATTAATTTGAAAAATTTTACTGTAAATACTTTGCTTTTATTATAAATAATTGTATAATAATGAAAAATAACCCAACAAAGTTAAGGAGGGCAAAGAATGAAAAAAATGATTTCCATTTTGCTGGCGCTTTCCACAGCTATTGTGATGTGCATGCCTCTGTGCGCGGAGGAACCGGAATCAGGCGGCATCAGAAACGTTTTTTCTGATAATGACATTTCATGTATTCAAAATTTATTGCTTGCCTGGTTGTCAACGGATGGGCCATCCGAAAACATAGACAGTGTACAAGTCGGCGATAAAATCCCTGCTTACGAATATGTAGATTCATCACTTGTAACATTTGATTCTGCAAGCTATTACCCTGTTTATTCAGATCATGAGATACTTGGAGTTTTGGGGATTCACGGAAACAAATCGGATCCGACATATTCCTTCGGTTCGGAATGGGCGTCTCAAATCGATGAATACATAAAGAGTAATCGTTCGGAATTTTGCATCGTAGTAACAGAAAATCAGTTGTTCTTTAAGACTTCCGATGAAGCCGAGCTGATAGAAGAATACCGGTTTGCCATGCCGGAAGTAAATGCTGTTGCTGATTCGCCGTCTGCAGAGAGCATCCTTGCCGCGCAAAACAGCGATCAGACTGAATATTATTCAGATCGGGAAAAGTACAGCCTTGCAATTCCGCCGCAGACAAGGGCGGCATATGTGGCCAACATTAATGTAGGCACTTATAAACAGACACGCGGTGAGTGTTGGGCGGCCGCCACTATGCTGATTGGGAAATTTATTACAAAAAATAATGCCTATACACCGTTTGCAATTTGTGATAAAATGGGCATAGGATATGATGCGGGCGGTTCGGATCAAGATATTGTCGATGCACTAAATACCTGCTATGGCGTTAAAGGCACGCTGCAGGGCGTTTTGACCCCGAATCAGATGGAGCCCCATGTGAGTAAACAGCGTCCGGGCTGCATAAACTGGCTCGAGGTGAACCGCAGATATGGGCACTCCACGGCGTTTTGCGGTTATTCAAGCGATTCCTCGGCCTCTCGATACGGCATAAGAATCAGTGATTCAAATACGGGCGCCTACAAATGGCTCTACAAAAATGGTCAGCCGTCTCAGAAGCTCGGGTTCCAATATACATATGGGGGCTTAACCTACAATTGGAAATCCACAATTACGACCTGATATGCGCGCCAGACCATCCGTTGCTTTTAAGCCGTTTGCGGGAGGTTGAATATTTATGAAACGGTATGCGCTGATAGGACTGCTTTCGGTTCTGCTGTCAATCATGCTCAGTTTTGAAGCCTATGCGCAGACGTTCGTGACGCTTACCTACCGGGGGGCGACCCGTGTTTATGGACAAAAAAGAATTGACGACAGTAAGGAAATGGAATCCATTCTGCAGCTTGTACAGAACGGACAACCGCTTGAATCCGGTGTAAATATTGATGTCAGAAACGGCGGCCCGGTTATTGAGCTGCTGGTTGAGGACGAGCAGAACGGGGTCCTGGACTTTACGCTCTACACAATATACCCCGGAATTCCGGAGAATGTGGGATATGAGGTCACTGTCATATTGGATGACGATGCCAATTTCTCCTATGATGATTTGGAGCTTTTTCAGGAGCTGGCCGACTATATCATGCAAAATCCCGTCGAAAAGACGATTCCCGATACCGGCAGAGGAGGCAGGTACCGGCAGGCACAGGAAGGCGCTTCATAGCAGCCGTTATGAGAGGCGCTGTTTCCCCAAAAGCGCGCCCGCAGCGATACGCTGCGGGCGCGTCCTGTTCTTTTACTGCGCCGACGGGATGGAGGGCAGGCTGCTCAAATTGTTCTGCTCGCTGCCGTCCGGAATGGATTTGAGATATTCCGTGTCGCCCCGGTGCGCAATGCCGACGCCGGCGATGCCGCCCTGCCGCGCCAGATCGACCGCCTGCTGCTTGCCGAGCGTGGTGTGATCGGAGAGCTGATAGCCGACCACCTTGCCGCGCTGCTTGACCAGCGCGGTGATCCTGCGGGCGTTTGGAGCGGGGGACGGAATTTGATCGAGCGTATTTTGCGCCAGAGACGGGCCTGTTTGATTTTGTTCCATCGATGATTCTCCTTTTTTATCATTCTGCGCAGCCTGGGTTCAGTATGCCCAAAAACAGCCGGCGTACAACGGCCGGCGGCCGATGGATTTTATAGGATGGATACAGGAATTTTTTTCAAATATGTCTCAGAACTTATTCAAAACAGAAAGGTAAATGATATGATAAATGAAACGATAAAGATCAGGGACATCCCCGCCGTGCTTTATGGCGGCCGGGCGGATCGCGTCTGGCTGTATGTCCACGGTAAATCCGGCTGCAAGGAGGAGGGGGAACCGTTTGCCCACATCGTCTGCCCTGAGGGCTGGCAGGTTCTGGCCATTGATCTGCCGGAGCACGGCGCGCGCCTCGGCGGCCCTGTGGGCTTCGACCCATGGCACGCGGTCCCGGAGCTACGGTCCGTATTGGGCTGGGCGCGCCGGCGCTGGCCCTGCGCGGCCCTGCGGGCAACCAGCCTAGGCGCGTGGTTTTCCATGCTGGCATTTGCCGGCCAGCCGCTGGAAAAGGCGCTGTTCGTTTCGCCGGTACTTGATATGGAGCTGCTGATCTGTGATATGATGCGCTGGGCCGGTGTCGATGAACAGCGGCTGCGCCGGGAGGGCGAGATTGCCACGGATTTCGGGGAAACGCTGTCGTGGCGTTACCTTGCATATGCGCGGGAACATCCCATCGCGCGGTGGGATGTTCCAACGGAAATTTTATATGCCGGCGGGGACAATCTGACGCGGCGCGAAACCGTGGACGCCTTTGCCTGCCGGTTTGGCTGCGGGGTAACGGTGATGGAAGACGGCGAGCATTGGTTTCACACGCCAGAGCAGCTCGCGGTACTGGAGCAGTGGACCGCGGCGCATATGGAATAAGGCGCGGTGGTATGGATATGGAAAGGGGCAGATCATCGATGCGTTTTACAGCAGATTTTCACATTCATTCCAAATATTCAAGGGCGACCAGCCGGGACTGCGTTCCGGAGATGCTCGACCTTTGGGCCAGGCGAAAAGGGCTTGATCTGATCGGCACGGGCGATTTTACACATCCCGCCTGGCGGGAGGAATTGAGGGAAAAGCTTGCGCCGGCGGGCGACGGCGTCTTTGTCCTCAAGGACGTGTACAGGACCGACGCGGCGGCACTGCCCGGCGCCGCCGCGCCCGATGCGGGCCGGCGCTTTGCAGCGGCGTTCGATTCATCGGCGTGCAGGCCGCGTTTTTTGTTGAGCGCGGAGATCAGCTCCATCTATAAAAAGGACGGGAAAACAAGGAAGGTCCACAATGTGATCCTGCTTCCGGATTTTGAGTCGGCCGACGCGCTTTCGCACCGGCTGGAGCAGGTCGGGAACCTGCATTCCGACGGCAGGCCGATTCTGGGGCTTGACAGCCGTGATCTGCTGGAAATCACCCTGGAGATCTGCCCGCGGGCGATCTTTATCCCGGCGCATATTTGGACGCCGCATTTTTCCCTGTTTGGAGCATATTCGGGCTTTGATACAATTGAGGCGTGCTTCGGCGATTTGACGCCGCATATCCACGCGCTGGAAACAGGGCTTTCCTCCGATCCGCCGATGAATTGGCGCATTTCCGCGCTTGACCGCTTCACGCTCGTTTCAAACTCGGACGCGCATTCCCCATCGAAGCTCGCGCGGGAGGCCAATTTGTTCAATACCGAGCTTTCCTTCTCAGCGATTGCGCACGCACTGGCGCACCCCGAGACGGACGAATTTTTGGGGACGCTTGAATTTTATCCCGAGGAGGGCAAATACCATATGGATGGGCACCGCGGCTGCAAGGTGTGCCTGACGCCAGCCGAAACGGCCGCGGCGGGCGGCGTCTGCCCTGTCTGCGGGCGGCGGATCACCGTGGGGGTGCTGCATCGCGTGGAGGAGCTGGCCGACCGTCCGGCGGGTTTCAGGCCAAAGCTGGCAAAGGATTTTGAAAGTGTCATTCCGCTGCCCGAGACAATCGCCGCCTGCATTGGGGCGACGCCTGCAAGCAAGAAGGTGCAGGCCCGCTATGAGGAGCTGCTCCGGGAGCTTGGCTCAGAGCTTTCGGTCCTGCGACAGATCCCTCTTGAGGAGCTTTCCAGGCTGGCGGGTCCCTGCGTGGCGGAGGGCGTGCGCCGCCTGCGCGCCGGAGAGGTTGCCTGGGAACCGGGATATGACGGCGAATACGGACGGGCCACGCTTCTGGACGCGCGTGAGATCGCCGCTTATTCCGGCCAGGTAAGCTTTTTTGCGGCGGGCGGTGAAAAGCCGTCCCACAAAAAAGCGGCCGCACAGGCAGGCGGCGCGCCGAAAAAGGCGGCCGCAGGCGCGGCCGCTCCAAAACATGCGGCCGCTTTGACTGACGCGGCCGCGCATTACGGATTGAACGAGCGCCAGTGGGAAGCAGTCAGCGCGCAGGGGCGGCAAATTACGGTCGTCGCGGGACCCGGCACAGGCAAAACGCGCACGCTTGTGTACCGTATCCGCCGCCTGGTTGAGACAGGAGTGGCCGCGCCGGGGCAGATCACAGCCGTGACCTTTACAAATAAGGCTGCAGCCGAGCTTGCCGGGCGGCTGGAACAGGAGCTTGGCAGGCGGACGGCCCGAAAGGTGTCGGTAGGGACCTTTCACGGGCTCTGCATGAAGCTGCTCAGGGACAAGCTGGGCGCGGTGGCACTGATTGATGAGGCGGCGGCGCTGGCCCTTGCGGAGGAGCTTTGCGCGGAGCTGGGGCTGAAAAAAAGGCCCCGCGATGTACTGGCGGCTGTTTCAGCGCGAAAAAACGGGCTGACCGCCGGGAAAGAGGCGGATGAAGCGGAGCAGACGCTGTTTGAATACTACTGTAAGCGTCTGGAGGAATACGGCGTCCTCGACTATGACGATCTGATCCTGCAAACGCTTGCGCTTTTCGAGCAGGGCGCGCTCACTGAACAGGAGCGTGAACCGTTCCGGCGGCTGCTGGTCGACGAGTTTCAGGACATCAACCCGATTCAATACCGGCTGGTGCGCGCATGGAACAGGGACGGGGACGAGCTGTTTGTGATCGGTGATCCGGATCAGGCGATTTATGGTTTCCGCGGCTCAGACCCGCTGTGTTTTGAGACGCTTGCGCGCGACTGCCCGGACGGCCGTGTGATCCGCCTGACCGAAAATTACCGCTCCACGCCGCAGATTCTTAACTGCGCGCTGCCAGTGATTGCATGTAGCCTGCCGCCAAAGCAGCGCGAAGCGCGCCGGCTGGAGGCTGTGCGGCCGGATGGCGGCGCGGTTCGGCTGCTCACAGCCGAAACCCCGTTTTCCGAGGCGCTGTTTATCGCCAAGGAAATCAACCGGATGGTGGGCGGCATTGACATGCTCGACGCCCACTCGCAGGGCGGCGCGCCCATGCGGGAGGAGTCCTCGCCCCGCGGCTTTGGCGATATCGCGGTGCTGTACCGCACGCACAGGCAGGCGGCGCTGTTGGAGGAGTGCTTTCATAAGGAGAGCATCCCTTACAACGTGGCCGGACGGGAAAGCTATCTCACGGACAAGGCGGTCCGGACGGCGCTTGCTTTTTTCCGCAGCCTGTTAAACGACGGTGACCGCCTGTCTGCGCATCTGGCGTTAGCTGCTTTGGGGCAGGAGCGTCTGAAGGCGCTGCGTGCTGCCTTTGCGGAGCTGGCGGCCGAAAAGGAAAAGCCCGCAAAGCTGATCGATCTGTGGATCGCCCAAATGAAGCTTGAGGACGAACCCGCCTTTCAGCGGCTGCGCGGCCTGGCCGTCTGCGCCAAAAGCATGCCGGAGCTGCTCTCCGGCGTCGCGCTGGGGCAGGAGGGCGACCTGCGCCGCAGCGGGACCAGGGCATACCACAGCGACGCGGTCACATTGATGACGCTGCATGGCTCCAAGGGGCTTGAATTCCCTGTTGTGTTCCTCTGCGGCATCAATGAAGGGATGCTCCCGCATGTCGGAATACGTGGGCAGAGCGACCCCGGGGAGGAGCGCAGGCTCTTTTATGTGGGCATGACGCGCGCACAGGAGGAGCTTTTGCTTTTGACCTCGGGCGCGCCATCCGTTTTCCTTGGCGATATCCCGGAGGACTGCTTGGAGCGGTCGGTCGCATGGACGCGCCCGGAGGAGCCGGCCAAACAGATGAGCCTGTTTTAAGAAAAGCCTATAAGGAAAGGCCGGGCGGGCCCTCACACGAGGGCCCGCCCGGCCTTTTCAGGGTATTCGCCCGGCTGTTACCCCCTCTGCGGCAGCCGGGTTTTTATCAGTTTTCCTTTGACCGCCCTGTATACGCCCCACAACACGCCATAGGCCAGCGTGATTGCAAGCCATTTGACAGCATCGCGCCGCAGCAGATACAGAAAGAATTCGATCGAAGTATCAAGCGAATGAAAGAATTTGTCCGCCGCGCAGAGCGCCGCCATCACCCCGCCATAGCAGATATCGGCAAAAAGGAACGCCCGGCTGCGCAACAGCAGCAGATGAAGGACCGGAATCAAAAACAACAGGCATTGCAGCGCATAGTGAACCGAAAGCGAGGGGGAAAGCTGCATGGCCGTCTCCAAGGCGAGCAGCAGAAAAACGTTCAGCGCCATGCTGAGGACAACCGTTTTCGGGAACAGTTCCCGCTCCGCGGGCGCAAAGCCGAACCGGATGTGAACAGAGACATTCCCATCGCCGCGCTCAAGCCCGGCTGAAAAACGCACGCGGTGCAGCAGGGGGGCGAGCGCCAGAAAAGCCAGGAAAACGAGATCGACCTGCATGATATTATGGTAAGCCCGCGTCACCCACGCGGCCAGAGCGATCGACACCAAGAAAAGCAGCAAAATAATTCCTCCTTCATTGTGCTCACAGGAAAAGGGGCCGTCCGTCTGCGCGTCACTCCAGCTCGAACGCGCCCGTATAGAGCTGGTAATACTGGCCGCGCGCGGCGATGAGCTGGTCGTGGCTGCCGCGCTCAATAATGCGGCCGTGATCGAGCACCATAATCACATCCGCGTTTTTGACCGTGGACAGGCGGTGCGCGATGACAAACACGGTGCGTCCGTACATCAGGGCGTCCATGCCGCGCTGGACGATGGACTCTGTGCGCGTATCGATGGATGAGGTGGCCTCGTCGAGAATCATAACCGGCGGATCGGCGACAGCCGCCCGTGCGATGGCCAAAAGCTGGCGCTGTCCCTGTGAAAGGCTGGCTCCGTTTCCGGAAAGCGGCGTGTCGTATCCATTTGGCAGGCGTGTGATGAAATCGTGCGCGCCCGCAAGCTCTGCCGCCGCGATGCATTCCTCGTCGGTGGCGTCCAGGCGGCCATAGCGGATATTGTCCATGACGGTGCCTGTAAACAGGTTGGTATCCTGAAGGACAACGCCAAGGCTGCGGCGCAGGTCGGATTTTTTGATCTGCCCGATGTCGATGCCGTCATAGAGGATGGCTCCGTCGGAAATATCATAAAAGCGGTTGATCAGGTTGGTAATTGTTGTTTTGCCGGCGCCGGTGGCGCCGACAAAAGCCACCTTCTGCCCAGGTTCGGCATAGAGGGTGATGTCGTGCAGGACGGTTTTCCCGGGAACATAGCCGAAATCCACGTCCTTTAGGCGCACGTCGCCGGCCAGCCGCGTATAGCCCTCACCGCCGCCGTCAGGTTTTTTCCAGGCCCAAAGCCCGGTGCGCGCAGCGCTCTCGACAAGCACGCCGTTTTCCTCCCGGACATTCACAAGCGTCACGCGCCCTTCGTCCGATTCCGGCTGCTCGTCAAGCAGAGCAAAAATACGCTGCGCGCCCGCCAGACCCATAATAACCGCATTGAGCTGCTGGGAAACCTGGTTGATGTTTCCCGAAAATTGGCGCGTCATACTTAAAAACGGCACAATAATGCTGATGCTGAACCCAAGGCCGCAGATGCTCAAGTTGGGCGCGCCGGACAAAAGCAGCACGCCGCCTGTCAGCGCAACAATCACATAGAGGATATTGCCGATATTATTGAGGATCGGGCCGAGGGTATTCGCATAGCGGTTGGCGAGCTCGGCGTCTGAAAACAGCTCGTCGTTGAGACGGTCAAAATCAGCCTTGCTCTGCTGCTCATGACAGAATACCTTGACGACCTTCTGTCCGGTCATCATTTCCTCAACAAAGCCCTCCACCTTGCCGAGCGCATGCTGCTGACGGATGAAGTAGCGGGCGGAGCCTCCGCCGACATGCTTTGTGACAAGCGCCATGCAGGCGACGCCGGCGATGACGACGAGCGCCAGCCAGACGCTGTAATAGATCATGATGGCAAAGATGGTGGTTACAACAACGCCCGCGCTGACAAGCTGCGGGAAGCTCTGCGAAATCATCTGGCGCAGCGTGTCGATATCGTTTGTGTAATAGCTCATCACATCGCCGTGGTTGTTCGTGTCAAAATAGCGGATGGGAAGATCCTGCATCCGGCTGAACATACTCTCGCGCAGTTTGCGCAGAAAGCCCTGCGTGATGACGGCCATAAGCTGTGTAAACGTCATGGAGGCGGCGAGCGACAGCACATAAAACACGCAGAGGATGCCGACAAGCGGAAGTATCCTCCCTGCCGCCGCGGCCCAGTCGCCGCTTTGCCAGCTTGCTTCGACAGCCGCGATGACATTCTGCATGAAAACCGCCGGAATGGAGCTGACCACGGCGTTGAACAGGATGCAGACGAGCGTTATCGGCATCATGACCGGATAGAACCGAAACAGTGTGGAAAACAGCCGCATAAGCGTATGTTTTACCGGGACCGGCGCGCCTTTAGTTGTATTCATCCTGATCACCTGCCTTGTTTTGTGATGTATAGACCTCCTGATAGATCGGGTTGGCCGCGAGAAGCTCCTGGTGCGTGCCGATGGCGTTGATCGCGCCGCCGTCCAGTACAACGATACGGTCCGCGTCCTCCACGGACGAGGTGCGCTGCGCGATGATAATCTTGGTGGTCTCGGGGATATACTCCCGCATCGCCTTGCGGATCAGCGCGTCCGTGCGCGTATCGACTGCGCTGGTTGAATCGTCCAGGATCAGGATTTTAGGACGCTTGAGCAGCGCCCGCGCGATACACAGCCGCTGCTTTTGCCCACCGGAGACGTTGGAGCCGCCCTGTTCGATATAGGTATCGTAGCCCTTTGGAAACTGCGAAATAAATTCATCCGCCTGCGCAAGACGGCACGCCTCCTTTAGCTGCCCGTCGTCGGCGTCCGGATTGCCCCAGCGCAGGTTTTCGCTGATCGTACCGGAAAAAAGCACGTTCTTTTGCAGCACGACGGCAACCTGATTGCGCAGCGCCTCCAGGTCATATTGACGCACGTCGACGCCGCCGACGCGCACGCAGCCCTCGGTCACGTCATAAAGGCGCGATATGAGCTGTATCAGCGTCGATTTTGAGGAGCCGGTTCCGCCGATGATGCCGATGGTTTCACCGGAACGGATGTGCAGGTTGATATTTGAAAGCGCCATCCGCTTGGCCGTCTTGGCATACTTGAAGCTGACGCCGTCAAAATCGACCGAACCGTCGCGCACCTCTGTCACAGCCTGCGGGGGCGAGGCGAGGGAGCTTGTTTCACCGAGCACCTCGGCAATACGCTGCGCTGATTCGGTGGCCAGGGTGATCATGACGAACACCATGGAAAGCATCATCAGGCTGCTTAAAATCTGGAAGCTGTATGTCAGCAGGGCGGAAAATTGCCCCACATCGAGCGCCAGGCCGCGTGTTGTGATGATGGTGTAGGAACCGAACGAGAGGACGAAGATCATAACCGTATACAGGCAAAACTGCATGAGCGGGTTGTTGAAGGCCAGAATACGCTCGGCGCGCGTAAAGTCGGCGCAGACGTCGCCGGCGGCCGCGGAAAACTTCTGTTTTTCATAATCCTCGCGCACATAGGATTTGACGACGCGCATACCCTGAATATTTTCCTGTACGGAGTTATTGAGCGCGTCGTATTTTTTAAAAACCCTGCGGAACAGCGGCATAACCAGCCGGATGATGGAGAACAGGCCGATTCCAAGCAAAGGCGCGACAACCAGAAAAATGAGCGCCATACGGCCGCCCATAATAAACGCCATGATGAATGAAAACAGCAGCATCAGGGGGCTGCGCACAGCGATGCGGATAATCATCATATAGGCCATCTGGACATTTGTGATGTCCGTGGTCAGCCGCGTGACGAGCGACGAGGATGAAAAGCGGTCGATATTTTCAAACGAATACGACTGGATCTGGTAAAACATATCCTTGCGCAGGTTGCGTGCAAAGCCGCAGGACGCTTTGGCGCACGCGTTGCCCGCCAGCACGCCGAACAGCAGCGACAGGCCGGCCATGGCGATCAGCGCGGCCCCAAAGCCAACGATTACGCCCATGCCGCACCCGGCCTTGATCTGGTTGACAAGCTGCGCGATGACAAACGGAATGATGCATTCCATCACAACCTCCAGCGAAACAAAGACTGGTGAAAGGATGGAGGGCCGTTTGAATTCACGGATGCTTTTTATGAGTTGCCGGTACATGGACGTCCCCCTTTATTAAATACATGGATGCGCTGTGGATGATCGCGGCGCCGGTGTTTGTGGACGCCGGCGCGATCAAAAACAGGATTCATCCCGAAAGCCTCCCCGCAGACGGCCGCTGCCGTCATTTTTAATTTAGAAAAGCAAAACGCGTAAGTCCCGCAGATTTGGACTTACGCATTTTCAGGCCGCTGTTACACCAGCTGGCCGCGCATAGCGGCTGCAAGCGGCCGCACCGCTTACCCTTTGGATAATATTATAGCGGACGCAGGGGCTTGCTGTCAAGCGTTCGTGTGGATATGCGCGCCCAAACGGGGCAGCATACTGGGGAAAGCGCATAAAGGAAGGCGCCTGTATAATGGGTATTGAGGAGGAAACAAAACGATGATCGGACACTATCTGATGTTTGACCGCAACTGTGCACAGGCACTCGACGCATACGAGGAAGCGTTCGGCGCATGTGTGCGCTCCATCCGGCGCTATGGGGATATGCCGGCGCGTCCGGGTTTTTCCATTTCGCAGGAGGACCAGGGTTTGATTTTAAACGCATGTATCGAAATCGACGGCGCAGAGCTGATGTGCGCCGATATGTCGGGACCGTGTGCGTGTGGAAACAACCAATATGTCAGCGTTGTGCTCGACGATCCGAAGCGAGCACAAAGGATCTGGGATGTGCTCAGGCAGGGTGGCGACATCTTTATGGAGCTGGCGCCGTCCTTTTTCGCGGATTTGCATGGCTCGCTGCGCGACCGGTTTGGTATCTGCTGGATGCTTACCGTGCGGGAGCACGCGTCCGACTGACATCAAAGGAAGCTGCGCGCCCGGTCTTCCCAGGACAGGCTGGTTTGCCGGAATATGTCGCGGATTATGGAGGGCAGGCGATTGCGCTGATACTCCAGCATAAAAAGAGGGCGCGTCCGTGTATTCGGACGCGCCCGTCTTGATCATATCAGGTGATCAAGCACAGCTTCAATCTTGATCTTGAGCAGTTGGAGTTTTCTGTGCAGGAACTGGTTTTCCTCCTTGAGCTGACGGATATACATCTGTCGGCTGATCTTCATTTTCAGAAGCTGCGCGTGGATCGGCTTTTGAATAAAATCCTCGGCGCCGTGCGTAAAGCCCTCGACTTCAAACTCTATCCCCTCCATACTTGAAAGAAAGATAACAGGGATCTCCGCGAGCTTGGGGGTCTCCTTGAGCGATTTGAGCACATCCATTCCGCTTGTGCCCGGCATAACCATGTCGAGCAGAATCAATTCCGGCGGCTGGTGATCCTGAAGGTATCCAAGGGCCTGTAGACCGGACTGCATCGTAATGACTTTGTATTCTGATTCAAGCAGCGCCCTGGCGATCGCGAGGCTGGTTGTGTCGTCATCGATTATCATTATTTTTTTCATGACCATTTCTCCCCACATACGCGCTGTAAGCTTGTTTAATATTTAAAAGTATGCATTCATGCGCCCCAAAAAAGGCGCGGCTAAATGGAACTGCGCTGGGGCGGCGGCCGCTTTTCCCGCATCTATACGCTTTCCTGTGAAAATGCCTGGCTGTTTGACATTTATACCTTATGAATACAGTCCCTTGCTTATGAATGATATTCATTGATCAATTTGACTACCCGGGCGTATTCCTCCTGAATGCGCTGATATAAGTTTGGAAGCGGCGCAGTTTTGTGCTGCCGCAGACAGTCGAGGTACTCGCTGCAAAATGCATTCAGTCCGGAAATGCCGAGATTGGCCGTCACCCCCTTGAGCGTATGGACCTCTCGCTCCATGTCCTCAAACACGCCGCCCTCAATCGCATTAACAAGGCGTTCATAGGTTGGGTCCGCCGGAAATTTCAGAATAAAAGTTTTCAACAGGTCGCTCATACCGTTAAAACGTTCCAGCGTTGCTTTTTCATCCACCCCAATATCCCTAAGCAGTTGTCCAAATTCCATATAAATCCACCCTCTCAAATATACATTTGTGTCAATCCCTGGTTTAAAAGCTGATTCAGCCCCTTAAACAGGGATTTCGTATCAATTGGCTTGATCAGATAGCCGTTCATCCCCATCTGGGCGGCAAACTCCTCGTCCTCCTGGAAAGCGTTGGCTGTCATCGCTATGATGGGAACGGTTTCGGCGTCGGCGCGCGGCAGCGCGCGGATTTTTTGCGTGGCGGTGACGCCGTCCATGACTGGCATTCGGATGTCCATCAAAATAACACGGTAATAACCAAGCTCCGACGCCTGGAATTTATCGACGGCTTCCTGCCCATTGCACGCCCCGTCCACAGTCAATCCCTGCATTTCCAAGAGCGTGCGCGCGATTTCCATGTTGATCTCGTTGTCCTCCACCAGCAATATCCGTTCGCCGCAAAACTGGAAAGAATCCGGCTCCTGCGCAGACGGCGCGTCCTGCATGGCCCGGCTGAGCGCGTTGTGCACGCTCTCTGGGAAGATCGGTTTGGAAATGAAGTGGTCCACGCCGGCTGCGCGCGCCTCGGTTTCAATCTGCGCCCAGTCATAGGCGGACATAATGATAGCGAGCGTTTCCGGCCCAGCAAGCTCGCGCATACGGCGCGCGATTTCAAGCCCGTCCATCCCGGGTATCTTCCAATCAATAAACGCGACATCATAATTTTGATTTTTGGCGCGTGCCTCGCGCAGTTCCCGCAGGGCTTGTTCGCCGGATGTAACCCAGACGGACTCAAGCCCCATATGAAGCAGAATCGTCTGCGTATGTTCGCAGGTGATCACATCGTCGTCGACAATGAGCACACGCAGATGGCCGATGGACTCGCTGCCGACCGCCACAGGTTCGGCTGTCTCGCCCAATTCCAACGGCAGTTCCACAATGAACCGTGTTCCCTGCCCAAGCTCGCTTTCCAGCGAAATGCGCCCGTCCATCAGCAGCACAAGGTTTTGGGTGATCGTCATTCCAAGCCCTGTCCCCTCAAAGACGCGTCCGCTGCTGGCGGATTCCTGCTCGAATGGATCGAAGATGCGCTTTTGGAATTCCGGGCTGATCCCGATGCCGGTATCCTCGACCTCAAAACGGACAAGCGTAATGTGTTCTTTGGCCTTTTTGCGTTCAATGCGCAGGGATACGCGTCCCCCCTCAGGCGTGAATTTGACAGCATTGCCGAGCAGGTTCATCAGCACTTGATTGATGCGCAGTTCATCGCCCATACAGGTCAGCGGAAAGTTTTCCTCGAGATAGACGTTGAACGCAAGATGCTTTTGCGCGGCCTGCTGCCCGAATACGGATGAAATGCCATGGATCATGCGGTGAAAATTGAATTCACGCCGCGCAATGACGACCTTACCGCTTTCAATCTTGGACATGTCGAGGATATCGTTGATCAGCGACAGGAGGAATTTGGCCGATACGTCGATCTTTTGCAGACAATCGGAGATTTTGGCCTTGTTGCCAAGATTGGCAGCCGCGATAGTGGTCATACCGATGATCGCATTCATCGGCGTGCGGATATCGTGGGACATGCGCGAAATAAAATCGGTTTTTGCCCGGTTGGCGTCGCGTGCCAACACAAGCGCGTCCCGTAAGGCGCGCTTGTTGCGTTCATCCTCGCGGCGCGTTTGATCGATGTCGCGCATGTAAAGCATGATTTTGTAGCTGTCCTGCGATTCGGATAAGAATTGAAGCTGTATTGAATACCAATGGTACAAATCGCTTGTGAAGGTGGTTTTGCGCTGGATTTCAAAATAACTGCTTGCAGTGTTGGCCAGCCGCTCGGGAATCGTGTCCATATCCATTTCCTGCATATATTGACGGCGGAAATCCGGATGGATCAGGTGCTCGCAGCGGTAGTCGATCACCTCCTGCAGCGTCCGTCCGGTCGGGACACGCTGAATGCCGTCCTCATCACAGATGATTTCATGGATTTCATTTGTAATGAGATCCGCTTCAAATACCTGGTCGTACAGGTCACGGAAAGCAGTCGCAAAAATCCGGTTGCTCACCAGCTCGCGGTCTTTGGCCTCGCGCACCTCCTGGACATCCTGTATGGTCAACAAGATATGCGTCTGATCGCCTTCATAATATGTAAAACGGACGCGTTTCCAGCGGAAAGCGCCGTCATTGCTCAAAATGCGGCAGTAAAGGCGGCACTCTTCATCGGACTGCTCGAGATGAGAGATCAGTGTGGGCAGGTCGAGCTGACTTATGAATTCACCACGGTCGTCCGGATATACCGCAAGCTGCGCAATGCGTGCAACCTGTTCGGGATATGCGCCGGCATGCGGGATGTGATAGATGGGGCCAAGCGAACAAAAACGAATGGCATACGTTTCTGTTGGCACTTCGATGATAGCGACAAGATTGTAATCCTGATTGACTGTAAAATTACAGATACGTTCGAGCGATTCGCGCTCCAACTCCAGCTGTTTGATATGGGTTATATCTCGCAGCATCCCAATGACAAGCGCCGGCCGATTGTTTTCATAGACCATGTTCCCATGGACACGGAACCACCGGTATTCCTGCGTATGCGGCGTTTTCATTCTAATTTCAACGTCGTCAAGCGTGCGGCCGCTCAGCTTGCAACGCATCTGATCAAAATAATCCGGATGGACGATGCCCAGTGTCTCTATGCGTTCCAGGTATCCCCGCAGCACCATGCGCTGCGTCCTGCGCGCGCCATCCTGGACAATACCCTCAAACGCTGTAAAAAGATCCTCCGCCACATCGTATTCGAACATCACCTCGTCGGTGCTTTCGACAGCCGTCTGATAGCGAATGCGCTCGCGCTCCATCTCATGCTGAACCTTGAGCTTTTCCTCAAGCTGTTTTTCACGATCGATGTTGTGGGAGAGCGTAATCTCCAGAACGTCGTTGTTTATGGGGTTTTCCACCTGGACAACCCGCGTCATGGTCCAGTGGTATTCCCCATCGTCGCCAAGCTGACGGTGCTCCATATAAATATTGGTTTCGCCCTTTGCAAACTGTTCAAGCAGCCGCTTGCGGCTAAAGGTATTTTTAAACTGCTCGCGGAAATCGGGATGCATGGTTTGCGCGCCGATTTCAATCAGTTCGTCGAAGTTGCCTTCATCGGGCGCCTGCTTTGTATCAAACCGCTCGTATTCGACCATGAAAAAGCTGTTCCTGGTCAGATTGACATAGATGACCATTGAATAAACACACGAAAGCGCCTGAAGCATCCGCCGCCGGCCCCACTCCAATTCCTGCTCGCGCTTTGTGAGCGTATGCGGGCCGACCGTTATGATGTAAGCCGGTATTTCCTCGCCCCACATCATTTTTGTGGCCGTGATATCGACCATCTCGCCGAATGGATCATTATACGATACCGCAGTATGCGATTCCTGGTCTCCGATTGAAAGCAGCGGGCAGTTGGAACACGTGCCGGCCCATAGCTCGTGGCAGACAGACCCGATGCGGACATCAGGGGCGACCGCCCGGACGCGCTCGTTAAAATAAAGCATTTCATGCGTATCGCGCCGGACAACATAGATGCCGATGCTGGTGATGTGGTTAAGAATCTTTTCTAATTGTTCCAGATACAACATCTGCCCACTCCTATCTGTATATACGTATTTATTTTATCATGTTTTCAGGAAAAATCAATCGTTTATACACTTTTATACATTCTCATTATTTAGCGAAAGATTCGCTAAATAACGTTGGCCGGATGATCGGCGTGGTATGATGATATTGGAGTGATTTCGTGTATGATAGGCTTCAATATCTCCGAAAAAACACCATTGGTCACAGGAGCAGCTTTCCAAACGCCTGTATTGCAGCCAACGACAGGACCATGCTTATGAAGGCGGACATGCAAATATACCCATATAATACGATTGCGCTTGTCGCCTATTTATCGTACAAGCTGTGACTATCTGCCCGGTTTAACGAACGATCCCACACCAAAATAACCGAACGGGGGCGGCGCTTTGCGCCGCCCCCCATTTCCTATTTAAAACGCAATTTTCGCCTTGAGGTAATCGCAGAGCGAATCAATAGCAATCCGCTCCTGCGCCATGGTGTCGCGGTCGCGCACGGTTACACAGCCGTCGGTTTCGCTTTCAAAGTCATAGGTGATGCAGATAGGCGTTCCAATCTCATCCTGGCGGCGGTACCGCTTGCCGATGGAACCGGCGTCGTCATAATCAACCATATATTCCTTTGCGAGCGTCTCAT
This sequence comes from Anaerotruncus colihominis, assembly GCF_010206195.1. Classification (GTDB taxonomy): domain Bacteria; phylum Bacillota; class Clostridia; order Oscillospirales; family Ruminococcaceae; genus Anaerotruncus; species Anaerotruncus colihominis_A. Next base: position 111,175 of record NZ_VIQT01000008.1, on the reverse strand, counting down.
AGATTTTCCCCGCGCCCTCGGCCAGCTTTTTCGAAAGCGGCAGCACGCAGGCTTTATACGGCGCGAGCGCCGGATGCAGGCGCATTACAACACGTACATCCTCCTTGCCCTTTGCGTCCGTACCGACAACTTCCTCATCATATGCGTCGCACAAAAATGCCAGCGCCACACGGTCTGCGCCAAGCGACGGCTCAACGACATACGGCACATACCGTTCGTTCGTCTCGGGATCAAAATAATCGAGCGTCTTGCCCGAGTGCTCGCCGTGCCGGCCCAAATCGTAATCCGTGCGGTCGGCGATCCCCCACAATTCACCCCATCCGAACGGGAACAGATATTCAATATCGGTCGTTGCTTTGGAATAGAAGGACAATTCCTCCTTGGCATGATCGCGCAGACGCATATTGTCCTTTGTCATGCCGAGCGACAGCAGCCAGTTTTCACAGAAGCTGCGCCAATACTGGAACCACTCCAAATCCGTGTCAGGCTTACAGAAAAACTCCAGCTCCATCTGCTCAAATTCACGGATACGGAAAATAAAATTACCGGGCGTGATTTCATTGCGGAAGCTTTTGCCCACCTGGCAGACTCCAAACGGCACCTTTTTGCGCGTGGTGCGCTGAACGTTCATAAAGTTGACAAAGATGCCCTGCGCGGTTTCCGGGCGCAGATAGAGTTCGCTCTTCGCGTCCTCAGTGACGCCCTGAAACGTTTTAAACATCAGGTTAAACTTGCGGATGTCTGTAAAATTTGTACCGCCGCACTCCGGGCATTTAATATTATGCTCTTTAATATACGCCAGCATCTGCTCGTTGCTCCAGCCATCCGCGACTTCGCCGGCCGCGTCCTCAATCAGCTTGTCGGCGCGGTGACGCGTTTTACAGTCCTTACAATCCATCAGCGGATCGGAAAAACCGCCCACATGGCCCGAAGCGACCCACACCTGCGGATTCATCAGGATCGCGGAATCAAGCCCCACATTATAAGGCGATTCCTGCACGAATTTTTTCCACCATGCGCGCTTGACGTTGTTTTTAAATTCAACGCCCAGCGGGCCGTAATCCCATGAATTGGAAAGCCCGCCGTAAATCTCCGAACCCGGATAAACAAATCCGCGGCTTTTACAAAGATTCACAATCTTTTCCATGGTTTTCTCATTGCTGTTCAAAATACGTTCATCCTCTCAAGGTTATGTTCTAAATAAAAACCGGCCCGGATTCCGACCGCGGCGCAGCCTGTATAAACGCAGCGCCAAACCCGCTGTTCGCGGCACAGCCGACTAAAGTTTTTTGGCATACCTTTTTTTCAAAAAAGGTATGAAGTTTTTCGCCGAGGCCTTTTTTCAAAAAGGCCGGAAAGTTTTTTGCCAGGCTTTTTTCAAAAAAGCGGGGATTGGTCGAGGCGGTCAAAGCCGTCGAGGAGGGTGCGGACGACGGCGCAGAGGCGGTCGCAGTCGCCGGGGCGGTTGCCCTCCGTGTTCAGCGGCATGAGCGGATCGTGCAGCGACAGGCGAAGGAGCACCCAGCCCTGAACCTGCTCGCTGTCAAACGTCAGGCGCACGCCTTCATAGGAGTTTGGGGCCACAGCATAGCCGGCGGCTCTGGCGCGTTGTTCAAACTGCTCAAGGACCTGCTGGCCATATGCTTTAAAGTCCTCGCCGCTGATATTCATGCGGTATTCGCGGCATTCAAACTGCCTGGGCATTTTTTCGATCAGCGCATCGATGCGCTTGCCTTCCCGGCGGGCCTTTGCGGCCGCGATCAACAGCTTGACGGCAAGATATGCGCCGTCGTCAAGGAAATAGTTTTCACTGAGCGCGCCGTGGCCAGAGGTTTCAATCGCCAGCGGCGACTGCACGCCCGCCGCGTTGAGGCGCTTGGATTCATTGATGACGTTCTTATAGCCGCGTTTAAAGCGGTGATGTTTGAGATGCAGCGTATTTTCCAGGAAATCGGTCAGCTTGTCCGAAGTCACGGAATCCGTAACGATCGTACCGCCCGGATAATCCGGCGCGATAATCGCGGAAATCATCGCGATGATCGCATCGCGGTTGACCTCGCTGCCGTCGTGCAGGACCGCGGACATGCGGTCGACATCCGTATCAAATATAATGCCCAGATCCGCGTGATGATCCACCGTTGCAGCACGCACAGAATCCATGGCCTGCTTGTTTTCAGGATTGGGAATGTGGTTGGGGAACATGCCGTCCGGCTCCAGAAACTGGCTGCCGGCGGTATCCGCGCCGAGCGGCTCAAGCACCTGCCGGACAAAAAAACCGCCCGCTCCGTTGCCCGCATCGACAACGATATGCAGCCCCGCCAGCGGATGGTCGTAATCGTCGGCCTTGACGCCGAGGCGGATTTTTTCACACAGGCTTTGCGCATACAGGCTGATCAGGTCGACCTTTGACACTTTGGAAAGGCCGGCCTGTCCCGCTGAAAGACCGGCCGCCGTTTCAAGCAGATCGGTGATATCGGCGTGCTCCAGACCGCCGTCCGCGTTGAAAAATTTAAGCCCGTTGCGGTTATAGGGCAGATGGCTGGCTGTAATCATAATGGAACCGTCAAAGCGGGTTTCAGGGAATACAACCGACATAAACATGGACGGCGTGGACGCAAGACCGCAGTCAAACGGCTGCGCGCCCTGTACGGTCAGCCCCTGGAGCACCTGCGACAAAAGCGCCGGGGCAGAAACGCGCGAATCATGTCCAACGCCGATTTTCAATTCCCCGGCCGGCTTGCCCGTGCGCTGCGCCAGCCACAGCGCGAACGCCTGCGCGATCAGATTGGCGGCTTCCCCGGTCAGATTGACATGCTGCCCCTCAACGCCTTCCACAGCGACGCCGCGCACATCGCTGCCATTTTGCAGCTTCAGCATCAGTTCCTTTGAAATAGACATCGTGATCCTCCTCACCTTCACCTTCGCCTCATCCCAGTCTGTAACCATATCCAGCCGGGCCGGCGCATATGCTTTTATGACAGCGGCCCGCCTGTGCGGGGCTGCCATTGGCCGCTGGGACAAAATCGGGGCGTGCCCGTCTGCCGCGGCCATGCGCTGTAATAATCGCTTACCGCTTATTATAGCAATGATTTTCCGATTTGTCATTGATTGTTTTCATAAAATCACGTAAAATAAACCTGTCTCTATTGACACCGGCCACAGCGCATGTTCTGCGGCGCAATTGCATTTGATAAAGGAGGATGTCATGGATCTGACCATTGTCAACTGGATCGCTACACATCTGCGCTGCCCGCCTCTCGATTTTCTGATGCCGGCCGTCACCATGCTTGGGGAATATGGGTTCATCTGGATCGCCGTCTGTATTGTCCTGCTCGCACGCAAACAGACGCGGCGTATGGGCTATGCCTGCGCGCTCTCGCTTCTGATTGCATTTCTATGCGGCGAGATTGTGCTCAAAAATATCGTCCAGCGCGCGCGGCCGTTCACCCATCTGCCAGATCTGACGCTGCTCATCCCTCCGCCTGGTTCGTTTTCTTTCCCGTCGGGGCATACAGGCTCGTCGTTCGCGGCCGCGTGCTCGCTGACCCTGTCCAACCGGCGAAACGGCTGGTGGGCCATTCCGCTGGCCATACTGATCGCCTTTTCACGGCTGTATCTCTGTGTACATTATCCAACCGATATCCTGGCGGGCGCACTGCTTGGACTGCTCAGCGCGCTGGCCGCCCGCCGGCTGCTGCGCGGCGGTGCGCAGACATAGCAGCCGAAAGGATGTTTATTATGGAAACCATCACAATTTATATCGGCGGCGCGGCCCACACGATGCCATATGAAGCACCGCGGGTCCTGGCCGCTTTTTTGGAGCCATATGGCTTTCCCATGCCGTGCGGCGGCGCGCACACCTGCGGCAAATGCAGGGTTACGGCATATGGCGCGTTGTCGCCGCTGTCTGAAACGGAAAAGCGCCTGCTGACTGTTGACGAACAGCTCTCAAACGTGCGCCTTGCCTGCTGCGCGCAGGCGCTCGGCGGCTGTACCATCCACGCGCGCGCACCGGAAAACGCCCGTGTTGAAACGGCCGGCCTGTCCGCACAGCGCAGCGACGCCTCGCCGTTCGGCACGCAGGGCTACGCCTTTGCCGTAGATATCGGCACAACGACGGCGGCCGTTTACCTCGTCGATCTGACGCGCGCCCGCCCCGCCGAGGCGGCCAGCGCGCTCAATGCGCAGGCCTCATACGGCGCGGACGTGATCGCGCGCATTGCGCGCTGCGCTGAAAGCGGTGTCCGCCCTCTTCAGGAGGCGATCCTCGGCCAGCTCGACGGCCTGTTCACCGTACTGCTGAAACGGAGCGGACTTGATGCGCGCGTTGTGCGCGGCGTTGTGCTCACAGGCAACACAACCATGCTGCATCTTGCGGCCGGGCTTGATCCTGCCGGCATCGCCGCCGCGCCCTATACGCCGCAGAGCCTGTTCGGCGTGATGGAAAGCGCACGCCGCTTGTTTGCTGCCCTGCCGCCGGACGTGCCTGTCTATTTTGCGCCGTGCGCCGGCGCGTACATCGGCGGCGACCTGATCTGCGCGCTGCTCGCAGCCGCGCCGCAGGAAAATGAACTCCTGATGGACATCGGTACAAACGGTGAGCTTGCGCTGATCACCGGGACGGGCATCCTCTGCTGTTCGACGGCGGCCGGTCCGGCTTTTGAGGGCGCCGGGCTTTCGCACGGCATGGTTGCGGCCGACGGCGCGATCACGGACGTTTCCATGACAGGGAAGGGCGCCGTCTGCACAGTCGCCGGCGGCGGCGCGGCGCGCGGCCTGTGCGGAACAGGCGCGATCAGCGCCCTTGCCGCGCTGCTTGGCTGCGGGGCGGTCGATGAAACCGGCCTGCTCGACGAACAATATCATGAAGCGTTTCCGCTTATGGACGGCGTGGCGCTGACACAGGCGGATATCCGACAGCTTCAGCTTGCGAAAGCCGCCGTCGCCGCCGGTGTCGACTCCATGCTCCAGGCCGCTGGTCTTGCGCCGCCCGATCTGCGCGCCCTGCTGCTTGCGGGCGGCTTCGGCAGCCGCATCGACGTGCGGTCTGCCGCCAGTATTGGCCTGATTCCCCCGGTCTGCGCGCCATGCGCGCGTGCCTGCGGCAACGCGGCCGGGGCCGGGGCCTGCCTGATTGCGTCGTCGCAGTCCGCGCTCGACGACGCCGAACGTCTCGCCAAGCGCGCGCAGGTGCTCGATCTCACCGAAAGCGCCTTCTTTTCCGACCGCTTCATCGAACAAATGCTGTTCCCGCTTTTTTGAAACTTGCCTTTTTTGAAAAAAAGGTAAGCCAAAAAACTTTAATCGGCTGCGCTCCAGCCTTTTTGAAAAAAGGCTTCGGCGAAAAACTTAGTTCGGCTGCGCCGCGAATAGTGGGGCAGGTTCTAGTATTTTTACAGGCTGCGCCCCAATCCCAGGGCGGGCGCAGTAAATCTGATTTACGCCGCGTCGATCAAAAGTTTTCGCCCGCCTTTTTCAAAAGGCGGCGGGTGAGACGGCGGCCAAGGCCCCTTGCGGGTTTTGGCCGCCGTCGAGGGCAGAGCCCTTATCCCCGGGCCGCAGCCCTCATAAAAAGCGCGGCCCGCAGGCCGCAAGACACCCGTTCAGACGCAGGGGCTTCCCCCAGCAGGAAGCGTGACAGACGCCGTGCGGCTGGCGCGCTTCTTGCAAGCACTCCAATCCCGGGCAGGCGCAGTGAAACGATCTTCCTTCGGACGTGTTGGCGTGCGCCCGATACGATCGCGCCAGGCAGAGGTGGGGATAACATAAGGGGAGGCGTCGCTCGACCCTCCCCTTGTGAGGCGCGCTGAGGGGCGCTGCCGCGGCTTGTCCGCGCCCGGCAGGGCGGCAATTGCCGCCCTGCTGGAGAGCCCCGAATAGCCGGCCGGGCAAGCGCAGCGCCCGGCGGTGAGTGACCCGCGCACGGGTCACGCGCGCCCCCCGGCGGTGAGCGACCCGCGCACGGATTGCGCGCGCGCCCCCCTGCCTTTTTAAAAGCAGTATAAACGCCCCGGCGCGCTGCCTTTGGGCAGCTTTGCCGGGGCGTTTTTTCAACGATTATTCCCATTCCTGAATCTCGGGCACGTCACAGCCATAGTCGTAATCGTCCCACTGGGCGCGATAGGCCCGTTCGATCGCGCGGCGATAGATGCAGTAGCCGGCGGTAACACAGATCACCAGAATTGACAGAACGATCGGCACCACCAGCCATAAAAGCGAAAGAAATGTCTTTTCCGTGCTGTGCTCATGCATAAACATGCCCCCTATATCCGCCGGATGCGGCGGCAGAATGCAGAATCTGGTTCTATGATATCGCAAAAATGCCCTGCCGTCAACCGGCTGAAAAACAAATAACACTGCCGCGAAAACGGCAGTGTCGATAAGAAACAGGTGTCACCCGGCCGACCCTTTTTATTTAGAGGCGGCGGCGAGCTTTTTCATAAGCGCGGACTTTTTATGCGCAGCCGCATTCTTATGCATCAGCTTTTTCGCAGCGGCCTGATCGACCTTCTTAATCGCAACGCGGATCGCCTCGGCCTGATCGGCGGCGCCTGCTGAAACGGCGGCGTCAGCCTTCTTCAGAACCGTCTTGAGGTTGGTCCTGGCAGCTTTGTTCGCACGGGCTTTTTTAGCGGCGACAAGCACCCTTTTCTTGGCGGATTTGATGTTCGGCATAGGTTTACACCTCCTTGCTTGGATTGCATAAAAGACAGTACAAGTTATAATAGCATTCTTTTTGCCAAAAAGCAATACCTATGCCGAAATTTTCCCACAAATTCTGTCACCGGAACATAATATATACGTAGGTTACACCCTTTGCATTGAGATTGGGCACGGATCTGTTTGTCGCCGCGACCAGCTGCATGACGGTAAATCCCGTCTCCTCAATATAAGCGCCCGCCGATCCTCCCTGGGCCGCAACACATGCCGAATAGTTAATCATATCGCCCGCCTGGCTCGCCATGCCAACCAAATTTTTATCCACGGCAAACACCATTCCAAAGCGCGGCTGAAACCCCAGGGTAATCAGACGTTCCTCCTGCCCGTCGCCCGTATAAGAGCCGATGACCGGCGCCGCTGCATTCCAGACGGCGCGTTCCTGTGCGCTCACATGGACTGTCTGATCGGCGCGATGTCCCGCTACAGCCGTATCAATCAAACGATTGTCGCTGTTGAAATCCTCCATCTTCGGTTTGTCCGACCCGATCCACTGGTTGAGCCCCAGCGTTTCTGTTTTATTTGTACTGGCCATATCAAATTGCCTCCTCCGGCGCGGGATGTCCCGCCGCGTCAAATTCACTCCAAGTCAGCCCGCGCGCGTCGATTGCCGCCGCGTCAAGCTCCATCGCGTCAAGCAGCGCCCAGGTCAATTCGCCGATATCAAGCGCGGCGGTCACACCCACGGGCAACAGCCGGCGCAGCGCGCGCATCAGCGCGTCGCTATCCTCAAACAGCCCGCCAAACGTTTCTCCGCCAACCAGCACCCGGCGCTGTGCGGTCTGCTCGGTCAGCCTGACCGCACAGCCAAGCGCACGAAAATACGCCTCGAGCGCGGCACGCGAACAGCCGGGCGGCCGCGTCAGCGCCGCGGCCGCGCGCCGCAGCGCCGTCCCGTCCAATCCGGACGGGACGGCGTACCCGTACAACGCGCACCAGGCTTTCAGCATTTCATACGGCGCGGACAGTGGGTACAGGGCTGCCGTCATCTCCGATAAAAGCGTCCGCGCCCAGGACAGCCCCGCGTCAAGCGCCGCCAGCTCGTTTGAAACAGCCGTACCAGGCCGCAGGTCATAAATTCCGGCGGCGGCCGTGCGTGCGTACAGATTATGCTCCATTTGCAGCCCCCATCTCCTCCACCGTTATAACGCCCGCGCGCAACGCCTGCACAGGTCCGGCTGTCTGATCGTTTAAAGGCGCGAGGACATTGCAGTTTTCCGCCTGTCCGCCGTCCATCACAAGCTGATAAAGGCGCGCGCGCGTCAGCCCTTCTCCAAGCAGTTTTTGGCCGAGCAGGGCGCGTACCCGCGCCTCAATGGATGCGCGCGCCGTTTCAAACGGGACATCCCGCGCAGGCCGCACGGTGATATGCACATCGACCGGTATTGTCTGCGCATCCCGCACCGCTACCGACGCGCAGAGCGCACGGCGTTCGTCGAGCGCCGCCTCCAAAGCCGTTTTAACATCCGGCGGAACCCGTTCCATATCCGGCGCCGTCACAAGCAGGTCTACGTCGCCCATCTGCGCGCCGGCCTGTACGGCCACGTCGGAAATCCCGGGGAAATTGCACGCAAAATCGCGGTAAAACGCCGCATTCACACCGTTTGACGGTTCCTTCACCGCCTCGATCAGCCGTCTGCGCAGCGATGCGTCGTCCTCAATATCGCGCCCGCCAGTAAACGCCTCCGGATTCTTCACGGAGATATTCGGCAGGGAAGGATCGATCTTTAAAATCCGCCCCGCCGCCGCGTTTCCCGCGCGTCCCGGCTCACATGCGCGCGCAGGCGCGGACGCTTCTTCCTGTCCGTCGCCGAACGCCGCATCCTTCAACGTTAAATAAGCGGTTTCATCTGCGGCAAGGCACAACGTCCCTGCGGGCACAATTTCCTCCCCGCCGGTTTTATACCGTTTAAATACAAGCGTACCGGACGCGTGCGCAGCTGCAATCCGCTCAAGCCCGCGCAGTCCCGCGTAAAGCTCCAGCCGTTCGCCGGTCGCCGTCTGGGGCGCCGCTTGCCGGCTCGCCTCGTCGAGCGCCGCACACACCTGCGCCAGCTCCCCGGCCAGGGCGTGAAAGCGCAGCGCGATGTCTGACGCCTCGTCTGGAAGAAATCCCGCAAGCTCCTGATAACGCGCCGTCATACGCGTATAAAGCGCCTGTTCGTCATATTGTTTCAAATCCGCACCTCCAATCCCGCCTGTGCGCCGCCCAGATCAAGCGTCACGCGCACCGCCAGGCGGCTGTTTTGCGCATCCCATTCACAACGCGCGGCGGTCACGCGCACCTGCGGCAGCGGCGCCAGTGCGCGCCGCGCATACGCAAGGGCGCGTTCGTCGCGCGCCGCCTGCCCGCCTGAGGCGGGCAGGCGGTACAGTTCGCTGCCGAACGACGGATCGTGCGGCAGGCTTGCGCGCCGTACCGCCAGCCGGATCGCGGCGCGCTGCGCCAGTTCACGCGCGCCGTCGATCATCACCGGCGTTCCATCGCGTCCGCACACAATGTCGCCGTTTTCCAATAAAACATCCATTCGGCGTTCGCCTCCCTTTCCATAAATTTACCGCCAGGGCGTGTGCGTTTCCCCGTTGGTACAGTTCCTTAGAGCCTATTCAAATTCTCGAAGTATATAGATTGGCGAGCGGTTTTTTCGTCCTGCAAGGCAAACATTCGCAGGCACACTGTATGTCTGGCAAGAATTTTTAACGCAGCCAGGGCGGAAAAGCGGCCGCCTGGACATATGCCGGGAGATTTTGAACAGGCTCTTATACATACCGTTCATCCAGCATGGTCAAAAAGGTCTGCGCCCCATCCTGCGATAACCTGTAGCGCACCTGATGGACAAACAGGCCCGTATAGATCTGCACGCCGGTGTCGAGCCTTGCCGAATCGCGTAGCGCCACATCCCAAAAGCCGGGACAGACCGCCTCGGCTACAAACTTGCCGAGCATGGAACGGTGCACGCGTAGAGACGCGTCAAGCCTGCCGCTTGTCCCCTGCATATATTCCACCGAAGGGATCAGATAGCGTGTGCGCGTCAGGCCGAGCGCATCCGTCTCTGGATTGTCGTAGGAATAGCTGTAAACGCCTTCCTCATCGCGGATTATAAAGCGTGTGATCGGCGAGTAACGGTTGTCCGTGACCTTGACGCTCGAAAAACGCAGCGCCCCCGCGGCGCTGTTCGAAACAACAAGGCTGCCCGCCGGCGGCCATTCGCTTGGACAAACGACGCGGCCTTCGCCGTCGATATACGCCGGCAGAGACGACGCGTTGCGTGCAAAATTGTAAAGGACCTCCCACTCGCTCATACCCTTTTGTACCTGATAATGGTTAAAAATCGCATTGTTGTCGTACACGAGCGTTTTAAAGCCGTAGGGCTTGATGTGCTCGTCAAAAATCCGCTGTAAGTCGACGTTTGTATAAATCCAGGGCAGCGCCTCATTGTCGAGCAGCACCGCGCCGGGTCCGCGCGCCAGCAGTTTGAGCCGCCGTCCCGACGCACCGGCCGTCACACTCGTCTCGTCGACGCCGCCGTGAAAGAGCCGCCGTCCGCCCATCGTGACCTCAACCGAATGAAAGCCCCCGCACGCCTGCTCATACGGGAATACGCCCGTAAAGGAGTCGGCCGGCGAATCAAACGAGCGCACAAGCTCCCATTCAACCGGCGGCGGCAGCGCCGCCGCCGCGCCGTCGCCGCCGCGCGCCGTCACAGTCAGCGCCCCGTCCAGCCGCGCCGTCATGGCGCGGCCTCCACGCCGTATTCAAGAAAGTCGATCACATATGCCAGCACCCGTCCGTCGCCCTGTGCAGTATATGCAAACCGGCTGACCGCCGCGGCGAATTGCTCGCCGGTCGGCAGGTACAGCGTCGCGCGCAGGCCGGGCGCGCAGGCCGCGGCCAGCGCCGCCAGCCTGCTCAGAGCCGCATCGGCCGTATCGCCAAAGACCTCCCCCTCGCACCGCGCCGTGCGGCAGCGCGGTCCGGTATCCTGCATGGCGACGCCCGTTCCCGGCAGCGTGTGCGCCGCCAGATTATGCGCCCGGGAAAGCTCGATCCGGCGCGGATTTTGATCAAACAGGTACGCCCCAAACTGCATCCGGTTCAATGAATCGCCTCCATTTCATTTGTAATCGGATGCGGATACCGGCGCGCCTGTGTGCGCAGGCGGTCGTTGACCAGGCCGAGCAGCTCCGTATCGCCGTCCGCCGCCTCGTAATAGCTGGCCGCCGCCGGCGCGGAGAGCGGCTCTGCCGGCGTGTAGGCGATCGGCTGCGGCGCGTAGGAGTCCGGCTGCAGCCTATAGACGGCCGGCTGCGGCGCGTAGGAGTCCGGCTGTAGCCTATAGGCGATCGGCTGCGGCGCGTAGTCCGCCTGACGAACTGCTTCCAGCGGCGCGGCGGGTGCGGATTGACCTCCGGACTCTGTAAGGGACGCCGTGTCCTGTGTCTGCCCCACAGGCCGGGCCGTATCCATATACAGATCCCATACAAGCGGTACATCCATCTTTGCCGGATAATTCACAGCCGCGCGTGTCTTTGCAAAATCGGAAAACACCCTCATGTTCGCCGCAAGCTCCGCTTCAAGATTCATGCCGTCCCCCCAGTCCGCGCAGCCCATGATTCGTTGACCGCGCACTCGTCGTACCATACCGCCTCCGCCGGCGGACACGCCCTGTCAAACGCCTGATCGCTGCGCTCCCAGTAAAGGCGGCACAAATCTGCGATCTGACAGAGCGTAAAGCGGTTGAGCACCCCCTCGGGCGACGAGACGGCGTCCTGTCCGCGCAATGTCTGGAACAGCAGGACGCAGTTATAGGCGAGCGCATACGCCTGCCTCTCGTCAAGCCCCAATCTGCACAGCCGCGGGACCATTTCCCGCGCCCGGTCCCGGTGCGCCAGCCGCTTTGCCGCGCTCTGCTTTTGAAAGACAAAGTCCCGGCCGAGATAGACGGCGGAGAATTTGTTTTCTGCAAGCGGCCCCGCTTTCATGTCTGCACCTCCATGCGCGTGCGCGCCACCAGCGTCAGCGTCTCATACACAAGATCGCCCAACGGCGTTGATTCATCGATTGCGGACCATCTGCAATCGGAATAAATAATTTTGCTGCCCGGACGCACGATCACGACGTTAAAGCCGTCAAGCGCATGAAAATCGATGGAATCGCTGCCCGTCTGCGGCGTCACAGCCACGCGCGTCAGCTCCAGGACATGGCGCACGCGCCCGCCGACCGTCCCCACCGGTTCGGCCGAACCAAACGCCTCCACATAGCGGCTTTCGCGCGTTGTCTTGGCTTTGTAGCTCTGCGCCGTGGCAAGGCGACGCCCATCAATTTCGATATAGATATCCTTGCTTGTTGGAAATGTGATAAATGCCATTGCCCGCCTCCTTTCGTTTTCAAACGACAATCTCCGCCGCGACGACAATCTGGCTGATTTCAGGCGCGACGCGCATGGACAGCGTCGCCACGCAAACGGACGCGTCGCACGGATGCGCCGTCACACGCGGCGGCTCATAACTATCAATCACGCCGAGCGCACGCTTAGCCTCAAGCTCCACAGTGATCTGTGACGCGATGCTCTCGCGTGTAACCGCATTGTTTTTCAGCCCGCGCAGGCGCGTTCCAACCGCGCCGCGCACGGCGCTGACAACGGCATCGACAGCCAGCGCCGTGGACAGCGCGGCGTGCGGCCCTTCTACCGCATCGCCGGTCCGCCCGGTTGTAACGGCGCGTACACATGCCGCGCCTTCGCCGCGCCGTTCAAACGGCGCTACCCCCGCGCGCAGAAGCGTTTCGATCTGAACAGCCGTCAGCGTCCCGTCAAACGGCTTCTCCAGGCGCAGCGGCAGACCGTTGAGGCTGTTTGTCCCAGCGGCGTTCGCGGCGGCCGCCGCGAACGCCGCCGCCACTTCGGCTGTACGCGTCCCCGCGTCGCACGCGACCATTACGCGCGTGTGGTTGATCGCCCCAGCAGCTTCGGCCGCGGCCTCTACCTCGGAGACGGCCACAATTCCAACGCGCTCGCGCCCCATTGCGCAGCATGCATTGATATGATGCGCCAGGGCCGCGCCCCCGCCGTCGCTTACAACAGCAAAGAGGCCGCTTTCCCCCTCCAGAGCGGCGAACGCCGTTTCATAATCCGTTCCGGCGGCCACAGCCAGCACCCGCGAAACGCCCCCGGCAAGCAGCGCCCGCGCCATCGCGCACAGCGCGCTTTCCTCGCCAAAGACAGCCGCGTCCGCATATGCATGTACTTCCACGATCGTACCAACCGGCTCATAGTCCGCTTTCGCCGGTCCCACCGCAGCGACAGCCGTACGTTTATCCACAGACGCCGCGCCGCTGCGCACATCTGTGCTCGTGTAAACGCCGGGCCGCATGGAATCCGGTAAGTTAATCATCGCGCTCCATCCTTTCCGTATGTACCAAAATTTCCTTAAACGGCAGACCGTCCGTATCCGGTTCCTCATTCAATATCCCATTGAGGACAGCGCGCGCTGTTAAAGACAGGCAATCAAGTTCCTGGTCATATGTCAGCTCGCCGCACTCGATCTGCGCCGCGCCAAAGGTATTTTCGCGGCAAAACAACAGACCGCACAATTCCTCATAGACCGCGTGGCAGCCTGGCAGTTCCCCAACTGGGCAGATGATGTCGAAACGCATGGTCAGCCGGACACGTCCCCCTGCGTCGCCCGGCCGGCTGGCCCCGTCCAGGCCGACAGCCACACGGCAGCCCCGCTGCGTCCGTTTTCTCAGTCCAGGCGGATATTCCCCAGCAACCTGTACATCGCCGGCGGTTGTCAGCCTGCCCTGCAGATAACGTGTCAGATCACTTTTAAACGCTGTCAGCGCATCCATCCTTCATCCCTCCTTCGATCAGGCGCATCGCCGCCCATCTGAACAGCCCTGCGCCTTCATATTCAAAATCGTGACAAATTAAAACTTCATAAAGCTTCTGCCCAGCATGGATGACAACACCTTCACACACATGTTGTCCGCCGCCCGTCAAAGGTCCGTAATAGACGAACCGGCGCGGATCTGTCCGTCCAAACCGCGTGCATGCGCTCTCGGTACGCATCCGCGTCTGCCAGCCGTCCGGCTGAATGCTCGCGTAAAACCGTGTCTGTTCATCGCCATGCACCCACACAAGCTGGCCGCAGGCCCGCAGCGCCTCATTGACCGCCGCTTGAAGATTCACGTTCCATCACCTGCCACAATCCCGCATGTCCGCGTGCGAAAAGCGGCGCGGCGTCCGCAAACAGCGCATCGCGCAGGGCGCGCGCCTCCAGCGCTGAACCGCCGCCCTCCGAGCGCGTCACTGAAATATCTCCAACCTTAAAGCTCTGCGCATTTCCGGTCGAACGCGCCAGCATATACCGGTAATTCGCTTCGCCCGCCGCCGCTAAAATCAACCGCAGCTTGTTTGGGTCCGCATCCTTTGGCAAAAGCTCCTCAATACGTTCAGCCGCCGCTTCACACAGGGAAATCCACTCGCGCGCAGCCTGCTCGTCAAGGCCGGACAGGCGTATAAATTGTTCCAGCACAGCTTCAATTTCCACTTATGACGCCCCCTTTCATATCCTTCCGAAGGGCGGGGGAACACATTTCCCCCGCTCCCCCATTGCATGGGCGGCGAAAGAAGCCGCTTTCCGCGGCTTTCGCGCGCGGCAGCCGCCGCACGCGTGCGCGGGCCTGTCCGGCCCGCGCCTTTCGCCGCCCCGGCTCCCAGGTCACTGTTTGAGCTTTAACACCTTGACAGCCTGCGGGAACAGCTTCGCAAACCCGCTGATGGACGTGACGGCCGCGCGTTCAAGCTGCGTGTTGATCAGCTTGTCATAATCAACCAGGATATCTCCGGCCGTCACCATTTCAAGCGCGAAATTCTTGTCAAGCGCGACAATTGTCCCGGCCGGCGCTGCGGCGCAGCGGATCACATTGGCGCCGAGCGGAGTGCCAATCACGCCGCTGCCAGAAAAATTCAGCCCGGCGACCGGGTCGCGCAGCTCCTCAATGGCCAACAGCTTCTGCATCATGTCAGGTGCAACAATCAGCGTGTTCATGTGGAAATCCTCAAACTGGGACCAGAGCGCCAACAGATCGTCATATGTAAGCGTGCCAGCCTGCGCTGTCTCGATGGCGTCAGCCGCGTTACCGTTGGCGTCACTGGCGGCGTCACCGTTGATGAGTGCGTTGACTGCGTCGGCGAGCTGCGCTTTGGTGATGTTCATACCGATCTGGCGCAGCACAACTGAAAACAGATCGATCCTCTGGAATTTGACCGCTTCATATGACGCCACCAGCATGCGGCCGCGCTTTGTCAGCTTGACAAGGTTGTCCTTGAGCTTTACGACCGTCTCCGGGATTTCAGCGCCCTCCTGTACGACGGACGCGGCCGTGTCATGTCCCTCGGCGGTGGTAATGGTGCGGTAATCGAGCGAATTGATCACAGTCTTTGACGCGATGATATTGGCAAGCACACCGCTTTCATCAACGCCCTGCATCACAGCACGCGACACATATTCGGGAAATAGAGCCGCTGAATCGCCTGTTGAAAAGAATTTGGAGATCGTGTCGCTGCCCGCACCGCTCACCTTGATGTCAAAGCGCTTGAGCTGCCGCTCAAACGCGTCCAGCCCGGCCAGTTCGCCGCCCGCATACTGCGCCGACGGATCGAGCTTTTCAAGCTGTGCGGTAAACGGAATCCCCGCACGGTACATGGATTTGTCAAGCTTGATTGTCTGATAATTCGCCATCTTTTTTCCTCCCTGTTTTGTTCATCATTCGTCGAATCTTTACTTCAAGGCTGCGCCGTTTGCCTGCCGCCTTAAATCCGGAACGCGCCGTTGTCCTCCGGCTTCGCATTTTCCCTGCGTCCAAGCTGTAGGAATGCGGGCGCTTTTTCTGAAAATCCCTTGCAGAACGCCTCCAGCTGCCGTGCGTCGAGCCGTTCAGCCGTCTCTGCGGCGGCAGCCGGGTCAAGCGCGGGCATGGCGAACGCGGCCATACGAACAAAGTCGCGGCGTAACTGCTCCAAACGCGCGCGGCCTTCCCGGGCAAGCGTCTCCAATTCACACAGGCGCAAATCGAGTGCGTCCGCCTGCGCCTTTGTCAGCATCAGCGAGCCGTTGGACGCGCGTTTTGGCTGCGTGCTATCCGTAAAATATCCCTTTGTGACGCCAGCCTGTTTCTGTGCAGGAATGGCCACGAACGACCACTCGTAAGCGTCGGTCGGTTCAACCAGCTCACGCCAACAAAGCGCGCTGTTATACTGCTGACCGGGTATGTGCGCGCACGGCTCGGTTCTGGCATCCGCCCCGCAGATGGAACAGACCGCCCCCTTGACTGCGCAGCCGACGCTGACCTCCTTTTTAATCCCTGCGTCAATCTCCAAAATGAGGTCGGCATTTTTTGCGCAGCGCACCATATAAGCCCACGCGCGCAGCGCGCAGTATGGCTCATTGTTTTGTGTGCGCCGGTGCGCGTCGTATTCCACAGCTGTTTTAAAAATACGCGCTGTCTGATTTTCCCCTTTTGGATTGTGGTCAAAAAGTCCGGTTTTTCCAACAAACAGATCGCCCAATACCTTTAGCGATGGCTGTGAAAACCGTTCATAATCGCGGTCAATCTCATTGTCGCAGAGGATCATGGAAAAAACATAAACCTCGTCCGCCGCAAGCGGACGCCGTGCAAACGCGCTGATCTGCTCAAGTTGTTCCTCTGTGACCTGCGTGGTATCAAGAGATTTTGTCACCATTGCGTGTTTCATATCAGCCCTCCTGTCTGTTTTCAAGCTGCGCCTGTAACTGATCCGCCTGCAGATTAGTCAGGCGCGCGTTTGCAAGCTCCAATTCATCCTGCAAATTGATGTTCTCCCATACAATGTCCACCCCACACGCATAGCCGCGCAAACGCAGGAATATTGTGCAGATTTTGACCAATACCGGCGTCAGCAGGCGCCTGTAACTCTCAAGCTCTGAGGTCAGGATATCCGCCTGTTGGGCGCTCATGCGCTCAGTGGTAGACCAGTTCAGCCCAAGCAAAAACGGCGGTACGCCAAGCTTGGCAATGATTTGCTCAAGCATCTGCCGTACCGGCACCTCGGTTGAAACCATCTGGCTGTCCGCGCCGATCACCTTGATATCAACGTCGCCCACGGCAACAAAATCCCGGATCACACCGTGTCTGGCCGCATCCATCGCATCCGCCCATTCGCGCGCAATGCTGTCCGCGATCTCCTTTGCCCCAGTCTGATCAGGCGCATCAGGACCGGGACGATATGTCACCGCGTAGCGCAGATTGCCCATGCGCTCAAAGTTCTGCCCGATCGAGGCGTATATTTTCATGAGTATATCGCTCACAAACGGCAATCCCCGCAACAGGGAACAGCCATAAACCTGCCCGGGCGGCGGTTCCAGCGCAGAAAACAGGAGCAGCTCCGGATACGGCGCGGGAGTCGGCGTGACCCCATCCCTATATACATAAATTTTTGCCTCCAACGGCGATGTTCCCTGCCGGATACATACATCTGAAAGCGGCGCATTGTAAAGCCCGGCAACGGACCGGCCGTCAGCCGCCGCCACAATCTCACCGACCGCATTCCCGTAGGTCAGCAGGCTATCCAGATAGCATCGGATAAACGCATCCATGCCGTGTGCGGCGGCCCCAACGCGCACATCTCTGAAAAAAGCCTCCAGCTCGGCCTGTACCTGCTGATCTGTACAGATCGGCGCACAGCCGCCGACAAGGCGCCCAATCTTGCCGATAGCCGCATCAATTACAGGGATCGACTGGCGAAGTCCGTCGTATACGGCCCATTCCCGCCAGTGCGGCGGCTGCATGACGTCCGCCATCGGGCGCCCGCGGGCTGTCTGTACGGCAGCCGCGGCTGTCTTTTTCATGCGTTTCCACAAGCGTATTTTCATCTTCCTCCTCCTGATGCGGGGGAACCCAATCGTTTCCCCCGCACCCCTTTTCGCGCCCGCGCCCTACGGCGCGGGCGTTCGCCGCCTGCCCGGCGGCTCACCCAATCCCCCCGGCGCTGCGCGCCGCCCCCCTTTCCCAAAGGGGGGCCGCCTCCCGCCCAACCCCGGCTACACAGAACCCTGTGCTGCGGCGCTCAAGCACGGTCGATACAAAATAACGCAGATCGTCCATGGCGTGATCATCGCGTTTGAGCGGTGCGTCGCGGCCGGCGCGCTCATCCCAGCGATACAGACCAAATTCCCGCAGCGTATCCGTACAGCACGCGCAAAACAACAGCCGCTTCTCCCGCAGGCGGCGGCTGACCGCCTGAATGCCCTGAGCCACTTCATTGCGGGCAGGCACGACGCGAAACCGGCCGTGACGGCGGATACAGGTGATAAAGCTGGCGGCCGATGGATCGACGATCACCGCCTCAATCCGTTTGTCGCCCGCAAGCGCGGCAAGCGCCTCGTAATACTGCTCATCAGTTTTCACTTCGCCTGTGCGGCGTGAATCGTGATAGTATTCCGAAATGCGGTACCATGCGCCGCCGCATTCACCCCACAGCCCAAACGACGCCGGGTTAACAGTCCCATAATCGCACGATATGTAGTAACGTCCGCATTGTGGCGCGTGCTCCACCACATGCACGGCCGGATCGAACATCGGATAGACAGCGCCCTGCGCGGCCGACCACTTTCCAAGGACAAAGCGGTCGTAAAACGCCCCGGTATAAAGACGCTCGTATCGCCGCAGCACGGCTTCGGAAAGCGATGGGTTGTCCCGCATGGTAAAATGCAGGTAAAGCGCGTTTTTTTCGCGGGCCTGCAAAATCCATTCCGTGTAAAACCAGTGCTGCGGATGCTCCGGGTTGCAGGAAAACCAGAAGCGTGCGCGTTCATCGGAGCAGCGCGCCAACGCCTGTTCGACAAAAGAACGCGGCATCAAAGCCGCTTCATCGAATAACACGCCGGAAAGCGTAGCGCCCTGAATCAGCGCAGCGCTGCCCTCATCCCGCCCGCCGAACAGATAGAACCGGTTTTTGCGCCGCTTGCCCGCCACATCGATGTATCCGCGCGCGCGGTTCTCCGCGACGGTGTAGCCAAGCCCGCGCAGCCGCGCGCAAAGCGGGTCTGTCACATTACGGCGCAAAGCGCCAGCGGTCTTTCCACAGAAGGCGAAATCGCATCCGTTAAAATCCGTCATGGCCCACAGCATAAACCCCAAAGAGAGACAATAGGTCTTTCCGCTGCGCACCGCCCCGTCACAGATCACAGCGCACTGGTTTTGATATGGACTGCCAGGACACCACCAGGTAAGCGCGGCCAGCTGTTTTTTGGAAAAGCAGCGCGCCTTATCCACTGCCCGTCGCCTCCTCATCCGTCCCAAGCGTGCGCGCTGAAAGCGACAGCGCCTCCAAAAGCGCGTCGCCGCCGCTTGCGCCGCCCATCTCCGCCAGCATGGAAAGCGCGCGCAGACGATCAAAAAATTTGATCTCAACGCCGCCCGCTTTCGCCAGCTTCACCTCGGCCGCATGGAACAGATCGCCTCCGGTCTGCTGTCCGTCCAAGACGCCGGAAGCGTCGCCAAGCGCAATGCGCGCCAATCCCGCGCGTGCCAGCGCCTGCGGTGGAAACATCTCGTCCAGCTGTGCACGCAGCCGCGCAATCTTGCGCCGCACACGCACAGAACCGAGCAGCAGATTTTCCATGTCCGCAAGATCTGCGCGCCGCGCAGCTTCCTCCGGTGAAAAGCCGCGCGCAGCCAGCACACAAAAGCAAGTTTCCTTTTGGGCATCCCATAAACGCCCCACTATATCACACCCCTTTCACCCATACCCGCGCACCAGCCAAAATTTGCGCGAAAACGCAACTTTTGCGCCTTTTTTCAAAAATTTTTTTCTGCCGGGGGGTATAGGGGGCTTGCGCTTGACTAAACCAGCGAAAGAATGGTACATTATAAAAGGAATTTCCTGCATTTTTGAAAAAAGGCCCGCGGCGCGCGCGGCCCTGCCCGGGCCGCACGCCGCCGGCCGCTTCGGCGGCCGGCGGCTCATCGCATGCGCGAGCGCGCCTCTTTATAGAAAGGAACGGCTATGGCGACACTCAACATCGTACTGATCGAGCCGCAGATCCCCCAAAATACCGGCAACATCGCGCGCACCTGCGCCGCTACGGGCGCACGCCTGCATCTGGTCGGACCGATGGGCTTTGAAATCACGGATGCCAAACTCAAGCGCGCGGGCCTGGATTACTGGCATCTGCTCGATATCACCACCTATCCCGACAGTGCATCGTTCTTTGCACAGAACAGGGGGCCGTTTTATTTTTTCACCACAAAGGCTCGGCGGACCTATACCGAGCCGCAATATCCGGACGGCGCGTACATTGTATTTGGCCGCGAGGACGCGGGGCTACCTGAGGAGCTTTTGTTCCAGAATCCCGATTGCTGTGTGCGCCTGCCAATGATTGCCGGGGCGCGCAGCTTAAACCTGTCGAATACCGTCGCCGTAGCGGTTTACGAGGTGTTGCGACAATGGGATTTTCCAAAGCTTTTAAACAGCGGCAGACTCACGCGCTTTGACTGGGAGGCAGCCGGGCCGTCCAAATAACAGGAGGATGCATATGGCAAAGAAAAAAAACGACCAGAACATATTGCTGATGACGGATTCGGCCAGCGATATCGCCGACAGCGACCTGCTTGACGGCGGCATTGTCATGTTGCCGATTCCAATTACCATCGACAGTACTGGCTATCTGGAACGCGTTGATTTTACAACAACGGAATTTTATGAGCGCATGGCAGGCGCCAAGGAGCTGCCTGTCACAAGCCACATTTCCTCGCTCACCTACGCGCGGGCCTATCTCGATGCGTTTGAATCGGGCTATACGGATATCATCAACACAACGATCACCTCGGTCGGCTCGCATATGTTCGAGGCGGCCGTGCTGGGCAAGCGCCAGTTTTTTGAGGAGCATCCGGAAGCGGCAGGCCGCATCAATATCACCATACTTGATTCAGGCACCTATACGGCCGGCTATGGCTATCCGATTGTTGAAGCGTCAAAGATGGTGAAAAACGGCGCGTCAGCTGACGAGGTCATCGCCTATCTTGACGACTTTTATGCGACGGCAGAAATTGTATTCGCCTCCTATTCGCTCGAATATGCAAAGCGGTCCGGGCGTATCCCGGTCGCCGCCGCGTTCATCGGCGACGTGCTTGGCCTGCGGCCGATCATCTCGATCATCGACGGCGTAACCAAGGTTGTGGAAAAGGTGCGCGGCGATAAAAATGTCGTGACGCACATCGTCGATTACGCTTATACGCGCGCGGCTGACAAAAAATCGCCGACCGTCGTGATCTGCGGATCAGTGGGGCAATATGGCGACGATCTGCATAAGGCGGCGGCCAAAAAATTCGGACATACGCCGCGCGCCCGGTATCAGGCCGGCGCATCGATCGCCATCAATTCCGGACCGAAGGTGGTCGCCATGCTGGTGCGGGGTGAAAAGCGCATCAATACCCGCGCGCGCGAGCAGGATTTTTAGCCTGTCTCCCTCCTGCCAAGGGGACCGAAACGCGGTACGGGAGCCGCCCACATGCAATAATCCCCAAAGAAAGGCCCGCGCTGTGCCAAAAGCCTGTCGAAACCGGGGAAAATTGCGCAAAACGCTTGCAAAAACAGTTCCCATGATTTAGAATGTTTCATGGTATAAATCCACAATCAAACTGGTACGGATTCATCTGATTTTCATAAAATGAAGGGTGGAAAAAACAATGAACTCTTACAACAAAAAATCAGTCGAAGATATCGATGTCTCCGGCAAAAAAGTGCTCGTCCGCTGCGATTTCAACGTCCCGCTCAAGGACGGCGCCATCACCTCCGACAAGCGCATTGTCGCGGCTCTGCCGACCATCAAATATCTTCTGGAGCACGGCGCGGCCGTGATCCTCTGTTCGCATTTGGGCCGCCCGAAGGGCGAATTCAAGCCTGAGTTTTCGCTTGCGCCGGTCGCAGTCCGTCTCGGCGAGCTGCTCGGCAAATCGGTTATCATGGCCAAGGATGTCGTCGGCGAGGACGCCAAGGCAAAGGCCGCCGCGCTCAAACCCGGCGAACTGCTGATGCTTGAAAATGTCCGCTTTGAAGCTGGCGAAACAAAGAACAACGCCGACCTGGCCAAGGCGTTCGCTTGTCTGGCTGAGGTCTACGTCAACGACGCGTTTGGTTCCGCCCACCGTGCGCACGCTTCGACAGCCGGCGTCGCCGATTACCTGCCGGCGGTCTGCGGCTTTTTGATCCAAAAGGAGATTACCGTCATGGGCAAGGCGCTATCGGACCCGAAGCGTCCGTTTGTAGCCATTCTGGGCGGCGCGAAGGTTTCCGACAAGATCGGCGTCATCAACAACCTGCTCGATAAGGTCGATACGCTGATTGTCGGCGGCGGTATGGCTTATACCTTTGCCAAGGCGCAGGGCCATTCGATCGGCGATTCGCTGTGCGAGGACGATAAGGTTGAACTGGCCGGTGAGATGCTTGAAAAAGCGAAAGCCAAGGGCGTCAAACTGCTTCTGCCTGTGGACAACCGTGTCGGTGACAGGTTCGACGCCAACTGTGATGTCAAGATTGTTGACAGCGACAGCATCCTTGATGGCTGGATGGGCATGGACATCGGTCCTGAGACAGAAAAGTTGTTCTGCGAGGCGATCAAGGGCGCCGGAACCGTCGTCTGGAATGGACCGATGGGCGTTTTTGAGTTTGATAAATTCGCCGGCGGTACGCTCGCAGTTGCCAAGGCGGTCGCGGATAGCGGCGCTGTTTCCATCATCGGCGGCGGCGATTCGGCCGCTGCTGTCGCCAAGCTCGGTTTCGGCGACAAGATGACCCACATCTCCACGGGCGGCGGCGCGTCGCTTGAATTCCTCGAGGGCCTTGAACTGCCTGGCATCGCCGCCCTCAACGATAAATAAAGCGCGCAAAGGGCGGGCCTCTGCCCGCCCTTGATCTTTTTTCAAGCTCTTAAAAGCAACGCTTTTTCATGTGCCAGAACAGAATATTTGGAGGTCAATAAAATGAATAAAGCCCTTCGTCAGGCGGTCATCGCCGGCAACTGGAAAATGAACAAAAACCGCAAAGAAACCCTGGAGCTGATCCGCGAGCTCGGCCCGATGGTCAAAGATGCGTCGTGCGGCGTAGTCGTCTGCGTGCCGTTCACCGATCTGGAGACGGCGCTCACCTATACGAGCCTGGAGGCAAAAAACATCAAGGTCGGCGCGCAGAACTGCCATTGGGAAAAATCAGGCGCCTATACCGGCGAGATCTCAGCTGATATGCTTGTTGAGATGGGTGTCGAATATGTTGTCATCGGCCACAGCGAACGCCGCCAGTATTTCGGCGAGACGAACGCTACGGTCAATAAGCGCGTGCGGGCCGCGCTCGACGCGGGCCTTCGCCCGATTTTGTGCGTCGGCGAGCTGCTCGCACAGCGTGAGCTTGGCGTCACTGACGAAATTGTCGGACTCCAGACAAAAGCGGCGCTGGCCGGCGTCACCAAGGAGGAGCTTGGCCGCATGATCATCGCCTATGAGCCTGTCTGGGCCATCGGTACCGGCAAGACGGCGACGGCTGAACAGGCAAACGAGGTCTGCCATTATATCCGCGAGGTAGTCGCCGGGCTTTATGACCGCGCGGCGGCCGACGGCCTGACCATCCAGTACGGCGGCTCCA
This sequence comes from Anaerotruncus colihominis, assembly GCF_010206195.1. Classification (GTDB taxonomy): domain Bacteria; phylum Bacillota; class Clostridia; order Oscillospirales; family Ruminococcaceae; genus Anaerotruncus; species Anaerotruncus colihominis_A. The sequence continues at coordinate 87,779 of NZ_VIQT01000008.1, read as the reverse complement.
TGAATGCCAAAAATGCGGCGGAGCTGCTTAAGCAGCCGGATGTTGACGGCGGCCTGATCGGTGGCGCGTCCCTCAAGGCGGCCGACTTCACCGCGATTGTCAACGCCGCTTCCAACTGACGCCGGCGCGTTGAATGATTATAGGAGGTACCCGCATGAAAAAGCCCTTGGCGCTCATTATCCTTGACGGATTTGGACATAACCCGCTCGACTACGGCAACGCGATCGCTGCGGCGAAAAAGCCCACAATTGACAGTCTATATGCCAGCTGCCCGCACACCTTGATCGGCGCGTCCGGCATGGACGTCGGCCTCCCCGACGGCCAGATGGGCAACTCCGAGGTGGGTCACACGAATATCGGCGCGGGCCGAATCGTCTACCAGGAGCTGACGCGCATCTCAAAATCAATTGAGGACGGCGATTTCTTCAAAAATTCCGCCCTGACCGCAGCCATCGAGAACTGTAAAAAACACAACTCTGCGCTGCATTTGATGGGCCTTTGTTCCGACGGTGGCGTCCACAGCCACATCACGCATCTTTACGGGCTGCTGCGTCTGGCAAAGGATGCCGGCCTACACGACGTATGGGTACACTGCTTCATGGACGGGCGCGACGTGCCGCCGACCTCCGGCCGCGATTATCTCGAGGCGCTCGAAGCGGAGATGAACCATATCGGCGTCGGCCGTGTGGCCACCGTGATGGGCCGCTACTATGCAATGGACCGCGACAATCGCTGGACGCGTGTGGAACGCGCTTATAACGCGATTGTCAACGGCGAAGGTAATTTCAATCCCTCTGTCGTTGATACGGCGGAAAAATCGTATGGGGCGGAGGTCACAGACGAATTCATCGAGCCAACTGTCTGCCAAAAGGGCGCCGGCGTCAAGGATCATGATTCCATTATTTTTTATAATTTCCGTCCGGACCGTGCGCGCGAGCTGACACGCACCTTTGTCGATCCCAACTTTAACGGCTTTGAGCGCAAGGGCGGTCAGAAACATGTATTTTTCGTCTGCATGACGCAGTACGACGCGACAATGCCGAACGTTGAGGTGGCTTTCAAGCCTGAAAGCCTGGCGAATACCTTTGGCAAATATATCTCCGACAAGGGCATGACGCAGCTTCGCATCGCAGAGACGGAGAAATATGCGCACGTAACCTTCTTTTTCAACGGCGGCGTCGAGGAGCCTTATCCGGGTGAGGACCGTGCGCTGATCCCATCTCCGCAGGTTGCGACCTATGATATGCAGCCGGAAATGAGCGCTTTCAGCGTCACCGATGAGGTGGTCAGGCGTATTGAAAGCGGCAAATACGATGTGATCATCCTAAACTATGCCAACTGTGACATGGTCGGCCATACCGGCGTGTTTGAGGCGGCCCGCAAAGCGGTGGAAGCGGTCGATACCTGCCTGGGCCGTACATTGGCCGCTATTGAAAAGGCGGGCGGACAGGCGCTCATCACTGCGGATCACGGCAACGCCGACCAGATGTTTGAGGACGACGGTTCGCCGTTTACTGCGCATACCACCAACCCAGTCCCGTTGTTCTTCTTTGGCTGCGGCGGCATAAAGCTGCGTGAAGGCGGCCGCCTGGCCGATCTCGCACCCACCATGCTCAAGCTGCTCGGTCTGCCCCAGCCCGCCGAAATGACCGGCGAAAGCATTGTCCTCTGACAAACAACATTTTAAACCAATTTTTTACAATTTACGTGTCTGCCCGTTTTTGTGGGCAGACGCGTTTTTACCATCATGGATATAGGCAGTTTTGGTGCAGAACAATACAATTTGCGGGACGCGGTCATTTCAGGGACCTTCACTTCGACGTACCAGCTCCATCCATACGCCGCGCGCCTGGCTTTTTAAAAAAGACAAGTGCGTATTTTTTTAACCGCAACGGTACAAAATAAGGATAATGACTTGTCAACATCCCCAAAAAGGATTATAATAGGGACAACTAACCGCAGCCTCAAGAATTTGTTCAATAGAGGAGGACCCGCCATGAGAAAAGGTACATTTATTGCAACTGTTGCGCTTCTGATTGCGATCGCCGGAGCGATCGTTGCATTTGCCGCTTATTTCAAGCGCCGTAGCTGCGCGCTTTGTGATGATCTGGACGATGAATTTAGCGACAACGATCTGTATGATATGGATTATTATGCCACACAGGTCGACGACGAGCAGCCGCACAGCGGCGGCCACGCCGCTGCCGATACGGCGAACGTTTTGGCTGACGATGATATTCCCGATGAGGAATAATCTGCGTTCATGAAATGAATAAAAGCGGACCCGCGCTTTCGCGCGGGTTCGCTTTTATTCATTTTCTATTCCTCAAATAGCTCCCGAAACATCCTGTCCGGATTATTTAAAAACTGCCTGGTCAACACATAAGCGTCTGTTTCACGGTAAGAGACATGCTCCACGCCCGTCTGTGAAAACCGGTAAATCACCGCGCCCGGATAGGCCGTGAGAATCGGCGAATGCGATGCGATGATAAACTGCGAACCAGCGCGCACCAGCGCGCGTATCCGCGCAAGCAGGGCAAGCTGCCCTGTAACGGACAAAGCGGCCTCCGGCTCGTCAAGCAGATAAAGCCCCTGTCCGCCAAAACGATTTACAACGAGTGAAAGAAAGCTCTCGCCGTGCGACTGCGCATGCATGGAGCGTCCGCCGTAACTGTCAATCAGACGCGGGCCAAGCGGCGTTTCACGGTCAAGCGCATCGATATTTGTGGCGACATTGTAAAAGCTTTCCGCGCGCAGAAAAAAACCGTCTCGCGGGCGGCGCGCGCCTTTTACAACGTGCAGGGCGCGCCACAGCGGCGCATGGGAATCGTTTGTCTTAAAGCAGAAATTGCGCGTGCCGCCCTCCGGATTAAAGCCGCAGGAAATAGCGATCGCTTCCAGCAACGTCGATTTCCCCGAACCGTTTTCCCCGACAAAAAAAGTTACCGGCGCCGTCAATACCAGGTTCCCAAGCCGCCGAACCGCCGGCAGCTCCATCGCATAGCCGCCGTCCGCGCCGGGTTTGACCGAAACCGCCCGGATGAACAATTCCTGTGCCGGTGCAGTTGCGCCGGCAGCCCGCCCGCAGCCGGCCGTTTTAAATCCCGCCGGAACGCTGCGGTCATTCACAGCTCAAGCGTCTGGCCCCGGTGTGTGTATGGAACAATCCGATCACGATATGACGCAGCAGCCGGGTCGTTTACCAAATTCCGGCACAGCGCATAATCGTCCCACAGATGCATTGGTATCACATGGCGCGCACCCACCCGGCGCATAAAATAATCGATTCCAAGGATATATTTGTCCTCCAGGCGCGGATCGACCGGTATAAACGCCATGTCGATTTGTTCCCCCTGCAAAAGATCGATCTGTTCCCGATAGCGCCGGCCCATGTCGTCATTATACGCTTTGCCTTCGCCGTTCCAGTGCCACCAATTGAGATCGCCTGCATGAAACACACAGATGCCGCCGCATTTAACAAGAAACGCAACACCCTCATCGTTGGAGCAAAGCGCACGGATCTGCGCATCGCCAACCATCCTGGTTTCACCCGGCCGTATACGCAGCGCGCCCGCGCGCATCGGTACATCGTGCGATAAAATATAATGTATCCGGCCGGCCCATGTCTCCCACTGGAAAACAACCGGATTAAAGTGATCGTGATGGATATGCGAGACAAAGACATAGACGTCGCGTCCCTCAAGCGCGGACGCATTGACTACACCGTCCGCCAAAGCCCCGCCGCGCGGCGTATCTTTATAATAATCGAAGATGAGCACAGGTCCGCCTGTATCCACAAAAAAACCGCTGTGCGCCAGATAAACCGCTCTCACCGCATGTCCTCCTTTTGATCTGGTATGTCCTTCCAATTCCACCATTTACATTTTTCAGGCTCCGGCGCAGGCGTTTGAGCGAAGTAAACGGCACAACGGTAAACATACAGTACACACCTGTCCAGTACGCCGCAACAGCGGACGCAGTCGCGTTCATAAAGCGCCTGCGGATCCTGTCCTCGAAGCGACTTTACCGTATCAAAGCCGAGCGCGCGCAGATGCTCCGCCATATTCGGACCTACCCCCGGAATTTTCTCAAGCTCCGACTTCACAAACACACCCCTGTTCGTTCCGTATAAATCACACACATGCCGCAGCGATCAAAAGGCGGCGCCCTTATCCTGGAGCTAAGAACCTGTATTCACAGTCGCCAAGCGCTGTCCAGGCGGGCCTTTTGCCCACGCTCCATGTTAAATTTTCTTGCCGGGCGACAGCACGCCTGCAAAAATTCGCCTTGATCAGGTACAAAGCCCCTCGCTCGCCCAGCATCCTCCGGCTGTGAATACAGGTTCTTAGCGCTCACAGGAGCGCAGTCCGCCAGAAAAAATCAAAAACCGGGGATGCGCCCTTTGAAATATATGTTAACCAGGCGTCTGCCCACAAATCTTTTGCGCCGCATGACATGCAGCCACCGCATCGGCGTGTGTACCGGCCGCAATCAAAAAACGGTTGTTGTGGCAAAAACGCAACGTCGCAATACCGGACAGCCCTGGCAGTTCCTCCTCGCCGCGGCCAGCCCACTCAGCAGGAAACGGAACCTTGAGCGCATGCGTCTCATCGTCAGCTGGTACGCCTTGTGCGCTGTATCCGCCGCGCTGTGAGGGATATACGACAAACTGTGCGTCAGAGGCGGGCAGTACCGCTTTCCATGGCGCGAACTGCTCCAACGTGACAACCCCATGCTCCATACTGCGCAAGGCTTCCTCCACATAGCCGCGCGCACGGCACATGCTCCGCACGCTTTCCAAACGTTTTTCCAAAATCACCTGTGCGAACGAAACAGCGTCCCAAAAGCATTTGTCAGCCGGCTCCCTGCTGTCCCATCCCGGATTAAACAGCGCGATCAAAGCGGCTGTCTCACTCCCGCAGCCGGTATTGTCGTCGAGATCGAGCGGCTGGATAAAATGCTGATCAAAACGCGCGCACTCCTCGGAATCTGTAATAAGCCAGCCGCCGAACGCACGCCATAAAAGCCCAAAGGCGGCATACGGCACACCATTTTCACGTACAGGCGCGCCCTTTTGGTGGTGGTCGAAATCGCCGCCGCCGATATCAAAAGCAAAGCCGTGAAACTTCTCCGGCAAGCGCATAACACGCCGGATCTCGATTTTAGGGTTAAGCAATCTGAGCAGCGCCGAAGAAAATACATCGTCAGCATGAAAACGCCCGCCGTGCGTCACGGCGGAATCGGGAACCATCATCATGTTCTGTTACCTTCCTGTCCTTCATTCCCACATGCGATGAGCGCGCATTTTTGCGCGCGTGTCATCCGCTTAATTGCACATTCGCGCCGCATGGCCGCGCTTTTTCCATCAAACGCCTCGCAGTAAACAAGTACGACCGGCAGACGCGCACGGGTATATTTAGCGCCGCGCCCTGCATTATGTGCCGCGAGGCGATGTTCAAGATCCGTGGTCCAGCCAGTATAAAACGTTCCATCCACACAGCGCAGAATATATACATAGCAACTATACGCCATATTCATTTCACCGGCCCTGACGGCAACATAATCCGCGAAGCGGCATGGTATAATCGGCCATCGGGGCGGCAGCGGGCTGCGCCCGCGTATCGCCCTGGCCTTAATCTGGTATAATAACCGCTCCGCGGTTATTATACCATGTGCAGCGCACCGCCGCAAGCGGGAAACCTTACCCATACCATTACCTTCACGCGGCTTCAAGCTCACGCAGATCAGCCAGGGCCTCCTGTTCGGTGTCGGCCGAGAACAGAAATGCTCCTGTCCGGTCGAACACTTCCACATGCCCGCGCACCCATTCAATCGTATATTCCATCATGACCGGCACTCCTTTCAAACAGTCAAACCTTTCCGGCATCCATCAGCGGCGGACGCCTGTATCGCAGTGGCGCTGTGCGCGATAACCCGCACGCGCTGCCTTTTCACATTGCCCCATCATAAAGCGATAAAATCCGAATGACGCCGCGAACCACAGTGCAGCTCCAAGCATTGCGACCACTCCTTTCGCTTCCTATTTTACAGAGTCTCATGTCCTATAATCCGTACAGTTTAATCATAATCACTAAAAAAACGTGCGGGGACCTGAACAGGTCCCCGCACGTTTTCTACCAATCCGATGGCGAGACATATTCTCACCCGCCGGCTTTTGAAAAGGCGGGCAGTTTTTTACCAGGGCTTTTTTTTAAATTGGGAAGGCCGCGTCAAAACCGGTATGTATCGAGAACAGTGCGGGCAAGGTCGCAAAGCTGGCGTGCGACATGCGGCGGAGAAACGATTTTGGCCTCGCCGCCAAAGCCAAACACCCAGGAGAGAAACTGCGGGCTGACCGCCACGGACACAGTCGCATAAAACGCTTCGCTATCCGCACGGGAAATAAAAGCGTCGCGGCCGAACCGGTCGGCGACAACACCGGCCAGCCGGTTAGCGAACCGGATTTTAACCGTCTCCTCCTCGCCGCCGAACATACCGAACATTTTTCGCGCGTATACGGCCATGTCAAACCGCTCAAACTGCGCCTGTCCGTCGCGCGACAGATCGGTCAGCGCAATGCCGTCCATCTTGTCGACCCGGTAATGTTTGATCATGCCCGCTTGAGAATCATACGCGACGAGGTAATAGTTTTCATCGTCCCAGGTCAGCGCCCAGGGGCTGGCGAGATATTGCGCGCCATCATGGCGGTACCGCTTCTGAAACGGCGCGCCGGCGCTGAAATCGACCGTCCATTCAAAGTACCGGAATGTGATGCGCACAGCCTGCGAGATCGCGGTATGCAGCTTGTCGATGTTGTAATAAATGCTCTCGTTCATCGCCTTGACACGGTTGGAAACATAGACCTGACGCTGTAGAAGCCGCGCCTGGCGCTGGCTTGCAAGGCTTTCCACCTTTTTGATCAGCTCGGCTGATTTTTTGTGTGTGATAAAGCGCGACGACTGCACGGCGTCGACAAGCAGCTTCAGTTCCGGCAGTTCAAAGGTCCTGTCGGCGACAAAATAACGCCGGCCCATGCGCTCGACATCCAGTCCATAGAGCCGCAGCGCCTCGATATCGTCATACAGGCTTTTTCGCTCCGCGGATATGCCATATCCTGCAAGCGAAGCAATCAGCTCCGGCATGGTCATGCCGTGGTCCTCATCGGTGTGCTCCAGCAAAATTTTCATCAGGTACAAAAGTTTGAGCTTTTGATTCGGATTCTTAGCCACGCGTTTTCCCTCCCAGTCAGTGAAACAGGGCTGCAATGTCCTTCTGTACGCTCTGTTCAAACGGCGTCAGCGGATGGTCAGCCGCAGAAATCAGCGTGATATTCCAGGCAAATTCCGCTGTGTCAAACGGTACGAACACAACCCCCGGACAATCGTTCATCACACGCGGCAGATCGGCACTGACACCGATCCATCCGTTTTCCAGGCAGCGCCGGTAGATCACAAGCGTTTCCATCGTCGTTTCCGCAACATCAGGCGTAAAACCATAGCGCCAGCACAATTCATGAAACTGGCCATAGCATTTAAACTGCCGGTCCGCCAGAACAAACCGCCGGCCGCGCAGCAGCGCCACATCGACGCGCTGTTGCTCCGCGAGCGGGTCGCCCTGCGGCGCCACGGCATACATCGGACGGGACAATAAGGGTACGCAGGCAAACCGCTTTTGATCGACAGGTTCGAGCGTGACGCCAAAATCGATCGCGCCGGAGGCGACCTGCTCCTCACAGGAAAAATCGGTCGTCTCGGTCAGCTCCAGCTCGCACGGGCGTAAAGCGCGCCGGAGCTGTTCAAGCTCAGCCGCCTGAACCGCGAGCGGTACGCCCATCGTCATACCAAGCCGAATGCTGCGCCGTTCATCGCGCAGACGCTCCATATGTTCCCGCATACGGCCGTAAATGCCCTGCATCTCCTGCGCATAGCGTACAAACGCCTCTCCGCTGGGTGTAAGGGCCAGCGTTTTGCGGCCGCGTTCAAACAGCGGCGCGCCGATTTCATTTTCCATACGGCGGATGGCCTTGCTCAGCCCCTGCTGTGTGATGAACAGCTTGTCTGCGGCGGCGGAAAAAGTCCGTTCCCCACACAGTGTCAAAAAATATGCGATATCCTGAAAATTCATCTGGTTCGACTCCCGGGTTTTTTCACATGCATTTATAATAGTATAACAGACCACGCCTTCTTTCACAACTTAAAGTTTCAATATTGGAATAAAAGTTTCTTTTCACCGGCGCTTTTTCATGCTATAGTAATAAAGAGTCTTACACGCGCGCACAGATGCCCGCGGCCGCTTTACGCATTTAAATTCCGTATATGTGGGCGAAGGGCCTCTTACGTTTATAGAAAGGATTTTGCACCATGAGGAAATTGATTGCATTCATGACAGCCGCCGTGATGGCCTTGTCCCTGGCGGCCTGCGGCGGTTCAGGCGGAGCCGGGGACACGGCGTCCGGAGCAGGTGGCGGCGCTTCGTCCGGCGGATCCGGCGAAATTTTATTTGGCGTTCCCGCCGACGTCTCCTCCCTTGACCCGCACACACAAAACGACAGCTACAGCGAGGAAGTCGTCAAAATGGTATACAACACGCTGTATGCCTTTGATGAAAGCAACACCCCCGCCCCAAGCCTGGCCGAAAGCTATGAGGTCAGCGAGGACAACCTGAGCTGGACATTCCATCTGCGCACAGATGTCAAGTTCCACAATGGCAAGGCGCTCACCGCCAAGGATGTCGAGGCCTCCTTCAACCGCGCGCTGCCGGCGGATTCCGGTTACATCACGACCTCGATGATCTCGCCGATCGAGAGCGTCGCCGCCACTGACGACGCCACCGTCGTCATCAAGACCAAGGAGCCTTACGGTCCGATGCTCAGTCTGCTGTGCAACTATAACACAGCGATTATGGATTCCGATTTCATTGAGCAGTACGGCCGTGACCTTGGAACAACGGCCGAAACGGTCAACGGCACAGGCCCCTACAAGGTGACAAGCTGGGCCAAGGACGAGGAGGTTGTCATCGAGGCCAACCCCGATTATTTCGGCAATAAGGCCCAGGTCGGCGCCATCCGTTATCTGGTCATCCCGGAATCGTCCTCGCGTATTATCGCGCTTGAAAACGGCGAGGTCGATCTGATCCACAAGGTCCCGTCCGAGGAGGTCGCGCGCCTTGAAACGCTCGAGGGCGTTTCCGTGCTCAAAGTAGGCGGCGTGGGACAGCGCCTGTTCCGCTTCGGCTGCAACGACGAGATCATGTCCAACACCAAGGTCCGTCAGGCTTTAACCTATGCGGTTGACCGCGACGCCATCCGCAAGGCGCTCTTTGCCGACGTCTCCGAGGAGGCGACCGGCCCGCTGGCGCCCGCCGTGTTCGGCAGCCACGATTACGGCCCGATCAAGCAGGATCTGGAAAAGGCGAAAGCTCTGCTGGCCGAAGCTGGTTATCCAAACGGCTTTGAAACGAAGATCGTTACCACCACACAGTACGACAAAGGCTCCGAACTTGCGGAGATGATCGCCGCGCAGCTTGGGGAAATCGGCGTCAACGCGACGATCGAAGTGCTCGAATGGAGCGTATTCCTCCCGATGATCAGCGGTATGACGGCCGACGAATTTGACGCGCCGCTCTTTATTATGGGCGCCGGTACGTCGATGGCGGATGCCGACGGCGGCTACCGCGGTCTGTACACAACCACGCCTGACGGCAAAAACGACCGCAACTACGGCTTCTACTCCAACGCCGAGGTTGATGAGTACATCGCGCAGGGTATGACGGAAACCGATCCTGAAAAGCGCAAGGAGATTTACGCCAAAGCCGGCCAGATTCTTTACCTCGACGACCCCACCGGCATCTGGCTTTACGATCAGCTCAATGTGTTCGCTTACAACAGCGACAAGATTGACGGCCTGCGCATCGACGCGCTCGGCTGCGTTCTGTTTGACAACGCGACTGTCAAATAACCGGAGGCGAATGTTTTTCGTATGGGCAGGGGCTGGTTCCTCTGCCCATACTTTATTATTTGCTTTCCAAAAAATGAAAGGGCCTCACGCGGGCTTCCCACACGTTTCAATATCAGAGAAGGAGTCAAAGCCATGTCTACATATATGCATATCGATGTCACCGATACAACCGCAACCAAAGAAACGGAGATCCAGTTCAATCGCTCCAAGCTGCCCGTTTCCGACGAGGTGCGCGCAATCGACCGCGAGCTGGAAGCCGACCCCTCCAACTGCGAATTATGGATGCGCCGCGGCATTGCGCTTTCCAAGCAGATGCTTTTTAAGGAAGCCGTAGAATCGTACTCCATGGGGCTTAGCTACAACCCGTTCCATGCGCTTACCTACCGCCACCGCGGCCACCGCTACCTGTCCATCCGCTGCTTTGCGGAGGCGGCCGCGGACTTTGCGCTGTCAGCCCGGCTGGACGACACCAACTGGGATACCTGGTATCACCTGGGACTTTCCTACTATCTGCTCGGCGACTACAAGCGCGCGGCCGGGGCGTACCGCACCTGTTTGGAACAGAGCGACACCTCCGACAAAGTCGTCGCAGTCACCGACTGGTATTGGATGACAGCCAAACGCCTGGGAGACGAACAGCTTGCCGAAGCCCTGCTCAAACGCGTCGATGAAAACACCGATCCCGGCGAAAACCTTTCGTACAAACGCCGCATCCTGATGTACAAGGGGCTGATCAAGCCGGAGGAGCTGATGCAGTTCGAGGGCGCCGAGTTCCCGGATCTGGAGATCGCCACACAGGGTTACGGCCTGTCGAACTACTACTATGTCAACGGCGAAACGGACAAGAGCAACGCCGTGCTCAAGCAAGTCCTGACCATCAAGAGCTTCTGGAGCGCGTTTGGCTTTTTGGCCGCGCTCGTCGACGCGAAAACGCGCGGACTCGATTACGAGATCGTCGGGTCACTTTAACCGGAAAAGAGGGAGCGCCCCGTGCTTGGTTACACCGTCAAACGAATTTTGCAGGTCATCCCGGTCCTGCTGATCATTTCCTTTATCTGCTTTATGATGATTCGCCTCGTGCCCGGCGATCCGGTGGCGAACATGCTCGGCATCAACGCCTCCAAGGAGGCGATCGCGGCGCAGCGCGCGGAGCTTGGGCTTGATAAGCCGCTTCTGACGCAGTACGGCGATTTTCTCGTCAAGGCGCTGCATGGCGACCTTGGCAAATCGATCACCACACGCCGTCCCGTCATCGATGAGATTGCGCAGCGTTATCCGGCCACGCTGAAGCTGGCGCTCGGCGCGACCGTCTTTGCCGCCGTGGTCGGCATTACATTCGGCGTTCTGTCGGCCGTCAAGCAGAACAAGCTGACTGACAACGTCATCATGGTATTCTCCCTGCTGTCCGTGTCGACGCCGTCGTTTTTCCTCGCGCTTGTCATGCTGCTGCTGTTCTCCATACATTTGGGCTGGCTGCCCAGCATGGGGCTGCGTACGCCGCTTCATTACGTGCTGCCGATCATCACGCTTGGGATGCAGTCGGTCGGCCTGATCGCGCGTACAACGCGCTCGTCGATGCTGGAGGTGCTGCGACAGGATTATATCCGCACCTCGCGTTCACGCGGTATTTCGCAGGCTGTCATCGTCATGCGCCACGCCTTTAAAAACGCCCTGATCCCGGTCGTCACAGTGGTGGGCCTGCGCTTCGGCGGCCTGCTGGCAGGCTCCATGCTTGTCGAAGCCGTGTTCTCCGTGCCGGGCATTGGACGTTTCATGGTTGACGGCGTGCTCAAGCGCGACTATCCCGTCGTACAGGGCACGGTGCTTGTATTGGCCACCACATTCGTCCTTGTAAACCTGGCGGTCGATCTGATCTATGCCTTGATCGATCCGCGCATCAAATACGATTAGGGGGGAAGGCGCGTGTTTAAAAACCCGGTATTCCGGCGCTTTATCAAACGGCCCGCCTCCGTTATCGGCGGTATTGTTCTGATCCTGTTTTTCCTGACGGCCCTGTTCGGGCCGCTGCTGTGCCAAACCGATCCCAACGCCATCAACCCGGACATCTGTTACCAGGCGCCGAGCGCCGCGCACATCTTCGGCACCGACAACCTCGGCCGCGATGTGTTTGCGCGCATTGTCTACGGTGCGCGCGTGTCGCTGGGCGTGTCGCTTTGCGGCGTGCTCATCGGCGCGTTCTTCGGCATCCTTCTCGGCGCGATGGCCGGTTACTTCGGCAAATGGGTCGACACGGTCATCTCGCGCGCCATCGACATCCTGCTCGCTTTTCCAGGGCTGCTGCTGGCCATTGTGGTCGTGGCGGTGCTCGGCAGCGGTATGCAGAACGTCATCATTGCCATCGCGTTTTATTCCGTACCGATCAGCGCGCGTCTTGTACGCGGCGTCGTCATGACAATCCGCAACAGCGAATACTGTCAGGCCTGCCGTGTGTTCGGCGCGTCGCACGCGCGCATCATCGCCACGCATATCATCCCGAACGCGATGTCGCAGATCATCGTCAACACTACGATGGACCTGGGCACGGCGATCCTGACCGCTTCGTCGCTGTCGTTTCTGGGGCTCGGCGTCCAGCCGCCCAATCCCGAGTGGGGCGCCATGCTCTCCACAGCCCGCGACGTCATCCGCAGCGCGCCGTTTGCCGCGCTGATTCCCGGCGTCATGATCACCCTTGTGGTTTTGAGCTTTAGCCTCGTGGGCGACGGCCTGCGCGACGCGCTCGACCCGAAATTGAAGAACAGTTGAGGAGGGTCCGGCCATGGCAGAACCTATCTTAGAGGTCAAGGGCCTGAAAACGTATTTTTATACCGAGGAGGGCGTGCTGCCCGGCGTCGACGGGCTTGACTTTACGCTCGAGCAAGGCAAGGTGCTCGCAATTGTCGGCGAATCCGGCTGTGGAAAAAGCGTCACGTCACTGTCGATCCTGCGCATTGTCCAGTCGCCGCCCGGGCGCATCATCGCCGGGGAGATCCTTTATAACGGCGTGGACCTGTTAAAGCTTAACGAGCGCGACATGCGCAAAATCCGCGGCAATGATATCTCGATGATCTTCCAGGAGCCGATGACCTCCTTAAACCCGGTGTTTACCGTCGGCCGGCAGATCATGGAGAGCCTGATGCTGCACCAGGGCATGACGAAAAAGCAGGCGCGTGCACGCGCCGTCGAGATGCTCACGCTCGTGGGCATTCCGACGCCGGAGCGCATCGTCGACGAATATCCGCACCAGCTCTCCGGCGGTATGCGCCAGCGCGTCATGATCGCGATGGCGCTTGCCTGCAACCCGAAAATCCTGATCGCCGACGAGCCGACCACCGCGCTCGATGTGACTATTCAGGCGCAGATTCTGCGTCTGATCGCCCAGCTCAAGGACCGTATGGGCGCGTCGGTCATCCTGATCACGCACGACCTTGGCGTTGTGGCGGAGATCGCCAACGACGTTATGGTCATGTACGCCGGCGAGGCCGTCGAATACGGCGGCGTGCACGAGCTGTTTAAAAATCCCCTGCACCCGTATACAGAGGGGCTTTTGCGCAGCGTGCCCGTCATGGGGCGGCGCGTCGACGCGCTTTACAACATCCCCGGCACGGTCCCAAGCCCCAAGGATTATCCGGCGGGCTGCCGCTTCTCGCCGCGCTGCGCCCACTGCGCCGATCGCTGCCGCACAGAACACCCGCCGCTGTATGAAATGCCGGACGGCCGCCGGGCGCGGTGCTTTTTGTGTGAGGAAGGAGGCAAACGCCTTGACTGACGAGAAAAAACCGTTGCTTGCAGTGCGGGATCTGAAGGTGTATTATCCCATCAAGGTCCGTTCACGCGGGATATTTTCCCAGAAAAAGCTTGTGCGCGCGGTCGACGGCATCTCCTTCGACGTATACGAGGGGGAGACGCTCGGCATTGTGGGCGAATCGGGCTGTGGAAAATCGACGACCGGCAAGACGATCGTCCGGCTCAACCGCCCGACCGCCGGCGGCGTGACGTACGACGGGATGGACCTCTTTTCCTGTCCGCCCCAGGCGCAGGCGCGCATCAGCCGGGAAATACAGATTGTGTTCCAGGACCCGTATTCCAGCCTTGACCCGCGCTTCACGGTCGGGCGCTCCATCGCCGAACCGCTCGTCGTTCACAAGGCGGGCGCGCCGGCCGAGCGCCGCGCCCGCGTCGTTGAGCTGATGCGCGCCGTCGGCCTGCGCGAGGATGTTTACGACCGTTATCCGCATGAATTTTCGGGCGGCCAGCGCCAGCGCGTCGGCGTTGCGCGCGCGCTCGCGCTCAACCCGAAGCTGCTCGTCTGCGACGAGCCTGTTTCCGCGCTCGACGTGTCCATTCAGGCGCAGATTCTCAACCTGATGCAGCAGCTTCAAGCGCAGTTCGGCCTGACCTATATCTTTATTTCCCACAACCTGAGCGTTGTCGAGCATGTGTGTAACCGCATCCTTGTGATGTACCTCGGGCATATCGTGGAGACAGCCGGCACGGAGGAGCTGTTTAAAAATCCGCTGCATCCGTACACGCGTGCGCTCATGGACGCCGTCCCTATCCCCGACCCGGAGCTTCACAAGGATCGCGAGCCGCTCGGCGGCGACGTTCCCAGCCCGGTGAACCCGCCGCCCGGCTGCCCCTTCTGCACGCGCTGTCCAAAGGTGATGGACGTCTGCCGCCAGCAGCGTCCGCAGCCAGCCGATCTCGGCGGCCATATTGTAAGCTGCCACCTCTATCAGAGCCAAGCGCCCTATCAAAAATAATCCTGACCGCCATCCGGTCTGAGAAAGGAAGCCATCTATGCAAACATCCATGATGCTGGAATTCCCTGTCAATGAATATGAAGCCAGAATCGCCAAGCTGGTCGCCGGTATGCAGAAATACGGGTTTGACGCCGTGCTGCTCTCCTCCAAGGAGAATACCCGTTATTTTTCGGGCTTGCAGTCGATCGTCTGGGACAGCAAGATCGCGGTACCAGGCCTGTTGATTGTGACGGCCAACGGTGATATGACGATTGTCAGCTCCACGAGCAATCAGCCGACCGTCAAGGTAACGTCGTGCCTCGAGCCGGACCGCCTGCTCGCCTATACGCGCACAAAGGAGCCCGGTTTCCCGGACACGTTCCCCAAAGCGATCGCCTACGCGCTTGAAAAATTCAAAGTCAAGGGCGGGCGCATTGGCATGGAGATCGGCACGGGTTTCCGCGTCAGCATGTCGTATGCCGACCAGAAGGCCCTCTTTGCGCTGATTTCGGACGCCGAAATCGCCGACGCCGCGCAGCTTCTGTGGGAGATCCGCCGCGTCAAATCGCCGCGCGAGATCGAGGTTATGCGCGAGGTCTGCCGGATCAACGTGGCCTCCTATAAGAAAGGCTTTGAAAGCATTGTTTGCGGCAAAACGACTGAGGAGGAGCTTTACCGCATCATGTGCGCCGAAAGCTTTATGCAGGGCGCGGAAAATATCCTGCCGCTTGGAATCCGCTGCGGGCGCGAGCGGTATCCCCAGGGCAACTGCCCGCCTTCGAACCGCGTGATCGGCAAAGAACCCGGAGAAATGATGCTTGTAGACGGCGGCCCATGCTACAAGGGCTATTACTCCGACATCATCCGCCAGGCAGTCTCAGGCAAACCGACCGACCGCCAGCAGATGATGTATGATATCGCCGTCGAGGGAAACAATCTTGGCCTTTCCGTTATCAAGGCCGGGATTCCTGCCAGAGAGGTCTGCCGCATTGTCGACGGCTTTTTCTCATCAAAGGGTATGGATTCCTACAACCGCTGCAAGGGCTGGATGGGCCACGGCGTGGGCCTTGACGTGCATGAGCTGCCCACGCTGTCGATGGACTGCGACATTATCCTGGAGCCGGGCATGGTCATGGCGCTCGAGCCCGAGCTTTTTGACGCTGAAATCGGCGTGTTCGGCATCGAACAGAACTTTGTCGTCACCGAAACGGGCTGCGAGCTTCTCACGCCCGCGCCGCAGGAGTTAATGCGCCTGCCGATGTAAGAACCTGTATTCACACTGAAAAGCGGCGACCTGACGGCGGTTTTTTCCGTCATAGCGTGCGGACCCTCCAGTAAAAAAGCCCCCGCCAAGCCGCTTTCTCCCGATATAAATGCAAGTTCTGAGAAAACGGAATGAATCAACGGCCGCTGCAATCCGGCGGCATGGGAGGAACGTCAAATGATTGAACAAAAGAAAATCGGATTTATCGGCGGCGGCCAAATGGGCGAGGCGATCTTCAGTGGCGTCCTGGCGAGCGGCCTTGTCAAGCCTGATCAGGTCGCCGTCACCGATGTCAGCGCCGCCCGGCTCGACGCGCTGAGGGAAAAATACGGCGTGTTCACCGCCGTCAACGACGATGCGAACAGCGGCGCGCGCGCCGTAATCGAGCGCAGCGACATCGTCGTGTTTGCAATCAAACCCCAGTACGCCCGCCCGATGCTCACGGCGGTCAGCGGCGCGTTTTCGCCCGGGCAGCTCGTCATCTCCATCATGGGCGGCATCACGCTCGGCTTTCTGGAGGAATTTTTCCCGAAAAACCCGGTCCTGCGCGTCATGCCGAATACGCCGATGCTTGTGCGGCGCGGCATCGCGGGCATCGCCGCCGGCGCGCACGCCTCAGAAGCAGACAGCGCGCTTGGCGTCGAGCTGTTTAATCTGGTGGGCATGTCGTATCTGCTTCCGGAAAACCTGATCGACCCATTGACGAGCGTAAGCGGATGCAGCCCCGCGTTCGCGTATCTGTTTATCGAGGCGATGGCGGACGGCGGCGTTGAAAAGGGCCTGCCGCGCGACATGGCCATCCGCCTTGCCGCGCAGGCGCTGGCCGGTTCGGCCGAGATGGTGCTCCAGACGGGCAAGCACCCGGCCGAATTAAAGGATAGCGTCTGCTCGCCGGCAGGCAGTACGATTGTCGGTGTGCACGCGCTCGAGCGCGGAGCGTTCCGCAATACGGTCATGAACGCCGTCACTGAAAGCTGCGACAAGATGATCGAGGTCGGCAAAAAGGCTTAAAACAGCGGCCTGTCCGACGCCCAGTCCCCGGGACCCCTCCGGGTCCCGGGGATTTCTGCGCGGCGGCGCATGGCCGCCGCGCCATCCTTCGTCTGGGAGGAACCGTTTTGAAACAGAAAATGTTTTTTCAGGCTGTCCTGCCATGGATTGCTTATTTTAATATCTGTTTTTTCTGGGGGACTTCAACCGTGGCGAATAAGCTCGGGTCCACCTCTATGCATCCGCTGATGGTGGGCGCCGTCCGCTTCACCGTCACAACGCTTCTGATCGCTTTGGCGGCCGCCGCGCGCGGCGTCCCGCTGCGCGTCACCCGCCGCGACTGGAAAACGCTTGGCACCGGCAGTTTTTTGATGTACTTTCTCAACACGCTGCTGCTTCTGTTCGCCGCCGTGCGCGTCGATGCGAGCATCTCGACCATTGTGCTCTGTCTGATCCCGGTGGGGCTTGTCCTTGTCGATTCGCTCGCCCAGCGTCATTTTGATGTTGGAGCGCCCGGCGTCATCGGTATGGCGGGCGGCTTTCTTGGCGTCATGATCGCGTCGGCCAGCGGATTGCTCGGCGGCGGCGCGGATATCGGCGGCATCGCGCTGCTGCTTGCTTCGGTCTGTGTGTGGAGCGTAGGCACTATTTATCTGAAAAACCGCACGGTAGAAGCGACTTTCGTCCTCCAGATCTTTGTCCAGTCGGCCGTACCAGCCGCGGCTTTCCTGCTGGCCGCCCTGTTCACTGGGAACCTGCGCCCCTCCACGCTGAATCCTGGCGGCGTGCTGCCGGCTGTTTACATGGGCGTAGCCGATTCCATCATCGGGCTTGGCTCCTATATGTATCTGCTCAAGCGGTGGCCTACGTCGGTCGTCTCCACATACGCGTATATCAATCCGATCGTCGGGCTGATATTGAGCCATCTTGTGCTGCACGAATTAATGAACACACAGAAAATGGCCGGCGCGGTCGTGATTCTGTTTTCTGTGCTTCTCATCCGGGAGGATAGGCGTCTGACGGCCTGGCTGCGGGCGCGCTGCAGCAGAAAAAACGGCTGACCGGGTCCTGTGTCTGGCAGCATTATTGGAAATTTCCTTCACAAGTTTCTCACCAAACGCTTTGTGAATTGGCGCAGCTGACGAATATATATAACAGAGGAAGTTGTCAGACAGCATTGAAGGAGGTTTTTTCAATGGCGTTGCCGGTGATCGGATCGGTGTTCCAATCCATTCGGATGATGGGGCTTAGCATGAAGTGGCAGCAGCGCAAGGCCGACCCTACCATGCCCAAGGAGGGCGAGGACCCGGAGATTGCCAGGCTGCGCAAGCAGGCGAGCGACGTACGCAAAAGCAACGCCATCTCCTCGATCAAAAGCAAGCTCGATTCCGGCGGTGAATTGACGCCCGAGGAGCTGGAATATCTGCGCATCAACGCCCCCACGCTCTATGAGGAGGCCATACAGGTCAAGCGTGAACGCGCGCAGTATAAGCAGCAGCTCGCCAAATGCAAGACAAAAGAAGAGGCCGATCAGCTCTATATCAACAAAATGCAGGGTTATCTGAGCGCGGCGCGCACAATCTCCAGCAATCCCAACCTGTCGGTAGCTCAAAAAAAGGGCCAGCTCGAACGGATCGCCCGGCGCATGATCGGTATTCAGACCGAACAGAAGATCTTTATCAAAAACGGCGATTATGAACGTCTGCCGAGTGAACAGGAAATCATAGACGAAAAGCGCGCCGACGCGGCCGAAAAAAGCGAGGAGCTTTCCGGCGCGGAGGAATCGGGCGAGGACAGCGAACACCCCCAGACGCCGGACGCCGGCGACGCGTCCCAGGGTACAGACGCGCCGGGGGACGCGGACGCCAGCAAAAAGCCGGATACGGTCTCCAGCCCAAAACCGAAAGCGCATGAGGTGGAGCGGGCGCTCTATAAGGAGCTTGGCATCAGCCGGCCGGGCGAGGGAGCGCGTGTCTATGATGCAAAAGGCGTCGTGCGTGAATTGGACTTTACATTCAAACGGTCGTCTCGGAAGCGTCCCTGAATATGAAATATGAAAAAGGAGGCTGGCACATCTGTGCCCAGCCTCCTTTTTGTGTTCCAGAAAGCGCCGCCGCGGCCCGGGAACCATCTAAAACGCAATGATCACGCCGCCGCTGTTGACATACATGGAGCTGAGTCCCCCCGTGGGCACAACCACCACGTCCTCAAACGGGTAACGCCGCTTTGCCTCGGCGGCGACAAAGGCAGCCTGGCGCTCGTTATGGCAGTGGGAAACGACCAGCGTGCGTTTTGACAGGTCGGCGCCGCACTCCCCAATGATATCGACCAGGCGCGTAAAAGCGCGTACAGAGCCGCGCGCCTTTTCATACAGCTTGATTTCGCCATGGTCGGCTGTCATAATCGGCCGCAGCGACATTGCCGAGGCCACGTAACCGGTTATACGCCCCATCCGCCCCGATTTGATCAGCGTATCAAGGCTTTCCGCAATGAAAAAGGTGCGCATTTTGCGGATGAATGCTTCTGTTTTTGAAACGATCTCGTCAAAGCCAAGCCCCGCCTGCACATACTCCGCAATGCGCAGGGAAACCGCCAGCTCGCCGGCCGACGCCGAACAGGAATCAAATACATGGATTTTCTGATTGGGGCGCGCGGCAAGCGCGAGTGTGCGGCCGATTTGGGCGCTGTTATAAGAACCGCTGAGTTTTGAGGAGATGGTGACGGCAAACACATCGCCCTCACCGGAAAACAGCCGCGCATAGCAGTCCGGCGATGGGCAGGCCGATTTCGGCGCGCTGCGGCTCGCCTTCATCGCAGCAAGAAAGCGGTCGCGGTCAAGGGTCTCATCGTCCGTGTAGCTGACGCCGTCAAGCAGCATGGTCAGCGGCGCCTGTTCGGCATGCAGACGCGTTTTCAGTGCGGGAACCAGCTCGCAGCAGCTATCAGTTACCAATCTGTAAAATGCCATAGTTACTTCCTTTCCCGGGCGGACCGGCCGCACCGTTTGGCTTTCTCCATCATACTTTATTTTGTCCGTGAAATCAACGTTCATTTCATTTCCGGCGTGCCGCCGCGTTTTCTTGACAAATTACGCGTGCAAGGGTATCATTGAAATCGCAAGTCATATTTGAAAATCGATTGATTGAAACAGGATCTGAATATAGATGGGAGCGATTCCTTTGACGCTTGACAAACTGCCCATTGGGCACAGCGGCACCATCCTGACGGTGGGCGGGGCCGGCGCGCTGCGCCGGCGGCTGCTCGATATGGGTCTGACGCCGAAAACGCGCGTTATGGTGCGCAAGGTCGCGCCGATGGGCGATCCGATTGAGCTGCATCTGCGCGGCTATGAATTGACGTTGCGCCTGGAGGATGCGCGCGAAATCGAAATCGAGGAGGACACCTCCAAATGATATTCGCATTGGCGGGCAACCAGAACTGCGGCAAGACGACGCTCTTTAACCAGTTGACCGGCTCCAACCAGCATGTCGGCAACTTCCCGGGCGTGACGGTGGAGCGCAAGGACGGCGAGATCCGCGGGCGGCGCGGCGTAACGGTCGTCGACCTGCCGGGCATCTATTCGCTCTCCCCCTATACGAGCGAAGAAATCGTCACGCGGGATTTTCTGCTCAACCAGCACCCGGACGGCATCATCAATATCGTGGACGCTACAAATATCGAGCGCAATTTCTATCTGAGTATGCAGCTTATCGAGCTGAATATTCCCATGGTCGTGGCGCTTAATATGATGGATGAGTTCCGCGCCAACGGCGGCACCATCAAGCTCAGACGCCTGTCGGAGGAGCTGGGCGTGCCGGTCGTGCCGATCTCCGCCGTCAAAAACGAAGGGATCGACGAGCTGATCGAAACGGCCATCGCCACGGCGCGCGACCGCCGCCGCCCGGCACGGCTCGATTTTTGTTCCGGCGCGGTACACCGCGCCATCCATGCGATCGCGCATCTGGTCGAGGATCATGCGGAGCATACCGGCGTTCCGCCGCGTTTCGCCGCGACAAAGCTTGTTGAAGGCGACCTGCCGATGCTCGAGCGGTTAAAGCTTTCACAGAATGAACAGGATATGGTCGAGCACAGCGTCACGGAGATGGAAACAGAGCTTGGAACCGACCGCGAAGCGGCGCTTGCGGATATGCGTTACAGCTTCATCGACAGCCTGTGCGCTCAAACGGTGGTCAAGCCCACAGAAAGCCGCGAGCATCTGCGCAGCCTGCGCATGGATAATGTCCTGACGCACAAATATTTTGCCATCCCGATTTTTCTCACGATCATGCTTGTCATCTTCTGGCTGACGTTCGGCGTGATCGGTACGGCCCTCTCCGACCTGTTGTCGATGGGAATTGACGCGCTCACGGCCGCAGCATCGGACGCGCTGACGCGCTATGGCCTTAACCCGGTTATTCATTCGCTTGTGATCGACGGCATATTCGCGGGCGTAGGCAGCGTGCTTTCTTTTCTGCCAATCATTGTTGTGCTGTTTTTCTTCCTTTCAATCCTTGAGGACAGCGGCTACATGGCGCGTGTCGCCTTTGTTATGGACAAGCTGCTACGCAAAATTGGCCTGTCGGGCCGTTCATTCGTGCCGATGCTGATCGGGTTTGGCTGTTCGGTGCCGGCGATCATGGCGACGCGCACGCTTTCCTCTGAACGCGACCACAAGATGACCGTTTTGCTTACGCCCTTTATGTCGTGCAGCGCCAAGCTTCCAATCTATGCGATGTTCACCGCTGCATTCTTTCCAAAGCATCCGGCGCTTGTGATGATCTGCCTGTACACGGGCGGCATGGCCGTGGGCGTCCTGTGCGGACTTGTGCTGAAAAATACGGCCTTTCACGGCAAGCCCGTGCCATTTGTCATGGAGCTGCCGAACTATCGCCTGCCCGGGCCAAAGAACGTCGCGCTGCTCTTGTGGGACAAGGCAAAGGATTTTCTCACGCGTGCGTTCACGGTCATTTTTCTGGCGACAATCGTCATCTGGTTTTTGCAGACGTTTGACACGCGTCTGAACGTTGTCGCCGCGGGCGGCGAGGCGAGTATGCTCGCCGGAATCGGCCGGCTGATCTCGCCGGTGTTCACGCCGCTCGGTTTTTCCGACTGGCGCGCGGCGACCGCCCTGATCACCGGCTTTTCCGCCAAGGAGGCCGTCGTAAGCACCCTGGCTGTGCTCACTGGCACAAATACCGCGACGCTGCCGGCGGCGCTCGCGCAGATTTTTACGCCCGCCGCTGCGGTCGCATTTTTAACGTTCACGCTTCTTTATACGCCGTGTGTCGCCGCCATCGCGGCTGTGCGCCGCGAGCTTGGCGGCCGCTATGCAGCCGTCATGGCCATGGGCCAATGCCTGATCGCCTGGGCGGCCGCGTTCCTTATCTATCACGCGGCACGTTTCATTTTTTAATTGCGCGCGTCTGTCAAAAGGCGCCCCTGGAACGAAAGTTCCAGGGGCGCCTTTTTAGCTCTCCCTCCAATATTTCAAAAATCAAAAGTCTCGGGGTCAAAGCTTGTTCGGCCGTTCGCATCCATTGCGTCGATCGCGCGCATATCCGTTTCGTCGAGCGCAAAATCGAACAGATCGATGTTTTCAAAGATACGGTCCCGGTGTATCGATTTTGGAATCACCGCGTAGCCGCTCTGCACATTCCACCGCAGAATGATCTGCGCAGGTGTTTTGCCATAACGCGCGGCCATCTCACGAATCAACGGAAAATCAAAACTGCCGCGCACAAGCGGTGCCCATGCCTCAACCTGGATTCCACGCTGTGTACACCACTGCGCCAGCTCGTTTTGATTGAGCAGCGGATGGCGTTCAATCTGGTTGACAGCGGGCATAACGTCACAGTCCTCAGCCATCCATTGCAGATGCCGTTTCATGCAATTAGAAACACCGATCGCGCGGATGCGTCCCTCCTTATGCAACCGCTCGAGTGCGCGCCAGGAATCAATCAGGCGCGCGCGTTTCTGCCCTGGCCAATGAATCAGGAAAAGATCGAGATGATCTGTCTTTAATTTTCTCAAACTTTCCTCAAAGGACAGCAGGGCCTTGTCGTACCCCTGGTTTGGGTTGTCCAACTTGCTTGTCAGAAAGATGTCGCTTCGCGCGATACCTGAACGGCGCAGCGACTCGCCCAGAATATGCTCATTCTGATACATCTGTGCTGTATCAAAACTTCGATAACCGGCTTCGAGCGCGTACTGGACTGCATGGTCCATCTCTTTCTGGCCGTTGGTCTTGAAGACACCGAGTCCCACCAATGGCATTTCTATGCCATTGTAAAGCGAAACCACATGTCTCATCTAAAACCACTCCTCTCGCAATGCGCCTATGGCGCTTGGTACCATTATAAAGCAAACAGGATGCATTTGTACAGATGTGCCGAAGATCGTATAAAGGAATTTTTCAAATATTTTGCTGAATTCCATCGAAAAAGCAAAACCCCATGACCTGTCTCACAGATACCTGACCGCCTCTTGCAACTAAAGGCGCCGGCTCATCCCTGTATGGCCAAATAACAGCCATACATTATGGCCATTATAACAGCCATAATGAAGGATGTAAAGGGGTTGGGCGGCGTGATTTCATATGGACCGTTATGGAAAACGATGGCAGAAAAAAAAGCGACAACTTACACATTAAGGGAAATTCACAGCATCAGCCATTCAACGGTTCAAAGACTGCAAAAAAACTTGCCTGTTTCCACTTACACGCTCGACCGCCTGTGCAAAATTCTTGATTGCCGGCTGGATGAAGTGGCGGAATATATGCCGGATGAAGCCTTGTGAGCCACACATGGCATGGTCAGACGGCAGCCCTGTGCCGGCCGTGCTTCTTACCCGCACAATTTAAAGCACAGGAGGCAGAACCGTGATTCGATATCGACCTCTGTGGGAAACCATGGCCAGAAAAAAAGCGACCACCTACACCCTGCGGGTGATATATGGCATGAGTCATGCAACGGTTCAGCGTCTACAGGCAAACCTGCCTGTATCAACGCATACGCTTGATAAGCTGTGCAAAATTTTCAATTGTCAGATTGGGGAAATCGTCGAGTACGTCCCCGACGGCGAGCTGTAGTCTCTCCTCCCTATTTTCCCCGGATAAACAAGAAAGGAACCATGCCGAAAGGCATGGTTCCTTTCTTGTTTATCCCATATTGTGCAAAAAAGCGGAATTGTTCATTACGATTCTTTCTCCATTTGATTTTTGTAGTTATATAGTTCAGTATATCAAGCTGCGGAAATTTTTCAACATATTATAGATATATTTTTCAGTATTTTCAAAGCTTCTTCTTTCCACAATACTAAGAGAAAAAGGTGTGGAGGGGGTAAGGCGTGGTAAGCTATGAACCATTGTGGCGTACAATGCAATCGCGGGGACTGACGACCTACACCCTCATTCACAAGTACAGGATCAACCCACGAACAATTTATAGCCTTAAACACAACATGGGCGTTACCGTTTATACGTTAGAGCGGCTATGCAACATTTTAGAATGTACGCCAAACGATATTTTGAAATTTGAATAAAGATCTTTTCCTGCGCCGCCTCTGGAAATGGCGTTCTGACCGCCGCCGGGCCTGCATATACTGCCATAGACAGTAATTGCAGGGGAGGTTTCGTCTTGAAAGGTCTGCCGGAGGAGCGCGCCATCACGTTCGCGCACTACATCATTGAACATAATACAACCGTCCGTGCTACCGCGAAGGAATTTCATATATCAAAGTCAACCGTACATAAAGATGTTACAGATCGTTTAAAGCGCATCAATCCGCTCATCTACGCACAGGTAAAGGAAGTGCTTGACCACAATAAATCCGAACGTCACATTCGTGGCGGAATTGCGACCAGGGAAAAATATGCGCGCATGAAAGCGCATGGATAAATTCAAGACGAAAAAGGGGCATAGCGTGCGCTATGCCCCTTTTGGACGCTTAAAAACGCTTGTTTCAGCAAGACGCACAAGAAATCGCTGATAAAATTGTACAGAAATCAATCAAATTCCTTTGGCTTTCTAGTTGACATTATTTGTCTGTTCGCTTATAATAGTTAACAGAAAGTTCATAAATCATTTGGGTTGTTACTGGTAACGCAGGCAAAACCAAATTTTGCATGGCTGATACAGCCTGTGCGAAATTTGGTTTTTTTGCATTTTACGGGGTATTTGTGGATGAGAATTTTAAAGGCCATCAACAATAATATTGTCAGCGCGCGCGATGAAAACGGCAAGGAGATTGTTGTTATGGGGCGCGGCATCGGTTTTAAATGCCGTGAGGGCGACAGCATCCCGCCGGAAGCGATTGAGAAAATCTTTCACATGGACACGCAAAACGAAACCGACCGTCTCAAACAGCTTTTTTCCTCCATGCCGCTTGAACATATCGAGGTCACAAACCGCATCATCGCCTATGCCCGCAAAATTTTAGGCAAGCGGCTCAATCACAGCATCTACATCACGCTGACCGACCACATCAGTTTTTCGGTCCTGCGGCTCAGGCAGAACATGATGTTTCACAACGCCCTGCTGGCTGAAATGAGGCGGTTTTATCCACAGGAATACTCCATCGGCCAATATGCGCTCGATCTGATTGCCAAAGAACTAGGCGCGCGTTTCCCGGACGACGAGGCCGCGTCGATCGCCATGCACATTGTCCATGCGGAATACGACATATCGCTCGGCGAGGCTGTTGATATCACACATCTGATCGATCGGATGCTCCAGATTGTGCGCGATTGGAACAGACGCCCGCTGGATGAGGCTTCCGTTGATTTTGACCGGTTTGTCACACATCTGAAATTCCTGGCGCAGCGCACGCTGCGCCAGGATCGCCCGCCGGCGGGCGATCGGGCGTTTTATGACGCCATCGCTGCGCTTTATCCTGACGAAACCGTCTGTGCCCACTGTGTTGGCGCTTATCTGAACGACGCGCATTCATTTTTAATCGGAGAGCAGGAGACAGCCTGTCTGGCGATTCATATCCGGCGTGTGACAGCTCCAGACGCGTAACGCGCTTTTTCAGCCTTCGGAATCTTTTTTCGAAAACAGCACAGACTATACTGCGCTGTGCCGCTAATACAATCCATAAAGACGCGCGGCATCCGCCGTGCATACAAGAAGGTAGTGACGATATGTTTGGAAAGCTCAAAAATATGTTTGGCGCAAAGGATGATTCCATTGTGATCCTCGCGCCCGTTGAAGGCGAGGTCGTGCCGGTCGCGCAGGTCAGCGACCCCACCTTCGGCGAGGAGATCCTCGGCAAAGGCGTGGCGATCAAGCCGGCTCGCGGCCGTGTTGTTGCGCCGGTGAGCGGCGAGGTTTCCCTGATGTTTGACACCGGCCATGCCGTCAGCATCGTTTCGGACGATGGCGCCGAGGTGCTTGTACATGTCGGACTTGATACTGTGAGCCTCAAGGGTCGGTTTTACACGGCGCATGTCAAGACCGGCGACCGCATCAAGGCGGGCGATCTGTTGATTGAATTCGATATGGAGGGAATCAGCGGAGCGGGCTATCAGGTCATCACGCCCGTCGTTGTCTGTAATTCCGGCGACTTTTCTCAAATTGAAACCTTTACGGGCAAACATGCCGGCGAATTAGAGGAGCTGATCCGCCTGCGCAAATAATAAACGGCAACCCATCTGCGGATGGAAGGAGGGATTTTTCTTGTTCAAAGGCCATGGAAGAAGCGTCTTTTCCGGCGTCGCGATCGGATCTGTCTACGCGTTTGAGCGCGTGAGCGCCCCCGCACGCCATGTCCCGGTTCTCGACGAGGCGACGGAGCTTTCACGCTTTCACACCGCCAAGGAAACGGCCGCGGAGCAGCTTCGCGCGCTGTATGAAAAAACGCGGCGCGAAATCGGCGAGGACGAGGCAATGATCATCGATGTGCAGATGATGATGCTCGACGACGGCGACTATAACGACGCCATTGAGGAAAGCATCCGCGGCGGAAAAGGCGCCGACGCGGCCGTCGCGGCCGCCGGACGGCAGTTTTCAGAATTTTTCGCTTCGCTCGACGACCCGTACATGAAGGCACGCGCGGCCGACGTGCGCGATGTGTCGCAGCGCCTGTCCGACATCCTGTGCGGCCGCGAGGGCGTGCCGGCGCTCACCGAACCGATGGTGCTTGTGGCGGATGATTTGACGCCGAGCGAAACGGTCGCGCTCGACAAAAACAACATCCTCGCGTTTGTCACGCGGCAGGGTTCGGCCAACTCGCACACGGCGATTCTCGCGCGTATTATGAACATCCCTTCGCTTGTGCAGGCCGACGTACCGGACGGGGAAAAGCTGCATGGGCGTATGATTGCGGTCGACGGCTTCACAGGGGAGTATTTTCTCGATCCGGACGAGGCGACCGTGGCGCGCCTGCGTGAAAAACGGCGCGCGGACACCGAGCAGCGGCGCGCGCTCGACGCGGTGCGCGGACTGCCCTCTGTAACAAAGTCTGGCAGACAGGTGCGCCTTTACGCGAACATCGGCGGACCGGAGGATGTCCCCGCCGTGCTCTTTAACGACGCCGAGGGCGTCGGGCTGTTCCGCAGCGAGTTTCTTTATCTGGGCCGCGACGATTATCCGAGCGAGGACGAACAGTTCGAAGCGTACCGCAAGGTCGCCGAGCAGATGGGCGGCAAGCCTGTTATCATCCGCACGCTCGACATCGGCGCGGATAAGAAGGCCGACTACTTCGGCCTGGCGCGCGAGGAAAACCCCGCGCTCGGCTTTCGGGCGATCCGTATCTGCCTGGAGCGGCCGGAGCTGTTCAAGACACAGCTTCGCGCGATCTACCGCGCGTCCGCTTACGGCAAGGTAGCAGTCATGTTCCCGATGATCATCTCGCCCGACGAGACGAAACGCGCTCTGGCGCTGGCCGCCGAAGCGCGCGCCGAGCTGGCCGCGCGGGGAATCGTGGTCGACGAGATTGAACGCGGCGTCATGATCGAAACGCCTGCCGCCGTCATGGTCAGCGCCGAGCTTGCAAAGCTTGTCGATTTTTTCAGCGTCGGCACCAACGACCTGACGCAGTATACGCTTGCAATCGACCGTCAGAACGAGCAGCTTGACAAATTTTATGATCCGCATCATCCGGCTGTGCTGGAAATGCTGCGCGTCATCGCGCAAAACGCCCATGCAGCCGGTATCTGGGCGGGCATCTGCGGCGAACTGGCCGCGGACGCCGAATTGACGGACACGTTTTTGAAAATGGGCTACGACGAGCTTTCCGTATCGCCGCCGTTCATTTTGGAGCTGCGCAAACGCATCCGCGACAGCGCGGTATAAAAACTTCGGACGTTTTAAAAGGAGGGATTTCCCATGCGTGAAATCAAGTATACGATTACAGACGAACTGGGCATCCACGCCCGGCCGGCAGGACAGCTTGTCAAGCAGGCGTCCGCCTTCAAATGCGACATCAAAGCCGCTTCGCCCGCAAAATCGGTCGACGCCAAGCGCATCATGGGCGTGATGGGGCTTGCGATTAAAAAGGGCGATGTGCTGACCATGACCTTCGACGGCCCGGACGAGGACGCGGCCGCCGCCGCGCTCGAGGCGTTTTTGAAGGAAAATCTCTGATCCCATCAAGGGCTGTTTGAAGCCTATAACAGATTGTCAAACGGATTTAAGGTGCGATGAATCCCATGGCTAAAATCAGTTTTCCTGATCAAGGATATTCAAAAAAGCGCAGAGCACGATTTTTTCTTTTATTGTTCTCCGGCCTGTTCATGCTTCTGGCGGCCTGCCATGCGCAGCAGGACGGCGCCCCTTCATCGGGGCCGCCATCCTCGCAGGATGCAGTCCCGCCGGCTGTACAGGCCGGGGAGGATGTCGCCGGCACAGCATCAAGCGGGCCTATGCCGCAAACGCCTTTAAGCCGCGAGGAATATTTTGCAGTCCAGCGCCCGTTTGTTCAAAACGAGACGGCTGCCTCTGACGCTGCCTTTATATGCAGCCTGGAGGACGATTTGCTCCTAGTTACAGATCAGATATCGGGCGATTGTTTTTCCCCAGTGCATGAACGCGTGCGCACATTTTGGCGGTTCGGGAATTTGCTTTATATCAATGGGTTTGATACCGGTCTGATCGAGTACGACCTGTCCGCGCGCGCTTCAAAGGTTCTGTATGCCGACAGTAAAATCGCATCGATCAGCCTGAATTCAGAGGTTGCTTTCTTCGTGGAAAACTGCACGGCCAACCGGTTTTATTCCGGGTTGGAGCTTGATACAGTGTTGTCCGCCGGAGAATCCGCGATTCACCGCCTGTATCTGCCGTCCGGCCAGGATGAAATCATTTATAAGGCCGACGGAATTGCAGTATGCCGTCCGGTGTCAAATCAGGTTATCCAAATTGCGGTTGACAACCCGGAGTTTATAGAATATCTGCTGGAAACCGGCGATCTTAACAACGGGGCGAATATCCCTGAGTATCAGTGGTATCTGTACAACATTGCGGATCAAACAGAGCAGCCGTATGACCCCCGGCTGGAGGATCCGAACTTTTGGGGGAGCAAAAAATAATTTATAAAACTACAACAGTGAATGACAACCGGGGAACGCCGGCCCTGTGGGGCCGGTTCTCATAGACAACAGTCATAAAAGGAGGGTATCTGTTATGATGAAGTATTTACAGAAGCTCGGCAAATCCCTGATGCTGCCGGTCGCCTGTCTGCCGGCCGCCGGTATTCTGATGGGTATCGGCTACTGGATCAGCCCGTCGGTCATGTCGGGCGTCGGCGACCCGAACGTGTTCGCGTTCTTCCTGGTTAAGGCAGGCGGCGCGATCATCGACAATATGGCGATCCTGTTCGCCATCGGCGTCGCGCTCGGCATGGCCGACGACCGCGACGGTACATCGGCGCTCGCTGGTATCGTTTCCTGGCTGATGACGCAGCTTTTGCTGTCGCCCGCCGTTGTGTCGGTCCTGACCGGCGCGGAGGCGAACATGGCTTTCGGCAAGATCAACAACCAGTTTATCGGTATCATCAGCGGTTTGATCGGCGCCACCTGCTACAACAGGTTTAAGAATACCAAGCTGCCCGACGCGTTCGGCTTCTTCAGCGGCAAGCGCAGCGTCGCCATTGTGGCAGCGCTTGTCACAATTGTCGTGGATCTGATCCTGTTCTTTGTCTGGCCGATCGTCTACATGGGTCTCGTCGCGTTTGGCGGATGGATTCTCAGCACCGGCCCGATCGGCGTGGGTATTTACGCGTTCTTCAACCGTCTGCTGATCCCCGTGGGTCTGCATCACGCGCTCAACTCCGTGTTCTGGTTCGACGTGGCCAATATCGCCGATATCGCGCGTTTCTGGGGCACCAACCCCGACCTGCCGGGCACACTCGGCGTCACGGGCCAGTATATGGTCGGCTTCTTCCCGGTCATGATGTTCGGCCTGCCCGCCGCCGCGCTTGCTATGTACCACACATCCAAGCCGCAGAAGAAAAAGCTCGCCTACGGTCTTTTGGTCTCCGCAGCGTTCTGCGCGTTCTTCACAGGCGTTACCGAACCGCTTGAGTTCTCCTTTATGTTCCTGGCTCCGGGACTCTATATCGTACACGCGCTGCTGACCGGCGTCTCCGCCGCTGTCTGCGCCGTGCTGCCGGTGCGCGCGGGCTTTAACTTCAGCGCCGGTTTCGTCGACTGGTTCCTCAGCTTCAAGGCCCCGATGGCGCTCAATCCGTGGCTCATCATCCCGATCGGCCTTGCGTTCGCCGTCCTCTATTACCTGCTGTTCCGGGTCATCATCGTCAAATTCAACCTCAAAACGCCCGGCCGTGAGGATGACGACGATATCGAAGCGGAACAGAAGATCACCATTTCCAACGCCAATTTTGCCGCCGTTGCGGCAGGCATTCTTGAGGGCCTTGGCGGCAAGGACAACATCACCTCCGTCGACAACTGCATCACCCGCCTGCGCCTTGAGATCAAAAATTATGAGCTTGTCAGCGATAAGAAGATCAAGGCGGCCGGGGCCGCGGGCGTTATTCGTCCGAGCAAAACAAGCGTTCAGGTCATTATTGGCACACAGGTCCAGTTCGTGGCCGATGAATTTAAAAAGCTGCTTTAAGCCGTTCTGAAAAGAAGCGGCCAAACCGGCGGGGACGGGCGGGGATCCGCCCGTCCCCGCCGTGTATCAGCGAATACAAAGGAGGGGGTTCGCCGTGGAATATCAGGTCCATACCATTAGTACGCGCGCTGAATTGTCCGCTTGCCCTGTCTTTCTGATCGACCATTTCCAGTGGACCTGCCAGCGGCGGCCGGCGGCCTGGGGGCGCATGGGCTATCTGCGGGGTACGGGGCTTTGCGTGGAGCTTGTCTGCGAGGAGCGCGATCCGTTGCGCGTTTATCACAACCCGCAGGACCCCGTTTGCCGCGACAGCGCGCTTGAAGCGTTTTTCGCATTTGGGGATCTGCCGGGAGAACCTGTGCGAAACGACGGCTTTTACTGCAATTTTGAACTCAACGCCAACGGCGCGATGTATGCAAAGCTTGGGCGCGGGCGTAAAAACCGCCGCCCGCTTACGCCAAAGGAATACGCGCTCTGCGCGCCGCGCGCGCAGCTTGGCGCGCAAAACTGGTCCGTGGAGCTGACCGTGCCAAAGGCGCTGCTCGCGTCCCAATTGGGACGCGCTCCATTTTCGCCCGGCGGGCAGTTCTTCTGCAATTTTTACAAAATTTCCGAGTCGCCCGAAATCGAGCACTATGCGAGCTTTTCGCCAATCAACAGCGAAACGCCAAACTTTCATCTGCCAGAATGTTTTGCGCGCGCCGTGCTTGTCTGAGGGGCTTTTATTTTGCCGCACGCACTGCTATAATGAAATCAAACCGGTTCTGCTGACAAGACCGCCTTAAAAGGAGGCAGCGTTATATTTGTCAACAGCCCTGAATCCGCGAGAGGTGATCGATATGAGAATTTACCGGGCAAAGGATTATCAAGACATGAGCCGCAAGGCGGCAAATATTATTTCGGCGCAGGTTATCATGAAGCCGAATTGTGTGCTTGGACTGGCTACAGGGTCAAGCCCGATCGGCGCGTATAAGCAGTTGATCGAGTGGTACCATAAAGGGGACATCGATTTTTCTGAGGTGCGCACCGTCAACCTTGACGAATATAAAGGGCTTGACCGTGATAACGATCAAAGCTACTATTATTTCATGCACAAAAATTTCTTTGACGCCGTCAATATCCCGCCGGAAAGCATCAACATCCCCAATGGCATGGAGCCTGACGCCGCTAAGGAATGCGCCCGGTACGACGAGGTGATCCGTTCGCTCGGCGGCATCGATCTCCAGCTGCTTGGCCTGGGCCATAACGGCCACATCGGCTTTAACGAGCCTGGGGAAGCGTTTGAAAAGGAGACGCACTGTGTCGCGCTTACTGAAAGCACCATCGAAGCAAACAAACGCTTTTTTGAGCGCGAGGAGGACGTGCCCCGTTTTGCCTATACCATGGGGATTCGTTCGATCATGCAGGCACACAGCATTCTGCTGGTTGTCAGCGGGCAGGACAAGGCGGAGATCGTCAAAAGGGCCTTTTTCGGGCCGGTCACGCCGCAGGTGCCCGCGTCTGTGCTCCAGCTTCACAATCATGTCACTTTGGTCGGCGACGAGGCGGCCCTCTCGCTGATCTGATTAGGCGCGCGCTTTGCAGCTTTTCCGCCGCACAGGCGAACGCTTTTTGGGAGGTACCGCTATGATTATCAAAAACGCGCGGGTCTTTACTGAGGACGCCGTATTCGTCCAAAAGGACATCCTGATTGAGGATGGCGTCTTTACGGAGCAGGC
This sequence comes from Anaerotruncus colihominis, assembly GCF_010206195.1. Classification (GTDB taxonomy): domain Bacteria; phylum Bacillota; class Clostridia; order Oscillospirales; family Ruminococcaceae; genus Anaerotruncus; species Anaerotruncus colihominis_A. The sequence goes on along the minus strand of NZ_VIQT01000008.1, from coordinate 55,043 downwards.
CGGCGGCCAAACAATCGACGCGGCCGGCTGCTACGCCATCCCCGGCCTGGTCGACGTCCATTTTCATGGATGTGTGGGCCATGATTTCTGCGACGGCACGCATGAAGCCATCACCGCCATCGCACAGTATCAGGCAAAAAACGGCGTCACAGCCATCTGTCCGGCAACCATGACGCTGCCTGAATCCATGCTCGAAACCGTCTGCCGCGCCGCCGCGTCCTGGAAGCCCGGGCCGGACTGCGCAGCGCTCGTCGGCATCAATATGGAAGGTCCGTTCGTCTCGCTTGAAAAGTGCGGCGCACAGAATCCCGCCTATATCCATGCGCCCGACGCGGCCATGTTCCGCCGCCTGCAGCAGGCGTCCGGCGGACTGATCCGCCTGCTGGCCGTCGCGCCCGAAACACAGGGCGCGCTCGATATGATCCGTGCGCTTGACGGCGAGGTGCTCTGCTCCATTGCGCATACCACGGCTGGCTATGACCTGGCCGCCGAGGCTATCGCCGCGGGCGCGCGCCATATCACGCACCTTTATAACGCCATGCCGCCGCTTTCGCACCGCGCGCCCGGCGTCATCGGCGCGGCGTCCGACGCCCAGGACTGCGAGGCCGAGCTGATTGCCGACGGCGTGCATATCCATCCGTCGGCTGTCCGCGCTGCGTTTCGCCTGTTTGGAAACGGCGACCGGATCATCCTGATCAGCGACAGTATGATGGCCACAGGCCTTTCCGACGGTGATTATTCGCTTGGCGGACAGGCTGTCAAGGTCGTCGGTAATCTCGCCACGCTTGAGAGCGGCACGATCGCCGGCTCGGCCACAAACCTCATGGACTGTATGCGCACCGCCGTGCGCGCCATGGGCATCCCGCTGGAGACGGCTGTAAAATGCGCGGCCGTCAATCCGGCGCGCTCAATCGGCGTCTATGACCGTCATGGCAGCATCACGCCAGGTAAGGCCGCGAACGTTGTCCTGCTCGATGAAAAGCTCGAGATCCAATCAGTCATCTTAAACGGCACGGTGCTCTGACCGTCCATAAAACAGCCGCCCCGTTCCGCGTTTTTCACGGAACGGGGCGGCTGTTATTTCCAAACGATTTAGCGGGCGCCGCCCGATTTTGCCATCCGCGCGGCGGCTTGTCCGGCCGCTATGCCCGTATTCCAGGCCCAGTGCAGATTATATCCGCCGCAGTCGCCCGCCGCGTCGAGCAGCTCGCCTGTTAAAAACAAGCCCCTGCGGCGGCGCGACATACAGGTTTCAGGGTCAATTTCCGAAAGCGGCACGCCGCCGCCAGTCGTCTGCGCCTGCTCCCAGGAGAGCGGGCCTGTCACCTCGAACGTCCAGCCCTTGAGCGCGCGGACGAGCGCGGCGATCTGCTCGGCGTCCACTCCGGCAACCGGACGCGACAGCGGCGCAAGGCCAACCGATTTCATAACGGCATAGCCAACCCGCTTCGGGACAGTCCCGAGCAGCCATTCCTCCAGTGTTTCACATGTGCTGCGGCGCGCATCGAGAAACGCCGCCAAACGCTGTGTCTCCCAATCTGGGAAAAGGTCGATTTCAAGCCTATACGGCGCGGCCGGTTTCCACAGCAGGCAGGAGAGCTGCAATGCCGGGATGCCTGAAAGGCCGTAATCTGTGAATAGCCATTCGCCTGTCTGCTCCCCAAGCCGGCGCCCCGCACAAGTCAATATGCCACGCGCACGGACACGGATTCCCTTCAGGCCGCCGGCAAAGGCATTTTTACATTTGAGCGGGACAAGGCATGGATACAGCTGCGTGACCGTATGCCCCAAATCACGGGCGGCCTGATACAGTCCGCCTGTACCGCCCAGCTTCGGCGCGGCCAGACCGCCGCCTGCCAGAATGGCGCATCGCGCGGTCACGCAGCGGCCGTCCGCGGCTGTCACCGCAAAGCCCTGGCCGCGCGGCTCAACGGCCGCGACATCAAATTTCAGCGCGGTGCGGACGCACCGCCGCCGTATGGCGGCAAGCAGGCAATCGAGCGCCATCGACGCCTGAAAGCAATACGGATATATTTTCCCATCCTCCGGTGCGCTGCACAACAGCCCAAGCTCCTCAAAAAACGAGATCGTTTTCTGTGCCGGCATCTGTGCAAGCATCTCTGTCAGCGCAGCCCGATCGCTGGTATGATAATGCCGCGCGCTGATTTCAAGATTCGTCAGATTGCAGCGTCCGTTTCCTGTCGCAAGTATCTTTTTGCCGACGCGATCCATCCGCTCCAGCAAGAGCACGCGCGCGCCCGCAGCGGCGGCTGTGACCGCCGCCGCAAGCCCCGACGCTCCGCCTCCGGCGATCGCCACGTCAAAGCCGGTCGTCTGTTCCTTCAATCAATCCACCGCCTGTCCTAAGACCAGTATACCGCCTTTGAAGCGGCAGCGCAAGTTTTTCCGATTTTCAAACGCCTGAAAATTAGGCCCTAACGCATGGGCTCCTTTATGAAGCGCCGCCGGCAAAAGGCGGGGGCCCCAAAAATAGGCTCCGGCCTTTTGCCGTATCCGCCGCCTTACGGCAAGGCGTACACATATGATTCGGTTGCAATGCGTCCCGCTAACCGCGGCGGCGCAGATGGATCGCAAAGCCGCCGACCTCCTCCTGCAAATAGGCTGCCACGACGCCCGCGCCGTCCACGGCAAGCCCTTCCTCCCGGAATGCGACGCCATGCGCCTGATACCAGGCCATCGCGCGTTCAATATGGTTGACCGCAATCGCCAGATGTCCGTGTGCGCCCAGAAACGGCTTTTTTACCAGCTCGGCGGCCGATCCGGCGAACCAGGCCCCCGGCAGCTCCCTGGGCGCGAAGCCGAACAGGCGGTCCAGCGCCTTTGCGCGCTGTTCAGCTTCCTGCGCGTCGGCACAGTTCATACCCACATGGCATAGCTGAGGGTCGAACATTGTCTGCACCGCCGCGCGGCAAAGCGTTTCAATTTCATCGAAGCGCCCGGCGTCCACCAGATTGGACGGCGCCATAAAGCTTCCGCCGCAGCAGAGTACATTCGGCAAACTGAGGTATGCATTCAGGTTATGCAGGCCGACGCCTCCAGTCGGTATAAACCGGACCTGTTGATACGGACCTCCCAAAGCGCGAAGCGCCTCAACGCCGCCGCTTTGCTCCGCCGGAAAGAACTTCAGATCCGTAAAACCCATTGACAACGCCTGTTCCACCTCGGTCGCCGTGGAAACGCCGGGATAAAGCGGGATTTCATGGTCTTTACACCAGGCGGCAACCGCAGGTGAAAACCCTGGCGTTACAAGAAACCGTGCACCGGCTTTAACCGCCGCCTCGGCCTGATCCACATTCAGGATTGTCCCTGCGCCGAGCAGCATTCCGGGCCGTTCGGATGCGATGTCTGCGACAGCCTGCGCCGCCGCCTCTGTGCGGAAGGTCACTTCAATCACATCAATTCCGGCGGCCAGAAGCGCGTCGCACAGCGGCACGGCATGGCGCGCGTCCCCAATGACGGCAACCGGCAGCATCCCGGCGGCATAGAGCCGTTTTGCGCATTCATGCATTGGCCGGTTCCCCCTTCTCCATAAAGGCGGCAAGCTGCGCGCGCACCGGCAAGCCGTCGTTGTCTCCCACACTCATGACCTGAATTGCTCCAATCGCATTGCCCCGGCGAACGGCTTCGCACAGGGGCAGCCCTTCCAAAAGCCCGCTGAGGACGCCCACCGCAAAGCCGTCGCCGGCGCCGACTGTATCGACCACCTGCCTGACAGGGAACCCTTTCGCCCAAAAAGACTTTTCCGATGTGCAGGCGTAAGCGCCCGCGCTCCCGTTCTTGACTACAACGGTTTTCGTGCCGAGGCCGAGATAAAAGGCGGCGATTTCCTCACAGGTGCGCGCCCCTGTCAGCGTTTGGCCCTCAGCGATCCCAGGCAGGAACAGATCTGCCCGCGCCGCCAGGTCGTTGACAAAGCGCGTCATTGTCTCCCTGTCGGGCCAGAGCTGCGGGCGCAGATTGGGATCAAAGGAGAAAAACATCCCTTCGGCCCGCGCGCGGTCCGCCAGCGCGAGCGTCGCCGCGCGGCAGCCGTCCGACAGGGCGGGCAGTATCCCCGTCATATGCAAAACGCCGTAACAGGAAATATCCAGTTTTTCCACATCAGCCGCGCAGAGCGTCGATGCGGCCGAACCCTTGCGGAAATAAAAGATTTCCGGATCGCCTGCGCGCACCTTCGATTTGAGCATAAATCCCGTGGGACGGCCAGCGCAGAAGCCCGTAAGCTCCGTGCCGATGCCGTTTTCCTGCATACCGCGGACGATACGTCTGCCAAATGGATCGTCCCCCAGCTTCGTCAGATATCCAACCGTATGTTCCAACCGGCGCAGGCCGACCGCCACATTGTATTCAGCGCCGGCAATGGCCGCCGTATAGCCGTCCACACATTCCAAAGGCCCTTCGCTCTGTGCGATGAACAAGGCCATCGGTTCGCCGGCCAGCAAAACGCCTTGCTTCATAATCATTCCCCCATCCGCCGCATTGCGCGGCACAGTCCCAGTACGCGCGATGATTCACATGCAGTCCTCTTTTTATCACGCTTTCCAGGGGATTTTGACGCCCATGTCTTCCGAAAGCGCCTCAATCGAACCCACCACATCGTCCGGCAGTTTCATCCCCTCGCTTACGGCGCGCGCGTAACGCTCCCATTCGATTTCGCCAGGGGTATAGATGCGCGTGGAGCCTTGGGCCTTGGGCGCCTTGCGCAGCGCCGTGGCCATCTGCTCATTCTGCTGCACATACGCCTGCGCGCCGCCGAACATCTCGGGATTGACAACTAAAAACGCGTGGCTCACATTGTTTGGCTTGTCAAGCTCAAAGCACCAGGAGACGATTTTGCCGCTCATACTGGTGGCGGCGTTGGCAAGCGCACCGGTCAAAAGGTCCACCAGAATCGACAGCCCATACCCCTTGTGGGCAGCCATGGGCTGCATAGCGCCCTCCTCCGGATAATGGCTCGGATCGGTGGTGGGCAGGCCGTCTTTGTCGACGATCCAGCCATCCGGAATCTGACGGCCGTCCTTGCGCGCCTGCACCACCTTGAGCGACGCCACATTGCTCATGGCGATATCCAGAAAAATGGAGGGGGTACTCTTTGCCGGAGCGGCATAGGCCAGCGGATTGTTGCCAAGCAGCATCCCTTTTGCGCCGGGCGCGGTCATATTGGGATCCACATTGCTGAAACACAGGCCCAGCATCCCGGCCTTCGCGGCCATGTTGGCGTAAAATCCGGCCGCGCCGAAATGGCTGCTGCGGCAAACAGCCACAAGCGCCACGCCCGATTTGCGCGCCTTTTCAATAGCAAGCTCCATAGCCCTGTAGGAGGCGCATTCACCCATGCCGTTTTGAGCGTCCAAAAGCGCGTAGGCCGGGCCGTCGGTCAGGACCTTGAGGGTCGCGTGGATATCCATCCCGCCCGCGCGGAATTTTTTAATATAGTTATGCAGGTTTTTCGTCCCGTGGGAGTGCGTCCCATACGCGTCCGTCTCGGCGAGCGCCTCGGCGCAGCGGCGCGCGTCGCCGCTTTCCATGCCCTCATGCTCCAGCGCTGCCGTGCAGAACGCCTTTAAGTCCTCCAGCGCGATGATATGTTCCATCGAATCAACCTTTCAAATGCTTATTTTATCGTGAGCATCTCAATATTTTTGTTGGGGCAGCGGTTATAGCACATCCCGCAGGCGACGCACTGTGTCCGGTCGATCGCCAGCTTATCCGGTCCGATCACCAGCGGCGCAAAATCCGTACAGATGGTTTTGCAGAGCCGGCACCCTTCGCCGCAACCACAGTTTAAGCAGCGTCCTGCCTCGGCAGCCGCCTGCTCTTTTGATGCGATCATCGGCTCGTCCGGGCTTTCCCCGATATAACCGGCGCGCTTGAGGACCTGTTCGGCCGCAACAGGCACGGGGCGGGGCGACGGCTTCAGCACAGCCTTTTCCCCCATAACCCATTGATCCAGCTTGACCGCGGCGTTGTATCCGGACGCGGCGGCGGCGATGATGTTCGCGCCGCCGGCCGCGAACACGCCGTCGCCCGCGGCGGGCTGGACCGCCTCGCTTTGCGCCGACCATACGCTGCCGCATGGCAGGCTGACGCGGCTGCCGGCCGGGCCGGACAGAATCAGCGCCCCGTCCTCCAACGCGGCGGGCGCGTATCCGTTCAGGACGGTAATCCCTTCGCCGCGCAGCAGGGCGGCTTTCTTTTCAGGCATCGTCCCGGTTGGTATGACAACAGCGGCCGCCGCTCCCATATGCAGCGCGCAGCGCGCGCCGTCAGCGGCCGCCTGGGGCGGCCCGATCACGGCGGCCGTGCCGCAAAGGCTCTGCTCCCGCGCCATATCAAGAACAGAGCGGACGCCCTCCCCGCCGGGTAGCGCCGCCCAGGGGTTGACGCCGGTGCGGCCCACGGCTGCGCACACGCCCGCAAATCCATCCTTCAGCAGGCGCTGCGGGTCGGCCTGCACGCCGCAGCACAGCTCGATGCCGCTGCCGGCAACCGTTTCAAGGAGCGCCTTCAGGTTCTCCTCTGGGAGCTGTCCCGCCGCGACGGCGTCGTTGAGGCCGCCGCCCAAAGCGGCCGCCTGTTCAAAAATTGTGACAGCATAGCCCGCTTTTCTCAGCTCGTCGGCGCAGGCAAGCCCCGCGGGGCCGGACCCGATGACAGCGGCTCGCCGTCCGTTCTGCACAGCCTGCGCGGCCGCCGGCCGCCACCCCTCGGCCTTGCCCAGCTCCAGCACGAACCGTTTGAGCGCCTTGATGGCGACAGGCCGCCCGGTCCGTCCGCGTACGCAGGCGTCCTCGCACGGATGCGGGCAGATATAGGCGCAGGCGCCCTGTAGGACACCCTTGCCTGTAATCAGCTCGTAAGCGTGGTGAAAGTCGCCGCACGCAATCGACCGGACGTATGCCTGGACGGGAACATGGTGCGGACAGGCCGCCTTGCACGGCCCGGCAAGGTTCGGCTCCCGGATATGGGCATAACCGTCATGGAGCGTCAGCTCCGGCGCCGTCCTGACGGCGGACACCACCTTACCGCAGAAGTCGTCGACGGAGCCGTAGCCGTGCGTATCCATATAGTCCTTGAGCCCGCGGATCATGGGCCGGACAATATCATAGCCGCTGACGAGCGTTTCCGCGCAGACGCCGAGCAGGTTGCCGCCGCACAGGACCATCTCGACGGCGGAGCGCCAATCCGTGATGCCGCCCGCCGCCATCATCTTCGGCTCCATCCCGCAGACCTTGCGGATTTCATAGGCGTCGCGCTGCGCCAGCGGTTTCAGCCATGAGCCGCAGTAACAGCTCATACTGATCTCGTCCTGCAAATGATAAACTGCCCGGCCGGGATCGTCCAGATCGATGGGCGGCAGGCCGAGGCGGTTGCCCGTCGAACCGACCGCGTCGGCTCCCGCCGCATAGAGCGCGGCGGCGACCTGCGCAACCTCGCCACCCTCCGGTGTAAGTTTGATAAACAGCGGGATATGTATCTCCTTCTTGATCGCGCGGACGATCTCAGCCACCACACCAGCCTGGCGGCCGAGGCTGGCCCCCGTCTGCTGGCTGGTGCTGTCCGCGCCGCCCGAGGAGAGCGAAACATTGTACGACATATTCGGACAGCACATATTCAGTTCAATAATATCCGCGCCCACGGCCTCAAATTGTTTGGCCATATTGACCCACCCGGCGGCGCCGCGGTCGCCGGCGTAGGTGATATTGGCCATGAGGATCAAATCGTTTAACACCTTTTTGGCGTCCTCAATCAGTGTTAAGCCCTCCTGAAAGGTCAGGCGCTTTTCAGCGGTAAAGGCCAGGGCGTTTATCTCTTCAAAAAGCCCGTAGCGCGGCTTGCGGTTGATGTAGGGCGCGGGGTCGATAGACAGCTTGATGCTGGCGGCCGCCCATCCCGTTTCCTCGATACGCTGAAGCTGGCGGACGTTCTTTGTGGTCGGTCCGGAGGCCACATAAAAGGGGTTTTTAAATGTGACGCCGCCGACTTCGACAGGGATTCTGATATCCTCCACCATTTACGCCTCCCTTGGATTTTTGATATGCCTCCCCTCGCGGGCCGACTGGTAGATCAGGCTGACAAGCTCCATGGCGGCCAGCCCGTCCTCTCCGCGCAGGCCCGCGCGCGCCGGTTTTCCGGCGGCGATGCAGTCTATGAAATGTTCAATCTCGCTGACATATCCAAGATCGTATTTTTCATCCACAGCGGGGCGGGACCATCCTGTTGTAAGCTCCGCCTTTTCCACGGTGTAATCAAATCCGGGGATGGAAAAGCCGCGGATGGCGCTGGAGAACGTCAGATCCAGGTGCAGACATCCTTTTGTCCCATAAAAGTCGATGTTGTCCTCCATGCCGCCGGTGGTCACATAATTGGCTTCAAGCTCGGCCGTCGTCCCGTCGGCAAAGCGCACGAGCGCGCCGGCCCAGTCCTCGCCCTCCATGGATTTGTGCACAAGGTTTTGCTCCAGTCCGCCGGAGGTCAGGGCGGTCAGCTCGGTCCAGCGCCCTTCCTTCAGGGCCAGAAGCAGGCCCACGGGGTGGATGCCCAGATGAATCATTGCGCCGCCGCCGCAAAACCGCAGGGATTGGGCGAACGGGCTGTGCGACCCGCAGTGGCATTCGCGCGCGCGAATAAATTTCACATCTCCGATCGCGCCGCTTTTGACCAGCTCCAGCGCCTTGACAACAGTGGGGCAGCCGAGCCAGTCCTCGGCGTAATAAATGTTGCGGCCCGCGTCGCTTGCCGCCTTCACCATCTCGCGCGCCTCCTGCGGGGTGACGGCCAGGGGCTTTTCGCTGATAACATGGCGGCCGTGCCGCAGCGCGCACAGCGCGGCGTCCTTATGAAGGAAATTGGGCAGGCAGACGTCGACAACGTCGCAGTCCACGGTTTCGACGGCCGTCTCATAGTCTTCAAAAAATGCGCAGTCCGTAAAGCCATAGCGGGCGGCGAGGTCTTTTGCGCGGGCAATATCCTTATCCACGATCGCGGCGATCTGCGCCTTTTGCCGGACGCGCGCATAGCCGTCGGCGTGCAGATCGGCGGAAAAGGCCGCGCCGATCAGGATCACTCTTACTTTTTGCATCTGTAATCTCCTTAAAAGCTGCTGTATCCAAATGGTTTTTTGACCTGCATATAATCAAACGCCTGGTCCATCTCCCGTACCGCCAGCGCGGTGAACCGCTCAAGGATGCGCTTGCCCTTGTCTGCGGACGCTTTGCTCGGCTCGCCCCACACGCCGCTGGGGGATGCTCGAAAAATGCTGCCGTAGCCGAGATATGGCCGCTGGACGGCGGGTACAAAGTCGACCGCCCGTTCCATGTGGACCAGATTGGGGGCGATGTGCAGCATCAGGGATGTTTCCACTTCTCCCGCGTGCAGCTCCGTATTCGTCTCGGTGATTCCCTCGGCGGCGGCAACGCCGAACAGGCTGCAAATATCGATATTGACCGCCATGAAATCCGGGTTGTTCGTCGCGTTCACCTGGCGGATCACAGCAGGCAATACGAAAATGCCGCCGTGGCATTGAAGCGTGACCACGCGCCGGAAGCCCTGTTCCTTCAGGCTCATCAGCACGCTGTACAGCATGTGGTAAAAAACATCCGGGTCCATCCAGACGGCGCCTTTTTTGCCCATATGCTCCCGGCATGTGCTGACCGGCAGCGGCGGAATGGAAAACCCGCCCGCGGCCGCCGCGACCGCTTCGCCGAAGGCCGCCGCGATGCGGTAATCAGTCGACAGCGGCAGATGGGGCCCGTGCTGCTCAATGGAGCCGATGGGAATGATGGCCAGATCTGTATCCTGCGCGGTAAGCTCGTCGGCGGTCCTGTCAAAAAGCTGCATAGCTCCCCTCCTTACAGCAGGGATGCGCTGTCCGCATCGAGATAAAGCCGCGCGTTCCTATGCCTGCGCAGGGCGCTGGCGGGGCATCGCTCGCAGACAGGCCCGCGCAGCGCGTCCGCGATGGCCCGTGCCTTGCGCGCGGTCGGCACAACGGCGATCGCGTGCGGGATGTCCAGAATCTGGCTCATGGTGAGCGTAAGGGCCTGGCGGGGCACCTCGTCAATCGCGGCGAAGCAGCCGTCGTTCACCTGCTGCATCCGGCACACGTCGTCGAGGGAAACCACCTTGACACGCTTGGGGTCGTTAAAATCTGCCACGGCCGGGTCATTGAAGGCCAGGTGGCCGTTTTCACCCACGCCCAAAAGGATGAGATCGGGGGGATACTGCTCCAGCAGGGCGGCGTATTTTTGGCACATGGCTTCGGCTCCATCCGGCGGGCACGCCATATAAAACAGCTCCCCAAAGGGGACGCGGTCAAAAATCGCTCGGCGCAGGAAATTGCCGAAACCGGCGCTGTGCGCGGGATCCAGCCCGATATACTCGTCCTGGTGGAATCCCCGGACCCGCCGCCAGTCGATATCCTGCCCAAGCAGCGAAGCGATCAGGTCGTCCTGTGAAGGAGCCGCCGCGAACACGACGTTCGCTCCGCCTTTTCTGTCAATCGCTTCGCGGATGAGCCGGGCGGCCTCCCGGGCTGCGGCCGCGCCCATTTCGGCGCGTGTATCAAACACATAGACGGGCAGGCCGTCGATCATTTGCTGTTGCCTTTCCATCGTGAAAAGTCTCCTTTATCGTTGTTATTCTTCGCGCACGCCCAAATAGGCGGCTGCAATATCGGGATCGTCCAACATCTGGCTGCCCGGACCGGATTTGACCATACGGCCGTTTTCCAACACATAGGCATAGTCGCAGATGGACAGCGATTTTTTTGCGTTCTGCTCCACCAGGATGACGGTGATCCCCTCGTCCCGGATACGCCGGATGGTGTCGAACACCTCGCCGACAATGATCGGGGCAAGGCCCAGGGACGGTTCGTCGAGCAAAAGCAGCCGCGGCCTGCCCATCAGCCCCCGGCCAATCGCAAGCATCTGCTGCTCGCCGCCGGAGAGCGTCCCCGCGTCCTGTCCACGCCGCTCCCTCAGGCGCGGGAACAGCTCATACTGGCGCTCGATCAGCTCCCGCACCTGCCGCGCACTTGAATTTAAGTATGCGCCCAGCCGCAGGTTCTCCTCCACAGTCAGGCCCGCGAAGAGGCTGCGCCCCTCGGGCACCTGGATGACGCCCGCTGAAACGACGCGGTGGGAGGCGCCGGGCAGGCTTTTCCCATCGAAACGGATTGCGCCCGTGCGCTTGACCATCCCGGAAATGGCGCCCAGGGTTGTGCTTTTGCCCGCCCCGTTCGAACCAATGATGACAGTGATCTTTCCCTCCTCGGCGTCCATGTCCACACCGTGGATGGCTTCAATCTGTCCGTAGCTGACATGCAGGTCGCGGATTTCCAGCAGCGCCATCAGACTTCCTCCTCCCCCAGATATGCCGCCAAAACGGCGGGATCCTTCTGGATTTTGGCAGGCGGGCCTACAGCGATGGTCCTGCCGAAATCCTGCACATAGATCGTGTCACAAAGCGTCATAATCAGGTCCATACGGTGTTCAATAACCAGGATGGAGAGCCGAAACCGCTCCTTGATCAGACGGATGAAATCGATCAAAGCCAAAACCTCCTCCGGGTTCAGCCCCGCGGCCGGCTCGTCGAGCAGAAGAACGCGGGGGCGGCTGGCGATGGCGCGCGCGATTTCCACGCGCCTCTGGATGCCGTAGGGGAGGTTGGCGGGCCGCGCGCCGCTGTACTGCGAGAGGTTTAAAACCTCCAGACAGCGGGACGCCTCCCCAGCGATGCGCTGTTCCTCGCGCCGGCGGCGCGGCAGAAGGAGCATTGCCTCAAAGATGTTATACCGGCCCGCCTGGTCAAGCCCCACCTTGACGTTGTCGAGCACCGAAAGTCCGGCAAACAGGCGTGTATTCTGGAAGGTGCGCGAAAGCCCCATGCGGGCCACCTGCACCTGATCGCTCTCTGTGATATCGCGCCCCAGAAAGGTGACACGGCCCTCGCTGTAATCGTAGATATGGGAAAGCAGGTTGAAAATCGTGGTCTTTCCGGCGCCGTTGGGCCCGATGATGCCGCCCACTTCCCCCTCGCGCAGCTCCATGTTGAAGTCCTGCACGGCCTTGACGCCCCCAAAGCTTTTGGAAAGATGCTCTGTCTTTAAAAGGATGTCAGCCATCCGAACCGCCCTCCTTTTTGCGCCGCCCGGACAGACGCTCCCTGAGCCGGCTAAAGCTGATTTCGTGTTCGCCCATCAGGCCGGACGGACGGAAATTGATGATTAAAAGGATCAGGATACAGTAAAGAATGGTGCGGTATTCCTGTAAGCTCTGGCCGAACAGCGTGACATTTCGGAAAAACTCAGGCAGGCATTTGAGCAGCGCCGCGGAGATGACCGCACCGGTCAGGCTGTTGGTTCCGCCGAAAAACAAAAATATTTCCTGTTCCGAAGAAGCGGTCCAGCCGAACGATTCCGGCAGGAGCACGCGGTTTTGCAGCCCGTACAGAATCCCCGCAAGCCCCGCGATCACAGAGCCTAAGATATAAACCTTGATTTTCAGCTTGTACACGTCGATACCAAAGCTTTTGGCCGCGAGCTCGTCGTTTTTCAGCGCGATGCTCATGCGCCCATAGCGGGAATATTTCAGGTTGCGCACACAAAAAATGGAGAGCGCCGTCACAAGCAGCGCGAGCGGCAGCAGATGTTTCACCTTTGGGATTTTGGAAAAGCCCTGCGAACCGTTTGTGATATCGGAAAAGGTGATGAGCAGGGCGGTGATCGTCTGCCCCAGCCCCACTGAAATCAGCGAGAAATAATCCTTGCGCAGGCGGACAGTTGGCATGGCGGCCAGCCAGGCCACCAGCATGCAGGCGCCGATACCGCCCAGGCTCGTGATCCAAAAGGAAAGCCCTGTTTTTGCCGCCAGAATAAAGGTGATGTATGCGCCGATCGCCATATAGGCCGCCTGGCCCAGGCTGAACATGCCAGCAAGCCCGGTGAGCGCAAAAATGCCGGTGATGGCGATGATGGAGATGGACGCCTGAATCAGCAGGCCGACATAGTAGGAATTCATAGCATCGCCCCCTATACCTTATCCTGGGCAAATTTGCCCGAAATGCCCTGCGGACGCAGGAACAAAAATACCAGCATGATGCCGAACAGAATGGCCGGGGTCACGCTGGAACCCAGGAAATAGACCGAAACCATTTCGATCACGCCGAGCAGAATCGCCGCGATGATCGCGCCCGAAAGGCTGCCCAGGCCGCCGATGACCGAAGCGATAAAGCCCTTGACCATCATCGAGGATCCGAGAGCGGGGTAGACCGAATACTTGATGCCGAGCAGCGTACCCGACACACCGGCCAAAAAGCCGGCCAGCGCGAATGTAAAAAGCACAATAAAGCCGGAATTAATCCCCATCAGGCGCGAGGCCCTTGGGTTGATCGCGACGGCGCGGATCGCCAGACCAATCCTTGTCCGGTTGATTAACAGCATGAGCACGGCCAGCATGGCGATTGAAACCGCCAGTACGACCAAATCCATCATGGCAAACGACGCGCCCAGCAGGCGCACCGAGGCGACCTCGAACATACCCGGGAAGCCATAGGAGGTCTTGCCGAAAAAGACAGTGAGGATTTGTTCGATCAGAATAGCAAAGGTGATCGAGCCCACAAAGTAGTAGATGTTGGGGCTGTTGTTTTTGCGGATACGGCGGTAACACAGCGTATCGAGCAAAAGCGCCACGCCCAAGCTTACAGCCGCCGTGAAAAGGAGCGTAACCCACAGGGACGGCGGCGTTTCAAAGGATGCGTAAAAGAAATAAGCGATGTATGCAGCAGCGGAGATCATGCCGCCGTGGGCAAAATTTGAAAATTTGAGGATGCTGAACACCAGGGCGAAGCCCACGGCGATCAGCGCGTAAACCGCGCCGAGGGAAATGCCGTTGACAATCAATTGCAGGCTCAAGCAAACACCTCCTGACAGATTCGGGCTTGTTTGAAAACAGCCCCTGAGGGCGCCGGCATAAAGCGGCGGGACAAAACCGCCCGCCGCTTTACGGCCGTTTTTATTTTACTGATCCCACTCCTCGCTCAGGGTATAGGCGTCGATTATTTTCACCGAAAAGTTCTCGTCATACTCAGCGATCAGCATGGGCATACCGAGCGTGCGGTGGGTTTTAGGATTGATGGTGATGGGCCCGGCCGCGCCTGGGGCGTCCTTCACCTCGACAAGCGCGGCGGCGACCGCCGGCCCGTCATACGGATCGTCAACAGCCTTCAGCGCCTCGGCCAGAACCATGGTGGCGTCATAGCCGAAGCAGGCGTTGGCAATTGGGTACTTGACTCCCGTTTCCTCCATGTATTTCTGCACAATGGCATAGGAGGGATCGTCCGGATTCTCCATATCCACATTTTGCAGGAAATAAGTATCGTACACCTTTGTTTTCACCAGTGTGTTAAAAGGCGCCTGAAACGTGTTGTTTCCAAGTACAATCCCCTGGTAGCCCGCCTCGCGCAGATAATCGTAGCACAGGGCGTTGTCGGCCGCATAATTGCAGATGAACACAGCGTCCGGATTGGCCTGCGCCAGCTTGACGGCCTGCGCGCGGTAATCCACATCGCCGGTCTGGAAGGATTCCTCGGCCAAAACCTGACCGCCGTTTTTTGTGATATAGTCGGCAAACGGCTCGGCATGCATCACCGCATAGGAAAGCCCGGCGTTATAAAAGGTGCCGACGGTTTTAATACCCAGCTTTTCCAGGGCGTATGCCGCGATGGAGTACGATTGCTGCGCGCAGCCCGGCTCCGCCAGGAACATGTATGGGTACGGCTCGCCGGTATTTTCATTCGTGGTGCAGCGTTCATCCATAAAGTGCCCTACAATTGGCATTTCGTCCTCTGTGGACAGATCCACCCACGCCAGGGCCGGGTTGGAAAGCGGGGGGCCGACGATTGCAGCGACGTTCTTTTCATCCACCAGCAGGCGGTAGCAGTTGACGCCCTCCTGCACATCGTTTTTGCAGTCCATCGCGATCACCTCGAGCGGACGTCCGTTGACGCCGCCCTGTTCGTTGATGACGCGCACCGCGTATTCAACACCCCAGGCGTTGGCGGTACCGGCCTCGGAAGCGCCGCCGGACAAATCCTGAATCGTACCGATAAGGATTGCGTCTTCATTTCCGGCGGCGGGTTCGCCCCCATTGGATCCGGCTGCGCCGGCGGTTTGCGAGGGGGCGTCGCTCTGGCTGCCGTTACCGGCGGCGGAACATCCGGCCAGCGCGCCAAAGGTGAGGCAGGCCGCCAGGATGCCCGCGAGCGTCTTGTTTTTCATTGCGTGCGTCCTCCTTTAAAAAGTTACTTTTTATTTCTGCATGACCGTCATGCGGAACAAAGCATGCTTGGTAAATGTTTTCTTAATCATCACATTTGCCAAAGCAGCCAAAATCCACCAGTTGAGGTCAATTGCACCAATTTTTTGTTCAATATCCGTGTGTTTCTAGCTTTATTATACGATCATTTTAGAAAATTGCAAGCTAATTTTCAGAAAAAATAAGAAAAATTTTAGAAATCGTTTACTAAAATATTGACTTTTACATACTTTACTCCCTATAATGAAAAGCAGATACACAGAGAATTGATGTGCAACCAGGCTTGTTCGAAAACAGAGAGGTTTCCTGATTTTCACAAGCATCCCCTATCCTTAAATCGTAATTGTCGGGAGGCACGCGCATGGAAATCGGCGTCATCGGCGCGCAGAGCAAGCACACCGAGCTTTTCTGTTCCCTGATCAATACCTCGCCCCTGTTTCCTGGGATGCAGGCCGTTTGCCTCTGGGGCGGCGACTGCCCCGAACGAATCGGCTGGTGTATGTCCCAGGGTGGACTTCAGACGCTCTGCGGCCAGCCCGAGGAGGTCATCGAACGCAGCGACGGCGTGATTATCACGCTGCGCCGTGGCGAAACGCACAAAGCGCTCGCTTTGGCCTGCCTGCGCGCCGGCAAACCGGTTTTCGTTGATAAACCGTTTTGCGACTGTACGCCGGACGCCGCCGAGATGATCAACCTGTCCAAGCAGTGCGGCACGCCGCTGACCGGCGGCTCAACACTCTGCTTTCTTCCGCAGATCGCGGAGCTTCGCGAACGGGCGCGCCACTGCCGCAGCCTGACAATTTCCTACACGGCCGATTGCGATTCACCCTTTGGCGGCTGGAATTTTTACGGCAGCCATCTGGCCGACCTGTGCTCCGCAATCTGTGGCTGCGCAGCCGAAACGGTTTCGGCGCGGCGCGCCGGCAGTCAGATGGACGTGCTCGTACAGTATCCCAACCGGGACGTTCTGCTCCATTCCGATCCCGCGCTCACCGAACCGGCCGTGACCTTCCACAGCTGGGACGAGGAGTACTGCCCGCTGGGCGACTTCGACCGCTGTTATGAATACGGAATGCGCGCATTCCGTGACATGATGGAATCCGGCGTCGGCCAGGGCGCGCAGCGGCTTTTATTTTCCACACGCCTGTTGGAGGCAATCGGCCGCTCCCTGCGGGAGGCGCGGCCTATCCCGCTTATATAAGAACCTGTATTCACAGCCGCAAAACGCCGCCCAGGCGGGCCCTTTGCCCCGCGCCACAGCAAAAAAAAGCAGGGGCGCCGCCCCTGCTTTGTATGTTTCTTATTCTGCCTGCCCACGCAGATCGCGGACACTTTGGCGCTCGATCAGGATCGGTTGCAGGCTCATGTTTAAATTCAAACTCTTGCTGCCGTCGCCCAGCTGATCGATCAGCATCATGGCGGCCAACCGCCCCGTTTCATAGGACGGGCAGCGGATCGTCGTAATTGGAGGCATAAAGCTCTCGGCAAACGGGATATCGTCAAAGCCGACGACCGACAGATCCTCTGGGACGCGCACGCCGCTGCGGCGCAGCTCTGCGATGACGCCAAAGGCCACCATGTCGTTGACACAGAACACTGCGGTCGCATCCGCCTGGCGTTCCAATATCTGCTGTGCAACGCTGCACCCCGCGTCCATCTCATAGCTGCCGCTCTCTACCGCTTCCACCGGCTCGCTGATAAAGACCAGCCCAGCGGCTTCATCCTGAAAACCCTGCTCCGCCATTTCCTCGCGGTAGCCCTTGAGGACCGCCTTACGCGTCCAACGCGTCAACGGCGTAGAGGCGAATGCAATCCGCCTGTGTCCTTTCTCCGCCAGATGCCGCACAGCCATGCGCGCACCCAGCTCGGAATCATAGTTGATGCAGGCGCACTCCTCGCGTTCAAACCGTTGATCCAACTGCACAAACTTCATGCCGCGGGCCAGAAAATCCGCGACAGAGCTGTGCTCCTCGTCCGCCGACGAGAGGATCACGCCCTGCACCTGCCGGGCGTAAAGCTGCTCTAAAAACGCGCGCTCCCGCTCCACGCTGCGGGCGGAGTTGCAGAGGATCATGTGGTAATTGCGATCGTAGCAGACCGCTGAAATCCCCTGGATGGTCTGCATATAAAAAGGGTTTGTAATGTTGGGAACGACCAGGCCAATATCGCGGCTTCCGCCGCCGCGCAGCTTTTGAGCCGCCGCGGAAGGAACATAGGAAAGCGCCTCAGCCGCCGCGAGCACCCGTTTGCGAAGCTGCGCGGTAACGCCATAGCCCGAATCCCCCAGCACACGCGAGACCGTCGCCACACTCGTCTGTGCAAGCTCCGCCACGTCCTTGATGGTTGCCCGGCCCTTCTTCGCGTCCTTCTGCGCCATCCGTCCCACCCCTTGTCCAATGATCCTTTTTATTTTACCCGTTTTTAATCAAACGCGCAATACCAAAGCGTCCAAAAGCGTCATGCGGCGCGCCCGGCGGGCCGCGCCGCAAATCTGAATAAAAGGAGCTTCTCTTATGAATTCTTCACAGGAACTGCTGGAACGCATCACACGCCCTTCGCCCCGCCTGATCGAGGACATCGGCCGGCTGTCAGGCGACATCATGATTGTGGGCGCGGGCGGCAAGGTGGGACCGAGCCTCGCCGTCACAGCCCGGCGCGCCTGCGAGGCCGCGGGGCTTGCCAAGCGCATTCTCGCGGTCTCAAAGCTCGACGATCCCGCTGCCGCGGAAACCATGCGCCAATGGGGCGTGCAGGTCGTGGAAGCCGATCTTTTGGATCCGGCGCAGCTGGACTCCCTGCCGGAAATGGACAACATCCTCTTTCTGGCGGGACGCAAATTCGGCACCTATAAAAACCAGGCGGACACCTGGGCGGCCAACGTGCTGCTTCCCGCCAAAATCTGCGAGCGGTTTCCAAAGGCCGGCATCGTCGCTTTCTCCACCGGCAACGTCTACGGCGACCGCCCCGCCCGCTGCGGCGGCTCCGTGGAAACCGACGCGCCCAATCCGGACGGCGAATACGGCCAGACCTGTCTGGGGCGGGAGCGGGTATTTTCCTATTACGCCAAACGAAACAAAACCCGCAGCCTGATGTTTCGTCTCAATTATGCGGTCGATCTGCGCTATGGTGTTCTGTATGATATCGCCAAAAGCGTCCGGGACGGCGTCCCTATCAAGCTGGGGCGCAGCATCCTCAACTGCATCTGGCAGGGGGATGTCTGCGAATACGCCATCCGCGCGCTGCTCCACGTGGACGTGCCTCCCGCTGTCCTGAACGTGACCGGACCGGAAACATTTTCCACACGCTGGGCGGCCGGACGTTTCGGCGAGCTGTTGGGGCGCGCGCCCCTTTATGAAGGCGAGGAGCAAGACGGCGGTATCTTCAGCAATTCATCGAAGCTGATGGGGCTGATGGGATATCCCTCTGTTTGCCTGGATCAAATGATACGCTGGCAGGCGCAGTGGATTTTGGATGGCGGCGCCTCAATTGCCGCGCCCACACACTTCGATGCGGCCGACGGGATCTATTAGGGCTTGTTTTGATTTTTCAAACAGCCCCTGACCCTTTACGCCGCTTTTCCATTGGTCCGTGACACAGCGGCATTTTCAAGACGCCCCTTGTCAACAAATCTGATATGTATCAAAGAAGGAGGAAGGATTCAAATGGCAGACTTTCACATCAAGGGCAAGACAGCTGTTATCACAGGAGCCAGCGGCGTTTTATGTTCCACACTCGCCCGCGAACTGGCGGCGCATGGAGCCAAAATCGCGCTGCTGGATATTGCGCCCGAGCGCGCCGAACAGCTCGCCGGGCAGATCAATAGCGCCAGCGCAGAGGCGGTCAGCCTTCGCTGCGATGTTTTGAACCGCGAAAGCATTGAGAAAGCAGGACAGGCGGTTATCGACCGCTTTGGCGGCGTTGATATCCTGATCAACGGGGCGGGCGGCAACAAGCCTGCCGCTACGGCAAGCCCTGAACTGAACTTTTTTGATCTTCCGGCCGACGCAATTTCCTGGGTGCTCAACCTGAATCTGATGGGTACAGTTTATCCGACCCAGGTCTTTGGCCAGTTCATGTCCAAGCAGGGCAGCGGTTGTGTCGTCAACATCTCCTCGATGGCGGCGTTCACGCCGCTGACAAACACTGTAGCCTACAGCGCCGCAAAGGCGGCCGTCTCCAATTTTACCCAATGGATGGCCGTCTACTTCAGTCAGAACTGTTCTCCCAAAATCCGTGTGAACGCCATCGCCCCCGGATTTTTGCTCACGCAGCAGAATGATTATCTGTTGAAAAATCCGGACGGAAGTGATACGGAGCGCGGCCGCAAAATCATTGCCGGCACACCTATGGGCCGCTACGGCGCACCTGAAGAACTTGCGGGCGCGGTGATTTTTCTTTGCTCTCCCGCCGCCAGCTTTATCACAGGCGCGGTTTTGCCCATCGACGGCGGATTCAGCGCCTATTGCGGCGTATAAACGATATAGGTACAGCAATAAAGACAGCCCGGCGCCCGGATTGGCAATACAATCCGGGCGCCGGGCTGTTCAATGGGTGCAATGTCTGCTTAATAATTTTCCGCCTTGACCTCAAACCAGCTCTGCGGCTTTTCGCAGACCGGACAGGCCTGGGGCGGCTGCGCGCCTTCATAGACATGGCCGCAGTTGAGGCAGATCCAGGTGACGCTTTCCTGTTTTTTGAAAACAGTCCCATTGTCGACATTGGCTTTCAGCGTTTCATAGCGTTCCATGTGTTCTTTTTCAATCTTGGCGACCAGCTCGAACAGCGCGGCGATCTTTGTAAAGCCCTCCTCGCGCGCCTCTTTGGCGAAAGTCGGATACATTGTCTCGTATTCATACCGTTCGCCGCCGGCGGCCTCCAACAGGTTTTCACCCGTGGCCGGCATCCCATTGTGCAGCAGCTTGAACCAGATTTCAGCATGCTCCTTTTCGTTGTTGGCCGTCTCGAGAAACAGGTTGCCGATCTGTTCAAAACCGTCCGCCTTCGCCTTCGCGCCGTAAAATGTATACTTATTGCGCGCCTGCGATTCGCCCGCGAACGCTGCCATCAGATTTGCTTCCGTCTTTGAACCCTTGAGAATTTTTTGCATGACCATCGTCTCCTTTACAGATTGGATGGCATTATCTTTCCCATTTTCCCCCTTGCTCATTCCCGATTCCCGGCCTTTTTGTAAAAGGGGCTCGACGAAAGACTTCTTACCTTTTTTGAAAAAAAGGTAAGCCAAAAAACTTTAGTCGGCTGTGCCGCAAACAGTGGGGCGGGTTCCAGTATTTTTACAGGCTGTACCGCGAACAGTGGGGCGGGGCCTGCACAAGACAAAACGCATACAAGCGGGCTAAACGAAGAAAAAGGAACGATTGTCCACAGCGCGCATAGTCGCAAGCATCCCATCAAGATGATCGTATTCATGCTGAAGCAGCTCGGCCAAATCGCCTTCAAAATACAGCTTCTGCTCGTTCCATTCGAGATCACGAAAACGGACTGTACAGCGTTTAAACCGCATGACGCGCACCAAAAGCCCCGGAAAGGACATACAATCGTCCAGCACTTCCATCTGTTCGCCGTCAGGAAACGACAGCACCGGATTGATCAGAACAATCGTTCGATCGGTTTGCAGATAAATCATACGTTTCTGCACCCCAATCTGCGGGGCGGCGATTGCGCGGCCCGCCTGATGCCGTTTTCGGTAATCGAGCAGCGTATCGCGAAGGTCAACGGCAACGGCGCGCATCCGTTCCAGCTCATCGTTTGTAACGGGCGCGCTTTTTTCGTAGAGCGCCGGGTTGCCAAGACGCAAAATTTCACGTACCATTCCAAGCTTCTCCTATCCTTGCAAGAATCGTTTTCAGCATATCCTCCTTGGGCGCGCTCGGATCAGCGTCCGAGGGCAGGTTTTGCTTACTCCTTTTCAGCAGCCTTTTTCTGTGCGGCCGCCTCCAAAATATCCTCAAGATTGTCCAAAACAAACTGCTGTGCCGCACGGTTAAAGAGATTCACCAGATAGGTGTCGCCCCGTTCGTTTGTGCGCTCCTCGCGCGAGATACCAAGCTGAACGCCTGCCTGTGTTGGCACACGGGTGCGGCTTGCTTCGGGCTTTTCCAAAAAGCCCATCTCCTCCAGGCCGTCGGCAACCCTGGCGAATGTGAGCTGTGTCTCGCTGGTCAGAACTGTGACATTGTTAATTTGCTTGACAAAGCCAGTCAAGGGAATTGGTTCGTCAAGCACGCGCACGCGCGTTTTTTGCTCGGACGTAATGGTAAACGGCGGCTTTCTTGGCGCTTTGCGCCGGCCGACCGTACCGCCGTTTTCGATGACCTGTTCCAGAACGCCGGATACATAAGCAAAACAGCGCGACAACCGGACATTGCTTAACACGCCGTCAAGCGGAAGCGCCGAACCGCTGATCGGATCGATTCCTCTTGACAGCTTGTCAAGATACATCTTTGCACGTTTCATCGTATCAAGCTCGTTCATACAGCTTCCACCTCTTAAATTCCCCAAAATTGTACTATATTCCTATTTTTGCAGCTTGCTGGAAATCAGTTTCATTATACCATTGCAGCCTGTAAAAGACAATTGCCGCCAATTGCTGCATTGCTCTGATTATTTTTTAACAGCGCCCGAAAAAACAGGCGTGCTATAAAAAAAAAGAACACAGGCAAGCTGTGTTCTTTAGGACAATCTATTGCATCCTGTTTCTCAATACAAAATTAACTGAACTCCACAAAAGAATACTGTACGTAATCAGGCCGGTAATGAGATATCTTATCTTTGCAGGCCTTTTATTCTCACGGTCCCGAAAGAATTCAAAAACTGTGTAGCCAATCATCATCAGCCATCCGCACGTAGTCATAACCAAAGCAGGCGTTCCACAGATCGACGGCCAAAAGTGGGACAGAGCCAACAGCACCGCGGCCGCCTTATAGATATAGGAGAATACTTTTCCTTTCGGCTGCAAGTTCAAAGCTCTATCGATTCACTCCCTTGCAGGCGCATCGGATATGACCCCTCATAATACTCATGGAAGGTGCCTAAATAGGTCGTTTTCCCATTGCTCACGGCATATGCCTTAACCGTATAATGCGATTGGAAATAGGCGAAGGTACCATCTGAATAATGCGCTTCTCTATACTCCTTTTGAACCGTGCCATATGTATAACAGTCCGGCCAGGCAATCGCAATTGCAGATAAAGCGCCGGAAATTTCCCCGCCAATTGATCGCGCGGCACTCGGCGGCAAACAAAAAGATATTGCCCCTGTTATTGTGCTGGTGGCTGAAGCTAGCGATTTTATGTCGGTGCTCCAACTCTCATTCCCATTTCCAAACCAGGGGCCATACGTGATACCGCTTGCCCGTGTATCTGCATCAAATGATTCTGTGGGTTCTCCGGGAGCAGCAGCGAACACACTTCCGGTCATAAAGGTGGTAATCATGACAAGTACAATAAGACTCGAAATAAGCTTTTTCATTTTACCACTCCTTCTTTTCATGTCGGTTGCCTGCTTTGATGTGTCTTTATTATATCCTTTATTTTCCTATTTGTCAATTATTTTGTATAATTTGTTTTAATTGTTAATTACAACAGTTATCTATGCACAAATCAAAATAGAATCATGTGCTGAATTTACTATTCCAAATTCTGGATTGGTATTTTTTGAATCAGCGCGCGCGGGATATTTTTTTCCGGAAAGCGAACACTAACACAGCATATGAATCTTGAAACGAGGGATGAAACCTATGAATATGACACCGGAAGAATACAACGAACTTACAAAACAAAGCTCGCCGCGTTCGCCGTTTATCAAGGATTTTCTTATGGCGTTCGCTATTGGAGGACTGATCTGCGCGCTCGGACAGGCGATTATGATGGCCTACCAGTCGGCCGGTATGACCGAGGAGGTTTCCGGAAGCGTCACCTCTGTAACGCTGGTTTTCCTATCCATTTTATTAACTGGCTTTAATGTATATCCAAAAATCGCCAAATTCGGCGGCGCGGGTACGCTTGTGCCAATCACAGGCTTTGCAAACGCCGTGGCCTCGCCGGCGCTGGAATTCAAAAGCGAGGGCCTGGTGCTCGGCCTGGCGGCAAAAATGTTTGTAATTGCCGGTCCGGTCATCGTCTACGGCACCTGCGCCAGCATTGTTTACGGGCTGATTATTTATCTGTTCGGACTGTATTGAGGAGGGGCATTTATGGCAAAGCGTAAAGGAACCTATACCGTTGTGTTTGATGAACCAATCAGCGTGCGGGCCTCTGCGGCCGTCGGCTCCAAAAAGGAATCGGAGGGACCGATTGGCCACGCATTCGATGTGATCAATGAGGACGACTACTTCGGCGAAAAAACATGGGAAAAAGCCGAAAGCCGTATGCAACAGACTGCGATCCAAACGGCGCTCGACAAAGCAAAGTATCAGCCTTCCGATATCAACTGTGTATTTGCAGGCGATTTGATGAACCAATGCGTCGGCTCAACATATGGCCTGCGCTCCTTCGGCATCCCGTTTGTCGGATTGTTCGGGGCCTGCTCCACTATGGCGGAAAGCCTGATGGCCGCGTCTGTTTTTCTTGACAGCGGCGCAGCGGGCCGGGCGGTCGCATGTACCTCGTCACATTTCTGCACAGCTGAACGGCAGTTCCGCCTACCTCTTGAATATGGCGGCCAACGCACGCCAACCGCGCAGTGGACCGCAACCGCCGCCGGCGCGGCTGTCCTTGAAAAAGGCGATACGCCGCCTTTTATCCACGCGGCGACGATCGGCACCATTGAGGATCTTGGAATCACCGACCCCAACAACATGGGCGCCGCCATGGCGCCGGCTGCAGCCGCAACAATCAAGCGGTTTTTCGATGACACCGGCACAAAACCAAATGATTATGACCTTGTGATCACCGGCGACCTTGGCAAAGTGGGCGGCACCATCCTGCGCGACCTGCTGCGGCGTGACGGCTATGATCTTGAACATTGCCAAACCGACTGCGGGCTGATGCTGTACGACCTTGAAAAACAGGATGTACACGCCGGTGCAAGCGGCTGCGGATGCAGCGCGTCCGTCATGTGCGGGCATATCCTGCCGCTGATGCATGCCGGTCAACTGCATGATATCCTGTTTATCGCAACCGGCGCGCTGATGAATACAACTGTGGTGCAACAGGGCGAGAGCATCGCCTCGATTGCACATCTCGTTTACCTTTCATCCAAAAAGAAAGGAGGGCTTGTTTCATGACGATTTTAATCGCACTGCTCAAAGCGTTTCTTGTCGGCGGGCTGATCTGCGCCATCGGCCAAATCTTCATCGATTATACAAAGCTGACGCCCGCGCGTATCCTGACCGGCTATGTGGTGGCAGGCGTGATTCTCGGCGGCGGCGGCCTTTATCCCAAGATTGTCGAATTTGCGGGCGCGGGCGCGACGGTCCCCCTGCTCGGCTTTGGCAATACGCTCGCCAAAGGCGTGCGCGAGGCCATCCAGGAGGAGGGCCTGCTCGGCGTATTGACCGGAGGGCTTGGCGCGACAGCCGCCGGGATCGCCGCCGCTGTCTTTTTCTCTCTGATCATCGCCCTGATCTTTAAGCCAAAAAGCAAAAGCTGAGGCTAAGGCGCGCGCAATCCGTACACGGATTGCGCGCGCCAGTACGTTTTGGGGTAAACCGTCAAGCCGTGCCCGCCCCAGGATTTGGTTCATAGTGGGGCGGCCCGGCCGCCCCACTCTTTACGGCACAACCGATAGAATTCCGGAAGCCGCCCCACTGTTCGCGGCGCAGCCTATTTCTACGCAGCGCCAAACCCACTATTCGCGGCGCAGCCTGTAAAAATACTGGAACCTGCCCCGCTATTCGCGGCGCAGCCGACTAAAGTTTTTTGCCGAGGCTTTTTTTCAAAAAAGCCGGAAAGTTTTTCGCCGAGGCCTTTTTTCAAAAAGGCCTCAGCTTTTTTCAAAAAAGCGGGAAAGCTGTTCGTAGGCGGGCGCTGGGACGCCAAGATCGCGCGCAATGCGCGCCGGCTCAAAGATGAGGCCGTCAATTTCGCTGTCGCCGCCTTTTTTCAGGTCCTTCTGCATTGACGCGGTCGCGTCAGGGGAAAGCGCGTCAAGACGCCGGAGCGAATTTTCAACCATATCGTCAGGGAAGCTGTATCCGCGCTTATCCGCAATGGCCTGGAGCTCGCGGACAAGTTCAACAAACAGATCCCGTCCTTTTCCCGGCGCGGCCAGCTGGCCGGCCGTCATGTCGTAATAAGCGCCGGCCGCGGCCAGTGGCGATACAAACATAAACTTGCGAAACGCGTCGCGCCGGATATCATCCGATACGACAGCATCGATACTTGCAGCACGCAGCTCGTCGGCGATTTTATCGAGCCGCTCGTCCGGCTCATTTGTGTCGCGCTGTCCATAAATAATACGAAACAGATCGCCGGTCTGTGTGATTTGACCCGGAGCGCTGATGTACGCGCCGATGTAGATACAGCCGTCGAGCACCAGGCGTCCAGGCAGGCGCGGCGCGAGACGCTCGCCCGTGCCGACGATGTTGAGCACCGGTATGACGACGCTGTGTTCGTCCGCAACACGGTTGATCAGCGGCACAACCGCCTCAAGCGAATAGCCCTTCACACAAACAAATACCACGTCCGCGCGGCCGGTAAATTCATCGGCTGTGCACGCCTTGGGATGGACGCACAGCTCGTCGCCGCGGCGCGTTTTATAAAGGCGAAGCCCCCTAAAACGGATTTCTTCCAGATGCTTGCCGCGCGCGATCAGCGTTACGTCAAATCCCGCGTCCGCCAGATAACCGCCGATGCAGCCTCCTACGCCTCCGGCTCCAATCACCAGATATGTCATGCAGATTACCCCTCTCCTGCTTTCAGCGCGCGCAGCCGGCGCATAGCGAGCTGCGCGTCGAGCATACCGGATTTGTACAGGCTTTCAAGACGCCGCAGATCCTTTTCAAACCGGCCGATTTCAACAGGCCGCGAAGGCGCGATGACGAGAGCCGTACCGTCGCGCTCAAGCCTCCGTATAAAATCAAGCGTCTCATTATAAATTTCATGGCGGCGGTCGAGCGCGGCGGCCATCATTGGATGGTCGCGGAACAAACGATGATACAGTGTCCGGAAATGCTCGGGCGCTTTTTGATAGGAACGGTCGCGTGTGAGCACAATGACAAGGCGGCCGCACCCATCGGCAAGCGCGCGGCGAACCGGAATCGGGTCGCTTGTGCCGCCGTCCAGATAGCGTCCGCCGCGAAACGATACAACCGGCGAAAAGCCTGGGATTGACGACGAAGCCCGCCATAGCGTGCTGTCGCCCGGCGAAGCCGCCGATTTGTCAAAGTAAACCGGCATACCTGTTTCAATATCGGTTACACCTGTGACCATTTCAATAGGCGAGGCTAAAAACGCCTCATAGTCGAAGGGGTCAAGGCGGTTTGGTATTTCATCAAAAATAAAATCCATCCCAAACATGGATTTTGTCTTGATAAAGCTGTCCAGCCCAACATACCGTTTGTCGTTTAAATATCCGGTATTGATGCGGTAGCTGCGTCCGCGCTGGCCGGAGATATACGACACAGCGCTGCACGCGCCGGCCGACACACCGATTACATAATCCGGATACCAATCGTTGTCCATCATACAGTCAAGCACACCGTTCGTATACAGGCCGCGCATACCGCCGCCCTCCAGCACCAGACCAATCTTCATACGGGGACCTTCTTTCCTGATTCAAAAACCGTCTGCAAAATCTCAGAGTAAATCAAGCTCCACAGGACAGTGATCGCTGCCCAGCACGTCCGCGCGGATACGGCTGTCATGAACCGCTCCGCGCAGGCGTTCGGAAACGATAAAATAATCGATGCGCCAGCCCGCGTTTGTATCGCGCGCATGGCGCATATAGGACCACCAGGTATATGCGCCTGTCATATCGGGATAAAGCGCCCGGAAGGTATCGACAAAGCCACCCGCAAGCAGCTCTGTCATTTTAGCGCGTTCCTCGTCGGAAAACCCGGCGTTGCGGCGGTTTGTTTTCGGATTTTTCAGGTCGATCTCCTGATGCGCGACATTCAGGTCGCCGCACAGCACAACCGGCTTTTTTGCGTCGAGCGACAAAAGATAAGCATGGAAATCATCCTCCCATTTCATCCGATACTCCAGCCGCGCCAACCCGCGCTGCGCATTGGGCGTATAGCAGTTGACAAGATAAAACGGTTCGAATTCCGCGGTGATCACACGCCCCTCGCGGTCGTGCTCGGCCATACCAATGCCATAAGTTACGTCCAGCGGCGGCACACGCGTAAAAACAGCCGTGCCGGAATACCCCTTTTTTTCTGCGCTGTTCCAGTACTGCTGATAGCCGGGCAGCTCCAGATCGGCCTGTTCCTGCTGCATCTTCGTCTCCTGAAGACAGACGGCATCCGCGTCCGCCGCGCTGAAAAATCCGAGGAATCCCTTCCCCAAACAGGCCCGCAGGCCGTTGACGTTCCATGAAACCAGCTTCATAAGCTCCTCCCGGGACCGGCGTCCCCTATATCTTATTTTGTCCCGCGCCGTTGACGTACAGCCGCATCCGCGCTATGATAAGGCTGCTTACACATAAGCGATCGGGGGATTTTATCATGAAAATCATTGAAGCGCCGGGCGACCGATGGGCATACCGCGACTTACTTCTGCTCGCCGACCCATCCGAAGAAATGATCGGCCGTTATCTGCCGGACGGCTTTCTGTTGGCCGCGTATGAGGGCGGCGCAGCCGTCGGCGTACTGTCCGCCGTGCCCATCGAAAACGGCTGGGAGCTGAAAAACATCGCGGTCGCGCCGGCGTTTCAGCGGCGCGGCGTCGGCCGCGCGCTGATCAACGCGGCGCTCGCGCGCCTGCCCGCCGGCACGCGTGTGCTGGTCGGCACAGGTGAAACGTCCGCATCCTCCGCCTTTTACAGCGCGTGCGGCTTTACGCTATCCCACCGCGTGAAAAACTTCTTTACCGACAACTACCCGCATCCCATCTGGGACGACGGCGTCCTGCTGACCGACATGGTCTATTTTTCCCGGCTTTTTTGAAAAAAAGCCTCGGCAAAAAACTTTCCGGCCTTTTTGAAAAAAGGCCTCAGCGAAAAACTTTCCGGCCTTTTTGAAAAAAGGCCTCGGCGAAAAACTTTCCGGCCTTTTTGAAAAAAGGCCTCGGCGAAAAACTTAGTTCGGCTGCGCCGCGAACAGTGGGGCAGGTTCCAGTATTTTTACAGGCTGCGCCGCGAACAGTGGGGTGGGCGCTGCGCGTATACGGGCTGTGCCTGCCCCGGGGTTGGGTCCATGGGATAGGGGCGGCCCGCCCCTTTCGGACGTACCGGCGTGCGCCCGATACGATCGCGCCAGGCAGAGGTGGGGATAACATAAGGGGAGGGGTCGCTCGACCCTCCCCTTGTGAGGCGCGCTGAGGGGCGCTGCCGCGGCTTGTCCGCGCCCGGCAGGGCGGCAATTGCCGCCCTGCCGGAAAGCCCCGAATAGCCGGCCGGGCAAGCGTAGCGGCCGGCGGTGAGCGACCCGCGCACGGGTCGCGCGCGCCCTCCCGGCGGTGAGCAATCCGCGCACGGATTGCTCACGCCCCAGCGCCTGCTTGATGCCTTTTAAGCGCGTGAGCCTCCTAGAAAAGCCGCAGCAAAAGCATATAAACGGCCGTGGAAACACCGATGGAAAGCAGGTTGCTGCGTTTCCAGACATGGATTGCGACGGTCAGAAGCACGGCGATAATCTCCGGCGCGCCAAAGGGGACGGATGTAAAATCGACGCCGCGCAGGCAGTAGACCATCAGGATTGCGATGATGGCATACGGCAGCACGCGTCCGAGATAAATCACCCCACTGGAAACAGGACGGCCGTCCCTGAACAGCAAAAACGGCAGCGCGCGGCACAGGACGGTAACGCCGGCAACCGTAAAAATCACAGCCAGCGCTTGAAAGGGCGTCAGCGGCATATTGCATCGCCTCCCTCCCGCGAACCATCCAGGCGTTTTTCTAACGGACGGCGGCCGGCCAACAGCACGCCGACGGTCAAAAGCAGCGCCGGTGGCAGAAAACCGTCTGCTCCGAATAAAAGCAGGCAGACCAATGCGCATCCAAGCCCTGTCAGGGCGGGGATGTGCGTTTTTGAGTCAAGCCACTGCTCAACAAAAATGACGATAAACAGAGCGGTCATTGCAAAATCGATGCCTGTGGAATCAAATGGGATCAGCTCGCCGACCGTCGCGCCGATCACGCCTCCGGCGACCCAATAGCACTGGTTGAGCAGGGCGATCATCAGATAAAACCGTCCCCGCGGCGTTGCTTCAGGCGGCTTGATCGAACAAAAAAGGGAATAGGTTTCATCGGTGAGTGCAAAAATCAGATAGAGCTTTCGCACTCCAAGGCCCTTGAACGCTTCGATCAGCGACAGGCCGTAAAAAGCGTGGCGGATTTGAACGGCAATCGTCACGACAATCACATGCAAAAAACCTGGCCAGCCCGCGAGCAGTCCGACCAGGACAAACTGCATCGAACCGGAATAGACAGTCAGGCTTGACAAAAAGGCCCACAACACGCCATAACCTGTCTTTTGCAGCAGCAGGCCGAACGCCATGCCGACAAACACATATCCGAAAAAGATCGGCGCAGTCGCGGCCGCAGCCGCCCGCAGCGCCCTGGTAAAACTATCTGACATCGCCCTGAAAGCGCCCCCCGCCAAGGCCGCGCAGCGGCCCGAAATGATACGCGCACTGTGGAAAACAATGTCATTCTAGCATACGGAGTGAAAAAAAACAACGTATTTCAAAAATTTATTGCTTTAAATCGATTTGCAAAAACGGTTCCGGCATCCTGCAAAACGGCAGGGCCTCATGCGGAGGAAGACGACGCCCCGTCCTCCGCCGCGTCGAGCACCTGTTTGATGATGTTTTCCATCATCTGCTTGGTCATCGCTCCCGGCGCGTAACCAAAGATATTGCCCTGCGCATCGATTAAAAAGGTGGTTGGGAAAGCGCTGATAAAATAATCGGAAAAAACGCTGCCCGTCGTGTCATACGCGCTTGGGAACGTATAGCCGTTATCCGTTAAAAACTGCGCGATCTCCTCGGGCGATCCGTCCTGTCCATATGGATTTTCATCCGTCTTTGGATTTGTCACGCCCAAAAATACAACGTCGCCGGTATTTTGCCCATATTCGTTGTAAAGCTCCTCGATATGCGGCATCTCCTGCCGGCACGGCGGGCACCAGGTCGCCCAGAAGTTGAGGAACACAACCTTGCCCTTGTAATCGGACAGGGTATGCGTGTTTCCATACTGATCGGTCAGCGTAAAATCAAACGCCGGGATGGCAGCGGGCTGTTCCGACGCGGAGGAGGAAGGCGCCTGCGCGCCGGGCTCCTCCGCGGACGGTCCGGACTGCTCCGGCATGGCCTGCGAGGATGCTGCGGAGGCCGCCTCTTCATTTGAAGCAGGCGGCGCGCCGAACGAGCTTAAATAGCCGGTGACGCCGTTCATCCATCCGGTAAACGTCATGACGCCGATTAAAATGAGCAGCACGCCGCCCGCCTTGATGGTATAGCGCATGAGCTTCTTATGGCTGCGCAGGAAATTGAGCGCCTGTGTTGTAAACAGTCCAAGCGCCAGAAACGGCAGGACAAAACCGGCCGCATAGAGCAAAACCAGCAGGTTGCCGGTCGCGGCGCTTTTCGCGCCGGAGGCGAGAATCAGCACAGAGGAAAGCGCCGGGCCGACGCATGGCGTCCAGGCAAAGGAAAATGTAAAGCCCATCACGAACGCCACAGCCGGATTCATCCGCCTACCCGCCATATTCAGATGGAAACGCCGCTCCCGCTGCAAAAACGGCAGCTCGAAAAAGCCGACCTGCACAAGGCCCAGCAAAACGATCACCACGCCGCCGATACGGGCAAACAATGTTTTATGGCCGGAAAAAAATGTCCCGATCGCCGTAAACGAAAGCCCAAGCAAAAAAAACGCGAACGACACGCCGAGGATAAAAAAAACGGTGTGCAGCATCACACGGCCACGGTGATAGACTGGCGCGCCTGTTTCATCGCGATCGGCGCTGCCCGCCAGGTAGCTGACATAAATCGGGATCAGGGGGATGACACACGGCGAGAAAAAGGATAGAAGTCCTTCAATGAATACAAGGGCGAAGCTGATATGCCCGCCTGCCAGTAAGCTCTGCATATGATTCCTCCTGTGGATTGTTAGGGATATTATACAGGAAAGGTGTAGAAAAGGGAAGGGCGATTTTGCATAAATGGAAGATGTATGCTATTATATAAAAAACAGGCGTTGGCTGACGGTGACGCCGGTCACAGAAAGCGGGGAACAGTATGAAAAAGGTTCGCATTACCGTTCTCAGGACAACATTCGACAAGGAGCTCGCGCGCGAATACGGCGCCGAGGGCCTGACCGCCTGTCCAATGCTGCGGGAGGGCCAGATCTTTTTCGCCGACTACGCCAAACCGGACGGCTTCTGTGACGAAGCGTGGAAAGCCATTTATCAGTATGTGTTTGCGCTTGCGCATGGGGCTGGCGACGATGTTTTCTATTACGGCGACTGGATCAGAAAGCCGGGCGTTGCGATCTGTAGCTGCAACGACGGCCTGCGCCCTGTCATTTTTAAGCTGGAATCGACCGGCGAGGTTTCGCAGATCGACTACACGCCGGTGCGGTGAGGAACTGCTGACAAACCAGGCCGCGCCGAAAACGAGAAAAGACAGGATTTTTGATTTCTCAAACAGCCCCAGATATAACAAAAGCAGCGCACACAGACCTGGCGGAAGGAGCGAGGCCGATGGATGACAACGATTTTATGGGCGAGGCGCTCCGGCTTGCCGGGTGCGCGGCCGAGTGCGGCGAGGTGCCGGTCGGGGCGGTCGTCGTGTGCGACGGGCAGATCGTCGGGACAGGCTTTAACCGGCGTGAAACCGGAAAAAACGCGCTCGCGCACGCCGAACTCGAAGCGATCAACGCGGCTTGCCTCCGGCTGGGCGGCTGGCGGCTGCACCGGTGCGATCTCTATGTGACGCTTGAGCCGTGCCCAATGTGCGCCGGCGCGATTATCAACGCGCGTATCCGGCGGCTGGTATTCGGAGCGCGCGACCCCAAAGGCGGCTGCTTCGGCTCAGTGAGCGATTTCAACGCGCTCTCCTTCAACCATAAGCCGGAGGTTGTCTGCGGCGTGCGCGGCGCGGAGTGTGCGCAGATTCTCTCAGCGTTTTTCCAAAGGTTGCGGCGCAGCCGCCAATAGGGCACAAGATGTTGTACCTGTTCACAATTTGTTCACCATTTTCCAATACACATATGGTACAATAAGCGACGGAAACGCAGTGTTTCTAGAGTGAAATCCCCCCTCCTTTATTTTATCTCCGGATCATTTCATTTGCAGCGGGCCGTGTGGCTCGTTTTTTTTTTCGGTTCGCGGTCTGCGCCGCCATTAGGGCTTGTTTGAAAAAAGAGGAATTGCCGGATTGTTCGCAAACAGCCGGAGAATGCAAGGAAAAAACGCAGGAATCCTTTTATTTTACGGTGATAAGGAAGTATTCACAACAACTTATCATTAACGCCGGCAAACAGTGTGCAAAGAATAGACAGGCATTTTCCTTTTTGGAACGTATGTCTGTTTATTTTTTACCTAATTAGTGATAGAATAATAAAAAACAGAAGAAAGGAAATAAGCCCATGAAAAAAATGTCTCTAAAAGACCAACTAATTATTCCTGTATATTTGAATGAAAAAACTGTATTAGATATGTTAGCCATTATTGAGGATGGTTTTTCTATGGTAAGTGAAGTAAGTTCATCTAATCAAAATAGCAGTA
Organism: Anaerotruncus colihominis; assembly: GCF_010206195.1. Lineage (GTDB taxonomy): Bacteria > Bacillota > Clostridia > Oscillospirales > Ruminococcaceae > Anaerotruncus > Anaerotruncus colihominis_A. The sequence continues at coordinate 21,860 of NZ_VIQT01000008.1, read as the reverse complement.
CAACTGATTTAAAATTAGGTGGTGGGTTATCAACAAAAGCTATTCTTGACAAATTATTAAAAATTCAAATAGATACAAATTTTGAGAAAGAAAAAAGCAATAACACTACCGCTGAGACAAAATCCGAGAAAGTACATACAAATGTTTCTTTACTTTCCAAATTTCGTTCAGAACTTATAAATAACCAATTATTATCTTGCACTGCGGAAAGTGATTTAGATATTTCAAAAATTAAAACCGGTGATTTTATTGAATTAGAGGGAGAACTGCAAAAAAATCCAATGATTGATTTAATGGAAAAATTTATTGATGTATTTCGAATGAGTGATATTTTTGCAGAGAAGCCCACATTAGGCAATAAGAAAGCGACGTCAAATCAGAAGAGTAGTGATAATGCTGTTGTAAAGCAAATGAAATCATTTTTAGATGAATTAACTCATTCGGGGACAGTAGACTTTATTTTAGAAAATCCCAAAGGAACATTGGTTTTATCTACCCAAGAACAATATCTTGCTAATGATAATATTTCTGAAATCATTGGTGGAAGATTTAAAATATTAGGCAAGGTTATAAAAATTTGCAAAACAAGCGAAGAAAGCATAAATTTATTACGAAAGACATCTCTTTATCTATTAGATAAAAAGAGCTTAGATGAGTTCCTACAGTTATTTAATGCAGATGAGTTGAAACAATTTAACTTACCAAATATTAAATTTGAAATTTCGGGTCCCTCCGCTATTGTTATCCCCGTCGCTATTTACGCATAATATAATGACTTTTTGTTACGCAATACAACGCCATTTTTGACAGCAGACATATAAAACCCTTGCTCCGTCATTTCAGCGCCCGCAAAGCCGCATAAATCAAGGACAAAATAACCCCTACTGCGTAACAATCCCCATAATAAATTGAGGGCGAAAGCAGTCTGCTGATTTCGCCCTCTTGACTGCCTAACAGCAAAGACAGGAAAAACTGTCAAGGGCGCGTAGCGCAAAGTTTACCCTTGACAGCTTTTCCTGTCTTTGCTACTTCCTATCGGTCGAAGCGGAATTTCAATATGGCTTCAACCAGTTTTGTTTTTATTCTGTCCTGTGTATCGTCATTGATATACCCCTTATACATAGACAGGTATTTGATGTGTGCGGTGTAGTGCCGCAATACCGCGTCTACCGCTTCCGGTTCTCCGGCTACGGCTCGTTCGATTACCTCAAAAGGTATCAGTTTCTTGTTCCTCATGTTCCAATCTCTCCCATTCTTTCCGTAACTGTTTCAGTGCAACATTTCTCCGACTGTTTATCGTACTTCTGCAACGCCCGTACAATCTGCCGATAGCTTCATCACGATAACCAACAAAGTAATACAATAGCAGGACTTCCTGTCGTAACTGCGGCAATCTCGATAATGCCTTTGCTAACCGTTCATCATCAACGACAACTTCCTTTCCAAACACAAGAAATACAGTCGGCTTATCCTGCTTTTCAAAATAGCTGTCCATAGCAGACGGTTCAAAATATCGTTCTGACATCAGATAGTCAAGGGATATTTCCCGTTCCTCTTTCCGCTTCAAATCCCGCCATGCGTTGATTGCTTCATGGCGCAGGACAATCTTGCAGAACGCATTAAACGCATATTCGATATGTTCCATGAACTGTTCAGAATATCTCATCTTCTCTCACCCCCTTTCTTCCCAGTAGGGGGCTATTACAACAAAAACTCCATGCAGAATATATCCACATTGGTTCTTGGTAATATGAGTTACTAAGACATACTAAATGATATGTGTATTCATATCCATAGACAGAATATCCCTCTTCACAAGACAAGATTTTTTTGATAATTCACCATAACCCAAACTACCCGCGAAATAGAAAACAGACATAGCAGCACCTCCAATACCGCCATATCCATGAAAGCTGTCCTGCTACATAAAAACGGCGGCTTTGATTGTTATTTCAAAACCGCCGTCTGATGTTATTTTCGATAAATGAGCGCAATAAATCTTCTGCCCGAACAGCGGTTTTTTTCTTTTCTGCCGCCGGGCAGATTTTGTTATTTATTCAACAAATGGTGTTATAAGCAATTATTTTTCAAAAAGCATTGCAAGCGTAAATGCCTTATCAGAATACACACTTCCTGCAACATCTGCCCATACTCCACGAAATTTGAATCCAACCTCCTGTGCTTCACTAATCAAAGTTTCTTTTGTAAAGTATGTATTCCAGATATAATACTGGAATACGCCACTGTCTTTAATAATGGAAGCCTGTTCTAAAGTAACATTAGGCGCATACTTATAATTACCATAAAATGCCACATATTTCTCATTGCTCCAAAATCCTCCGTTGTTGCAGACCTCCCATGTCCGCGTTTGTAAAAATGAATTATACTTTTCTGCGGAAAATACATCCAATAAGAATTTTCCGCCGGATTTCAAGTGAGAATAAACATTCTGCATAAGCGTTTTTCGGTCATCTGTTGACAATGCTCCATAATCGCAATATATCATTGTTGCAAAATCAAAAGCCGTATTTAATTCCATGTTCAAATAATTTTGACATAAATATGCAATATCCAATCCCTGTTTTAATGCAGAATTTTTCGCATAGTCTATTGACCTCTTAGAAAAATCAATACCTGTAACATAGTAACCTTGTCTTGCAAATTTCTCTGCATATATTCCCGGACCACATCCAATATCAAAGAGTAACGGATAATCTATTGGTGATACAAGTTCCGTTATCCATGCAACAGATTCTTCAATAAATGTATGTTTCCTGCTTGCTCCGTCAAATTCTGGATTGAGATGAGCCTTTAGCATTTGCATGGAGATATGCTCATCATTCCAAAATTCACCCTCCGTTTTTTTGTAAAGGATTGGTTTTTCTAAAACAGTTTCGATATTCTTTAACATTACTTCTCCTTTCTGTGAGCAAAAGAAAAAGCCGTAGATTTTACTCTACGACTAATCGCTCAAATGACGAAGAATAGTTAAGAGTAAAATAAAATCAAACATTAGGCATAAAAACAAAACTGTAATAACAGTTAGTTTTAAGCTATTGAATTGATTTTATCTACTCTTCTCCAGTCATATCCATGCCACCGATTATGTGACATCTGATACGCCGGACATTCATCACCTTTTCTATTTGTTTTTTATATGTTTATCTTACATGAAAGAGTGCCCTTTGTCAATATTGACAAAGGGCATATTCAAAATAGTTTTTAATGGTTTTTAGTAACAACAGAAGCATTTCTTCTGTATTTCTTTGGCATTTTCTAATTTTCACCGTAGTAGAAAACAAGGAAAACTTTTTGAAGAAATTTTTCAAAACTTCGTCAAAACCGCCTTGTGCGGTGTTGTAGGTAGTGAGAGGACTTTCAAGAGGGTTTGGGATTCTTCCCAACAAGCAAAATCTGTCCGTCAAGCAATAGGCGCGAACGGGCAGATTTACGGAAAAGGGTACCCTTTTCCTATGCTTGCTCCGAAACTTCTCACTTTAACAAATACGGAAAGGAAGGGAAAAAGAATGGATTGGGAACTGGAAATCAAGGACAGCGAATTTGTACCTCAAAAGAGAAAGCCAACAGAAGAAACCGTCTGCCACAAAATCGGCGGCACATACTATGAAGTGTCTACCTCCTGTGGCGGCTCGGAACGGCTCCGAGACAAGATGATACGGCTCATAAAATCGGAAACCGTCAAACCGCCCAATGACAAACAAGGATAAGTGCGCTATAATAGAATTAGCACATACTGTTTGTCGGGCGTTCATTACAGGAGGAATGAACACATGACAGCAAATACATATAAGCCCGGACAGATAACAGCATTATACGCCCGCCTTTCGCAGGAAGATACGTTAGAGGGCGACAGCAACAGCATTGTAAACCAGAAAGTAGTCCTTTCCAAATATGCGGCGGACAACGGCTTTACAAATCCCGTTTTCTTCATTGACGACGGTGTATCGGGTGTGACGTTTGATAGACCAAATTTTAACCGCATGATTGCAGAGATTGAAGCCGGAAACGTGGCGACGGTCATTGTCAAGGATATGTCAAGATTAGGGCGCGATTATCTGAAAGTCGGCTACTATACGGAAATCTTTTTCGTAGAGCGTGATGTGAGATATATCGCAATCAATGACGGAGTAGACAGCGCAAAGGGCGACAACGATTTTACCCCGTTCCGCAATCTGTTTAACGATTTTTATGCCAAAGACACAAGCAAAAAGGTACGGGCAATCAAACGGGCGCAAGGGCAGGCGGGGGAACATCTGACAAAGCCGCCCTACGGCTACATGGTAAGCCCTACCGACAAAAAACAATGGATTGTAGACGATGAAGCCGCCGCTGTGGTGAAACGGATTTTTGATTTATGTATCGGCGGGAAAGGTCCCATGCAGATAGCAAAAATCCTCAAAGAAGATAAGGTGCTGACTGCCAAAGCCCACTACGCAAAGAAAAAGGGGAAACCATTTCCTGAAAATCCCTATGATTGGAGAGATAGTACCATTGTCGGCATTTTAGAGCGTATGGATTACTGCGGACATACGGTGAACTTCAAAAGCTATTCCAAATCCCACAAGCTGAAAAAGCGGATTCCTACCACAAAGGAACAGCAGTCTATCTTCTTCAATACCCATGAAGCGATTGTAGAGGACGCTGTTTTTGAACGGGTGCAGGAACTTAGGGCGAACAAACGCCGCCCCACAAAAGCAGAACGGCAAGCCCTGTTCTCCGGCTTGGTATACTGTGCAGACTGTGGGAGTAAATTACACTTTGTTACCTGTAAGAGTTTTAACGGCTCACAAGACCATTACCGCTGTGCAAAGTACAAGAGCAATATGGGAAGCTGTACGGCTCACTTTATCCGCGAAGAAGTGTTGAAGCAAATCGTATGGAGCAGGATATTTGATGTGACCGCCCTTTTCTTTGATGACATCATGGCTTTCCATGAAATGATGTATCAGCAACGCTCCGCTGAAACGGAAAAGGAAATGAAACGCAGGAAGCGTGAAGTTGAACAGGCGAGGAAGCGGATAGCGGAACTTGACCGTATTTTCAAGCGGATTTATGAGGACGACATAAGCGGCGCAATCAGCCACGACAGATTTTTGAAGCTGTCCGCAGAGTATGAAGCGGAACAGCGGGAACTGGAAGAAAAGGTCAAGGCAGACCAGCAGGAAGTCGATACCTACGAACAGAACAAAAGCGATTTTGACAGCTTCGCCGCGATTATCCGCAAGTATGTGGGGATAAAGGAACTCACCCCTGCAATCGTCAATGAATTTATCAAGAAAATCATAGTCCATGCGCCGGAAAAGGTGAACGGGAAACGGGTACAGAAAGTAGATATTGTTTTCAACTTTGTAGGGGAAATCAATTTCCTTTCTGCTACGCAACCGAAACGGCAAGGCGCATAGACACTCAAAAAGACGGTACAGCCCTTGTAATCGGGGCTATACCGCCTAATCTGAAATTACTTCCCTCTAACCGTAAACATTTCGGATTCCGAGGCTTTTTAACGCAGCATTCGCCGCTGTTTGTAGAAAAAGACGGGAATTTTGCTTTTTCAAACAGCCTCTAGGAGCCGGGGGGTTGCGTCCGCTTACAGCGGGGAGGTCCGCGGATGCGCCGGCCTTTCGCCCTGGCTTCAAAACCGGATGATTTATCATTTCTTTAAAACAAGTCCCTGAACGGCGCCCAAACGATCTATACATCGCCTGTAAAATATGCGATAATAGAAGTTGCAGGCGGCGGAGTCCGCGGCAAAATCACTTGAGCGTTGGCGGAAGCCCCAAAAACGGCGGCTTCGGGAAGGGAACAACATGGACAGCTATTTTGTCGAGATTCAACGGCCGTTTTCGCCGCCCTCGGGCGACGCGCGCCTGGTGCTGATCGCTGATGGCAAGCTGCACCGCGAGCTTGAGGATGTCAAACGGCATCTGTTTTCCTGTGTGAAATACGCCAAAAAGCACGGCGTTTATGTATTGACAGGCTTGTTTGCGCACGAGGGCAATCTCTGCCTGTGCCTGCTCAATCCGGGCGGCGAGGTGGTCTGCCGCCAACCGGCTATCCATCCGGCCATATCGTTTCAGGGGGAGTTCCTGCGCGGCGACCGTATTGAGGTGGCGCACGCGGGCGAGCTTGGAAATGTATGCCTGTGCGTGGACTGCGATATCAACGATCCGCGCGTTTTGCGCGCGGCCGCGCTCAAGGGCGCGGACGTCGCGCTCTCGGTCCAGGCGCTCGACCCGGTGCAGGACGCGGGCGAACGCCTGCTGCGCACGGTATGGAGCGGTGCGCAGGGCAACAACCTGTACGTGGTCAACATCGCGGCGGGCAGCGCCGCGGTTGCATGTCCGGCGGGTGTGACGCGCGCAGGCGACGGGTATCTGATCCGTCAGACATCCTCCTTCCCCGTGCGTTTTGGTCTGAGTATGGCGCGTCTCGATGAGATACGGCGCGATCTGCGTCTTTTGGAGCAGATCAATCCCGCGCTGGTCGCGAACTATGAAGCCGAACTTGGGAGGTAAAAGGCATGTGGGAAGTGCTGCTGCCGCTGATTTCCTTTTGGATGTCGTTTCGGGTGACGCCGAAAAAAATCGACGCGCTGTTTTCAGAAAAAAACGGCGCCGCTCAAAACAACGCGGAATTCGCCGCGCCGGAGGCGGTGCGCGCCGCGTCTGTCCAATTGACGGCGCGCATATATAAGGATCTGCGCGACTATACGGACGAGCTGTATCTGCTCGCCAAAAATGCGGTTGACGCCGGCGCGCAGGTGGTCGTGTATCCGGAATATGCCGGCGTGCTCGCTCTAACCATGCTGCCGTTCAGCAAACAGATTCTCAATTGGGTGCTGCGCGGCAGGCGTTTCACCGGCCTGGACGGCGCAGCGCCTGATCCGGTGCGCATGGAAACCATGTTGGAAACCTTTGGCGGCTTTCTAAACGAGCTGTATCAGACCGTCTTCAGCGGGATCGCCCGCACGCTTCGCGTCTATGTGGTCGCCGGCACGACGCTGGTCCGTGAGGAGGACGGCCGCCTCGTCAACCGGTGCGTCGTGTTTGGTCCGGACGGCAAACAGGCAGGCGTCCAGGATAAGACGAGCGTGCTTAGGTTCGACAGCGACGCCGGCGTTTCGCCCTCCGACATCCTGGAACCGATCGATACGCCGCTCGGTCCGCTCGGCGTTGTCATCGGGTCGGACGCCTATTATTTTGAACGTTTCAAAATCCTTGCGGAGAAGGGCGCGCGCCTGATCGCCGTACCCGACGCGCGCGGCGGAATCATGCCCGATCTGCTGCGCTGCCGCGCGAATGAATCAGGCGTTTATGTGCTGTACGCCTGTTACGCCGCCGGGCCCGACGAGGGCCCGAATGTGCGCGCCGCAATCTATGCGCCGTTCGGCGCGACGCCCACGCTCAACGGCGTCGTCGCCTATGCGTCAAACGCGCACGCCTGCGCTGTAACGGCGCGCACCAATCTGCAAAAGCTGACCGGCGACCTCACCGATCCATCTCTGACAAGCCGAAATGAGGCGTTCATCAAAGGCGATTATCTGCACAGCTACCGCTATTGCGGAAATCTTCCCTACGACCTTGTTTAAACACGCATCCGGGGCGCCGGGTTTGCAGGCCCGACGGGGAATTTTCCATACGTGTCCCACCGGTCCGATGTGCGAAAAATGACATGTTAAATATTCACAAAAAAGCGGCGGCTTTTTCGGCGGAACACACCGCCGAAAGGGCCGTATGTCATTGTATCCGCCTGTTTTTTGTGTTAGAATGAAGCTGTATCGTTCTAGAATCAGGAAAATGCTTGTGGAATTTTCCAATATGCCGCCGCCCTTTTAAAACGCGATCCTTTGGCGGACAAGTCGTTTTCCATTGACAATATCTGATAGAAAGGCGTGATCAATCAGCATGGCAAAACGGGTTTTTTTAATCGTTCTTGACAGCGTGGGCATCGGCGAGGAGCCGGACGCCGCTGATTACGGCGACGTTGGCAGCAATACGCTGCGCACCTGCTGGCGCTCGGGAAAGCTGCATGTCCCCAATCTGCAAAAGCTGGGGCTTTTTAACATTGAAGGCGTCGGCTGCGGCGAGGCGGCCGGCGCGCCCATCGGTTCATTCGCGCGTATGCAGGAATCGTCGGCCGGCAAGGATACGACCATCGGCCACTGGGAGATCGCGGGGCTGATCTCAAAAAAGCCGATGCCCACCTATCCCGACGGTTTCCCGCCGGAGATTATCTCGGAGTTTGAGCGCCGCACGGGACGCCGTGCGCTCTGCAACAAGCCGTACTCCGGCACCGACGTTATCCGCGACTTTGGCCGCGAGCATGTCGAAACAGGCGCTCTGATTGTCTATACAAGCGCCGACAGCGTGTTCCAGGTGGCGGCGCATGAGAGCGTCGTCCCGATCGAGGAGCTTTATAAGGACTGTGAAATCGCCCGTGAAATCCTGCACGGAGAACACGGCGTCGGCCGTGTCATCGCGCGTCCGTTCGAAGGGGAATACCCTTACAAACGCACCTCGAACCGCCATGATTTTTCGCTCCAGCCTCCGCGCGACACGGTTGTCGATAAGCTTTTGCAGGCCGGTCTGGACACCATCGGCGTCGGCAAAATTTATGATATTTTCGCCGGCCGCGGCATCTCTAAAACAAGCCGCACCGTCAACAATGACGACGGGATGGATAGGACAATCGCACATGCGCGTTCCGATTTTCATGGGCTTTGCTTTGTCAACCTCGTCGATTTCGACATGGTATACGGCCATCGCAACGACATCCCGGGCTATACGGCCGCGCTCAACCGCTTTGACGAGCGTCTCGGCGAATTGATGCCTCTGCTCGGTCCGGACGATGTGCTGATGATCACAGCCGACCACGGCTGCGATCCGGGTACGGCGTCGACCGACCATTCGCGCGAATATGTGCCGCTTCTTATTTACGGCGCGTCCATCCGCGCGGGCGTCGACCTGGGCACGCGGCCGACCTTTGCCGATACGGGCGAAACGGCCGCCGCGCTGCTCGGCGTCAAGGCCGGCTGCGACGGTGTGTCGCTTTGCGACCGGATCCTGCGGTAACAACGCTTAAAACTGAGAGGGGTATTCATTATGCGCATGTATGATATCATTATGAACAAACGAAACGGCGGCGTGCTGTCCGATGAGGAGATCGCCTTTTTCATCGACGGTTATACCAACGGCCACATCCCGGATTATCAGGCGTCGGCGCTTTTGATGGCGATTTGGTTCAACGGCATGAACGAGCACGAAACCGCGGTTTTGACAGACTGCATGGCGCGCTCCGGCGACATGGTCGACCTGTCGGCCATCCCCGGAATCAAGGTGGATAAGCACAGCACCGGCGGCGTCGGTGACAAGACGACGCTCGTCATCGCGCCGATTGTCGCGGCGTGCGGCGTGCCGGTCGCAAAGATGAGCGGCCGCGGGCTTGGCCACACGGGCGGCACCATTGATAAGCTTGAGTCGATCCCTGGTTTTCGCGTATCCGTCGAACGCGAACAGTTTTTCCAGATTGTACGTGACGCGGGACTGTCCGTCATCGGGCAGACAGGCAACATCGCCCCCGCCGATAAAAAGCTGTACGCGCTGCGCGATGTGACCGCCACCGTCGACAGCCTGCCGCTGATCGCCTCGTCGATCATGAGCAAAAAGCTTGCTGCCGGCTCGAACGCGATTGTGCTTGATGTCAAGACGGGCAGCGGCGCGTTTATGAAAACGCTCGACGATTCGATTGGGCTGGCGCAGGCGATGGTTTCCATCGGCGAGCGCAACGGCCGGAGAACCATCGCGCTGATCACCGATATGGATCTGCCGCTCGGCCATGCGATCGGCAACTCCCTGGAGGTGGCCGAATCGGTCGCAACGCTGAAGGGGCAGGGTCCAGCCGATCTGACCGAGGTCTGCCTGCAGCTCGCAACGAACATGCTTTATCTTGCGGATAAGGGCACGCTCGACGAATGCCGCAAGCTCGCCGAGGACGCGCTCTCAAGCGGCGCGGCCCTTGAAAAGCTGCGCGCGATGGTCATTGCGCAGGGTGGCGACGTTTCCGTGATCGACGATACCTCCAGGTTCCCGCAGGCCCCGGTCACATATGAGGTCAAGTCGCCCTCCGACGGCTATATCACGCACATGGAGACGGAAAAGTGCGGCATCGCGTCCGTTGCGCTCGGCGCGGGCCGCGAGAGCAAGGAGGACGATATCGATATGAGCGCGGGCGTTGTGCTTGTGAAGAAAACGGGCGACAAGGTGATGCGCGGCGAGACGATCGCGCGCCTTTACACGGCAAAGCAATCCGCAATTCCGGAGGCCGAACGCCTCCTGCTCGACGCGATTACCTTCTCCAATGAGCAGCCCGCCCCGGAAAAGCTCATCCTCGCGCGCGTCTCCAAGGACCGTGTCGAACGCTTCTGATTTCCCCCGCTTTTTTGAAAAAAAGCTTGGCAAAAAACTTTAGTCGGCTGTGCCCCCCGCTTTTTTGAAAAAAAGCTCGGCAAAAAACTTTAGTCGGCTGTGCCCCCCGCTTTTTTGAAAAAAAGCTCGGCAAAAAACTTTAGTCGGCTGCGCCGCGAATAGTGGGTTTGCTACTGCGTTTATACAGGCTGCGCCGCAAACAGTGGGGCAGGTTCCGTGAAACGATCCCCCTCCGGACGTACTGGCGTGCGCCCGATACGATCGCGCCAGGCAGAGGTGGGGATAACATAAGGGGAGGCGTCGCTCGACCCTCCCCTTGTGAGGCGCGCTGAGGGGCGCTGCCGCGGCTTGTCCGCGCCCGGCGGCTATAGCCGCCGGAGAGCCCCGAATAGCCGGCCGGGCAAGCGCAGCGCCCGGCGGTGAGCAATCCGCGCACGGATTGCGCGCGCCCCCCGGCGGTGAGCAATCCGCGCACGGATTGCGCGCGCCCCCCGGCGGTGAGCGACCCGCGCACGGGTCGCGCGCGCCAGCGTGGCCCGCAGGTCGCAAGACACTCATTCAGGCGCAGACTTTTTCGCCAGCAAAATCCATGACAGACGTCGCGCGGCTGGCGCGCATCCTGCAAGATCCAACTGTTTAGAAAGCCCCAGTAAAAAACCTTCCGCCTTTTCTTTAAAAAGGCGGAAGGTTTTTCGATGCATTTATTTCCCAAAAAGGCGAAGGGTCAGGCACGCTCCAAATTCTGTTCGCGGGACGGGCCGACGCCGACCATCGTAATCGGACATTCGCACAGACGCTCCAACTCGGCGATATACTTCTTGCAGGACTCGGGCAGCTCATCGAAGCTGCGGCAGCCGGACAGGTCGCCGTCGAACCCTTCCAGTTCTTCGTAGACAGGGGCGCACTCTGCAAGTTCTTCGATGGTGGCGGGAAAATCGCGCAGGATCGTCCCGTCCGACTTGCGGTAAGCCGTGCACACCTTGAGCGGCCCCATGCCGGAGAGCGTATCGATCTTGTTGATCGCCAGCGCGGTCAGGCCGTTGATGCGCACGGAATGGCGCATGATTACCGCGTCGAACCATCCGCAGCGGCGCGGACGGCCTGTGACTGTGCCAAACTCATGCCCACGGTTGCGGATTTCATCCCCGGTTTCGTCGAGCAGCTCCGTTGGGAAAGGACCGGCGCCGACGCGCGTCGTATACGCCTTGGCCGCGCCGACAACCTCGTCGATCAGCGTGGGACCGACGCCGCTGCCAACGCATACGCCGCCCGAAACAGGGTGTGAGCTTGTAACAAACGGATAGGTCCCGTAATCGATATCAAGCAGCGTGCCCTGCGCGCCTTCGAACAGAACCTCCTTGTTCTCATGGATGGCGCGGTATGCAAGCACGGAAACATCTGCAGCATACTGCGCCAGACGCTTTCCATAGGCTGTATATTCCGCAATGACCGCATCAAGATCAAGCGGCTGGCCGCCATAGTAGCCGGTAATCAAGCGGTTTTTCAATTCGCCGGCAGCCCGCGCCTTTTGCGCGAACAGCTCCGGATGGATCAGGTCATAAATGCGCAGGCCGGAGCGTTCGGCCTTATCCATATAACAGGGGCCAATGCCTTTTTTCGTCGTGCCGATTTCCCCTTTGCCGCGCATCTTCTCACTCAGGCCGTCGATCTCCAGATGCCACGGCATGATGACGTGTGCGCGCGGATCGATGCGCAGGTTTTTGCAGGAAACCCCCCGCGCTTCGAGGCCGTCGATTTCGCCCAGGATTCCCTTGGGGTTGATGACAACGCCGCTGCCAAGCAGACAAAGCGTGTCCGGATAGAGGATGCCGGACGGGATCAGCTGGAGCTTGTAGACCTCGCCCCCGTTTTCGACCGTATGGCCGGCATTGTTGCCGCCCTGCGACCGCACGACCACGTCTGCGCGCGACGCAAGAATGTCGATGATTTTGCCTTTGCCCTCGTCGCCCCACTGGACGCCGACAACCACTCTAGCTGGCATATATAACCCCCCAATGAATTTTACAAAAAAATCCAGTCCCTTTGAACCGTTGTTAAGTATAGCAAATTTGCAGGCAAAATGCAATGTTGATTTTTGTAATTTACTTTTATCCAACAGTCAAGCGTCTGCACGAGCAAAGAAATCCTCACGCTTTATCCGCCGTGATCCTCCTTGATCTCACCCGTTTTATAGGCCAGAAGCAGCCATTTCAGATCCTCGATATTGCGGCTGAGCTGCGCGCCGATATCTGTCTCGCCGATTTTGATGCGCGACTGCATCCGTTCAAACACGACCGATGTGGACACAATGTCCCGGTTATTGCGGATCGCATCAAGCCGGCCGTCAAATGGCTCATGCGACGCCAGCCGGATGCCCCAGGAATTATAAATCAATGTATAGCCGGCGATGCCTGTTGTCGGCTGGTAAGCCCGGCAGAAACCGCCGTCAATCACAATGAGCCGGCCGCCGGCCTTAACCGGATTTTCGCCCTCCTTCGTCTTGACGGGCACATGGCCGTTGATAATGTGGCAGTGCTGACCTTCCAGACCGAATTCACGCAGAATGCGCACACAAACATCGGCGTCATTATAATAGGCATAATAAGCATTTTTCGGCTCGGCCCATGCGGCATGATCGGCGATCAGGCAGCGTTCAAAGGTAGCAATGTGGTCGCGCCCAAACAGCGGGGAGTTGCGCCCACACCAGAGAAACCACAAAAAGTCCTTTCCAAATTGTTTTTCCGGCGTGCCTTCCCGCGCATAGTATCCCTGACGGGCCAGCAAATCGGCGCGGTCAAGAAATGCCCGGCCACTGACAGGCGGTCCGCCAACGGAAAACGACATGAACGATCCGTCCGCTTCCATTGGTATGCATCCATGGAACAGCAGGTTTCCATTGTAGCACTTATACAGCCCACCCTTGGAATAAAGAAAGCGCGCGTGCTTTTGCAGCTTTTCACTGTGTAAAAACGCGTCGCGAAGCTGCTCCATCAAACGCTCCTCCTCCTCGGACAGCGCATATGGGCAGGCCGGGTCAATCGTGGGGAAATCTGTGTGCACAAGCTGATATTCTTTCCCATCGATTTCAATGGTCCCGCGCTTATAATCGATCCGGTTGAGCAATAGGCGGTCATCCATCCCGAACTCCGGATTGCGCCTGATAATCTGTCCTTCGAGTTTAAAAAGGATGATGGCAATCGCTTTGTGCATCCGCGCGCCAAGCTCGATATCTTTGGCATTGTAGGCGATGGCGTCGCCCAATGTTTTTGTCTGAAAGCACGAGGTGTCGGAATCGCGATAAATCTCATTGGCAAACAGCGCAAGCGGCCGCAGGCTGATGCCATAGCCTATTTCGATGACCTCAAGGTTATTATAGGTGATCGAATTGTTCAGCACAGCCGCGATACAGGTACGGCTGCCTGTCGCAGCGCCCATCCACAGCACGTCATGGTTTCCCCACTGGATATCGACGGAATGATGCTCCATCAGTGAATCAAGGATGATATCTGCACGCGGCCCACGGTCAAAAATATCGCCGACAATGTGCAGATGGTCGACAACAAGCGTTTTGATCACATCGCAGACAGCTTCAATAAAATCCTCGGCGCGGTCGATGTGAATAATTGTGGAGATGATGTTCTCATAGTAATCCTTCTTATTATGGACCTCGTAATTGGTATTAAGCAGCTCGTCAATGATGTATGCATACTCGGGCGGAAGCGCTTTGCGCACTTTGGAACGCGTATATTTCGATGTGACAAGCCGGCAGATCTCAATCAGGCGGTGCAGCGTCAGTTTGTACCATTCGTTGAGGTCATCAACGCTCTCGCGCATTTCGTCGAGCTTCTCCCTGGGATAGTAGATCAGGGTCGCCAGCCGCGCACGGTCGTCGCGCGACATCACGTTTTCAAACAATGCGTCCACCTTTTCGCGCACCACCCCGGAAGCACTGTTGAGGATATGTAAAAACGCCTCGTATTCGCCGTGCAAATCCGACATGAAATGCTCTGTGCCCTTTGGTAAATTTAAAATCGCCTGGAGATTGATGATCTCGCTGCTTGCCGCCTGCACGGTAGGATATTGCCTGGCCAGCAGGCGCAGATAACGCAAATCCGCCTCACGGTTTGTTGTGACCTGTGTTTGCATCACGTTCCCTCCATTGTTTTGATACGGATGACGGCGCGCCTCATCCGTCTGTAATGCGTCGCCACCCCGGCCATAAGCGGGATCATAACCGCATAGCGGTTATGATCCCAGAAGATATGCGCGTTTGCAATGTGCGAACCGCACAAAGACGCCCGGCCGCGCAAAAACGCATGTCGGACGCCCCCGCCGGAGTGCTACGATTTTTCCGGCAAACCGATTTTTACAAGGCAACCCTTCACAGCGCCGGAGGCGTCTGTATATTCCATAGCGCACACCATTGTGTCAGGGTTATAGCCGATCAGATCGCTGAACACTGTTCGCAATACCATGTTCCCCTTGCGGTCAATCATACAGATTTTTCCGTCCTTCTGGACAAACGCAACGTTCTTACCCTTGATAAAGGCGTCGGCATTGTCGTACTGCGCGTCAATCATCAGGCGGCCGCGGTCGTCCGCATACCCCCACTTGCCCGACGGCGTGAGTACAAGGTTATATTTTTCACCATCCTGCCCCGGCACAATAAAATGGTCGGATGGGATAATAACGCGCCCGTCGCCCTCCACAATCGAATTGGAATATGGGCCGTTGCCCCCATTGATCAGGAAATACCCCTTGTCCAGATTTGCGCCGTCAATCAAAACCTCGCCGTCGTAACGGGCCGGCACAATCTCATTACCGTTGCGGTCGATGACGCCGTAGCGTCCGCTTTTTTCAAAACAGGCGTATCCGTAGTCGCCAAACCCCGCAATATAGTCGTATACCGGATCGATCGCCAGTCTGCCGCTGTCGATATCCGTGATCGCGCCCCAGCGGCCGTTCTTGCAGACGCTTACACTGCCGTCATAAAGATACAGCTCCTCCCACTCGGGCTTAATGACCTCCACGCCTTTGTAATTGACGACGCCGTATTTCCCGTTTTTTACAACAGGAGCGTAATCTCCAAAGAAGAACCCGATGCTTTCATAAACGGGATTGGTCAGCATTTTGCCGTCTGTATCGCACAAGGCCCATGCGCCGCTCATCTGTACCGCAAGCAGATCGCGCCCGGACTGTCGCGGCGAACTGCTCCGTGAGACGACCTGCATATCATCAACCGCAAAATTCTGTACCGGCTGATACTCCTTTGAATAAATACGCAGCATCCCATCTTTTAACAGGATATGGCGTTTGCCAAGCACATAGAAGCTGTCGCCGCGCTCAAGTGAATAATGTGAATTGCCCTCACGGTCGAGGATTTCATACTGATCACCCTTCTGAACCTCGAGCAGGCCGCCTCCGTCGCCGCCCGCCGCCCGGACGTCGTCATATTCAAAGGGTGCAAGCTGCGTGCCGTCCGACATGTCGATCGCTCCGGTTTTGCCGTCGAGCGTCAGCGGAATCACACCGTGAAAGGTAAACCACCCCTCCAGTGTAGAGGTATAAAGCGGCTCTGTCAGCAGCTTTCCATTTGCGTTGGCTACAGCGATCTTTCCATCCTGTTCAAGGAAAAAGAACTCGCACGTTTGAAATCCCCGGAATCCGCCGCGGTTGAGCGGGAAATTCAGATCATACTGCGCGGGCGTCAGCACCTCGGCCGTGTAGCCGTCCGCGGCTGTTTCTGCGATCGATTCAGGCAGTGTGATTGCTCCTGCCGTCGTCTGCGGCGGCGCATCCGGCTGCGGCACGCTGACAGGCAGCCGCGGGGACTGGGACGTGTTGTCAGACGGCGTTTCCTGCGGAGCCTGCTCCGGTATGCTGGATGTTTGCGCGTCCGACGCGCCCTCCACAGAGGACAAAGCGCCCGGAGCCACTGGCGCGCTCACCGGCGCAGCCGGCTGGCAGCCTGCCAGCAGCAGGGCGGCGGCGATCAAAGCAGCTGCTTGTTTTTTCATGGTTAAGCTTCCCTTCCGGGGGCAAACCGCCCCCCTGTATATACAGTGCCCCTTTTCATCCAATTTCTTCCCGGCTTTTTTGAGAAAAGCTCGGCAAAAAACTTTCCGGCTTTTTTGAAAAAAAGCCTTGGCAAAAAACTTTAGTCGGCTGCGCCGCGAATAGTGGGGCAGGTTCCGGTATTTTTACAGGCTGCGCCCCGAACAGCGGGGCAGGCCCTGCGTAATTAGTTTTACGCCGCGTCGATCAAAAGTTTTCGCCCGCCTTTTTTAAAAGGCGGCGGGTGAAGGGGAATGACAAGGCCCCCTGCGGGCCTTGTCATTCCCCGAGGGCAGCGCCCTTTTCCCCGGGCCGCAGCCCTCATAAAAGCGCGGCCCGCAGGCCGCAAGACACCTCTGTTCAAGCGCAGGGCCTTGCGTCAGCAGGAAACGTGACAGACGCCGTGCGGCTGGCGCGCTTCCTGCAAGCCTCCCGCCTTCCGGCTTTTTTGAAAAAAAGCCTCGGCAAAAAACTTTAGTCGGCTGCGCCGCGAATAGTGGGGCAGGTTCCAGTATTTTTACAGGCTGCGCCCCGAACAGCGGATTTGGCGCCGCGCGGTTGTCAGAATTCCTTGAGCGTTTCGCCGATGGGCGCCTGGATCAGCAGATCTGCGCCGGCATCGAGCGGCGTGGGCGACATATTGATTACGGCAAGGCGTCCCTTGCAGTAGCGCACAAGCCCCGCGGCCGGATAAACGGCCAGAGAGGTACCCCCAACGATCAGAAGATCAGCTTCGGAGAGCGCCTCGACCGCGCGCATAAGCACTGTCTCATCGAGCTGCTCCTCATAGAGCACAACGTCGGGCTTAATCGCGCCGCCGCAGGAGCAGACCGGCACGCCCGGCGCGTCCAGGATCGCGCGCAAATCATAAAATTTCCCACAGCGCATACAGTGATTGCGGTGAACCGACCCATGCAGCTCCAGCACATTTTTGCTGCCGGCCGCTTGATGCAGGCCATCGATGTTCTGTGTGACGACAGCCGTCAGCTTTCCTTCCGCCTCCAGATGCGCCAAAGCTTTGTGCGCCGCATTTGGGCGCGCATCTGGCGCGAGCATTTTTTCACGGTAAAATGCAAAAAACTCCTCCGGATGCTCCATGAAAAAAGTATGGCTGACGATCGTCTCCGGAGGATAACGCCATTTTTGTTTGTAAAGCCCATCCGCGCTGCGAAAGTCTGGAATGCCGCTTTCTGTTGACACGCCCGCCCCTCCAAAGAAAACAATCTGGCGGCTTTCGCCAATCATGCGCTTGAGGGTTTCGTTTTGCTCCATATTGACAACTCCTTTCGCTATGCATCAATTCTACCAGCTTTTTGGGGTATTTATCCACATAAAATTGGTTCATTTTCACATATAGGGCTTGCATTTTTGGAAAATTATGCTATACTTATCATAGAATCAGACAAGTAACAATTGCGCTTACTTCTCTCTTCCACACTCTTATATAGTGAAACAAGCGGGCTGCGTCGCAACGGCCCGCTTGTTTCCGTTTTATTGATTTTTTTTCCGATCGGCGCGCCGCACGCGAATTTCCGCCTTTACATCCGCGCCGACCCGTTTTGAATCAAGCAGCTTTTGCGCGGCCATGCGCAGCGTCTGTTCATCCAGCCGCCCGCTTTCCAGCAGGACGGCCGTCCGCCGCGGAAATTTGATAAAGCAGACCGACAACGCCCAGGCCACGCCCATTTTAACATAATAGCCTTGATGGCGTACCCCGGCCAGCCATTCCAGAACGCGGTCGATATACGCTTCGTCGATAAAATGGTCCATCAGCATCACAACGCCGAAGCGCACGTCGAATTCACGCGGCGCAGACAGATACGGCGTCAAAAACCTGACAGCCTGTTCCCCGCACTTGCCCACGGCGCGCAGGCTGCCGCATGTGACGTCGCAGACCGCCCAGTTGTCGATATGCGGCACGAACACCGCCAGACGTGCAAACAGCTCGTCCGGCTCCATCCTTGCATAGCCGAGTACAAGCCCCTGGAGCATCGTCTCCTCATATGTATCGTAGCGCGCCGCCTCAAGGTAGCCGCGCCAGTCGCCGCGGACCAATTCGCGCGCGAGTCGGCGCAGCGCCGGCACACGCACGCCGAGCAGGTTTGTCACATCGGGCACCAGCTTCTGTTGAAACGCCTGATAGGCCGGGTCTGCCAACGACCGGATGCGCGCCCGCAGAGCCTCGTAGTCCTGTGGAGTCATCGTCTTTCTCTCTCCCTTGGGGCTGTCAGATCATAGCTGTGGGCGATCATACCGTTGAGCGCGTCGTCGTCCAATCCCGCGTTCAGCGTCACCGTGTTCCAATGCGTCTTGTTCATATGGTAGCCGGGCGCCACCTGGGGATAGACCTGCCGCCAGAACTGGGCCTGCATCGGCTCGCATTTGAGATTCAGACACAATTTCCCATCGCGTTCAAAGACAAACGCATAACAGCGCCGGTTTGCGCGGCGGCGCGCCGCCGTCCAGTTTGGATCTTCAAACGGCTGATCCTCATAAGCATCCGGAAAGCACAGGCAGCGATCCAACAGCTCCCGCCGTGTCACAGCTTACGCCTCGTATTCCATTTTTTCCGGCGTCCAATCTGCGAGGACCGCCTGCATTTCCTCCGCGGCTTTGCGCGCGCCCGCAAGGTCGTGCTCGCGGTAATTGCCGCACTCCGCCTCGGCCGCGCCGGGGATCTCGCCCTCATACGACGCGATAAAGGCGAAGGTCTGCTTGAGCAGATCGATCACCTCCTGCTTGGAGATGCTGTCGCGCGTCAGAAAATAAAAGCCTGTGCGGCAGCCCATCGGCCCAACATAGATAATGCGGTCCCCATAGGACGTGTTGCGCACATACGTCGCGAACAAATGCTCATATGTATGCAGCACGCCGTTGGAAAGATAACTTCCCGCATTGGGCCTGCGCATACGGATGTCGTATGTAACAACATCGCCATCGACGCGCGAGACATAAAGCCCGGGTTTCAGTTTTGTGTGGTCGACAGAAAAGCTTGCGATTCGTTCCATTGATAATCAGTCCTCCAGATACGGCAGGATCACGCGGTACGCCGCGCACAGCCGGTCGAACGAGCAGGCGCAGTTGGCCGGGCTTGTCGACGGCAGGGCGGCGGCCGGGGTGCCTGTCGTTGATTTTATATACTTTTGATATAAATCAAAAGCCTTTTTTCCTGTTGTAAAAATCGCACGGATATCGCTAGCGCGCAGAATCGGGGAAAGGTCGTTCGGCTTCGGGTCTTTGATCGAAGCGTCGCTTGCGCCGGTAATCCCACACGATTGCAGCACGTCCCACAGCGCAATGCGCCGGCTTAACATCAGGGCGGCTTTTTCCTCGTTCGAACACGGCGCCGGCACGTCCAAGATAGCCGCCATCACGCGCCAGAAACGATTTTGCGGATGGCCGTAAAAGAAGCCGGACGCGCGTGACCTGGGCGAAGGAAATGTACCAAGCAGCAGCACGCGCGAACGCGCGTCATAGACCGGCGCGATCGTGTGGACGAGACGCGCTGCGTGCGCGCTGGGCGGCACGGCGGCGCTCATGGTTTTTTCGCAGTGGCCTCCAGCAGCATGGAGAGCGCGTGCGACGCGGCAATATAGCGGATATAATCGCGCTCGCCCGTCTCAATCCCGCGTCCGAGACGCAGCTCCTTCACGTCGCTGTACCACTCGCTGCTGACTGCAATGTACACCAGCCCCACCGGCTTTTCCCCGGTGCCGCCGCCTGGTCCGGCGACGCCGGTTGTCGAAACGCCGATATCAGCTCCTGCCAGCTGCCGGACGCCATCGGCCATTTCACGCGCCGTCTGTTCCGAGACGGCGCCATACCGCGCAAGCGTCTCATGCGCGACGCCGAGCACCCGCTCCTTGATTTCGTTGGCATAGCTTGTGACGCCGCAGTCGAAAACGGCTGAGCAGCCGGGCACATCGGTCAGCCGCTTGGATACATAGCCGCCCGTACAGCTTTCAGCGCAGGCGGCTTTTAACCCCTTTTCCGTAAGCGCGCGCACAACGGCCGTCTGCAAATCGCCCACGTCTACGCCATAGATATACTGCGAAAAGCGTTCGCACAGCGACCGCACAACCGGCGCAGTCATCTCCTCGGCCTCCTGCTTTGTATGCGCACGAGCTGTGACGCGCAGCATCACCTCGCCGTCCTTGGCATACGGCGCGAGCGTTGGGTTCTCCATCCGCTCCATCTCATCGCGAAGCTGCGCTTCAAGCGCGCTTTCGCCGATGCCGAAAAAGTGAATGCTGTGCGAGACAAGCACATGATCGGAACAGCGCGCCAGATAGGGCATGACCTGCTCGCGGAACATCGGCAGCATCTCGCGCGGCGGCCCCGGCAGCATGATCGCGGTTTTCCCGCCGCCCTCCACAATCGCGCCCGGAGCGGTTCCGTTGTGGTTTTCCAGCACGATACAACCGCGCGGCATCATGGCCTGCTTGAGATTGTTTTCCGTCATCTGACGGCCCACCTTATGAAAATAACAGTGCAGATGTCTGGTGGACGGCTCGTGCATCTCCAGAGGCACGCCGAAATAATCGGCGATCGTCTCCTTGCTTAAATCGTCATAGGTCGGTCCAAGACCGCCTGTTGTAATCACAATGGAGCTGCGTTCAAACGCTGCGGCAAGCGCCTCGCGCAAACGCTCGGGATTGTCCCCGACGGCCGTATGCCGGTAGACGCTGACGCCAAGCTCCGCAAGCCCGCAGGAAATCTCCCGCGAATTGGTGTTGACAATGTTTCCCAGCAGAATCTCTGTGCCGATGCACAAAATTTCAGCAGAGGCGTTCATTGGAATCAGCCCTTTCAATTGATAAGCATCGTATGCGCGAACGGGCCGCAGGCTACGCCCCGTCCACGAAAGCGGCATGGTATAATTGGCCATTGGGGCGGCAGCGGGCCGCGCCCGCGTATCGCCCTGGCCATAACCCGGTATAATAACCGCTTTGCGGTTATTATACCATGTCCGCGAAGCGGCATGGTATAATTGGCCATCGGGGCGGCAACGGGCCGCGCCCGCGTATCGCCCTGGCCATAACCCGGTATAATAACCGCTTTGCGGTTATTATACCATGTCCGCGAAGCGGCATGGTATAATTGGCCATCGGGGCGGCAGCGGGCCGCGCCCGCGTATCGCCCTGGCCATAACCCGGTATAATAACCGCTTTGCGGTTATTATACCATGTCCGCGAAGCGGCATGGTATAATTGGCCATCGGGGCGGCAGCGGGCCGCGCCCGCGTATCGCCCTGGCCATAACCCGGTATAATAACCGCTTTGCGGTTATTATACCATGTCCGCGAAGCGGCATGGTATAATTGGCCATCGGGGCGGCAGCGGGCCGCGCCCGCGTATCGCC
>NZ_VIQT01000019.1 GCF_010206195.1 Anaerotruncus colihominis | reverse complement strand
TTTCTTTCTTGTTAGTTTTGGTGAATAGCTTTTTCTTGCCTTTGCTGATATCCTTTGTGACAAAGGGAGGTAATATCAAATGAAAAAGATATTTCAAACAATACTCGTTACTGCCATGCTGCTGGCCTGTACCGTCACCGCCCATGCCGCGCCCTCTGGATTGGAGGGGTATCCCGTCACCGTCGACGACTGGACGACCCCCGCCGTCTTCGCGGCTGGCAAGGACTGGCCCATCACCACCTGGTACCTCTACGCCGAGGATGGTACGGCGCTTGGGAGCATCCCGAACCGGACAGTGATGGAGCTTTCAAGGCAGCATCCCACCGGCAGCATCCAGTGGGAAACCTGGCTGGCGGAAGCCTTCAACGAGTACCGGCAGATCAGTGGCTTTGTACAGGACAGCAAAGCAGAGGGAAAAGAGCCGGTCATCGGGGTTGGCTCACTGATAGAATCCAAGGAGGGTTTCGATGCCGAAGCCCTTGCGCTGGAAGCCTTCAGCCTCATCAATGAAGCCAGGGCGGAAAACGGGCTGCATAAGGTGGAGCTGAACGAGGAGGCGATGGAGCTTGCCCGGATGCGGGCGCCTGAGCTGGAGGAACAATACAGCCACATCCGTCCGGACGGCAGCCGGATGTCGCGAACCTACCGGTGCGGAGAGATCATCAACCGCAGGGCCTCCACCCCGCAGATCGCGGTGGATTCCTGGCTGGACTCGCCGGCGCATCGGGAGATCATCCTGGATGAACGGTATAACAGCGCGGGGATCGCTTGCTGGAAGGGTGCGGACGGCGTCACCTACTGGTGCATGCTCTTCTACAAATAAATCACCAACCATATCAATCGCGGGCTCCCGAAAGGGAGCCCGTTTTTTGTTTCTACAGATATTTTTTCAGAAAGGAAATATGTACTATGTGGAAGAAAACAAGGCGGATTCTCAGCATGGTTCTTTCCATTGTAATGTTGCTGGGCATTATCCCCGTGCAGGCGTTGGCGGCAGCGACCATTGACGCTGGGGGGATGATCGCCCCGCAAGAGGTTTCGGATAGTACAGCGGAAACTCCCCCCGGCTCGGGGCTGACAGCGGGGCCTGGGACAGAACCCACGCCCGGCCCCTCCGCTGGGCCGGATGCCGCTCCTCCCGCTGAGAAATCGCCAGCGGAGGTCACAGACCCCGGTACACAGCCGGAGGAAGTGGAGGGAAATCCAGAGGAAGAATCCCCCGCCGAGCCGGCCATCGGAGAGCCGGACGAAGAAAAAAAGCCGGAGGAACTAAAGGACGATGGCCCCATCCACTGGCTCCAGCAGTACCAGCAAGCGGCGCTGGAAGCGTCCCGAAGCCCCATGCCGCGGTCACGTTCCAACAAAGCCGCAACCGGTTCCCCCTTCTACTCCATGATTGAATGGAGCGGCGGCAATCTGGAATTTGCCAATGGTGCCTTTTTAGGCAGCCCCATGCCGAAGATCTATCTGGATGGGGAAATCGCGTTCTGCGCCGAATGGAACGGACAGCACCCCTCCGGCGATTATGTCCAGTCGGGCGAGGGCAGCGACCCCGCCATCAAACAGATATTAGCCAATTATGACAATTCCGGCAAATCGAAGGCCGACTACGCGGCGACGCAGGCGGCGATCTGGGCCCACATCATGGGGACGTCGGTCAGCTCCTGGGGCGGCTGCCCTGGTGCGGCATCTGCGGATAAAATCATGAACGGCAGCGCCGATACTGGTAGCTTCAAGTACAATTATATCTCTTGGAAAGGAGGTACCCAGGACCTCATCACCTATAATATAGGAGAAAAACCCGATCCAAAACCGGATATCGACCCGGATGACTATCCGGAGGATGAATACCGCATCGAGGTAACGACCGACACCCAAACCGAAACGGAGGTGCGCAACCGCAAGAGCTATGAATACAGCGACGCGATTGGCCAGATCACCATCCGCAAGCACGACCAGGATGAAAAAAGTTTGGACGGGGCGCTGTTTGACATCGATGTAGCCTTTTCGGACGGCACCCACACCACTGTGGAAAACTGGGAGGTGGACAACGGAGCGAGATTGTTCACCTGGACGCATCCCAAGGACAACCATGATCCGGCAACGGTGACGGTGACCGAGGTGCGCCCGCCCCACGGCTATGAGATGGACCCCACCCCGCGGACGGCGATAGTGGCTCCCACCTACACCCGCGTCACCCATGTGGAGACCTGGACGGTGACGATTGTCACCGAGACCACCAGCTCCACCGTCATTGAGATCGCTTCCGGCGAGGTGGTGGCGGAGTCGGAATCCTCCTCCAGCGCGGAGACTGAGAGCGACCCCCAGGTGGAGGAATTTACCGACTTTATCGAGGGCGACAGAGAGACAACCATGACCTTTGTGAATACGGCCATGCCCTGTTCGCTCACCATCTATAAATATGAGACGGGTAAGAAATCGGTAGCACTGGAGGGCGCGTCCTTTCGTATCCGCTATGCCGACCCTCACGTCTCCGCCCAGGTTTGGACACAGACCACCGATAAAAACGGTGAGATCCGCATTTCACTCCCGGCCGAGGGCGCGCTGATCATCGAGGAGCTATCCGCTCCGGATGGGTATGTCATGGGCGCGAAAACTGCCTATGATGTGACGGTCGCCAAGGGGGAACACAAGGTGGTCGATATCCCCAATGACAAAAAGACCCAGCTTATCGCCGTCAAAAAGGACGCCCAGTCGGGGGAGCTTCTGGAGGGAGCCACCATCCAGGCAACCCTGCTGCGGGCTAATACGGAACCGTTTGAGGCGGGGCAGGTCTACACCCTCACCACCGGCAAGGACGGACGGGCGGTGTTCTCGAACCTGATTCCCGGCGAATACCGGGTAGAGGAAATCTCCCCACCCCCATTTTATCAGGGGACTGCCCTGGTCCACACCGTCAATATCCTGGAGGGCAACTCCGAACCGGTCAGCGTCCAGTTTGAAAATGAACCGTGGACAGGGCTGACCATCCGCAAGGTGGACGCCTCCAATGGCAAGGGGCTGGCGGGGGCTGTTTTCAAAATCTACCGCGGCAGCGCGGAGGATTCCAAAGCATACCTAGGCGATTGGGAATCGAGCGCAAACGGCAGCGTGGTGATCCAGGATTTAAAACCGGGCTATTATACCATTGTGGAATCCCAGGCGCCCTATGGATACCTGCTGGACGAGGAACACCGTGTCCAGACCATCGAGATCAAACCGGATGCGGTGAATGAAAACCTCACCGTCTTGTTCCAGAACCAGCCCCGTCCCAAGCTGCTCATCAAAAAAATTGACGGAGACACTGGCGCGCCGCTGGCTGGAGCTGTTTTCCGTGTGGCCCAGCGCGGGAGCCAGGAGTATACCGACGCCGTCACCGGCCCGGATGGGACCGCCCTGCTGGAGAATCTTGAGGTGGGCTGGTATCAGGTAAGCGAATTGCGAAGCCCAACCGATTACACCCCGGTAGGAACCCATTATGACATCGAGCTGGCGGCGGGTAAAACGTCGGAGCTGATTGTGCAAAACCGCAAGAAGCCCACCCTCACCATCGAGAAGATCGACAGCATGACCCTGCAGCCGTTGGATGGCGTTGTGTTTGAGGTGCGTATCAAAAACGGAAAGTCCCTCGGCCAGTTCACGACGGATGCAAGCGGCAGGATCATCGTTGAATCCCTGGAACCCGGCCAGATCTATGAGGTGCGTGAAGTAAGGGCTTTACCAGGTTACCTATCGGATGAAACCGTCCACGAAATTAAGCTGGATGAAAACGAGAACCCTGTCCTCAAGCTGAAGAATGTCCCGGAACACCCCATCCTCATCCAGAAGCGTGACGCGGTCACCGGCGAACCTATCCCCAACACCACCTTCCTGGTCACTCACTCGGACGGACGGCTGGTGGGTGAATTTACCACAGGGAAAAACGGCATGGCGACGGTGGCGGGGAAGGACGTTGTCCCCGGCTGGTACATCATCAAGGAGGCGCGGGCAAATCCCGCCTACATCACCAGTGATGAAACCAAGCTCATCGAACTGAAATATGAGACGCCCGCTGTTGTGGAGTTCTTCAACAAGCCCCGGACAGGGCTGCAGATCCGCAAGGTGGACAGCGTCACCGGCAATCCCATCCCCGATGTGGGCTTTTATATCGAGGAGATCGACGGCCGCGCCATTGGGACCTTTTATACGGATGACGCGGGCGTCATCAACCTGCCGGATCAGGAGGAAATTTGGGTGCGGGTGACCGAAACCAAGCCGGCCGGGGGCTACAAGCCCGATCCCACTCCAAAGACCATGCGGCTGGAATCCGGCAAGCTGAACGTTATGGAATGGCGCAATCAGCCTTGGCCCACCCTCAAAATCGTAAAGCTGGATGCGGAAACCAAACAGCCGATGGAGGGCGTCAAGATCCGTGTCTATGATAAATTCCATCGGGAGGCGGGAACCTTTACCACCAATAAGCTGGGCGAGATTCTCCTATCCGGCATCGACGGCGGCGAAACCCTCTACCTGCAGGAGATTGAAACCTTGAAAGGGTATCAGTTGGATGAAACTGTCCATGAGGTGACGCTGGAGTGGGGCAAGACCAGCGCGGTGGAACTGCTCAACAGGCCCCTCTCCACTTTGCGGCTCACCAAAATTGACAGCGAAACCGGGGAACCCATCTATGGCGCGGTGTTCAACCTGTATGACGCAAAAAACAATCTGCTGGGCGAATTTACCACCGGCCAGAACGGTGTGATCGAGTTCCCGCGGGAGCTGGCAGAGGGCAAATACAAACTAAAGGAGGTCAAGTGCGATGGGTATGTGGTGGACCCCACCATCCGCACTGTGGAGCTGAAATCAGGTGAAACCACCGAACTGACGGTGGAGAACCGCCCGATGAGAGGACAGATCCAGATCGTCAAAAAGGCCGGGGCGGACAATCCCATCACCAAGGACAAGGCGGGGGCGCTGCTGGAGGGCGCAGAATTTACCATCTACAACGACAAGCTGGAGGTAGTGGACACCATCACCACCGATTCCAGAGGCGTTGCCACCAGCAAGCCTCTGCCGCTGGCCACCTATGCCATCAAGGAAACCGCCAGCCCGGAGTATTACCTCACAGACGGGAAGGTGTTCTACGCCACTCTAAAGATCGCGGATGATCTGGTGCGGTTCGAGGTGCAAAACCAGCCTGCCGATGTAAATGTGACGGTGGAAAAGCGCGGCAACATGGAGGTGCTGGCCGGGGACATCATGTCCTATACTTTCTCCCAGATCAAAAACCATTCCAACGTGGCGTTGGAGGAATTCTACTGGCGGGATATGCTCCCCGACGAGGCGCGGCTGGGCAAGATCGTCACCGGGATCTGGTCGGAGCGGCTCACCTATTCGGTGGAGTACAAGACCAACCGGAAAAACCGCTGGCGCACTCTGGAGGACGGGCTCTCCAGCAAGGTGAGCTATACCCTTGACTGCAGCAGGGAAAGCCTGAAGCTGGCGGCGGATGAGTATGTCACCGAGATCCGGTTCAATTTCGGGACAGTGCAGCCGGGCTTCTGCGAGGAAACCGGCCCCACTATCTTTGTCACCACTCTCGCCAACCTGAAGGACGGATATCGCATCGTCAACCGCGCCGACGCGGGCGGCAGGACCGGTGAAGAATGGGTGATTGGGAAGGACAGCTGGATTACAGTGATCTGGAACAAGGACCGGGGAAATCTGCCCAAGACCGGCGTCTAGGACGCAAAAAAGCAGCGGCGGTTTAACCGTCGCTGCCCTGCAGTTTATGATGATTAATCCAGTTTAAAATCCCCTCATAGCCGAGGGAGCCATCCGCCACAGAAAACCCGAGCCGGATCAACTCCTGTTGGCTGTAGCGGATCTGCACCTGGTTTAAGCGCAGAGTCATCAGCATCACCAACATAGCGGTGCGCTTGTTCCCATCCAAAAACGGGTGGTTTTGCGTGATGGAGAAGGCAAGGCGGGCGGCACGCTGTTCCGGCGTGGGATAGGCTTCCTCATTGCCAAAGCCCTGTAGCACCCCATACAGGGCGGACTCCAACAATCCAAGATCCCGCGTCCCGGCAAGGCCGTCTGTGATGTTCAGCAGTTTTTCATGGAGCAGCAGGACTTCCTCCAATGTCAGATTGATCATTTCGCAAGCTCCCGGAACGCCTCAAGGTTTTCCGCAATGAGCGTATCCGCGGTTTTGCCGATGAGGGAACGGCGGTACTCCTGAAAGCTGTCATATTCCGAAAAATCCACCACAGCATAACGCGGCTTGTTGTTCTTTAGGATCACGGCCGCGCCCTGCTCGTCAACCAGCCGCGCGACCTTGGAAAAATTCTGGTTCGCCTCGGTCATGGCGACCAAAGCGTTGGTATTGATCATCATCGTTATCACCTCAAGAATAGTATACCCCAAATATAGGATAAATGCAACCTATAAAATCATCTTATTTTAAGCAGAGGAGGAGTGGATATGCCAACCATTCAAAACATCCTCCACATCCAGGGCGGCGGCGCAAAAGCCGCCGCCCTTTTGGATTTTATCGCGGATCGGAGGTATGGCCGGGGTTCCATCGATTTTAACCGGATCACCCCCATGCCGCCCTGGGTCTACCGCCAGCCCACCAATCAGGAGCTGCTCCGGCAGTACGGCGAGGAAAACTGCTCCCGCGGCTGGTGTCAACAAAACTGGGGCACAGCTCAGAACGCCTTGCGCCCAGAACGCTGGGCCAAGCGGTACGACGGCGGGGAAACCATCCGCTTCGACACCGAGGACAGCGATGTACGGGAGCTGATCCGAAAGCTCTCGCTGGTGTTTAAGGATCTGTATCTCGATTACCTCTGGGCCAGCGAGGATGTGGGGAACCATGTGGGGGCTGTGCAGTATAAGGACGGGGCCGCCCTCATTGAGTTCATCCCCACCCCGGCGACCAGGGCGGCCATTGAGAAATCGCTGGATATCCTGGGGGCGAAGGCGGCGGAATATGGCCTTGTCTATGATCCGGCATCCAACAACTATGAATACAAAGGAGGAGAGCGTTATTAAAGAGCGAAAACTGATCTATCAGGGCAGCGTCCCTATCGGTTATTTTGAAGAAGAATCGGCTGTGTTGGACAGCGACTTCATGGGATGTAACACTGGCAGGGAGCTGACCCTTGCGGGTGTTCCCATCCGGTGGCTGGATGGGATCGCCCGCACCCTCAAGGATGAGCTGGAGGGCCAGAGGAAAAAAGGCGGCAGGGTTTGTGTTTACCAGCTCATGTCCGGCGCCCCGCCGGAGCGGAAGTTCCTGCCCTACCGGCAGATAGAGGAACAGTACGGCGGCGCAGACCGGATGGATTACCACCTCATCTTTGATGGGATGGTGGAATATGACAGCCTGGGCAGTCTCTGTGAGCTGTTCAGCGTCAAAACGCCGCCCAAGGGCTACGTCGGACGGCCGCTGTCTATGTCGGATGTGATTGAAATCTATACCGGGGACGGTTCCATCCTCTACTATCTGGATGCGGAGGACACAGTTGAGATCCAGTGGAAGGAACACTGATAAAGAAATGGAGGAAATGAAGATGAACAAGAAGATAGCCTCACTGCTCTGTGCCGCGGGGTTAATGGTATCCCAGGCTGTCCCCGCGCTGGCTGCTCCCAGCGGGGATGTGTCCGGCGTGATTGAACAAACCTGGACCAGCGCCGCCACCCAGATCAAGACGGTAGTAAACAGTGTGGTGTTCCCTGCGCTGGACATGATCCTGGCGGTGCTGCTGTTTGTTAAGCTAGCGTCGGCTTACATGGATTACCGCAAGCATGGGCAGATGGAATGGGCGCCAGTGGCGATCCTTTTCGCGGGACTCATTTTTTCCCTGACCGCGCCCCAATATATTTGGAGCATCCTGGGGATTTAGACAAAGGAGGAAATGAAACAGATGAATCAGAAAAAACCGCTGCCCGGTGCGGGAAACCCCTTAATTGACGCGATAAACAGGGCGGAAGAAATCGATACCTGTACAGTGGGCTATGGTCCGTTTGGAATCGGCGTGGGCAGCGAGTTCCCTCTGGGAGTTGGGATGTTCCTGCGTGTGGAACCGGATCTTTATTACGGCACATATATCCCCGAGCCAGAACAACCGGAGACGTTTACTGCCCGTTTTACCGCCTATACCTTTGATAACACCGGCATAAGCTGGGGGCAGCGCCTCACCCAAGAGGAACACGACCGGCGGCAGCATATCCTTACAGCGGAGGAACTCGACCAGCTCGCCTGCTTGACAGACGACGCCCACGAACGGGAAATTATCCAGGCGATCAAAGAATTGACCTCGTTCCAAATAGAACTGAGCAAAGAAGAATACAAGCAGGCGGAGGACGCCGTCTATGACCGGACGGTGAAAGAGTCCGAGGAGGTTGACGAATCCCCGCAAAACGGCGAAAAGCCCGAGGACGCTCTCGAGATGGAGGAAACAGAGGAGGTGGGGCCGTCCTTCACCAATCTGAGCCTTTGAAAGAAGGCCAGAAAACCGTAAGGAGGTGATGCTTTTTTGTTCATATGGGATTTTGTGGCGGACACGGTGTTGGGACAGATCTTCGATTGGGTTTACGCCAGGATTGTGGAATTTCTCGGAGAGTTCTTCACCATGATGAACGGCATGGGGACCGAGCTGTTCGAGCTGGCCTGGGTGCAGGCAGTGGTGGAATTCTTCGGATATTTTGCCTGGGCGCTGTATGTGGTGGGGCTGGCAGTCGGTGTGTTTGAAGCGGCAGTGGAATATCAATCGGGCCGCGCCAGCGCCGTGCGGGATCTGGCGCTGGGATCGGTGAAAGGCTTTCTGGCTGTCAGCCTGTTCACCTCCATCCCAGTGGAGCTGTACAAGCTCTGTGTGGATCTGCAGGGAAGCTTGTCCAAGGATATCACAGGCGTGTCCCACATCGACGGGATCAGCAGTTATACCCAGGCGGCAATGGGGGCGCTTAATGGATACGGGACCTTTATTTCCCTGTTCCTGCTGATTCTCATGGGCTATGCGGTCATCAAGGTTTTTTTCGCAAACCTCAAACGCGGCGGCATCCTGCTCATCCAGATCGCGGTGGGGAGCCTGTATATGTTCAGCGTCCCGCGGGGGTATATGGACGGCTTTTACAGCTGGTGCAAGCAGGTGGCGGGGCTCTGCCTCACCGCTTTTTTACAGTCCACCATCCTGATTGCCGGGCTAATGGTTTTTAACCAAAACATGCTGTTGGGCTGCGGGCTTATGCTCTCAGCCTCTGAAATTCCCCAGATCGCCCAGCAATTCGGGCTGGATACCACTACGCGAGCGAACATCATGTCGGCGGTCTACGCCACCCAGACGGTGGTCAACCTCACCCGCAATCTGGTGACAGCCGCCGCGAAATAGAAGGAGTGATTTTTTGAAGCTGGTTTACATCGCCTCCCCCTTCGCGGGGGATGTGGAGCGGAACATTGAAAATGCCAGGGGCTACTGTCTCGAGGCGATGGAACAAGGTGTCACGCCAGTGGCTCCCCATTTAATCTATCCGCAGTTTCTGGATGATAACGATCCCGCCCAGCGCAACATGGGGATACGGGCAGGGCTGGAGCTGCTCTCCCGCTGCGATGAGCTGTGGGTATGTGGGCCGGAGATCTCAGCCGGGATGCAAAAGGAGATCCAGCTCGCAAAAGGGCTTGGCATCCCCATCCGGCAGATAGAGCCGGTCCAGCAGGCGGGACCGGCCTTGTCGCTGTGACGCTGGGCAGCCTCTTTGACGGGATCGGGGGATTCCCTCTGGCTGCTGTGCGTAACGGCATCACCCCTTTGTGGGCCAGTGAAATTGAAGCCTTCCCCATTGAGGTGACCAAGCTGCGTTTCCCTCAGATGCTCCATGTGGGGGATATCACCAAATTGGACGGGGCGAAGCTGCCGCCTGTGGATATCATCTGCGGGGGCAGCCCCTGCCAGGATTTATCAGTGGCCGGACAGCGCCGTGGGCTGGCCGGCGAACGTTCCGGCCTGTTCATGGAGCAGGTACGGATCGTAAAGGAGATGAGAAATGAAGATATCCGGCGCGGCCGAACAGCTCAGTTTATTCGGCCACGATTCTTATTGTGGGGAAATGTGCCGGGAGCCTTTTCCAGTGGAACGCCTAAGGGAGAGGACTTCCGCATTGTCCTCGAGGAGATCATCCGTATTAAAAACAGTTCCTGTTCAGTGCCTCGACCTAACACCGGGGCATGGGGACCTGCTGGGGCGGCCATATTGGGAGATGAATTCAGCCTGGCTTGGCGATGTATGGACGCTCAATTCTGGGGCGTCGCCCAGAGAAGAAAGAGGATCTTCCTTGTCGCAGATTTTGGAGGACTCGCCGCACCCCAAATATTATTTATCCCCGAGAGCCTGCATGGGTATCCTGCGCAGGGCGCAGGAACGAGGCAAGGAGCTGCCGGAGAAGCTGGAACAGGCGTTAATGCTGCAATCGGGCCTCATCCCACCCCATGATTGGGATAGGCTCAGAGAAACGCTTGCCTTTGCCGCCAACCAGAGAAACGAAGTACGTGATCTGCATGATGTGGCGGGCGCTTTGGGATCGCAGCCCGGTATGAAGCGGCAGCCCTTCATCGCCGGTTTTTCCGCAGGCGCGGGTTCCTCCGCCGGGAGCGTCGGCTATGGCGAAGAACTTGCTCCTACGCTGAAAGGGAGCGCCAGCGGAAACTGTATGCCCACTGTTCTCTGTCTCAACGACCAGGGTGGGCAGCAGATGGGAGTTTCCAAAGGGATCACCGAAACCCTGCGCGCACAGATGGAGGGGCATCCTCCATTGGTGCTCGCGTCACAGCAGGGCGGCGCTGACATAGGGGTTGGGATATGCCCGGCCATTACCGCTGCAGCCGGCATGAGTGGGGACGTTTGCGACCGCTCCCTGTGGGAGATAAAGGGAGCAAAAAGGAGCGGCAGTGGTCAAAATTTGGTGAGCGGCAGCGAACAACAAATTTTGGGTACCACAACAGGAAACAATCAGCCTGTATTGTTTGAAAACCACGGTGTGGATTCCAGATATACCGGGCCGCACAATGTTTCCCCCACCATCTCCGCGAGAGCCGGCACAGGGGGAAATAACCTTCCGCTGGTGGAGCAGGAACCCATCTATTGTATCACCGGAAACGCCATCGGCCGCCAGCCGCAAAACGGCGGGAACGGCATCGGGTATCAGGAGGATATCGCGTATACCCTGACTGCGACAGATCACCACGCAGTCTACAACCGCCAGCGGGTGGACATGTTCCAGGATGGCGATGTTGCCAGCACCCAAAGCGCGAGGCAGCACAAGGACGCCACCGACCTTGTCCTCGAACCGGCATCGGAACAATTTGCCGCGCGGCTCATCCGCCGCCTGACCCCACTGGAATGCGAACGGCTCCAGGGCTTCCCGGACGGCTGGACAGATATTCTCGGCGTGTCCGACTCTGCCCGGTACAAGGCGCTGGGCAATTCGGTAGCCATCCCCTGTGTGGAATACATCATGCGGGGTGTGGCTCTGGCGCTGCGGGCAGCTGGATAGGGTCTTGTTGGTTGTGCACTGGTTTCGTCCAAATCTTCGTTGGCTTTCGTGAATAGCTTTGTCATCCCCTTTGGAGTATGCTTGCTTTGTAATCAAACAGAGAAGGGAGAAGATCAAGTGGAAAACCGGCGAAACCTATGCGCACAGATTCCCGAGGAACTCCATGCGCGGGTGCGAAAGGAACAGGAGTCCCTGAACCTGACTCTCAGTCAATATGTGGAACAGCTCCTGACCGAATACTATGAACAGAAAGAAGGAAACAGCAAAATGAGCGAGAACACCAGAACCCTTGCATTCCAGATCCCGGAGGAACTGTTTAACCGAATCCAGAACTATCTGGCCGCCCAGCGGCAGCAGACCGGCCAAAAACTCACACAAAAGGCTTTCATCATCGGCCTCATCGAGCAGGCGCTGGAGGAGTGGAAGCATACACAGGATGAAAACTAAAACTACCGGAGACAGCCCCGCGCAAGCCGGGGCTGTTTCTGCTTTTGGGAGGTGATTCACTATCTATATATACCCCGACAACCTGAAAGCCGCCCCCACCCTGGGGCTGTGGCGGCTGTGGGATCTGGCGGCGGGCGGGCTGCTGGCTGTACTGGGTGTGGTGCTGTTCGTCTACGCCGGCTCCCTCCTCTTTGCCGCCATCGCCGCCCTGTATCTGTTTTTAACCATCCGCTTTGACGACGCCTGCATCCTGGATTTTCTCCGCAAAGCCGCCGTCTATTTCATCCTGCGGCCCCAGTCCTACCGCTGGGGCCGGAATACTTTGGAGGTGACGCATCATCAAAAGAAACAACCTGTTCAGAAAAGAGAAAAGCAGGCAAAGCGATAAAAATACCCGCAAGCTCATGAACATCCGAAAGATTACGGATCACAGCCTCGTCACCCTGCGCGGGGACGAGGTTGTTCTCTTTCTCATCCAGCCCACGAATGTGTCGGTGCTGTCCAGAGAGGGACTGAAAGCCCGGGTCAACGCTTTGATGCATGTCCTCAAGGGCTTCGCGGAGGTAGAGCTGCTCTGCCTCGGCTCCCGCGAGAGCTTTGAGCACAACAAGCGGTATCTGGCCGGGCGGATCGAGCGGGAGGAGTCCCCCGCCATCCGGCGTCTGCTGGAGCAGGACGCGCGCCATCTGGACGAGATCCAGAGCCGCGCCGCCACCGCGAGGGAGTTTGTCCTGCTTGTCCGCCCCCGCAACATCGGGGAACGGGAGCTCTACCCCTACCTGGGACGGCTGGAACGGCTCATCCGGGAGCAGCGGTTCTCGGTGCGGCGGGCGGGCTACGACGACCTCAAGCGTATCCTGGCAGTCTACTTCGCCCAGGACGTCATCAGCGAAGGATACGACGATTTCGACGGCCAGCGGTGGCTGTTCAAAAATGGGCAGAGCGACTATAAGGCCGCCAGCGTTATAGACGACGAGCAGGTGCTGCAAACCTTCCTTGACCTCATCGCCCCCTCCGCCGTCAGGTTTGAGGCGGACCGGTATCTGGTGGGCGGGAGCTGGCGGTGCGTCTGGGCGGTGCGGGGCTACCCCGCCTCCACCGAAGAACAGGCCATCCTCCAGCGGCTGGGGGAACGGGCGGGCGTCACCCTGCGCATTTACACCCGGCTGGTCACCCCCAGTGAGGAACGCAGAATCCTTCAGGCGGCGGACAAGGCCAACCGATATAAAAGCAGCAGCGCCGATATACAGCAGGTGGTGGAGGCCCAGAGCAATCTGGAGGATGTTTCCCACATGATCCGCGCCGCCCAGCGCAACCGGGAGCCGTTCTTCCACACCGCGGTCTACATCGAGCTGATTGCCCGCACCGAGCAGGACTTTACCGAGCTGCGGGACTGTGTGGAAACCGAGCTTGGCAGGGCGAAAATCAGCGTGGACAGGCTGTTCCTCTGCCAGCAGGAGGGGTTTCTCTCGGTGATGCCCTCCGGCTGGAATGTGTTTGGGGAACAGTTCGAGCGGATGCTCCCCGCCTCCAGCGTGGCCAATCTGTTCCCCTTTGCCTACACCGGCAAGACCGACCCTGGCGGCTTCTACATCGGGTATGACAAATACGGCAGCTCCATCATCACCGACCTGGACCGCCGCGCCCAGGACAAGAGCAACGCCAATTTTCTCATCCTCGGCAACTCCGGCCAGGGCAAAAGCCACCTTCTTAAGTTGCTGCTCATGAATATCCTCGAAAGCGGCAAACGGGTGTTGTGCCTCGATCCAGAGGGGGAGTACCGGGAGATTACCGAAAAGCTGGGCGGCAGCTACCTCGACCTGACCGGCGGCAGATACCGCATCAATGTGCTGGAGCCGCGGATGTGGTCGGCAGAGGAAAAGGAACCCGACCCCGAAGCCCCCGCCGCCTTTCAAAGCGGCTCGCTGCTCTCCCAGCACATCGCCTTTCTGCGGGACTTCTTCCGCAGCTACAAGCCCTTCACCGAAGCGGAGATCGACACCATCGAGATCATGCTGGGGCGGCTCTATGATAGCCGCGGGCTACGGGACGATACAGATTATTCCAAACTTTCATCACAGGACTATCCCATTCTCTCTGACCTCTACGATCTAATGGACGCGGAATACCGGCGTATCCGTAACGGCGCCGGCGGCAATGAGCTCTATACCCCGGAACTGCTGCGATCCGCCTGTTTGGGGTTGCATTCCATGTGTAAGGGGGCGGATTCCAAGTTCTTTAACGGTCACACCAACATCCGGGACTCCCGCCTCATCACCTTCGGGGTCAAGGATCTAATGGAGGGCGGCAAAAACATCAAGGACGCCATGCTGTTCAATGTGCTTTCCTACATGAACCACGCCCTGATCGCGGGCGGCAATACAGCGGGCATTTTTGAGGAGCTGCATGTGTTCCTCAGTAACCCAGTTGCCGTGTCCTATATCCGCAGCGCCATGAAACGGGTGCGCAAGCGGGACAGCCTGATTGGATTGGCCAGTCAGAACATCGAGGACTTCCTGCTGCCCGGTGTGGCCGAGATGACCAAGCCCCTGTTCTCCATCCCTGCCCACCACTTTTTATTCCATCCTGGTACCATTGACAAGCGGGGGTACATGGACGCTTTGCAGCTGGAGGAGACAGAGCATCAGCTCATCCTCGCCTGTCAGACCGGCTCCTGCCTCTACCGGTGCGGCGCCGAGCGGTACAACCTGGTGGTCAAGACGCCGGAACACAAACTGGAACTATACGGCTCGGGAGGAGGAAGATGATGAACATTGTAGGATACGGCGGCGGGACCAATTCCACCGCCATGATCATCGGACTCTATCAGCGGGGCGTCCCCATCGACCTGATCCTGTTTTCGGACACTGGTGGAGAGCAGCCCCACACCTATGAGTACCTGCCCATTATGGACAAATGGCTTAGGGAACATGGCCTTCCACCAATTACAATACTGGAATACATCGACCGAAATGGCGAGCGGCTGACGCTGGAGCAGGAGTGCCTGCGTTCTGGGAATCTGCCCGCCATCGCCTACGGCAACAAAGCCTGTTCCCTCAAGCACAAGGTTTCAACCCAGGAGAAGTTCTGTAACAACCATCCGGAATGTCGAAAGGTGTGGGAGGGCGGAGAGCGCGTTGTTAAATTTATCGGATTTGACGCTGGTGAGGAGCGACGCCGCACCCATGCCATTGTCTATGACGCCCAGGATAAGAAATATAAAAACGAATACCCCCTCATCGACTGGGGATGGTTCCGGGAGGACTGCATCGCGGCCATCCAACAGGAGGGCCTGCCTTTGCCTGGCAAGTCCTCCTGTTTCTTTTGCCCCAGCATGAAGCGCAGCGAGATCCGAACCCTCTACCACAACCATCGGGATCTGTATGAACGGGCTATCGCCATCGAGCGAAACGCAAAGCCAAATCTTGTCTCGATCAAAGGGCTGGGGCGCAGTTGGTCCTGGGAGGATTTTGTACAGGCGGACAAGGATCAGACAGCCTTTTGCGGGCTGTTCCCGGAAAACGACATGCCCTGCGGCTGTTATGACGGGGAGTGATGGAGGTGGTGCAGCTTGGCAAATCCCGCGCTCATCAAGGCCGCTGTCATGCTGGCGACCGACAAGCGGACCTGGAAGGCTCTTGCCGTCCTTCTGGCGGCGATCCTCACCCCCTTCATCCTGATTGTAATTGTGATCTGTTCCCTGCTCAGTGGGACGGCACGTCATAACAACACGGCGGTAGAGCTGACCTTTTACGGCGGCAGCATTCCCGCCGCCATGCCAGGGGAATACAGGGATTACATCACCGAGATGCGCGCCTGTTTTGCTTCTCTGGACAGCGCCATCGCGGACGTCGAATCAGAGATGGAGGATGGCGACAGCCTTGACTCCAACCGGGTCAAGGCTGTTTTCTATGCCCTTTATTTTGGTTCCGACCACCTGCGGCTGCGTTTTGCCGCCGCCAGAGAGTTTGTGGACTGCTTTGTTTATTATGAGGAATGTGTTCACCCAGCAGAGGAGGAAGATGAGGAGGACTATGTTCATCTGCGGGCCTATCCTATCAGCGATCTGCCCACGATCTATCGGAATGTGGGCGCTTACGCCGGGAGAGCTGTAACCCCAGATGATATGACGAACATCACCGAGATCTACCTGCGGGTGGTTTACCAAAACTTCGATGTGGGCGCGGATATGCCGCTGGAGGGCGGCAACGGCACCCATGACCTGATTGGTGAGATGACAAACGGCTCGGACGTCATTCCCTCTGAGGGGGGATTCGTCAGCCCGCTGGAGAATGGATGGCGGGACAAGGTAACCTCAGAATTTGGGTACCGGAACAATCCCACCGGCACGGGCAGCGAGGGACACACTGGGCTGGATATGGGGGTTCCCCTTGGCACGCCTGTGCGGGCGGTGAAGGATGGTCGGGTGCTGTTCGTCCGCTACAAACAAACCGGGTATGGGTATCATCTGGCCATTGACCACGGCGGCGGGCTGGTTACCCTCTACGCCCACTGTTCTGAAATTCTAGTGACCGAGGGACAGGAGGTGAAGGCTGGAGACATCATCGCCAGAAGCGGCAGCACTGGCAGAAGCACCGGGCCTCACCTGCATCTGGAGGTGATCCAGGACGGTGTGCCGCAGAACCCGAGAAACTATCTATAAGGATTCACGTTACCCCAAAGATCAATCGTTTGAATGAGGTGGACTATGAAGATTAAAGCTGGAATGGAACAGGAATATCAGACATTTTTGAATGAGAACAGCGTAAACGGCCACAGCGGTATCGTAGTCAGATACATGGAACGCTGGGCGGAAATGATGGAGGCTGAACTGGAGGCTGGCGCATCGCTCAAGGATATTGCAAAGCGCACCAGCTACGCAGCAAACACAGACCAGCTCTCGCTTTTCCAATACGGTATCGCGGTCAGTAAGCTTTCCCATTTTTGGTTATACGGCGAAGAACTGCAGTTGTGGCAGCGCCATCGGTATGACGAAGAACCCCAGAAATTATCTGGAACAGAAAACATCCCATCGGAAAATCCACACAAAGAGACACAGCCGCAAAGCAATACGTCTCTTAACGAGTTAAGCCAACAGGCGGTGGAAACCGTTGTGCAAAAGGGCCTTCTGGAAACCAAAAACGGCGGCTGGCATCTGGACCGCGCCGCGTTTCAGGAATTGACTGGGATCGGCCTGAGTACAGAGAAAGGGCGGGAACTGTTTTTTGACGCGCTGGACAAACGACCAGAGGTCATTTCCTGCTTTTACGACTGTGACTTCGGCGGGATTGGGATCGAGTTTGATCCCGCCTGCTGTCCAAATCTGGAGGAAACGGCTGGCATGGAAATCCGTCTGTAAAAATCAAAAGGAGGAAAGCGATTGTGAACAAGACAGAACTGACACTTTCCATTGAGGAGGAAAAGCTGGAGGCCATGACTTTCTGGCTGAAAAAGGAGAATGCCACCGTCCAGAAAAAGATGGACGAGGCACTCCGGGAGCTGTATGAGCAAACAGTCCCGGAGGCGGTGCGGGAGTATCTGGACCGCAAAGCCGTCCCCGCCAGGGATCGTCCCAGGCGGCCGGCCAGAAACACCGGCGATACCGGCAGGGACGGAGAAAAGGTCACAGGAATGAGGTGATAGCTGCTGAGGACCCAACGATTTGGAATCGAAATTGAGATGGCCGCCCTCGACCGGGTGGTAAGGGAAAACGGCCTCTCTTACACCGAATGTTGTTTTGAGCAACTTGAGGGAAAGACAGTGAAAAAGGAACCAACCACGCAGGATGGGTACATCATGCAGACCTGACAGACGGATACCCCGCCGCTGCCGCCTGTGCGCCCTGTGTGCCGCTGTCGGGCAGCGGGCTGCATCCCTGCCCCACCCGGTCGCGGCAACGCCCTGTCGGCGCTTTGTGCCCGAGGTTTGGAACGCGGTATTCGGACAGGATCACCCGCCTAACGGGGGTGATCCCAGGGGTTGAAAATCCAGCAGGATAAAGCGGCGGCATCACCGTCCCTCACACCGTCCCGCAACGCGGGCCGGGAATCCGCATGAACAGCGGCTTTGTGGGGATAGACGGTCCCTTGCTTCTGTGGCATGTCAAAAAGCGATTTGGCATCAAAGGCGGCATGGCCCTGCCGGAAAACCGCATGGCTGCACAGTTTTTAGGGGGTTTCAATGCGACATACAGGAGGAAAATCGATATGGAAGAAAAAATCCGCTTTCAGATGCGTATTTCACCGGAAACAGATCAAAAGATCAAAGCGGCGATCCCGCTTACAAACTGCCAGAGCCAGAATGAGTTTGTGGAGCAGGCTCTGCTCCATTACTGCGGCTGCCTGCAGGCGGCAGAGGCCGCTTCCATCCTCGCGCCGGAACTCGCCGCCGCCCTGCGCATGACGGTGCGGGACAGCGAGACGCACACCTGCCGCCTGCTCTTCAAGCTGGCGGTGGAGGTGGACATGATGATGCATGTGCTGGCCTCGGGGATGGAGATCGACCCGGCAGTGCTGGATAAGCTGCGCGGGAGATGTGTCCAAGAGGTAAAGTCCACCAACGGCGGGATCTCCTTCAAGGATGCGGTCAACTACCAGAACGGGCTGTAACAGATGCCCCGCCTCATCTTCAAGTGCCCGTACATCAAGGGCAGCGCGCAAAACGCGGCGCGGCGGGAGAACTATATCCGATACATCTCCACCAGGGAGGGCGTCGAGCCGGTTCGCCCGGAGAATGCAGACAACCCCGCAACGTCAAAACAGAAAGCGCTGCTCTCAAACCTGCTGCGGGATTTCCCGGACAGCCGGGGGATGTTCGAGTACGAGGACTATCGTGCGGCGCCCACCAGAGGCCATGCCTCGGAGCTGATCTGCCGGATCGTTGAAGAACATCTGCACCAGATGTCCGGTGGGGAAAAGTATCTGGACTACATCGCCAACCGCCCCCGCGCCGAGAAGCTGGGGGCGCACGGCCTGTTTACCGCCGGCGCAGATCCGCCGGCGCTGTCCCAGGTAGCGGAGGAGGTGTCCAACCACGCCGGAAATCTGTGGCTGCCCATCCTCTCCCTGCGTCGGGAGGACGCTGTCCGGCTCGGCTATGACAACGCCGAAAGCTGGAGACGGCTGCTCACCTCCTTTGCGCCGGAGATGGCCAAAGCTATGAAGATTCCGTTTCAGGATTTCCGTTGGTATGCCGCCTTTCACAACGAGAGCTACCACCCCCATGTGCATATGGTCTGCTACAGCGCAAAGCCCTCGGAGGGATTCCTCACCAAAGCTGGGATCGCGCAGATCCGCTCCCAGCTAGCGGGTGAGATATTCCGGCAGGAGCTGACCGCCGTCTATCGGGAACAGACCCATCGTAGAGACGAACTGGGAACGGCTGCAAGGGACGCACTGGAAGAACTCATCGGGCGGATGCAAACCGGCGCGGTGGAAGATGGGCAGCTTGGCCCGCTGCTGGAGCAGCTCTCGGAAAGGCTCTCCCACACCACCGGTAAAAAACAGTACGGCTATCTCAAGGCCCCGCTCAAAAAGCTGGTGGACGAGCTGGTGGACAAACTGGCACAAATCCCGCAGGTGGGAAAAGCCTATGCACTGTGGTATGAGCTGCGGGAGGAGGTGCTGCGCACCCACCGGGACAATCTACCGGAGAGGTTGCCCCTCTCAAGGCAGAAGGAGTTTAAACAGATCAAAAACATGGTCATCCAGGAGGCGGTGCGGCTGGGAGAGCTGTCTGCTGTTTTCCGTAGTGAGAAAATCTCAGACGAACCGGAGGACGACCCAGTTCCAAAGGGAGAGCAGCGTCTCTGGCGGCAGGCCGCCCGATACCGCGAGGCTAAGAAAATCCTTTATGATGGAGAAACGCCGCCCGAAGAAAAGCGGGCGGCATTGGCGAAGCTGGAGCAGCTCTATGACGGAGGCTTCTCTGTGGCGGCACATCTGCTGGGAAAGGCCTATCTGGATGGCGTTGGCGTCAAGGCCGATGAAAAAGCTGCCGAGCGGTGGTTTTATAAGGCGGCGGCGGCAGGCAACGGCTATTCCGAATACGCCCTTGGCAAGCTGCTGGAACAGCAGGAACGGTTCACCGAAGCGGCGGGGTGGCATCGGAAAGCGGCGGAGCAGAATAACCAATACGCGCAGTACCGTCTCGCCAAGCTGCTGCTCGATGGCGAAAAAGTTTCAAAGGACACGGAGAAAGCTGTCCGTCTGCTCACCGCTGCCGCAGGGCAGGATAACCAGTATGCGCAATATACGCTGGGCAAGCTGTATCTTCTCGGAAAAGAGATACCAAAAGACCGGGCGGCGGCGGTTTATTGGTTTACCCAGTCTGCGGAACAGGGCAGCGAGTACGCCAAATATTTTTTGAAGCATCTGGATGACTGGCGCAAGGCAGCCATTTCCCAAGGGGTGGGGCGGCTGCTGCACCATTTGGGAACTCTGTTCCGGCCGTCACCACCCGGCCCTGCCAATATCCCGCAGATCACTGACCGCAAGCTGCTGCGAAAGCTCAAAGCAAAGAAGCAGGCGATGGGGTTAAAATCAGGCGGGCAGCAGCAATATTAATCTTCTCTTTTTTGAAAGCCCTCCAATTTTAGTTCCCGGCGCAGTTCCTCCTCGGTGGGAAGATAGGTTTTATACTTGGATGTAAAAATTTGTGTATTCCCTTCCGGGAGAGTATATCGGACAACCGCGTCGTTCTTCTCGGCGCAGAGTACAATTCCAATTGGAGGATTGTCCCCCTCGTTCATCAGCTCCCGCGTATAGTAGTTGACGTACATCTGCATCTGCCCCAGATCCTGATGTGTCAGCGTATCCGTTTTCAGGTCAATCAGCACGAAGCATTTCAAGATATAGTTATAAAAAACCAGGTCGATAAAGAAGCTCTGGCCATCCAGCGTGAAACGCTTCTGCCGGGAGACAAACGAAAAGCCCCGGCCCAGCTCCAACAAAAACTGCTGCAGATGGTCGATCAGTGCCTGTTCCAGATCACTTTCATAAACATGGGTGTCCGGCTGGATCTGGAGGAACTCCATCACATAGGGATCCTTGATGATCTTTTCATATTCCGGCTTGGGCTCTGACGTTTGGATTTCAGCCGCCACCGGACCCTTATCCCGGCTCGCTAAAATGCGCTCGTAGAAAAGGGTGTGGATCTGGCGCTCCAGCTGCCGCACACTCCACGCGGACTTGGCGCACTCATCCAAATAAAATGTCCGTGCTCTTTCGTCCGGCACACGCATCAGAAGCCGGTAATGGGACCAACTCAATTCGCTACACAGTGTGTATCGAATTGGGAAAGCGTTATAAAACTGGCGCATATTCCGTAGGTTTTGGACGCTGAACCCCTTGCCAAATTCAGCGGTGAGCCGTTCGGAGAGATATTCCAACAGTCGGGCGCCGTATTCCGCACGGTCATTTTCTCCACAGGCGCGCTGGATCTGCTCCCCGATCTCCCAGTAGGCGATCACCATACTGGAATTGACGGCGGAAGCTATTTTGTGCTGCGCTGTTACAATGGAGCTGCGGATCGATTCGTAGGTCTGTTGGGACTCCGGCTCCAAACGGTTGATATCATTTCGCATGGGACTTCCTCCTGTGCGTTTTTTCTTCATTGTACACGGTTTTAAAAACGGATTCAATCTCAATTTACAGCGGCAAATTTTACATTTGCGGGAGCAGCGGATAGCATTGCTTGGACAGGGGTGCGCCATCGTGGCCAT
The DNA here is from genome assembly GCF_010206195.1 of Anaerotruncus colihominis. Taxonomy (GTDB): domain Bacteria; phylum Bacillota; class Clostridia; order Oscillospirales; family Ruminococcaceae; genus Anaerotruncus; species Anaerotruncus colihominis_A. The sequence goes on along the minus strand of NZ_VIQT01000019.1, from coordinate 182,529 downwards.
TATGTATCCCCAGAAGAAATCAAAAATCGGTGGGAGTACACGATCAAAAAATAGCAAGACACAGTATGAATATCAAAGTGGGGTGAAGAAATATAGGCGGGATCATCTACTATGGAAAATACACCAAGGACCAGGTGGAACGGGCCAACCAGATCGATCTAGAGGAGCTGCTGCGCCGAAACGGAGAACATCTTCTCCCATCCGGCAGAGAGAAGCGGTTGGGGAACGACCACAGTGTCACCGTCCGCGGGAACCAGTGGTTCGACCACGCTGCCGAACAGGGCGGGTACGCGCTCAGTTTTGTGCGCCGGCACTATGGGCTGAGTTTCTCAGAGGGGATGCGCCTGCTGCTGGGCGAGGATGGGCAGCGTCCCCTGCCTGTCGCAGAAGCCAAACCGAAACCGGAGCCGAAGCCTTTCGCGCTGCCAGAGTCCGCAGGAACAATGCGGCGGGTGTATGGGTACCTGCTGGGGCAGCGAAAGATCGACCGTGGAGTCCTCTCTGCATTTGTCAGAGCCAAGCTCATTTATGAGGACGTCCCATATCACAACGCCGTATTTGTCGGGTACGATGAACATGGCGTCCCCCGCCATGCCCACAAGCGCAGCACCAACAGCGAGGGAAAAGCCTTCCGCATCAATGTGGAGGGCTGCGATCCGGCATACAGCTTTCATTGGGTGGGTAAAAGTGAAAAGCTGTATGTGTTCGAGGCCCCCATCGACCTGCTCTCCTACATCTCCCTGCACCCGGAGGGCTGGCGGGAACACAGCTATGTGTCCCTCTGCGGGGTGGCGGAACATGCGATGGTTAGGCAACTGGAAGTCCAGCCATCAATCCGCGAGGTGTACCTCTGCCTGGACAACGACAAAGCAGGGCACAGCGCCTCAGAACGATTGACCGCCCGGCTCGATGAGCTGGGCGGTTATTCTGTCCAGCGGTTGTGTCCACAGCTGAAGGATTGGAACGATGACCTGAAAGAAGAAATCAAACAGCAGGAAACGTTTGAGCGGGAGCAGGAAGGAGGAATGAGCCTTGCCCTTTGATTTTTCTCAGATGGCCCCCCTGCTCTGGACAGTGGGCGGCATGGTGGCGGTGTTCGCCTTCATCGCGGTGTTTTCAGACAACACCGGCATCAACGGTATCAAATCCCGGCAAGTAGGCGACGGCCAGCACGGTACAGCGCGGTGGGCGACTAAAAAAGAGATGGAGAAAGCCTATCTCCATCTCCCCTTCCTGCCCGAACAGTGGCGCAAGGGCGAAAAACGGCCCAAAGAGCAGGGATTGGTGGTGGGCTCAGTGGTGGGCGGTCTGCCCTGGAAGCAAAAGACCACCGCCCTCATTGACACCGGCGACGTCCACTGCCTGATGATCGGCGCCTCCGGGGTGGGAAAAACAGCCCACTACCTTTATCCAAATCTGGAATATGCCTGCGCGTCCGGCGTCAGCTTTTTGGCAAGTGACACCAAGGGGGACGTCTACCGTAACTACGGTACCGTTGCGCGGGAGTGTTACGGCTACCAGGTATCGGTGATTGAACTGCGCAATCCCACCAGAAGCGATGGGGCGAACATGCTTCACCTCATCTCCAAGTACGCGGATCAATATCATGCGCACCCCGATGACCTCCGGGCAAGGGCAAAGATGGAGAAGTACGCCAAGATCTGCGCCAAGACCATCATTCAGGCGGGCGGTGAACAAAACTACGGCCAGAACACCTATTTTTATGACGCCGCGGAGGGGCTGCTGGCGTCGGTCATGATGTTGATCGCGGAGTTCTGCCCGCCCAAAGAACGGCATATCGTTTCAGTGTTCAAGCTCTTGCAGGATCTGCTTGCTCCCAGCAAGGTCAAGGGCAAAAACCACTTCCAACTGCTCATGGAACAGCTCCCACCGGAACACAAGGCGCGATGGATGGCGGGGGCGGCGCTCCACACCGGGGAGCAGGCAATGCTTTCCGTTCTCTCCACCGCTATGAGCCGTCTCAACGCCTTTCTGGATACCGAGCTGGAGCAGCTTCTCTGCTTTGACAGCGCCATCGACGCCGAGAGGTTCTGTGGGGGAAAAACCGCCCTGTTCATCGTCATGCCGGAGGAGGACCCCACCGCCTATTTTCTCGTGAGCCTCATCATCCAGCAGCTCTATCGGGAGCTAATGACAGTGGCAGATGAAAATGGCGGCAAACTTCCCCGGCGCTGCATCTTCTACTGTGACGAGTTCGGGACCATCCCAAAATTGGAGGGCGCGGAGATGCTCTTTTCCGCGGCCAGATCCCGCAGGCTGAGTATTGTCGCCATTGTGCAGGGCCTCATCCAGCTGGACAAAAACTACGGCAGAGAGGGCGCGCAGGTGATACGGGACAACTGCCAGCTCACCATCTTCGGCGGCTTCGCTCCCGGCAGCGAGACAGCAGAAACCCTCTCCAAAGATCTGGGAGAACAGACCGTCCTCTCCGGTTCGGTGAGCAAGGGCAAGGACAACAATTCCCGCAGCCTGCAGATGATGGGGCGGCGGTTGATGACCCCGGACGAGCTGAAAAGTATGCCCAAGGGCCAGTTTATCACCATGAAAACCGGGATGCACCCGATGAAAACCAAATTTGCTCTGTTCTTAAGGTGGGGTATCCGCTTTGGGAAGCAGTTTGAACTGCCGGAATATTCCGCCCGCAAGATACAGTATGCCGGGCGGGAGAAGCTGGCGGCGGCTATCGCCTATCGATACCCAAAGGCAAAGCCCAAACAGGAAATTGCGCCGGCTGCGGAATTGGCCGGGGAGCCGGTTCAAGAGTCCTTGGAAAAGCCTCCCCACAGGCGTCCGCCCCGCACCGACTAAATAAGAAGGAGGGAATCTTTGCGTAAGCTGGAACAAATCTATGAGGACGACGCGCTGTCCCACCGGGCAAAAGCCGTTTACATCTATCTGTACGGCCGGGCGGATCGGGAGGGAAAAAGCTGGCCCTCCCTCTCGACCATTTCCAAAGATCTTGCACTCTCCAAGTCCACCGTCAAGCGGGCTGTTGCCGATCTCAAGGCGGCTGGATATCTGGAAACGGAGCAGAGATGGCGGCGAAACGGCGGCAGGACCAGCCTGCTTTTTAAGCTGCTGAAATGATTGATGGCTGAAAAAATCACAGTCCACGCCAAGGGCGAATTGCGCCCTTGGGTGGACTGTGGTATGGGCCATTGTGAGCCGTGAAGTAGAACCATCCACCTGAAGATGTTTATACAGAGAAGAAACAAAGCCCTCCGTAAAAAGCAGAGCATCTTAAAGCCTGCATTCCTTTACCTGCCGCACTTCTCTTGTCAGTCCTCAATCGCACAGAAATTCTCGATCATCCGATAACGTTCCGGCAAAAAGAAGCGAGTTCCACCATCTATCCACATCATATACTTCCCATTCTTGCTCTTATAAAGCGGAACATCTCTCCCTGCTGAAAACCATGATGCTCCACTGAATATGGTACACGGATCAAGGCTCTCAAGATCCTCTGGTTTTAAGTCCTCCGTCCGATAAATATAAAAATATGCCGAGGGGCGTCCTCCCGGAAGGTCCGTTGCGTAACCTACAGCCTTGCGATTGTTCATACTTCCCGTTTTAAAGCTGCTAGCCAGCAGGGAAATCACGATGCAGCATACCGCTCTTTTTCCACTCTCTATCAGCGGCCGCGCCTTCAGCGCACACTGCCGGATACCCTCCCGAAGACCTCCCTGATGCTCCGCCGCATACCCGCTGATTTCATTCATAAGGCGAGGGAACTCCGCGTCTATCTGGGGCTGGATGCTCCTGATCATTTCCGCTTTTCTTTTATTCACCTCAGCGCCTCCCCACTGTCTTCTCTGTAATCATACTGATTTCCACTGTCAAAACACCAGAGGCCCGCCGCTCATAACCGCATCCGTTGCCAGCACTGGCTCGCTGGCGCCCCGGCACTCAGGCCGACGCACCCACCGCTGTGCCCGCCAGAATCCCCAGTGCAATTTTTCTCCAGTTAAACGTGACTTTCCGCAGCGCGGCCTCAAACTGTTTTAGTAGTTCAGCCTTAACTGTTTTGTAAAACACATATTTACAGTATCGTCAATTATACACTATAAACAATATATCTATTGAAAATTTATAAGTAATTATTCATAAAAATTGTTGATTTTTAGAATAATATGAAATAAAATATACCATATAAAGAAATAATTGGAAAACAACAAGCGCAATCATTAAAAAACAACAACGTCATACTCATCCAATAATATAGGTATCCTTTTTGTGCTGCCGTCTTTGGTTACCCGGTATTCCTGCTATCTGTTATTCAGTGTCTCCTGATTTTTTGTTGTTAGAAGAACCGTACTGGAGGGCAGGCAAATGAGAAGTAAAAAATGGATACAGCCCATTTGTATCGCGGTAATTTTACTTTTGACGATGGGCAGCATATCAGTAGAGGCAAAAGAAAAATTCAGGGATAAAGAAAAAGTTGTCCTGGTGGTAGATCTGAGCGGATCTATGGCGGAGATTAACCGTGAGTATGGGGTGGCTGACGCGTTAAAATTGGCTGGATATCTAGCTCCTGCGGGAACAGAAATTGCATTAATCGGTGTACATTCACAAGTAGCTGTGGAATCAGGATTTTTTGATCCATCTACTGTGGAGGGAATGGACGGATATTTAAATACGGTAAATACCTTGCCATATGGTGGAAATACCTGTCTTGGAGCAGGTTTGGAACGGGCGGTGGAGCTGCTGGACGCAGGGGGCCGGATTATACTGGTCGCAGATATATCAGAAGGTGGGCTGGTTCCGGCTGTGGAGCCTGGACTAAGCGAGTGGGCGGACCGGATCGATGCTCTCAATACAAAATGTAAGGAAAATGATATAAAAATAAAGCAGCTTGTATTCCACCAGCCAAAGACACAAAATCGATTGGGACAAGCCATACAATCTCTTTCAGCCCCGGATGAGATCAATGAAGTATCAGATGGAAACGAACTGACTGCATGTATGTATCAGGTTTTACGTTCATTTGGCGGGAGTATTGAAGATACGATCACAGTGGCCAGTGCTGACACAGATATGCAAAGTGTTCCAATTGAACTTTTAGGGGATCAGATTCCCCGTGTAAGGCTTTTTATTCCTCAAAATGTTTCTGTGCAGGCGTTTTATGCAGGTGCGGGTCTGGAAATACAAAAGGAAGACACATATACAGTTTTAGATTTGAGACGGCCGTCGAGGAAGGGGCTATCGCTCCAAATTGGTTCAGAGGGAAAAACTGAAATTCAATTGCTTATGGATTTAGACCTCGAAATGGAGGTTGACGTAGATTCAAGACTGGCGGGAGAACTTCCAGAAACGCAGACGACAACCGTTACAGTCAGGCTTTTTGATAATGCTACAGGGACGCCCTTCCCTGCTGCTGGCTATAGTGGGCAGCTTAAAACGACACTCCTTCTGTCAAAGCCAAATGGAGAAACATCTGAGGTGTCCTGTATGCTTACAGATGATGGAACCTTGACCGGTTTATTTGAACCAGATACATTTGGAATTTATCAAATAAGTGTGCAGATCTCCACACCACAGTTCACGCTTCCTGCTATTACAGCTGAAACACAGGTCCTGGATGTACGGCCGCCACTGCCAGCAGAACCCAAACAAAGGCTATCCGTTTTTATGGCGGCTATAATTGGCGCGGTTTTTATTATAGGCGCGGCTATTATAGCGGTTTGGCAAAAGCGCAGGAGGAATCATAATCCGAACATCAGCTTGCCTGAAGCGGGAGGCTTTTTTGGAAAAGTACAGATTTCTACTGTGAAATCCGGAAGTTCTGACGAAATACGGCCTTTTACTGTGGAATTAGACAGGTTCGGAAACTGCCGGGAAATTACGCTGAGAGAATTGTATGAAAGCTGCGGAATTGGATGTCCATTCCAGCAAGCTGGGCAGATTCGCATATTGCCGGGTGCGGATGAAACGTTGCGGGTTCAAAACCTGTCTGAAGGGAAAATCTTTTTTATGGGCCAGGAGCGGGGCTTTGGCCAGGAACTGCGGATCTATTATAACCAGAAATTCTATATTGTTTTGAAAGAAGGTTGCGAGGAAGTGGAAATTTATTTCCGTCAGATGGCTGGCTCTCGGGCAAAAGACAGCGCCAAAGCTCTCGCGGTCAGCGTGCGTTGATAAGAGCTTTTGCATAGACAGAGAAAAGAAAGGCGGCACGATGCGACATGGATTTGCAGCAAACAAATTTCACCATGCTTTGGGGTGTGGTAGACCCCGATCTCAAAGATTTGCTTACTTTGGTGGGCAACACGCGGGATTTGTCTGCGCTTCCGGATGAACAGATCGACGAGATTATGACGGCGTTATGTGTCAACAGTTATTCCGAGTTTGAGCGGAAGTTCCCGTTAAAGGCGTATGGCTTTTTTGATGCAGAGAATCAAAAGATGCACTTCCAGCTGAACCGACCGGAACATCTGCCGCCGGAATTTGTGACGGAATATCCATTGGATAGAAACTCTCCGACAATAGGTGTGCTGTTTGACATGATTGCTGCGCGCAGCAGGCAGGGCGCGCGGACAGTGGAATTCGATTTTGAAAGCCTGACAAAGCAGCTCAGTCCGGAAAAGATGCGCGCTTCCATTCAGCAGATCCGCAAAGAGATGAATTACAATTATGGAAAATATGCCGCTCTTCCGGAGGAAGATCCTGTTCGTGACGATCTGGCGCATAAGCTGAACGCCCTGTTTGCCGATGCACGGGAACATTACAATAATCCTGTGCAGATGCTGGCTTTGGCTGCCGATGATTGTGAACAGCGTCTGTTGTTGAGCGGCGCGGGTGACGGGGATGCTAAGGGTGCAAGAATTACAGCCGGATTGCTTGCGCTCAAAGAGGATGGAAGCCTCGAGGTGAAAGCGTTGCCGCCTGCAAATGAAACCGCGTTGGCAGCGATGGATGACGCAGGCAGCGCGCAGCTGGCAAAAGTTTTGAGCGAGGACTATGAATCAAACGCAGGAGATTATGCAAGCTCGTATGTAAAGGATCTTGTGGTACGGACCTTCTCGCCACTGGCAACCACGGTCGGCAGCAAAGTAGATTACCAACGTGAAGTTGAAAACCACAACGCTTATCTCTCGCTCTATACCCAAGCGCAAAAGGACTTTATGGAATGCGTAAAACCAGTATGCGAGATACTGCTGGGCGTACATCTGTTCTTTGAACAGTACGAGGATACCGTGAAAAGTAAAAGCGCCATGCGGCCGCGGCTGCTGGTTGCCAATTGCGATCCCGAAATGGCGGCCCGTAGTGGAAATCTTCCCCGTGTTCAGACTTTCTTGAATACCACAAATCTGACAAACGATATGGACAATCATATTTGGCAGGCAATTTTCCCGAATCTCAGCTTTTCCAAAGCAGGAGATCAAAAAGAAATCCGGCAGGTATTCGCGACTGCGAAACAGAAAAAGAAAACAGATGTATATTCAATGGAAACACTCAGCACATTGACAGACGCCCTTGCGGATTATGGAATAAAAACCTTCTTTTCATTTGAAACCGGGGAAGATACGACATTCGATAAGGTGGCAAAAGAAGGGATAGGCGCGTTTATAGATCGTTGCGCTCCGCTGATGAACAAAGATTACAGTGCTTGCGCCGTGCCCTGCCTGCCGAATGTGACTGTGATTCCAAAGAACAAGTCCGGGGTTATCACTGGAAAGCTGATGACAACGGACGGCGAAAATGCGGCATATTCGGACCGGCAGGAAGATGTGCAGCGGTTTTACTTAAATGGGATTTATATCCCGGCGGCTTTCATTGCAGCAGGAATCATGGCTGCCTGCCAAGATCCGGATTTCCTGCGTGAGAAATTCATCAGAAGCGTCGATCCAACTCTGCCGGGGGTACGGTTTGACATTGAATCAGGAGACAACGCCCTGCTGGTCCCAACCACCCTTGCGAGGGAGGTTGCGGGATGGACAAGATCTGTTAAAGAGGAAATCAACAGGCAGGGTTTTGGATTCATTCTGTCAAGCGAGGTCCAGAGTCTCAAAGGAAAGCCGGTGAATAACCTGACTGTCTATAAGGCGCGAAGTCTCGCCCATGACGGATATCAATATGAACCGATTTTTCAGCAGACAGTGTCAAGCTATTTTGAGTGCGTACTGCGCAGGGTCAGTTCTGACTTTAAAAAAGATGCGGTTGAGTTTTTCTTTTCTGCAAATCCGTCCAGTCAGATGCAGCAGTGGATGAACCGTAAGGATTTTATAAATGCGGTTATAAAACCGGAAGACGCGGTTACATACGATCTGGACGAGCGGGCCGGACATTGCGAGATCCACTTCCAATTCGGCGGCGTGCAAAAGAACGTCAAAGTGAGATTGCGGCGGACAACTGCGGGAGCCGGCGTTTAAATTGTGATTTGGGAAGCATGCGATTCAAAAACATTAAAAATTCAGACAACAGGAGGAATTGACATGACTCAGTTGGTTATCACAGGGGCGGAAAACATCACCATCGACGAAAAACATATCACAAAAATGGGCTACCGGATCGTCACACCGGAGGATTCCAATGCACGCTCCACCGATGTAAGCAAAATTCTCTGGATTGAGGGGCGTATCATTCCGGAAATTGCGGGCACATCAGGTGAGCCGGTCGCAAAACTGCAGCAATGGAGCTATAAAAACAAGGGTGTAAGCGTTTACTGTAATGCGGTTGCACAGTATGACGCAGACGCTACAACAGTACGCAAGTATACGTTGCCGAAGGCTTTTGTATATGATTACCACGAGTCGTTCAGTGACACACAGGGGACAGGCACGTTCCGTCTGGAACTTTGTCAGAAAAAAGATGAAAACAACAAAGTGACGGTCGAAGGCGGCTTTGCAGCGGAATAAACCAGAAACGGAACGGAAGGAGAAAGCAAAATGTATGAGCTGAAAATGGAAGGTGCGTTTTCAAGCCAGCTCGGTGAGGAAACCGTAAAATCTTTTGAGAATACAACAGGCATCCCGAAGAATACAGAGGGACGGGCGCCGGATACCTCCGCGACTATGAAATCCACAGGGAAAATTCGATCTGCGGCGGATGGCGGCCTTGCCGATGGGACAGTTCAGGTTGCTCAGTGGGCAAATAACATGGATGATGCAAAGGCATATCAGAAGGTTACTGCAACCGCGAACGCAGCCGGACAGGTGTTGCGGCGGGTTACATTCCCGAACGCTTTCGTTGTAGGGTACAGCGAAGAATTCGACGTGACAGCCGGAGTCGGTTCGTATGAGTTAACCATCCGCCAGAAAAAGGATTTACTGGAGAACATTTTGGTCGAAGGCGGTTTTACACTTTAATAGACAGTTCTCGCCCTGCCACCAGCAAAGGCGGAAAATGGATGGGCGTGCCCTTTTCATGGGCACGCCCATCTTTTATGAAGGGGTGTTTATTTATATGAGGACTTACTATGAAACATTGGGAGTGTCCGCAGACGCAAAAACAGATGAGATCCGCAAGAACTACCGGCGTTTAGTGAAAGAAAACCATCCGGACTTGCATCCCGGCGATAAGGCGGCCGAGGAACGGTTTAAGGAAATCGCCGAGGCGTGGGAAACATTAGGCGATGAAGAAAAGCGTAAAAAATATGACGCGGAGATTGCAAAGGTAAAAAAGGGGGAAAAGCCCAGGTATGCGGCTGCTCATTCCGCACCAACCGGAGGCAAGGTAGATATTGGCGCAATGATGGAACAGTTCAGCAAGATGTTTACTCCAGAAGGAGTTGCATCGCAATCGGAACGCACAAAAGCAGGCTCCGCACCGATTGATACAGACGAACTGTTTTTCAGATTTATGGGGCTGAAAAAATAGTGGGGATAGTGATATGAGGGGAAGGGCTGCTATCTGCATATTGCTGGATGCCGTTATTGCGGCAGCATCAATCATGTGTGTAATTCTTACATGGATATATGTGGAAGGATTCTATTTACAGATTGCATTGACCGTGGTATGGACGTTTTCTGCTATTGGAATTATTGGGCGTGAAATTTCCTGCTGGAGAAAGCGCAGAAAGAAAAAAGAAACAGCGACGTGTCCACAGGTTATCTGCCTGTTGGGAGAAAACGATAAGACAATCCAAAGCTGGCCGCTGGAGGGGCAAACAGGGCTGCTGATCGGAAAGGAAAATCCAGATTATACCTGCCTGATTGATCTTACGGGCAGCTCGTACAGCGACTATATAGACCCAATCCATATGTCGTTAAATTATACCAATGCAGGGTGGTGGGCTCAGGATCTCTCTACCCGCGGCGGAAGCGCGATCTGGCGCGACGGAAAGGAAATCTTTCTGGTGCCGGGGCATCCGGTATTGCTGCAATGCGGCGATCTGCTGGAACTGTCGCGGAGCGTCCGGTTGGCAGTAAGGTAGGGAGGCAGGAGAAATCAAAATGAAAACTATAAGCAGGACGAATATGGCGCAGTGTCAGATGGGGCACTTATTTGACACACGGATGCATGGAAATAAATGCCCTTATTGCGGGCGGGTGGTAGGGCGTCCAGAAAAAAGGGAGCCTTTGCCGACGATAGAGGAATTGGAAGACGAACTTTTATATTTACCGATTGAGCCGGTATGCGGCTGGCTGGCATGCATCTCAGGTCCGCGCATAGGGCAGAGCTTTACATTGCACGCGGGCAAGAATTTCATAGGCCGGGCGGATGACATGGATGTGCAGATATTAGGGGATATGGGCGTTGCCCGCCGTAATCACGCAAGTATCGCTTACGATCCGCTAAACCGGCAGTTTGTATTGGTACCGGGGGATTCGGAAAAATTGGTTTATATGAATAACCAGAGCATTTATGAACCAGTCCGGCTGTTAGATATGAGCAGTATACGGCTGGGGGATACGGTGCTGATATTTCGCCCATTGTGCGGCGACCATTTTGCGTGGGAGGAACCTTGAGGAGGGACGGGGTTGTCATATCTCATTCTATGCAGCAGTTTTTTGGCCGCGCTTTGGATCTTGCGCTGTGCAGCGGGATGGCCAAATGGCGGAAAGCTGTACACAGCAATAGCGCAAACGGCGGGGAAACGGGAGGTACAGGCGGATATAGGCCGGACGATTGTCAAAGATGGGGAAGCGATGTTTTTGCTGGCCGATGGAATTGGCCGGGGAGAAAAGGGCAGGTATGCGGCGCAAATCGCTGTCGACAGCGTATCCCGTATGTTTGAGGCCGCGGGTACGGGAGAGTATCCGAAATACTTTTTTTCTGATGCGTTCCGGGCCGCCAATGCCGGTATCCTCCGTCACATTCCAGATGCATCTGCCGGAGCGAGCCTGTTGTGTGCGGTTATGAAACAAGGTTATTTATATTATGCGCTTGCCGGAGACTGCCGCCTCTATCTGATGCGCGGGGGCAGGCTTTGGCAAATAAGCGAAGGGCAAACGATTGGCAGCCTTGCAAGACAGGCATACCGGCAGGGAAAACTTCCACGTGAATATGCGCTTCGTGTGGCGAATGATAACCGTACCTGTAATTTTGTCGGAAAAGATGGCTTTTCCCAACTGGAAATCTGTGAAGTCCCGGTTTCCTTAAAGCGAGGAGACAGAATATTACTGGCAAGTGATGGAGTTACACAAGCGTTAACAGAACAGGAGCTGGCTGCCGCTATGCGAAAGAGGTGGAGCTGCAACTTTTGCGCACATTGGCTGATCGCAATTGTGGATGGAAAGAAGGAACCGGAACAAGATAATGCAACCGTGATTGTGGCAAAAGCTGTTATAGATCAGGAGGTATGGTATGCGAAAGAATAACAGCGCGTTTGTTGCACGTTATCTCAGCAAAGAGGGCGCCTTTCTATATAACAACGATTTTTATGCAAGCGCGGAAGCAGATGATTTCGCCTGTTACCTTGTAATAGATGGGTTAGAACCCGGCGAACGTGAGGACCTGTCTATCCGGCTGGCGGCGGAAGCGGTGATAGAATGTTTTGAGCAAAAACCGTCCATTGGGAAAAAAGCGTTGAAAAAATATGTCAGGAATGCGCAGGCCGCTATGAAAAGCAGCCGGCTGCGTTTTGCGGGCGCATCTATTACAGTGGTTGTAACCAACTACCAAAAAGTACGCTGCGCATGGCTGGGCAACAGCCGGTTCTCTCTGCTGCGGCATGGCAGGGTTGCGTATGGCAGCAAGGATCATTCCCTGAGCGCAGATCTGTCCACAAAAGGGAAACTGCCTAAAGACCAGATTGCTTTGCATGAGGAACGCAACAATTTATCGCGGTTTTTAGGCGGGAAATATGCCCGCCCTCAAGTCAGCAGGAAATTGCGGCTTCAAAATGGGGACATTCTGGCTTTATACACAAGGGGCGTATGGGAAAACTGTGATGAAAGTGATCTGCTCGCCAGCACAGCGGAGGCAGGCAATGATCCGGACAAGGCGCTTGAGAATATCGAGCGTTTGATTCTTGATTCAAACCCACAGATATTGGACGCGGAAAGCCAGCCGGAGGCAAACGGGATCCTCACAATGCAAAAAGCAACGACTGATATCGAAAATTATACGATTGCACTAATCTTTATCGACAAAGTATATCTTGATCCCCGAAGGGCCAAACGGATCCGGCTGACCATCATGATATTGATTGTTCTGGCAGTGGTATTGCTGGTTTTGGGGATCGTTTTATTTTTGTATTTCAAAAAACAGCATGAAAACCGTGTGGAAATGGAATTTGCATTTGAAAGTGCAATACAGTACATAGCCGACAATAATTTTGTCCGTGCGCAGAATGATTTGGATACAGCGTTTGATTTGGCTGGAAAATTGAAAGATAATGAACAGAAAAACCGGATTGATGCATATCGGAAACTTACAGAAACGATTGTCACCGCAGATGGGCTGATGGAATCGGGCGAATACACAGACGCGCAGGAAGCGTGGCTGCGCGCGAGAAGCCGCAGCCGGCAGACCGATTTTGCAGCCCAAAAATATATTGAGCGGGGGCTGGAACAGGCGGCGGGCTATCTGAGCGTTCAGGATTATATTTCGCTGGGCGATATGCTGGCGGACCGCGGGAACTACGCTGCGGCAGAGGAAAAGTATCTGGAAGCGCGGCGGCTCGCAGCAGGACTTTATTATGAAGCGGGAAAACAGTCTGCACTTGAAGCACTGGACTCCTTATACGGCAAAATGCAGGGGGAAACCGAGGCTGTAAAGGAACAGGCGGCAGCAGAATCTGCAGCGGCAGATTACATTGTGCAGGGTGATAAAGCGGTAAAAGAAGGGGATCTTACTGCGGCGAAACTCCTATATACTTTAGCGAGGGAGCAGTATGCAGCGTTGGGGAATGAGATTGTGCTTGCGTCGATTGATGAAAAGCTGGCGGCATTAACCCAAAAAGAAGGTGAAAACCAGCAGCAGACCGAAACGGCAGAGCAGTATATGTCTGAGGGGGACGCCCTTCTGGACAAGCTTGAATATGCCGACGCAAGGCAAAGGTATATCCTTGCCAGGGGGATTTACGCTGATCTTGGGGATGAGGATGGTGTGAATGAGGCACGGGACCGGATAGATACAGTGGACGGCTATATCAGCCCAAAAAAGAATTAGCGTTTCAGAATGGGAGTTTTGAAAATGAACAGACCTTTGCAGAATCAGCCGGATGAAACAAAAATCTTGATCCGCTACCGGCAGGAAGAACTTGAACGGATGACGCTGCTTCAGCTTAGAGATATTTGCGAGCGGCAAAAAATTCTGCATGGAGGTCTGTATCAGCTGGACAAAGACCGGCTTATCCGATTAATTCTGCGGTTTCGCGGCAGTTATGGACCGTTGCTGATTCAGCAGCCTGCGGATGGCGGTGGGGAACGCATTGAACAGGCATTGCGGGGTGTGAAGTTGCATTTGCTGCCCGACGCTCTTGAAATCCCGGCAAAAATTGTGGTATGGGAGGGGCTTGATACAGGTTATTTTGACGGGTACACCCTGCCAATGCGGCAGGAAATCGAAGGGGTAAACGCAGTTGTGCTGGACCGGGAGGGCGGCGTCTGTGCAATCTTCAACATAATTGCCGCACAGGAGCGGGAAAAACTCTATTTGGCCCGGAACGGACAGCTCCCATGTCGGCAGGCAGAGGCGCGGGATTATATGCTGCTGGTCTTTCCAAGGCAGCTTTCAGATCGCATTTTTGCACTGTACGGTGGTCAGGATATATCCCTGCCGCCTGAAATTGAGGTGTATGGCGTGCGGCTGCTGGATTTTGTGGTGCGCAAACCTGTACAGGCCCCAATGCCTTTGTGTATTGACTTTGGAACGACGAATACCGCGGCGGGTATCCACGCAGATCCGTTGTTCTGCGAACAGTTCGGCCCGGAACTTGGGCAGGTTGGTTTAACACAAAATAAAATCCACTATGTCCAATGGCTGGATGAGGAGGGGAGTAAAGCCCCGGTTTTGCCGACGATCATCGGGATTGACAGGATCGAGGATGGCAAGCCGGTCTGGCTGATAGGCCGCGAGGCGGAAAAACTGGTTATGGACGGCTTTTTCGGGGAAGGGGTTTCGGTCTGGTACGATATCAAGCGGTGGCTGGGAGACTGTGAACAGAGTGAAGAATTATCCGACCATCGAGGCAACCGGATTATGGCAACGCGCCGGGAAATTATCAGAGCGTTTTTGACCTATGTGATCAAAAGCGCGGAACAACGGTTTAAATGCCATTTTCAAAAGCTGTATCTCTCTTGCCCGGTTAAACAAAAAGCGCGTTTCCTGGCATTTTACCGTGAGATATTTCCTGAATATGATTTGCTTGAACAGGATATGGTGGACGAAGGCGTGGCGGTGCTTTATAACACCATCCACAGCTATATTGAAAATAATTATTATGAAAATGGGATATGGTACAAAGCCTTGATTGTCGACTGCGGCGGCGGAACCACAGACCTTACTTCAGCAGATTTTTCAATAACGAACAGCCGGATTTCTTATAAAATATCGATTAAAACCTCTTATGAAAATGGAGATACGGATTTTGGCGGCAATAACCTTACCTTCCGGATTTTACAGATGTTAAAACTAGAAGCGGCCAGGCGGCTGACGGGGGAAGGACAAAGCCTTTATGAGATTACGGCGGGTATGGAGCAGGAATGTTACCGTACAGTGGATGAGCAGGGACCGGCGCCGCTTTATCAGGCGCTTAATCAGGCGTATGAACAGGCCGAACAGGTGATCCCAACCCGCTGGCAGGAGTATGAAAATGCAAGCCGGGACGAATATCATCTGGTCAGGGGGAACTATTATTATCTGTTTACTTTGGCCGAGCGCATCAAAAAGGCTTTCTTTTCTGACAGCCGCCTTCAGGCGGTAACGATTTGTTCCAATCAGGCGGCCGCATCAGAAAATACGGAAAATCTGTGGCTGGCGGCTTCGCGGTGGAAGCTGGCGGCATTTATGAATGGGAAACTGGAATTGCAAAAGGAATTCCCGACTGTGCATTTAGGGGCGCCGACAGTGCGCGTAGTTTTGAACCCGGATATCTATGACCTGATCCGCCGTTTTTTCGGAAACTTAAAATTGGAGGAGTATTCCGCAATCAATCTGACAGGTCAAAGCTGCCGGATCCCATTATTCCGTGATGCGCTCAAGGAGTTCATCCCAGGCCGGTATATCCGTACAGGCGGTAAGGCGCAGGAGGATTACCGATTGAAACTGAGTTGTTTGGATGGGGCCATCCGGTATATTACCGACCATCAGCTCGGCTTGAGCAGCGTAACCATTAAAACCGGCGATATGTCGCTGCCATGGGAACTGTTCGCTTACACCCATACGAACCTGAAGGCTGTGCTGATCCCCCGCCTTAGCAGAAATTCGGGTATTGGCACAGTATCCCGGCCAATGCAAAGCAGCCGTTTGCAGCTGTATCTGGAGGATGTGCATGGCGCAGTAAAGCATATTTTTTCGGTAGCCTGCCCACAGGAACAATTCCAATCTGTTACCTATGAAGAACTTGCGGGAATATATGGGGACATCATCCCGCAAGCTGAGATAGATATTATTGAAAATGGAGAAATCCGCTATTTTGTTTGGGCGGATGCGGCTCAATGGGGCTTTCATGTTCTTCCGGCTGCACGCAGGGAGGAAACGCTGCTCCTGGGGCATCCACAGCTTTTCCCCTTCGAGAACGATAGCTGGACAGTAAACTTTTTCGACGGGAAAAAATGATGTGAGGGGGGTCTGCATTGTCCTTTATCAGTAAGATACCAACCTTTGCGCCTGGTCCCCTTCGCAAAGAAATCCTGTTTGCGCTGCGCGATTTGACTTGTGTGGAACAGGAATTGCGTTATGGGGAATACAGTGATGGAATTCTGTCGGGATGCCGTCTGTACGAATCAGGGATGAGGATCGGCGTGGAAAAAGGGATGGTCAAATATACGGGGCGCGTCTATATGCTGCGGGAGAAAACCAGCGTACCGTACCGTCCGACCGATCAGTGGATGATGTTGAAAATCCGTTTTGCCCCGCAGATTGCTATGAAAGAGTATATCTTTCATACAGGGGAACTTGTGTTGGAGGAAAACGTGCAGCTTATGCCAAACGAGTTGGAATTGGGAAGATTCAAGTTGAAAAAAGGATCTTCGTTAAGAACCGAATATAAGGATTTCGCCGACTTGCAGACTGAGTACGATACAGTAAATCTGACGTTTGTGCGTCAGGCGGGGATTGGGAAAGCAACATTACGCCCGGAAGTGACGCACCGGTTTGCACATGAGGCTTATCCTCTGGCACAGGACCCGCTTGATATAGCGTTTTGCGCAACCGCGCTTGAAGCAGCCCCGGTCCCAAAGGATTATTTGCAGCATTATATCTGCCGGCGGCTGGGGACGCCTTACAGGGAAATGGCTCATGAAGAACTGCTGCCGGGGCTTGCACAAGTATTACAAATGCTGTATGGGTGTACGCACCGTCCGATGGATAAATTGCCGGGGATCCGGCTCTTTAACTAAAAAAGGGGATAGGAAATGCAGACGGAAAGCCAATTAAAACCGATTGAAACCTGTCCGAAGGGGCACCGTTATAACACGATAAAATATGGGGATACTTGTCCGGTTTGCGGCTCGAAGATTGCCAATGCTCCCAAAACGGAAGATGAGTGGAAAAAAGAGATAGAACTGCCGCCTGAACAGTGGGCCTGCGGGATATTGGTTTGTATCAAGGGGCTTAATAAAGGGCGCGGCTATCTGATCCATGAGGGCAAAAATTATATTGGCAGCGACCCAAACAGTGATATTTGTATTCGCGGAGATGATAAGATACAGCCCCGCAGGCATCTGGTGATCTTGTATGAGCCAAGAAGCCGGAAAACCATGCTGCTGCCGGCAGAATCCCGGGGGATGATCTATATGGAAAGACAGGCGGTTTATGAACGCAGGGATTTGCAGCATCAGGATCAGTTTGTAATTGGTACGAGTACATTGCTGTTTTTGGAAATCTGTTCAGAAAATTTCGGATGGGATGATTTGCAGGCAGGTGATTGAATATGGATATGCGGCGCTATCTATCGGAAAAACTCTCCTTAATCCCGGAATTGGGCGAACGGGAAATAATGCGGAAAACAATGGAGCAGGTATTTTTACCGCTTTATGACCACATGATGGAAAAATATGATGGGCTTGAACGGCGAATTTATGAAGAAATGCCCTTCCTGCCAGGGCTATATACAATCTGCGCTACATTGCTCCCATATAAAAACGCTGGAGATTATCCGTGGCTGGTTCCGATGGACGGGTCAGATTTGGAACAGGGACAGAAAAGCTGGGGAACCGCTATGGAAATGCTGAAAGAAAAGCATATGGCTATTCTTGATACGGTTTTCCTGAAGGACGATTATCTTGTTTGCCGGCAGATAGAGAAATCGGATCAAAGATATCCTGCCTGTTTAAAAATAGGAGAACAGGAGATCGCCGTTCGGGTTAAATTAAAACCCGCAGTTCGTTATCGGGAAAAAATTCGGACACTTTACCGCCACTTTCAATCAAATGGGATCCCGTGGGTAACGCCCAATATCCCCTATTGCTACAAAATGTTTGACGTCGTTTTGCCGGAAAATGAAATCAAAGGGGATTACCGGCCGGAAGCGCCGCTGGAAATCCGCTTCGAATTTGATGGTAAGGAGGGCAAGTTTCAAACAGGCTTTCTCCCTGTCTGGAATGTACATACAATCAGGGCCGGACAGTCAGCGTTTCCCATGCCGACGCCTGATCGTATCAATTATGAATACCGGTTTCAATTCCCTGATTTCGATGAAAGCGGGTATCTCGTCGATTTGGATAACCCGGAATTGATCTCCATGCGCCGGGAAAAGGATGCGCTGGTTGCGGTTTCTCCCAAAAAAGGAGGGCTCTCATGGGATATCCTGCAAATTTTACAGCATATACCTTCCGAGACAGAGCAGTTCCCTTTCCCTCTTACATCTAACCGGCAGGAGGATGGTTTTTCAGAGCGGTTGCTGCTTTGCCATGGGGCGCAGATCAAAACACGCGCCGAGCTTGCCCGGCGAATACACTCCTTTGATGCTGCAAAAGAGGTACGTTTTGACTCATTTCAATTAAGCAGCCAGCTTATTGCAGGGGAGAGCTACAGCATAAACGACTTCATTGAGGATGAAATCCGTGACAGCCAATCTCTGAAAACCATGATTTTAAAATTCCGATCCGCTGGATTCCCCAATTATTTAACAAGGGACTATATGAGTATGCTTGTTTCTCAGGTGCAGCTTGCTTTCCCGGAATTTCACTGTGCAGGGGTGCTCTTATGAATTATGCATGGGAGGCGCTGTTGCTGGCTGAAGAATCGGGCGTTAAGGAGGAGCAGGTTGTTTTTGCACAGGCTTCGGCAATAAACCCATATTTAGAAACTGCGTTTGAAGATCTTAACTTGAAGGGGCTTGAAAACGCATGTGTTCCTGTAAATCCTTTGTATCGGTTTGGGCCTGTTTTCAGCGCGCTGATAGATGAGCAATTCGACCGGTTCTCAGCATCCAGAGGCTTTCTGATCGATGTATTATTTCACTTTCTGGCACAGATGGATTTGATGGATGGGATGTCCAGATTGGAATATCATCGAAAGTTTATGCAAAAAGAGGTTGTGAATGGCCGATATGGCAAAGGAACAGGAGAAATCTTTTTTACCTTCCCACATGCGCAGCGCCTGCATATTGTGGATCACCTGCTTGAACTATATAAAAATGGGGCGTCAATTGCTTTACTTACCTCGTTGCTGCAAATTCTTTATCGAAATTCCATTATCTACCTGGACACCACATACAAAAGGGAATTGCTGATCTATATTGGCAAGGAAAAGACGCGGCAGTTGGAAAAACAGATTGGTTTTCTTATGGATTTATTTGTGCCGTTGGATATCTCTGTGCAGTTGTTTTGGGATATGCATTTCGGGATTATATCGGTAGAGGAAACAATGGAACCGGATGACATTATGATTTATTAGGATGGAGGGATACTATGCCATACGGAGATGAAGAAAACATTACAGCACGACGGGCGGCACAGCTTAGAAGCAAACTGGATATTTCAAAGGAAGTCGAAATAGGCGAGCATATTTATTCATTTAAAACACGTCTCTTTCCGGACTTAAAGTTTTCCATGGCAGCGCCGGAACAAATGGAGGAACTTACAGGGGATGCCCTTATTTTAAAATATCCATCTCAATTCCGTCCGCAAATGATTTTAACCACTCTGGATGGCGCTTTAAATTTAACATTAGAGCGGCTGGAAAGTGAGCGGATAGAATCAGAAGGCATTTTGGAAATGGTTCAAAATCTGCGTATGGCTGCAAAACGGATGAATCCTTCAGCCATCTACACACCGGTTGACTGGATAGACGCGGATATTCCAGTTGCCTGTTTTGAGAGCTGGGTGGATTTATTTGATGGTGAGATATGGCAAATAACCTTTGGCGCATCAATCAAAGGGGTGCTTTTAATGGGCGGCTTCTGCGCTCCGAAAGAACAGTCGCAGCCGTGGTCGGTTCTGGCAAGACAGATGATAGAAACGCTTCATATACTGCCGGATGAAGGATAGGGAGGATTATTTATGGACGGGATTTCGCAAAGACTGATGCTTGCGCTGCAAGGCATGACCCCGATGTTTGTGGGGAAGGATTTTCACAGCCAGTCGAAGTCTCTGGCAAAGGATCTCACAACGATGATGATACAGATGGCCCGGACTGAGTTTCCTGCCAGCAGCGGCGCGCAGACGCAGGCGCCGCCCACGCAGGCTGAAACAGAAGTGATAGATGAGGTTGTACATATCCTGCCGTTTTACAGCGACTATTATGATTATGATGATCTGGGACTTAAAACAGGTATGAGCGATTCAGTTTCTATTGTCCATGATATGATAAAGACAGCAAGAAGGCTGGAAGGGCTTGAGGATATTGACGCAAAGTACCGCGGTGAAGAATCGCTTTATACCTATCAGTCCGATGAATCCGTTCCGGCTTGGGAAATGTATCTGCCCTTTGTATATAAGGATTTGCCTACTAGAAGGACAGTTGAGATTGAAACAAGCGTAACGGGAGAAAAAACAGTTGAAAAGCGTCCCGAACAAGATCAGTTGGAAGAAAAATTAAAGCGGCATCGGGAACAGGTGGAGAGCGCCTGCAAGCTGGCCTGCATGATTTATTATGGCGGCTCCACAGAGACTACGCCGCAAGCCGCTTATGAAACAAAGTTCGATGATATGACGAGAATATCCAGCTACGGGATGTGGGGGAAGTGGTATGATCTTACAAATGGATGGCACCGGGGGATCGATATGTGCTTAGGGCCAGGGCGAAATATTTATGCAATCTGTGACGGCTATCCAATTCAGAAAAAAAGCTATTATTTTAATGTTTTTATTCCGGAATTTAATATTACGGTAACTTATATGCATCTTGCGGTGAGCAGCACAATTGGAAACCTGATCGATGAAGTAAATCAGAAAATAGCGTCAAATAGTTCAAGTAAACAGGAGCCGCCAGTTAAAACACTTTTGGACAACTACGAAGCAATTTGTGAGGGTATCGAACAGGGTTCTATTCCGACAGGCGCAGAAGCAAAATTTCAAGAATTGCAGGATGAGCGGATGGAAGCGTTGCGGGAGCAAATGCGTCAGGGAATTCCCAAAACGCCATCACAATTGGAAAAAATATTAAGAGATCTGGAAACGATCCAAATGCAAACAAAACGCCTTGAGCAGATTAAAGCAAGGATACAGGAAATGCAAAGTTCAGGCAGAATATTGCCTGGGTCGCAGGAGGAACTGAAAAATTTATCTGCGGAGCAAGCTTCTTTGTATGGGGAACAAATGGCGGCGTCTATGGTTTGCTTAGGCGTCCCCAAGCTGCAGAGAGGGCAGTTGGTTGGAACAGAGTCCGATATTGAAACGGCAGGCGTCCCACATACCCATGTGGAAATTAATAAAGGCTTTTTTACAGCCGATATTTTGCGGCCGTGGGCCAATGGACGAGCAGCATATAAAGATCCAGCAGGAGCTGATTTCAATACTATAACAGGTCCCCGGATTACCTCGATTCAAGAGGGCAATCCAGAAGAAAGGGGATTTTCCATGAATCCGTACCCCTATATAGACGCATGGTTTGAAGCATACAGGGAGGAACGAGCATGAAAAAAATGATTCTGTTGTTACTGCTTTTGTGGCTGTTTACAGGCTGCGCATCAACTGAGCAGACGGTTTCAGAAGCAGAAAGCTCAGGTAGTGAACAGCTATTATCCTCCTGCGAAAGTGAGAGTTCCGTACAGGAATTGGAAGCAGAAGAAAACCCGACGCCATGGCTTGCTGAGGAACCGATCAGATGCGGGGATGAACAGATACAGCTTTCTTTCGATGAGTTATACCAAACAAGGGGATTTTTGGTCGGAGAATACTGGGTGTCTATACGATGGAATAGTGTAGAGCGAACAAATTATATAGATGATAGAAGCTTCAGACTATTCCCACCAAATTATTCTCTAGGGAGTTGTAAAAACGCTGGTGCAATATTGGGAGAGGATTCAAGGGGCGAAGACTATCTGGTTGGATTCAAGGAATCGGGTAATTACGAGGAATATTTGGCGGCATATGACGAAAAACGACCGGTACATTATGCGGAATTGGAATGCTTTATCTTTCAAGATGGGGAATTTCGTTCTTATCCTGTAGAAAGCTGGCATCAGTCCGATAGTTCCCTCGATCCACCATTGGAGATTTCTTATGACCCCGATACTCGAACAGCGGAAGTATCTTCTATTTTAATGACAGCAAAGGTGCAGATGGATACCGGAGAAACGGCTACAAAGTTTTCAACCGAACGGCTCAAAAAAGCGAACGAAGAAACACAATATGGGGTATATTCTATAGATGAGGCGCTGCTAGCCTCATCTGATGGAAAGTATGAAATAGGCGCAATTGGTATTGAGGTAAGTAGCTTTGTTTATTTTTCCAGAAACACGCAAACTGGAGAGGAAACGTATCTTGCATATGGTTATATACCTGAGTCGGAGGCGGCTATTCTAAAAGATTTTTTTATAAAGCAAGGAAGGGAAGAAGAACTATATGAAAAGGAAATGACCGGGCGAAGGTTTGAACTTGCAAGCATGGACAATGTTATGAGGCTTGACGGATATACGCTTTATTTCCCCTATTGGGATATCGCATATAACATTGAAACTGGAGAACAGATCGAATAACCAGAAGAAAGAGGATTTTCCATGAATCCGTACCCCTATATAGACGCATGGTTTGAAGCATATGGGGAGGAACGAGCATGAAAAAAATGATTCTGTTGTTATTGCTTTTGTGGCTGTTTACAGGCTGCGCATCAACTGAGCAGACGGTTTCAGAAGCAGAAAGCTCAGATAGTGAACAGCTATTATCCTCCTGCGAAAGTGAGAGCTCCGTACAGGAATTGGAAACAGAAGAAAACCCGACGCCATGGCTTGCTGAGGAACCGATCAGATGCGGGAATGAACAGATACAGCTTTCTTTTGATGAGTTATTCCAAACAAGAGGATTTTTGGTCGGAGAATACTGGGTGTCTCTACGATGGAATAGTGTAGAGGGAACAGGCTATCTGCGTGATGTAAGCTTCAAACTATCCCCATCAGATTATTTTCCAAGGAGTTGTAAAAACGGTGGCGCAATATTGGGAAAGGATTCATGGGATGAAGACTATCTGGTTGGATTCAAGGAATTGGATAATCACGAGGAACATTTGGCGGCACATGACGAAAAGCGACCGGTACATTATGCGGAATTGGAATGCTTTATCTTTCAAGATGGGGAATTTCGTTCGTATCCTGTAGAAAGCTGGCATCAGTCCGATAGTTCCCGCGATCCACCGTTGGAGATTTCTTATGACCCCGATACTCGAACAGCGGAAGTATCTTCTATTTTAATGACAGCAAAGGTGCAGATGGATACCGGAGAAATGGCTACAAAGTTTTCAACCGAACGGCTCAAAAAAGCGAACGAAGAAGCGAAGTATGTGCTATACGCCCTGAATGAAGCGGTGGTGTCCACATTAGATGGAAAGTATGAGATAGGGGTGATCAATGATGACATAAATAGTCATGTATATTTTTCTAAAAATACCCAAACAGGAGAGGAAACATATATCGCATACGGCAGCATACCAGGATCGAGTATCGCAATTAGCAATGTTATTGAGAAGCGCGAAGGATATGTGTATCGGGAGATGACGGAAAAAGAACGCAGAGCAAGGATGGGGCCAGATATAACTGAGATTATGAGGCTTGACGGATATACGCTTTATTTCCCCTATTGGAATATCGCATATAACATTGAAACTGGAGAACAGGTGGAATAACGAGATGAAAGAGGATGCAAGATGAAAAAGCATAAGCTCGCATGGCTGCTGGCAGGGGCGCTTTTGCTGACCGCCTGCAAGGGGGCGGAGCCGGATCCGGGTACAAGCGCATCCAGCGCAGAGCCGGCATATTCCGCCCCTGAAAGCTCCATCCCGGCCGGGCCGGAAGAAAATCAGCCGGAACAGGCTTTGAAAAAAGGCTATTATTGGGTAGATCCCGAAGGAGGAAAGGAACCGGAAGCAGCAGAAGGAATATACAGTTTCGAACTTTATGGACCCCTCTGGGGAGGGCCTTATGGAACCTTCTGGACAAATACTGTAGGGGAGGATAAAGAATATCGGTATAATGCATATTTCAGCAACACTGACGTAACAATCAAATCAAAGGACTTTGAAGAGGATGGATTGGATTGTTTTTTCCCATTTCATGTTTTTTCCTATCTGGACGAAGACCGCGTCATCTGTATCTATCCGATAGATTCCAGATACATTGGAGAAAGTGATATCTTTGATGTCAATGTATGGCTTGTAAAAAGCGACGGTACGATGCAGCAGACACACCTGATATACGACCTGTATCAAGCTCTGAAAAAAGAGGATGAAACGCTTGCGCTGGACAAATTTCATGGTTTTTTGGAAGGTGTTGTATTTGACCGGGAGAGCGGCCTGCATTATGCATTGATAAGGAAGTCTCTCCCAGAGGACGATTCCCAGTATGTCCGGTATTTTGCAATTTTTGATAAAGAATTCAACTTCTTGGAATACCAGCCGGTAGACGGCGCTTTGCAGAAATTCGGTGAAGAAACAATATACTATGACTGGAGCGATATACCGTTAGAATGTTCCCTTTCCATAGACTATATCGGCGCGCATAAGATCCTTGTGGCCCAAGATTTTCCCTCCAAAAATCGTATTACTGCATATGCGATTTATGACCTTGAGAGTAAGGAGTTCTGGGAGCTGGGTGAAGGACTTCCCTTTACCGCAACGCCATGGGGATATGGGTACAGCGTTTCTGCTGGTGAAAATATATGGGAAAGTGAAATCGAGCTGACCTGGCTGGACAGCGGCAAAACAGAAATCTTAACGCCTTTTCCAAAGGAAGAAGGAGGAAAGCTGGAAACGCCGTTTGGGGAAATCACAGTGAAGAAGATTACTCGTTGTCCAACTGCTCCAGACCAGAGCTTTATGCTTTTCGTGGAATGTGAAGAATATGCGTGGCAGCCGCCTGAAGCGAACAAGAGGATATGGCCGGAAGGGACCTACACACAGGCTATTGTAAAATACAATATGGACGGAACAAAGGAATTTGTAGCGCCCGATAGCGAACAGACGCTATTGAGAGGTATGGATCAGGCGGGGCGGCTGCTGATCTATTGGGACGGCGAAAACAACGGATAGGAGGCGGCGGTCGATGGCGTGGATGACAAGACAGGACATCACCATAGGAGGATATCAGCTGATGGAGCTGTCCCAGTTCCAGATACAGGCTGAGGTAAACCAGCACGGAAAGCTGTATCTGGAAGGGATGCTCAGTGAAGATACCGTGCGCCGGCTGGAAACAACGGATCAATCCGGGCAAACGATTCAAATAATTGCCGCCGGTAAGGTGATCTTTACCGGACAGCCGGAGCGGATAGAAATACATACATTTAACGGCTGCCACACCATGAAATTGGAAGCCGCCGGTTTCAGCAATCAGCTTTCGCTGGTTCCGCATAGTTACTTTTACCAGGATACCGCGCAAAGCTATGAAGATATGCTCAGGAAAGCGGTAGAACATTGCGGCGGGAGCCTGATCGCTGTGCAGGGACAGGAGCGGATACCGGCGCCGGTTCTGCAATACTGTCAGAGCGCATGGGATTTTGGCCTGCGCACAGCTTCTATGCTGCATACTGTAATTGTACCGAATCTTGCAGCCGATTATCCCCAGATTTGCCTTGGCCTGCCGGAAGGAACCCGTTATGAAGTGAATCCGTCCGCCTTGGAAAAGCGCGTCGCTTTTTCCCGGCAAAGATATGATGAGGCTGCTCAAACAGGGCAAAACCACACCCGGCAGGAATATATATCTTACATCTGTGAGGACGAGCGTATTTTTTGTTTAGGGGACCGCATAACCGCAGATGGCGATGAATGGGCGGTTATGTCATTGTCCCATTCTTTTAAAGACGGCGTGCTGATTAACCAATACATATTGGGAGCGCAGGCAGGTTTTGCGCTTCCCTACAGGGGCAATCCGGTGCAGACCGGCCTGATGCTGGAAGGGACGGTCAAGGCTGTTGAAGGAGAATCTGTACAAGTTTGTTTACAGATCCCGGACGACGCGCAGGAAGGAAAAGCCTCGTGGTTTGAATATGCGCCCGCTGCCAATAACGGGATGTATGCCATGCCGCCTGCCGGGACAGTGGTATCGCTTGAATGGATGGGACAAAAGGATGGGGAATGCAAGGCAGTCCGCACCGTGCGCGGCGGTGAAAAACTGCCGGATTATGCAGAAAGGTCAATGATTACCGAGTATGGTAAACAGATGAACATGGGGCCGTCGGCGCTTTCATTTTTGTCCGACTCCAATTGGATCGGGCTGGAGGATGGAATCAAGCTGAACACAGCCGGCCGGCTGAAACTGTCAGCCGGCCGGAATATCAGCATTCATTCCAGGAAAAGCGTTTCTCTCAGGATGCCGCAGCAACTGTTCATGTCCATAAAAGGGATCCCCTCAAGTATTTGGATGGAGGGCGGGCGGATACACATAAAATCGGCCCAAAGCAGCCTGAAAAGTAACAACAGTAAGGCAATGACTGCCATGCCATATCGCGAAATTATTAATCCAGTGGCGCTTCAAGCCGGGACGGTATTGGCGCTTGCCGGAATGACGCCGGCAACGGCTGGCGGCAAATAAATTCGCGGATGTGGAAGATGAAGGGATGTGAAAAAGGCAGATGAAATATTTCAGGATTCGTCAGGAGGACAGGGATGGACAAAATTGCCTGATAAGAGGATTGATAACGCTTCCCTGCGCTGAAGATCTGCGGCGCGGAGAAATCCGGGGCCTTCCGCTTTCGAGCAGCCACTATATCACATCCTCTTTTGACGTCCTTCCGGAAATTCTCTGCAAACAGATTTTTATGGTATCGCAGGGCTTATTTGATTTGGTGACCTTATATCTTGGAGAAACGGAATACCGGAACTTTTTTCTTGAGGATGATCAGGGGCGGCAGGCTTTTTATTATATCCCACAGCTCCCTTTGATGGACTGCTTATCTGAACAGAGCCGGTCAAACCCTGATAAAAGCCGGATAGAAAGAACAATTATCAAAGCAGGGCGGGATTACCCGGACATCTTTCAGATCTCCGGGATACGGGACCGGGCCTATATCCTGTCCCTGCCGTTCGCGGAAAGCCTGCTGCGCAGAGGAGCCGGGGGATTCTTTCTGGAGGAAGCGGCAGTTGAGGAAAAACCGGATACGGAGAAAAATCTGCATATGGGAGGGCGGGAGCTATGACAATCAATCAAATCAAAATCAATGGATTCCCATTCATCGATTTGCTGGAGATGGAATTGGAGCAACAAGTGAATATGCATCCAACAGCAGTTGTTAAAGGGCACATTGCGCAGCCGGAAGCGTCCTTGTTTTTGCAGCAGGCGACCGCTGAAAAACTTCTGGTGATCACGGCAAATGACTCTGAAGGTACGGGGCATACGTTGTTCAGCGGTGTTTTAAGCGGCCTGTCCTGTATAACTGCGAACGACGCTTCCACTGTTGTGCTTCAGGGGATCGGGCACAGTTCCCTCTGCGACGTCCGCAGGGAGATCCGCGTATTTCAAGATGGGGGCATGACCTATGAACAGGTCTGCCAATCTCTTACCAGTCAGCCGGGCGCCAGCTTTATTGTACCGGAAAATGGGGCGGATGCTACCGGCGGCATGCTGGTGCAGTATGAAGAAACGGATTGGGAATTCGCCAGACGCATAGCCGGTAGATTGGGAACAGTCTTAATAGCGGACGCCCGGCTGGACTTTCCCAACATTTCAATTGGGATCCCGAGTGGAGGAAAGGTTTACCAGGAGGACCCTCTGGAATATACAATGGTGATGGATGTGGCGGCCTATCGCGATTTGAAAGAAAATGGCGTGAGGGCTGTGGAGGATGGACAAAGAGGGATTTGCTATAAAAGCCGCCAATTTTACAGTCTGTGCGATCAGGTTGTTGTGGATGGCGTCGGCAGGCTGGTATATCGCCGGAAAATTTCTTTAGAGGGCAGCGAACTGATTGCAGCCTATGAGCTGCGAACCCGTGAAGGATTCCAAACACGGGAACAGCACAATATGCATCTGATAGGCGCATCCCTGGCAGGAAGCGTTGAAAAAGTGGAAAAGGATCAGGTCCAGGTGAGTCTGGCGTATGATGTGGAAGGCGGTGGAAAGCGGTGGTTCGCCTATTCCACTCCTTACAGTTCCCCGGATGGGACAGGATGGTATTTTATGCCGGAACCGGGCGATGAAATCCGCCTGCATTTCCCAACCCAGGAGGAAGACGCGGCTTATGTAGTCAGTTCCACCCATATCACACATGGGAACCGCAGCGATCCGGAGGTGAAGTTCATCCGCACCCAGCGCGGGCAGGAGATCACATTCGCGCCTGATTCGATCCATATTACAGATGGGAATGGCTCCAGTATCCGTATGGATAAGAAACAGGGGATCACCCTGAAAACCAGAAAGGGAATTAAAATTGATGCTGCGGATGATATTTCTATAAAAGGAAAAAGCGGGGTTGTGGTAGAAGGCGGCAAGAGTGTACAGATCCGGCAGAATGACAGCCTGGTTCAGGTGCAGGAAACCATTGATATCACAGCGGCCCATGTGCGGGTACAGTGAGATGGAAACAGGGCTGTTGGAAAAAAGCATAGCGGATTTAGCTGCCGGTTTCGAAAATGCTTTTGAAGCTGCATGGGCAAGGTATGCAATTTTGCAGGGAGCAGAAAAGAAGGGGACGTTAAACACGATTTGGATTTCCTATTTGCGTACCGGCGTTTTAATGGATACGGCATGGCTTCAAATTGACCTTCTGGATGAAGGCGGATGGGGAGCTTTGGAAGAATGCTGTACGGATTGGGATATAAGGCCGGCTGTTGCTTCTATATATGAATCAGCCCAGAGAAAATATGGGCAAACAGAAGCGGAAAGAGAAAAGCAGCTTTTGGAGAAAGCGGAACAGTTTATCGGAATGTTGAAAAAACACCTCCCCACAATCATTCAGACTGTGCGGGAGGAATATCCGCAGGTCCAGTTCCGGTTTGGAGAATATATGGGAACCAGTCAAACGATATAGGAGGCGGCGATATGGAAATCATCTATCCAGTCAGCGGGGCGAAACTTGTTTGCGATAAGGGAACAAGGTATGCGCATTTTTACGCCGGATCACGCTTTTCAACAATGGGAACAGGGAGGGTAGGCATTGAAACCGACTCTTCCCCTGAAAATGTAGCCGGGAATTTTTTCAAATGCACCGTAACAGGCGCAGAGTGTGATAAATGCTTTTCGGGGGATTGGCAAAATGTCTCCAGAGAAATCACGCAGCAGGATGGGGACGGTTCTCCGCGCGGCTTGCTCACAATGCGTTCCAGCCTGCATTGCGCCCGGATGGGGACCATCACCTTTTTGACCGATGGGCAGGAAATGATTGACAATATAAAGATGCAGGAATTGCAGATGGGGAATCTGCGTGAACGGGTCAGGCGGACAATCTACGCCCATTATGGCTTTACAGCACCGACAGAGGAAGATATTGAGGCGGCAAGACAAAACGCCGCAGCAGCGGCAGACACCAGCGGGATGACAGAGGAAGAAGCCGCAAAGGCGCGCGAGGAAGCGGGCGATGCGGCGGCGGAAAACATGAAGTCAATGGATGATAAGCTGTATGAGGAATTACGGGAGCTGGGCGCCACGCAGGAACTGATTGACGCGATTAAAAAAAACGGAAAAAAGGTTTGCGAAGGCGGCGATCAGGGCTACAAAGACGAAAGGGAGGCTTTCGAAAGACTAAGAAAAGGTAACACCAGGTTAATGGAACAAGTACCTTTTGTACATCGTGCTGGGTACCAAACGCTTTTGAATTCATTAAAAGACCGTCAGGAGGCCCTGATCAGCGAACGGGACTACGAAAAAGCAAAGGCGGATATAGCAGCGGAGCTGGCCGGCATGGACGAGGCCCAATCGCTTAAAATCAAGCGGAGAATCGAAACCAGGCAGCTTGCGGATAAAGTGATCGAGCTGTTCAAAGTCAATGAGGACAACCCTGCTAAAGAGCAGGACCCCTGTACCCTGCTGGCGTGGCTGGTACTGCTCAGGGAGAATTACGAGGGAGAGGTAACGACGCTGGAGTCTCTGGAGGAAGCCGTGGCTGCCGGGGATTACGAGGCTTACGGCCTCATGCCTTCACACAGAGGATTCTTTCGCGAGGAAGCTTTTGAGGGCTATTTGAACCGTGTGAAAGAACTGGCTGCGCAGGTACCACATCAGATGCCTATGGATGGAGAAAATCAGGACACATGGGAAGGCGATGGCTCCAATCCTGCATATGGAATGGCTTGGTCGCATGCAGGTACGGATTTTTCTGTAGTGGTATCGCACATGGAGATATATGCCACAACCTCGGGAGAAGTGGCAAGCGTAGAATCTTCTTATAATAGAAGCACATTCTATGATAATTGGGAAACAAATGGTTTACCTCCTGATAGAGGACCAGGAAATCATGTCAGTATAAAAGATATAGATGGAAATCTACATATATACGCACATTTGACTGCGCCAAGTGTCGAATTAGGTTCATTCGTTTTGGCAGGCGCTTACATAGGGATTTCTGGAAATACAGGAAACTCATTAGGAGAACATTTGCACTATGAAATCCAAGGTCCAAATGGAACATGGGGAGGAACTTATGGAAACTGGGGTAATACACCAAACAGCCTAAATCCAGATTTGTTTTTACCATAGCTTTTGGGGGTAATAATTTGTGAAACCGATTATACGAATTTTTATATCTGGTTTTATTCTAATTTATGCAATAGCAGGATGTTCAAAAAATCCAAAGGTTATTATTTTAGAAACTGATGGATATATAAATCAACAAAATGAATCCTCCTCTATAAATGAAAAATCTTTGGAGAACGCCTCATCACAGAATTTGCAAGTTGATACTGTAAATGCGGTTCCATTTTCCGTTGCCATGAGCGCAACAGAAGATTTAATGATTGTGTATTCCGAGAATTCGATGAAAGAAACAAAATTTGGAATTGCAAATTTGGAGGGAAAAATTGTAGTTCCCATAGAATATGACAATATAACCTATTACCCAGATAAAGGCTATTTTCATATTTTAAGCGGTACAAATTGGAAGGGTAAGTATGGTATTGCAAATCAATATGGCAAAATGATCTTGCCAGTCGAGTATGATTTTATTTTATCTTTGGACGGCAGCGTATTTACTTGTATGAAAGATGGGCTATGGGGTGCGGTTGACCAGAATGGTAAAGTCGTGGCATCATCGGAATATGAGTATATTTCGCAGGGAAAGGATGGTTTGTTAACACTGAAAAAAGAAAATTTGTGGGGAGCAATTAATCAGAACGGCGAAACTGTAATTCCAATCCAATATGAATACCTTTCTGAATTTTCAGAAGGGCTGGCAGTGTTTGGACAAAATGGTTTGTTTGGTTATATCAATCAAAATAATGAAATTGTTATCGAACCGATTTATCAGCAGGCATATCCTTTTGTTGATGGAGTAGCGGCAGTTTTTCCATTTATGGAGTTGGTTTGGATTACAGATACTGAAGGTGAATTGCATGAGCAGCCGTCTTTTACTTTATGGGGGGTAGAATACATTGACATTACTGGAAAAAAACTTTATAGCGGAAGTCAAATATTAAAAGATGCAGGGGTTTCCCCTTTTGTATCACTGAACAAATATACTTCCTCCGGATTGTGGAGGATATTTGATTTATCAGAACAAGCAGTTGTAAAAGTAGATATCAATGGACTTTATGGGAGGAGCAAAGAGAGAAAGTATGATCTATGGGGCTCAGGCATATTTAGACGGGAACAATTCCGAAACAGGCCTGTGTACGAGGCAGTGGAGTGGAATGAATCTATACCGTATAAAGATTATACATCTGCTGAACTTATAGAATTTGCTCAAAATTCTTGATGATTTTAGCGCCGGTTAAATAACTTTCTGAATGGAGAGGGTTGGTATGGCGATGAAAAAATACAGTAAGATTTTGACTCTTTTCCAGACCGTCAGGAGGTCCTGATCCGCGAAGGAGAATATCATGAAGCAAGGGAGCTTATAGCAGCGGAGCTGGCCGGCATGGACGAGGCCCAATCGCTTAAAATCAAGCGGAGAATCGAAACCAGGCAGCTTGCGGATAAAGTGATCGAGCTGTTCAAATGGATATGCAAGAGAAAACAACTTTTGCTGAACGTAAAGCTTCGGGAATTCATAAAAGATGTGGCTTAAAGTTTTTTTGAGTGAAAGGGTATCTTAGAACATGAAAAAACTAATTTGCATAATAGCCATGATTATAGGCATTACAGGATGTACAATTGGTGCAGATGGCAAAATGGACCTCTCAGAACCGATCTCAAAAAATAGCACAATTGAACCAATAGAGCCTGCATCTTCCATAGCTGAAAGCGCCCATTTGGAGGAGGCTGAAGCCACCAGCTCAGAAAATCAACAGAACATCTCAGCACCACAATTTCGTTCGCATGATTCAGTGTGGTTACAGACTATTTCCCAAAACTCAGAACCGGTGGAGGTTTCTGTTGGAGATACTTTTCAAGGGCTGAAGGTTGAAAGCCTTATATATGAAGAAATGCTGATTGATGAGGAGTGGAAACTAGATAGATTGGTTGTACAGTTTTCAGGAGATATTGAAACCAGTGGCGTTTACTTTATAAATGACCCTGATTATTTTCTGAATGACTCAACCTCCAATCTTCCAACACTGGCGGAATTTCCAATCAGTACAATGGTGCTGGTTACTGAGGATGATGGCCCTGTGTGTCCAGACACACTAAAAAAATATTACGAAGACTTTAAGGAAACTCAAAAACCTGTAGAAGTGCGGATAAGCCATTTGCTCATTTCAAATTATTGTATTCGATATCTCTACGGATCTGATGGACTGCCTTCCGCTGAAGTAGTTTCGATGACTCTTGCAGAGGATGAATAGAATAATCCAGCAGCCACTTACAGCGCGCCGGGTACCAAACGCTTTTGAATTCATTAAAAGACCGTCAGGAGGCCCTGATCAGCGAAGGGGAATATGATGAAGCAAGGGAGCTTATAGCAGCGGAGCTAGCCGGTTTAGACGAGGTTCAATCGCTTAAATAAGCAGGACAACTGAATAAAAACGCCTGCGCTGTACCGAGCCACGGGTCCCTGGGATGGATGCCCATGAGTCACCAAATTGCCGGACGCCGGGAATGGAGGGAGGATACCCTCTATTCCCGGCGCCCGGCTTTTTATTTTGGCTGCTGCTCGAAATGAGGGGCAGGCATGGTAAAGAGAGAAACCCGCTGGGTTCCCCAAAAAATTGCATTTGTGCAGCAGTATCGCTGCCGGTCCCCTCCGCTTCATGTCATTTCACCAAGAGAAATGACATGAAGAACGGAGGAAAGGTTCATGGCAAAACATGACCAATACCACATTGACTATGAGAAGCTCTATCCCGGCATTGGAAACAGGCCCGAGATCTTGAAAGTCCTGGAGCAGAGCGACCGAAAAATGAAATACATGGAATATGACCTGAAGACAGGACAGCCCCATCGCAGCAGGGAAACCGGAAACCGTATTGTTCTGCTGGCACGGGAAGATTCTCTGGAACGGCTGCAGGAGGAAGGGCAAGAGCAATTCCCGGATATAACTACTTTGGAGGAGCTGACAGACGTCCGGGAAGATATCCGGCTGCTGCGCCACGCACTGCTTGAATTAGAGGAAAAGGAACTGAATCTGATTATTTCCCTATACTACAAGGGGCTGTCTGAACGTGAATATTCCCAAAAAACAGGTATTCCACAGCGCACGATCAATGACCGGAAGCATCGTATCCTTGCAAAATTAAAAAAATTCTGGAAAATCACAAATAAAATCCGCTCAAACCTCTTTCTCAACGGCTTATATAGTGAAGGGTATTTTCAAATGCCCCTGACTGCAGCTTGAAAACAGAATATCCGAAGGTTGAAATACTTTCCCTGACGGGCCTCGAAAACCGGGGCAAGCGACGCCGGAAGATGCGCTGGGACTCACCTGCGGCAGCGCGGAGTAAACAAGAAAGCACCAGCTTTCGTTCTTTGGGTTTCTCCGCCTCCTGCCGTCAACGACGGCCAAAATAAGGTGACGAGCGGGTCCATCTGTCCGAAAAACAGCCTGTGGCGGGTTGTTTTGCCAAGACGCCGTCAGCACACAATGATACTCCTGCCCAGCCACAGCCGCAAGCAATGGGGGCAGCTCGCAGAGAACCTGGGAGGGGTGAAAGCCCCGTGAAGCGGTGAAGCCAGCCGCTGTTTCAACCATTCGCCCACGCCTGGGGGAGTTGTGTCGAATACAGGCAATGAAGATAAATGACAGAAGCGGCGGGGGCCGTATCCAATTGGGAATTTCTCCATGATCCGTACAAGAGACGCGGCCCCCGCCTACATAAAATACAGGAGGAGAACATGAACCTGCAAAGAAAAACGCGCCAAATCCAGCGCGGCGATATCTATTGCGCCGATCTCTCGCCGGTTGTCGGTTCTGAGCAGGGCGGCAATCGTCCTGTCCTGGTCATCCAGAACAACACCGGCAACCATTTCAGCCCCACGGTAATCGCCGCGGCCATCACCGGCCACACCAAGCGGGACAGGCAGCCCACCCATGTCCGGATCAATCATTCAACCTGCGGGCTGTTTCAAAATTCTACCATCCTGCTGGAGCAGATCCGCACCCTGGACAAATCGCGACTGAGTGAATATATGGGCCGTGTGGATGATGAGAAGATGCGGGAAGTAGATACGGCCCTGGGCGTAAGCGTTGGGCTGCAAAATACATAGGCCGCCCCAACTGCGGCGGCCTTTATCTTTATAGGGGGAACTATTATGGATCAGACAAAAATCAACATCGACTACTGCGGCATCCAAAACCTTCTCCGCATACTGGAGCAGCACGGATTCAGCAAAGCGGAGCTGAAGAAGATCTCCGCCCGGATCGCCGCACAGATGGGCGCGGACATTATTCTCAGAAACAAAAAACAGGCGGCATAGCCAGCCGGCCCCTATGTATATTTTCCCGCATTTTGAGGGAAAAACTTTGGCAGGTATTTTTCTCCCTTTGGGTAGCTATTAAAAGCAAGGTGTGGTAATGTATACTGCTGAAAGGAGGTGAACACCATGAGCAGGCACAAAACTGAGGGCAGCTCGGCGCTGCAGGAAAGGAAAGTCATCGTCATCGAGGCGGCAAAGAGGCCGGAAGCCCAAAAGCTGCGGGTAGCGGCCTACTGCCGGGTCAGTTCCGACTCCAGCGACCAGCTCAACTCCTTCATGGCGCAGACCCGTTACTACACCGATCTCATCTCCAGCAACGGAAGCTGGACGATGGCGGATATCTACGCCGACGAGGGCATCTCCGGGACTTCAATAGAAAAGCGCCCGGAGTTCCAGCGGCTGCTCGCCGACTGCCGCAGAGGGCGGGTCGACCGGATTCTTGTAAAGTCTATCTCACGCTTCGCCCGCAATACCAAGGAATGCCTGAAAACCATCCGCTCTCTGAAAGCCATTGGGGTGGGGGTCTGCTTCGAGGAACAGAACATCGACACCTCGCAGATGAGCGGCGAACTGCTGGCGGCGATGTTCGCCGCCATCGCGCAGAAGGAGAGCGAGAGCATCTCCGAAAACCAGCGGTGGAGCTATCAGTACAGAATGGAAAACGAGAAATTCATCACCTGCAAAGCGCCTTTTGGATATCGTCTGCACGAAAATACATTGGAGGTTTATGAGCCGGAGGCCAAAATTGTAAGGGAAATCTTTAGCCGGTATCTTCAAGGGGACAACAAGGATGAGATCGCGCAGTGGTTGTCCACACTTGGAGTGAAAACCAGGGATGGAAAAGACCGCTGGCAACATACAACCATCTCATATATGCTTCGCAATGAGCGATACATCGGGGACTCGCTCCTCCAGAAAAGGTATACCACGGATTCGTTTCCCCATCAAAAAAAGCGCAATCTTGGGCAACGGGATCAGTATTATCGTACCGCCAGCCATCCGGCCATCATCGACAGAGAGATATTCAATGCCGCCAAAAAGCTGCTGGAACTTCGGGCAGAAAAAGTTACCGCAGGAAAAGCTGCCAATGACCCGCTGGCTCAAAAGATCTACTGCGGCGCGTGCGGTACAATGTTTCGAAAAAAACCTACGGGGGGATCACCTATTGGGGGTGCCGGAATCATGACCGCGGCAAAGACAACTGTCCCATCACCCAAATCCCCCAAAGGGAAATCCATGCAGCTTTCCTGCGCCTCTACCACAAGCTGAAGCTGCACGGCGAACCCATCATCGGGGAACTGCTCTCCAACCTCCAGACGATCCGGGAACACAGGCTGCTCTGGAGCGAGGATATCATCGAGCTGAACAAAAGAATCTGTAACCTTACTGATCAGGACCATACACTGTCCCGCATGAATCAATGCGGGCTTGTAGATCCTGATATTTTTATCTCCCAACGCAATGAGCTGGCCCGGCAGCTCATTGCGGCAAAACAGGAGAAGGGACGGCTGTTGGCGGCGGTCGGCGACAACAGCATTCCGAAAACGATGGAACTGCTGGAAATGCTGGAATCGGCGCCCGAATACCTGTCCCAGTTCGATGGGGAGATTTTCGGGGATTTGGTAGAGAAGATTGTTGCGGAGAGCAGTACCAGCCTGCGGTTCATCCTAAAGAATGGGCTGGAACTGACTGAGAAGATTGAAAGGACGGTGCGGTAATGGCAGCAAACAGGAAACTCCCATTTGGATACGCTATGCGGATGGGCAAAATCTGTATCCAGGAGCAGGAGGCCGGGCTGGTCAAAGAGATTTTCTCAGACTACATCCGCGGGGCGTCCTTCCTGCGGCTCACCGGGAAGCTGAACAGCCAGCCGGTAGCATACAACCCGCAAACCCAATGGAACAAGAATATGGTCGCCCGAATCCTGGAGGACAAGCGGTATGTCGGGGAAAAGGATTTTCCGCTGATTATTGAGCAAGACTTGATGAATGCCGCACTCGCAAAGAGGGCAGCCAAACAGATAGCCTCTCAGCCAACCGAACTGCAAAAGACGCTGCGCCGGCTGAGTGGCCAGAAGGCCATGCAACAGATGGAACAGGAAGTGCTTACACTCCTTGACCGGCTGATCCGGCAGCCGGAATGTGTACAGTTTCCCTCTCCTGTCAAGGTCAGTCCAGAGGAAGAAAGACGGCTCGGTCAAGAGCTGGACGTCATCATGAGCCAACAGCCGATGGGGGAGGAAAACGCCAAGCGCACCGCATACGCCCTTGCCGCCGCCCGGCTGAACGCCATCGGTTCGGAGGACTATGAAACCCTGCGGATCAAAGAGGCTCTCACCAGCGGGATGCCGCCACACGACCTGTTAAAAAGCATCGCGTCCGCCGTCCTCATCCGACCGGATGGGGCTGTGGGGCTGCGGCTGAAAAACAAACAGATCATCGAAAGGAGCAAAATATCATGACCGAAACAGCCCCAAATATCATTGTCATCCCCGCCCATCCGGAAACGGCAAAGGGCAGGGCTGCCCAGCGCCAGCTGCGGGTAGCCGCCTACTGCCGGGTATCCACCAAGGACGAGGAGCAGCTCACCAGCTACGAGGCCCAGCAAGCCTACTACACCGATATGATCATGAAGAACCCCAACTGGACGATGGCGGGCATTTTTGCGGACGAGGGGATCACCGGCACCTCCGCCGCCAAACGCCCTGAATTTCTCAAAATGATTCGCAAATGCAGGCAGAGAAAGATCGATCTCATACTGGTCAAGTCCATCTCCCGCTTTGCCCGCAATACGGTGGACTGCCTGGGATACGTCCGCGCTCTCAAGGAGCTGGGCATCGCGGTGGTGTTCGAGAAGGAGAACATCAATACGATGGACACAGAAAGCGAGATGCTGCTGACCTTAATGGGCGCGTTCGCTCAGGCAGAGAGCGAATCGATGAGCGCCAATATCAAATGGGGCAGGCGCCAGGCCATGCGGGAGGGGAAGGTCACCTTCCAATACAAATGCCTTTATGCCTACGAGCGTGGCGAGGACGGCGAGCCTTGCGTCATCCCCGAGCAGGCGGAGGTGGTTCGGCAGATCTTCGACAGCTTCCTCATGGGACACAGTATCCGCATGATCAAGGCCGAGCTGGAGGGGGACAAGATCCCAGCCGCGGCTGGAGGGAAAAGCTGGTCGGAATCGGCCATCCGAAATATCCTCAAAAACGAAATATACTGCGGGGATGTGCTGTTACAGAAAACCTATGTGAGCGACTGCATCAGCAAAAGGACCATCAAAAACACCGGACAGCTCACCATGTACCTCATCCAAAATCACCATGAGGGAATCGTCAGCCGGGACAAATTCAACGCGGTACAGGCTGAGTTTGCCAGGAGAAACGCCGGCCGCACCCCAAACAAGCGGTACACCTCCACTGGCCGTTCCTGTTACAGCGGCAAATACGCCCTCACCGAGCGGTTGGTCTGCGGCGGCTGCGGCACCCTCTACCGCCGCTGCATGTGGAACAAGCGGGGACAGAAATGGGCGGTGTGGCGCTGCGCCAGCCGGGTGGACTATGGGACGAAATACTGCAAACACTCGCCAACCATCTATGAGAAGCCCCTCCAGAGGGCGATTCTCGCCGTCCTCAACTCGGTGATGAGCAAAAAGGAGGAGCTGGCCGGGCAGATCACCGACGCCATGCGGATAGAACTGCTGTCTCTGCCTGGCGGGACGATGAGTATGGCGGACATCGACCGTAGGCTGGCAGAGCTGGAGCAAGAGTTCCAGGCCATGTTTCAGCGGTCCAGAGAAAAGCCGGATGGGTTTATGGAATACGCGGAGAGTTTCCAGAGGATCAATGAGGAAGCGGCCAGGCTGAAGGAACAGAGGAAATACCTTCTGGACCAGCAGCAGAGCGATTCGGCGACAAACGGACGGATCGCGCATGCGATGGACGTCCTGAGTACCGGCGCGGCGGAAATCACCGAGTGGGACGAGAGCATGATCCGCCAGCTGGTGGATACGGTGACGGTGCTCTCCGAGGACAGAATCCGCGTCCGTCTGTATGGCGGCATAGAGCTCGAACAGGAACTGGATAAGGAGAGAAACTGATATGGCCTGTGCGGCTGGAGACGCCCATGGCGATTTTAAATGCACTCCATAGTAAAGAAAAGGGCGGCAGCCTGCCGCTTTTTTCTTTGCTATGGCCTATGTTTCATACAATTTTTAAATGAGAACATCTCTCATTCCTCGACTGCCCGCTCTCTTCGTGCTATACTAAACAAAAGGGCTGCAAAAAGCAAGTTGGAGGACTGAAACGTGACTGATAAAGTAGATGGTTTGAGCATGGATATAGAGGCTGAAAACAAGGCCCGTTTGCAATCTGTTTTTCCGGAGTGCTTCACCGAGGGCAGATTGGACATTGACAAGCTGCTTTCTCTTTGCGGGGAATATATCACAGACGATTTTGAGAAATATGAGTTCAAATGGAAAGGCAAAAGCGATTGTTTGCGGTTGGCGCAGCGGCGCAGTACGGCCACCTTGCGCCCCTGTCCGGCAGAGAGCGTCAACTTTGATGCAACCCAAAACCTCTATATAGAGGGCGATAATCTGGAAGTGTTGAAGCTGCTGCAAAAATCCTACTTCCGCAAAGTCAAGATGATATACATAGACCCGCCGTATAATACGGGCAGCGATTTTGTGTATGAGGACGATTTTTCCGACCCCATGCGGCGGTATGTGGAGGTTACGCAGCAGACCACAAAAAGCAATCCTGAAACAATGGGACGCTATCATACAAACTGGCTGAACATGATGTACCCTCGCCTGCGACTTGCCGCTAACCTCTTGCGGGACGATGGGATTATCTTCGTCTCCATTGACGATGTAGAATTGGATAATCTCAAAAAGCTATGTAATGAAGTATTCGGGGAAGAAAACTTCATAGCTTGCCTTGTATACGACAAGAATAGAAAAAATGACGCAAAATATTTTTCTATTGGACATGAATATATGCTTGTCTATTTCAAAAGTACAGCGACAATGAATGAACGCGGCACTGTTTTGAGAATGACAAAAGAGGGCATAGAAGAAGTTAAGGCCGAGTTTGAACGATTGAGAAAACTATATGATGACGACTGGGGAAAAGTAAACGAGGGCTTGAAATTGTTATATAGTTCATGGGATAAGGACGACCCGCGTAAATCATTGGCGCGTTTTACAAGGGTTGACGAAAAAGGCCCATATCGTGATGATGGAAATATTAGTTGGCCCGGTGGTGGTGGGCCGCGATATGACGTTATGCACCCTGTTACTCATAAACCTTGTAAAGTACCGTCGAGAGGTTGGATTTACCCAAATCCGCAGAGAATGAAAGAAGAAATTGATCGCGGGCGAGTTGTATTTGGACAAGACGAAACGACTACACCACGCATAAGGACTAATCTTTTTGAAGCAGATAAAGAGGTTATGCGTAGTGTGCATTTTAGTTATGCACAAACAGCGTCCCAAACGTTTAATGCCATATTCGATAATAGGCGGGTTTTTGAAAATCCCAAAAGCATTGATGATATTAAAAAACTTGTAGAATATGTTACTGTAAAAGATGATTGCGACATAATCCTTGACTTTTTCAGCGGCAGCGCAACCACCGCCCACGCCGTCATGCAGCTCAACTCCGAGGATGGCGGCAACCGCCGCTTTATCATGGTGCAGCTTCCCGAAGTGTGCGGCGAGAAAAGTGAAGCGTTTAAGGCCGGGTATAAAAACATTTGTGAGATCGGCAAGGAGCGTATCCGCCGCGCCGGAAAGAAAATCCTTGAAACGCTTGACAGGGATAAGCAGCCCGTTGACGTGGGCTTTAAGGTATTCAAATTAGACACATCCAACATGAAGCTGTGGGACGATACCCCCATTGAGGACGGCGATCTTGCGACACTCTTTGACCGCATCGACGGACACATCGATGGCCTCAAGCCCGACCGCGGCGACGAGGACTTAATCTTTGAAATCCTCTTGAAGATGGGCTATCCCTTGAGCGCTGATCTTGCCGCTATTGATGTGGGCGGACTGACCGTTTACAAGGTGGATAATGGCGAAATGCTCATTTGCTTGCAGCCGGGTATCACCGCCGGGCATATCAAGCAAATGGCCGCCCTGTCCCCGCAGAAGGTTGTCCTTGCTGGACACAGCCTTGCGGACAGCAGCACAAAAGCCAACGCCTTTTACCTATTGGAAAACAAGGGGATTGAGTTAAAGACTGTGTAAAGGGGGCGGCATTTTGAAGCTAAAGTTTAAGCAACAGGACTTCCAAACTGACGCGGTAAATGCGGTTTGCGCCCTCTTTGACGGGCAACAGCGGCAGACTTCCACTTTCAGCATGGAGCGAAGCGGCGGGCAAATGGAGCTGTTCGGAAGCGTGGGCGTTTCAAATGCCCTTTACATCGACGACGGGCGCATCATCGAAAATATGCAAGCAGTACAGCGGAAAAACCTGTTGCCACAGACCGATGATTTACAGGGGCGGCAGTTTTCTATCGAGATGGAAACCGGGACCGGCAAGACCTATGTTTACACCAAAACCATTTACGAGTTAAACCGCTTGTATGGCTTTACGAAGTTTATCGTCGTTGTGCCGAGCATCGCTATCCGCGAGGGCGTCTATAAATCCTTGCAGACGACAGAGGAGCATTTTTCCGCGCTCTATGACAACGCCCCTTGCCGCTATTTCATTTACAACAGCGCGAAGCTGTCCGACGTGCGGCAGTTTGCCACTAGCGCGAATATTGAAATTATGATTATCAATATCGACGCTTTCCGCAAGGCTGAAAATGTGATCAATCAACAGCAGGACAAGCTGAACGGCGACGCGGCCATCAGCTTTATACAGGCCACCCGCCCCATCGTTATCATTGACGAGCCGCAGAGCGTGGACAGCACCCAAAAGGCAAAGGACGCTATCGCGTCCCTTGCGCCCCTTTGCGTTTTCCGCTATTCTGCTACCCACAGGGAAAAAGTCAATCTGCTCTACCGTCTGACCCCTGTTGACGCTTACCAAATGGGGCTTGTTAAGCAGATATGCGTATCGAGCAACCAAGCGGCGGGCGGCTTTAACAGGCCGTATGTCAAGCTGCTTTCCGTTTCCCCTGAGGATGGATTTAAGGCGCGGCTTGAAATCGACGTTGCAGGAAAAGACGGGAAAGTGGGCCGCAAGGCCGTTACCGTCAAACCGGGCGCGGACTTGCATAAACTGTCCGGCAATCGCGGGATTTACGAGGGTTACGCCGTTTCCGGCATTGACTGTACGCCGGACATGGAACAAATCGAATTATCCAATACCGATGTTGTGCGGCTGGGACGCGCCATAGGCGACATAGACGAAAACCTTATTAAGCGTATGCAGATACGCCGGACGATTGAGGCGCATTTGGATAAGGAATTGCGCTATACCGAAAAGGGTATCAAAGTGCTGTCCCTGTTCTTCATCGACGAAGTAA
Source organism: Anaerotruncus colihominis (assembly GCF_010206195.1). Classification (GTDB taxonomy): domain Bacteria; phylum Bacillota; class Clostridia; order Oscillospirales; family Ruminococcaceae; genus Anaerotruncus; species Anaerotruncus colihominis_A. The sequence goes on along the minus strand of NZ_VIQT01000019.1, from coordinate 139,890 downwards.
AGAAATACCGCGAGGCCGAGGGCGGCAAGGGCATTTACGCGCAGATGTTTGAAGAACTCTATGCCGAATTGATGGGCTTGCCAAAGTACGCTCCCTTGCGGGAACGCTTCACCATCGACGCGCAGCGCGTCCATGACGGATATTTTTCGCAGGACAAAAAGGGCAACTATAAGAACACCAAAGGCGACACGCAGGACGATTACAGCACCTACAACACCATTATGAAAGATAAAGAATGGCTGTTGTCCTTTGATTGTCCCTTGCGCTTTATCTTCTCTCATTCCGCGCTAAAAGAGGGTTGGGACAATCCGAATGTCTTTCAAGTCTGTACCCTTATCGAGCAGAAAAGCACCTTGACCGCAAGGCAAAAGGTGGGACGCGGCTTGCGTCTTTGCGTCAACCAAGATGGGGAACGTATTGAGGACAGGAATATCAATCTGCTGCACGTTATGGCAAATGAAAGTTTTGCGGAGTTTGCCGACACGCTGCAAAAAGAGATTGAGGAAGAAACGGGCGTGAAGTTTGGCATTTTGCAGCTTGATTTGTTCAGCGGCATGGTATTTGAGGAAACCAAGACCGAGGAAAAGCCGTTGACCGAACAGCAGGCCGCAACGCTTATTTCCCACCTTGCGGGCGAGGGCTTTATTAAGACCGACGCGCCCGCGCCGGAGGCCGCCCCCGAACTGCCGAAAGAACTTGAAGCAGCGAAGAAAAAGGCCATTGAGGTGATCGCCCGCGATGGGGACATTACCCCCACAGCGGTTACGCAGCTTACCGCGCAAAAAACCGTTGTCGTCCAAAGTGCCTTGACCTACGACGACGCGCAGCAGCTTATGACACATTTTGAAAATAAGGGCTATATCACGAAATCCGGCAAAATCAAAGACAGCATGAAAACCGCCATGCGGGACGGGACGCTTGACTTGCCCCCGAAGTTTGAAACGGCGCGGGCGCAGCTTATGACCACCATACGCCGAGCCGACACAAGGCCGCCTGTCCGGGACGCTTCCCGCGACGTTACGGTAAGACTGAAAAAGGAAGTTACCGTATCGCCGGAGTTTTTGGAGTTGTGGGACAAGGTAAAGCAAAAGACCACATACCGCGTCCAGATAGATGAAGCCGAACTGATACGCCGCAGCGTCGCCGCCTTGCAGAGCATGGAGCCGATACCCAAAGCGCGGATTGTTACGCAGACCGCAGATATTCAAATCGACCACCCCGGCGTAACCTACACCGAGCGCGGCATTAAGACCGCCGACCTTGCGGACAGCTATCCTTCTTTGCCGAATATCCTTGCTATCCTTGATGGACAGACGCTGGCGCGGCGCAGCGTGATAGCGGAAATCTTGAAGCAAAGCGGCCGGGGGCAGGACTTTTTGAATAATCCGCAGATGTTCATTGAGAATGCCGCCGAAATTATCCGGGACGCTTGCTATTCCCTTGCAATAGACGGTATTAGCTATAAGAAGCTGTACGGCGCAGAATACTATGTGCAGGAGATTTTCGACAGCACGGAACTTATCGCAAATCTTGACCGAAATGCCGTAGCTGTAGACCACAGCGTATATGACTATATCGTTTATGACAGCGCGATAGAAAACCGCTTTGCCCTTGACCTTGACGACGACCCGGACGTAAAGATGTTTTTCAAGCTGCCAAGCCGCTTCCAAGTGGACACGCCCATAGGCACGTATAATCCAGACTGGGCTGTTTATATTGAGATAGATGGAATGAAAAAGCTGTATTTTATTCTTGAAACAAAGGGCAGCACAAACGAGTTGGATTTACGCGGACGTGAGAGTTTGAAAATCCGTTGCGGCAGAGCGCATTTTAAGGCCGTTGACAGCGGCGCGGAGCTGCACACCGCAAGCAGATGGAAAGATTTTAAGGCGAGCAATATCTAATCCAATTTCTGCGGTTTCGAATGACATCGCTTGTCAAGTAAACTCTACTATTCCCCCACAATACACACATGCCCCGCAGCTGTACTGAACAGCTGCGGGGCATGTGTCAACAGTTCCCCTTTTCTATTCCACATGGATTGTATTTGTCCTACAGCTATTGTATCACGGATATCTCATAGCCTACTGATATTCAAAAATGAACTAAGCGGACTCACTTAAAACTGTCCGCAAATCTTACGATAGGAGGAGAACCGGAATGAACATCCGAAAAGAGATCGACTACAGCGCCATGTATACCGCGCTGGACAACCTCATGGAACAGGAACAGCCGCAGATGGATCTGTATAGCGGGATCGGCAGGATTGTCTATGACAGGGCCGAGAAAGGCGCCGCAGTCGCCGCGGCGGAATACCTGCGGGCGAAGTACCCGGATGCGTCCGGTTTTTCCCCGCGCAACCTGCGCCGGATGCGGGAGTTTTACCGCGCCTATGAAAATAGCCTTGCCCTGCTGGGTGAGGCCATGAGGATCAGCTGGACGCAGAATGTGGTGCTCCTGGAGTCCGGCCTGACACTGGAGGAAATGGGCTGGTATATTCGAGCTGTCCATAGATGTGGATGGACGAAAAAGCAGCTGATTGATGCGATTTCTGCAAAAGAACACATCTTCTCCCTCGACTGTCCTCTCTCTTCATGCTATACTGAGGAGGAAAATGAAACTATGGAGAACGAGGTACATGATCAAAATACTGTTTATCTGCCACGGCAACATCTGCCGCAGCCCAATGGCGGAGTTTATTATGAAAGACCTGGTGAAGAAGGCCGGGCTGGAAAAAGAATTTCTCATCGAATCCGCCGCTGCCAGCCGGGAGGAGTTGGGCAACCCCGTTTATCCACCGGCCAGACGGAAGCTGGCCGAGCATGGGATCAGCTGTACCGGCAAGACGGCCCGACAGCTGCAAAACCACGACTACGAGAAGTTCGACCTGCTCATTGGGATGGATCGCCGGAACCTGCGCGATATGCAAACGATCTGCGGCGGGGACTTTGCGGACAAGATGCACCTCCTGCTGGACTATACCGACTGCCCTGGCGATGTAGCCGACCCGTGGTACACCGGCGATTTCGAAACAACCTGGCGGGATGTGGAGGCTGGATGCCGGGGGCTGCTTGAAAGAATTAACCGCAGGGAAGCGTAACAAAAATTGAGAAATTGGTTGTTCATGGAACGGAAATCAATGTGCAGCGGGCTCTCAAACGGGACGATTGTCTTAGCTTGACAGATATCGCAAAAATCCAAAGATAGTGGCAATCCGCGGTATATCACTCAAAACTGGCTGCATAACAGAAACACGATTGAATTCCTTGACGTGTGGGAAACGCTTTACAATTTATGAAGAAAGCGGTTGCCGTATTGACTGTTTGCACTGTTTTATGGTACACTAATATGAAAAATTATACGAGAACGGAGGGATACCGATGAAATGTAATCTGATGCACAAGCGCATCGCTGTGGCGGAACTGCTGCTCGATGATACGACCAGCTTTATTCAAAAAATAGACAGGGTGTTTCAACCCGAACATTTGCCCGTCGGTGTCTCTGTGAACAAAGGGATCGTTGACCGCGCTGCCTTAAACGAATGGTGGACAGATCGTTCCATCCCCGCCAGCCGTTCGGGAATCCGAGAGGCGCTGGAAACGCTGGATGTGACCAGCACCAAAATGCTGCTGGTACGCTGCTATGGCTTAAGCCTCTCCGATCAATACTGGATTTACCCGGAAAACTCGAATCTCACATGGGATCAAATCAATTTCTTTGAAAACCCATTTTCGGACGATATGGGCGATGTGCTGTTCGGCACACAGAAAAAGGCGGACGGTTTCGATTTCAGTTCGCCCGACAATACCTCAGACGGCTGTCTAAAAAAAAGATGGAAAATCCTGAACGGTAAGCGTTGTCTCATCAAAGGCGGCAGCAACCCGTTCCGCCAGCAGCCTTTTAACGAGGTTATCGCTGCGGGGATCATGGAACGGCTGGGCATCGATCATATCCCCTACACAGTAATGTGGAAAGAGGACGCTCCTTACAGTGTGTGCGAGGACTTCGTCACAGCAGATACCGAGCTGGTCAGCGCATGGCGGATTATGCAGACACAGAAAAAGGAAAACAGCACCTCGGTCTATCAGCATTTTGTGAATTGCTGCAAGGTGCTGGGTGCGCCGAATGTTGTGCCAAGCCTCGATCGGATGATCATCCTTGATTATATCATCGCCAACGAAGATCGGCACTTGAACAATTTTGGCTTGCTCCGCAATGCCGAAACACTGGAATGGCTTGGGTTCGCCCCTATTTTCGACAGCGGCTCCTCGCTGGGCTACGACAAAGTGGCAGCGCAGATTCGTGCTGGACGGGATATCGCCTGCAAACCCTTTAAAAAGCACCATGCCGAGCAGCTCAAGCTGGTTTCGTCCTTTGACTGGATCGACTTTGAGAATCTGAAGGATGTAGAATCCATGATTACAGCAGTGCTGTCTGATGAGAAGAACGGTGAATTTATCGATGAAAGCCGAATCTCTGCCATCGCTTCTGCGGCAGTCGGCCGGGTACAGACGCTTCGTGAGATCGCCCTGACGCACGCGCCGAACCTCGCAGAGATCACTACAGAGGATGATGTGGAAGAAAACATCGCAGAGGACTATACCCCGAAAATGGGAATGTAAATTTGAATCAGTCGTTTTGCAGACAAGACCTTTTCTTATGTCCAAAACGAATGCACAAGGTCAAGGTGGTTCCAAACTGGGCAAGCTTGCCAAAAAGAATGCCCACTTTGGATACCATCGGCAGAAATGCCGGTGGTATCGGGTTTTTCAGGGGTTTTTGCCCTCAAAATTCAGAGGTAAAACAAAAGATCCAAATGGGGGTTTCACAGAAGCTGGCTGGATTTGAACCCCCAAATTCTTTAGAAATCTACAGCGCCCTTTTTGAAATGGGATTTTTCAAAAAGGGCGCTATTTTCATACCCAGCAAAAATCAGAGTGCCAAATGCGTCAATCTCTCAGCCAACAGGCTGAAGGGTTGGCGCCTTTTTTCATATTCCGAAAAAGGGCGCTTCGGACACGGTATAGCCCGCCCGTTTGAGCAATGTAACCATGATTTCATATCCAGCTAAATAATAGTATTCCTGGGAATCCTCAATGGCGCGTTTTCTTCTTTCAAACTGCTTGTTAACTTCCTCGCGCGCCTCTGGCGGAAGCTCTTTTATAAATGATTGGCAAACCTGTATCAATTTCTGTTCCTTATCCGCATGGCCAGGAATTTGCTTCAGACCGGCTGTTTTAACAATCTGTTCGAGCAGATCCCCAGCTGCGCTCAGAAAACCTTGTGCAAGATAATAATCGTTGATGAGTTCTTCATAATCAATAAAAGCATCTGTGACGGAAGAATAGCTGCCTCGCAGGTCGTATTTTTTGAGACAGAGGCAGGAAGAATGATAATGCTCCTTATACTCTCGATAGATAGGGGAATACCGTTTCTGATAGGGTATCACTATAGAGGAAAGCTCGCCCAATATACCTTCTATAAATTCTTCTGTGATTAGATGTCTTTGAGACATTGCGCGGCCCCCTTTCTATTTTAACGTGTGGCGCTCAATCTCCTGCGCTATAATACCCCGGATGCTGTCGAGACCGCTAATAATCACAAAGCTTTTTGTTGGGCTTGATCCGTTATTTTTTCCAACATCCATTTTTATCGACCTTTCGCAAATTTATTAGAATCAAATTCTATATTGCCTTTAATTGTTTTATAACAACAAATGGCAATTTACGAGGTGTAAAAAAGCCTCTATAATCACAAAATATAGAGGTGGTTTTATGGGAAAAGAAAAAAATGAATTGGCCGTTGAGATCGGCCGTCGGATCGCGACCCGACGAAACCAGCTCGGCTTAACACAGGCGCAAGCAGCAGAACTTGCTGGTTTGACTCAACAATTTTTTGCCAGTGTAGAGACTGGTTTGAAAAATATAAGAGCTGAGAGTATTATTAAAGTGTCAAAGGCGCTAAATATAAGTACAGATTATTTGTTGACAGGTATGGTAACCAACTTCGAACGGCATGAGTTGATGGGGCTGTTGGAAACCTTGGATGAAAATCGGTTTTTTGAAATGGAAAATATTATTAGAGATGTTCTCAAATTTGGCGGATATGATACCAATTTGTAAAAGGCTCACACTATTTTGTGTGGGTCTTTTATTTATAACCTACGCGCTTTTCAAAGCTCTTATTTCAAAAAATATCTCTGATTACTGATATGATGAATATTCTTATGCTCATAACAAGAAAATATTTTTATGTGTATCTTAATTAGATATTAAATATCTAATTAATTACCTATTATATCTTATTTTGAAATAAAATCAATTATATATAGAAATTTGTACATAAAGAGTTGAAGATGAGAAAGTATGTTCATTATAAAAGGCAATCTTTGTGCAGATCGTGTCCGCCTAGGCCGAGCTTTACAGAAACCTCCCATGACGCAAGAGGATTTGGCACGCAGAATACAACTGATGGGTGCTTCTAATATCACGAAATTAACAATTTCCAGAATTGAGCAGAATCAGCGCCACGTTTGCGATGCGGAGTTACGCATATTAGCGAAAGCATTGAATGTTTCTATGGAGTGGCTTGTAGGAGATTAAGATCAACAGACAAAAAGGCCACAGCGAACCTTTAAGGTGTGCCGTGGCCTTTTTTTGTTTCCAAAATGGCGCTCAATGTGGCAATGTGGATTGCAGCTTGTAAAAAAGGGCGGTACATGGTAAAATAAGGCTGGCGCTGTCGCAAACGACAGGCGGTTAGCCACTCCCTTGCGAAAGGGGGTGTTATGTATGGTTGAGTTGTTGCTCGCGATTTTATTGGTCGTGGCGATCACAGAAGCCGTGAAATACATAAAAAAGTAACCGCCCTCACGACCAAATGAAGCGGTTACTTTTTCCTCTTTATTTGGGCTAACCGTCTGTCGACAGCGCCTCTTTGTTTTTATTATACCCGTACCAGGAATATCTGTCAAGCCGCAGGACTTTTGGCCTGCGGCTTATTGATTGGAAGCCAGGGGAATGTTTTGATAGAGGGGCGTCAATAGCTGGGCGGGTGTCATGCCCGTTTCCCGACTGATGCGATCAAGGATTTTCAAATTTGTATAAACCTCCGCCCGTTCGATTTTTGCATAGCTTTTGACTTCGATACCGATTCGAAGCGCCAGCTCCTCCTGGCTGATTCCATTGATTGTGCGGTATTCGAAAAGATTACATGCCAAAATAACTCTACATTCATCATACTTCACAATTATTTCCTCCCACCTCGTTTTATAATGGCTTATGGAAATAATTGTATAAGTCAGTCGTGTTTTGTCGCAAGGGTGTTATGACCCTTGATAAACTTGTTTAAATATGTATTTAAACATCCAAAACAGGGTGGCGCGCGCCACCCTGTAAATTTGATGTCCTGTTTATTATTGCGCTTTTTTAAGCTCCATGATCTGTGTGGTATGAGTCTTTACGGTGCCTTCCAAGGTGCTCACGCGCCCTTTCAGGCTGTCGACCTCGCTGGTGACAGACAACTTTTCAATAATTTCGCTGTGCTGCTCGGCGATCAGTTTGATTTTATGATCCTGATTTTCAATAAGTACGCGGGTGTGCCGGGCTTCCTCCTCGATTTTGTCCAAGCGTGCATCCATCGTATTCAAGCGTGCATCCATCGTATTCAAGCGTGCATCCATCGTATCCAAGCGTGCATCCATCGTATCCAAGCGTGCATCCATCGTATCCAAGCGTGCATCCATCGTATCCAAGCGGGTATTGATAGGTTCTAGCTTAGTGTCCATAAGCTTTGCAATTGCAAGCAAATCGTTCTGATCCAGCATCCGGCTCAACTCCTTTTCTTTACTATAGCATATCCATAGGCGGGTATCAAGACTGGGGCTCTTCTTCCGGGGTATATTCCAAAATGTCTCCGGGCTGGCAGTTTAACAAACGACAAATCGTGGTCAAGTTTTCCCACGAAGAAACAGCAAAACAACTGGAGATCGAGGAAAGGAATTTCATCGGCTTTCTGTTGAATAAGAAGTACATATACCGGAGCAAGTGCGGAAAACTGCTGTTCTGGATGTCAACTTTTAGCTCGGTTGTCCTGGCTGAGATTTGCTGCAACAACTTATCTTTCACGATATCCTCAACGGAAAGTTCAGGCACATGATTCATCTTCTGCACAATCATGCCAAAGGCCATCCGCTGTTGAAACCGCTTTCGTGGGCGGGACGGCGGCGTTATAATATGGGGGGCAGGCGGTTTTTTTGAGGCGAAAAAACCGCCGCCTGAATCCAATCGGATTCAGGCGGCGTTGTGGGGGAAATTGCTCGAAATGCACTGGCCCGCGGTAGAGGGCTGATGCGCGCGGCTGTTGCGGGTACAAAGCCGTCCTGGCCCGTTGCCTGCGCAGTCATGATGCCGATGACCTCAAGGCTGAACAGCCCAATGGCGACAGCGATGGGGGCGCCAACGGCGACATGCTTGCTATTTTTTGCATAGCGGCATACATCGGGGGAGACAATACAGCCGAAGATCCAGGCGCCTTCGCTGCTGGAGCCTTATATTATTTTGTTATAGATGTTTCAAACAGAAACTATGGAATGGCTGAGGCAAGTTGTGTGGATTCTGGCTGCAAATTGGCGGAGAAATTGGCCGCTGTTACAATGTATGCGCATTTTGGCAGCGGTTATCTGCACACAATCAGATATTGATAAAATATATGAAACGCCTTTTCGAGCCGTCCGTGTGCTTTATAAAGCCGGCCCTGTGTGATTTCGCCCTCTCCGGCTTTTGGGGCTGTGCCGTTTTTGCAGGCAGGTTGCTCTTGTAATCACAGAGGGAATATGCTATCATGAACGAGCCATACTTTATCTGTAAAAAAGCATGGCTGCATCGATATAAAACGAATGAGCCGGCATGACGCTGGACCCGGCCTGCGGCTGCGGCCCAGCGTTGTTTTTTTGCCCGCGCCGCTTTTGCGGCGGACAGCAATACGCGGGGAGGCGTTCTTATGCAGGATGGTTTCATCAAAGTGGCGGTTGCGACTCCAAAAATCCGTGTGGCGGACTGCGTTTTCAATACGGCGGCGGCTGTGGATATGGCCAAGCGCGCCGCGCAGTGTGGCGCGCGTCTTCTGGTGCTGCCGGAATTATGTTTGACAGGTTATACGTGCGGCGATCTTTTCCTGAGCGAAACGCTGATTGAAGGCGCGCGCGCCGCTTTAGCGTCGCTGTGTGCGCAGACGCGCGCGCTTGCGCTGCTGATTGTCGTTGGACTGCCGGTCATGTCCGGCGCGAAGCTCTATAATTGTGCGGCGGTCGTCTATCAGGGGCGTGTGCTTGGCATTGTGCCAAAAACGCATCTGCCCAATTACGGCGAGTTTTACGAACAGCGATGGTTCGCGCCTGCGCCGGATGGTCGCTGCGGCACGGTGCGCGGCTACGGCGGCGGGGAGGTGCCGTTCGGCCGGATGCTGTTTCAATGTGAGGAGATAGGCGACTTTTGCCTGGCTGTCGAGCTTTGCGAGGATTTGTGGGCGCCGGTCGCGCCTTCGGCCGCGTACGCGGCCGAAGGCGCGACCGTGATCGCAAACCTGTCCGCCTCGGTTGAGACGGTCGGAAAGGATGACTACCGCCGCGCGCTTGTCACCGGACAGTCGGGAAGGCTCGTGTGCGGATATCTGTACGCGAATGCGGGCGAGGGCGAATCGACGACCGATCTTGTATTTTCCGGGCACAGCATGATTGCGGAAAACGGCTCGATGCTTGCGCAGACAGGCCGGTTTGAACAGACGATGGCGGTCAGCGAGATCGACGTGCAGCGGCTGACGTTTGAGCGCCGCCGCCTGACCACCTTCCCGGCCAGGGATGCGCAGGCGTTTTTGACGGTCCCGTTTTCCATGCCGCCTGTCGAAACGAAGCTGACGCGTCCGGTCCCGGCGCTTGTGTTCGTGCCGCCCGAGGGGGACGGGCGTGACCGGTGCTGTGCCGATATTTTGCAGGTGCAGGCCCACGGGCTGAAAAAACGGCTTGACCATTCCAAAGCGGAAACGGCGGTTGTCGGTATCTCGGGCGGGCTGGATTCGGCGCTCGCGCTGCTCGTCTGTGTGCGTGCGGTGGAGCTGCTCGGACGGCCGCGCACCGATGTACATGCGGTGACGATGCCGTGCTTTGGTACGACCGCGCGCACCCGCAGCAACGCGCAGATCATCTGCGAACGGCTTGGCGTCACGTTTTCGTGCGTCGATATCACAGCGTCCGTGCGGCGCCATTTTGATGATATCGGGCACGACGAGGCTGTGCGCGATGTGACGTTTGAAAACGCGCAGGCCCGTGAGCGCACGCAGGTATTGATGGATATCGCAAACCAGATGAACGGGCTGGTCGTCGGCACGGGCGATCTTTCCGAACTTGCGCTCGGCTGGGCGACCTATAACGGCGATCAGATGTCGATGTATGGCGTCAACGCGTCAGTGCCGAAAACGATGGTGCGCCATCTGGTTGCGTATGAAGCGCGTCGGGCGTGTGACGACACGCTGCGCGCCGCGCTCTGTGATATTCTTGATACGCCCGTCAGCCCCGAGCTGCTTCCGCCGGACGACGGCGCGATCGCACAGAAAACGGAGGATTTGGTCGGCCCGTATGAGCTGCATGATTTCTTCCTCTATCATATGCTGCGATGGGGCTTTTCACCGCGCAAGACGCTGCGCCTGGCGCTTTGTGCATTCGGACAGGCATACCCGCGCGAGACGATTCTTTATTGGATGCGCATTTTTTACAGACGCTTTTTCGCACAGCAGTTCAAACGCTCCTGTATGCCGGACGGACCGAAAATCGGTTCGGTATCCCTGTCGCCGCGCGGCGATTGGCGCATGCCGAGCGACGCGTCGGCTGCGCTGTGGATTTCTGAGGTGGAAAAGCTCTGACGGACAAAGCCCGGCGGCGGTTTGAAAACCGCCGCCGGGCTTTGTCCAGATGCGGCGCCTGCCGATTGCGCCCAAGATGTGCGGGTGCTATAATGGTGGTAGCGGGACGATGTTTATCCTGACTGGGACAGTGTGGGCGCGCGTGTCCTGGCCGCCGTCCTGCCGGCACGCTGCGGTCGGACAGAAAGCCAGGGAGCCGGCTTCGTAAAGCGCTGCCTGAAATCAAGAGCGGATCAAAGGGCGGGGATGGGCATGGAACTGGGCGTCAGGCTGGAACAGAATCAAGTATTAGCGCCGCGTGTGGAGCAATCCGTGCGCATTTTACAGATGGACGGCGTACAGCTTGGGGAATACCTCAAGGAGCTGGCGCTTGAGAATCCGGTCGCTGAGGTGGAGCCGCCGCCACGGCGCGAGCAAAAGGAAAAGCTGGCGCAACGCAAGCTGGAATGGCTGGAGAACCAGACGCGCCGCGAGCAGGAGAATATGGGCTATTACGATGACGACGGCGATCTGACGCCGGAGCAGAACACGCCCGCGCCGCAGGAGGAAAGCCTGGCGGATCATCTGCTGGCGCAGGCGGAGCTGACGGCCGTTCCAAAGGCGTTGGCCGCGGCGGTCAGGTATGTGATCGGCTGCATTGACGACAACGGTTATCTCAAAACCAGCCCCGGGCAAATGTGTGCTGAGGCCGCGGCATCCGGCGCGCTTTTGGAGCAGGCGGTCGCGCTTATACAGAGCTTCGACCCGCCGGGCGTCGGCGCGCGCGATCTGGCGGAATGCCTCTGCTTGCAGATACCGGCCTCCGATACGCTCGCGCGCCGGCTGGCACGGGATTTTCTGCCCGAGATCGCTAAAAACCGTGTCGGCGCTCTGGCGTCTAAAACCGGCGCGTCCGCCGCGGACGTAGAGGCGGCCATCGCGCGCATCCGCCGGCTCAATCCGAAGCCGGGCGCGCTTTATGGAGCGCATAGCATCCCGCACTATATCACGCCTGATATTGTGGTCACAGGCTTTGAGGATCATTATAATGTGATGCTTTGTGAATTCGCTTATCCACAGGTGCGCCTTTCGGAAAGATATCTGCAAATAGCGCGCGAGACAACCGACCCGGAGGTCATCCAATATATCTCCGAAAAGATCGACCAGGTCAATTGGGTGATCAAATGCATTGAAAATAGGAACAGGACGCTTGTGGAGGTGGCGCGCGCGATTGTGCGGAGGCAGGAGCGCTTTTTCCGCTATGGGCCGCAGCGCCTCGGCGTTCTGCGCATGCGCGAGATTGCCGGTGACGTAGGCCTGCATGAGTCGACGGTCAGCCGCGCTGTGCGCGGGAAGTATCTGCAATGCGCGCACGGTGTCTATCCGCTGCGATATTTCTTTGTCAAGGGACCGGAACACGGCGGTACGGTCAGTTCCGAAGCAGTCAAATACAAGCTGCGCGCGCTTATCGATGCCGAGGACAGGGCGCATCCGTTCAGCGACCGCGCGCTCTGCGGGCTTCTGACGGCCGACGGCGTTAACGTATCGCGCCGCACCGTCGCAAAATACCGGGCGGAGATGGGTGTGGCAGGCTCATCAGGCAGAGCTCGCGGTTGAAGGGTTAACAGGCATACGTGTCCCTTTTGGCGTTTGGAACTGGTTGTTACTGATACAGATATGCATGTGAAAAAATACACGTGACAAAAGGAGACGGCATCATGGATCAAATCAGTCTGAAAATCAGGCGCGGGTTTTGCACGGCGCTCTGCTGCGCGGCAATTCTGGCGGGCTGTGCGCCGCAGGGCGGGGCGCCGGCTGCCTCCGCCGGCACAGCGCCTGTGGAGGCAGCCGGCGCGGCTTCATCGGCCGCGTCCGCGCACGGTGCGATCGATCTGACCGATTACAATGCGCTGACCGACATATATTTGCGCCAGCCGTTTTATTCTGGTGTGACCGCGCAGAACTGGGATACGCCTCGGGACATCGACGGCGGGGCGCTGGTCGATTTTTACGGCGTCTATTGGACAAAGGAGCATCCCGATGAACAGAGCGGCGGCTTTTTCCCGGCGGCCGAGGCGGAGGCGTATGTGCGCCAATTTTTCACCGCGGACCCGACGGAGACGATGCGCGCCCACGCCCGTTATGACGCGGAGCAGGACGCCTACGAATTTACGGGGCTTGGCGGCGGCGCGTCCGGGCGCGTCGTGGGCGCGGCGCTGAACGGCGATGTGCTGACGCTCGATTACGAGGTTTACAGTGCTGCGGACGACCGGACTGTCATACGCAGCGGCGCGCTGGCCGTCGCGCTCAGGGAGGACGGGGGCTTTCAGTATATGTCGCATAGGGTGCGTTATCCCAAGATTGAGACGTCCGCCACACAGGAACGCCTGGACGAACTGACTGAAACGTATATAAAGCCGCTTAACCCAAACGGAGCGTTGGTGTCGCGCACGTGGGCGTCGGTCAGCGAATTGACAGCTGATGAACTGATCGGTTTTTGCGCCTTCAACAATTTTCTGGAACTGCCGCGCGACTTTGAAGGGCTGTACGAGCAGGGGCCGGTCGCTCCTGCCGCCGAGGTAGAGGCCGCGGTGACGCGTTATTTCGCGGTGGACGCCGCGTTCCTGAAAACCTCGCAGTTTTATGACGCGGCGGCGGACGCCTACGCGCTGCCGGGCGGATTTGGCGGCGGCTGGACAACGCGGGCGTTCGACGAGCGGGAGCGGGACGGCTTTCTGATCATCACAACCGGGGTAATCGGTCCGGATGACGAGCCGGACCGCCCAAGCCGAACGGCGACGCTGACGGTTGCGCCGCAACCGGACGGCGGGTTTTGGTATGAATCATTTATTATAAACGGCTGACCGGGCCTGTTTGCGGAAAAAGACGGTATTTCCGATTTTAAAAACAGACCCAAGCTGCTTTGCAAAAGGGGGCGCCTTATGCCGCACATCGGGATGCGTATTATTAAGTCGGCTGTAGCCGTCTTTCTGTGCTTTATGATCGACCTGCTGCGCGGCGGCGCGGGCGCGCCGTTTTATTCGGCGATCGCCGCTGTCCTGTGTATGCAGCCATACGTATCGAACAGCATTAAGGTTGCGCTCAACCGCGTCGTAGGTACGCTGATCGGCGGGTGCGCGGGCATGGCGTTGCTGCTGTTTGAACGCGCGTTTCTGCCGCGGGACTGGCCGGTTGTACAATATCTGCTTGTTTCGCTTATGGTGATCGTGCTGATCTATATCACAGTGCTGCTTCGGGAAACAAGCGCGTCGTATATCACCTGCGTGGTCTTTATGAGCGTCGCGGTTTCGCACGGCATGGACGTTAACCCCTATCTGTTCGCGCTTAACCGTATTCTTGATACATTGATCGGTATCGGCGTATCGTTGGCGGTCAACAGCGCGCACCTGCCGCTGCCGCGCCGCCGGGATGTCGTATTTGCATGCGCGCTCGACGGCGGGCTGCTTGGGAAAGATGGACGCATGACGGCCTATACGCGTATCCGTTTGACCCAGCTTGCCGAGCGCGGGGCAAACATCGCCATTGTGACGGACCGGACGCCGGCGTCGTTTTTGCCGCTGCTGGACGGTGTACAGATGCGCCTGCCGGTCGTGTGTCTCGATGGCGCAGCTTTGTACGATGTCAAAAGCGCGCGCTACTCCGGCCTGCGCGCGATGCCGGAGCAGGCTGCGCGCGCTGTGGCCGCCGCGTTTGAAAAAGCGGGGCGCGGATGCTTTATTTACAGTGTTGTGCGCGATATGATGCACGTCTATTATGGGGATTTTTTGAATCCCGCGGAGGAAACATTTTATGAGCAGCTCTATGCCAGCCCGCACGAGGCGTATGTCTGCGGACCGCTGCCGGACGGCTGCGGCGCGCTGATGATTACCGTGCTTGAGACGGACGGAGCCGCCGCTGCGCTGCGCGCCGCCGTTGAGGCGCTGCCGCAGGCGGAATATCTGCGCGTCCGCGCGGTCCCGGCGCGGGGATGTCCGGGGTATACACGCCTGGAAATTTCAAGCGTGCAGGCCACGCCGCATTGTGCGCTTGAAACGCTGCGGGCGCGCTGCGGCGCGGCGTCCGTACAGACAGTCGCGCAGCCAACCGGCGAGAACGGCGCCGCGCTTGCGCGCACATTGGCGCGCGCGTTTCACCAGCGCGCGCCGCGGTGAGGCGGACTGTAAAAAAAGGGCGTGGGAGCCGGGGCTCCCACGCCCTTTTTTGTTTATGATTGACAGACCTTGTGCGGATTGAAGATGCCCTTTGGGTCGAAGGCGTGTTTGAGGGCGTGATGGCCAAGTATCCTGAGATCGATTTCAGTATCCGCATTGTCAGCTGCTTTACAGGTTGCGCAAAAAATCTGCGGGAGCTTTGCGCGCGTCATGAAATAGGCTTTTGTATTTACATACCGCGCATAATGCATCGGCAATCCCGCTATTCTTAAGCAAGCCCTTGATGAGAAATGTTGGAAGTGTTATAATAGAAACCGTCAAGGCCCTGAAACAGCCCGCTGTTTAACAGCGGGCTGTTTCAGAGAAACGGAATGAAGGAGAAAAAACACATGAAAACAAAATGGTTATCACTGTTGGCGGCAATGATGATGCTCATCGCACTTGCGGCGTGCGGCGGGGCGGACATGCCGATGGAGGCCACGCTGGATGGCTATACCATCGTCCTTGGACAGACAACCGTACAGGATCTTGTCGACCGCGGCTACGAGGCGCACCTGGAGAAGATGCCGGATGTCGCGCGGGACGGGGATAAATACATTTCGTTTCATTATAGTCTGGACAGGGGTGCGGGCGATCAGATTTTTGTGACTGTCAGCGTGCCGTGGAGCGGTAACACGGATATTACTGCGGAGACGAAGCTTTCCACTTCAGCGGGGATTTTGCAGGCCGTGACGTTTACCAAGACAGCGACTGAAAAGGTTGAAGCTCTGTATAACGGCGTAAGCGTACAGGATCTGTCGTTTGATTTTGCCGCGCAGGAATGGGGTGCGAAAGAGAAAAAGGACGCGTCCAAAAAAACCTATATGCTTCAGGCGAAGCGGGGATTTGTCCAGTTTCAAAGCCATCTGACCGGCGATGAAGATTTCCATTCCGTTTCGGTCACGCTTTCTGATAAAGAGTTTGAAAAGATGCAGAAGTGAAAAGCCGGCGCGCGGCGTTTTTCGTTGTCAGGTATCGCATTGTATAACGCCGCTGCGCTTGATATCGCGTGGTATTTGCAAATATGTGTACATTTTGTGATGCCTGAGTATTGATTTAAATTGTATTATGTTTATAATGGTAATAGAAAGGGAGAAATTTTCTCCTATATAGAAAGGCTCTTCATCCGCTGCGGTTATAGGAGGAAGGGGCGGGAGGGAAAACACATGAAGTCCATCAAATCAAAAATTCTGGTCAACATGCTGCCGGTCGTATTGATTGGATCCATACTCATTGGAGTAGTTTCTGCGATCTTAAACTACAGGGGAACGTATGCGATTCTGGAATCTACGATCGGCCCGGCTGCGGACATTGCGGGCGAAGCAATTAATGAAAAGCTGAACGGATACTGGGCTACTCTGACCGAGGCTGCGGCGCTGGACGTTTTCCACACCTCCAAGCCGAACGACAAGGCGCTGATCGAGCAGTCGGAACAAATCGCCTCGCGCAACGGGTTTATACATCTTGGCAAGATCGACGCGCAGGGGATCGCGATGTCCGGGAGCAATTTGAGCGATCAGGATTATTTTAAATGGTGTAAGGAGCGCGTAGCCCCGGTTATTTCCAATCCAATCCGCGATGGTAACCAGGTGGTTTTTCTCATGGCTTCTCCAATTTTGACAAACGGAAAATTCGACGGACTTGTTTATGGAGCGGTGGACGCGTCGTTTTTAACGGAGATTGTAAGCGGCCTGCATATCGGCGAAAGCGGACAGGCATACATCCTTGACGAATACGGCGATGTGATCGGGCATCCCGATCCGTCATATGTCGTCGACGGCGTCAACATCATCGACCAGGCCAAAAGCGACAGAAGTGTTGCGGATATCGCGGCTATCCATGAGCGGATGATCCGTGGCGAATCCGGCTTCGATACATATAAATTTGACGGAGACAGTAAAATCTTCGGCTATGCCCCAATCGTAGGTGAACAGGGCTGGAGCATCGGTATTGAGGCCAGCAAGTCGGAATTTATGGCGTCGCTCAAAACGAGCATCATGATTACGGTTCTCATTGTTCTGGCCGTTATCATTGTCGCAGTCTTTATCGCTGTGCGGTTGGCACGTTCGGTTGCCAATCCGATCAAGGCATGCATGGAGCGCCTGGATTTGCTCTCGGCGGGCGACCTGCATACGCCGGTTCCACAGATCTATTCCAGGGATGAAACGGCCGGCCTGATGAACGGCCTGGATGTGACGGTTACACGGCTGTCCGATGTGGTGCGCGATGTCTCCACGCATCTTGGCGAGATGGCCAAGGGCAATTTTACAGTGGAGATAACGCGTCAGTACAGGGGCGATTTTGTCACTATTCAGCAATCGATGAAGCAGATCAACACCTCCATCAACGATACGCTGGCCCAGATCAGCATAGCTGTCGACCAGGTCGCCAGTGGTTCCGACCAGGTGGCTGCGAGCGCCCAGTCGCTCAGCCAGGGCGCGACCGAGCAGGCCAGCTCGGTGCAGGAATTGGCCGCGACCATTGCCGATATCTCGCATAATGTGCAGCAAAACGCCGACAGTGCAAACAGCGCCAACGAGAATGCGCAGCGCGCTGGAACTGACATGCAGCAGAGCAATGTCAAAATGCAGGATCTGGTTGCCGCGATGAATGAAATCAACAGCACATCGGACGAGATCAGCAGGATTATCAAGACTATTGAGGATATCGCGTTCCAGACGAATATTCTGGCGCTCAACGCGGCTGTCGAGGCGGCCCGCGCCGGCGCAGCCGGCAAGGGCTTTGCCGTTGTTGCGGACGAAGTACGCAACCTGGCCGGCAAAAGCGCCGACGCGTCCAAGAGCACGGCAGCGCTGATTGAGCGTTCGCTTCAAGCAGTTCATAATGGTATGAAGCTGGTGGACGAGACGGCTGGATCATTGGTGCGTACCATGGAAGGGGTTAGCGCTTCCGTGGAGATGCTCGACCGGATCGCGGAGGCATCGCGCCAGCAATCCGAATCGATCGAACAGGTCAGCCTGGGCATCGACCAGATATCCTCCGTGGTACAGACAAACTCTGCGACCTCCGAGCAGAGTGCCGCAGCCAGCGAGGAGCTGTCCAGTCAGGTGGGGGTTGTCAGATCGCTGGTCAGTCAGTTCCGGCTGCGCGGCGCCGCCGTCCAAGCACCACCGGACAAATTAGCGGCGGAGCCTGACAGCTTTGCATTTACGGATTCAAAATATTAACCGGTTAAAAAGAGGCTGGCGTCGCAGGGACGCCAGCCTCTTTTCTGTAATTCACAGGCCGTAGCAGGACAGGATATGCTCGTATTTTTGCAGTAATACGCGGCAAACGCCGCCGGCCTTTTCAAAGTCCATCGCAGACTGGTAATACTGCTCTAACTGATCGTGCAGACGCTTGGCTTCGGCCAGCAGCTTGCCGGCCTGTTCGATCATCTGCGCCGCCGCCTTGCGGTTGAAAGCAATACGCTTGCGGTGCGCACGCAGCTGTTCGGCATCAGTAAAGCGGCGCGCACGGATAATCTTATACGGTTCGATCTGTGGCTTGTGGAAATCGTTTGAGGTTATAAAGCCGATTTTGAGCGCGGGGATAAACAGGTGATCGATCTTTTCGAACGGGAACAGCGGGCAGTAGCAGGTGATGACATCCCAGCCCATTTCAAGAGCATGACTGCGCAGCGCGTTTAACATAAGCCGCGAGGCTGCCCCGTATACGTCGTCGATCAGATAGAGACGGTCGCATAGCGCGCGGGCCGTATCCTCAAACATCAAAACGCCTTTGTTGGTCACACAGGAAAGGAAGCGCACTGATTCACGGCCGCGCCCCTCTGGCCCGCCTTTGAAGGCTCCAAGCGCCAGACGGCGCGCCGCCTTCGCCACCTTGGAGACGGAGGTGGCGTCAAGCGCAATGCGGTATGTATCGCCGGTAAGGCTGCCGGCCGCACCCAAAAAGCGGCAGCAATGCTCGTGGCAGCGGCTGATTCGCGTCGAAAGCGCCATAATTGATTCACGCGATTCGAACAACACATGTTCATCCCAGCAGGCGGACAGATCGACAAGCTGCTCAAATGCGCCCGGATATTTTGGCTCGATGACATGGGATGCCGCGCATAATATAAGAACTGATCCGATTTACTTTTCCCCTGTTTCGTATTATGATAAAGACAATGCAAAGCATCCTTCCAGGGATTGTTTGCAACAGAAGGACGGAAAGGAAGATGTACTTTGAACAAACGGCGATTGGGAAATACCGGACTGCTTGTCGGCGAAGTCGGTATGGGCTGCGAGGGCTTCCTTGAGAAAACGCCCGGGGAGGTTTCGGCGATGATCGGCCTTATGGAGGAGCGCGGCTGCAACTGCATCGACCTGTATACCCCGAACCCAGAGATGCGCACAAGCCTTGGACAGGCGTTGCGCGGCCGGCGCGACAGGTTTATTTTACAGGCCCATCTTTGTACGATCTGGAAGGATGGTCAATATAAGCGCACCCGTGAAATCGGTGAGGTGAAAGCTGGCTTTGTAGATTTATTGACGCGCATGGAGCTTTCATCCGTGGAAATTGGTATGATCCATTATGTTGATTCAATGGCCGACTGGGATGAAGTGTACAACGGTCCGGTCATGCGTTATGCGCAGCAGCTTAAGGCGGACGGTGTGATTGAACATATCGGGCTTTCCAGCCACAACCCCGCCGTTGCCCGCAAGGCTGTTGAAAGCGGGTTGACCGAGGTGCTGATGTTCAGCGTCAATCCGTGCTATGATTTGCAGCCCGCCAACGAGGATCTGGAGCTGTTGTGGGCTGAACAGAGCTATGAGAAACCGCTGGTCAATATGGACCCGGAACGCGAGGCGCTTTATGAAGCGTGTCAGCGGATGGGCGTGGGGATTACTGTGATGAAAGCGTTTGGAGGCGGCGATCTGCTCGATGAGACGCTTTCCCCAGCCGGGCGCGCTCTGACGCCGTACCAGTGTATGAACTACGCGCTGACACGGCCGGCCGTCGCCTCGGTGATAGCCGGGGCGCGCACCCTGGACGAACTGCGCGATTGCCTTTCCTATTCGGACGCTCCACAGGAGCGGCGAGACTATGCCGCCGCGCTTGCCACGTTCCCAAAGATCAGCTGGCAGGGGCACTGCATGTATTGCGGGCACTGCGCGCCCTGCCCCAAGGGGATCGACGTTGCGTCGGTCACAAAATTTCTAAATCTCTGCAAGGCGCAGGGCGGCATACCGGAGACGGTGCGCGAACACTACGCAGCGCTGCCACAGCGCGCATCGGCCTGCGTGGCGTGCGGCGCGTGTGAAAAGCGTTGTCCGTTTGGCGTGCCAATTATAGAGAATATGAAAAGCGCCGCCAAGTTATTTGGGAAATAATCTGGCTGTTCAATGCCGCATGCGGGCCGTTATACCGGCGTTTATGCGGTATATATATCAATGATGCGGTATATATATCAATGAAAGGGGAAATGAAGTGGATCTGCTGATTCATGATGTGAAGGGACCGGCGGCAAAGGCTCTGGCCACTGGAGCATTTGCGGGAGCGCAGGTCATCGCAGACGATGGGTCTGCGCGTCCGTGCGCCGGCTGCTTCGGCTGCTGGATCAAAACACCCGGGACCTGTGTAATCCAGGACAGCTGTGCGGATATGGGCGCGCGGCTTTCACGCTGCGACAGGCTGTTTATTGTCAGCCAGTGCGTTTATGGCGGGTTCAGCCCGTTTGTAAAGACAGTGATCGATCGCAGCATCAGCTATGTGCATCCTTATTTTGTCTTTAAAAATGGTGAAATGCATCATCAGGCGCGCTATGAAAACAGGATGGATTTGACGGTTTGGTTTTATGGAACCGACCTGACGGAAGCCCAGCGCGCGACAGCACGCAAATTTGTTCAGGCTATGGCTGTTAACTTCTATTGCAGGTTAAACCAGGTCTGCTTTGTCGATGCTCCCGATGATATAAAGGAGGCGCCGGCAAAATGAAAGCAGCACTGATCAACGCCAGCCCCAAACGGACGGGCAGCACCTCTGGGATGCTGCTCAATGCGCTGCGTCCAAGACTGGAGGGCTGTTCATGTATGGAGTTCAGGCTCGGGATCGAAAAACCGGATCCGCAGATTTTAGAGACGCTTACGGATTTTGACGCCTTGGTATTTGCCTTCCCGCTTTATGTAGACGGCCTGCCGGCGCATCTGCTGCGTCATTTGCAGGCGCTGGAGCCGCTGCTTTTGCAGCGTCCGCGCCCAGACAGGCGCGTTTATATGCTGGTCAACTGCGGATTTTACGAAGGGCGGCAGACTGCCTGCGCGCTGGAGATGATGGAGCATTGGCGGTTGCGGGCCGGGCTTTCGCGCGGTATGGGCCTTGGCATCGGCGCCGGGCCAATGATGCTGGAGCTTGCAAGCGTTCCGCCCGGGCGCGGCCCCAAGAAAGCGTTGGGGGAAGGTTTGGACGGATTGGCCGCGTGCGTTAAAAACAGCGCGTCAGGGGAAGACCGGTTTTTGTCAATCAATTTTCCGCGCTTTGCATACCGTCTGGCAGCACAGGCGCATTGGAGGCGTTTGGCGCGCACCAACAATCTGTCGGCGCGCGACTTATTCCACAGGCCCGAATAGGAACGGCACAATCGGCCCGGGCAATATGCCCGGGCCGGTTCGTTTAAAAAGGGCTTGATTTCCAGCCCTGGATGCGCCACAATAAGAGAAAAGCGCCCGCCCTGTTGAGGGCGGACCATACAGATGGAATATATGGGGAGGCGTTGTCAATGGAACAGGAGGAGATTCGCAGGTATTTAGCGCGGTCGTTTCCAGTGTGGGAACGGCTGAACGCGTGCGAACAGGCCGGTCTGGTGGAGCATACGGCGCCGGTCCATTATGAAAAAGGCGCGCGCCTGCATGGAGCGGGCGCCGAGTGTATCGGCGTGCTGATTGTCATGCGTGGGCGGTTGCGCGCATATATGCTCTCGCAGGAGGGGCGGGAGATCACGCTCTACCGATTGGGAGCAGGGGAAATCTGTATCTTGTCCGCGTCGTGTGTGCTTTCGGCGATCACATTTGAGGTGCACATTGACGCTGAAGAGGACACGGATGTACTTTTGACTGGCGCGCCGTACTTTTCGGCGCTTTGTGAGCGCAGCATTTATGCGGAATGTTTTTCATATAAGCTGGCGGCGGAACGTTTTTCCGACGTGATGTGGGCGATGCAGCAGCTTTTGTTCATGCGTATGGATCAACGGCTGGCGATCCTTTTGTGGGATGAATTTTCCAAAGAGGGCGGCGACGTCATCCGCCTGACGCACGAGCAGGCGGCACGCTATATGGGCAGCGCCCGCGAGGTTGTAACACGTATGCTCAGATATTTTGTCGCGGAGGGGATCGTCTCGCTTTCGCGCGGCAGCATCCGTCTGCTCGACCGCAAAAAGCTGCGCGCGCTGGCGTTTTCGGGGGAGGAAGCCATATGAACATGTTTTCGGTGATGCTGCCGCTATAGACATTACGACCGGCTCGCCGCCGAAGTCAGCAGCGGTTTCCTTCGTGGGCGCGGCCATTGGCCGCGCCCACCCGCGTTTTATCCCATATCAACGTCCATTATACGCCGAGCATCTGTAAAATCTGCGCCTTTGAGCGCACGCCGACCGACGTGCCGGTCAGTTCGCCGTCCCGGAAGGCTGCAAGCGTCGGGATACTCATGACCTTGAAGGTCTGCGCTAGTTCCGGCTGCTCGTCGACGTTCACCTTGCATATCTTGATCGACGGCGTTTCCTCGGCAATTGTATCAAGAATGGGGGATACCATGCGGCACGGACCGCACCATGGCGCCCAGAAATCCACGAGGACCGGGCGGTCCGCGTTGAGGACCTCGGCTTCAAAGTTATCGGAAGTTATGGTAATAGTTGCCATAATCGAATCGTTCCTTTCATATTAAAAACATATTGGAGTTACACGGCGGGAGTCCGCCGGGGGCGCGCGCAATCCGTGCGCGGATTGCTCACCGCCGGGGGGCGCGCGTGACCCGTGCGCGGGTCACTCACCGCCGGGCGCTGCGCTTGCCCGGCCGGCTATTCGGGGCTTTCCGGCGCTATAGCGCCGGGCGCGGACAAGCCGCGGCAGCGCCCCTCAGCGCGCCTCACAAGGGGAGGGTCGAGCGACCCCTCCCCTTATGTTATCCCCACCTCTGCCTGGCGCGATCGTATCGGGCGCACGCCAACACGTCCGAAGGAAGATCGTTTAACTGCGCCTGCCCTGGGATTGGGGCGCCGCCTGTAAAAATACTGGAACCTGCCCCACTATTCGCGGCGCAGCCGAACTAAGTTTTTCGCTGAGGCCTTTTTTCAAAAAGGCCGGAAAGTTTTTTGGCTTACCTTTTTTTCAAAAAAGGTAAGTTTCAAAAAAGCGGGAAGTGAGTGGAGCGGTAAAAGTGCGTGCCGCCGGGATAGACGAGGACGTTTTTAAATCCATGGGCTGAGAGGATACGCGCCGCGTTGTAAGCGCGCACGCCGACGGCGCACAGTACGACATAACGGCGCGCAGGGTCAAGCTCGCCGATGCGTTCACGGAGCTGCCCAAGCGGGATGTGAACCGAGCCCGGCAGCGCGAACGCCTGACGTTCCATGTCCTCGCGCACATCGAGCGCAACCGCGCCGTTTTTTTGGTCGAGCGCGTCCCAGGAGGAGAACGCCACCTTGCCTGTTAATAGATTTTCCGCCACATAACCCGCCATGTTGACCGGGTCCTTCGCGGAGGAGTACGGCGGCGCATAGGCCAGCTCAAGCTTTGTCAGGTCCGAAACGCCCGCGCCGAGACGGATGGCCGCCGCAAGCACGTCGATGCGCTTGTCGGCGCCGTCGGTTCCGACAATCTGCGCGCCGAACAGCCGTTTGCCGTCCATGGAGAACAGCAGCTTTAAAACGAGCGGAGCAGCGCCGGGATAATAAGCGGCATGTGAATTCTGCACGATCAGGATGCTCTCATAATCGCTGCCTTTTTTCATCCCGCGCCGGATCAGCGTCTTTTCGTTCGCGCCAGTACTGGCAGCCGTAAGTTCAAAGATTTTGGCCACGGAAGTCCCCTGCGTGCCGTCATAGCTCTGCTGTGCGCCCGCAATGTTGTCGGCGGCAATACGGCCCTGCTTGTTGGCCGGACCGGCCAGGGGAATCATCGTGCGTTCACCGCTGATGAAGTCCTCAACCTCGATCGCATCGCCCACCGCGTAGATCGCGGGATCACTGGTGCGAAGAAAACGGTCGGTGACGATGCCGCCGCGCGCGTTCAGCTCAAGTCCCGCGTCTTTGGCAAGCTTGCTGTTCGGGCGCACGCCGATGGAAAGGATGACCAGATCGGCCGTGACGGCGCGGCCGCTTTTCAGACGGACTGTGACGGTTTCGTTCGCGTGCTCGAAAGCATCCACGCCGTCGCCCAGACAGAGCGAAACGCCCTGCTGTTCCAGGTGCTTGTGCAGCATAAGCGCCATCTCATAATCGAGAGGGGCCATCACCTGATCGAGCATCTCGATGATTGTCACCGAAAGACCAAGCTGGCGCAGGTTTTCCGCCATCTCCAGCCCAATGAAGCCGCCGCCCACAACAGCCGCCGATTTGACGCCGCGCTTTGCGATAAAGGCTTTGATTTCGTCGGTGTCGGGTACGGTCCACAGTGTGCGGATGCGGTCGCTGTCAATGCCTGGGATGGGCGGCCGCAGCGGCGATGATCCGGTTGAGAGGATCAGTGTATCATAGTTTTCTGTGTAACGCTCGCCCGTAACACGGTTTTCGACCGTGACTGTCCGAGCCTCGCGATCGATGGAGACGACCTCCGAACAGACGCGTACGTCAATATGAAACCGGGAGCGCATCACCTGCGGCGTCTGCAAAAGCAGCGCCTCGCGCTTTGGAATAGCGCCTCCCACATGGTAGGGCAGGCCGCAGTTTGCATACGAGATATATTCGCCGCGTTCAAACAAAATGATCTCGGCGTTTTCATCGAGCCTGCGCAGGCGCGCCGCCGCGCTGGCGCCTCCGGCCACGCCGCCCACAATCAATACCTTTTTACCCATTAAAAATCCCCTCCGGCTGTATGATCTGTTAGATTCAGTATACTGGCGATCCGTATGCCGTTCAGTGACCGCGTCACAGTCGGGACGCCTAAAAACGCGGTTATCCCAAATTTCCTTCCAATAAATGAATCATATTCAGTAACCTGAGAAAAAAAACGCCGCCAGGCGGCGTCCGAATAAAGGCTCAGCGAGCAG
Source organism: Anaerotruncus colihominis (assembly GCF_010206195.1). Classification (GTDB taxonomy): domain Bacteria; phylum Bacillota; class Clostridia; order Oscillospirales; family Ruminococcaceae; genus Anaerotruncus; species Anaerotruncus colihominis_A. The sequence continues at coordinate 114,583 of NZ_VIQT01000019.1, read as the reverse complement.
GGGCGGCTGCATCGAGCCATGCAATGACCCATCTTTGCACACGGCGGAAACGCTCCCTGCCAGGCAGGTCAAATCGAGTCAGCAGACCAAGCTGACCCCAGATCAGAAATGAAGCGTCGGACTCAGGGTCGTTTGAAACGATTTCGCCCGCTTTGATTGCGTGCTCCAACTGCTTTTGCACAAGGGGCGTGAGCAGCTCGCACACGCGCACGGATAAGATCTGATGCATACGGCGCCCGCTTTCACTGTGGAACGCGTCGTAAAAACCGCCTGTTTCGTAATGCCCGGGCGTGGGCATATCAAGCATCCGCTGCCGCAGCGATTTTGCCGCGTCGCACAGAACAGGGGAGAGCATGCGCACCTGCTGCTGGGCGTACTGGTCGACGGCACAGTCGAGCAAGGCCCGTTTGGAGGGAAAATAGCGATAGCACAGTCCCTGTGAGATGCCGAGGCGCCGCGCCAGGTCGGCTATGGAAGCGCCCTCATAGCCCTTTTCGCAGAACAGATCCAGCGCAGCCTTCAGGATCTCCTGCCGGCGGACCTCCGGCTGTTTGACAGTACGTCCCATGAAAGCTCCCCCCATCCAATGATGCAGGAAGTATAACATAAATTGGAAACCTTGTCAATGAATTTGATTCAATGAATGGGTGCGCCACACATAAGGATCCATTGTTTTTGGTAAAAAACACTAGAAAAGTAGTTGCACTTATCTGTCAATATGATATGATAAAAGTAAGATTTTAGAGAGGAATTTTGCGAGGAATTTTGCATGGATTTATTTTTTTCAATGGGATTTTGTATCACCACGACCATTCCGATCACCTGCATCGCGCTCATCTATATGGAGCCGTCTCCCAAAAAACGGGGGCACTATTATTTTTTAGCCATGTGTATCCTATCTATGCTCTGGAACATCGGATATGCAGGTATGTTCATCTCGCAAAATCTGGGTTATACACGCAGCTTCTACCGGCTTGTGCTGATTGGCTCGCTGTTTATTTTTCCGTTGCTGTTTAAATTGATGGAAGAGATCAGCGGGCGGAGGTATTGTCCGCTTCAGCGATTTGAAATTTATATGATCACGCTTGCCGCCATGCTGTTTGGGATTGTGGCGCGTGACAAAAATCTGATGCTGGTGCATTGGGATTGGGGCGGGGTTAATTTTTGTGTGCCCGCGGCTGGTGGGGCGACGATCCTGCTGATCGCTTATTATACGATCATCGGCCTGGTGTTTCTGTACTCGTTGTATCAATGGGTCAAGGCTGAGGGCGAAAAGCGGCGTGTGCGCGAACAGGCAGGCTGGTTGTGCCTGTACGTTTTCGTGTGCTTTCTGGGCCTAGCGCTGGAATACGGCAGCCTGTTTGTCGGGATGCCGTCGATTCCGGTCGGGGGCCTTTTGAACTTGCTGCTGCTTCTGATCACATTTATCATGGTCCAACGCTACAATACAATCCAAATCAATATGCATAATTTCGCGGAATACATCTATTCATCAACCAAAACGCCGATCCTGATTTTTGACAATGAATGCCGGCTTGCGCTGGCCAATAAATGCACGCCCCTTTTTTTTGATTCGTCGGCCGACGCACTGATAGGCCGGCGCCCGGAGGAGCTGTTTGTGCGTGTGCCCGATGACGGTTCGGGTAAGGCGGAATGCGGTTCGCCTGTACAGATGACACGGTTCAACTCAGCTTGCTGCTTCAATAAAAAGCCCTGCGACATCACAGTAACAAATGTATACGACGCGTATGGTGAAGTGATCGGCACGATCTATGTGGTGTACGATATGACCGAGAATATGCGCCGCATCCAGCTGCTGGACCGTATGCGGCGCGCCGAGGTTGAAGCAAACCGCCTAAAGAGCACATTTTTAGCGAATATGAGCCATGAAATCCGCACGCCCATCAATGCGGTAATCGGTATGAGCGAAATCCTCATGCGCAAGAAACTGTCAGACAACCTGCGCGCCGATGTCAACGTCATACATAGCGCGGGACAGGGGCTTTTATCAATTGTCAACGAAATCCTTGACTTTTCAAAGATTGAGTCGGGCATGTTCGAATTGATTGAGACGGACTACACATTACCGTCTCTGGTGAAAATGGTCTCGCATATCATCGGCGTTCGCTTTTCACAAAAACCAGTGTGCCTGCTGATGGATATTGAGCCTGGCACGCCGGCCAATCTGTCGGGCGACCATCAGCGTATCCAGCAGATCCTGTTGAATCTTCTGAGCAATGCTGAAAAGTTCACCCGGTCGGGTTATGTCCGCCTGTACTGGCGCTGGGAGGACGCAGACGGGGATATGGTGCGCATGATCGTTTCTGTGGAGGACACCGGCAGCGGCATAAAGGCGGAAAATCTCGAAAAGATTTTCGAACAGTACCAGCAGGTGGATTCGAAAGCTAACCGCGCCCTGGTTGGCACGGGGCTTGGCCTCACGATCGGACGTGAGATGGCCCGTATGATGGGCGGCGATATCACGGTCAAAAGCGAATACGGCAAGGGGTCCGTGTTCACAGTCACATTCCTGCAAAAGGTTTTGAACGACCATCCATACTCCCATATACCCGAGGGCATGCATGCCAATGTGCTGATCTGTGGAGAAATCAGGTGCGTCAGCAAATCGATTGAATTTTACTTCCCACGTCTTGGCATCGATTACACGCTTTGCAGCTCCTCCGTGGACGCCTTGGCCTTGATACAAACAAAGGCGTATACCCATGTGATGGCGCCTGCGGCTGAGATTCGCGCCCTGCGCGCGATGGATGGGTGCGCGCACATCCGCTTCATACAGATACTTGAGCCGGCTGAATATGTCGAGATGCTTGACGGTGACGATTGTATCCGCCTGCCTTTGCTGAACGACAGGATTATACGCGCCCTGTTCGGAACGGACAACGATGGATCCAGTGAACATATATGGAAGCCCGAGACTATGGAGGGGGCTGACGTGCTGGTTGTCGACGACAGCCCCGTCAATCTTCAGGTGGCCGTCGGGCTGTTGGAGCCGTACGAGATGACAGTCGATCTGGCCGGGAGCGGCCCGGAGGCGATCAGGATGGCGGAGAAGAAGCGTTACGATCTGGTGCTGCTTGACCACATGATGCCTGAAATGGACGGTGTAGAGACGGCACAGCTGCTGCGTGTGCTGCCTGATTACCAGAAAGTACCAATTGTTGCGCTCACGGCCAACGTCACCAGTGTGGCGCGCAAGATGTTCTTTGAAAATGGGTTTGATGACTTTTTAGCTAAGCCGATTAATCTTTCGAGGCTCGACTTAGTGCTGAAGAAGTGGGTCGGCAGCAAGCTGCATGATCCGCAAATTGCCGACGCGCCGCCTGAGTCAGGCGGCAAGCCTGCACGATCTGCGAACCCGCAGATCGATACGCCTATCCTGCTTGATACGTGCGCAGGTCTGGATGCAATGGGCGGCAAACAGTCGGTTTACATACATGTGCTGGAGGCGTTCTGCATAGACTCTGTACAGCGCGCGGATGGGCTTGAGAAGCTGGCGGCCGACAATCTAAAGGACTTTACAATTTCGGTGCACGCACTCAAAAGCGCCTGCCGTTCAATTGGCGGCGCGCTTGCCGCTGATGAAGCCGCGCGCCTGGAGCAGGCGGGCAAGGAGGGTGACAAAGCTTATATCGAGAGCGCATTGCCGTCATTTTTGGCGCATTTGCGCGCGTTGATTACCGAGGCGCGCAAATGGCTTGAAGAGAACAATACGCAGGATGTATCAGGGAAACCGGCGGAACAAAGGAGCACGGAAGAAATCCGCAAACAGTTGGAAGCCCTGCGCCAGGCGTGCGAACGTGCGGAAATCAACCGCGCGGAGCAGCTTGCGGATGAGCTGTTGGCGGAGGATTTCGATGAGCGGACGCGCTCCGCAGTCAAAGCTGTGCGCGCACTGCTTGGGCAATTTGACTATATCCAGGCCGTCGATCAGATCGATCAGCTTTTGAAGGAGGAAAACCATGTCTAAAATCATGATTGTTGACGACGATATCACCAGCCTGAGTATGGCGCGAGCGATTCTGGAGAGCGAATATACAACGATTCCGGTTCGTTCGGGCTATGAGGCGCTGCGCCTGCTGGCAGCCGGAGCCGAGCCGCCGGATCTGATTCTGCTCGACATCAATATGCCGGTGGTAAGCGGTTATGAGGTGCTTGAAAAACTCAAGGAGGACCCAAAGCTGTGCAATATTCCGGTTCTGTTCGTGAGCGGCGAAGACACTTACAGCAATGAGGCGGAGGGTTTTTCCAGCGGCGTCAAGGACTATATTTCCAAACCTTATATCGCAAGCACGCTGCTTTCGCGTGTGCGCCACCATCTGTCGGAATGTGAACAGCAGACACGCCTGATTGAGCAGATGGACTTACTCACAGAGGAAAAGCTCAGCGAGCTTATGAATCTGTTTGATACGCTGATCAATGCGATGGCGTATCTCAACAGCCGCCGCTGCCCGCAGCTTTCCTGGCATTCCAAGCGCGTTTCCCGATATATGCGCATCCTGGCAACCGCGGTGGCGGCCAGCCAGGGCGACCTTTCGGCGGGCGATATCGACGCGCTCTCGCGCTGCGCGGGCCTGCATGATATGGGATTGCTGGCGCTTACTGACAGCGATTTGGAGAAATATCGAAATGTAGAGCTCGCGCGCACGCGCGGGGCAAATATTCCGCAGGAGCCTGTGGCGGAGGAATCTGAATTTTATACAAAGCATGTGGATGCCGGGCGCGATTCGCTCCAGGTGTTTATGGAGGCTCATCCGAACAACCTTTACCTGACATACACGCTGGAAATGGTTACGCATCACCATGAATGGTGGAACGGGAAAGGCGCGCCGGATGGTCTGGAGGGCGAAGCGATCCCGCTGTCGGCGCGTATGATGGCCATTGTGGATAACTATGACATCATTACGGCACGCCGCGCCTATAAGTTTGAATATACGCATGAGGACGCCGTTATTTCCATCCGGCGCAACGCGGGCACCCGGTTCGATCCCGCGCTTGTGGAGATCTTTTTGAGTGTTGAGGACCAGATGAAGGCGTGTCTGGGACACATTGTACAGAATACTTAAACAGTGAAAAACACCTGGAGGGCCTGGCCTTCCGGGTGTTTTAAAGTCAGATTTAAGAGCCTGTTCAGCTTCTCCCCGCGCATGGCTTGACGGCGTATTTTCCGCCCCGACTGTGTTAAAAATTCTTGCCGCCCGTCAGGATGGCTGCGGTTTTTTGCCTTGCAGGGCAAAAACCACTCGCCAATCCATACGCGTTGAGAGGCTGAGCAGGCTCTAAAAGCAGTTCCTGGTCAAGCGAGGGATAACACAAGGGATCACAGCAGATCAGGTTGGACGGCTTGATTCCAGCAAGCGCAGGCGCGCAATGAAACGCCAGCGTATGCTCCAAAGAACCGTTCATAGGAACGCCTGCCTTTCTGTTTGATCGCCGTTGGTTTATGCGCTTGGCCAGCCAAATAAACGGCGTCCGAGGCGATGCTGGATCTATAAGTTAGTGATAACTAACTTTCTGCCAATCGTATCATCCAAACCTTCATTTGTCAAGATGCGGACAAGCAAAAAGTTTGAATCTCATATTTTTAACAAACTTTTTTTGTCAAACTCAAAAAAAGAGGGCCAATCCCATTGACAAAATTGGTTAGCAGTGGTAAACTAACAGGCGTCAACAGGTTAGCTGTTTCTAACCTGTTTTTACAGCGCAATGGTTAGCGAATTCTAACTTTGGAGGGGGTTAAAATCATGCCGCTTACGATGGCCCGTTCGGGCGAAGCGACTACGATCCGCGCGGTCCGTGGGAAGGATGAAACCCGCCGCTTTCTGGAAAGCCTCGGCTTTGTGGAGGGCGGCTCTGTTACCGTTGTATCGGAGATGGGGGGCAACCTGATCGTCAATGTGAAGGATACGCGCGTTGCGCTCAGTAAAAGTATGGCCAACAGGATTATGGTATGAGGGGGTACAGCATGAGAACACTCAAGGAAGCCAAATGCGGCGAGACGGTCACAGTCACAAAGCTTGGCGGAGAGGGCGCGCTCAAGCGCCGGATCATGGATATGGGCATCACAAAGGGCGCGTCTGTTTTTGTACGAAAAGTGGCGCCTCTGGGCGATCCGGTTGAGGTGACGGTGCGCGGCTATGAGCTGTCGCTGCGCCGGGGCGACGCGGAGAATATTCTTGTCGATTAGGTTTTGTTTGGAATCTGTAAACAGCCGAGGGCCGGTCAGCCGGCCGCCCGACTTCAAAGGCCGCATGGCGGCCAGCGGGAGAACCCGCAGAGGAGGTAATCAGGAATGTCAATCAAGATCGCGCTCGCAGGCAATCCAAACTGCGGCAAAACCACAATGTTCAACGATCTGACAGGCTCGTCGCAGTATGTCGGCAATTGGCCCGGCGTCACTGTAGAAAAGAAAGAGGGCAAGCTGCGCGGACAGAGAGATGTCATCATCACGGATCTGCCCGGCATTTACAGCCTGTCGCCCTATACGCTTGAGGAAGTCGTCACGCGCAACTATATCATGGACGAGCGGCCGGATGTCGTCATCGACCTGGTCGACGCGTCAAATATCGAGCGCAATCTGTATCTGACAACGCAGCTCACCGAGATGGGCATCCCTGTGCTGATCGCGTTGAATATGATGGATATCGTCAGGAAAAACGGCGACCGCATCGATACGAAAAAGCTTTCCGAACAGCTTGGCTGTGAGATTGTTGAAACGTCGGCCGTCAAAGGCGAAGGCTTGAAGGCGCTGGCAGACCGCGCGGTCAAGATGGCGCAGTCCGGTGTAAAAACCACGCCGCAGCACACGTTCGACCAGCGCGTTGAGCAGGCCCTTTCCGAAATCGCGGCTCTGATCAGCGATGCTGTTCCGGCTGAAAGCCTGCGCTGGTACAGCGTCAAGCTGTTTGAGCGGGATGGAAAGGCGATGGAACGCTTTTCGTTCGCCGCCGATACAAAGGAGCATCTTGAGCGGATCATAACCGGCTGTGAAAAACAGTTTGACGACGACAGCGAAAGTATCATTACAAACGAACGCTATCAGTATATCGGCACATTGATGCAAAGCTGTGTACATAAAAAGAAATCCGGCATGACATCGTCGGATAAGATCGATCAGATTGTGACAAACCGCATCCTGGCGCTGCCGATTTTCGCGGTGGTCATGTATATTGTTTATTTTGTGTCGGTTTCCTGGCTTGGGACCATTGCTACAGACTGGACGAACGACACGCTGTTCGCTGAAACGATTCAGCCGGCTGTGGCAGGCGCGCTCGGGAGCATCGGCGCGGCCGCCTGGCTGGAGGGGCTGATCGTCGACGGCGTCATCGGCGGCGTGGGCGCGGTGCTCGGCTTCGTTCCACAGATGTTTATCCTGTTCTTCTTTTTGTCCATCCTGGAGGACTGCGGCTATATGGCGCGCGTCGCGTTCATTATGGATCGCATTTTCCGCCGCTTCGGGCTCTCCGGCAAGAGCTTCATTCCGATGCTGATTTCCTCGGGCTGCGGCGTGCCGGGCGTCATGGCGACGCGTACCATCGAAAATGAAAAGGACCGCCGCATGACAATCATGACGACGACCTTTATCCCCTGCGGGGCAAAGCTGCCCATCATTGCCCTGATCGCTGGTGCGATGTTCCCCAATGCCACCTGGATGGCTCCGGCCACCTATTTCTTTGGTATCTTTATGGTCATTATCTCCGGCATCATCCTCAAGAAAACAAGGATGTTCGCCGGCGACCCGGCTCCGTTCGTCATGGAGCTGCCGCAGTACCATTTCCCGGCGCCAAAGGGCGTGCTGATCCATATGTGGGAGCGCGGCAAGGCGTTTATCATCAAAGCCGGTACGGTCATCTTTGTGGCTTGCGGCGTAATCTGGTTCCTCCAGAACTTCGGCTTTGGCCCCGATGGATTTGGGATGGTCGATGACGAGAACATGAGCATGCTGGCCGCTATTGGCAATGTGCTCGCTCCGATCTTCGCCCCGCTTGGCTTTGGAAACTGGCAGGCGGCTGTCGCGAGCGTCTCCGGCCTTGTGGCTAAGGAGAATGTCGTCGGTACCTTCGGCGTCCTGTTCGGGCTGGGCGAAGCAGGCGAGGACGATCCGGCCCTGTTGGCCGCCCTGCCCACATTGTTTGCCACACATGCGAGTGCGCTCGCGTTTATGGTCTTTAACCTGACCTGTGCTCCTTGCTTTGCCGCCATCGGCGCGATCCGCCGCGAGATGAACAGCGCCAAATGGACATGGTTCGCCATTGGCTATATGACGGGTATGGCCTATGTGATGGCCTTCATCATCAATCAGCTCGGCGGCACGATTTTCTACGGCGTTCCCTTTGGGATCGGCCAGGTGATTGCGATTGCGCTTGTAGCCGCGCTGATGTGGCTTTTGTTCCGCAGCTATAAACCCGCCGGAATGTCCAAGCGTCCGGCTACTGTCGGCGCGCGTGCGTAAACTGGCAAAGGAGGCGCCTTTCTATGGTAAACTGGATGATTGGCGGCATGATTGCCGCAGCAATGTTCTTTGCTGCTCGTTACACTTGGCGGAAGGCCAAAAACGGCCAGTGCGTCGGCTGCTCCGGCTGTAAAAGCGGCTGCCGCTGCGGCCGCAGTGAGGACAGCGCGGATCACGCCAAAAAATTCTGACAATAAAAAAACAACCGCGGACAGCTATTGCTGCCCGCGGTTGTTTTTTGCCGGTTTCTTTTTAGGCTTGTTTGAAAATGGAGGAATTGCCGGATTTTTTAAACAGCCCCTAATGAACCGGAAACAGTTTTTTCATATGCCAGCCTGTCGTCCCCCTGGAAAACGATCGTTCCACATTTTAAAAATCCGTTTTTCTCGAGAATATGCTGCATACGTTCGTTGGAAAAATCCGTATCGGCCCGAATACCTTTGACGCCCCGCGAACGGCACAAATCTTCAATCAGGCAAAATACGGATTCCGTCAATCCCATGCCCCTGAAAGCCGCGTCAAACGCCATTCTTTTGAGTATATCAGAAAATAACAGCGAATGAAATAAAAAACGCCCCCACGGCATGGCATAAAAGCGGTCGTGCCGCGCTTGTAAATTGCCGCGCGGTATAGTAAAATAAGCATCGTGCGGTTATGATACCACGGAGGATATAAACCGCAAGCCGTGCGGTGCGCACGGCCGGAGAGGAGATTGCATATGGTGCATTTTAAAGCAGCAATTGCAGCCGCCGCATTCGCGGCCCTGTTGATATTGGCAGGCTGCGCCCCGCGCAGTGCGGACAAGCCGCAGCCGCCGCCGTCGGACACAGCCGCTCCGCCGCCGCTTTCAGCCGCTGGCGGCCCTGCGCAGCAGGAAGGGCAGGCTGCTATGGGGCTGGCTCTTAAAACGCCCGGCATGGCGACGCTCTGCCGCTTTGTGGCGACAGGACCGGATGAGGATGATTATGTTTATACGCCGCTGGAGCGCGAGGCGCCGGACGGAATGACGGCCGCGCTGCTTGATACAATCGTGGGCGGGAATGATACGCTGCCCGCCTTTACGGTATTGTCGCTTGAGCAGGAGGGCGCGCGCGCCGTGGCGGCGGTTCGGTCGAACCTGGACGCACAGACGGCCCAAACAGAGCGGCGGCGCTGGCTTGATACAGCGGCGCGGACACTTTTGGAGAGTTGCGCCGGGATTGATGAGGTGTCGTTTGAGGAGGATGGCGCGCCGGTGGCCGAACAGGGCTTTGCGGACAGCTACACCCCGCCGCCGTTCGTGCTGCCTGCGCTGACGCGCAAAGAGATCGCCGCGCTGCGCGCAGAGATCTCCTATGATAAGCTGGTTGAACAGACGCGCGTTTATGAGATGCAGGCGTTCGGCGAACATGGGACGCCGCGCGACCGATGGGATATTGCCGGTGATGAGGAGCGCGGCCGCGCGCTTGATTTTATCGCGGACGTTACAAATCTCAATATCCCCACAGAGCCGTTTGATACGGCCGCAAAAGCGCCGAACCGTTTTCTTGTCCGGGCGGCGGTGCTCAACACGCCGCCGGTCAATTGGGGCATGTACGGCGACGAAACTTATGAAGGTGTCCCAACCTATCCCTCGCTGGAACCGCTGACCGGCCTGGTCGGCGACAGTACATGCTTTTTGCAGGACCATGTTGAAATTACCGCCAAAAGGCTGTTTGGGGACAGCGTGCCTCTGGTTCACAGCGGTGCGGGATTAAGCCCCTGGCGCTACCATGAATACGCCGGCGTCTATACGCCGCCGCACATGGGGACGCCATACCCTGATTGCGTACTGCTTGATTACAGCGCGTCAGGGGAGACGGTCGAGGCGACCGTCGGCTATTTCAATGAATTTGATTTTGCCGATTCGCGCTATGGCGAGGATGAACAGACCTATGCGAGGACGCGTCTGCGCCGTTACCGTTACCGTCTGGAGCGCGCCGGGAAATCGTTTATTATGACGGCGTGCGAATTTCTTGACGACGATGTATCAGCGGCGGCGCGCGATCCGGAACGGATTGCGCGGGCGGCCGTCGACGCGGGGCTGACGCTTGCGGACTGGGACGGTCCCGGCAGCCTGACGGGCGACCAGCTTTATGCGCTTTTTTATGCGGAGGCGGACGGCATGTATACGACGCTCGGTGAGACGCATGTTCCCTGGGAGCGGATCGCCGGACGTTTCCCGGGCCGGGAGGCGGCGCTGCACGACAGCCGTTATTACAGTGAAACCGCCGTGAACAGCGACGGTTCAGACGGGGGCGCGTTCATTGGCACGCCGGACGCCTATGCTGCGCGCTGGTGCGATTATGGCGAACTGACTTTCACTGGCGGTGCGGCCAGCCTGCCCATGACGGTGTATGCCGACGCGCAGCACGCGCAGGCCGTTTCAAAGGGCGTGATGACTTTCGCTGCGGATGAGTCGGGATGGACGCCTGTTGGTTGGCGAATGGATGGAGAGGAGTAAAAAAATGGCGACCCTTTTTGTAGTGGGGCTTGGTCCGGGCGGCGCAGCCGGCCGGACAGAGCGCGCCGAACAGGCGCTCAGGCAGGCGGAACTGATCTGTGGATATACGGTGTATGTCGATTTAATCCGGGAGCAGTACCCTGATAAACAGGTGCTCACAACACCGATGACACGCGAGATCGAACGCTGCCGCGCCGCTTTGGAGGCGGCGGCCGGCGGCCGCAATGTTGCGATGGTGTGTAGCGGCGACAGCGGCGTATACGGCATGGCAAGCCCGCTGTGTCAGCTTTTGCCGGAATACCCCGGCGTACAGCTTGAGATCATTCCGGGTGTGACGGCGGCGCTTGGCGGTGGCGCGGTGCTCGGCGCGCCGCTGGCGCTCGATTTCGCGGTGATCTCCCTGAGCGACCAGTTGACGCCGTGGGCGGTGATCGAAAAGCGCCTGCGCGCGGCGGCGGCCGGCGACTTTGCAATGTGTCTTTACAATCCCGAAAGCCGCAAACGGCCTGGTTATCTGCGGCGCGCCTGCGACATTCTGCTGGAATGCTGTAAGGGGGAGACCGTCTGCGGATTGGTGCGCAATATAGGGCGCGCGCAGCAGAGCGCACAGATTATGACGCTTTCACAGCTGCGCGACACGCCGGCCGATATGTTTACAACCGTGTTTATCGGAAATAGCACAACCTGTGTTATCGACGGGCGTATGGTGACGCCGCGCGGGTATGAGCAGCGGTTCGGTCCGGATTTGCGCTGATTGGCCGGGCAGATCGACGATAAAGGGGTAAGATGATGGAAACAAGATGGTTGACGAACTCCACAGTGATCCGCCATCGCGGCGGAAGCTGTACCGCGGCCTGCGGTCTAAATCGAAAGGCGCTCCTTGCCGTATCGTTCGGCACAAGCTACAAAAAAACGCGCGACGCTGCGATCGGCGCGATCGAATCCGATTTACAGGCGGCCTATCCCGATTATACTGTGCACCGCGCATTTACAAGCCGGATGATCCTGAAAAAGCTCAGGGAGCGCGACGGCCTGCAAATCGACACAGTTGGAGAGGCGTTGGAACGCCTTGCCGCCGAAGGCGTGGGGACGCTCGTTATTCAGCCGACGCATGTGATGAACGGCATTGAATACGACCGGATGATGGCCGACGCCGCGCCGTATCTTTGCAGGTTTGCGGCGGTATCGTTCGGTGCGCCGCTTTTAAACAGCGCGGCCGATTATGACGCTGTGGTAAGGGCGCTGATCGCAGAGCTTGCGCCGGCGGACGATACGGCGCTTGTACTTATGGGGCATGGGACGGAGCATTTTGCGGATTCGGCTTATGCCGCGCTTGACTACCGCTTCAAGGCGATGGGGTATCCGAATGTGTTTGTCGGTACGGTTGAAGGGTATCCGATGCTGGAGCATGTGTTGGCCGGAATCCGGGCGGGAGGGTATCGAAAGGCGGTACTTTTCCCGCTGATGGTCGTCGCGGGCGACCACGCGGCAAACGATATGGCCGGCGACGAGCCTGATTCCTGGAAAAACCAGCTCCTGCGTGCGGGCTGCCAAGTACAATGCGTGCTGCGCGGCATGGGTGAATACAAAAGTATACGCGCGTTGTATACAGCGCATGCGGGCGCTGCAATCGCGGCGCTTGCCAGCGCGACCGAGCCTGCTTGAAATCCGTATTGTGATCAGATTCTGAAAAAGCGCCCGGCCGTCCAATAAAAGACGGCCGGGCGCTTTTAGGAAGCTGTGCCAAGGGGAGACGCACAGGCCTTGGCGGAAAAATTCCCGTCTGAACCGCCGTCAGAAAAGCTTGAAATTCGCCGGGATTCCTGCGCTTCCCCCCAATTGGCGCAGCTTCTAAAACTTCCAGAAAATACGGATAGCCTGCGTGGCCTGTTGGGGATCGCGTTCGTCGATTTCGATCCGGTCGATCAGCAGCGCCGCGAGCGGGCGGAAAAACCGCGCGGGCGAAAGCAGATCTTGGATCTGCTGCGCCATACAGACCGGCGGGATGTCGGGCGCTTGAACGGCTTGCGTCTCAAGAGCCGCCAGGCGCCCGCGCAGCGTGTCGGACTCCGCTTGGAACGACGCGCTCAGCGCAGAGAATTGCTCCGGGGTGATCGTGCCGTCGGTGCGGTCCAGATAGAGCGCTCGCAGAGCCGCCTCACGGCGGGCAAGCTGCGCGCGCAGCGCGGCGGCCTGCCGTCTGTCGCACCCTGTTTTCCCACCCGGTTTTTCCGGATATAACCGCGCAGGTTCGCCGGGATCGTACCATTTTGCAATCTGACCGCACAGCGCGTGCTCCACTGCGTCTGTCAAGGCGTCCAGACGGGTGGAATGCCGTGTGCACGGTGCGCCCGCCCGGTCGGACGCATAGCGTCCGCATTGCAGATAGGAACGCTTTTTCCCTTTATAGGTATGTGAAACGCGGATCATCGCCGCGCCGCACGCGCCGCAGCGAACGAGTCCGGCGAGCGGATGCGTTTGGCCGCTCCCATCGCTGCGTGCGCGCCGTGCGAGCAGGGACTGGACCGCATGGAAAACCTGCGGCTCAATGATCGCCTCGTGCGTGCCCGGTACCCGGATCCACGCTTCGCGCGGCACGCTGACGCAGAGATCCGATTTATAGCTGATTTTATGCTTGATGCCCTGCACCATTGTGCCGGTATAGAGTTCGTTATGTAAAATCCGTCCAACCGTCGCGCGGCTCCACAGCGTGCTTTTGCCGCCCGGACAGGTCCAACCGCGCGCACGCTTATAGGCGGTCGGATTTGGAATGCCGCGCCGGTTAAGCTGGGCGGCGATCTTCTGCTTACCCATTCCGGAAAGGCAGAGCGAAAAAATGAGCCGCACGGTTTCAGCTGCCAGCGGATCGATGATCAGATGGTTATGATCCGCAGGATCCTTCTCATAGCCATACGCGGGAAAGCTGCCAATATACTGCCCGGCGCGACGCTTTTGTGCAAAAACAGCCCGGATGTTTTCTGACAGGTCCTCCAGGTACCATTCATTGACAAGCCCGTTGATCTGACGGGCTTTTTTGTTGCCGCGCAGCGCCGTATCTACATGGTCGACAACTGCGATGAAACGAATCCCCCACAAGGGAAAAAGCCCGTGGATATATTTTTCCACAAGCTCCAGATCGCGTGTGAAACGCGACTGTGTTTTGCACAAAACGATTTCAAATTTTTTATCGCGCGCATCGCGCAGCATACGGTTAAAGGCTGGACGTGTGCGGTCGGCGCCGGAGCAGTCGTCGTCGCAGTAGGCTGCGTAGACCTTCCATCCGTGTGCCGCCGCGTATTCGGTCAATAGGGCGCGCTGATTTTGAATGCTTTCGCTTTCCCGCACGCCGTCGCCGTCCTCCCGGCTCAGACGGCAGTAAACGGCGCACGTCATGGCTCGCCATCCGTTGCCAGCCCTTCGCTGAGCATGGCGCGCAGATATTCATCGAGCAGCGCGCGAATCTGTTCACGCCGCGCCTGTTCCTCGACCGATTGATAGATGCTTGTAATCAGCAAGGCCGCCTTGTCCGCCATAGCCATCCCTGCCGCATTGTATGCGCAAGGGGAATCGGATATGCCCCGAGCGCATGTGACCCGCACACGGGGCACGCGCCCCCCAGCGCCCGGCGGTGAGCAATCCGCGCATGGAATTGCTCACGATCAAAAAGAAGGAAGCCCACAGCCGCTGTTTGCGGACGGCTGTGGGCCAAGCGGAGAAACCCGATTCGCGCTGGCCGCCAATTCGCGCCCAGCGCGAACTGTGCGGCGCGGCCGGCGCTCGTGGCCAGCTCCGCAGGATAGGGATTGGCGATCCCGTTTGCAAGAAAAACGCTGCCCGTCCGGTTTGCCACCGGCGAACGGACACAGACAAGAAAGAGGAGACGCCCGTGCTGTGTGTGCACAACACCAGGTTTTCAGCCTGACCAAAAGGCACGGGTCAGGAGCACCGCTCTGGACAGACTTTGAGAGGAAACTCGTTCCCATGAGCACATCTGTTGGTTAGCATTAACTAACCAAATATACTTTACCACCCTGAAGCAGGTTTGTCAATAGGGTTTTCAAAATTTTTTCGACGCGTTGCGGTTGCATCTTTTTTTCTGCATGTTATACTTAAATTCCAGACGATTCAGATGGAGGATTTTGCTGTGAAAAAAATAAAGCATACAGGAAGGCCGTCCGCTTCCAAGGAGGCGCTGTGAGCCGGCGCCGTCGCCGCGGACGCGGCGGGCAGGCTCCAATACTTCCGTTTCTGTGCGCAGGCGGTATATTTTTTGCGGCCTTTTTGGTCGCCGTGCTGCTCAACGATGCGATGGGCGGTCAGCTCCCGCTGCCGACGGCGGTGCAGATCGAATCGGCCGCCACAGACGCGCTCGACAAGCTGTATGGCGCCGCGGACCTTGTCCCGCAGCCGGTACACGTGGACGGGGAGGTGTCCGTCCACTTTATAGATGTGGGACAGGCTGACTGCGAGCTGATCCGAACGCCGGAAAGCACTGTCCTGATCGATGCGGGCGACATTGGCGGCGGAGACGCTGTTGTGGCATATCTCAGAGCGCAGGGCGTCAGCCAAATCGATCTGCTGATCGCCTCACATCCGCACGCCGACCATATCGGCGGGATGAAGGAGGTGGTCGAGGCGTTCAATATAGGGAAAATCATCTTTTCAGATGTACCCGATAAACTGATTCCGACGAGCAAGACCTATGAAAGCCTGCTCGACGCCATTGCCGCGCGCGGATATAAAATTACGAA
Source organism: Anaerotruncus colihominis (assembly GCF_010206195.1). Classification (GTDB taxonomy): domain Bacteria; phylum Bacillota; class Clostridia; order Oscillospirales; family Ruminococcaceae; genus Anaerotruncus; species Anaerotruncus colihominis_A. Next base: position 98,880 of record NZ_VIQT01000019.1, on the reverse strand, counting down.
AGCCAGGCCCCGTGCCGTCTATGATCTGGGCGGCGGCGCGTCGCTTACGATTCTGGGGCCTGTCGCCGCGTATGACGATTTGAATGAAACCTCTGTCGCGTGCCGCTTCGATTTTGGAAAGACATCGTTTTTGTTTACAGGCGACGCTGAAAAGGAAAACGAAAACGATCTCGTAGCGGCGTATGGCCCGGCACTCAAGGCGGATGTATTTAAACTCGGCCACCATGGAAGCAATACATCAAATCAGCAGAAGTTTTTGAACGCGGTCGATCCTGGAATTGTTGTCTGTGAGGTGGGGTATGATAATTCCTATGGACACCCGCACGCAGAGACGCTCGAACGGCTTGAAAAGATGGGCGTTACGCTCTATCGGACCGACCGCGACGGAACGGTTGTCATCGGCTCCGACGGCGAGACGCTGTCTGTTGTGACAGAAAGATAGCAGGTGCGGCGTTTGTTGCGAATTTATGGATAAATGTTGCATGCTTGTCGTGAAGCATTGACACACCTGATACATCGATTTATACTGGAATCAGGCAAAAAATAACGACGTCGCAACTTTAAAGGAGTGATTGCACATGGCAATTTTGGTCACAGGAGGCGCCGGTTATATCGGTTCCCACACCTGTGTGGAGCTGCTCAATGCCGGTAAGGAAATTGTCGTCCTCGATAATTTCGTCAATTCTAAACCGGAGGCGCTCAAACGCGTTAGCGACATCACCGGAAAATCGTTTAAATCGTATGAGGTTGATCTGCTGGATCGCGACGGTGTGCGCCGTGTGTTTGAACAAAATCGGATTGACGCGGTCATCCACTTCGCCGGGCTGAAGGCTGTTGGCGAATCATGCAAAATCCCTTTGCGTTATTACCATAACAACATCACCGGAACACTGATCCTCTGTGAGGTGATGGCCGAGGCGGGCTGTAAAAAGATCGTTTTTTCCTCGTCGGCGACCGTTTATGGAATGCACAATCAGGTACCGTTTCGTGAGGACATGCCGCTGTCAACGACGAATCCCTATGGCACGACCAAGCTGTTCATTGAACAGATTCTCACCGATATTCAAAAGGCTGACCAGGAGTGGAGCGTTGCGCTGCTTCGTTATTTCAACCCGATCGGCGCGCACAAAAGCGGCCTGATCGGCGAGGACCCGAACGGCATTCCAAACAATCTGTTGCCGTATATCGCGCAGGTCGCAACCGGAAAGCTGTCCGATCTGGCGGTTTACGGCGACGATTACGACACGCCCGACGGCACCGGCGTGCGCGACTATATCCATGTGGTCGACCTGGCAGTTGGCCATCTCAAGGCGCTTAACTATATTATGGACCGCACCGGCGTTGAGGCGATCAACCTTGGTACAGGCAAGGGATATTCGGTGCTCGATGTTGTCCATGCGTTTGAAAAGGCATGTGGCAAGCCGGTCAAGTACCATATTGCGCCGCGCCGCGACGGCGATATCGCCACATCCTATGCCGACGCCTCCAAGGCGAAGGAGATGCTCGGCTGGAGTGCCGGGCACACGCTTGACGAGATGTGCGCCGATAGCTGGAATTTCAGTAGGAACAATCCAAACGGCCTTTAAACACAACACAAGCCCGCGCACCGGCTAAAGCCGGTGCGCGGGCTTCGTTACTTCTGTGGACGGGCTTGCATTTTATGGGAAAAACTGATAAACTGAAGATATTCTTTGTATAAATCGTTCAATAGCTGGCAAAAAGAGGTTCAAATATGCCCACTACGCACAAAAAAAATATCCATGCCAAATCGATTTTCAGTCTGCTGTTCAGCAAGATGGTCATTGTGGCGCTGTTGATTTTGATACAGATCGCCATCCTGATACTGCTCATGCTGTTTTTGAGCGACTACTTTACCATTGTCTATGGTATTTTGTCGTTTTTAAGCATTGGTATTACAATTTGGATTGTCGGAAAGAATGAAAATCCTTCGTATAAACTGGCCTGGATCATCCCGATCATGTTGTTTCCGTTGTTCGGCGGGGTGTTTTATCTGATGTTCGGCAACCAAAGTATGCCGAAAAAGCTGGTGGACCGCATCCGGGAAGCGGAAAAAAACGAACATCGCGTCGCGCCGCCGGACGAGCCATGCGCCGGCGAGCTAAATACAAACGACCCGCAGCTCGGGCTGATTTCCAATTATATCACGCGTACCACCGGATCGCCAGTGTGGAAAAACACGCAGGCGCAGTATCTGCCGATCGGAGAAACTATGTGGGCGCGCCTGCGCGAGGAGCTGCCAAAGGCCGAACGCTTTATCTTTATGGAATATTTTATCCTTGAGGAAGGCGAAATGTGGGAGCCGATTTTTGAAATCCTCAAGCAGAAGGCGGCCGAAGGGGTCGAGGTGCGGTTCATGTACGACGACCTCGGCTCCATTATGACGCTGCCCGTCAATTACGACGTCCAGCTGCGCAACGCGGGCATACAATGCGCTGTGTTCAATCCCTTCAAGCCGCATCTGAACGCGACCATGAACTATCGCGACCACCGCAAGATCACTGTTATTGACGGCAATGTCGGTTTCTGCGGCGGCATCAATATTGCGGATGAGTATATCAATGCCTATGAAAAACACGGTCATTGGAAGGACACGGGCGTATTGCTGCGGGGAGACGCCGTCTGGAACCTGACGGCCATGTTCCTGTCCCTGTGGAACTTTACCCGCCCGACGGACAAGCTGGTTGGACAATACCGTCCAACCAGGCATTATGAGAGCGACGGTTACGTGCAGCCCTTCGGCGATTCGCCGCTTGATCATATCAATGTCTCTGAGGAGACATATATGCAGATCATCAACCGCGCCACGCGCTATGTTTATATTACAACACCGTATCTTATTCTTGACAATGAGATGGTTACGGCGCTCCAGGTGGCGGCGCGCAGCGGTATTGATGTGCGTATCGTCACCCCGCACGTCCCCGACAAGTGGCTGGTTCATCAAACGACGCAGTCCTTTTATCAGGTATTGCTCGACGCGGGTGTGCACATCTATGAGTATACGCCCGGCTTTGTCCATGCAAAAATGTATGTGTCCGATGATACAGTCGCGATTGTTGGCACAGCCAATATGGATTACCGCAGCTTTTATCTCCATTTTGAATGCGGCGTTTGCTTTTTCCGGTCGAGCGTGGTACAGGATGTGCGCGCCGATATCGAGCATTTGCTGACGCAATGCTTTGAAATTCCCAAAGATTATATCCGGCATGTGCGCTTGTGGAAACGTATTGTCCGCGCGTTTTTGCGCCTGTTCTCCCCAATGATGTAGACGATGCCGGTCCGGCGGCTTTTGGCGCTCCGCTTTTGTGGCGGGGCGCTTTTTGTAAAAAATTTTGGGGCGCCGCGGCCCTTTTCTTTGTTGGATTTTTCTGGTACAATATATTACAAGGATACGGTGGGTTTGAACCGGCCGGACAGGGGGACTGATCATGGAACAAATGTATGATCTTGCGGTCATCGGGGCGGGACCAGGCGGCTATACGGCCGCGCTGACAGCGGCAAAGCTTGGTATGCGCGTCATCGTTTTTGAAAAGCGGGCGCTTGGGGGCGCATGTTTAAATACTGGCTGCATCCCGGCAAAGGCGCTTGCCTGTTCGGCGTCGCTGCATCAGGCGTTTCAAAATTGCGCGTGGTTTGGGTTGTCGGCGTCGCAGACGGGCTTCGATTACGCAAAAATACACGCCTATAAGGATCTGTGTGTTTCGCAGTCCCGCGAGGATATCCGCGCCCAGTTTGAGGCGCAAGGCGTTGTTTATGCCGAGGGCAAAGCTGTTGTCGCGGGCGCGCGTTCTGTGCGCCTCACCGTGGCGGACGGCGCGGAACGGATATATAATGCGCGCAATATCCTGATTGCAGCGGGCGCGCGTCCAAACAGGCCGTTATTTCCGGGCGTGTTGCTGCCGGGCGTTGTGACAAGCACCGACGTTCTGACAGACAGCCGGTGGCATTACGATCGGGTGGTTGTTATCGGCGGCGGCGTGGTAGGCGTCGAGCTTGCGACCATTTTAGGCGCGCTTGGCGCGCATGTGACGATTGTGGAAAAGAAAGAACGACTGCTCGCGCCCATGGACGAGGAGCTGTCCGCCGAGCTTGAAACGCTGCTGTGCCGCCGCGGCATCGAGGTGCTGACAAACGCCAGCGTTGAGCGTGTCGCAGAAGCGGATGATGGATTGACCTGCACAATCCGTCAGGGGCAGGAGTTGTCCGCACGCGCGGTTCAGCGCGTGCTGGTGGCGGTCGGACGAAAACCGCGCGTCGAGGGGCTGATCGATGATAAAGTGCCCATCCGCGCGGACGACCGGGGTATCTTTGTTGATGAAAACTTTATGACAAGCGTGCGCGGCATCTATGCCGTCGGCGATGTGCTGGGCGGCGTTCAATTGGCGCATCTGGCGGCCGCGCAGGGGATGCGCGTCGTGGAAAAGCTGTGCGGCAAAACGCCGTCGGTGATGCTCTCAACCGTGCCAAGCTGCGCGTTTGTCGATCTGCCGATCGTGCCGAGCTGTATTTATATCGATCCGGAGATCGCGTCTGTCGGCATCACCGAGGCGGAGGCGCGCAAAAACGGCATCGCCGTGCGCTGCGGAAAATCGCAGATGAGCGGCAACGGCCGCGCAATTATTTCACATGAGGAAAACGGGTTTATCAAGCTGGTGTTTGAAGCGCACAGCCATATGTTGATCGGCGCGCAGATGATGTGTCCGCGCGCCACAGACATGATCGGCGAAATGGCGACCGCGATTGCAAATGGGTTGACCGCACGCCAGCTCCGTTATGCCATGCGTGCGCACCCCACCTTCAACGAGGGCGTCGCCAAAGCGATTCTGCCCCTGTAAAAACGGATATGTAAAGGCGCCGGACGCGCAGCCTGTAAAAATACCGGGACCTGCCCCGCTGTTCGCGGCGCAGCCTGTAAAAATACCAGGACCTTCCCCGCTGTTCGCGGCGCAGCCGACTAAAGTTTTTCGCCGAGGCCTTTTTTCAAAAAGGCCGGAAAGTTTTTCGCCGAGGCCTTTTTTCAAAAGGCCGGAAAGTTTTTCGCCAAGCCTTTTTTCAAAAAGGCTTGAGAGAGTCGAGGCGGGCGCGCAGGTTGATAAAGTCGTCGAGCGCGCCGGGCTTGTTCACAGGGTTGCGCAGCAGGGCGGCCGGGTGAAAGGTACCCATCATCATAAGGCCGTCCTTATCAAAGAATTCGCCGTGCTGGCGTGTGACCTTGAAATTCGGGTCGATCAGCGCGCAGGCGGCGACGCGTCCAAGGCAAACGATGATTTTTGGCCGGATGAACTCAATCTGCGCGTGCAGATATGGCATACAGGCTTCGACCTCGTCGCGTTCCGGGTCCCTGTTTTTAGGCGGACGGCATTTTACCATATTGGTGATGTAAACGTCATTCTGACGCGACAGCTCGACATGCGCCAAAATCTTATCAAGAAGCTGTCCCGCGCGCCCAACGAACGGCTCGCCCTGCAAATCCTCATTTTCGCCTGGACCTTCCCCGATAAACATGATTTGGGCTTGCTCGCTGCCGGCGCCAAACACAACATTGCGGCGCGTCTGGCACAGCTTGCAGCCCTGACATGTAAGCGCGGCGCTTTGCAGCGCCTGAAAGCTTTCATACATGGCGGCTCCTCCATTTTATCCCTGAATTATCTTTGACCGGGCGGCACCCTTTTCCTTCCATTGAAATGGAGCGTAGTCAAAGCTTTGCTTACAGTTTAATTGTATCGGGAACAAATGTCAAATCGCTGATTTTCATAAAAAACGCTTGAAAAAAAAGTGAACAAAGCGTACAATGAGGTTATACCATAATTTCGCAGTTGGAGGATTAAGAATATGGCAAATACGTTTATTGTTGAGACTTCCGCACGTCATCTGCATGTGACGGAGCAGGACTTGGAGACGCTGTTCGGCAAGGGCGCGAAGCTCCACTATAAAAAGGAATTGTCGCAGCCCGGCCAATATGCCTGTGAGGAGCGCGTCGATGTTGTCGGACCAAAAAAGACGATCAATATGTCCATTATCGGACCATGTCGCCCTGCAACGCAGGTTGAGGTCGCTTTGACCGACGCGCGTGCGCTCGGTCTGACGCCGCCGATCCGCGAATCCGGCCATGTTGAGGGCAGCGCCCCGTGTAAGCTGGTTGGTCCGTGCGGTGAGGTTGAATTAAAGCAGGGCGTGATTGTCGCCAAGCGTCACTGCCACTTCGATCCGGCGTTTGCCGAGCAGGTGGGGGTCAAGGACAAGGATATTGTCTCCGTTAAGATCAATACGCCCGAGCGCTCGCTCGTGTTTGGCGATGTGGTGATCCGTGTCAGCCCGGCGTTTCGTCCGGCGATGCACATCGACACCGATGAGGCCAACGCGGCCGGCTGCGCGGGCGAGGTGCTCGGCGAGGTTGTTAAATAAGCGTTCAAGGGATAAATTCGGCGGGACGGTATGGATACATGCCGTCCCGCTATTGTTTATTGTCCGCTGAGCATCGCGGAAAAGGCCCGTTTGACGCCGTCCAGGTCGGGACTGCACAGCAGCGGCAGGACAGAAACGAGCCGCTTCGGCTCGAAATCCCACCAGCGCAGGCGCAGAAGAATATTGATCAGCTCGTCGTCAAACCGCTTCTTGATGAAACGCGCGGGATTGCCGCCCACAACACAATATGGTTCCACATCCCTTGTAACGACTGCGCGTGTGGTAATGATCGCGCCGTCGCCGATTTTGACCCCGGGCATGGATGACACATTGGCGTCCAAACCAGACATCGTTGCCGACAATCGTGTCACCCTTGCGGGGCAGCTCGGATAGATGCGGCTGCGTATTCGCTTCCCAAGCGCCGCCAAAGACATTGAACGGATAGGTGGTCACGCTGCTGATGCGGTGGTTGGCCGGACCCATTATAAACTGTGTCCCCGACGCGATGGAGCAAAACTTTCCGATTACCAGCCGGTCGCCGAAGCCAGGCCAGTTAAAGAGCACATTGTTCTGTTCAAAGCCGGTCGGATCGTCGGTATCGTCATAATAGGTGTAGTCGCCTATTTCAATATTTGATGCAGTCACGACATTTTTAATAAAGCACGATGTTTTCGTTTCGTTTAAAAAGACTGCGTTCGGGTCCGGTATCTGGCTGCAATTTGGAAACATTCTAAAAACTCCTTTATCTGTTGTGATTCACCTCCTGGATATATTTATTTCTGCGGTTGCGACCGCACGCTTCTTTCGGATCTCTTTCATGAAGAACGCTCCCCGATTGATGGTTTTGCAGCGAAAAACCGCTTCAATTTTCCCGCTCACGGTTCACCTGCAAAATCATTGCAAATCGGATTGTGCCAGGCGTCAACCGTTCGGCGGCCGATCTTTTATCGCCCTGTCATGGATTCCACACATTTACAACACATTTTTCCTCCATACTGAACCACAGCAAGCTGTGAAAGGGTGCGCATTATGGACAATAAAATTCTTGTGGCGGAGGACGAGGAAAAAATCCGCCGCCTTGTTTCAAGCTACCTTGTGCGGGAGGGCTTTAAAGTTGTGGAGGCTGCCGACGGACAGCAGGCGGTCGAAAAATTTGAGGACAACGAGGACGTTGTACTGGTGATGCTTGATGTTATGATGCCGAAAAAGGATGGTTATGACGCTTGCCGCGAAATACGCGGCAAATCAAACGTGCCGATCCTGATGCTGACGGCGCGCGACAGCGAGCAGGATGAAGTGGCGGGATTCGGCGCCGGCGCCGATGAATATATCGCCAAGCCGTTTTCCCCAACCATTCTGGTGACGCGCGTTAAAAATTTGCTGCGGCGCACAAGCTCCAATGATATGAGCGATGTATCGGCCGGCGGCGTAAAGGTGCTTTACCGCGAGCGCACAGTGACGGTCGACGGCAAAAAAATCATCACAACGCCCAAAGAGTTCGACCTGCTTTATTATTTGATCCGCAACACAAATATCGTTTTGACACGGGATCAGATCATCTGTACAGTCTGGGATATGGATTATGCCGGCGACGACCGAACGGTTGACACACACATCAAATGCCTGCGCGCCAAGCTCGGTCCATATGCCAAATGCATTGTTACCGTGCGAAAGGTTGGATACAAGTTTGAGTGGCTGGAATGACTGGGGCCTCAAGCGGAAACTGTTTACAATCATCATTTTTATACTGATTGTAAATATTGTTGTGCTGTTGTTCATGGGCTCCACACTGTTTGAACGCTTTTATATCGGCAACAAGCAGGCGGAGCTTCAGCGCAGCGCCGAAAAAATCCGTGAAACCTATGAGCAGAACAGCGCCGATTTCTACGATGAAATTGAACTGATCGAAAACGAAAACGCCACTGTGACGCTGTTCGAAATCGATCCCAATGGTTCGCTTGCGGTCAAATACCACTCGCGCGCCGGTAAGGACAATATGCGCCCATGGGGCGACAAGCCGGACATGCCTGTCCCGCGCAGCGATGGGATCAACCGTTTTAAAAAAGATATGCTCGACCGCCTTCTGCGCACGGATGATGGCTACAATATCCGTGTAGAGACGCCCTTTGGACGCGACGATGTCGATGGTTCGATTACTCTGACAACACGGCTTGACGACAATCTTTACCTGTTTATGGATTCGCCGCGCGGTTATATCAAATCGAGCGCCGATCTGGCTGTGAAATATACTGCCTTTTTATCCATCGTTATTTTGCTGATCGGCTCGTGGCTGATCTATCTGGCTGTCGACCGCATGACAAAGCCGATCCGGAATATTCAGGAGGTCGCCGGCAAAATCTCCCGCCTCGATTTTTCCCAAAGCTGCCTGGCGCGCGGCAGTGATGAGGTCGCGCGGCTTGCAACTTCGATCAATAATATGTCGGATGAATTGCAGTCGAATATCAGCCGGCTGGTGGAGGCCAACGACGTCCTCAAAAGCGACTTGGAACGCCAACAGCAGACGGAACTGATGCGCCGGCAGTTTATCGCGGATGTTTCGCACGACTTTAAGACGCCGCTGACCCTGATGATCAGCTATGCGGAGGCGCTGTCCGAACAGGCGCGCGGCGAACAGGCGCAGGAATGCTGCGAGATCATTATCGGCGAGGGGAACAAGCTGTCTGCGATGGTGGGCCGTCTGCTCGAGCTGTCGCGCCTTGAAAGCGGCGTGGCCCGCGCTGAAAAGTCAATCTTCTGTTTAAGCGAGGTGCTTGACGAATCTGTGCGCAGCCTGCGTATCCTGACCGAGCGGCGCGCCATCCAGGTGCGCCGCTGCCTGGACGAGGAATTTATCGTCTGCGCCGATTACACCAAGATTGACCAGGTGGTGACAAACCTGTTTGAGAACGCCGCGAAGTATGCGCCGGAGGGAGCTGTGGTTACGCTGCGCGCGCAGCGCGCTGGAGGGGACGCCTGCCGCATTTTTGTGGAAAACACTGGTTCGCAGATTCCGCAGGAGGATATCAATGGCTTGTTCGACAGTTTTTACCGCGGCGACAAGGCGCGTTCCAACGATGGGCAGAGCTATGGCCTGGGCCTTGCGATTGTACGTGGGATTATGGATGTGCACGGGCGGCCGTACGGTGTGGAGAATATTGAGGGCGGCGTGCGTTTTTGGTTTGAACTGGAGCTGGCCGACATTGACGATGCCGATGACAGCGGCGAGGATTTAGCGGAGAGAGAACCGTAAACATCAAAAGACATCCTGAAGGAAGCGCCGGGATGTCTTTTTTTCTTCAGTTGAGGCAAAAAGTTGACATCCTATGGAATTTTGAATCGTCCTGCGCTATAATAAATCCATATAAAAGACAAAAGCGGTACAGCGTCAAAGCGCAAAAGCGCCGATGCTGCGCAGTCAAGAGGTGTATTATGCAGGAACATCACGGTGCGCGCAGAGCGCAGTTTGGCAGCAAGATCGGCTTTATTCTGGCCTCGGTCGGTTCGGCGATCGGCATGGGAAATATCTGGATGTTTCCCTACCGCGTGGGGCAGTATGGCGGCGCGGCATTTTTAATTCCCTATTTTCTGTTTGTGGCGCTGTTCGGCGCAGTGGGACTTTCGGGCGAATTTGCGTTTGGGCGGCTGACGGGGACAGGGCCTGTCGGTTCCTATGATTATGCGATGCGCTCACGCGGTTTGCGCGGTGGGAAACTGCTTGGCGCGATTCCGCTGCTTGGCTCGTTCGGTATCGCGATCGGTTATTCCGTCATTGTGGGATGGGTGCTGCGTTCAGCCGCCGGCGCTGTGACAGGCGGGTTGTTTGCGGCCGATTCGGAGACGTTTTTTTCTCAGATGACGGGACGCTTTGGAAGCGTACCGTGGCATCTGATCGTTGTGGCGCTGACAGTGCTGTTTTTAGCGGGCGGCGTCATCAAGGGGATTGAAAAAGTCAACCGTGTAATGATGCCGGCGTTTTTTATTCTGTTCATCATCATTGCTGTGCGTGTCGCATTTCTGCCGGGAGCGGGAGAGGGATATCATTATCTGTTTGTTCCCAAATGGAGCGCCCTGCTTGATATGCGCACCTGGATCATGGCGATGGGACAGGCGTTTTTCTCCCTGTCGATCACCGGGTCCGGAATGATTATCTATGGCAGTTATCTGGCCAAAACAGAGGATATCCCCCATGTCTCCGCGATGACGGCCATCCTCGACACACTGGCCGCGCTGGTCGCGGGTTTCGCGGTGATCCCGGCTGTTTATGCGTTTGGCCTTGACCCGCGCTCCGGACCGCCGCTGATTTTTCTGACGCTTCCCAAGGTTTTCGCGCAGATGCCTGCGGGGAGGGTGTTTGCGGCGCTGTTTTTTGTATCGGTATTTTTTGCGGGCGTCACTTCGCTGATCAATATGCTGGAGGTGTGCGGCGAGGCTCTCAGCCGCCATCTGCGTCTTGGGCGCCTGCCGGCTCTGCTTATAACGGGAGTAATTGTGTTCGGCGCGGGCTTGTTTATTGAATATGAGCCGTATCTCGGCCGATGGATGGATGTGGTCACGATTTATATCGTACCGATCGGCGCTCTGCTCGGCGCGATCATGATTTATTGGGTGCTTGGTATGGACAAGATCGGCGGGGAGCTGATGACAGGCCGTAAAAAGCCGCTTCTGCGCGGGTTTGCATTTCTGGCCAGATATGTCTATATTTTTCTTGCCGGCGCGGTAGTCGTATGCAGCTTTACAATCAAGGGAGGCATCGGCTGATGCGGCTTGCGGCGATCGCCTGCCGTGTTTTCACACGTGAGCTGAGCGCGGTTGTCGCCAGGTGCCCGCATCCGGTCGAGGTCAGTTGGCTGCCGCAGGGCTTGCACGACACGCCCGATTTGCTGCGCGCGCGGATTAACGGGACAATTGACGCGATCGAACGCGCTGACGCCGAGGCGCCCGCCCGCCGCCGGTTCGATGCAATCGTGCTTTGCTATGGCCTGTGCGGCGGCGGACTTGACGGTGTGCGCGCGGCCCGGTTGCCGTTGGTTGTGCCGCGCGCCGACGATTGTATCGGTATATTGCTTGGCTCTCAAAAGCGGTATCTTGATTATCTGGCCGCGCGCGCCGGGATCTACTGGTATACGCCCGGTTGGATCGAATATGCGGACACGCCCTCGCGCGTCTATTATGACGCCAAGCTGCGCGACTATACCGCACGGTTTGGCGCGGATAACGCGCATTGGCTGTTGGAGCAGGAAAACACCTGGATTGACGCCTATGAGAGCAGCGTTTATATTGCGCCGCCTGCCTGCCCTTCCAGTGCGTTTGAAGCGTTTGCGCGTGACGCCGCGCGCACATATGGCTGGCGTTTTGAGACGGCTTTGGGCAGCGCCGCCTGGCTGGAGGCCCTGCTTTCCGGCGACTGGGATACGCGCCGCTTTGCCGTCTGCCCGCCGGGCAAAACCCTCTCCCGCACCTACGACCCGCAAATTTTCCCGCTTTTTTGAAAAAGCTTGGCAAAAAACTTCATACCTTTTTTGAAAAAAAGGTATGCCAAAAAACTTTAGTCGGCTGCGCCGCGAATAGTGGGGCAGCCGCTGCGTTTATACAGGCTGCGCCGCGAACAGCGGGTTTGGAGCTGCGTTGGCAGGGTTTTGCGCCGCTTGGCGGCTCAAAAATTATATTGCGGTGCGCCGGCATGGGGCGGCGTACCATCCGCAATCGAGGTTTTGATATCTGGCAAGATCACACCGTCAAGCGAGTCGGCGTCAGATGAACAGTGGATCAATTCGATCTGTCCGCAGCGGTCCGCCGCAAAATCAGCTACCTGCTTCATCAGCGTCGATTTTCCGGCGCCGGGGCCGCCCTTGATCACAAATTCACGCCATCCGTCCTCAGGATCAGCGAGCTGGTCAAAGCGGGAAACGAAGCCCTGCGGCGTGTTTGCTCCGAGAAAAAAGCGCAGGGGCTTTGTGGTATCACTCATATAAAGACCCATTCCTTTCGCATCTTGATGAAAGCCGCGGACGGCCGGCGCGAAGCTGCTGCGCCTTTTATAACCGCGCGTTTTTCTGCGTGCACCGCCCAAAACAGCCGTTATTTCATCGTATTCCCACATGTGAAATTTGGTTCGTTAAAAAAACAGATCAAAGCCAAAATCCCGGAGAAGGGGCGGGACCGCCGGCCTTTTTCCGCTGCTTTCCGGCAAAAGGCTCCCGTATCACGGTAGCGTGATACGGGAGCCTTTCTTTATCCGTTTAGGGCTTGTTTGAAAGTAGAGGAATTGCCGGATTTTTCGCAAACAGCAGGAGAACGCAAGGCAAAAAACGAAGGTATCCTTTCGGATTCTGAGGCTTTTTAACGCGGCGTTCGCTGCTGTTTGTAGAAAAAGACGGGTATTTTGATTTTTCAAACGGCCCCTAGTCGTATGGACGCCAGACGCGCGCCCGCAGATCATCGGGCAGACGTTCGAGCGGAACCAGCACCGAGCCAATACTCGCATCGTCAAACCACAGGGTCACATATGCGACAGGCTCGCCGTAAACCCAGCGCGGGACGGCGGCCTGTAGGAAGGCCTGGATATCATCCGGGTCCTCAAACAGGGAAACATTCGAGCTGTCCAGGCTTTGCGTCTGCCCGGCGGCGGAGTCGGCAGGCGCAGCCGTGTCCGCCGGCTGTTGCAGCTCGTCGACCAAAGCCTTGAACTCTGCGTAATTTTCAGTGGAGCCGACCGCGTTATACGTCTGAATATACGCGCCGCTGCCTCCCATAAAGGCCGTATCGGCGAAGGCGCCTGCCGCAATACACCGTGCAGGGGGGAGCGCGATTTCATCGAGCACGCCCTTTTCACGCAAAAAACGCAGCGTATTCGGCATTTTGTCAGTGACCGCGAACACGCCGCTGCTGGCAAAACGTTCGGCGCCTTCGGGCGGGAGGTCGGCGAGAAACTGAATGTTGGCGATCAGGGAGCCCTGCGGGCGTGCGATTTCCTCTGCTGTTCTGGCCAGAAGGTCGGCCTGCATGGCGTCAAAGAGCGCCTGCGAGTCGGCCGCCGGCCAGCTCTTTTGGACATATTTACTTTTATACGCATTGGAGATGGTCCATGAGGTCACGTCACTGCCGCGGTTAAAGAACGCAGGCTGCGTCTGTGCGAGAAACTCCGGCTGTGTCTCCAGCGGGAGCAGCTCCAAAAAGGCGCTGACACTTGCGCCGTAATAGCTGCGCTTGACCGTCCGTCCGTTTTTAAGGCGGTAGGTGATGTTTGTATACCCGTATACATACGGATCGTCCGGAGCGTCCTCCAACCAGGAATCCGAGTACTGTTCGCCCTGTTCAACAATCCGTTGGTGAAATGAGAGCACACGGTCGATGCCTTGCGGCTCTTTGAGCAGGACATAGCCGATATACTCCGTTTGAAGCGCGGCAGGATTGCTAAACGGTTTCACGCGCATCACGCTTGACTGCTCGCCGTCGGCGCCATGATAGCTGATTTCGACGGCCGACACCCCGCTGGCGTCAGGCACGCGCTGCTCATATCCAAGACCGCCGGTGATCGGGATCAGCGTCAGCAGAGTAACGGCGGCCGTCATGGCGGCGCCGGCCGGCAACCGCCTGACAAGCGATTTAAAGCCGCGGCTCAGCACGGACTCCAGCACCATGTAGGAGAGAAAACCAGCGATTGCGGTCCACATCACCATATATGGGGCGGCGCGCTCCGGGTCCTGCACAAGATAAGTGAACAGCCCGGCCATACCACCGCAGACAGCCACGCCGAACAGCTTGACAATGAGCTGAAGCACGCCGCGGGAAGCAGTCGTTTCGGCGATTTCCGTGCGGCGCATGCGGTAGAGCCGGCGGGCCGCCAGAAGGACAAGCGCGCCGGCGGCGAGCCAGACCAGCAGGGCCACGCCGCCTTTGACGGCTATAGCCCCCCGCTCGGATCCATACGTCATACCGTCCAGGATGCGCATAGCCGCGAGCGTAACCGGCGAGAGGTAACCCGGCACGCGTATCCCGCCGCCGCCCCAGCCGAACAGAAACGAGTCTGCCAGCGCCAGGCCGATCCAGGACACGACCGGCGGCGCGACAAGCAGCGCCCCGGAGAAGATAAAGGAGTCGAACACCGTGCCGGTGCAGACGCAGACGAATGTCGTCACAGCGTAGATGGCAAAGGTGCAGACGAGCCACCCGAACAGGTCGAGCAGCAAAAAGGCCAGGTGGCTTGGATCCGGCCCAAACCGGATCGCCTGCATCACGCCGACGAGCAGCGTGGAGCCTGCCAGGGGGACGGCGATAATTGTCATGGCCGTGGCTGCGTGGACCAGCAGCAGCGTGCCGCGTGTGACTGGCAGCGCATGATAGACGTCGGCCGCCTTTTTCGAGTGCATATAGCTGTTGAAAGCGAGCGCCAGCACAAGCGGCGCGAGCAGGACAATGGGCGTGAGGATCAGGCCCGTCAGGATCGTATAATTTTCAGCGAAGCCATACAGTTGATAGATGGAGGTGACTGCGTCTGTGCGCAGAGGCTTAAACGCCTCCAGCGCATACTGGAGCGGATAAAAAACGGCGACCAGCGCCGAGAGCAGGTACAGATAGCCGCGGCTGCGCCGCAGGGTCATGCGGTACAGGCCGAAAAAACGGCCGGACTCAGAAAAGAATGCTGTTGTAGTCATAACCGACCGCCTCCATTTCATGAATAAATACTTCCTCAAGCGTCAGCGGGACACCCTCCGCAAACACAGCGCCCCGCGCGAGCAGAAAATCGGCGGCGCTGCCCGAGGAGCCGCGTACCACCAGGCTGATCATACTGCCGCTGTGGGAGGACTGCAAAACGTCAAGCCCGCGCAGCGTCTCGTCGCTGACGCCCTGTGGGAATACTGCCTGCACCTTGCAGAAGCCGAGACGCAGCTCGTCGATCTCGCGCTCGAACAGGATATGCCCCTGATGCAGCAGGCCGACATGGTCGCACAGGTCCTCCAATTCACGCAGGTTATGGCTTGTGATAAGCACGGTCATCCCATATTCGGCCACACCGTCGGAAAGAAGCCTGCGCGCCGCGCCGCGCGCGACCGGGTCAAGCCCGTCAAACGCCTCGTCGAGCAGCAGAAGTTTCGGACGGCAGGCAAGCGCCAGCACAAGCGCCGCCTGACGCTTCATCCCCTTTGAAAATGTCGCCAGCTTTGCGGCCGGATCGAGCGGAAATACGCCGAGCAGACGCTCGAACCGCTCCTGTGAATAGCCGGGGTAGGATTGGGCGTAAAAGCGCGCCATATCGCGCAGGCTGCTCTGCGGCAGAAAATACAAATCGTCCGCGACAAAAAAGATCGTCTGCTTGACCGCGGTATTTTCATAGACCTTCTGTCCGTCGACGGCGATGCTGCCGCCGTCCGGCATATAGACGCCCGCACAGAGCCGTAAAAACGTCGACTTGCCCGAACCATTGGAGCCGACAAGCCCATAGACACTGCCGCTTGGGATACTTGTGCTCAGAGATGAAAGCGCAGTGAAGTCGCCAAAGCATTTGAAAAGGTTTTGCGCCTCTATCATACGTTCGCCTCCTTATAGACATGTTCAACCGTTTCGAGCGCCTGTGCGCGGGAGACGCCGGCACGCCGGCCGCTTTCGAGCGCGTCGCGGATTTTCTCCAGGCTGCGCATGCGCAGCGTATCGCCGGCGCTGTCGCCGCCGGCGATAAAACTCCCCTTGCCGGCCACGGAACAGATGACGCCGCGACGCTCCAGTTCCTGGTAAGCCTTTTGGACTGTATTGGGGTTGATGCCCAGATCGCGCGCCAGCGCGCGCACGGATGGAAGTTGCTCGCCCGGTGCGAGCGCGCCAAGCGCCACAAGCTCCGACATGCGGTAAATAAGCTGCTCATAGATCGGCTGGCGGCTTTGCAGGTCGATGGTCAGCACGCTGCTGCCCCCCTTTCAATCGGGTGTATTTAGTGTACTAGATCGATTAGTACGGTTTGAGTATACCACATCCCGCGCACCGTTGCAACCACTTTTTTCACATGCCAAAGGATCCTTTTTAAAGCTTTTATGAATTTTTTCCAATAGGTTTGACAGCCGTGAAAATGATGGTATACTTTAAAAAGATAATTGGCAAATTGATTTCCTTTTCCATGCCGCGCCCTCTTGAAAGCGATGCATGGAGAGGGTGTGAGGTTGGATTTTCATATGAGAAAAACAAAAATTGTCTGTACGCTTGGCCCTGCTTCCGACAGCGAGGAACGCATCGCGCAGCTCATCAGTGCGGGCATGAACGTGGCGCGCTTCAATTTTTCGCACGGCACGCATGAAAGCCATCGCGCCACCTTTGAACGCATCTGCCGCCTGCGCGAACAGATGGGCATTCCCGTGGCTACGCTGCTTGATACGAAGGGGCCTGAGATCAGGCTCGGCCTGTTTAAGGGCGGAAAAGCGCAGCTTGACGCGGGAAGCCGTTTTACGCTGTGCGCCGGGGAATGTGAGGGCGACGCTTCACATGCGTCGATCACCTTCCCGGGGCTGGCTGCGGATGTTAAGGCGGGCGGCACAATCCTGCTCAACGACGGCGCGATTGAGCTGCGCGTCGTGGGGGTACGTGAGGGCGCCATCGAATGCGACGTTGTCAACGGCGGCGTCATCTCCGATCATAAGGGCGTCAACGTTCCCGGCGTCCATCTGTCAATGCCGTATGTCAGTGAGCGCGACCGCGCGGATATCATGTTCGGCGCCGGGCTGGGGTTTGATTTTATTGCGGCTTCGTTTGTGCGCTGCGCCGATGACATCCTTGAGATCCGTCAAATACTGGAGCGCCAGGGCAATGAAAAAATCCGCATCATTGCAAAGATCGAAAACGCTGAGGGCGTGGGCAACATCGACGATATCCTGCGCGTCAGCGACGGCATCATGGTCGCCCGCGGCGATATGGGCGTCGAGGTTCCATTTGAAGAGGTGCCGATCCTTCAAAAGATGCTGATTTCCAAGTGCTACAACACCGGCAAGATGGTCATCACGGCGACACAGATGCTGGAGAGCATGATTCACAGCCCTCGTCCCACCAGAGCCGAGGCGGCCGACGTGGCCAACGCGATCTATGACGGGACAAGCGCGATTATGCTTTCAGGGGAAACGGCCGCCGGCGATTACCCGATCGAGACTGTTTCCACAATGGCGCAGATCGCCGAGCGCACCGAGCGCGACATCAATTATCAAAAGCGGTTTTTCGCCCGCTCGGGCGAACGCGTGCCCGACATCACAAACGCAATTTCACATGCCACCTGTACGACGGCTTATGATCTGGGCGCGGCGGCGATCATTACAGTCACCTGGTCCGGGACGACGGCCCGTATGCTCTCCAAGTTCAGGCCGGATATCCCGATCATCGCCTGCACGCATATGCCGCATACTTACCACCAGCTCGCGTTGTCGTGGGGCGTCACGCCGCTGCTGGCTGACGTCAAGCAGAGCACGGACGATCTGTTCGCTCATGCGGTAGAACGCGCCCAGGACGCCGGTTTTGTGCGCGACGGCGATATTGTTGTAATCACGGCAGGCGTCCCGCTGGGAATCAACGGAACGACCAATCTGCTGAAGGTACATGTTGTGGGCGATATCCTTGTAAGCGGGCAGGGCGTCAACGGGCGTTGCGCGTTCGGCAGGCTGTGCGTCGCGCGTACCGACGAGGAGGCGCTCTCCTCCTTTAACGACGGGGATATCCTGGTGGTGCCGCAGACTTCAAACGAGCTGCTGCCCATTATGAAAAAAGCGTCCGGCATTGTGACCGAGCGCGGCGGGCTCAATTCACACGCCGCGATCGTCGGCATGGCGCTTGACATCCCGGTGATTGTGTTTGCGGAAAATGCGACCTCGATCCTCAAGTCGTCTACGATTGTTGAGATCGATGCGGCCGCCGGCACCGTCAGCAACCGCACACGCACGGAGCGGGGCGGACAGAAAAAGGATAACAGCCCTGTGGCCTGTTCCCGCGCGTAAGCGGGTTCTGGGGCCGGGGCATATGGAAAAAAACATAGGGCGCGCCGTAAAATAGTCCGCTGCGCCCAGTATAAAGGAGTTCAGGCTATGAAACAAGTACATGCACCGAACCGTTTGATTGCGCTGCTGCTGGCTGTGACCATGCTCCTGTCGGCCGCGGCGTGCACAGGCCATGAGGATTCTCCGGATACAGGCAGCTCAACGCCGCAGGATACATCGCCGGCAGGCGTACCTGTATTTGTCAACCCGCTTCCGGACGCCGATCTGTCTGCGATTGCAGAGCCTAAAAAGCCGGAGGGCGATCTGCTCGAAAAGCTTAACACCGCCTACAACCAAAATAACGAGGTCGTTGGCTGGCTCAGTGTGACGGACACAACGATGGACGATCCGGTTATGTTCTGTGAGAATGATATCAATACACAGACCGATCCGGATCCGGAGAACAGAAACTTTTATCAGCGCCGCGATATCAACAAGCAGTACGATTGGTACGGCTCTTATTGGGTTGATTATGAGTGCAAGCTCGGCGACCGCAACGAGCTTTCGCGCAACACGATCATCTATGGCCACAGTATGGACGACGACCCGGAAGGGCTGAAAATGTCGCAGCTTAAAAAGTATAATGATATTGAGTGGGCCAAAAAGCATCCGTATATCTATTTCTCGACCGCTGAGGATGAAATGGTATGGAAGGTATTTTCCGTTGCTACGGTTGATACAAACCTTGCCTACAATCATCCCGACCTGTCCGACGCTGATTTTATGAAACTGATTGCAGAGCTGAAGGACCGTTCCGCTTATGACATCGATGTGGATGTCAAATCGACCGACAAGATCCTGTTGATCTCCACCTGTACATACCCGACAAACTACACGAACGTCCAGCTTGACGAGAGCACAAAATATCTGATCGTCGCGCGCCTGCTGCGCCCCGGCGAGGAGGAGACGGCTACCGCTGAGATGACCGTCAACCAGGACGTGAAAAAGCCGCAGTACAATTTCTGATCCACGCGCTCTTATAAGATCGGTATGGGTAAAATAAAAAAGCAGGCCGCGCTCTGGCGCGGCCTGCTTTTTTATTTAGCGGCGGATATTGCGGCCCTTTGGAGTATGGCCGGTCCGCGGCGCTTTCGGCCGTCTGCCTGTTTTGTCCGGGACGGGCGCGGCGCAGGCCAGCCCGAAGAAGGCGAACAGGTCCGTGCGGCCGGCACGGCGCAGCGCTGTTTCAACCAGGCGGCGGTTTTCGGGCTTATAGTATTGCAGCAGCGCGCGCTGAAGCTTTTTGTCATCCGGGGCGCGCGGTACAAAAACCTCTTTGAGCGTGTAAGGGTCGAGACCAGTGTAGAACATACAGGTCGAGATGCTGCCAGGCGTGGGATAAAAGTCCTGTACCTGCTCCGGACGGATGCGGTGTTTTTTGAGGAACACCGCCAGATTGACCGCGTCACGCAGTGTCGAGCCCGGATGCGAGGAAATCAGATAGGGGACGAGATACTGTTCCTTGCCGATCTGTTTGGTCAGGCGGTAAAAGCGGTTGGCGAACCGCTCGTAAACCTCGATGTGCGGTTTTCCCATGCAGTCGAGTACATGCGCGCTGCAATGCTCCGGCGCGACCTTGAGCTGACCGCTTACATGGTGCTCAAGCAGTTCGCGCATAAAAGTGTCGTCCTTCTCAAGCATCATATAGTCGTAACGCAGGCCGGAACGCACAAATACGCGGCGGACGCCTGGAATCTCCCGCAGCTCGCGCAGGATGGAGAGGTATTCCCCATGGTCGGCGCGCAGCGCCGGGCACGGCGCCGGCGCAAGGCATTTGCGGCCGGCGCAAAGCCCTTTTGTGAGCTGCTTTTGACAGGAGGGGTGACGGAAGTTGGCCGACGGGCCGCCAACGTCGCTGATAATGCCTTTAAAGCGCGGATTTTTGACAAAGCGTTTGGCCTCCGCGACGACAGATTCATGGCTGCGGCAGGTGACGGCGCGCCCCTGATGAAAGGCGATGGAACAGAAGTTGCAGCCGCCGAAGCAGCCGCGGTTGTGCATAATTGAAAATTCGACCTCCTTGATCGCGTCGACACCGCCCTGCGCCTCATAGGAGGGATGATACATACGCTCGAAGGGCAGGGCGAACACGGCGTCAAGCTCCTCGGTTGTGAGCGGCGGCATTGGCTCGGTCTGGACAAGAAATACATCGTCGGCCTGCTTTTGAATGATTTTGCGTCCGCGCACAGCGTCCTGTTCATCCATAAGCGTGCGCGTCGCTTTGGCGAAAGAGAGTTTATTGTCGCGCACCTTGGCGTAAGAAGCGACTGATACGGCGTCGGTGGGCAGATCAAGCTGATTTGTGAGATAACAGACGCCGCGGCAGCGAATCGCGCGCGCCGGCACACCGTCCGCGAGGGCGCGCGCAATCAGCTCCGTCTGCTTTTCACCCATGCCGTAAATGAGCAGATCAGCGCCGCTGTCCACAAGGATAGAGGGCATGACCGTGTCGGACCAGTAGTCGTAGTGCGCGAAACGGCGCATGGAGGATTCAAGCCCGCCGGTCACAATCTGCGCGTCTGGATACAGCGCGCGGATTTTGCGGCAGTAAACGGTCGCCGCACGGTCGGGACGACGGCCCGCGCGGCCGCCGGGCGTGTAGGCGTCGTCCGACCGGCGCCGTTTGGCGGCCGTGTAATGCGCGACCATGGAATCGATGTTGCCGCCTGTCACCCACCAGCCGTATTTTGGCGCGCCAAAACGCATATAGTCATTGTCCGTGACAGGCTGCGCGATCATAGCGACCTTATAGCCGAGCGATTCCAGCAGGCGCGATACAATGGCAATCCCAAAGCTTGGATGATCGACATATGCATCGCCGGTTACACAGATGAAATCGGCCTGCTCCCAGCCGCGCGCCTGCATTTCCTGCGGCGTCAGGGGTAAAAACATAAACGTCCTCCTTAAAAAAACGGCCGCCGCGTATGCGGCGGCCCTGCCTGTATATCGCCGGGAGATTTATTCCTGGCGGTTCAGCTTCATTTCAGCCCAGCGTTCCGGTGAAATAAGTACCTGACGCGGCTTGCTGCCCTCGAACGGGCCAACAATGCCGCGCGATTCCATCTCGTCGACAATCCGTGCGGCGCGCGCATAGCCGAGCTTGAGGCGTCGCTGCAAAAGCGAAGTCGACGCCATACCGGCTTCCACGACGCATTCAATCGCGGGCATGAGCATTTCATCCTCGCTGCTGTCGGAATCAGCGTTTTCAGAGGCCGCGCCGCCGCCCTTGGAGCCTTTCCCGGCGACAACATGGCTGTCGATCTCCTGGACGATTGATTCGTCATATGCGGCGGACGAATCGTTTTTGATAAACGATACGACGCTTTCGATCTCCTCATCGGTGACAAAGCAGCCCTGCACACGGATCGGCTTGGGCGCGCCGACCGGGCTGAACAGCATATCGCCCCGGCCGAGCAGTTTTTCCGCGCCGCCCATGTCGAGAATGGTGCGTGAGTCAACCTGTGACGACACGGCAAAGGCGATGCGCGAGGGGATATTCGCTTTGATGACGCCGGTGATGACATCGACGGAGGGACGCTGCGTCGCGATGATCAGATGCATCCCGGCGGCGCGCGCCATCTGCGCCAGACGGCAGATATAATCCTCAATTTCATTCGGCGCAGCCATCATCAAATCAGCCAGCTCGTCGATGATGATGACAACCTGCGGCATTTTTTCCATACCCTCGGTGCGCTCGGCGAGGTGGTTGAACGATTTCAGATCGCGCACGGAATGATCGGCAAACAGCTTATAACGCTTGAGCATCTCAGTAACAGCCCATGACAGCGCTCCGGCGGCCTTTTTCGGATCGGTGACGACTGGAACGAGCAGCTGCGGAATGCCGTTATAGACGCCAAGCTCAACGACCTTCGGATCAATCATCAAAAAACGGACTTCGTCGGGCGTCGAATTAAAGAGCAGGGAAATGATGACCGAATTGATACACACCGATTTTCCGGAGCCGGTCGAGCCGGCGATCAGCAGATGCGGCATTTTGCCGATATCGGCTATCGTTACATTGCCCGCGATATCGCGGCCAAGCGCGACAGACAGCTTGCTTTTCGCCTCGGAAAATTCGCGCGCATCAAGGATTTCACGGATGGAAACGGCGCTGACGACCTTATTGGGCACCTCGATGCCGACGGCGGCCTTGTTGGGAATCGGCGCTTCGATGCGCACGCCCGCCGAGGCGAGATTGAGGGCGATGTCGTCGGCAAGACCTGTGATCCGGCTGATTTTGACTCCGGCCGATGGCTGAAGCTCATACCGCGTGACTGCTGGACCGCGCGAAATATCAACGATGCGCGTCTGCACGCCGAACGACGCGAGCGTATCGACGAGACGCTGCGCATTTGCCTTCATCTCCTCTGTGACATCCGATTCGCTCGTGCGGCGCGCCTCATGAAGCAAAGAGAGCGGCGGTTTGCGATAGGCGGGCGGCGCGGGCGGCGGCGCTGCCTCGGCGGGAGGGGCCGGGGCATGCTCCTGTTCCTGCCCCGGCTCGTCCCATGGGGCAGTCTCCGGGGACGGGTCCTCAGGCATGGCGTCCAGTTCATCCGGCGGATCGTCGAGAATCGGCGGCAGATTGATTGCAGTGCCGGATACAGCGTCATTGTGCGGTTCTTCCGGCATGGTGAAGCTGTCAAAGGAGGGCGTTTCTTCGGCGGAGAAGGAGAAGCGCCCCGTATCAGTCGCGGCCCTTGTCACAAGCTCATCGATCGACGGCTCCGGAGCGGCGACAAACTGCATCGCCTCGTCGGCCGTCATCAGGGAAAATCCGGCTTCCCGGGCCGGGTCAAACGGTTCGTCCAGCGGGATATCGATCGAAGGCTTTGGATGGTGCGGCGCATCCGCGCGCGCCGCCGCTGCCGGAGCCGCAGGCTCCGGGGCCGCTTCTGCGGCCGGCTCCGGCTGGGCCGGAGTCAGCGCGGCGCCCGTGCGATCCTCGCTCTCAAGCGGGATATCAATGCGCGCCGGCCTGCGCTGGCGCGCCGGTTTTGGCGGCGCGGCCGCGCGGGCGGCGCGCCGCTGCTCCTGGCGCTCCATCTGGTCGGCGTATGTCTCGCCGATCTTCTGCACGGGCTTATGCGCCGCCCGGACGATGCCAATCAGCGTGCCGCCGGTCGTCAGCATCAGGAACACGAAGATCAGAAGCACGATGATAATGCCCGCGCCGATCTTACCGCAGAACTTGAGCAGCGGCACGCCGAACAGAGCGCCGGCCAGGCCGCCGCTTTTGACGTCAATGCCCGCTACAATGCATTCAACAAGGATCTCAAGGATATTTTCATCAGCGGACTGGGGCATACCCATCACAAAGATCTGGAGCGCCGCGCAGAAGAACAGGATTAAAAACCCGCCCATCCAGGCGCGCCCCTTGACAGGCTTGTCCATCGTAAGCAGAGCCGCTATGTAGATCAGCAGAACGCACACAAAGATTGCGCCCCAGCCAAACAGGCCAAACAGGGCGTTGTGAAGCCAATTCCAGACGCTGGCGCCGGGAATGAGCGTAAGCGCGCCGGCCAGCACGCCGGTTGCAAACAGGATCACAGCCTGCATCTGACGTCTGGCGCGCTTTTGAGCGGCATTGTGTTTGCGCGCGGCGGCGCTGCCGCCTTTGCCGCGCGAACCGGATTTTGGTTTTGTTGCCATGATAACCTCCTCAAACACGGGCTGCCGGCAGATCAGGCGTTTTGCCGGCAGCCGAAAGGGTAGAAAGCCGGCTTGGACTCAGCCGATCAAAAACTGCTGAATCGCATGGCCGGTAAAATTGTCAATTGTTCCAATGATGAGTACAGCCGCGCCAAGCGCAAGCGTATACCAGCCGAAATAACGCAGCTTATTGCCCTTGACGACCCATTGAACCAGCTTGATGGCCAGCACGCCGAATATCGCGGAGCTGATCAGGCCGGTCAGGATCACGGGCAGCGGGAGCGTCATCCCTTCGGAAACGGCGTCAGGAATTTCAAGCACAATCGCACCGAGCACGGCGGGAATGCCAAGGATAAAGGAATAAGATACAGCGAATTCACGGCGCAGCCCCCACAGCATACCGGTGCAGATTGTTGAGCCGGAACGCGAAATACCCGGCATCGTCGCCACAACCTGCGCCACACCGATGGCGACCGCATCCTTCGCTTTCATATTGGAAGCGTCCTTGCGTCCGCGGTCGTGACGCGAGGCGCAGGTTAGCAGGATGCCGGTGAACAGGAAACAGAGTCCCTCTACTGTGACATCATTATCCGTGGAAAATGCGGAGATCCAGTCCTTGAGCAGCACCATCAAAAACAACGGGCAGACCGACAACAGCAAAAACAGAAGCATACGCCGCTCGGGACGCATATCGCGTGTGGAAAAGCGACGTGAAAAAAGATCGCCGATCAGAGAAAACGCTTCGGTGATCAGGCTGACGATCGTCCGCCAGAATACGATACATACAGCAATCAGCGTACCGGCGTGCAGCAGGATGGAAAAGACAAAGCCGGTTTCGCTGTTGTTGCCGGTGAAATACTGAAACAGGGATAGATGTCCTGAACTGGAAACAGGCAGAAACTCTGTAAGTCCCTGAATCAAACCTTGGAAGAACGCTTCAAAAACACTCATAATCGGGCTCCTTATGTATGGGGCGCCGCAGGCGTCCCGTCATTTCTGCTTTCCGATACGCCCGCCGGGGGCATAACGCGGATCAAGATACAGCTTTGGATCGGTGGAAATCAGCCGTGAGACAGTAAAGATTCCATTCATATTTACGCCCTGTATAAAGTTGTTATGCATACGGCGGCATTCGCTGCCCTGGGGCGCGTCGCCAGGAAAGATCTGTTCGGGCGGAATAATCGTATGCAGGATCATTTAACATCCCCCTCGATCATCTCATAAAGTGCTGCAATGACATCGGAGACGCCGCCGAGCGAATCGATCAGCCCTTCGTCCACTGCCGCCTGTCCATCGAGTACAGTACCTACATCCATGACCAGCTCATCCTTGTTCATCATAAGCTGCCGGAAGCGTTCAGGCGAAATGCGTGAGTTATCTGTTACAAATTTGACGATGCGCTCCTGCATACGGTCAAAATATGAGAGCGTCTGCGGCACGCCGAGTACAAGCCCGTTCATGCGCACCGGATGGACGGTCATTGTAGCGGACGGCACAATGAAACTGCGCCGCGCCGATACGGCGAGCGGTACGCCGATGGAATGGCCGCCGCCGAGCACAAGCGAAACGGTCGGTTTGCGCATCCCGGAGAGCAGCTCCGCGATTGCAAGCCCCGCCTCGACATCGCCGCCGACGGTGTTGAGAATGACGACCAGCCCTTCGATTTCAGGATCCTGTTCCACAGCGAGAAGCTGCGGGATTACATGCTCATATTTGGTTGTCTTGTTCTGTGCGGGCAAAATATAATGCCCCTCAATCTGGCCGATGATGGTCAGGCAGTGGATGACGTGTTTGCCCTTGCTGGCGGTGACGCCGCCGATCTGAATGATTTGATCGGTCTGCTCGGGCGAGCCGGTTTCAAATTCGTCAGGAGCGTCCTGCGGCGTATCCGGCTGGCTGTTGTCAAGCTTTTTCAAATCGTTTCCCCTCCCTATCAGACTGGTAACGATTCTAGCATTGACAAATCTTCGCCCGTTATGCCTTGCGCAGAAAGAAGCGGCCCGCTGACGAAGCAGGCCGCCCGCGCCATGGTCCTGTCTGTAATATGATACCACAGCAGCAAGCCCTTGCGGACTTGCCTGCCGCTTTGCGGCAGTAAAACCGGCAAAGCCGGTTTTAGCTGTGGTGTAACATATGCGGCCTGCTGCTTTGCAGCGTTTGCCCTGCGCATATTATAGCATCTTTGCCCTTGACGGACAAGAGCCAACACACTCCGCCGGAGATTGAAATCAGAACAGGCGGTCCGGCTTTTGCGCCGTCAACCCGCCTGCATGGCGCGCGCAATGGCGGCAAACTGCTCCATGGAGAGCTGTTCCGCCCGCGCGCCGCACGGCACGCCGGCGCGCGTGAGCAGCGCGGCCGTATCGTCCTTAGGCAGGCCGAGACCGCCCGCAAGGCAGTTGAGCAGCGTCTTGCGACGCATGGAAAAGGCCGCGCGCACCACCTTGAAAAAAACAGCGGGTTCGCCCGCATCGACAGCCGGCGCACTGCGGATATCCAGGCGGATCACGGCGGAATCGACATCCGGAGAAGGAAGAAACGAGCCGCGTGAAACAGCGAAAAGCATATGCGGCTCGCTAAAGTAGCGCACCGCGACCGACACGGCGCCTACGCCGCGTGTACCAGGCGGCGCACAAAGCCGCTGCGCGGCTTCTTTTTGGACCATGACCGTGACCGATTGGACGGGCAGGCGTTGTTCGAGCAGCGCCATGATAACCGGCGATGTGATATAATAGGGCAGGTTCGCGCAGACGACGACATCCAGCCCGGCAAACTGTTCGGCGATCAATGTATGCAAATCCACCTGCAAAACATCGGCGTTGATGATTTTTATATTGTCAAGACCGGCGAGCGTTTCTGCAAGGACCGGTAAAAGGCGCGCATCGATTTCCACGCAGACAACGCGGTCGGCGCGGCGCGCAAGCTCGGCGGTCAGCACACCGACGCCCGCGCCAATCTCCAGGACGCCAACGCCCGGCCGCGCGCCGCCCTGCTCGGCCATGCGCGGGCAAACGGTTGGATTAATCAGAAAGTTCTGTCCAAGTGCCTTGGAAAATGTGAAACCATGCCGCCCAAGCACATCGCGGATCACGCCGATATTGGTCAGGTTGTCCATTGCAGTCGGTCCCCTTTCTATATGAGACGCCGTAAAAAACAGTTGCGCCATACATGAAAACAGCGTAAAATAGGAAAAACAGCAGAAAGCCATTTGCTTATTATAAAGGATGTGGAGAAAGATGACAAGACGGGACAAGATCAATTATTACCTCGATATCGCTGAAACCGTCGCGGAGAGGGGAACCTGCCTGCGCCGCAATTTTGGCGCAATCATCGTTAACAACGACCAGATTGTTTCAACAGGTTACGTCGGCGCGCCGCGCGGCCGTGAAAATTGCTCTGATATGGGCTACTGCACGCGCGAGCGGCTCAAGGTCCCGCGCGGCGAGCGGTATGAGCTGTGCCGTTCCGTACACGCTGAAATGAATGCGATCATTCACGCCGCGCGCAGCGAAATGCTTGGCGCGACACTCTATCTTGTCGGACGCGAGGTTTCTGATGGAAGTTATGTGAAAAATGCGTGCCCCTGTTCCATGTGCACGCGCCTGATTATCAATGCCGGTATAGCGACGGTGATTGTGCGCGACGACAGGGAACATTACAGGATCCTGGATGTTTCGTCGGAGTGGATCGAGAACGACGAATCGCTGCACGGTATGTCCAATTATTGAGGGACGCGGATGGAACAACGACAAAATACGCCCCGGATTGCTCCAACGGCGCATGTTGCGCCGGGCGCAGTCGTTTTGGGAGATGTGACGCTCAAAGGACATGCGTCTATTTGGTATAACGCCGTTGTACGCGGCGATGTCGAGCGCATTGAAATCGGTGCGGGCACAAATATCCAGGACTGCGCCGTTATCCATGCGGACAGCGGTTTTCCGGCCGTGATTGGCAGCGGCGTCACCGTAGGTCACGGAGCGATTGTGCACGGCTGCCAAATCGGGGACGGCACGCTGATTGGCATGGGCGCGATTATTCTCAACGGCGCGAAAATCGGCCGCGGCTGTATAATCGGAGCCGGTGCGCTTGTCACACAGGGCGCCGTCATTCCGGACGGTATGCTCGCGCTCGGCAGCCCCGCGCGTGCACGCCGCCCGCTTACGCAGGAGGAGATAAAAGCCAACGCCGATTCCGCCAGGCATTATGTCGCGCTTTCAAAACGATTGTAAAAACAGAGGGACCGGGTCATCCGGTCCCTCTGTTTTATAGTGCCCAATCAATCTGTATTTTCTGTTTCCGGATACGCCTCGTTGATTTGATAGGACAGGGTCATGAGACTATCGCCCAGATGGACGTTTTCAACGATCACGCCTTCAAAATCGAGCGACAGATCGTAATGGGAAAAGTTCCAAAAACAGTTGACGCCCAGTTCCATCAGGCGCTGCGTCGTCTCAAAGGCGACCTCCTTGGGGATACACAGCACGGCAGCGCGCGGCATGTGTGCGCGGCAGAAGTCCTCAAGTCCCGCAGCGTCGCGAACGACAAGATCGCGGATCGTCTGACCGACGATATGCGGACTGTTGTCAAAAATTCCGATCAGCCGGAAGCCGCTGCTTTCAAAATCCATGTGGCGCGCAATGGTGCGCCCAAGGTTGCCCGCGCCGATCAAAATCATTGGCATATGGCGGCCCAGCCCCATGATATTACCGATTTCCTTATGCAGCGCAGCCACATTATAGCCATAACCCTGCTGCCCAAACCCGCCGAAGCAGTTTAAATCCTGACGAATCTGGGATGCGGTAAGCTGCATCATCTGGGCAAGCTCCCGCGAGGAGATACGGGTGACATCGCGGTTTAGCAGCTCTCCAAGAAAGCGGTAATATCGTGGCAGCCGCTTGATTACAGACAATGAAACGCCTTCACGCTTGGGCAATCAGAATCACCTTCCTTTCGCGTCCTGACGGCGTATATACAGACCCGCACATATCAGGCCGCGCGCAAAACACAGCCGTTTTTTACAGGCGCGCGACCGTATCCATAACATAATTGCCGAATTCCTCACAGGTACAGCCGGTATCACGCCCCGTGACGGCCATCTTCTTTTCCTCATACATACAGATATCGAGCGCGCGCTCGAGCTTGTCGGCCTGCTCCTGATACCCGATGTGGCTGAGCAGCAGAACGGATGCGCGCAGCATGGAACAGGGGTCGGCGTATTGGCCGCGGCCTTCCGAAATCATCCGCGGCGCCGAGCCATGAATCGCCTCAAACATCGCGTAGCGTTTGCCGATATTGGCGCTGCCGGCCGTGCCGACGCCGCCCTGAAATTCAGCCGCTTCGTCGGTGATGATATCGCCGTACAGATTTGGAAGAACAAACACCTGAAAGTCGCGGCGGCGTTTCTGGTCAATCAGCTTGGCCGTCGTGATATCTATGTACCAGTCGTCTGTTGTGATCTCCGGATATTCCGCTCCGATCTGCTGACAGAGCTTGAGGAATTTACCGTCGGTCGTTTTAATGATGTTGGCCTTTGTGATGATCGAAACACGGTTTTTATGATTTTTGCGCGCGTAATCATATGCCAGACGTGCGATTCGCTCGGTGCCTTCGGTCGTGGTGACGACAAAATCAAACGCCAGTTCATCGTCGATATTGACGCCGCGTGAACCGACCGCATAACCGCCCTCGGTATTCTCGCGGAAGAAGGTCCAGTCGATACCCTCGCCCGGCACCTTGACAGGGCGCACGTTTGCGAACAGATCAAGCTCCTTGCGCATAGCCACGTTTGCCGATTCAACATTCGGCCAGGGATCTCCGGCGCGCGGCGTTGTGGTGGGACCCTTTAAAATCACATGACACTTCTTCAGCTCGGCGAGCACGTCGTCCGGGATGGCCTTGCGCTGCGCCGCGCGGTTTTCGATTGTCAGGCCGTCGATCGTGCGAAATTCGATCCTGCCGCTTTTTACGTCGCCGGCAAGCAGATGCCGCAGCACGCGCGCCGCTTCGTTTGTGATGATGGGACCGATGCCGTCGCCGCCGCAGACGCCGACGATGATCTTGTCAAGACTTTTGTAATCTGTAAATTCCTTTTCAGCTTTGATCCGTTCGTTGCGCTCGAGCTGCATCTGCACAAGCGCCGCGAATTTTTCAGCAGCTTCTTTGATTTTCTGTTCCAATTGCATTTCCCCCTGTTGGTTTATTGAACAAACAGCTTATTATGACATTTTATAACAGCTAGTATCAATTGTCAATCAATAGGGGAAATTTGCCTGCCCGCATCAGGTGAGAAATAAACCGGCGTCCATACAGACTGCCGCCATTTCCCGCATGGCGCCCTGTGCGGCGGCCAGACGGCGGCCGACGGTCGAGGGATGAACGCCAAGCTGCCGCGCGATGGCGCTGCGGCTTTGCTTTTCGAAAAAATACAGCTCTACAACCGTGCGCTGTTTCTTTGGCAGACAGCGCACCGCGCTGCGGGCAAAGCGCGCGTACCGCGCGCGCATGGCTGAG
The DNA here is from genome assembly GCF_010206195.1 of Anaerotruncus colihominis. Lineage (GTDB taxonomy): Bacteria > Bacillota > Clostridia > Oscillospirales > Ruminococcaceae > Anaerotruncus > Anaerotruncus colihominis_A. The sequence continues at coordinate 68,293 of NZ_VIQT01000019.1, read as the reverse complement.
TTGTCGCCGCCGGCCTCCTCCCACAGTGAGCCTGCAAAGTCCGCGGGAAAAAAGCCTTCCCCGGACCGTTCAGACAAGGCGGCCCCCCCTTTCGCCCGGCTCATAATAATGAAGCAGATAGGCGCGTACAGCGCGCAGGTCGGTCAGCTCGGCGCGCATTGTTTCAATGCGGCGCTGGAGCGAAAAGGCCTCGTCTCCGCGCGCTGTTTTAAGGAGCGCGCGCAGTTCCGCGAGACGCTTGGAAAGGGCGTCCGCCGCCGTGCGGTACTCCTCGGATAAGCTGATCAAATGCATAAAATCCCCCTTTTTGCATGTTTGGACATCTTTTTCTTTCCGGGGCAATGCCCCTCTTATCTCCAAAGTAACATGCAAAAAGACGCACGGCAACGAAAGCGGCTCACGCCGCTGAAAGTGGAATGACGCGCGCAACCAACTGTTCATTTAATGGGACTATATGCAGCGGATGTAACGGGATGGGCGCAAGCCTGGCCCGCCGTTCGCGGCGCAGCCTGTAAAAATGCCGGGAGCTACCCCGCCGTTCGCGGCGCAGCCTGTAAAAATGCCGGGAGCTACCCCGCTGTTCGCGGCGCAGCCTGTAAAAATGCCGGGAGCTACCCTGCTGTTCGCGGCGCAGCCTGTAAAAATGTTGGGAGCTGCCCCACTGTTCGCGGCGCAGCCGACTAAAGTTTTTTGGCATACCTTTTTTTCAAAAAAGGTATGAAGTTTTTTGGCATACCTTTTTTTCAAAAAAGGTATGAAGTTTTTTGGCATACCTTTTTTCAAAAAAGGTATGAAGTTTTTCGCCGAAGCCTTTTTTCAAAAAGGCTGGAAAAGCTCGAAGGAGGCTTCGATACCGGTGCAGGCGAGCGCCTGGCCGTTTGTATCTGTAAAGCAGGCGAGCTGTACAGCCATGTATGTCCCGGCTGTGAGCGGCTCCTCATAGATGTCGAGCGGGACCTGGAGCGTGACCGTTTCGCCGGCAGGCAGGATCAGCGACTCGTCCGGCTGTGAAACGGCTGTGCGCGGCGTCAGCGGAATAACCTGTCCGTCCTCCAGACGCCGGATATCAAACGCATGTGTGTAAAGCAGACCGCTTTCCGAATTGTTTGTAACAATCAGCTCAATCTGCGTCGTTCCGACCGGATAACGATTGGCGGCGCGCGCGTCAACGCTGCCCTGCGCGCTGGCGCTTTCCGGAAGGGACAACCCGTCTTTCGGCGGGGGAATGTCCGTACCGCCGCCATTCGCACCTGGCAGGCCAATGACCGTTGTGAACCGATCGTTTGCCGCTTCGGGCAAAAACAGCTCCTTTTCCCCGGCTGAAGCGGGTCCGGAGGCTGAAGGAAGGGAACTGGTCGCGCCCGGCGCAGGCGGCTCGCTTTGCCCGGACCTGGACGGGGCGGACGAAACCGCGCCCGCGCCGCCGTTGTGCGCCGCACAGCCGGTAAAAAGAACCGTACAGAGCAGCAGCGCGCCCAAGGCGCGCGGCAGCTTAAACATTGAACCGGAACAGGACGACATCGCCATCCTGCATGACATAGTCTTTGCCCTCCGAACGGACAAGCCCTTTTTCCTTGGCGGCGGCCATCGAACCGCACGCCATCAGCTCGTCAAATGAGACAATTTCAGCGCGGATAAAGCCTTTTTCGAAGTCGGAATGGATCTTGCCCGCGGCCTGCGGCGCTTTGGTTCCTTTTGTGATTGTCCAGGCGCGCACCTCCTGCTTGCCGGCGGTCAGATAGGAGATCAGCCCGAGCAGGTCGTAGCTCTTTTTTATCAAACGGTCAAGTCCCGATTCATGCAGCCCCATTTCCTCGAGAAACAAAAGCTTGTCCTCAGACGACATATCGGTGATCTCTTCCTCGATCCTTGCGCAGATCGGCAGCACCTCGGCGTGCTCGGACGCGGCGATTTCCTCGACTTCTTTGTAGAATTTGTTCGATTCTATACCAGATGTAAAATCAGATTCGCTCATATTTGCGGCATAGATGACCGGCTTGGCCGAAAGAAGGGGCATGTCGTCGAGCGCGGCGCGCTCCTCCCCGTCACAGTCAAAGCTGCGCGCCGGCTTGCCCTCCTCCAGATGCGCCTTGAGGCGGCGCAGCGTGTCCGCCTGTGCGGCGAGCGCCTTATCCCCGCCCTTGGCGGCTTTGAGCGAACGGTCGATCTTGCGGTCGACGATATCAATATCGGAAAAAATAAGCTCAAGCCCGATTGTTTCGATATCGCGGCGCGGGCCGATCTCGCCGTCGACATGGACGATTTCTCCGTCCTCGAAGCAGCGCACGACGTGGACGATCGCATCGACTTCGCGGATATGCGAAAGGAACTTGTTGCCCAATCCCTCGCCCTTGGACGCGCCGCGCACAAGACCTGCGATATCGACAAACTCGATGACAGCGGGCGTGAACTTATCGGGATCGTACAGTTTGGCGAGCGCGTCGAGGCGGCTGTCGGGGACAGCAACCATGCCGACATTTGGCTCAATGGTGCAGAACGGATAGTTTGCGGACTGCGCGCCCGCGTTGGTGATGGCGTTGAACAGGGTGGACTTGCCGACATTGGGCAGCCCGACGATGCCTAATTTCATGGATTTTTACCCTCCAGAGCGCCGGATGGCGTATATTGATGGCGCACTGCGGCTGAAAATAACAGGACGCTATGATTCCCGTGCCGGGGAACAAGCCGAAAACGGTGATTGACGGCCGCGCAGCCGATCCCATTATACACCAAAATCCCCCATGCGGCAAGCATAGGCGCAATTAACGGCGCGTGCATGTCCCGTTCAAAAAATATTCACCAAAAGAGGTGATTTTATTGTATAATCGTGGTAGGATATAAAAAGGAGTTTTGAAGAGCCGCGCTGTGAAGCCGGCTGCTGAAAAAATCAGGAAGGGGCGCCGCTTTTTGGCGCGCGGCCCGGCAACAACGAGGGGGAAGCGCCGTGTCAATCGGAAAAATTCTGGTCTGTGACGACGACCGCAATATTTGTGAGCTGCTGCGCCTTTATCTTGAAAAGGACGGGTATACGGTTTCAATTGCAAACGACGGCGAGGAGGCGCTCACCAAATTTGCCGCTGAAGCGCCGGATCTGATTTTGCTCGACATCATGATGCCCAAGCTTGACGGATGGCAGGTCTGCCGCGAAATCCGCAAAAAATCGGACTGCCCGATCATCATGATTACGGCAAAGGGCGAAACATTCGACAAGGTGCTCGGCCTGGAGCTTGGCTCCGACGATTATGTTGTAAAGCCCTTTGACCCCAAGGAGATTGTCGCTCGCGTCAAGGCGATCATGCGCCGCGCGAGCAAATCCTCGGCGGAAAACGATGTCAAGGAGGTCGCCTATGACAAGCTTGTTGTCAATATGACAAAGTATGAGCTGAAGGTCGATGGCCGCGTCGTCGATACGCCGCCAAAAGAGCTTGAGCTGCTTTATCATCTGGCCAGCAATCCAAACCGCGTCTACACACGCGACCAGCTCCTTGACGAGGTGTGGGGATTCGAGTACTACGGCGACAGCCGCACGGTTGATGTACACATCAAGCGTCTGCGCGAAAAGCTTGAAGGCGTGTCCGACCAATGGACGCTCAAAACGGTTTGGGGCGTCGGATATAAATTTGAAGTGAAGGAATAGGGCTTGCCTGACAGACTGTTCAGACAGCCCAAAATCAGGACGGCGGCCCGATAACGAACCCGGTTCGTTATCGGGCGCTTTCCGAAAAGGCGTCTGACCGCCGGCCGTCCGGAGAGGAAGCGTTCCATGCAGAAAACCTTGTTCAGTAAACATTTTATCACAGTGGCGGCGATCATCCTGCTCAGCATCACAATTCTGGGCGCGGTGCTGCTTGCGTTTGCGACGCAGTATTTTAAGCAGGACCGCTTTCGCCTGCTGGAACACAATGCGCAGCAGGCGGCGGAGCTGACTTATTCCGATTTTCGTGAGAACCGGTACCAGGGGGTCACGGTGGCCAAGGTGCTGCCGCGATACCGCATCGTTGCCGATGCGATCGAGGCGGACGTCTATCTCGTGGGGATCGACGGTTCGATCAAGATGCTGACCAGCGGAACAGGCGGCGGTTACAACGATATCATCATCCCCCAAAAGATCATTGAAGCGGCTGTTTCCAAGGGCGAGTATCAGGAACTTGGAAGGATGGGCGGCCTGTACGATGAAAGGCATTACACTGTGGGCATTCCCGTTTCAACAGAGGAGGGCGTCCCGGCGGCTGTGATCTTCGCGTCCGCCCCGGCCGGCACGCTGATGGTGTTTTTATCGGAAATCCTCAAGATGTTTGTCGTAAGCTCCCTGGCTGTCCTGATTCTCGCATTTGCGGCCGTTTATTTTATCACGGCCGATCTGGTGCGGCCCCTGCGCAAAATGGTCGCGGCCACGCAGGCGTTTTCAAAGGGCGATTTCACCGCGCGCGTTCCTGTGGAGAGCTACGATGAGATCGGGAAGCTGGCGATTTCGTTTAACAATATGGCGACCTCCCTGGCAACCACGGAGGTGACGCGCCGGTCGTTTACGGCCAATGTCTCACACGAGCTGCGCACGCCGATGACCACGATCGCCGGCTTTATCGACGGAATTCTCGACGGGACCATACCGCCCGAAAAGCGCGACGATTACCTGCACATCGTCTCCGACGAGGTCAAGCGCCTTTCGCGGCTTGTGCGCTCGATGCTCAATATTGCGCGCATTGAAGCGGGGGAACTACAGATCAAGCCTGATCTGTTTGATGTCAATGAGACGGTCATCCGCACGGTGTTTACCTTTGAAAAGCCGCTTGAGGAGAAGGGCATCGAGGTGCGCGGCCTGGATAACGGCAAGGTCATGGTCGAGGCCGACCCGGATCTCATCCACCAGGTGGTCTATAACCTGATCGAAAACGCCGTCAAGTTCTGCAACGGGCACGGCTATATCGAGGTCAGCTACCGCGACGACGATGCGTATACCTATGTGGGCATTAAAAACAGCGGCGACGGAATCGCCAAAGATGAGATCCCGCATATTTTCGACCGGTTTTACAAAACGGATAAATCGCGCAGCCGCGAAAAGGGCGGCGCGGGGCTTGGGCTTCATATTGTGCGTTCCATTGTCAATCTGCACGGCGGCGATATCGTTGTGCGTTCTGTCGAAGGGGAATATTGTGAATTTGTTTTTTCGATTCCAAAGCCGCAGAAAGGAAAAAAGGCGCAGCCGGCGATCGTTGCCGGCGGCGGAAAAATGTAAAAGCTTAGAACCTGTATTCACAATCACTTCAACGGATTTCAGCAATCTTTTCAAACCGCGTCTATTTTATCTTAACAATTTTCCGGTATACTAACGTCAGAAAACAAAGCGATTCATCAAAAATAATCCGGAAAGGTCTGACGATCTATGAATGATAATTATGATCAAAATCAAAACGCGCCGGACGAGCAAAACCGGCAGGACAATGGCGCGCGCGATGTAAACGGCGGGCATGTCTGGAATGTGCCGCCGCAGGAGGGCTCCGGCGATTACCGTCCGCCTTACTACTCCGATGCGGGCGGGCAGTCCCCGCGCGCGCCTTTACCGCCGCAGCAGTATTCGGCCAGCGACGGCTGGCAGAGCCGCGACGGACGCGACGCGCATGGAAAGACGCCGTATCAGTGGAATTTTTCAGAATATGAACAGGCGGCGGGCGCCGCGAAACCAAAGCGCCGCCGCGGTTTGATGGTGTTCGGCGTCATCCTGGGTTCCGTGCTGGTCATTTCGCTTGTTTCCTTTGCCGGGATCGGTATTTACAGCACCCTGAGCCGGGCTTCCGCGCCGCCCGCACCGTCGGCGGAGGGGCCGACGCTCCAGGTACCGGCGGACAACCTGCCCGGCATTACAATTCAGAATAAGCCCGAGACCGTTGAGGAGACGCTCCCGGACGGCAAGCTGACGAGCGAGCAGATTATTGAAAAGGTTTCGCCTTCCGTTGTAGCGATCACCACATACGTCAATTATCAGAATTATCAGGCGGAAGGCATGGGCAGCGGCATCATCATCCGTGAGGACGGATACATTGTGACGAACGCCCATGTGATTGAAGGCGCCAAGGGCATTACCGTACAGCTAAGCGACGGAACGTCGTATGAGGGCCGCGTTGTCGGCAGCGACACGCAGACGGACCTGGCTGTCGTTAAAATCGGCGCGGCTGGCCTGCCCGCCGCGGTGTTCGGCAATTCCGGCCAGGTGAAGATGGGCGAAAAGGTCCTTGCGATCGGCAATCCGCAGTCGATGGCGTTTGCCGGCAGCGCGACGCAGGGCATTGTTTCGGGACTCAACCGCGAGGTGACTGCCGGCGGCCAGAACGGCACGGCCGTCACACATTATACGGATCTGATTCAGACGGACGCGGCGATCAATCCCGGCAACTCCGGCGGCGCGCTCGTCAATGAATACGGCCAGGTCATCGGTATCAACTCCGCCAAGGTCGCCGCGACCGGCGCGGAGGGCATGGGCTTTGCGATTCCGTCCAACCAGGCCAAGGAGATCGTCGACGATCTGATCGCCTATGGCCGAGTGACCGGCCGTGTGCGTCTGGGCATCTATGCGGTCGAAGTTGACGAGGTGCTTGCGCGCCTCAACCATGTGCCCACCGGACTGCTGGTCCAGTCGACCGAGGAAGGCTCCGATATCTCCAGCAGGGGCGTCGTGCCCGGCGACATCATTACCAAGGTCGACGGTACGGAAATTGCCGGAACCAGCGATTTGTCGGAGGTGATCAAGGACAAAAAGCCCGGCGATACAGTTGAACTTGAGGTCTATCGTCCGAGCCAGCGTCCGAATGGTGAAGGCCGTTTCTTTAACATCACAGTCGCACTGATGGAGGATATGGGCGATACCGCTGCGCAGCAGCCTCAGACGCAGCAGGTTCCGCAGCAGGAACAGCAGCCGTCTGAGGATCAATATTATAACGATATGGAAGACTTTTTCAACCGCTTTTTCGGCTGATATCCTCCCCCTGCATAGGGCTGGTCCCGCGCCGTGTGCGGCGTGGGACCGGCCCTTGTCCGTTCGCCGGCGGATGCCTTTAAAATCTGAAAAAACAGCCGCGAAATCATAATTTGTTTACAATTTTGGTGTATACTGTATCTATGGAAATGGCCGCGGCCGCACGCCGCAAAAATTGCAACGCTTTAAAGGAGACCGCTATGAAACAGCAGCAGCCGTCCGTTTATCATACGCTTGTTCTTGTGACCGATCAGTTCGCGTGCGAACGCATCATCAAAGCCGCGCGCGTGATCGCAGATTTGTCAAAAACAAACCTTCTTGTGCTCAGCGTGATGCGGGATGGCGTCTGTACAAATCCGGCCGCGCTGGAGCATTTGTTCGGCGTCGCCAAGGAATACGGCGCGCAGATGACCGTCGAATTTTCTGACAATCCGCAGAGCGCCATCACGCATTTTATCCGCGACAACAAGGTGATCAACGCGATTACAGGTATGCCGAACGATGAGAAATCGATTCTTGTCCGGATGTGGAAAACCCTGCGCAACGTTACATTTTTTACTGTTACGGAAAAAGGCGAGCTGCATGAGGTCGCCGGCCGGGAATACCACAAAGATATTGTGAATACGATCGTATGAACCTTCAAAAGATTGGGGTGCGCATATGAATATTACGGTTAAACAGATTGAATATAGAAGCTCCGCCGCCGGCAACACGATTTTTGGTTGGATTTATATCCCGGCGGAGCCGGCGCGCGCCGCCGTTCAGATCGTACACGGCATGTCGGAGCATATGGAGCGTTACCATGATCTGATGCGTTTTTTGGCGCAGAACGGTTATGTCGCATGCGGAATCGATCAGCTTGGGCATGGCCGATCCGCGCCGGATGACGAGCATTTGGGCTTTTTCGCCGAACAGGACGGCTGGAAACGCTTGATCGATGATCAGCACAAATTCGCGCGGATTGTCCGGTCGGAGGCGCCCGGCCTGCGCACGGTGCTGCTTGGGCACAGCATGGGCTCGTTTGTTTCGCGCGTCTACGCCTCCAAATATTCGCAACAGATCGAGGGGCTTGTACTTTGCGGCACAGGGCGCGGAGATCCGCGCCTTGGATTTGCGCTGGCGGCAGCACGCCACTCAATCCGCAAAAATGGTCCGCTTTACCGCGACCGCGGTCTGCATAAGCTGGTATTCGGCCATTACAACGACCGGTTTCAGCCGGTGCGCACCGGCGGGGAATGGCTCTCGCGCGATGAAGCCGCCGTTATGCGTTATTCCGATGACGCCCGCTGCGGATTTACGTTTACAGCTGCCGGTTTTCACGACCTGTTTATGCTGGTGCGCGAAAGCAATTCGGCCGCTTGCTTCGAAAGCGTGCGCAAGGATCTGCCGGTTTTGATCCTGTCCGGCTCTATGGACCCGGTCGGTGAGTTTGGAAAAGGGCCGCAGACAGTCTGCCGCCGGTACCGCAGAGCGGGGCTGGATCATGTTCAGATCACGCTCTATGAAGGGGCGCGGCACGAGATCCTCGGGGAACTCAACCGCGGCCAGGTCTGGAACGACCTACTCGCCTGGCTCCCGCTTTTTTGAAAAAAAGCTTGGCAAAAAACTTTAGTCGGCTGCGCCGCGAACAGTGGGGCAGGTCCCGGTGTTTTTACAGGCTGCGCCGCGAACAGTGGGGCAGGCGCTTCGTAATCAATTTTTACGCCGCGGCGATCAAAAGTTTTCGCCCGCCTTTTTTAAAAGGCGGCGGGTGAGAAAAAAGGCAAGGCCCCTCGCGGGTCTTGCCTTTTTTTGAGGGCGGAGCCCTTTTCCCGGGCCGCAGCCCTCATAAAAGCGCGGCCCGCAGGCCGCAAGACGCCTGTTCAGGGGCAGGGCTTTGAGTCCGCAAAATCCATGACGGACGCCGTGCGGCGGGCATGGATTTTGCAAACGCGTGCCTGCCGGGAAGGCCCTGCCCCACCCTCCATATACCGCCGCCCTTAGAGCGGCCGCGTCTCTTTTTTGGAAAGCTGTTCGGTCAGCTCGGCAAAAAACAGAAACAGGAAACACACAGCGGCCATCATGATCAGCGGAAGGGCGACGCCAACGAGCGAATAGAACAAAGACACCTCCAGGGAGGCGGCGTTTTGAAACTGCTGGCCTGCGTCAAGCAGCATCTGCATTTGCTGCTTTTGATTGAAATAGCTTTGGAAGGTCAAAAGCACCTGGCAGAGCAGGTAGAAAAATGTGAGCACAAGTCCGGCGATATGAACGCGGTAAAGCGTGCGCGCGGTGCGGTTTTCATAACGGGCGCGGCGCGGCGGCAGGTCCAGTTCGTCGGAGGGAAGCGCCCTTGTAAGCAACCCGCCGCCTTGCTCCTGCGGGTTTTGATCCGCCTCTGCAGATGTGGCGGACTGTGCGTCCGCGGAAGTTTCCTGGGTCGTGTCTTTTTCAAGTTCTGGCATCAGGCGTTGTCCTCCTTTGTTTCATAAAGTCCGGTTGAGAGATAGCGTTCGCCGCCGTCCGGACAAAGCGCGACGATCAGTTTCCCGGCGTTTTCGGGCCGCTGTGCCAGCCGTCGTGCGGCAGCGATGGCCGCGCCCGAGCTGACGCCGACAAGCAGGCCGCTGTCTTTGGCGGCGCGGCGGCTGGCTTCAATGGCGTCCTGTGTCGCAACGGTGACGATCTCGTCAATCACGCAACGGTCGAGGTTTTTTGGCACGAAGTTGGCTCCGATCCCCTGGATTCCATGTTTGCCTGCATACCCTTCAGTGACAAGCGGCGATTCAGCCGGCTCAACGCCAATGATGCGGATGGCCGGATTGGCCGCTTTCAGCGCGCGCCCAACGCCGGAGATGGTGCCGCCGGTGCCAAAGGACGCGACAAACAGATCGACGCGGCCGTCCGTATCGCGCAGAATTTCGCGGGCGGTGACCGCCTCGTGAATAGCGGGATTGGCCGGGTTTTCAAATTGGCGCGGCATAAACGCGCCGGGATGCGCCGCAGCGATCTCCTCGGCTTTTTTGACAGCGCCGGCCATCCCCTCGGCGCCGCTTGTCAAAATAAGCTCGGCGCCAAGCGCGGCGAGCAGCATTCTGCGCTCAGTGCTCATGGTTTCAGGCATGGTCAGCACAAGACGGTATCCGCGCGCAGCGCAGACAAACGCCAGCCCGATGCCGGTATTGCCGGATGTCGGCTCGACGACGAGCGCGCCGGGCGAGAGCGCGCCGCGCTTTTCAGCGTCGGCGATCATTGCGAAAGCGGCGCGGTCCTTGACTGAGCCGAGGGGGTTGAAGTATTCCAGCTTGACGGCGACGCGCGCGCTTTGTTCACCGCTTAAGTACATCAACGGCGTGTCGCCGATGAGCTGCGTCAGATTATCCTTGATGTTCATGAGGTTCCCTTCTTTCTCCGGCAGCGCGCCGGCTGGTATGTGGGGGATTCCTTTTTATATTATACACCCGTGCGTCGTCGAATCTTGAACAAAAAGAAAATATTTTGTCATGTAAAGAAAAACGCCTTGACATCCGCTGGCACTCCCTGTATAATACACAAAAGGGAAATGTGTAAAGCCATGCGCTTTACAGAAAGGAGCAGGATCGTGGCGAAGAATCTGGAAATTTCCATATTGCTTGATTTTTACGGCGAAATGCTGACGGAAAAGCAGCGGGATGTCGTGGAACTGTATTACAATGAAGACCTCTCGCTTTCAGAGATCGCGGCGCACAGCCAAATTACCCGTCAGGGCGTGCGTGATTCCATCAAGCGCGCCGAGGGAGTCCTGCTCGATCTGGAGGGGCGTCTCGGCCTGGCCAAACGGTTCCACCGCATCCAGGAGGGGTTGGATATGATTATCCGCGATGCGCGCGATATCCGCAATTACAACGACCGGTTCGGTACATTCCGCGAAATCACAGATAAAGCAAACGAGATCATCGAAATCGCAAGCACGATCAACGACTGATCCCGATTGGTCGATCGGTTCCAGGTCAAAAGGGGGTGGCGCAGTGGCGTTTGAAGGGTTGTCCGGCAAGCTGTCGGCGGTCTTTAAAAAGATGCGCAACAAGGGTAAGCTCAAAGAAAGCGATATCAAGGAAGCGATGCGCGAGGTGCGCCTCGCGCTTTTGGAGGCCGATGTCAACTATAAGGTCGCAAAGGACTTTGTCGCCGCCGTTACGGAAAAAGCGGTCGGGGACGAGGTGCTTGAGAGCCTTACGCCGGCGCAGATGGTCGTCAAGATTGTCAACGATGAGCTGACAAAGCTGATGGGCGAGACAGGTGCGCGCCTGAGTTTTTCGAGCAAGCCGCCGACCGTCGTGATGATGTGCGGTTTGCAGGGTTCCGGTAAAACGACGCATTCAGCCAAGCTGGCGCTGCATTTTTGCGAACAGGGCAAACGCCCGCTGCTTGTCGCGTGCGATGTGTACCGCCCGGCCGCTATCGAGCAGCTCAAGGTTGTCGGCGAAAAAGCCGGCGTCCCGGTGTTCGATATGGGGCAGGGCGATCCAGTTGAGATCGCGCGGCGCGCGGTCATACATGCTAAGGATCATGGCAACGACCTTGTGATCCTCGATACAGCCGGCCGCCTGCATATCGACGAGGCGCTCATGGACGAGCTGAAACGGATTCGCGGCGAAGTGTCGCCGCAGGAGATCCTGCTCGTCGTTGACGCAATGGTCGGTCAGGATGCGGTCAATGTGGCCTCGGCGTTTGACGAGGCGCTCGGCATCAGCGGCGTGATCCTCACAAAGCTTGACGGCGATACGCGCGGCGGCGCGGCGCTCTCCGTGCGTGCCGTGACAGGCAAGCCTGTCAAATTCGTGGGCACGGGCGAAAAGCTCGGCGACCTCGAGCCGTTTTATCCCGACCGTATGGCTTCGCGTATCCTCGGCATGGGCGACGTACTGACGCTGATCGAAAAGGCCCAGAGTGATTTCGACGCGAAGCAGGCCGCCGAAATGGCGCAGAAGATGCGCCAGAACACCTTTAATTTCAACGACATGCTCGCGCAGATGCAGCAGCTTAAAAAGATGGGACCGCTGTCGAGCGTGATCAATATGCTGCCGGGCGTCGCCGGTAAACTGGACGACGAGCAGGCGGAGCAGGGCGAGCGCGAGCTGCGCCGCACGGAAGCGATCATCCAGTCGATGACGCCTGCGGAGCGCGAAAAGCCCTCGCTCATCAACCCCGCGCGCAAGCGGCGCATTGCGGCCGGCAGCGGCACGCGCGTCGAGGACGTCAACCGCCTGCTGCGCCAGAACGAACAGATGCAAAAGCTGTTCCGGCAGGTGTCGGGCGGAGGCAAAAAGGGTAAGCGCCGGCGTATGCCGTTTGGCGGGATACCCCCGGGCATGGGCGGCGGTATGCCGCCGGGAATGCCGTTTTAAAAGGTTCGCTGGTTTTCCGGCTTGCCGATAGAGCTTTGTCAATAATCATAGGAGGTGACATAAATGGCTGTTAAAATCAGACTGAGAAGGATGGGCGCCAAGAAAGCCCCGTTCTACCGCATTGTTGTCGCGGATTCCCGTTATCCGAGGGACGGCAGGTTCATCGAGGAGATTGGTACGTATGACCCGACGAAGGACCCCTCCGTCATCAAGGTCGACGCTGAAAAGGCGAAAAAATGGCTCTCCAACGGCGCGCAGCCCACGGACACGGTCAAGGCGCTGCTGAAGATCGAAGGCGTGCTCTGATGCGCGTGGAGGTGATCCGTTTTGGATAAGCTGATTGTCACGATCGCGCGGGGACTTGTCGAGGACAAGGACGCCGTCAGCGTCACCGTGGACGAGCCGAACGAGGAAGGACTGGTTGTTTACCACCTTCACGTCGCCCCCGACGATATGGGACGCGTGATCGGCAAGCAGGGGCGCATTGCCAAGGCGATTCGCACTGTTGTCCGTGCTGCGGCGAACAGGGCCGACCAGAAGGTCGCCGTTGAGATCGACTGAAAAAAGAGGGGCTGCGCCCCTCTTTTTTGCTATGGAGACAACCCATCCGCGGGATGGACGAGCAGAAGGAGCAAGCATGAAGAAACAGTATTTGGAATCGGGTAAGATCGTCACGACGCACGGTGTGCGCGGTGAGGTGCGCGTGCAGCCTTGGTGCGATACGCCTGATTTCCTCACACAGTTTGAGCGCCTTTATCTGGATGCGCGCGGCAGCCAGGCGCGCGTGGTGGAGCGCGCGCGCGTGCATAAGAATATTGTCATTGTCAAGTTTGAGGGCGTCGAAAACGTGGAGGACGCGGCGGGCCTGCGCGGGAAAACCGTCTATATCGACCGCGCGGACGTTGAGCTGGAAGAAGGGGAGTGCTTTGTGCAGGACCTGATCGGCTGCACTGTGCGCGATGCGGATACAGGGGCGGATTACGGGCAGGTATACGATGTGCGCGCCACCGGCGCCAACGATGTCTACTATCTGCGGGACGCAGCGGGCCGCGAGCGCCTTGTCCCGGCGATTGCGGACGTGGTGCTCGCAAAGGATCTCGACGCCGGCGTGATCACGATCCGTCCGCTGGAGGGGCTGTTTGATGATTAAGATTGATTTGGCGACGCTGTTCCCGGCGATGTGCGAAACGGTGCTGTCGGAAAGTATTATCGGCCGCGCGCGCAAGGCGGGGCGTCTTGATATCCGGTGCTTTCATATCCGCGATTATACCGTGGACCGTCACCGAAATGTCGATGATACGCCCTATGGCCCGGGCAAGGGGATGCTGATGCAGGCCGATCCGATGTACCGCACCTGGGCCGCGGCCTGCGAAGCGCGCGGCGGCAGGCCGCATGTGATCTACATGTCGCCGCAGGGCCGGACGCTGACGCAGCAGCGCGCACGGGAGCTTTCGCAGATGGAGCATTTGTATATCATGTGCGGACATTATGAGGGCGTCGATCAGCGTGTGCTCGACGAGATTGTCGACGAGGAAATCTCCATTGGCGATTATGTGCTGACCGGCGGCGAGCTTGGCGCGCTTGTGCTGATCGACTGTGTGGCGCGGCTTTGTCCGGGCGTGCTCGCGGATGAAAGCTGTTACGAGCAGGAAAGCCATTGGGACGGGCTGCTGGAATATCCGCAGTATACAAAGCCCGCCGTATGGCACGGCGTGGCCGTGCCGGAGATTGTGACGAACGGAAACCATGCGGCAATCGCGCGGTGGAGGCGCGAGCAGTCGCTCAAGACGACGTATGAAAAGCGTCCGGAGCTTCTGCGCGCCGCGCCGCTTACTGAAAAGGACAAGTGGTATCTGCGTACAATCGGCTGGACCGATGAGCAGGATGGTGGCAACCAGGGGGATTGAACCGCCTTTACCCTTATTTCGACAGGATGCTCCGGTTATGTTGCTATAATTGTTGAAAACTTTATGGGTAAGTTGCACAATCACCCCTTGGCTGCTGCCAGAGTATCTGGAAAAGCAACAGAAAATATGGCTGGGACAAGAAAGAAAAGCAAAAATTGTTGACGCTTTCCTGCAATCCGCTTATAATAATACTAACACACGCCAATTAGATCAGTTTGGAGCTGACTCCTGGACAAATCCAAGCGCCGACCGGCAGATGGTTTTGTTTATGGATACGTTCCGATTATGGAAGCAGAGGGGTATTGAAATGTTTGTCAAAGAAGTCGCTGTTCAGAACCAGGTTGGCCTGCACGCGCGTCCCGCTACGTTCTTTATTCAGAAGGCGAATGAATACAAATCCTCCATCTGGGTCGAAAAGGAGGAGCGCCGCGTCAACGCCAAGAGCCTGCTCGGCGTTCTGTCGCTTGGCATTGTCGGTGGCACATCGATCCGCATCATTGCTGACGGTTCCGATGAGCAGGCCGCTGTCGAGGGCCTTGTCAAGCTTGTGGAGTCCGGCTTTACAGAGTAAAAACAGTTTGCCACAAACGGTTCGCGCCGCATTGGGCGCGCGCCCCGCAGATTCGCATGTATTCGCTGACTGAAACCCCCTCGCCGGGCCGTGGCCCCGCGGAGGGTTTTTAGTTGTTCCCCCTTGTTTTTGGGGGCGCTGCGGACGGGCGCGCGGCCGGCGGCGCATTTTTTCGCGGCGCGGCCGATGGAATTTAATGGGGGTGGACGCTGTCGACAATCCGCGTCTTTTATTTCTGGCCGAAAAGGCGCGCCGGCTTCCGCTTTTGCCGGGCGTCTACATTATGAAGAATAAAAGCGGCGAGATCATTTATATCGGCAAGGCCAAGGCGCTGAAAAACAGGGTCAGCAGCTATTTCCGCGCAGTGGAAAAGCACCATCCCAAGGTGTATAAAATGGTCAGCCATGTATACGATTTTGATTCCATTGTCACGGATAGCGAGTTCGAGGCGCTTGTGCTCGAATGCAGCCTGATCAAGCAGCACACGCCCAAATATAACATCCTGCTCAAGGATGACAAAGGATACAGCTACATCAAGGTCGCGCCCAGGCAGTATGGCCGTATCACGCATGTATTTCAGAAGGAGGACGACGGCGCGCAATATATCGGGCCGTATATCTCCTCGTTTGTTGTAAACGAGACGGTCGACGAGGCGAACCGGGTATTCATGCTGCCGACCTGCGGCAAAAAGTTTCCGCAGGAGTTCGGCAAGGCGCGGCCGTGCCTCAATTACCACATCAAACGGTGCATGGGCGTCTGTATGGGGAAAATTTCTTCTCAAGCATATGATGAAATTCTCGAGCAGGCACTTGATTATATCCGCGGCGGCAGTGCGCGCGCCGTCGAACGGCTGACCGAGCAGATGGAGCTGTGCGCTGAAAACATGCAGTTTGAAAAGGCTGCCCAGCTTCGCGACCGTATCCGGGCCGTGACGCGCATCAGCGAATCGCAGAAGGTTGTGTTTGCAAAGGTAGCTAATCAGGATATTATCGCGCTCGCGCGCAGCGAAAGCGAAACGTGCGCCGTGGTGCTCAAATTCCGCGGCGAACGCTTGGTGGACAAGCAGGACTTTTTGATCGGCGCGACGGACGATATCGACGCCGCGCGCCAGGAGTTTTTGCTGCGCTACTATACGACGCGGCGCGGCGACCTCCCGAAGAAGATTCAGCTTGACGGCGATGTTGCAGACGCACAGCTTGCCGCGCGCCTGCTCTCCGAGCAGGCGGGCTATAAGGTGGAAATTCATATCCCACAGCGCGGCGAACAGCTCCGCCTGGTCGAGATGGCGCGCAAAAATGCTGTCGAGCGCCTTTCGCAGACTGTGCGCCGCGCGGGACGCGAGGTCGGCGCGCTCGATGAATTGGCGCGGCTGCTTGGGCTGGAACGTCCGCCTGTGCGCATCGAGGCATATGATATATCAAACATCGGATCGGATACGGTCGTCGGCGGAATGGTCGTTTTTGAAAACGGGCGGCCCCTGCGCCGCTGCTATAGGAAATTTACGATCAAGACGGTCATTGGGACAGACGACTACGCCAGTATGGCCGAGATGATTGAGCGCCGGTTCGCACATTATAAAAACGACGAGACGCCGGATGAGGCGTTCGGCCGTCTGCCCGATTTGATTTTGCTCGACGGCGGGCGCGGCCATGTCGGCGCGATCGCGCCGGTACTCGCGTCGATGGGGATCGCCGTGCCGCTGTTCGGCATGGTCAAGGATGATAAGCACCGCACCCGCGCCATCGCCCAAAGCGGCGGAGAAATCGCCGTGGCGCCGCACCGCAGCGCGTTTACGCTTGTTTCCACGATTCAGGATGAGGTTCACCGCTTTTCTATCAGCTTTTCACGCGCGCGCCATCAGAAATCGTCGTTCGAGCTGTCGCTGACCAAATGCGAGGGAATCGGCCAAAAGCGCGCGGCCGAAATCTTCCGCCACTTTAAGACGATCAAGGCAATCCGTGCAGCGGATGTCGACGCGCTTGCCGCAGTCAAGGGCGTGAGCCGTCCGGCCGCTGAAAAGCTTTATGAATTTCTGCATACGGATGATTGACAAAACGGATGAAACAGGCAATAATATGCATACAAGACCGCCTGCTGAGGGCGGTTCAGACGGGAGGAACGTCTATGAGGGTGATCACGGGTACAGCGCGCGGCACGCGTCTGGAGGCCCCCGAGGGACTGCAAACCCGCCCCACCTCGGATATGGCCAAGGAGGCCGTTTTCAGCATTCTGCACTTTGAACTGACCGGGGCGGCTGTGCTGGATCTGTTTGCCGGCAGCGGGCAGCTCGGGATCGAGGCGCTCTCGCGCGGCGCAAAAAGCTGTGTGTTTGTGGATCATTCGCGCGCCGCGCAGGAGGTCATTCGCCGAAACCTTGCGGCGGCCAGGCTCGCGCCGCTCGCGCGTGTAGCCGCGATGGATGCGTCATCCTTTTTGACGGGGTGCCGCGACCGTTTTGATATCGCGCTGCTTGACCCGCCGTATGATGGCGGTCAGCTTGCGGCGGCGCTCTCCGGCGTGGCTGCGCTGATGAATGACGGCGGCGTTATCATCTGCGAGACGGACCGCCGCGCTGAGCCGCCCGCTATGGCCGGCGCGTTTTGCGTGCACAAGGTCTACCGGTACGGCCGGGCAAAAATCACGACCTATAGAAAACGACAGGAAGAAGATGACTGATATGGAGCGTCTGGCGATCTGCCCGGGAAGCTTCGACCCGATTACAAAAGGACACGAGGACATCATCCGGCGCGCTGGTACGCTGTTTGACCGGGTCATCGTCGTCGTCAGCTCCAATCCCGATAAGCGGCCGATTTTTTCGCTGGATGAGCGTGTCGGCCTGATTCGGGATGTGTGCGGCGATATGCCAAATGTGGAGGTCGATAAATTCAGCGGCCTTTTGATTGATTATGTGCGTGCGCGTAAGGCGGTTGCGATTGTAAAAGGATTGCGCGCCGTGTCCGATTTTGATTATGAGTTCCAGATGGCGCTGACAAATAAAAAGCTGTATCCATACGCTGAGACGGTTTTTTTGACGCCAAACAGCGATAATATGTATCTAAGCTCCAGCATGGTCCGGCAAATCGCACGGTTCGGGGGTGATGTCGGCAGCTTTGTGCCGGCGGCGATCCTCGATACAGTGACAGAACGTCTGCGTGCGCAGTATGCGGCTGTTGGAACAACGAGTGAGTAAGGAGGCGTTTCCCCAATGAATATTGATGAGATTCTGGATGTGATCGACGAGCTGCTCGACCGCGCATGGAGCCTGCCGCTCTCGGGCGGCCGTTGTGTGGTGGATGCGGACAAGGTGCGCGACCTGATCGATGATATCCGGTTGAATATTCCCGGCGAGATCAAGCAGGCGAAAGCGATTGTATCTGATCGTGCCGAAATTATTGACGGCGCGAAAAAGGAGGCCGAACAGATCGTGCGTAAGGCCGAGGATCGCGCCCGCGCGCTGATCGCGCAGCAGGAGGTCACGAAGGCCGCGCAGGCCAAGGCGTCCGAGCTCCTGTCCCAGGCGCAGATTAAGGCGCGCGAAATCCGTCAGGCCGCGCAGGAATTTTCCGACAACTGTATGCTCAAGACTGAGGAAGTGCTCGTCAAGTCCCTGACCGAGATCAAGGCGACCCGCCAGGCTTTCCGTAACGCCACGTCCCGATAATCCCAAGCCTTTTTGAAAAAAGGCTTCAACGAAAAACTTAGTTCGGCTGCGCTCCAGCCTTTTTGAAAAAAGGCTTCGGCGAAAAACTTAGTTCGGCTGCGCTCCAGCCTTTTTGAAAAAAGGCTTCGGCGAAAAACTTTAGTCGGCTGCGCCGCGAACAGCGGGACAGGTTTTAGCGTTTTTACAGGCTGCGCCGCGAACAGAGGGACAGGTTTCAGCGTTTTTACAGGCTGCGCCGCGAACAGTGGGACAGGCGCATCGCAATCAAAAGTTTTCGCCCGCCTTTTTCAAAAGGCGGTGGGTGAGAGAAAGGCCAAGGCCCCTCGCGGGTCTTGGCCTTTCTCGAGGGCGAAGCCCTATCCACGGGCCGCAGCCCTCATAAAAGCGCGGCCCACAGGCCGCAAGACACCTGCTCCGACGCAGTGCCTTCCGCCAGCAAAAGCCATGACAGACGCCGCGCGGCTGGCGTGGCACCTGCTCCGACGCAGTGCCTTCCGCCAGCAAAAGCCATGACAGACGCCGCGCGGCTGGCGTGGCTTTTGCAAGCGCCCGCTTTCCGGCCTTTTTGAAAAAGGCCTCGGCGAAAAACTTAATTCGGCTGCGCTCCAGCCTTTTTGAAAAAAGGCTTCGGCGAAAAACTTTAGTCGGCTGCGCCGCGAACAGCGGGACAGGTTTTAGCGTTTTTACAGGCTGCGCCGCGAACAGTGGGACAGGCGCATCGCAATCAAAAGTTTTCGCCCGCCTTTTTCAAAAGGCGGTGGGTGAGAGAAAGGCCAAGGCCCCTCGCGGGTCTTGGCCTTTCTCGAGGGCGAAGCCCTATCCACGGGCCGCAGCCCTCATAAAAGCGCGGCCCACAGGCCGCAAGACACCTGCTCCGACGCAGTGCCTTCCGCCAGCAAAAGCCATGACAGACGCCGCGCGGCTGGCGTGGCTTTTGCAAGCGCCCGCTTTCCGGCCTTTTTGAAAAAGGCCTCGGCGAAAAACTTAATTCGGCTGCGCTCCAGCCTTTTTGAAAAAAGGCTTCGGCGAAAAACTTTAGTCGGCTGCGCCGCGAACAGCGGGACAGGTTTTAGCGTTTTTACAGGCTGCGCCGCGAACAGTGGGACAGGCGCATCGCAATCAAAAGTTTTCGCCCGCCTTTTTCAAAAGGCGGTGGGTGAGAGAAACATCCACGGGCCGCAGCCCTCATAAAAGCGCGGCCCACAGGCCGCAAGACACCTGCTCCGACGCAGTGCCTTCCGCCAGCAAAAGCCATGACAGACGCCGCGCGGCTGGCGTGGCTTTTGCAAGCGCCCGCTTTCCGGCCTTTTTGAAAAAGGCCTCGGCGAAAAACTTAATTCGGCTGCGCTCCAGCCTTTTTGAAAAAAGGCTTCGGCGAAAAACTTTAGTCGGCTGCGCCGCGAACAGCGGGACAGGTTTCAGCGTTTTTATAGGCTGTGCCGCGAGTATCGCGCCAAGCCGGCGCGCTAAGATTGTCCGCAAAAAATGAAATCTCTTCACGGTTTTGTTTTGCTTCTATGATACTATGCGGCCCGGATTTTATCAGTCGTTGATTCTGTATAACCTGTAAAGAACATTTGTTCTATTTGCGGATTGCATTTTTTGGAGCGATCATGTATAATAACCGCAGGGCGGTTATTATACCGGCCTTATGGCCAGGGCGATACGCGGGCGCAGCCCGCTGCCGCCCCGATGGCCAATTATACAATGAGTATTACATAACGGGTATTACATACGGCGGAGGTCATATGCATGGCGGATAAGGACAAAAAGCTCGGTTCAGTGAGCGCACGCAAGAGCGG
The DNA here is from genome assembly GCF_010206195.1 of Anaerotruncus colihominis. Lineage (GTDB taxonomy): Bacteria > Bacillota > Clostridia > Oscillospirales > Ruminococcaceae > Anaerotruncus > Anaerotruncus colihominis_A. The sequence goes on along the minus strand of NZ_VIQT01000019.1, from coordinate 48,016 downwards.
CGTCTCGTCCGAGGATCGGAAAAAGGCGTTGGAGACGGCGCTTGGTCAGATTGAAAAGCAGTTCGGCAAGGGCGCGGTGATGAAGCTTGGACAGGACAGCACGCTCAATGTGGAGGCGATCTCCACCGGATCGCTGTCGCTTGATATTGCGCTTGGCATCGGCGGTGTGCCGCGCGGGCGCATCATCGAGATATACGGGCCGGAAAGTTCCGGTAAGACGACTGTCGCGCTCCATGTAGTGGCGCAGGCGCAGAAGGAGGGCGGCTCGGCTGTTTTCATCGACGTTGAACATGCGCTTGACCCGGTGTATGCGCAGGCGCTCGGCGTGGACATCGACTCGCTGCTCGTTTCACAGCCGGATACTGGCGAACAGGCGCTTGAGATCTGCGAGGCGCTTGTGCGCTCCGGGGCGATCGACGTTGTGATTGTCGATTCGGTCGCCGCAATGGTCACAAAGGCCGAGATTGAGGGCGATATGGGCGACAGCCATGTCGGTTTGCAGGCGCGTCTGATGTCGCAGGCGCTGCGCAAGCTGACTGGGGCGATCGGCAAATCAAACTGTGTCGTGATCTTCATCAACCAGCTCCGCGAAAAAATCGGCGTCATGTACGGCAATCCCGAGACGACGCCCGGCGGCCGCGCGCTCAAGTTTTACGCGTCAGTGCGCCTGGACGTGCGCCGCGTCGAGGCGCTTAAAAACGGTTCCGAACTGATTGGCAACCGCACGCGTGTTAAGGTTGTTAAAAATAAGGTGTCGCCGCCATTTAAAGAGGCTGAGTTTGATATTATGTACGGCGAAGGGATCTCAAAGGTTGGTGAAATTCTGGACCTTGCGACAAAGCTAGACATTGTTATGCGCAGCGGATCGTGGTTCAATTACGGCGACACACGTCTCGGGCAGGGGCGCGACAACGCGAAGGAATTTTTAAAGGCGAATCCAGAGACCGCCCAGGAGATCGAAACAAAGGTGCGCGAAAATGCCGATAAGCTGCTGAAGTCTACGAAGACCGCCGGTAAAAAGCCGATGCGCGCGGGCGCGTCGGCTGCGGAGCCGGAAAAGCTCGCCGCCGCTCCGGATGCGCCGCCCGTGCCCGCGCCGCGCGTCAACATTGATGTGGAGACGGACGACGAATGACGCTGACAAAAATCGCGATGACAAAACGCGGCCGGGTGGCTCTGTATGCCGACGGCGCGTTTGTGATGAGCCTGCACCCCGATGTCTTTGCGGCGTCGGGGCTTTCAGCCGGCTCACAGATTGATGAGGACGCCCTGCGGGAGCTGTCGGACGCGGCCGAGCTGCGCGAAGCGCGCGAGCGCGCTCTTTCGATGCTTTCGCGGCAGGATTATACGGCGCATGGCCTGCGCGACCGTCTGACGCGCCATGTGGGCGAAGAAGCGGCCAGGCAGGCTGTGGAGCGTATGAAAGAGCTTGGCCTGGTCGACGATGAACGCTATGCGGCGCGCTTCGCGCAGGAGCTTTCAGAGCGGCGCCATTACGGTGCCGCGCGCATCCGGCAGGAGCTTCGCCGCCGCGGCATCGATTCGCAGACGGCCGCGCAGGCGGTCGCCGCTCTGGAGGAAAACGATCCGCAGGCGCATATTTTAGCGGTGCTCCTGAAAAAATATCCGCGGGCGGCCGGGGACGAAACCGTCCGGCGGCGCGCCTGGGGTGCGCTGCTGCGCCTCGGGCACAGCCCTTCCGATGTACGGCGGGCGCTCGATGCATTCTGCGGCGGGCGCAGCGGATATGATTTTGATTGACGACATAATTTCACACGAAGCGGCGCGTCTGCTTATGCCGCTTCGGATGCTGCAAAGGAGCTGGCTGTATGTCGGTAAAGGTCGGGATGGTATCCCTGGGATGTTCAAAAAATCAGGTGGACGCGGAGCGGCTGCTTGCGCAGATAGAAAAGGGCGGCTATGAAATCTGCGCCGATGCGTCGCAATGCGATGTGGTTATTATCAATACATGCGGCTTCATCGAGGACGCCAAGCGTGAAAGCATCGAGACCATCCTGGAGTTTGCGCAGCTCAAAACGGGCGGCGCGCTCCGGGCGCTCGTCGTAACGGGCTGCCTGGCGGAGCGGTATCGCGAGCAAGTCGCCGCTGAAATCCCGGAGGCGGACGTTGTGCTCGGCATCGGCTGTAACGCGGATATCCTCGGCGCGATTGACAGGGCGCTGCATGGCGAAAAGACGGTGGCGTTCGGTAAAAAGGAAGCGTTGTCGCTGGAAGGGGAGCGCGTGCTTGCCAACGAGCCGTATTTTGCGTACCTCAAGGTGGCAGAGGGCTGTGACAACCGCTGTTCCTACTGTGCGATCCCGCTGATCCGCGGGCCTTTTCGCAGCCGGCCGATGGAGAATATCGTCGCAGAGGCCGCGCGCCTTGCAAAGCGTGGCGTCACGGAGCTGAATGTCGTGGCGCAGGATACGACACGCTATGGCGAGGACCTTTATGGGCGGCTGGCCCTGCCGGAGCTTTTGGAAAAGCTGTGCCGGCTGGATGGCGTGCGGTGGGTGCGGATGCTGTACTGTTACCCGGATCGCATCACGGACCGTCTGCTCGATGTGATGGCGCGCGAGGAAAAGATCGTCAAGTATATGGATATCCCGATCCAGCATGTAAACGGGCGTATCCTGTCGTTGATGAACCGGCGCGGCGATGGCGAAAGCCTGACCGCGCTGATGGAAAAAATCCGTGCGCGCGTGCCAGACGTTGTGCTGCGCACAACGCTGATTACGGGCTTTCCGACGGAAACGCAGGGAGAGTTCGAGGAGCTGTGCGAATTTGTGCAGCGCGTGCGCTTTGAGCGGCTCGGCTGTTTTGCCTACTCTGTCGAGGAGGATACGCCGGCCGCGCTGATGGACGGCCAGCTCGACGAGGAGGAAAAGCGCCGCCGTGCGCAGATCATTATGGAGCAGCAGTACGGCGTTATGGAAGCTTTCAACCGATCCCAGATCGGACGGCGGCTGACAGTCGCCGTGGAGGGGCGCGAGGGCCGGCTTTGGTATGGGCGCAGCTATATGGATGCGCCCGACATCGATTCGCGCGTCTATTTTTCAGGGCATGGGCCGTACAACCCGGGAGATTATATTGAAGTTGAAATCAACGGGGCGGAGGGCTACGATTTGAAGGGAAAGGCGCTGATCCAATGAATCTGCCGAATAGACTGACGGTCATGCGTATGGCGTTGATTCCGGTATTTCTTGTCTTTATGCTGGCGGAGTCGATTCCGCACAGCTATTTGATCGCGGCCGTCATCTTTGCCGCCGCGTCGTTTACCGACTACCTTGACGGACATATTGCCCGCCGCGATGGGCTTGTTACAAATTTCGGCAAGCTGATGGACCCTCTGGCCGATAAACTGCTGGTGTTTTCAGCGCTCGTCTGTTTTATCGAGCTTGAGATGAGTTCCGCTCTCATCGTGTTTATCATTCTGGCGCGTGAATTCCTTGTGACATCGGTGCGTCTGATTGCCGCCGAGCAGGGCACCGTGATCGCCGCCGATATCTGGGGCAAGATGAAAACCGTCTCGCAGATCATATGGGTGCTGGTTGCTCTGATCGCGCTCTGGCTGGAGGAGTGCTGGCCGCTTTTCATGACAGTCCCTCCCGGCAATTCTGCGCCGCCCGCGCCGGTAATTTTTCTGATCGGCCTGTCGTTTGTCGTGCAGACAATCGTTGTGATCCTGACGGTTTTTTCGGGATTTAATTACATTTGGAAAAACCGTTCGCTTCTTGGAGATATTAAATAACGCTTGCATCCGTGCCTGTATTGTGGTATCCTCAAATCAATACAGCTCATAATATGGAATGCACTTGCAAGATCAGTTTCTATCAGAAAAGGGATCTTTCCATGAAAAAATATGTTATGCTCTTGGCAGCTTTCGTGCTTGTGGCTTGCTGCACTGCCTGCGCTGCTCAACCAGCAAACCCATCTGCTCCGGAAGCTTCATCTATGCCATCTTCGTCATTTGCCGCCCCTGCATTGGAAAGTGAGGAAGAGCAGTCAAAAGTGATTGAGGTCGGCGGTGAAAATCTTTATGATACATTTGCAGACCTCTGGTTCAAGGCAAACCGCATTTACGATGTGGATGACTTTAATTTTCTGGAAAGCGCCGGCTCTTGCGACTTGGGGATCGGGCCTGAATTTTACGAAATTACCAACTATGACACGGTGGTTCCAACAGTTTTCAGTGTGAAAGGAATCGAGCAGCTGGAGCAGGCGACAATAGGTAATGCTACGGTCACATTTATTCAGAAAAAGGATGGAAAAACATATCGTATGGGACCGTGGAAAACTGGATATGCTTATCAGGATGCACTGGAGAATATCCGCCTGAAAGAAGCCGCCGATAACAGAGTGACTCTGGAAGTGCAGTACAGGCAATCCCCCGGCTATGCAGGAGCGAAAGAAAACCCTGATTATGTCCCGGAATATGCTTTTGTTGATTTTACAGTGGTCAAAGAAAATGGGCAGTGGCTGGTTGAGGACTATATCTTCCCGGAAAATAGAAACGCCGGGACAGCGCAGGACAGCTTTCAAAAATCCGGTGAAAGCTGATTTTGCGTCCCAGCCGCAGGGGCTTTTACAATATCGCCAACCCCTCAATTCAAAGAGGTGCAGACCTTTGTAAGATTTCCCGTTGAGATAGGTTCGTTTTGAAATTGTTTATGCACAGACCGCCTGCTGGCCGCATAGACTATATAGCATAAATGCGTTGATCGGGAGAAGTATCCGCGAAGCCACGCGACAGAGAAGACGCGCCGAAGCGCCGCGCCCGCCCAGGCGGGACGGCGCCGGGCTGCAAGCGCGTCCCGTGCAGGCCGCGGCGAAATGCGCCCGTGAGCACGCCGTCCGAACGGTTTGGAGCCGGGTGGGGCGGCGCGTTTCCCCGCGTTAAGGGGTATGGGGTGGATGCCCCTGAGTGATAAACCGAAGTGGAACCGCGGGAATACCGCCTTCGTTTGGCCTGGGGCCGGACGGGGCGTATTTTTATATCCCGGATATGGATAAAAATGGTTCCGCGCATTCATGTTCTTCTCCAAAGGAGGTATCATAAGGATGTTTGATGAGTTGAAGAAGGATATACAGGCGGTCAAGGAACGCGACCCGGCCGCGCGCAGCAGCCTGGAGGTGCTGCTGATCTCGAGCGGCCTGCACGCGCTGATGCTGCACCGGCCGGCGCATTGGCTTTACCGCCACAAGGCGTTTTTGCCCGCGCGTCTGATCAGCCAGGCGTCGCGCTTTTTGACCGGCGTTGAAATACACCCGGGGGCGAAAATCGGTTCCGGTGTGATGATCGACCACGGCATGGGAATTGTAATCGGCGAAACGGCCGAGGTCGGGGACGGCTGCACCATTTACCAGGGCGTGACGCTCGGCGGAACGGGAAAGGATAAAGGCAAGCGTCATCCGACGCTCGGCAAAAACGTCACGGTTGGCTGCGGGGCGAAAATTCTTGGGCCGTTCAGGGTTGGCGACGGCGCGAAGGTTGCCGCCAACGCGGTGCTGCTCGAATCAATTCCGCCGCAGTCGACGGCGGTCGGCGTGCCTGCGCGCGTGGCGCGCGTCGGCGGGCGAAAACCAACGACGCTCGACCACGTCCACATTCCCGACCCTGTGGCGCAGGAGATCTGCCGCCTGCGCTTTGAGATCGGCAGGATGGAGCAGCGTATCCGGGAATTGGAAAAGAAGGAGCAAAAACAAACGCAGGCGTCCGCCCGGCCGCCGCAGACAACCACGGCGGATGGGCGGTAAAACGCGCACGGGGCCTGCGCCCCGTGTACATACTGCGCGCGGCGGCATGGGCCTGACAGTGTGCGGCCAGGCCCGTGCCGCGGGAACTGCTGGTCTGCCGATCAGTTTATTTAGGAGGAAAAAGGTATGAAGATTTTTAATACATTGACGCGTCAAAAGGAAGAATTTGTCCCGATTGAGCCTGGCAAGGTTAAAATGTATGCCTGCGGGCCGACCGTCTACAATTTTATCCACATCGGCAACGCGCGTCCGATCTGTGTGTTCGATACGCTGCGCCGTTATCTGGAGTACCGCGGCTACGATGTGACGTTTGTACAGAACTTTACAGACATTGACGACAAGCTGATCAACAAGGCCAACGAGGAGGGTATTACGGTCCGCGAAGTCGCCGAGCGGTACATCGGCGAATATCTGGCGGATACAAAAGGGCTTGGCATCCGGCCTGCCGATATCCACCCGCGCGCGACGGAAAATATCGATACGATCATCGATATGGTCAAAACGCTTGAGGAAAAGGGCTTTGCATATGAGCGCGATAGCAGCGTTTATTTCCGCTCGCGCCGCTTTGGGGAGTACGGGAAGCTTTCGCATCAGCCGCTTGAAGAGCTTGAGGCGGGCGCGCGCATCGATGTCAGCGACAAAAAGGAGGACCCGCTCGATTTCGTCCTCTGGAAAGCTGCCAAGCCCGGCGAGCCGAGCTGGCCGTCCCCGTGGGGCGAGGGCCGGCCGGGCTGGCATATCGAGTGCAGCGCGATGATCCGCCGTCATCTTGGCGACACAATCGATATCCACTGCGGCGGTCAGGATTTGATTTTCCCGCACCATGAAAACGAGATCGCGCAGAGTGAATGCTGCACGGGCGCCGAGTATGTGCGCTATTGGATGCACAACGGCTATATCAACGTGGATAACCGCAAAATGAGCAAATCGCTCGGCAATTTTTTCACCGTGCGCGAGGTGGCGGAGAAGTTCGGTTATGAGCCGATCAAGTTCATGATGCTACAGGCGCATTACCGCAGCCCGATCAACTACAGCCTTGAGGTGATTGAACAATGCCGTGCGGCGCTGGAGCGCCTGCACAACTGCCGCGACAGCCTCGATTTCGCGCTCGAAAGCGCGCTCGGGGAAGGGGACTGGCGCGCGTTCCAGGAAAAAATCGACGCACGCGCCGCGCAGTTTGTCGAGGCGATGGACGACGATTTGAACACAGCCGATGGCATCGCGGCCCTGTTTGAAATGGCGCGCGATATCAACACATATATTACGCAGCCGCAGCCGAAGGAGGCTGTCGCCTATGCGGTCAAACGGTTTGACGAGCTGTGCGGCGTGCTCGGCCTGCTGTATAACCGCGCGTCAAAGGATCTCGACGGCGAGATCGAGGCGCTGATCGCCGAGCGGCAGTCCGCGCGCAAGGCGAAGGATTTTGCCCGCGCAGACGCGATCCGCGATCAGCTTGCCGGGATGGGAATCCTTCTGAAGGATACGCCGCAGGGCGTACAGTGGAGCAGGAAGTGATGATGGTCCGCGCGCTCCCTTGTTGAAAAACGCGCGGCGTGGGGACGCATGGAAGCGTGCTGAAAAGTCCAAACTTGTATGAAGGATTGCTTGAGGGAGCAAGGCTGTGGAAAGGCTTTTCAAACCGCTCCTGGAGGCTGAAAGGAGAACGGCATGCGTTTTGAACGGATCCGCGATCTGCGGGAGGATCGCGATTTAAACCAGACGGTCGTGGCTAACTATCTGGGAATCGATCAGCCGGGGTATTCGTGTTATGAGCGCGGGATACGCGATATCCCCATCGAGCTTTTGATGAAGCTGGCTGATTTTTATGAGACGAGCGTTGATTATCTGGTGGGACGTACTGATATCTACAGGCCGTATCCCAAGTCGCATTTGCTATGAACCGTGCGTTTCACATCGGCGCGATCGCGTGGATATGCGCGGTGCTGCTGTCGGTGCCGCTTGGGTTTGATCCCCGCGCCAAAGCGGCGGTCGGAGCCTGCCTGCTGCTGTCAGCGGCCGTCATGAGAAAAAGGCTGCCGTTGTGGCTTTGCGCTGCAACGGTGGCTTTTGGTCTTTCCCTGGCATGGCTGGCGCTGTACAGCAGCCTGACGTTTTCAGCCGCGGCCCGTCTGGAAGGCGCTTTTGTGGATTTACGAGGGTTGGTTCTTGAACGCGTGGAATACGGCGATTACACGCGTCTGACGCTGGTCACAGAGGACGGGCCGCTACCGTCCGGGATCCGCGTGTCGGTCGGGGCGCCCGGCGCGCTTGATGTTTCCCCAGGCGATGTGGTAGAATGGGAACTGATAATGGACAGCCCTGACGCGGCGTCGCGGGCTAAGCTCTATGCGGACGCTGTTGGGCTCAGGGCGTCCATGGCCGGCGCGCCGCGGCTGATTGAAAAGCGCCTGAACGACGGGCGCGTCTTGTTCGCCCGGTACCGCGACGCGGCCGCTTCGCATATCATGCGTTATCTGACCGGACCGGAGGGCGGCGTGCTCGCCGCGATGGCCACGGGCCGCAGCGAGCTGATCGCTGCGGATCTCCGCGCCAGTTACGCCCGGGCGGGGCTTTCGCACCTGTTGGCTGTATCGGGGCTGCATCTGACCGTGTTCGCCGGGTTGTTCGACGCGCTTTTGTCGGCGGCCCGCTGCGGACGCCGCACACGCGCCGCCGCCGGGATCGCGGCTGTACTGCTCTTTATGCTGATGACCGGATGCACGCTTTCGGTCGTGCGCGCGGCCGTCATGGCTGTGATCTGCCGCGCGGCGCTGCTGCTTGGACGTGATTCGGACACGCTTAATTCACTGGGCTTCGCGCTGATCGTCATTCTGCTGCAAAATCCATACGCCATATTCAGCACAGGCTTGCAGCTTTCCTATCTTGCGACCATGGGCATCGCCGCCTGTGCCGACCCGGTTTGCGCGTGGTGCGCACGCCGGCTTTGGCGGACAGATGCGCGCAGCCTGCGGCGGCTGCATCCGTTTGGCTATGCGGCGCTTCTGGCCTTTTCAACCTCGGTCTGCGCCGGCGTGTTTACAGCCCCGGTGCTTTGCGTTGCATTCGGACAGCTCTCGCTTGTCGCGCCGGTTGCGAATGTGCTGGCTGCGCCTTTTGTGATGCCTGCACTGGCGGGCGGTCTGCTCTGCGGCCTGCTCGGTTTTATCCCGCCGTTTGCTGTTTTGGCGCGCGCCTGCGCGCTGGCCGGCGGCGCGTCGATCCATGCGGTCAACGCGATTGCATCTCGGTGGAGTGTCCTGCCGTTTGCGTCTGTTCCAGTGCGCGCCGGGCTTGTGACGCTTTGGATGGCCGCCTGTATTCTGGGCGGCGCTCTGCTTGCGGCAAACCGCGCGCCGCATACGGTGCGCCTTTATGCGGCGTCTCTGGCGGTTGTGGCGCTGCTGGCCGGGATGTTGGCGCGCGCCGTTGCTTGGGGCCCAACAGTGGAACTGGCTGTCTCGCAGAGCGCGGGCAGCGTCGCGCTTGCCTGCGGCGGACAGGGAGCTGTGATCGGGGAGCCGGACTCTGTCGCGGATGCACAGAATCTGGCCGCGTTTTTAAAGGACAATGGTGTGAAACGCATTTCCCTTTATGCTGTGCGGGAAGACGGCGCGCTTTTCTCCAACAGGACGCACGCGCTGTCGGAAATTCTGCCGGTCGATACGGCGTTCGGCCTTGACCAGACGTATGGCTTTACGGCGGAGCTGCCCGGCGCGCATGTTTCGGCTGAGGGAAAGGACGCAGAGATCGTTTCGATCGAGATGGGCGGGCTTCGGATTGTCAAGACGTTTGACCAGACGCCCGCAGCCGCCGACGTGTTGATCAACGCGCGTGGACAGATTGTCGCCGCGCCCGGCGTCAGGCTGAAAACAACAGCGCGTTATTATAACTGTGAAATCATGACGCTGCGCCGCACCGGCGCGGCCGGACCGGACGTATTACCGCGCGCCGCGGCGCGTCAAACGGAGGGGATGCCTTGAAATATACGATGGAAAGCGATTTTGCAAAACATGTGAAAAGCGCGGAACAGCACAACGTCTATCTGCTTTACGGAATGCAGGCATATCTGATCGCGCTTTATGAAAAGATGATTGTGAAAAAGGCGCTCGGCGGAGCGGACGAAGCGTTTAACCTGCGCCGTTTTGACGGCGATGCGCTTGATCTGCAAGCCTTTTATGACGCGGTCGAATCGGTTCCGCTGATGGCGGCGGGCTGCTGCGTGACGCTTTCGCTCGACCCAGAAAAGCTTGATATGGGCCGTATGAAGGAGCTGTGCGCCGTGATCGGTGATCCGCCGCAGACAACCGTCGTCGTCATTACGGTCAAGGAGCCGCCCGCGCGCCGGGAAAAGATGAACCTGCTGATCAAAGCGTGCGATAAGGCGGGCTGCGTGATCGAGCTTGGCAGCCGGCGCGGCGCGGACACGCTGCGTTTTCTGCGCGACCGTGCACAGAAAAACGGCTGTACGCTCGAAAGCGGCGAGGCGTCCTACATGGTCGAGCGGTGCACGGACGATTTACAGCTTTTGGCCACGGAGCTTGACAAGCTGTGCGCTTATGCGGCCGGGCGCAAGATCACGCGCGCTGACATCGACGCCGTTGTAACAGTCGTTTTACAGGCGCGTGTATTCGATCTGTCCAAGGCGATTCTGCGCAGCAATTTTCCCAGGGCGATGGAGCTGATCGGCCAGCTTGACGATTTGCGCGAGCCGGCGGCGCGCACACTGTCGATCCTGTCGGGCGCATTTGTCGACCTGTACCGCGGGTTTGCCGCCAGGCAGGCGAACGTACCCGCCGGGCATGCCGCGCCCGAGCTTGGGTATGCCAAAAACCGGGAGTTTGCGATCAAAAACGCGATGAGCGACAGCGGTGCGTACACCGCTGGGCAGCTTGGCGCGATGCTCGAGGCGCTGGCCGAGGCTGACATGCGCGTCAAGAGCAGCGGCGGCGACGACCGCGCCCTGCTGGAGGAGACGGTTGCAAAGCTCTTTTTGATCGGCGGCCGGCAGACATGCTGAGGGTCCGCCAGGCGATCATTGTGGAAGGGCGCTATGATAAAGCAAAGCTGCATACGCTTGTCGAGGCGACCATCGTGACGACCGACGGCTTCGGCGTGTTCCGTGACCGTGAAAAGCTCGCTTATATCCGGCGCCTGGCCGCGCAGACCGGCATCATCATCCTCACCGACTCCGACGCGGCCGGCTTTCGTATCCGCGGCTTTCTGGCGGGCGCGGTCGATCCGTCGCAGGTGACGCATGTTTATATTCCCGACCTGTTCGGCAAGGAGCGGCGCAAGGCGCAGCCCTCCGCAGAGGGAAAGCTCGGCGTGGAGGGAATCCCGGCCAAGACGCTGCTGGCCGCGCTGCGGCGCGCGGGCGTCGCTGTGGAGGAAACGTCTGCGCCGGCCGCCGCAAGGCGGCAGGCCGAGCCGCAGGCCCGCGCGCGCCGGCTGACCAAGGCCGATTTTGTGACCTATGGGTTGTCCGGAGCGGCGGACAGCGCCGAAAAGCGCCGCACGCTGCTCCGGCGGCTCGGCCTGCCGGAGCGCATGAGCGCCAACGCGATGCTCGCCGCTGTCAACGCGCTGTACACGGCGGAGGAATTCGAACGCCTGCTCGCCGGGGCGCCGGAGGAAAACGGAACGCATCAGAATTTTTCGGACCATTCAGGACAACCATAAACCGGAGGGAGGGCGCCAAGCACGTGCAGATTTACAGCCTGTCGTTTCTCTATTTATTCTTGCCGGCGGCCATTTTATTGTGCCTGTTCGCACCGCACCGCGCCCGTGCGGCGGTGTTGCTTGCGCTGTCGGGTGCGTTTTATGCGATGCTGGAGGGCAGCAATCTGCTGCTTGCGGCTGCGGTGATCGCCTTTGATTATGGTATGGGGCTTTTGATGGAGCGCAGCGCACCCTTTGCGCGCCTGCGCTGTGCGATTATGATCTGTTCAGTGGCCAAAAGCCTGACTATCCTGACGCTGTACGGTTTAGCGCAGGAGCTGACAGGCGCGCACAGCCCATTTGGACTTGGCGTTATCTGCCTGACCTCATGTGGATATGTGATGGACTGTTATTTCGGCTATACGTACTGTGAGCACAGCCCGGTTCAGCTTGGGCTGATGACGCTGTTTTTCCCAAAGCTGTATGCCGGACCGCTTGTCTATCACAGCAAAATGATTTTGCAGACGCGCTCGATGCGCATGACGCTTGAAAAGACCGGCGAGGGTGCGCGGTATTTTTTGCAGGGTCTGGCGAAAAAGGTGCTGATCGGCGACACAGTTTACAGGCTCTATGGGACGTTGCGCGCGCTGCCAATGGCCAGTGTGACAATGGCCGCCGCGTGGACAATGGTTGTGACGCTGGCGCTTTCGGTCTATTTCATCCTCGCGGGCTTCTGTGATATGGCGCGGGGGCTTGCATTGATCTTTGGCTTTGAGCTTCAGGATAATTTTCATGCGCCGTTTGGTTCTATTGGCATTAACGACTTTTTTTCGCGTTTCAATATCACAGTCAACCGTTATGTGCGCCGCTATGTCTATGTCAATCTTGGGGGCGCGCAGGGCAGTGTGATTTCGGGTGTTTTCAATATCCTGCTGGTTACGATTTTGATGGGACTATGGTTTCGCATCAGCCTCAACCTGCTTTTGTGGGGCGTTTATTTCGCGCTGTTTGTAATCTTTGAGCGGTACTGCCTGGGTCGCCGCATCGACCTGATTCCGCCGCTGCTGCGCTGGATTTACAGCACGGCGGTGATCATGGTGTCGTTTTGCTTTCTTGCGGGCGATACGCCAGAGCAATCGATCTCCTACCTGCTGCGCCTGTTTGGCCTGCGGGGGACCATTTCGCCGGAAAGCGGCAGCAGTATCCTGTATCTGTTGGCTTCGAACTACCTTGTGCTGCTGATCGCTGTCTTTTCATCGACCGGCCTGATTGAACGGGCGGCCAAGGTGATTCGTAAGCATGCGCCGCGGCTTTACTGGTTTGGGACGGCGGCGCTAACGGCGGCGCTGCTTATTGTGATTACGGCGTTTCTTGTTTAGGGCTTGTTTGAAAATAGAGGAATTGCCGGATTGTTCGCAAACAACCAGAGAATACAAGGCAAAAAACGCAGGAATCCCTTCAGATTACGAGGCTTTTTAACGCGGCGTCCCCCGCTGTTTGTAGAAAAAGGCGGGGCTTTTGATTTTTCAAACAGCCCCTGTGCAGAGGCTTTACCAGTTTTGAAAGGAGGCGGCGGATTGCTTGGTAAAAAATTGACGGGAGCGGTGTTTTTGCTCATGCTGTTTGCAGCTCCATGCCTGATCGCGGCGGGCGGCGGGACGCGCGCGCTGCTGCGCGCCGCCGGTTCGATTTACGCGCCGCTTGGCAAGCTGGAAACAGCTATGACCGAGCAGTTCCCAGCGGCTGACCGGCTGCGCAAGCTCGAGGTTTCCCTAAGCTATATGGGCGGCCAGAAGGAGCAAAACGGCGTCTTTATTTCTGGCGATTCCCTGACGCTTGACGTGCAGCCAAAAAGCCTGTCGGTCATCAACGACAATACGCTTGCAATGATCGATTTTGCCGACGAGCACCAGATACCGAGTTATGTCATGCTGATTCCTACGGCGTGCGCTGTCCAACAGAGCAAAGTTCCCTACGACAAGGTCGCGCCGCTTTACAACCAGCGCCAATTGATTGACGACGTATACCGCCGCGTATCGGGCCGTGTGACCGCCATCGACGTTTATCCGACGCTCTTTAATCATCAGGATGAATATATTTATTATAATACCGACAACACAATTACCGGTCTGGGCGGGTATTATATTTACTCTGCGGCTGCTAAAAATCTGCTGCGTTCCAACCCGCGCGGGCTTGACCAGTACGAGGTGGAGCATCTAGATTACAATTATTACGGCGATCTGTACGCGCTGTCCCCCTATCGGGAAGTTTCGGCCGACCGCGTGTCGGTATACTCCTATGTGTCACGTTTTCAGCGCGACTATATTGTCACGCACTACGACGCATCCGGGATCCGCAGGTATTACACACTGTATCCGCGCTTTCGGGCGGAGCTTGGCGATTCGATGGCGGTTGTGCTCGGCGGCATGTCGCCGGTGATCGATATCAGCATCATTGGCAACACGACGAACAGCAAACGGCTGCTGCTGTTTGGCGACCGGTCTGTACAAGGCTATGTGCCGTTTTTGCTTGCGCATTATGAGCGCGTCACAGTTGTCGATACAACGCAGGCTGCGCCTGAGCAGCTCGGCAGGATCAACCTGCGCGATTACAGCCAGGTGCTGTTCGCTTGGTCCGTCGACCACTATGTTACAGCCGATCAGCTTTCCCTTTTAGACAGCCTTGACGCAGCGCGGGGTTCTTAAGGCGAGGCGCTGCCCACAGCTTTTGTCAGGAGAGGTATCCAGAAACCGGATATTCCAAAACGGCGAGGAAAAAATAAAACCAGTTTGGGAGATTTTATTCAATCGGCCGTATAATAAAAGGTACGTTTGGCCGTTTGGATGCGGTCGAACGTTCTATCAACAGCTCGGGAGGTTTCTGGTTTATGAAACAATTCGCACCCCTGATTTTGGCGGCCGTTTTGGCAGTATCCCTGGCCGCCTGTACGGACAGGGATACTGCCGCGCCGTCCTCATCCGCGTCCGCTGGGGCGGTTTCCTCCGCGCCGCATGGGCAGAGCGCGCCGGAGCAGGCGCCGTCCGCTTCGTCCGCGCAAACGTCCTCAGCCATAGCGGGAATGGAGCGTACTTTGTATATCGGCGCCGGCCCATCCATGAAGGAATATCCGTGGACCTTTGAAAGCGATCCGTCGCCCGACGGCTTGATCGCGGCCATCGCTGAGACAACCGGCTGGAATCTGACGCTGGCTGAACCGGTCAGCAGCGGCCGCGGCGGCATGACGGTTGTTTTTGGCCGGGAAAGCTCTGTTTTCACAGGCCCGCCCGATCCGCAGAAAGATGAATTTCACGTATTTGATACGCAGGATTTGGTGTTCCACATTCTTGACAGCATTCAGAAAACCTTACAGATGAACACCATTGATCCGGCGCTTGGCGATCCGGACAACCTTGACATCTATTTTTCGACGGAGGACGGAGCTATATCGCTGCCCGATGTCGGAATTGAGATCCCGCTGGAGGAGCCATACCCGGGGTCTGCCGCGCTGTCCGAAGCGTATGCACAGGGCTGACCAGAAAAAACGAAACGATGGGGCGCATTCCGAAAGGAATGCGCCCCATCGTTTCGTTGTGATGCATACGCGGTACATGCGCCGGCCGCGCGTGTACCACGCAATCTGAAAATAGGAAAGAAATAAAAAGCAGGGCAGAGAGAATGATTAGGGCTTGTTTGAAAATGATTTTTCAAACAGCCTCTAGTCCTTTTTAAACTGGTCGATTACAACCGCGATCAGAATAATGACACCCAGCGTGATGGTCTGCCAGTAGGAGGAAACGCCAAGCAGGCTTAAAGCGTTGTTGATGACGCCGATGGCGACCAGGCCGAAGATGGTCTGGATGATGCCGCCGCGTCCGCCCGACATGCTCGTACCGCCCATGGCGACCGCCGCGATGGCGTTGAGCTCATAGCTCTGCGCGGCGTTTGGCTGGCCGCTTTGCAGCTTGGAGGAGAGCACGACGCCGCCAAGCGCCGCAAGGATGCCGCAGATGATATAGACAAGGTATTTGATCTTTTTAACATTGATGCCGCTGAGCTTTGCAACCTCCGCATTGCTGCCGACGGCATAGATATAACGCCCAAAGCAGGTGCGCGACAGGATGATATAAGCCGCGACCAACACGATGATCATGACAATGACAGTGACGGGAATCGGGCCGATGCTGCGCAGGCCGACCCAGCCGTATGAATCGGGCAGGTCAAAGACCGGCTTGGAATCGGTATAGACAAAAGCAAGTCCGCGCGCGATGTTCATCATGGCGAGCGTCGCGATAAACGGCGGGACATTGAGCTTTGCGACGGAAAACGCGTTGATCGAACCGCAAATACCTCCCACAACAATCGCGGCAAGCAAAATCACAAGCACACTCAACCCGCGCCCCGCATCCGGGAACATCTTGATGGTGGCGGTTGCGACAATGCCGGCCAAAGCGGCGACGGAGCCGACCGAAAGGTCGATGCCGTCGGACAGGATGACAAACGTCATACCGGTTGCGATCAGGGCGTTGATGGCGATCTGAATCAAAACGTTCATCAGATTGCCGGGCGTGGCGAACCGGTCGACAAACAACATACACGCGATGACCAGCACAATGACGAACAGGAGCATGGTATATTCCTTCGCGAACTTGCGCAGGCCGCTTGTTGTGGCGTTTTCTCTTGTATTGGAAAATGACTGACTCATTGATTACACCCCTGTTTCCGTTTCACTATTGAAGCTGGCATATTGCATAACTTCCTTTTCGGTTGCGCCCTCGGCTTCCATGATCTTTGTGACAACGCCGCCGCGCATCACCATGATGCGGTTGGAGACGCCGAGCACCTCCGGCAGCTCGGAGGAAACCATGATGATGCTGCCGCCATTTTCGGCGAACTCCTTCATCAAGGCGTAAATCTCTGCCTTGGCGTTGACATCGATGCCGCGCGTCGGTTCATCCATGATCAGTATACGCACCTTGGCGGCCAGCCACTTGGCGATAACCACCTTCTGCTGGTTGCCGCCGGAGAGGTTGCGCGCCAGCGCCCGGTCGGACGGCGTCTTGGTGTGCAGCTTTTCAATGTATTCCGCCGCAATGGTGTTTTCCCATTTGAAATTGATAAAGCCATGGTGTGAATTTGCCATCAGGCTGGCAAGGGACGTGTTCTGCCGCAGGTTCTTTTCCAGCAGGAGCCCCTGGCCGCGCCGGTCCTCCGGGATCAGCCCAATACCGGCTTTGATGGCCTGGCCCGGCGTTTTAAATGCAACTCTTTGGCCGAACACCTCGATCTCGCCGCTTGTAAAGCGGTCCGCACCGAAAATGGCGCGCATGACCTCGGTGCGCCCGGCGCCGATCAGGCCGGAAACGCCGAGTATCTCGCCCTGATGCAAATCGAACGAAACATTCTGGAAAACGCCCTTGCGTGTGAGATTTTTGACCGAAAGCACCACTGGACTGTCCTTGGGGGCCTCGGCCTTGTAGTAATACTGCGTGACCTGGCGGCCGACCATCAGGGCGATCATCGTTTGCTCGTCCGTTTCGGACAGCGGCATTGTTTTGACCACCTGACCGTCGCGCAGGATGGTGATATTGTCGCCGATTTCAAAGATTTCCTTCATGCGGTGGGAGATATAAATGACAGCGACATTTTCGCTTTTGAGCTTATTGATGACGCGGAACAGCGCCTCAACCTCGTGATCGGAAAGCGAGGAGGTCGGTTCGTCCATGATCACCATGGAGCTGTTCTGACTGACGGCGCGTGCGATTTCAACCATCTGCTTGTCTCCGTTTGTCAGCGTCCGGATCACCGCGCGCGGATTGATCTTGACGCCGATGGAGTCAAGCAGTTTTTTTGTTTCAGCGAACATGGTCGCTCTATCAATCAAACCTGTCTTGGCAATTTTCGGTTCCCTGCCAAGAAAGATATTTTCTGCTACAGTTAAATCGGGGATAACGCTCAGTTCCTGGTGGATGACGCTGACACCGTGGGCCAACGCCTGCCGGGTATTTGTAAACGTATATTCCTGACCACCGACAAGCAGCCTGCCGGCATCGGCCTGATAAACACCGGAAATAATTTTGATGATTGTGGATTTTCCCGCCCCGTTTTCACCGAGGAGAACATGCACTTTTCCGGGATAAAATGCAATGGAAACGTCAGACAGCGCCTTGACGCCGGGGAAGGACTTGCTGATATCCACAAGCTCCACAAAAGGGTTCGTGTTCACTGTTTCACTCCTCTGCCAAAATTTTGGGGCGTCCGTTTGCCGGCAGCCCCGTGTCGCCTGAAACCGCCGGAACGCCGGCGGGGAAGGGGGATCCCTCCCCGCCGCCGGCATGTGGGAAATGAATGGATAGAAAGTTTATTCAGCGTTGGAAGCGTCGATGATATACGGAGCGATCGGGATGTTGGGCTCAACCTGGGCGCCGCCGAGGTAGTCGACGATCGTCTGAAGCGTGGTCTCGCCAATCGCGGCCGGATCCTGCGCGACATCGGCAACCCACAGGCCGCCGGATTTGATCGCATCGATACCCTCGGGGTTGCCGTCGAAGCCGATAACCTTGCACTGGCTGTTGGCGGAAGTGATGGAGGCCATCGCGCCGGTAGCAGCCGGGTCGCCAACGCAGAAGACAGCGGCCAGATCGGGGGTCTTGAGCAGCATGTTGGCCATCACATCGGCAGCCTTGGACTGGTCGCCCGAGTAGTTCTGAATATCGGCGACAACAACGTCGGGAGCATTGGCGGCAATCCAGTCGGTGAAGCCCTTTTCACGCTGCACGCAGCTTTCGATCTCGGAATAGGTGATGACGCCGACATTGCCCTTCTTATCGGTCAGCATGTTGTTGACCATGTACTCGGCAGCCAGTTCGCCGCCCTTGTAGTTGTCGGTCGCGATATGCGCAACTGTTTCACCATCGGAGGCGATATCCATCGTGAAAACCGGGATGTTCGCAGCAGTGGCAAGCTCCACCATGGATTTGCTACCGGCGGAGTTGGTCGGGCAGACAACAATGGCGTCAACATCCTGGGTGATGAAATCCTGAACCTGGCTGAGCTGCTTGTTCGCGTCGCCGGAAGCATCCTGAACGATCAGCTCGATATTCAGATTTGGAGCCTTGGCGACCATGGCGGCCTCAATGTTGTTGTAGAAAACATGCTGCTTGTTGAGCAGGCTGACGCCGACGCGGACCGGTTCGCCGGAAGCGGTGTCCGAGGCGGTGGAAGCCGCGTTGGAAGAAGCGGGAGCCGGCTCGCTGGCCGCCGGAGTGGATGGGGTGGTTGTGCTGTCTGCGCCGCAGGCTGCGAACGAAAGGCACATGGCAGCCGCAAGGGCTGCGCCGAGAATGCGTTTGAACATAATTCTTTTCCTCCTAATGACTTTGATTCAGAGCTTTCTCAAGCCTGCCTGAAAAACAGGGAAGCGCCAGAGCGCGCACAAGCGGTTGTGACCGCTTGTGCGTGAGAGACATTCCCAGCCTTCCACACATGCTTATCTAATCAAACGGCTTTTGCCGTTGATTATGCTTTTCCCTGGCTGCCGCAGACGGTGATCTTGCGCTTGACAAGTTCCACCACAGCGGCACGGCCAGCTTTTCCATAGACCTTGGGGTCAAAGACCGAGGCGTCGTTTGCAAGCACCGGGCGGACAGCCTTTGTATAAGCGTCGCGCAGCTCGGTTGCAAAATTGACCTTGCAGATGCCCAGGCCGATTGTTTTCTGCACAGCCTCGTCTGGAACGCCGGAAGCGCCGTGCAGCACCAACGGGACAGAAACAACCCTGCGTATTTCGGCGAGGCGGTCGAAATCGAGCCGCGGCTCGCCTTTGTAAAAGCCGTGCGCCGTGCCGATGGCGACCGCCAGCGAACTGACGCCTGTGCGCTCGACAAATTCGCACGCTTTCTGGGGATTGGTGTACATCGCATCGGCGTCAAGTACGACATGGTCGTCCTCCTTGCCGCCGACCGTGCCAAGCTCGGCCTCGGTCGGGATACCGCGCTCTTTGGCCATTGCGGCCGTTTTGGCGGAAACAGCGATATTTTCCTCAAATGAGAGCTTCGAGCCGTCGATCATAACGGACGTATAACCCGCGCCGACGGCCTGCTCGCACAGCTCATAGCTGCTGCCGTGGTCAAGATGCATTGCAATCGGGACCGGGGAGGACTCAGCCAGAGCCGCGACGATCGCCCGGTAGACGGTCAGGCTCGCATATTTGACCGTGGACGAGGTGGTCTGGATGATGACCGGGGCGTTTAACTCCGTCGCGGCCTGGATAACGGCCTGTGCCATCTCCAGGTTTTCCACGTTGAAAGCGCCGACGGCATAATGCCCCTCCTGCGCCTTCTTTAAAAATTCGGTTGTTGTAACAAGCGGCATAACGATTCCCTTCTTTAAAAACAGTTGTGTATAGTCGATATGGTTTTCAGACCTCTCTGACGGAAATCAATCCCATCATCTGTTTAAAATCCTCCGGCATACACATCTGTGTGCCGTCGTGGATCAGCGAGCCGTGTGCGACCGCCACGCCGTAACGCAGGATCTCAGGCTCGCTCACGCCGTCTAAAATTGCCATACAGATGCCGGAGACAAGCGAGTCGCCCGCGCCC
Organism: Anaerotruncus colihominis; assembly: GCF_010206195.1. GTDB lineage: Bacteria > Bacillota > Clostridia > Oscillospirales > Ruminococcaceae > Anaerotruncus > Anaerotruncus colihominis_A. The sequence goes on along the minus strand of NZ_VIQT01000019.1, from coordinate 27,998 downwards.
TGCACGCCGCGTACCGGTACGTCGGCGCCTTCGGAGAACCACGCCCGATCGCCGCCGACAAGCAGCGCGCCCTCCTTGCCCATGGAGATGCAGATGTATTTGACGCCGTTTTCCGCGATGATTTTGCGCGCGATGGCGATGGCATCACCGAGCGAATAGATTTTGCAGCCGAACGAGGCTTCAAGCTCGTCGCGGTTGGGCTTGATCAGAAACGGCGCGGCCTTGATGCCCTCGGTCAGAAGCGGACCATAAGCGTCAAGAATGGCTTTTTTGCCGTGCGCGTTCGTTTTTTCAATCATGCGCTTATAGAGGTCCGCCGGTACGCCCGGAGGCGCGCTGCCATTGATGACCATGATATCGGAACGCTCAATATATGCATCCACCCTGTTCATCAAAGCGTCGACGTCCTGTGCTGAAACAGGCCCTCCGCCCTCGTTGAACTCGGTCATGATATGCTTTTCGGCGTCGAACGCCTTGATATTGATGCGCAGCTTGCCGGGCACGTCGACCAGATCGTACGCAATGCCCATCCTGGAAAGATCCTGTGTCAGCGTGTCGTCTCCGCTGTAATTAAAACCGGCGCACAGCGTTTCACGCCCGAGCTGATGCAGCGCGATGCTGACATTGATGCCCTTGCCGGAGATATCGCTGCGCACATTTGTGATCTTATTTGTGCCACCGTAGCGAAAGCCGTTGATCGTGATTGTCCGGTCAACGCACGGATTCAGTGTTAAGGTCGTTACCATGCTTACCCTCCGATTAACCCTTGAGATGATCCTGCGCCCAATCCGCTATTGACTGGTAAATCAGCCAGACGGAGGTCGCGCCGGCGTCCTGCAAGCCGATCGCAGCCTCGCCGTAGGATTTTGCGCGTCCGAACCGTGCGACACACTGCTTTGTATACTCCATACCGCCTTTGGCGGCGGCGGCCGCGTCGGCCAGGCCGTCCTTTAAGTCCTTGCCGGCGTCTGCGGCCTTTTCCAGCGCCACAACAGCCGGTTCAAACGCGTCAACCATCGTTTTGTCGCCGGCCTTCGCCTTGCCGCGCCGCTTGAGCGCGTCGAGCGAGGCTCGGAAAATTTCGGCGAAGCCGCGCAGATCGATTGTGGGCGACGGCGTGCGTTTGACAATACCGCTGATAAACATGGTGCCAAACAGCACGCCGGATGCGCCGCCCATCGTATCGAGCAGGATATTGCCGACCTCATGGAAGGCGTCCTCGGCGTTTTCCAGCTTGGCGCCGGGCAGGTCCTTGAGCACATTTTTAAAACCGGTCGCCATCCCGATGCCGTGGTCGCCGTCGCCGATTTTGATATCGATTTCGGTGAGGAAATCCTCACTTTCAACCATCTTGTGCGCAACGAACAGGAACATGTCGCGCAACTGCTGTGCATTCATTGTAAGCATTGCAGTCAGCCTCCGATCGCTTCTTTTTTGAAAAACGGCGAGTAGGCGGGCATATCATAATACTTTTTCAACTCGTCATCCAGCCGCATGATCGAGATGGAAAGGCCGCCGGTGCCCTGCGGACGGAACAGCTCGTCGATAAAGATGTCGTGCACGCGCGCGTTTTTCTCCGCGAGCAGCGAACGGACGCGCCGCCCCAGGATGCACAGCTCCAGGGGGCTTGTGAAGCCGAACCCATTGATCATGACGGCGATTTCGTCCTGCTCGGTCAGCTTCATGTCGTCGCAGAGGTATCTCATCATCGTCTCAGCGATTTTGTCGGCGCTGGTCAGCTTTGTATGCAGCACGCCCGGTTCGCCGTTAAAGCCCATGCCGTACTCGATCTCGCCCTCCGGCATTTCAAACATGGCGCGCCCGCTGCCCGGCATGTAGCCCGGCGAGGTGGTCACGCTGAAGGTATATGTTTCCTGCTTGGCCTTTGTCGCAACGCGCACGACCTCGTCGAGCGAAAGCCCGGCGTCGCACGCCGCACCCGCCACCTTGATCACGAGCGCAATACCCGCCACGCCGCGGCGCTCGTCCTTGCGTTCGATTGGCTCCGAGGTGATGTCGTCGGTGACAAAGACGCATTTGGCGGTGATGCCTTCAAGCTCGGCCAGCTCGCTGACAAGTTCAAAGTTGAGCACATCGCCCGCGTGGTTCGTACAGATATAGACAACTCCCCGCTCGTGGGGGACAGCCTTTGTAACGTTGAGGATTGTGCGCGAAGGCGGCGCGGTGTAAACATTGCCGAGCGAAGCGCCGGTCGCAAGCCCGCGGCCCACATAGCCCATAATCCACGGTTCGTTACCGGCGCCGCCTCCGACAACGATGGAAACCTTGTCGCCGTGGTCATGCACCATAAGCCCGTTTGTGTTGGGGGCGTCGACCTTGTCGAACAGCCCCGGATAGATGGAGAGATAACCCTCCAGCATCTCCTTAACCATATCGTCGGGATGATTGATAATCTTATTCAAACCGCTTTCTCCTTTTCCCGCGCCTTGGATTCGTCCTGCGCGATCACAAGATGAACGTTGGAGTCCAGAATTTCCTTTGCAAGCGCCTGAGGAATACGCCAGTCTGTGATAATCGACGAAAACCGGTCGAGCGGGCAGATGCGCGCCATTGTAACTTTGCCGAATTTGGTGGCGTCGCAGACGAGGATCGCCTGGCGCGAAACCTCGATCACTTTGCGCTTGATATGCGCCTCGGTAAGATTGGGCGTTGTGACGCCCATTTCCAAACAGAGGCTGTTCGTACCCATGAACACCTTGTCGAAACACATGCTCTCGACAGCCCGCTCGGCCAGCGGGCCGACGCATGACATAATCTTGTGCCGGACGCTGCCGCCGATAAACACAAGGTTGATATCATAGGAATCAATCAATTCCGTGACAATATTGAGCGCGTTTGTAACGACAACGATGTTTCGTTTGTTTCCGTTGCGGATCAGCTTGACGATTTCAAGCGTTGTGGAACCAGCATCAAGATAGATGGTGTCGGCGTCGTCGATCAGATCGTAGGCCAATCGCGCGATCGCCTTTTTTTCACGGATATTCAGCCGTTCCTTTTCGCGCTCGCCGCTTTCGCGCAGCGCGACGGAAAGACTGACGGCGCCGCCGCGCGTTCGCCGCAGACAGCCCTGCTTATCCAGGTCGTTGAGCATCTTGCGCACGGTGACTTCCGAAACTGCGAGCTTGCCGCTCAGCTCTGTTACGGAGACAGAGGACTGCTCGTCAAGCATTTTCAGTATCATATTTTTACGTTCCACAGTCATCATTTTCAGCAGCGCCTTTCAATTTTGGTTTCATTGTATATTCAAAAACTTCGATTTTCAAGAGAAATCTTACAAAATTGATACGATAGAAGTCAATTTTATAGCATTGTCCAAAATAAATGATCTGAATTTAGGCAAAATAACTGTTTGTTTAGAGATGGAAGTTTCAAAATCTTTCGAAATAGGCGTCGATTGAAAACAAAATGTAAAAAAGCGCGATGCCTTTGAAATGCTTTCACAGGCATGTTCCATCAATATGGTTTTGTGTTATACTATAACCTATAATGATCTTTCAATTCGGAGGAACTCTCTATGCGACGCTTGGAAATTTTTTTTGATTATGCCTGCCCGTACTGTCTGCGGGCGCACGAGCTGCTTTTGGAGCTGCTGCCGCGATATTCTGATATTGAAGCAGACTGGCGGCCGTGTGAATCGCATCCGCGTCCCGACCGCTACGGTCCGCACAGCGACCTTTGCATCCGCGGGATGTATTTTGCGCGTGGGTATGGCGCCGACCTTTTGGAATATCACCGGCTGATGTACCGCGCGGCGCTGATCGAGCGCGCGGATATTGAGGACCCGGCGGTTGTCGCCCGGGCGGCAGGCTCGCTGCTGGATGCCGGGGCGCTTGAGCGGGCGCTGCGCAGTGGGCGATACGAGCATGAATTGAAGGAAGCGAACGCCTATGCCTTTAACCGTTCAGGCGTCTGGGTGGTGCCGGCTTATCGGATGGACGGGCGCAGGCTCGACGCGCGTGAAAATATCGGTGTGACGCGCGGCGAGCTGGCGGCATTTTTGGCGGGATGAGCGCGGCAGATAAAAAGCGGCTGGCTGTTGGGATTCTCGCCCATGTCGACGCAGGAAAAACAACCCTGTCGGAGGCGCTGCTTTACCGCAGCGGCGCGCTGCGGACGCTTGGCCGGGTAGACCATGGGAATGCGTTCCTTGACACCGACGCGATCGAGCGGGAACGCGGTATCACGATCTTTTCAAAGCAGGCGGTTCTGACGCTCGGCGGGACGGAATTGACGCTGCTCGATACGCCGGGGCATGTCGATTTTTCCAGCGAAATGGAGCGCACGCTTTCCGTGCTTGATTATGCGGTGCTTGTGATCAGCGGGACGGACGGCGTACAGGGCCATACGCTGACCCTCTGGCGCCTTTTGGAGCGCAGCCGTGTGCCGGTGTTTTTGTTTATCAACAAAATGGACCTCCCTGGGGCGGACCGTGCGGCGCTGCTTGACGAGCTGCGCCGCCGCCTGGATGGCGGCTGCGTCGATTTTAGCGCGCCGCGCGAAACGCTTTGCGAGGAGGCGGCCATGTGCGACGAGTCCGCACTGGAGCAGTATCTCGAAAGCGGAATGCTTTCGGACGGGGTGATTACCGAACTGATCGGCGGACGGCGGCTGTTTCCGTGCTTTTTTGGGTCGGCGCTCAAGCTCGACGGCGTGGATGAACTGCTCGCGGCGCTTGCCCGTTACACGCGCGCGCCGGATTATCCGCAGGCGTTCGGCGCGCGGATTTTTAAGGTGTCACGCGATCAAAACGGTGCGCGTCTGACGCATTTAAAGGTGACGGGCGGTGTGCTGCGCGTCAAGGCGGTTTTGACGAACCGCCGGGGCGGGATTCCGGACGAGCAGATTTGGGAGGAAAAGGCCGACCAGATCCGCGTTTATTCCGGAGCGAAATACAGGACGGCCGACGAGGCTCTGCCTGGGACGGTCTGCGCTGTGACCGGCCTTGGGAGAAGCCGTCCTGGCGAAGGGCTTGGATGGGAGGCGCAGGCGCAGCCGCCTCTGCTCGAACCGGTGTTTGCATACCGCGCGCTTCTGCCCGACGGATACGATGCGCACGCCGCGCTGCTCAAGCTGCGCCTGCTTGAGGAGGAGGACCCGCAGCTTCGAATCACCTGGAACGAGCAGCTTCAGGAAATCTGCATCCAGCTGATGGGCGAGGTGCAGATGGAGATCTTAAAGCGGCGGATTCTGGAACGCTTTGGGCTTGACATATCGTTCGGGGCGGGCGGTATCGTTTACCGCGAGACAATTAAACAGCCGGTGCGCGGCGCGGGGCACTTTGAGCCGCTGCGCCATTACGCTGAGGTCCATCTGCTGCTGGAGCCGGCCGGGCGCGGCGAGGGGATCACATATGCCAGCGCGTGCGGCGAGGATATGCTCGACCGCAATTGGCAACGGCTGATCCTTTCACAGCTTGCGCAGCAGACGATTCCCGGCGTATTGACGGGCGCGCCGGTTACAGACGTGCGCATCACACTGTTGGCCGGCCGCGCCCATGAAAAGCACACCGAAGGGGGCGATTTCCGTCAGGCCGCCCTGCGTGCGGTGCGTCAGGGTTTGATGCAGGCGGAAAATGTTCTGCTCGAGCCATGGTACAGCTTTCGTCTGGAGATTCCTGATACATGTGTCGGCCGGGCGATGTCCGATTTGCAGCGTATGCACGGGAGCATATCCGCGCCGGACACAACGGCCGGCGAGGCGGTGCTGACCGGGACGGCCCCCGCGGCGTGTATGCGCGATTATGCCGCCGAGGTCAGCGCCTATACAAAAGGGCGCGGGCGGCTGTTCTGTACACTGAGCGGCTACGAGCCGTGCCACAACCAGGACGAGGTTGTGGCGACAGCCGGCTACGATTGCGAGCACGACCTCGATTTCCCGGCGGATTCCGTATTCTGCGCGCACGGCGCGGGATATACGGTCAAATGGGACGAGGCGGCCGCACATATGCATGCCGCACCCGGCAGGCGGCCGGATGCGCAGGACCATAAAACGGATGATGCCGCGGCGCGCGGCTCTGCGCGGGAACCCTATTCCGGTACGCTGGAGCAGGACCGGGAGCTGGAGGCGATCTTTGAACGCACCTATGGCCCAATCCGGCGGGGCCCGGCCGCGCAGGCGCGCGGCGTGCGAATGCCGGATGCCGGATCCCCGTGGGACGGCGCAGCCGGCGCGGGGCCGGAATATCTGTTGGTGGACGGCTACAACATGATCTTTGCATGGGAGGATCTCAAGCGGATGGCGCGCGACAATCTGGACGCGGCCCGCCAGGCATTGATGGATCTGCTCTGTAATTATCAGGGATTTCGCAAATGCGCGGTGATTTTGGTGTTCGATGCCTACAAGGTGCCGCGCGGCACAGGGGCTGTGAGCCGTTATCACAACATCCATGTCGTCTATACAAAGGAGGCGGAGACGGCCGACGCCTTTATTGAGAAGGTAACCTATGAGATCGGCGGGCGCCGCCGCGTGCGGGTGGCCACATCGGACAGCGCGGAACAGCTGATTATCCTCGGCCACGGCGCGCTACGCGTGCCGGCTGACCTGTTCCGTATGGAGCTTGAGCGTACCAGCGGGGAGATCGCTGCTTTTCTGGAGAAAAACAACCGCCTGAAAAAGTCCCTGAACGTTAAGGCTGCGTTGGAACAGGCGGACAAGGCTGTTGAAGCGTCAAAACGAGTGCCGGATTCCCCTGGAAAATAAAAAGCGGGGCCGCCGGAAAACTTCCGGCGGCCCCGCTTTCAGACTGTCGAAAAAGGCTGGAAAACACAGCGATATCCTGCCGCTCTCAAAATTCATTTTTGTCCGGACATGTGCCGGACAAAAATACATTGAAGCGCAAAACCGCTCTGCGAGCGGTTTTGCAAGAGGAAGGGTGGGACTGGCGGGAAAACGGATGAACAAGGCGAGCCTGCGAGCCGCAGTAATTTCTGGTTGCCCGCTTTCAGCGTGTCGAGAAACTCGACACGCTGAAAGCGGGGCCGCCGGAAAACTTCCGGCGGCCCCGCTTTTATGGATGCCTTCAGGTGTTTCGATCCTGCTCGATCAGTGTGCGCAGCGCCTCGCAGGCGACCTCGACGGTTTTGCGCATCTCGGTATATGCCATGATAGACGACGCGCGGCAGCCGCGGATGGAGGAGATGACGAAAATTGCCGCGGACTCCATCTCTGACGACATGACGTTGCCGCGCCGCCAGGCTTCCCAACGCTCCTTCAGACGGCCCTCTGCGGGCATGGTTTCAGGCTCGTGCTGGCCATAGAAGGAATCCTTGGACTGGGTGATTCCCTCGGCGAAGTTGTAGCCGAGCCTTTTGGAGGCCCGCGCGAGCGCGTCGACCACATGCCGGTCCGCGACGGCCGGGTATTCGATCGGGATGTAATGGACGGTCGTACCCTCGTCGCGCACGGCGGCGGTGTTGATGACGCCGTCGAGCGTCTCGTCATACGCCTTGTCACAGACGCGCCCGGCGGTGCCCACACGGATGAACGTATCGGCTCCGCATTTAATCAGCTCCTCAACCGCAATGGCTGCGGACGGGCAGCCCATGCCGGTGGAGGTGACGGAAACCTTGACGCCGTTTAATGTACCGGTCCATGTTTTATGTTCGCGGTTGTGTGCGACAAGCTTGGCGTCGTCAAAGTAACCAGCGATCAGATCGGTGCGGAAGGGGTCGCCCGGCAGCAGCACGTAACGGCCGACGTCGCCCGGCTTGCAGTGGATGTGATAGAGCTTTCCGTCTGGAGTTAACATTTATAATCTTCCTTTCCTGCCGGAGCGCCCGCAAAAGCGGGCGTCCCGCGGCGTTTAAAATTGCGGCGCCGTGCGGTCAGCGCGCGCCCTTGTCGTAGGGCACGCCCGCTGCGGCCGGACCGGGGGAGCGCGAGGAGGTGATGGTCAGGACCAGCAAAGTCGCGATATAGGGCAGCATTTTGTAGATCGTATCCGGGATACCCAACCCAAGCAGGAACGGGATGCCGGAATAGGCCGCGGCAATGGTTTTGGTAAGCCCGAAAAAGAGCGCCGCGAAAAAGATGCGCGAGGGTTTCCACTGGCCGAAAACAAGCACTGTCAGCGCGAGAAAGCCGTAACCGGCGACCGTGGAATTGAACATGGTGGTGGACGGGATGATGTAGACAAGCCCGCCAAGCCCGCCGAGCGCGCCGGAGAGCAAAACGCCGGTGTAACGCATCCGGTAAACGTCGATGCCGACGGAATCGGCTGCCTGCGGATTTTCGCCGCAGGAACGCAGGCGCAGGCCAAAGCGCGTCTTATACAGCACATACGAGGAGACGAGCAGGATCGCGACGCCAAGATACGTGGTGATATACGCGTTTTGGAACAGCATGGGGCCGATGACCGGGATATCGCCTAAAAGCGGGATTTTATCAATGCGGAAGGTGTTTTTAAAGGACACCTGCTCAACCTCCTGGACAACGCGCGCAAAGAAAATGCAGAACGCGGTTGAAAAGGTGTTGAGCGCCGTGCTGCTGATGGTCTGGTCAGCTTTCAGGTTGATCGATGCAAACGCGTGCAGCAATGAAAGCAGCATCCCCATCGCCATGGAGATGACGATAGCGGCCGCAAGGCAGAGCCAGACCGGCATGGACGCCTGGAACTTGCTTACAAATAAGATCCCCCAAAAGCCGCCGAACACCATGATGCCCTCCAGCGCGATGTTCAGCACGCCGCTTCGTTCGGAAAACAGTTCGCCGAGCGCAACGATCATAAGCGGGACAAAGAAAATCATCGTCTGCTGGCAGAGAAAATAAAACGAGCTCATACCTTTTTTCCTCCCTTCGCGGCAGGCTTGCCCTGCGGCGCGCTGCGAAGCTGGAAGGAGCGCACCGCATTGCGGATGACCAGCGCAAAGGCGCTGAAGTAGATAATGACCGAGATGATGATATTGACGATCTCCGGAGAGAACCGGTAGGTCTGCATATAGAAGCCGGACACCTGCATGTAGGCGATGAACACTGCGGTAAAGATGATGCCGACCGGATGGTTGGAGGCGAGCAGTGCGACGGGGATGCCGTTGAAGCCTTCGGCGGCAAGCACGTCGACGGGCTTGATGTATTTACCGGCGGACGACAGATACATCAACGCGCCGCCAAGCCCGATGAGCGCACCGGAAATCATCATTGAAAGGACGATGTTGCGCTTTTCATTGATACCGGCATAGCGGCTGGCGTCACGGTTTTTGCCGCATGCTTTCAGCTCAAAGCCAAAGGTTGTCTTATTGAGCACGATATACACAATCACCGCCATGACGACCGCGATTAAAAAGCCGATATTGGCCATACTGCCCGGGAACAGCTTGTCCATACCGGCATATGGCAGCGTGTGCCCGGCGGGGACGACCTGCGACTGGCCCTTGAGCGGGTCGTAGATGGCCTGCTTGACAATATGGTTGGCCAGGTACATGCCGATGTAGTTCATCATAATGGTGGCGATGACAATATTGACGCCCAGATGCGCCCGCAGCAGGCCGGGGAGCAGCGCCCAGAGCGCGCCGCCAAGCATACCCGCGAGAAGCGGGACGATCCAGCCGAGCGGGCCGGGCAGGTTGAAGCGGATCGCCACAAAGAGCGAACAGACCGCGCCGACGATGAACTGTCCCGGGCCGCCGATGTTAAAAAGGCTTGTCTGGAACGCAAGGCCAACGCCAAGACCCGTCATAATGATGGGCGTCGCGTAGTACAGGACGTTGCCCAACCCCTTCATACCGCCGGTGAAGCCGCCGAGCATCAGTGTTTTAATGCCGTTGGCCGCCTGCGGCGGATTGCACAGCGCCAGCACGAGGAAACCGAGCAGCAGGCCGATGACAATTGCGACCAGAGAGGCCAGCAGCCCGGTATAATTGCGCCTGGGCACAGGGCCGTGTAATCTTTTCATTGCTGCGGCACACTCCTTTTTGAACCGGACATATACAACCCGATGTCGTTGACTGTCGTTTCGCCGGGCAGCACGTCCGCTACGATCTCCCCTTCATACAGCACAAGGATGCGGTCGCTGAGATTCATAACCTCGTCAAGCTCAAACGAGATAAGAAGGATAGATTTGCCCGCGTCGCGCTGCGCCAGCAGCTGCTTATGGATATATTCGATCGCGCCCACGTCCAGGCCGCGCGTCGGCTGCACGGCGATGATCAAATCTTGGTTCATATCGATTTCCCGCGCGATGATCGCCTTTTGCTGGTTGCCACCCGACATACTGCGCATATGCGTCAGGGGCCCCTCGCCGCATCGGATGTCAAACTGTTTGATCAGCTCGCGCGCGTACTGGCTGCGGCGGTTGAAACGGATAAAGCCGCAGTGCTGAAATTCGGGGGTGAAGTATTTTTTTAAGGCCAGGTTTTCCTCAAGCGTATCGTCAAGGATCAGGCCGTGCTTGTGGCGGTCCTCCGGGATGAAGGAAAAGCCGCCGGTGTTGCGCGCGCGGATAGAGGCGCGCGTCATGTCGCGCCCGTCCAGGACGATCTGGCCGCCGTCGGCCGGGATCAGCCCGGAGAGACAGGCGGCCAGCTCGCTTTGGCCGTTGCCCTCGATGCCCGCGATACAGAGGATTTCGCCGCGGTGCAGGTCAAATGAAACGCGGTTGAGGATATTCCGGTTTTTATTTTCGCGGCTGGCAACACACAGATCACGCACGCACAGCGTCGTCTCGCCGGGGTGAAATTCCTGCTTTGCAAGACGCAGCTCAACCTTGCGCCCAACCATCATCTCCGACATCTGCTCCGGCGATACGCCGGCTGTTTCAACGGTGCCGATATACTTGCCGCGGCGCAAAACCGTGCAGCGGTCCGCGACCTGCTTGATCTCGTTGAGCTTGTGCGTGATGAAAATGATCGCCTTGCCCTCGCTTTTCAGGCTGTTCATAATTTCCATCAGCTCGTCGATCTCCTGCGGCGTTAAAACGGCTGTCGGCTCGTCAAAGATCAGGATATTGTTTTCGCGGTAAAGCATCTTGAGAATTTCAACGCGCTGCTGCATACCGACGGAGATATCCGACACATTGGCGTCCAGATCGACCTTCATGTTGTACCGCTCGCTTAAAGCGAGTGCTTTGGCGCGCGCCTGTTCCATCTGTAAGCGCCCGCCTTTGACGGTTTCGGCCCCGAGAATGATATTTTCAAGCACCGTGAAATTTTTGACCAGCATGAAGTGCTGGTGCACCATCCCGATGCCAAGGTCGTTGGCGGTGTGCGGGTTCTGGATCTTGACGGGCTTGCCGTCAAGAAAAAGCTCCCCCTTGTCCGGCTGATACAGGCCGAACAGGATGCTCACCAAGGTCGATTTGCCGGCGCCGTTTTCCCCCAAAAGCGCGTGGATTTCTCCACGGCGGACCTGAAGGACAATGTCGTCGTTTGCGACAACGCCCGGAAACAGCTTGGTGATATGCATCATTTCTATAGCATATTCGCTCATATGTTTCACCCTGCGATTCTTGTCGGTTGTATGGGCGGCCGCAAAATCAGCTTGAAACTGATTTTGCGGCGCGCGGCGGATGCATGGGGCGCGGCGGTCAGTTGATCACCTCGACGCTGACGTATGAAAGACCGGAAACGACTGTTTCAAGATCAATGGAGTTGCCGCTCTCGTCGACATCCTTGACCATCCCGGAGACGACGCCGCCCTCGTCGGCGGTCATCTTTGCGGCGATCGCGTCGTAATCGGCCTGCGTGAAGCTTTTAAAGCGGGAGGTTTCCATCGGCAGGCCGACCGCGTTGTCCTTGATATCAAGGCGCGCGTTGACGCCGCCCGGGAATTCGCCGTTATAGAACATGGTGATGCCGTCGTAAACCGCGACGGACAGGTTTTTCATCGCGGAAGTAAGGACCGTTTCAGAGCTTGCCGACTGGTCCAGGTCGACGCCGATCGCGACGCAGTCGCCTCCGACCGATTCACACGCCGCAAAAACATTGTCGGGCGTGCCGCAGCCGAAGATGCACTGCGTGCCGCTTTGATACCAGGAAGCCGCTTTCGTCTGATTTTCCGGCAGGATGTCGAACGTGCCGGTGTAATGGTATTTGCAGGAGACGGATCCCGGCTCAAGCCCAAGCTCCTTGCCCGCAAATTCGGCGCCCTGGAGATAGCCGTAGCCATAACGGACGACGGACGGGACCGCCATTGCTCCGAAAAATCCGAGATCGCGGTAGCCGTCCTTCACAGCGGCGTAACCGGCAAGGAATCCGGCCTGCTCCTCGGCAAAAACGATCGAATAGGTGTTGTCCGCCGTCTTGTAGTCGGTATAGGTGCCGTCCTGCGGCGTGCCGTCAAGGATGATGAATGAAACGTCGGGATACATGTCCTGCGCCTTGTACACAGCGGCTTCAAACAGATAGCCAGGGCAGACGACGAGCTTCGCGCCGTTGTTGACAGCCGATTCGATCGCGACCAGATAGCCGTCTGTGGATTGGTCGATGGGACGGTAATACTGATGCGTGATGTTGTTTTCCTCAGCATATTTTGCAAGCCCCTCCCATGCGCCCTGGTTAAAGCCGCGGTCGTCGATGGAGTTGGCGTCGGTGACAACGGCCAGCTCATAGACAGCGCCGCCGCTGGAAGCGGCGGGCGTGGAAGCCGCGCCCGATGCCGCGCCGCCGCCGGATGAATTGCCGCAGGCCGCCAGTGAGAGCATAGCGCTGGCTGCAAGGAATGCACAGAGGATGTTTTTCAGGCTTTTTTTCATTTCAAAACCTCCAAAAATGATTCTTATGTTCATGGGTGCGGAAGGGCCGCACACAGTTTCCAGAATTTTGGAATCGAATTCCCACGTGGGAATAGCGGGAAAAGGCCGCCATGGCGGCCTTTTAATCCTTCTATAGGGACAAGAAGGGCGCTTGGATATCAAAAATCAGCCGAGCAGCTTGACTGCGGAGCTTGTACCAATGCGGTCGCAGCCCGCGTTTACAAAGGCTTCAAGATCCTCGGGCGTGCGGATGCCGCCGGCAGCCTTGATTTTGACCTGCGGGCCGATATGCTTGCGGAACAGCGCGATGTCCTCAAGCTGCGCGCCCGCGGTGCCGAAGCCGGTCGAGGTTTTGATGTAATCGGCGCCCGCGTCCGTAACGCAACGGCACAGGGCAATCTTTTCCTCCCCGGTGAGATAGCAGGTTTCAATGATCACCTTGAGGATATGGCTGCCCGCGGCCTGCTTGATCGCGCGGATTTCCTCTGTGACCTTGTCGAACGCGCCGCTTTTAACGTCGCCGAGATTGACGACCATATCCACCTCGACGGCGCCGTCAGCGATGGCCTGGCGTGTCTCCGCGACCTTGATTTCGGTTGTGTTGTACCCGAGCGGGAATCCGATGACCGTGCAAATGGCAAGCGCATCGCCGTATTGGTCATGAATGCGCTTGATAAAGCACGGAGGCACGCAGACGGAAGCGGTATGGTGCTTGACCGCCTCATCGCAGAGCGATTCGATTTCGGGCCAGGTGGAAACAGCCTTGAGCAGGGTGTGGTCGATCATTCCCAAAACTTTTTCTTTGTCCATAAAACCCTCCGTTAATCTGAAAGTAAATTGGTTTTGTGATAAAATAACCGCAGGGCGTTTATTTTATCCTTTTATGGCCAGGGCGATACGCGTGCGCGGCCCGCTGCCGCCCGGATGGCCGATTTTATCATGCCGCACTCTGTGTATTTGATAAAATACTAACATTTCACAAATGATGTGTCAATCTGTTGCGGGGTGATTTCTCCAGTTTAAACATAATTGATACTTTAAATTTATTGATTGTGCGCATAGACTGTTGTGCAAACGAAATTGAAGAACACTTTTTATCAAAAGTATCTTTTGCTTTTTGATAAAAAGTGTTAATATGGGATTGGGTTTTTGATAACAGCAGGATGCAGGGTGCTTGAATGGAGGCTATAGCGTGGGTAAGAAAAACGACAGACTCAACCAGCTCATCAGAATTTTGAAAATTCGCGGTGCGGTCTCGATCAGGGAGCTTGCGCAGATGCTGGAAGTCTCAGAAATGACGATCCGCAGAGATATGAAGCTGCTCCAGCAGAATAAGGTGGTCGAAAATGTTGATGGCGTTATGGTCTACAATCCCGCGCATACACTTGTTGAAACGGACAAGGAGTACAGCCTTGCGCTGGAGGGAGAACGCAGGAGTGCGGAAAAAGCCGCGATCGGTGCATTTGCAGCTTCGCTGGTGGCGCAGGACGATATGATTATCATTGACACAGGGACGACGACGGTCCACATCGCGCGCAATCTGCCAACCAACTTGCACCTGTCGGTTCTGTGTTACAATATCAACATTTTGATGGAATTGAGACGAAAGCCGAATATACAGCCGCTGTTTGCCGGCGGTTATTATCACGCAAATGCACAGATGTTTGAAAGCAAGGAGGGCGTTGAATTCATCAGCGGAATCCGTGTGCAAAAGGCGTTTGTTTCGGCGGCAGGCGTCCACTGCCAGTTGGGCGTAACCTGCATCAACAATTATGAGATCGAGACAAAACGGGCGATTTTGCGATCCTCGCTGGAAAAAATTCTTGTAGCGGATTCCAGCAAATTTGGCCGGGTCTGTGCGGCCTACTGCTGCGATATGAATGATATTGATACAATCATCACGAATGAGGACCTTTCGCCCGAATGGATCGACCTCATTCGCAGCAAGGGGATCAAGCTGCACCTTGTTTGACTAGTGAGTATGCGCCGAAGCACATATGGCTTTTGATTTTTAAAACAGCCCCTGATATAGATGAAAAATTTATGTGAAGAATCTGAGTTCCTATTGGACAGCGCACAGGGTTTGGAGTATAATAGAATCAATCACACCTATGGGAGGTTTTAGCATGGCGGATAAGAAGCAGTTTGACGGCTCAAAAACACCAGAGAAATCTAAAAGCCTGCTTTTCTCTCTCTCGCAGGCAAAGACGTTATCCCCCGACGAAGCGGAAGCGGAAACGTCGGCTAATCAAAGCTTACTGTACTCGCTTTGGAAAAGTGTCTCGGGAAAGTTTGCAAAGCCTGTGGAGCCGCAGGCGGAAGAGCCGGCTGTTCAAGAGCCGGAGGCGGAGCTGTTTGAGGATAATCATCCGCTTGCAAAGCTGCGGCGCGCCTGGTGTCAGGAACGGGCGGCGTCCCGCGGGGACGATGCAGATTCGGATCAGGCGCCTTTTGGACCGCAGGATCTGCTGCCCGGAGAGGAGCTGTTGCCCGTTCATCGAAGGCTGATCGAGCAGGCTGCCCGGTCGGCCGCGGAAATGCTCGCGTCGTTTCATGGCAGCGGTGGACAGCTTCAGGCGGTCAATGGACATGTCGGGGTGCTTGAATCCGAGGATGGATTGAGCGCCTGGATATTGTTGCTGCCACCGCTGTATGGAGGCGGCGATGTAACGCTGGAGCATCTGCATACCGCGCTGGTTGAGCGTGGCGTTACATATGGCGTCGACACGCAGGCGCTTGAGACGTTGGCGCAGCCTGTGTATTTTCGTATGGTTGAGGCTGCGCGGGGCACGCCGCCGGTCGACGGCGAGGATGGAAGCGTTGAGGAGGTCATCCCGACCAGCTCCAGCGTCCGGTTCGTGGAAAAGCAAAACGGCATCATCGACTTTAAAGATATGAACTGGTTCCACAATGTCAGTGAGGGCGAAGTCCTTTGCCGGATGCTCCCGCCCACCCCGGCAAAGAATGGAACCAATGTTCATGGCGCAGCGATTACTGCCAAGGAAGGGCGCAAAGCTGTACCGCCGGCAGGAAAAAATACTGCTGTCAGTGAGGATGGGCTTACGCTCGTGGCCAGAATTGAGGGAGAGGTTGTTTACCGGTCCGGTCAATATCATGTGGAGCAGGCGCTCACCATCAATGGCAACGTCGATTTTTCCACGGGCAACCTCGACGTAAAGGGCGCGGTGGTTGTGAGGGGTGATATCTGCGAAGGATTTACAGTCAAGGCCAGCGGCGATATCACAGTATATGGGATGATCGAAGGCGCGACGCTGATTTCGGGCGGCAACATCTTCGCCAAAACCGGCATGAACGGAAACGGAAAAGGCTCAATGACAGCCAGGGGAGAGATCCGCTGTAAATTTATTGAAAACGGATCCGCTGACGCCGAGGGGAATATTTATCTGGAGAGCGCGGTCAATGCGCGGCTGTCGAGCCAAAGCTCCGTTTTGGTCAAATCAGGCCGCGGTGCGCTGATCGGCGGGGAAACTGTCGCGATGAAAACGATCGAGGCCACGTCGGCCGGCAATAAAAACAATTACCTGACGGCTGTTTCCATCAAAGCGACTGAATCGTTCCAAATAAAGCAAAAGCAGGTCGAGGACGACCTCAGAAAGACATTTGAGGAGCTGGATGAGCTGACCGCATCAGAAAATGGCGCGGCTTTGACGAATGAGGCGCGGCTGCGCAGCAGTACGCTGAAAATGAAGGAGCGAAAGCTCCGCCAACAGCTCGAACAAATGCGCACGCAATGTGAGGAGCTGGATTCGGCTGTCATGCGTTTTGGCGCGCTATATCCAAATACAGTGGTTGGAATTAGCGGCGTGATCGCGACTTCAAAGCAGGAGCATACCCACTGTCTGATTTATCAAAAGGATCGGGAGATTGTGTTTGGCACCGTATAGGGCTTGTTTGAAAAAAGAGGAATTGCCGGATTCTTCGCAGACAGCAGGGGAATGCAAGGCAAAAAACGCAGGAATCCTTTCGGATCCCGAGGCTTTAAAAAAGACGGACGGGGCGGGCTGTATTTACAGCCCGCCCCGTCCATTTCACATTTTGGATATCCGCCGGCGGAGACGATTACAAGATCGGCCCGGCGCGTTTTCTATAAAATTATAGCAGGCATACATTTGGGAATCGAGCTGGGACGTCCACTGATAGGTACCGGCGGGCGGCAGCGATATCAGGCAGCTTCTGTAATGATATACAAAAGTTGACAAAGCGCATAGCGTACCCTATACTGAAGCTAAGGCTTTTGATCCGGCTGAAGGGGAGGGCGCTGATATGGAAAGAACCCAAAACAAGCGGCCGCGCGGTATAGACCACTTTTGGAGAGGCGCCATCTATGCGGTGGGCATGATTTCCCTGGCAATCGGGCTGACCTTGTACACCAAGACAGGGCTTGGCGTTTCCCCGGTTGTTTCGGTGTCGTTTTCCATCACGGAGATTTGGGGGATCAATTACGCGCTGTCAACCTTTGGCGTCTACATGCTGTTTTTGGCGGTTCAATTATTTCTGAAGGGAAAGGATTGCCGCCCGGGCGATCTGCTGCAGATCCCATTCAGTCTGGTGTTCGGCCTGCTGCTTGACTGGTTCAGTCTGGCACAGATCGGTTTTAATACGCTGTGGCAAAATCTGCTGTTGCTTTTGGCTGCGATGACGTTTACAGCGGTGGGGATGTCCATGATGGTGGACATGCGCCTGGTGTTAAGTCCAGCGGACGGCCTGGCCGACACGATTGGAAAATGCTCGGGCAGGGGCGTCGGCTTTGGAAAAAATATTGTGGACCTGTCCTGTGTGGTTGTTACCTGCACCGTCAGCTATCTTTTCAGCGGCAGGATAACAGCCATTGGCCTTGGCACGCTGATCGCAATGATCTGCGTGGGCAGGCTGGCCGCGCTGTTTCAACTGCTGTTTTGTAAGCTGCTGCTCCGCCGCGCAGGTTTGTCCAAAGCGCACCACTGCGGCGCTTTGGAACAATTGGCGGAGGAATCCGGCTGATTGGGGCTGTGATCTCGATTCAGGTATGCTGGGACATAAACAGATGCTCCATCATCAGATGGGACCACAGGGTATCATTTACACAACTTCCTTCATTGAGAGGTATCGGAAGGTTCCATCTGGTTTGTTGCGGACAGTGATAAGATAGCCTCTGTCCATATCCACATCTCCTGTTATAGCATCCCGGAGCCTGCAAAGAACGGCCGTGGTGTCCCCGCTTTTCTGCACGTCAAAGACCAGCGCCTGGGGGTAGGCCCCGCCCAGGCCGCCTTCATAGCGGATGGTATCGCCGTCAACCATGAAATTTTTGACTTTGTGGAGAACGGCATCCCTGTCCACCTCAAAATATTTGCTTATCTGCCGTATCATTTCATCCACTGACAGCTCCCCGTCCGGATAAACTGTCCAGAAGCTCTCGCCGTCGGCGCATTCCATACTTACAATTCTCTCCAGGATAGCGGGCCACTGGGTAATCTCACTGGGATTGGAAAAGGTATCCGACTGGACCACGCACAGATAGATGGGGGAAACATACTGCCGGGCAAGTTCCACCATCCTGTCGTAATCCTCAAACAAATCATAGTCGCTGACCACCTGAGTGTAGAATGGTTCACTGGAGGCCTCCCCTGTGATACAAATACAGCCAAATTCCGTGAAGGATATGTGATCGACAGCATAGCGGGATTCCTCGCCCCAATGCAGGCCGTCTGCCGTCTCTACGACAGAGCGGTGGAGTTCGTACAGCTCGCCGGTTGCGCTGTCATAGCAGATTCTGTTCTCCCAGGGATTCCATTGAGCAGGAAAGTGATAGATGTTTAACTCGCAGCTTTCCCCAGCCTGATACTGTTTAAAAAAATTCATCGCTGCATTTGCGGATGTGATGACGGTTCCATCAACCAGAATGACTGCGTGCCCGTCCCGAGCCGCCTCCTGATAGAACGGACTGTCGGTAAACTTGTCGGTAACAAACTGCGGATACCGGATGTCCGCAGACATCCCCGCTTCAGATTCCGGCATTTGATCGCTTTCTGACTTGCCGTTATCCGATGCAGCTTCGGAAGAAGGAAGCGGCGGTTCACTTTCCGAGGACACACCATATCCCGATGCATCGAAATTTCCGGCGCAGCTTTGCTGGCCACAGCCCGACAGCAGAGCTGTCAGAATAAATATTGCGGTGAATGTATGCACCAAAAGTTTTTTCATGGCAACCTCCCAAACGGACGCAACTGCTTATGGTATTAGAAATCATAATACTTCATTGCAAGAGAGTTTTCAATGAAAATCGATATTTCCCCGCGATACGTTAAAACCGCCGCGCGGCAGGGGCACAGCAAAAAGATGGCAGAGAACAAAAGCCAACCTGGACAGGCGGGCCGAACGCGCCCTTTTGTGGAAAAGGAAGAACAAGGGAGCGGATGGGCTTATTTTCTGCAAAAGGCAAAAAGAAGTCTGAGCAAAGCGAGCTTTGCTCAGACTTGGTGCCGCTGACCGGGATCGAACCGGTACGGTGTCGCCACCGAGGGATTTTAAGTCCCTTGCGTCTGCCTGTTCCGCCACAGCGGCATAAATTCTGTTACTCTCTAATGATAAACGATTGTTGGCTAATAGTCAAGCTGTTGGAGCAATTCCGGGTATGGTTATAGGTTTATTGGAGAGGGGGTACGAATAAGGTGTACCGGCATATTTTGAAGGAATAAATTTGGTTGTGTTGCTTTCATATAGGAATTTTCTGCCGAATATCTATAATATAGATTATTGGTTGGAATAACGGGACAGTCAAAAACAGATTATGGGAGGCAGACGATGATTTTCAAAAAGAAGTCGTATTACGATGAGATGCCCGAGACAGAAACAATAAACGGGGATACGCCCGCGCAGGCGCAACAGGAAATACCGGCTGAGCCGGCGCCGGCCTCCGTTGCGTCCACTGGGCCGGCCGAGTCTGGGCAGCACGGCAAGGAGGATGGGAGCATGAATGAATCGGATCTGACCGCTTCAATCTCCAAGAATACGGTCGTCAAGGGCGATGTTGCGACCAAGGATAATCTGGAGATTTTCGGCCATGTTGAGGGCGATGTGATCAGCAAAGCGGTTGTGAAGGTTTACGGCGTTGTGCGTGGTAAGATCTGCTGCGAGACGTTTGTTGCAAGCGGCGCAAAAATCTGTGGCGATATCACCTGTACACATTCGGTTGTAGTGCGTACCAATACGGAGATCGAGGGCGACATTAAGTGCGGATCGGCCAGCATCAGCGGCGCGATTTTGGGCAATGTAATCGCTGGCGAGATGGTTTCTCTCAGTGAGACAGCGTCTGTAACGGGCAATGTCATCGCTGCCGGTATCGAAGTCAGCAAGGGTGCGATTCTCAATGGTTCTGTTGAAACACAGAAAAAGGAGCCGCCCAAACCAGTGGAAAAAGCAAAAGCAGTGGAACAGAAAGAAAAAACGGAGACAAAAATGGAATCGAAAACGGAACCGAAAACGGAGACAAAAACAGGGCCGGATGCTGCGCCTTCGGTTGAGAAACCGGCCGGAGAGGCGCAGAAGACGGAGGAAAAGATTCCAGCCACTACGGCCAATGGCTCCATATAGAAAAAGAACCGGCGGTTTCCCGCCGGTTCTTTTTCTATATCATTTTCACGACTTTTATTTACAAAATGTGCTTTACATTTGATATAGAATTTTATACAATAAATTTATTCATATTTTTATATCCGGTCCCGCTGTGCACCGTGCTTGTATATCCAGAAGCAGCCGGGCAGGGCGCGGACCACAAAGAGAGGGGGGTTATTATGCCGCGTGGACGCAAAAAGACGGTCCATTTAACCTACGAGCAACGTATTGAAGAAATCGAGGGAAAGATCGAAGCGCACAAAAATGCAATCGCCGACTTGAAAAAGGAATTAAAACGGTTGATGGCTGAGAAAGAGCAGGCCGATTTGGAGAAGATTTGCGCGCTTGTGAAGGCGTCTGGAAAAACGCCCGAAGAGGCCCTGGCTGTTTTAAAAGGGGATGCATAGGAGCTAGACGGTCAGTGGGGACCGCCTGGTTCTGCTTTGTGCCGGTTTTTATTGACGGATAGCTCGATTTCTGTTATAGTCAAATAGAAAACAGGGGAGCCAAAAGGCTGAGAATGAGTGCACCGCATTCTAAACCCTCAAACCTGATACGGGTAATGCCGGCGTAGGAAGCATATCGACACGATTTTGTGCCAGTTTGTTGTTTTACAAGGGGCCGTACCGGGGGGTACGGCCTTTTGTTTTGCCCCGCTATGCAGTCCGCCCGGGCCCGCGCCGCCGCGCGCCGGTTGAATGGGCAGGCGTCGAAACAGAAAGGAAGGCTTTGCAATGGGGTACACAACGCAGATGAATGCCGCAAGGCAGAAAATCGTCACAAAGCAAATGGAGGCCGTCGCCGCCTGGGAAGGGATCGGCATGGACCGGCTGTTAAAGCTCGTCGCAGACGGGCAGGCCGTCATCCCGGCCAACAAGAATCATAAATGCTTAAAGCCTTTTGGCATCGGCAGCGCCCTGAAAACGAAGATCAATGTCAATCTCGGCACCTCCCGTGACTGTATGAACATAGATATGGAACTTGAAAAGGTCATGAATGCCGTTAATATGGGCGCAGAGGCTATCATGGATTTGAGTTCATTTGGCGATACACGTATATTCCGCCGCAAGCTGACTGCACAGTGCCCGGCAATTCTCGGCACAGTGCCCATTTATGATGCGATTGTCTATTACAACAAGCCGCTCAAGGATATCACCAGCCGGGAGTGGATCGACGTATTCAAAATGCATGCCGAGGATGGGGTCGATTTTATGACGATCCACTGCGGGCTGAACAGAAGCACGGCCGCGCGATTCAAACAGTCCAAGCGGCTGCTGAACCTGGTTTCACGCGGCGGAAGCCTGATCTTTTCGTGGATGGAGCTGACAGGCAACGAGAACCCGTTTTTCGAATTTTATGATGAGATTCTGGAGATTTGCCGGCAATATGATGTGACCCTGAGCCTTGGCGACGCGTGCCGCCCCGGCTGTATCGCTGATGCGGGCGATGTTTCCCAGATCGAGGAGCTTGTTGTGCTCGGCGAGCTGACGGCGCGCGCCTGGGAAAAGGATGTACAGGTCATGGTGGAGGGGCCGGGCCATATGGCGCTGAATCAGATTCAGGCCAATATGGAAATCCAGCAGACAGTCTGCAAGGGCGCGCCATTTTATGTACTCGGTCCGCTCGTCACAGATATCGCTCCCGGTTATGACCATATCACAGCGGCGATCGGCGGGGCAATCGCCGCTACATATGGAGCCTCTTTCCTTTGTTATGTCACGCCGGCGGAGCATCTGCGCCTGCCGACTGTTGAAGATGTAAAGGAGGGTATCATCGCTTCCAAGATCGCTGCGCACGCGGCCGATATCGCAAAAGGGCTGCCCGGCGCGGCCGATTGGGATTACAGGATGGGGCAGGCGCGCCGCGCGCTTGATTGGGAGCGCCAGTTCGAACTGGCAATCGATCCGGAAAAGGCCCGCCGTTATCGCGCCCAGTCGCAGCCAGAGCACTTGGATACCTGTACCATGTGCGGCAAGATGTGTTCTGTGCGCAATATGAACAAAATTTTAAACGGTGAGAATGTCGACATCATGGAATGACCGCTTTTTCACCGGGAAGGAGAGCCAATGGACAAGCTTCTGGCCCGGTCGGGGCTGCTGGATGGAATCGATGAAAGGGATCTGACGCATTTGTTTGGCTGTACAGGCGGCCGTGAGCGGGTGTTTAACGTTGGAGAGCCGGTCTGCGAGGAGGGCGGCCGCCCATCGGTCTGCGTGCTGCTCACGGGCCGCGCGGTGTCCAAAGCGGAGGGTGCGTCCCGCACGCTTGAACCAGGCGGCGTGTTTTTAAGCAGCGGCGGTTTGGTCCGCGCTGAAATTGCGTCGCGCGCCCTGGTGTTCCGCGAGGACCGCTTTCGATGTGTGTGCGGCGCTTCATGTGCCTATCATCGCCGGCTGGTCGAAAATCTTGGACGTTTGATTCGATAGCAAATGGGGGAGCAGATCCGCGCTGGACTTGCTTCCCTGTTTTATAAGAAGCTGCGCCAGGGGGATCGCATGGATTGGCGAGAAAATCTTTCGCCGGGACGTGTGCGCTTCCCTATTGGGGCAGCTTCTGAGTCCGGCGTAGGTTATAATGGATAACAGCAGGGGGCAGACGCCATGCCGCCGACGGTGACAAGATCACAGTCGGCGGCATGGGCTTGCGGTATCATGATAAAAAACAGTTGCTGCGCAACTGTTTTGTGCGCCTGCCCGCTTTGCAGGCAAGCGCATGGGAATCAAACGGCCGCGCGGCGTTTCATTTTTATTTGCGCCGCGCATTGCAATGGAATGGAGAGTTTTTATGAGTCTGTTCAGTAGAAGGCCGTCCTTTCAGCAGGGGCTGGAGACGTTTCGAAAAATGCCGGGCGCGGTGCTTTTGGATGTGCGCACGCCTGAGGAATTCGCGGCGGGCCACGTTCCGGAGGCGGTCAACGTGCCGCTCGACGCATTGGGGCGCATCGATTACCAGTGGGACACGCCGCTGTTTGTCTATTGCCACAGCGGCGCGCGCAGTGGACGGGCGTGTATGCTGTTGGAGGAAAAAGGGTATCGCGCCGTCAATATCGGCGGGATCGCAGGATATAACGGCCGGCTTGACCGCTGATCCGGCTTTTTTGTTTTCAACAACCTGAAACGCTTGAGAATTTCCGCTTTTTGGTGTATGATAGATTTATCCGAAAACGGAAGGGACGGCGTGTTCGGCTGCTCCAGCTTGAATTGTTTGGAGAGCGGCAGGCGGTTTCGGAGCAAAAGACTGCTATGATCAGAGGGATGATTGTGAAAAATTATGTGATCACGATTGCAAGGGGATATGGAAGCGGCGGCCGGACCATCGGCAAAATGCTTGCCAAGGAGCTTGATATTCATTACTACGATCAGGAGCTTCTGCGCATGGCGTCCGATGAAAGCGGTATCAGCGAATCGCTGTTTGCGCGTGCCGATGAAAAATTAAAGACGCCGGTGCTCTTTAAGGCGGGACGCAAAAGCGCCTATACGGGTGCAATCATCCCGCCTGACAGTGTGGATTTCACCTCGGAACAGAACCTGTTCAACTATCAAGCCAAGGTGATCCGCGATCTGGCTGAAAAGGAGTCGTGTGTCATTGTCGGCCGCTGCGCTGATTTTATCCTAGGGGAACGTGAAAACGTCCTGCGTTTGTATGTACATGCACCGTTTGAATATTGTGTGAAAAAAACGATGGAGGTGCACGCTTCGTTTGACGAGGAGGAGGCGCGCAGGTATATCCGCCGCATTGATAAGTACCGGCGGGATTATTACCGCTATTTTACAGGGCGCGACTGGAACGCCGCTGAAAATTATGACCTATGTATCAACAGCAGTATGCTTGGATGGGATAAATGCGTCGCGCTTGTCAAGGCATATTTGGAGATTAAAATGGCGTAATCGCTTTGTCATGAAAAAATCGGGCGTCCGGACGCCCGATTTTTTCATGCAGTTGGCATATAATCCTATTTGTATAACAGGTTTTCAACCACGTATCGCCGTGTTGGGACATAAATGTAGGAATTGGCCAGCTGTTTTGTTCAAAGATTATTCATATTTCTGTATAAATGTGTTTGATAAGTGGAATAAAAATTACAAATTGGTTACAAAAAGCGGATGAAAGATTACAAATTGGTTACAAAATCCGTTGACTTTTTTTGTATCCCTGGGGTATAATAGGAACAGGGAAGGCCTGGACTTTCCTGGGGAGGCCCATATGAAACAATTGATTTGTCTGCTGCTGGTTGTTGTGCTGGCATTTGGCGCCGCGCCGCTGGGCGCGGCTGCCGCATCCGCCGCCAACGGCTCGGTGGCATTACAATTGAATAACGACGGTGCGGCGGAGCTGCTTGACGCCGGCGGTGTGGTTCGCGCTGTCAGTGATCCGGCCTCCGCTGACGCGGGCGGTTTCAAATTTGAAGCCGCGCCCGACCAAACGCTGTATTTGTGCCTGGGTGCTTCTGGTGGAGGCGATACGTCCATGCTGTGGAATGATTCCATGGGCGATTTGACCGGTGCGGCGTCGCCCGGCGAGCTGGCGGATCAGGAACTGTTTAAGCTCAAGGTCAGCCGCGACGGAAACGGAGCGCGCCTTGTGCGCGTTTCCCAGCACAATGAACGTTCCATCGGCGGCAGCGCGCGCAGCGCATGGCTGAAAATCAGTATTGCGGCGAGTGATTCCATCGACGAGCAGAAAGCGGTCGTCGATCTGACTTTTACAGCACGTGGTGACGATGAGGACGGCAAATGGGAGAAGGGCGATTATGCACTTTTGCGTCTGACTTTTTGGATTGGCAGCGCTGTTGAGGAAGGTGGGGACGCCTTGCGCGCCGCAGGCGATTCCTTTATCTATAAACCGGATGCCAACGCTGAGAATATGGTGGTATGGGAGGATGTTGCGTCTCTGTCATTTTCTGCCAGTGACGATGCGAAAAAGTTTTACGCCCGCCTTTCTACCAAGCACGATCCAATTTATGCGGCGTATGAGGACAGTGCCGATCTGTTTTTCCGCAATTTTACCGGCGCGCCTACAATTTCGGCGTCCTCACGTGCGACGTTGACGTTATACTATCCATGGGAGGATGGAGGTCCCGATCCGGCGGCTTGCCATATCTATCTAACGGATGCGAACGGCTCTCTGCGTGATGTCACAAAGCTGTTTACCTATATTGGAGAAGATGAAGACGGCAGCGTGGTTAACGGCTGGCGGATACGCACACGCACGCTGGGATGTTATATTATCACGGACCGCGCGCTGGATTTGACCGCGCAGCAGGAAGAGGATATCCAAACACAGCCAAAGACCTCCTCAGCGCCGGAACAGGTTTCTGCGCAGTCCGCTTCAGCGGATGCTGCGGCATTGCCGTTTGATATCAACCGCAACGCAAAACCGATCCCCAATACGGGTATTTAAAAATAACCGCAGGACGTTTATTTTATCTTTTATGGCCAGGGCGATACGCGGGCGCGGCCCGCTGCCGCCCTGATGGCCAATTTTATCATGCACGCAAAGCGCGACGCGACATAATAAAATACAACGTGCTTGGTCCAGCCATGCGCGTTGTATTTTTTTATAGATTGCGCTTCGCAATCTATAAAAAATTGGCCATCCGCGCCATCCCCGGCGCGGGGCCGCTTGATTAAAATGCGCCTGCCCGCAGAGCGGGCAGATGCGCAAAAAAATAGTTGCAAAGCAACTATTTTTTATTGTGAATATGGGCCTGTGGATTTTCATTCTGGTGCATGAGGACACTTTTTTTGAAAAGCTTTTAAAAATCCACCCTTGTTTTTGAGCCGGATTTGATGGCGAAATGGTTGCTTTTTTCCGGGCGGTATGCTATAATCCATATATTTCACAGAATGATTGATTGGTTCATAAACGCCTGTTTAAAAGATTTTTACCCTTCTGCCCGAATTTGCTCATAGCAGATCGGAAGCGGACCACCTGAATCTGATGAGGGGATCGGCTGCAAATAATGGGGGCATCCTTTAAACAGGATTTTTTTATTATGGACTCGACTTGAAAGGAGGCCTGGCTATGAAGCGTTTGTCATCCTGGATAATCGCGGCTTGTATGGCTATTTGCGCAGCCGGCGTAACTGTCCTGGCTTATGCGATCAGTACGACAATTGATCTGACGGGCACGGTGTATGATGATAACGGGAAGGATGTAACCGTAAAATATGAGGTCTTGTTCGATGGGGGAAATGTAACAATTGATCGGGCGCCTGTCGGTGAAAAGCTTTATTTTGAGATTGGCAACGGAACAGATTTTCGTGTTGCGGAAGGGATGACTGTCGACGCCGCGACGCTTGCAAACAGCGATCATTTTTCCTATACGCTTGAACGCGGCGAAAACGGAGATCTGCTCGATTATGCCCGCCTTGTGACCAAGCGGTTTGATGATGGAGAACGCAGGCGTTACTTTGAAATTGCACTTGTGGTTCCACAGGAGGATCAAAAGCAGGCTGTTGCATTTGATCTTTCCTTTAAGGCGAAGCATACGGAGGATCATTATTGGCAGGCTGGGGATGCGGCGACTGTGCATTTTGAATTTTGGATTGGCGATGTTGTTCATCAGCCGTCGTCCGAGGATTCCCAAACGCCTGCGTCAAGTTCCAGCCCGGCCAGTACGCCGGCAGCTTCGCAGGCTACGTCGGCGCCCCCCTCCCCTCAGAGCACGCCTGGGGAGGCCCCGGCTCCAACCGGATCGTATGACTTTACGGTTGCGGCTGTGTCCATGATGGCTGTTTCGGTCGTGGCCATCCTGTTGGTGAATAAGCGCCGTTAAGGATATACGCGCGTGCGCGTATATAGAAGTATCGCAAATACATGATCCGCTGGACTGTATGGTCCGGCGGATTTTTGTATGAAGGCGCATCTGAAAGCGGCAAAATACGGCTCCACAGGAAAAATTCAGGGCAAATTCGCAGCGGTTGTATCGACTTGGAAGCAGAGTTTTCTATGCGCATCCAAACATAACGGCCATATCATGGRTTTTTGATTTTTTAAATATAAGTTTTGATAATATGTTGATTATTTTTATTTAATTTTGATAATAATTATGACAATTTGGTAACAAAAACCTCTTGAAAAAAGCTTGTTTTGCAGATATACTAAGACTCGTTCCAAGCGGCTCGGATGCGCCGGGCCGGAGGGCAAAACGATTTTTCAGGAGGAACCCCAATTATGAAAAAAATGCTTGCAGTTATGCTTGCCGCCGCCACCACCATGTCTGTTGGCGTGACAGCTTTTGCGAATGACGAAATCGGCAACGGTACCGCCGTTGTTTCCAGCTATGCCGACCTGCTTCTCGATTCCGGCAATCCGGGCGACACATCGAGCGACGCGGAGGACAACAGCTCCTCGAGCGGTTCTTCTTCCGAAGACGAGTCCATCTCCCTCGAGAACGCGACCGATGTGAAGATCGGCGCTGACGAAGACGGCGTTGTGCTCGGCGACGATATCCTCGAGCCCGGCAAGGAGTACAAGTTCCCGGTCAGCCTGACGGTTGACGGCAAAGACACCAAGATCACAGAGGACCTGATGAACGGCTACAAGTTCAACTATTCCAAGATCTCCTCCAAGGGCATGAGCCGTTTTGAGATCGAGGAGTACAAGGGCCAGTACTACCTGTATGTTGAGGCGCGCGACACTGTTGTGACCAAGCCGGTTGACGTGAAATACAACGT
>NZ_VIQT01000006.1 GCF_010206195.1 Anaerotruncus colihominis | reverse complement strand
ATGCCAGCGGGCAAAAAAGCGTGCACGCAAAAAGCAAGAGAAATTTTTATTGATTTCGCTTTAGTTTTTCCCAGGCGATACGAATATAAAAAATAGAAGCGCATGACAAAAGGTACACCTTTTGCCACACCTGGATTCTTTGGAACCTAGGCTGTGCTTATGGATAGTCTGACAGAGATGATTCGTCGGATTGCCTAAATAAATGCAACTGTTTTTGTGAAAAGACAAAAATGGAAGCGTGTGACAAAAAGTGTACTTTTTGCCACACTTGGATTTTTTCGTTTTGCGCATAAGGAGGTGCGGCCATGTTGGTTCTTGGCAGGAACGTCGGCGAATATGTGGTGATCAACGAGAATATTTTCGTGCGGGTGGTCAAGCAGAATGGCGACCTCAAGCTTGCGATCGACGCGCCCAAGGATATTAAAATTGAACGCGGCGAGATCTTTGAAAAACGCAGCGGGCGGCCCGTAAGTATGGCGCGGTAGACATGGTTTTCCGGTTTTCGCGCGTGCTGGCGCGCTGTACACGCGGGAGCCTGAAAATATAATTTTCATTAATGAACCGGGCGGAGGGATACGCCCGCGACAATTCAGGGAGGTTTTATCATGGGAATGGTAGTTAGAAGCAACATCATGGCAGTCAATGCGCAGCGTCAGCTGGGCATGAACAACTCGCAGGTCGGCAAGGCGCTGGAAAAGCTGTCCTCCGGCTATCGTATCAACCGCGCTGGCGACGACGCATCCGGTCTGGCAATCTCTGAGAAGATGAAAGCCCAGATCAAGGGTCTCGACACCGCGTCGCTCAACTCTCAGGACGGCATCTCGCTCGTTCAGACGGCTGAAGGCGCTCTGACCGAGGTCCACAACATGCTCAACCGTATGACCGAGCTGGCGACCCGTGCAGCCAACGGCATCAACGAGGATTCGAACCGCGCTTCCCTTCAGAAGGAAGTTGCGAAGCTGCAGGAGGAAATCGACCGCATTTCCGAGGGCACGAACTTCAATAACCTCAAGCTGCTCAACGGCTCGCAGACATACAAGGGCAACGATGCGCTGATCGGCAAGGGAACGACCAACGGCGTTATGGGCCTGTCGGTCGAAGGCGGCAATCTGTCGGCTGACGACACGATCACCGTCAACATCAGCGCCGACAGCGTCGGTACGGTCACCGTAACGGCTTCCGACAATACGGTCACCTTCACAACCACGCAGACCGGTAAGGGCTTCTATTCGATCACGGCCGATGTCAGCAACGTAACGGATGAGTCGGTCAGGAAAGCATGGTCCGGCGTCACCATCAACTTCACTGTTGATCAGGCTTGTGACACAACTAAAAACTATGCTGCGGGTCAGCAGCAGTTCACAGCCGGCAAGAACAACTCGATGCAGCTCCAGATCGGCGACACGGCTGATGATTTCAACCAGCTCAAGGTTTCGATCGGCAGCATGAGTTCCGCTGCGCTTGGCGTTGATAAGGTCGATATCTCCACGCAGGACGGCGCTGCCAAGGCCATCGACATCATCCGCAACGCGATCGACCGCGTGTCCTCGCAGCGTGCTTCTCTCGGTGCCACACAGAACCGTCTTGAGTACACAATCAACAACCTGGACACCGCGTCTGAGAACCTGCAGGCGGCCAACAGCCGTATCCGCGACACAGACATGGCCAAGATGATGATGGAGTACACAAAGATGAACGTGCTGACGCAGTCCGCGCAGGCGATGCTCGCGCAGGCCAATCAGCAGCCGCAGAGCGTGCTCCAGCTGCTCCAGTAATTTCTACCGTTAATCAGGCAACCAGTATTATAAGCGCGCGCGGGAAAGGCGGATGGGGCTATCCCCCATCCGCCTTTTCTATCTCGTGGGAAAGAGGGATAGCCGGTGAAGGCCAAACAAACAGGAATTCTGTTGACGATCGGCATGATTGTCAAAAATGAGGAACATTATCTGCCCCGCTGCCTGGAGGCGCTGCGCCCCCTGCGTGAGGCTTTGCCATGCGAACTGATTATCACGGACACCGGCTCCACTGACAGAACCCCTGAAATCGCAGCGCAGTATGCGGACGAGCTGCGCCATTTCCAGTGGTGCGACGACTACGCGGCGGCGCGCAACACAACACTGGAGGATATTTCCGGGAAATGGTACATGTATCTGGACGCGGATGAAATCCTCGACCCGGATGTTTCTGATGTGATCGATTTTTTCAAGGGTCCGCTCTGTAAAAAGTTCCAGGCCGCGGCGCTTCGCTTTATCAACTATGATTCGCAAAGCAAGCCGGCCGGTTCCTTTTATCCCACGCGGATTATAAAGCGTGTGCCGGATCTGCGTTTTGAGGGCGCGGTACATGAGCATCTGATCAGCGATGTCAGAGACGGATATGCGCTTCAGACTGTGGTGCGCCATTATGGTTACATGGGAGAGCTTGCGCGCGTAAAGATGCTGCGCTATCGCCCTATGATGCTCGCAGAGCTGGAAAAAGATCCGGATGATCCGCGTATGCTGCGCCAGCTCGTCGACGGTTACGATCCGCATTACCCGGATGAGGCTGTGGAACGCAGAAAGCTGTTGGAACGTTTGATTGATATCTGCCTGGCGGACAAAACGGTCAATCAGCGCCCTTACGCCTTTTTGTCGCTTGTTCGCACGCAGTGGACACAGTCTGATTTTGAAGGGATTCTCGATACCGTCAAGTGGTATTTTAAGGAGAAGCTTATCAAGGGAGACAGCGCTGTTGATATTGATATGTATGCAATGCGCGGTTTCGCACTGTTTAATTTAAAGCAGTTTGCTCCTGCGTTGGACGCGTTTGACGAATACAGAAGGCTGTACCGCGCGTTCTATGAGAGAAAGCTCGACCTGAGCGATATGGGCACTGTGGGGCTGCATGGGATCAATGATGAATATTTGATGCGGTCGCTGTATGTCAGCGCGCAGTGCTGTCTTGCCCTCGATGACAGAGAGCGTGCGAAAACGCATATCGGTCAGGTCGATATTTCTTCCCTGGCGGCGGCTTATCCGGATCTGCCGTTTCTGGCCGATGAATTCGGATATATGCGCGCCAGCGGCGATTTTGCACGGATGGGTGCGCTTTGCACACAGATTATGGCTGTGGAGGGCGAAAGCGTGCGGCTGCGGTTTTTCCAGCTGGTGGAAAAGGAGTTTCCTGCTTTTGATAGTATCAAGCTGGAAATCGCCCGTGCGCTTGCCGCGGTGGAGGGGGAACATAAATTTTTGACCCTCCATCGGATGCGCACGGCGCTCGCGGACGGCGACGATTCACAGGCGGCTGCGTTGGCAGAGGCTCTGCTCGAAAAACAGGATGTTGGTGCGGATCCCTATTTTGCGGATATCCTTTACTGCGTGATGCTCTGCGGGCAGCTGCTGACGCCTGCGCTGGACGCGTTCGGCATCGCTTTGGAGGAGACGCTTAACGTTCTGGCCGAGCAGCGTCCCGATTTTGATACGGCGGTCTGTGCGGCGTTCGGACGGGAGCCGTTCCCACAGAGCGGCACGCCCGGGGAACTATTCCGCCGTACGCGCGTCATGATTCTGGCGCTTCTGCGCGGGACACAAGCGGAAGAAGCGCGCCGGGATCAGCTCGCTGATCTTTACACGCGCGAAATTATCTCCTTTTGCGAACAAATTTACAACCTTTCTGCGCTCCCAGAGCAGGAACGGTTTGTCCTGCCGGCAGAGTACCGCTTTGCTCTTGGGATGCGCGAGGCGAACGACGCTCTTGGGCAAGGGGAGGCGCCGGCCTGCCTGCAAAAGCTCCAGGCGCTTTTGGATAGCTGCCCAACCATGCATCGCCTGATAAAGCGCCGTTTGGATTCCATCGCGCAGCAGATTCAGGCGAAGTCGGAGGCTGTCAATGAATTTGAGCGGTTGGCGATGTCTGTCAAGCAGCAGTTTTACGGATTTTTAAAAGCAGAGCAGCGCGAGGCGTGCGCCGAGGTTCTGAAGGCGTATGTCGCGGTCAATCCGAATGATCCTGAAATCGATGTGATGCGGCGCGATTTTGAACGGTCGTTTTGCTGACAGCATGAAATAGGGAGGAAACATGAAAGTTGTTATTTTAGCGGGCGGCCTTGGGACGCGTATATCGGAGGAAAGCCATCTGCGTCCAAAGCCGATGATTGAAATCGGCGGCGCGCCGATTTTATGGCACATCATGAAAATCTATTCGCATTATGGATACAATGACTTTATCATTTGCTGCGGTTATAAAGGCCACATGATTAAAGAATATTTCGCCGACTATTACCTGCATCGGTCCGATATAACCTTTGATTTTTCGGACAACAACAAACTTGTCGTCCACAACAATGTGGCGGAGCCGTGGCGTGTAACTGTGGTCGACACGGGTCTTAACACACAGACGGGCGGCCGCGTAAAGCGGGTGCAAAAGTATATCGGGGACGAGCCGTTTATGCTCACCTATGGCGACGGGGTCAGCAATATCGATCTCGACGCGCTTTCCCGTACGCATCAAGCGTCCGGGAAGGCGGTCACGCTGACGGCGATTCAGCCGGGAGGCCGGTTCGGCGTGCTGGATATTGAGGAATCGACCGGTACGATCACAGCGTTCCGGGAGAAAGCACGCGAGGACGGCGGGTGGATCAATGCGGGCTTTATGGTGTTGGAGCCGAAGGTGTTCGATTATCTGGACGGCGACAAATGCATTTTGGAACGCGCGCCGCTTGAGAAGATGAGCCATGAGGGGCTTGTCGGCGTTTATAAGCACAGCGGTTTCTGGCAGTGTATGGATACCCAGCGCGACAAGCTCCTGCTTGAAAGCTACTGGCAGAACGGCGCCGCGCCCTGGAAGCTCTGGTGAGGGCGTCCCTGACAGCCGGGGATTCAAAATGCGTTAATAGATGACCCTATGCGGGACAAAGGATAATAAAAGGAGATCGTTATGATTATACGTGCCAAAACGAAGATGCTGTTTTCTGGAAAGCCGCTGACTGAAAAGCAGCAGGCCAACACCGATTTGAATTTGCAGGAAATTCAATCGGGCGCGACCGAACTGCGTTCCCTGCCGCGGCGGCTCGTGTTTGAACTGACGAACGCCTGCAACCTCAACTGCGTCATGTGCGGCCGCAATTCGGCGCACTTTAAGCCGACGATGTTCGATATGGAGTGGTTCGGCTGGTTTGAACCCATGCTTGACACCGTCGAGGAGGTCACGCTGATGGGATGGGGCGAACCGACGGTGCACCCCTCCTTTCAGCAGATGCTTGAGACGATCAACCGTCACAGTGCGCGCAAATATTTCTGCACGAATGGTATGCTGCTTGACAAGCTGCACAACGCGATTTTTGACAATCAGGTGGACGTGTTCGCCGTCAGCGTGGACGGCGCGCGCCCCGAGACAAACGACCGTATCCGACGCGGCTCGGACCTCGTGAAGATCACCAGGGACCTTAAGGCGATAGAACGGACGAAAAAGACAAACGGCCTTGCCTTTCCATATATCAATTTTGTGTTCTGCGCAATGGCATCTAATCTGCATGAATTGCCGGATCTGGTGCGTCTGGCCGCCGAGATCGGCATCGAGGAGGTCAAGGTCGTCTATCTCACCGTCTTTGACGACGCGCTGCGCGCCGACAGCCTGTGGGACCGTCAAAGCGAGGTGCGCGACGTGTTTAAAAAGGCCGAGCAGATTGGAAATGAGCTTGGCGTTGTGCTCAAGCTGCCGCACATCCAGGGCGAGGACGAAGCGGGCGACCGCGCGCATAAGGACTGTTTTGTCGCCTGGCGCGATTTCTTCCTTGGTTCCGACGGTTACGTGCGCCCGTGCATGTCCACGCCGGTCAAGTTTTTCCCGTTTGACATGAAACGGGATTTTATGGATATGTGGAATGACGAGAGCTACCGCCGCTACCGCGCCGGCGTCAATGCCGCCGGAAAAATGGATACGCCGTGCGCGCGCTGTTACCAGTCGTCGCATGCGAACTGGAACCGCCGCGAGGCATTTTTGCAGATGGGAGAACAGTTTTCGCCCGACTGGCAGAAGGGCTGAGCATTCCGGAGGGGGAACGATTTGAAGGAAACGGTATTGGTTACAGGCGCAAACGGCTTTATTGGGCGCTATGTCGTCGGGCTTCTGGAATGCGATTATACGGTCGTCAAGGTTGAAACGGATATCTTTGCGCTTGACTGGGACGCTTATCTCAGGGATATCCGCCCCGATTATCTGATTCATCTTGCCTGGGTGACGGGAGAGGGTTATCAGGACGCGCCGGAAAACGTTTTGTGGGTGCAGAAAAGCATCGAGCTTTACCGCGCATTTTTCGCGCAGGGAGGCAGGCGGGCTGTTTTTGTCGGGACGGAGCAGGAATACCAGCGCAGCGACGCCCCGCTCGATGAGAACGCGCCGCTAAAGCCGGGGTCGCTCTATGCGGAGTGCAAGGCGGATCTCGGGCGTATCCTGCTCAAGGACAGTGCTGTACGCAAAAACGGCTTTGTCTGGTGCCGGTTGTTTTTCGTCTATGGCGGCGGTGAAAAGCCGCGCAGGCTCATGCCGTCGCTGCTGCGCGGCTTTTTAGGCGGGGAACGGCCCGTCTGCTCCTATGAGGGCTATGTGCGCGATTATCTTTATGTCAAGGACGTAGCGGCCGCGCTTCGCGCCTGTCTGCTTTCAGATTACATGGGGGCAGTCAATGTCGCTGGCGGCGCGCGCACGACCATCGGAGAGATCGCGCGGACGGCCGCCGCCGTATGCGGCGGCGGACAGGCCGCGCATAAGCCGCTTGAGGCGTGCGGTGGACAGCCGATGTGCGTGCAGGCGGACGTTTCGCGCCTGCGCTCCCTCGGCTGGTCCCCGCGCTATACCCTGGAAACGGGCCTGCGCGAGCAGGCGCGTGAGCTGTGCGGGCAGGTGCGGCCATGACGCCGCAGTTCTGGCGCGGCCGGCGCGTGCTTGTCACAGGGCACACGGGCTTTAAAGGAACCTGGCTGTGCAAGTGGCTCGACCTGCTGGGCGCGCGTGTATTGGGATTTTCCCTGCCTCCGGATGGCTACAGCCTGTATCCGTCGGCCGGGTTTTCGCAGCTTCATGAGAGCGTGTACGGCGATGTGGCCGACTGGCAGGCGTTTCATGCGGCGTACCGCGCCTTTGAACCGGAAATTGTGTTCCATCTGGCCGCCCAGGCCATTGTGGGGGAGGCGGCAAAGCATCCCCGCGAGACGTTTTTGTCGAACGCGATGGGCGCGGTCAATGTGCTTGAGTGTATACGCGCGTCCGATACAGCGCGCGCGGCTGTGATTGTCACCAGCGATAAGGTTTATGAGAACAATGAAACAGGCGAGGCCTTTTTGGAGGATGCGCGTCTTGGCGGCGACGAGCCGTATGCGGCCAGCAAGAGCTGCCAGGAGCTTGCAGCCGGCGCATACCGGCGCATCTACTTTGCGCCGCGCGGCGTGGGCGTTGCAACGGCGCGGGCAAGCAATGTCTACTGCGGCGGCGACCTGCATTACGACCGTTTGATCCCGCATCTGATCCGCGCTGCGCTTGCCGGACAGCCGGCGCAGCTGCGCAGTCCGGACGCGGTGCGCCCGTGGCAGTATCTTCCCGATCTGCTGCGGGGATATCTGACGTTGGCCGAACGTCTTTATGAGGAACCGGCGCGTTTTAGCCAGGCGTGGAATTTTGGGCCGCCTTCCAGCGAGCTTTATACTGTCGGCGATATCGCGCGCATGATCGGCGGACAAACGGCTCTGCCGGGCGAGCGGCGCTTTTCGGAGGCGGGGCTTTTACGGATTGATTCGGAAAAAAGCCGCCGGCTGCTCGGCTGGGCGCCGCGCACGGCGCTGCCGGAGGGGCTGCGGCGCACGATAGAATTTTACCATAATCTGGACGCAGGCGCGTCCGCTGGCGTTTTGATGGCCAGGGAGCTTGAATAATGGAATGGAGGGACCAGGATTGGACCAGAAACAAATTGACGCGTGCAGGGCGCTTTCAAAGAGCATCCGCCGCGATGTGCTGAAAATGACATGGGAGCATAAAGCGGCGTTTATCGGGACTTCCTTTTCCTGCGCGGACATTCTGGGCGTCCTTTACGGCGGCTTTTATCATCAGGATGACGATTTGATGATTATGAGCAAGGGGCACGGCGCAAGCGCCTGGTACGCGGCGCTCGCCGAGGCCGGTGCGTTTGACCGCGAGCGCCTGTTTAAGGAGTTCAACGTGAGCGGTTTTCATATGGGGGTGCACCCCAAACGGGGAAGCCTGCCAGGCATCCGCACTTCGACTGGTTCCCTCGGCCACGGGCTTGGCCTGGCGGCCGGCGCGGCGCTGGCCAAAAAGGCGAATAACAAATCTGGACGCGTCTATGTGATTCTGGGGGACGGCGAATGCAACGAGGGTTCCGTCTGGGAAGGCTTTCTCTTTGCACACCGTTTTGGGCTCGGCAATCTGACGGCGGTCATCGACCGCAACCGCCTGCAATCATATGCGCACGACGATAAGGTGCTCGATATGGGCGATCTGAACGAAAAGCTGCTTGCCATGGGTTGGGACAGCGTTTCGGTGGACGGGCACGATCATGCCGCTCTGTGGGAGGCGTTCGCGCGCGCTGCGCAGGGCAGGCCGATGGCGATCGTCGCCAATACCGTCAAGGGAAAAGGCGTTTCCCTGTTTGAGGACAAGGTGCTCTGGCATTATAAATGGCCGGAGGACGAGCATTACGAGCAGGCGCTGAAGGAGTTGGAACAGGCATGAGAAACGCATTTGTCAACACGCTGATAGAATGTGCGAGGCAGGACCCTGCGGTGGCGCTTTTGATGGCGGAGGTCGGATTCTCCGTTGTGGAGCCGTTTGAGAAGGAATTTCCCTCGCGTTTTTATAATACGGGCATCGCGGAACAAAACCTTGTGCTGACGGCTGCGGGCATGGCGCTGGAGGGGATGCGCCCGGTGGCCTATTCGATGTCGGCCTTTCTGGCGTCGCGCGCGTTCGAGCTGATTAAGGTCAGTGTGTGCTATCAGGATTTGCCGGTCGTGCTGGCCAGTATCGGGACAGGGCTTTCCTACAGCGAACTTGGCGCGACGCATCATGCGACCGAGGAAAGCGCCCTGATGCGTGCGCTGCCGAATTTGAACGTATTTTTCCCGGCGGATGGGGCAGAGCTTTCCGGGGCGCTGCGGTTCGCGCTGCGCGCGGAGCACCCGAGCTATATCAGCTTTCCGAAGCTGCCGGACAAGCCGCTACCAGCGCATCCGTTTGAGATGGGGAAGGCTGTCCGCTACTGCGACGGCGGCGACGGCGCCGTACTTGCGATCGGCCACAGCGTCGTGGAGGCGCTCGCGGCCGCGCAGGCGCTTGAACAGCAGGGAATTCGGCTTTCGGTATATGGATTCCACACCGTCAAGCCGTTTGACCGCGGCGCGGTGCTTGAGGCATGTGCGACAGGCAGCCTGTTTGTCGTTGACGAACATCAGCAGTGCGCGGGCATGGCGGGCGAGGCGGCAAAGGCCGTTCTGGAAGGCGGGAAGACGCTGCGCCATTTCTGTGATTATTCCATTCCCGACTGTTTTTCCGACCATGTGGCGCGCTATGCACAAATGCAGGAACAGTACGGCCTGTCGGCCGCGCGCCTTGCGCGGCGTATCAGTGAAACGCTTGGAGGCGGGCGATGAAGCGTCTGCTCGTCACCGGCGCAAGCGGCCTTTTGGGCCGTGCGTTGCTGCCGCGTCTGCTTGACGCCGGATACGAGGTGCACGCCGTCACGACGGATGCGTCACGCCTTGCTTTCGCGCCCGGCGCGCAGGCGCAGACGGCCGACCTGCTTGACGGCGCGGCCTGCCGCGCCGTTGTGGAACGTGTGCGTCCCGAAGCTCTTGTGCATCTCGCATGGGATCAGAAGGATGCCGGTTTTCGTAACGCACCGGCCAACCTGGACTGGCTCTCTGTCAGCGTCAATCTGCTGCGGGCTTTTTATGATTGCGGCGGGAAACGGTTTTTGTTCGCCGGGACAAGCTCAGAATACGACGGCCGCAGCGGGCGTATGGAGGAGACGGCCGCCGCGCGGCCCGTTTCCATGTACGGACAGTGCAAGCGCGCGTTCTCCGAGACGCTCCAGGCATTCGCCGAACGGTATGGCGTCAGCGCGGTGATCGCGCGCTATTTCACAATCTACGGGGAACACGACGGTCATGGGTTCGGCGCGATCCCGGCGGCCACCGCCGATTTTCTGGCGGGGCGTCCGGTCGTCTGCCGAGCGCCGAACACGCTGCGCGATTATATCTATGTCGGTGACGCGGCGGCCGCGACGCTGTCGCTTTTGGAAAGCGAACTCTGCGGCGCGGTCAATGTCGCCTCCGGCGTGCCGCGTTCCATGCGCGAGGTGTTTACCGCGCTTGCCCGCGCCGCGGACGCGCTGCCGCTGCTCTCCTTTGAAAACGAGGACCGGCCCGGCGACATTCTTGTCGCAGATACGGACCGGCTCAACCGGGAGCTTGGCTTTACCTGCCGTATGGACTTTGAGGAAGGGCTGCGGCGCACAGTGGCCTGGCGCAGAAAACAGGGGGGACATTCTTGAAGTATGATCTGATTGTCGCGGGTTGTGGTTTTTCCGGCGCAGTCATCGCCCATCTGGCGGCCAAACGTGGAGACAGGGTGCTTTTGGTGGAAAAACGCGGCCACATCGCCGGCAATATGTACGACTATGTGAACGGGGCGGGCATCCTGGTCCAGAAGTACGGCCCGCATTCCCTGCATACGAACCATGCGCGCGTGCGCGCTTTTTTGTCCGGCCTGTGGGAGTGGGAGCCGTTTGTCCTGCGCGCCCGCGCGATGATTCACGGCCGGGCTACGCCGTCCCCCTTCAATCTGAAAACGATCGACGATTATTACGCGCCCGACAGGGCCATGCAGCTTAAAGAGCGCCTGAAAGCCGTTTACGGCAATGCGAAAAAGACGACGATTGTCGAGCTGCTTGAATCGCCCGACCCGGTTATCCGGGAATACGCGCAGTTTTTGTTTGAGGAGGACTACCGGCCATATACGGCCAAGCAGTGGGGGATCGCGCCGGAAACGCTTGACGTAAGCGTTTTAAAGCGCGTGCCGGTGCGGCTCGACTACACGGATGCGTATTTTGACGACGATTGGCAGGTGCTACCGAAAAAAAGCTTTACCGCTTTTTTTGAACACCTGCTT
Source organism: Anaerotruncus colihominis (assembly GCF_010206195.1). GTDB lineage: Bacteria > Bacillota > Clostridia > Oscillospirales > Ruminococcaceae > Anaerotruncus > Anaerotruncus colihominis_A. The sequence continues at coordinate 151,732 of NZ_VIQT01000006.1, read as the reverse complement.
GATTTGCCGGGGATCGAACTGCGTCTTGGTACAAATATACTCGATCACCTCTCGCTTGACAGCCAATCAGGCGCGCTTTCCTTTGACAGCGAGACGGTCGGCGTCCCCGTCGTATATACAGGCCCGCTCGACGAACTGTTCGGCTGCTGCTATGGCAGCCTGCCGTACCGTTCGCTGCGGTTTGAGTGGAAAACGCTGGAGACGGACAGTTTTCAGGAAACGCCCGGCGTCGCCCATCCAAAGGCGGAGGGCTTCACGCGCATCACGGAATATACAAAGCAGCCGCCGCAGGATGGGCATGGCCGTACAACGATCGCGGTGGAGTACCCCGCGCCCTATCAGCCGGGCGGAGAGGCGTACTATCCGATTTTGACCGAACAATCGCAGCAATTGGCGGCGCGTTACCGCGCGCTTGCCAAACGTTTTTCGCATCTGCATCTGTGCGGCAGGCTGGCGGATTTTAAATATTACAACATGGATGAGGCGGTTTTGCGCGCGCTTGAGCTGTTTGAAATGCTTTAAAGATAGTTGGGGGAAAGAATGGATAAACCAAAGGTAACGTTTTTGATGCTGGCCTACAATAAGGAAAACGAGGTGGAACGCGCGATTAAAAGCGTGTTGGGGCAGACGGAGCAAAATGTCGCGCTGTTTATCCGTGACAACGGCTCCACCGACCGCACATGCGATATCTGCCGCGAATATGCCGAAAAGGACACGCGTGTACGCCTTGTACGCAACGAGGTTAACTGCCGAAAGGATGGCGGCGGCTCATTCAACGATGGTTGTGTCACGCGCTATTGGACCCCGTTGCCTGACGATATAGTTGGCGAATATATTTCCATCATCGATTCGGACGATTATCTGGAGCCGGATTTTGTTGAGAAGCTCTATGCCGCCGCGAAGGCCATCAATGCTGAGATTGCGGTCAGCGGCAGCGTTTTTTTTGATGAAAACAGCGTAGTGTTCAATAAACGGTTGCCGCCGCCTGTACGTACAAGGAAACTTTCGCGCGACAGCGAGGTGTTCCGTTCAAATCTGCCGGCGATATATAATACGTTTCGTACCTGGTGGGGCAAGCTGTTCCGGGCGGATTTTTTCATGAAGCATTATGATGAGGCATGGAGCACCATTTCAGGCAGCGAATACTGGTGGGGCGCGTTTGATACGCTGATCATGCTGCGTTACCTGGTACACTGCGAGTCCATTGTCAGCTTGGAGCAGCCGCTTTATAACTTTTTTTTGCTGCGCTCCTCTACCTATGCCAATCGCCCGGTTGGTTGGGTACGTTCTTTGGAGGCGGAGGCGCTCTATCATGCGAGCAACCGCCTGCTTGACCATTTTCATGCGCATACGCGTGAAAATGACCTGTTGTTACTGTCCCTTAACTGGGGATATCTTTATGAGGCGCTTGTTGCGGTTCAGGGATATGTTAAATGGTCCGGCGTCACACCATGCAGGCTGCTGGCTGGGATCGCCAGTGTTATCAATTGTCCTATTCTCAAATATTATATCCGAGGCAACGAAGCTATGATTTGGAAGGTTGTGCAGCAACAGGTTGAGACAGCCTGCCGCGCCAGACCGAATGATTTGATGGTATTTACATCCTATCTGGCGCGTCTGCTCTATCTGAAAAAGCTTCTTGACAGCGATCCGGACAGTGTGCTTGCGCCACCGCTGTTGATCAGTTGTTTATTCGATGCGGAAAATTCTAATCATCTGGGTCTTGGCTTTATAGATCTGATAAAGCGCCGTACCAAGGGATGGGATGGGATTATGGAAACAGAAAACCCATCAATGATCCAGCAAAGACGCCTGTATCCCCAAAACCTATGGATGCAGTCACGTATCAGCATATGTTCCTTAGACGACACAGAGCAAGTCAAGGCGCTGGAGTCGCAGTTGGCAGCGTGTATGGACTCGGAGGATTATGAACAGGCGTGTGCGCTTTTGGATGAGCTTTCATGTAAAAGCCCATTTAACAGGACAGCCATGTTTTGCAGGATTCAGTTGGCAGCGCTGACAGAGGATGCGGAGCTCGCTTCGGTACTGGCCTGCACAGCAAAGGTTCTGTGGCCGCTCGATCCACAGATGCAGCAGCTCTGCTGGGGCGTGCTTGATATGTATACGCAGGATTTACAGGCAGAATAAGGGAGGCGCGGACAATGATGATCAATGATGTGGAGGTCACGTCTTTGGTAAGCGTGATTGTCCCTATTTATAATCAGGAGCGGTATTTGGAGCAGTGTGTGAGCTCGCTGCTGCATCAGACATATCCATATCTGGAAATTATTTTGGTCAATAACGGAAGCAAGGACCGCAGCGGCGCCATCTGCAAAAAGTTTGCGCAGCAGGACCAGCGTGTACGTGTGCTGGAGATCAAAGAAAATCTTTCGGCCGGGAACGGCCGCAACACCGGACTCGATGCGGCGACAGGGGAATACATATCCTTTGTAGACGGCGACGACTGGGTAAAGCCGGAATTTATTGAAAAGCTGCTGCGCGCGCTTTTGGAAAACGACGTTCCAATCGCGCAGGGTTGTTATGAACGGGCCTTTTGGAACAACACGTTTTCGGACACGCTTCCTTATCATCAATTCCGTATCTTCAGCGGACGGGAAATGTGTAAGATCATGAATGAATTCATCGGCATGTGCGGCCCGATGACAATGATGTGGAATAAGCTTTATCGTGCGGAGCTGTTTAAAGACTTCCGTTTTTATGAGGACGTGGCCTATGAGGATATGTACAGCGTTTACAAGCTGTTGTATCCGCTGGAGCGTGTAGCGTTTATTCCGGACAGGATCGCCTATTGGCGACAGCACGGGTCGAGCGGAACGTCCCGGTATTCATACAAGGATTTCTGTATCCATGAAATGTACGCATATGAGGAGCGCGTCCGTTTTTTTGGAGCGCACAATGACAGGGAGCTTTATCGTCTTGCGCTCAAACGCATGTATTATATCGCTACACAGCATTTGTACCTGCAAAGAAGATATGTAAACGATTCCAGGAATGTACAGGATTGGCTGCTTGATAAAATCGCGGATATTTATCGCGAGCTGATGGCAATGGGCGGATGGTCCGCGCGGACACGCAGCAGAATGCGGTTTATCCGCTATTTTCCTGAGCAATTCGGATATTGGAGTCTGCATCATAAGGTCGATTTCCGCATTTAAAGAGATTGCTTTTCAGGAAAGGGTAGGATCATGTCCGATTTTTATACGCATCTTGGCGTGCTGGATCAAACCTGGCTCGATTGCCGCGAGATTGTGGTGTATGGGCTGGGCGTTATGGCGATGAAAAGTATGGAGTCGCTCCGGCGGGACTTTAAAATCCCGTTTGTTATTGACAACGACCTCAAAAAGGCGGGAACCCATTATGCGGGAATCCCGATTCTGACGCTTGAGCAGGCGCGCGAAAAATTGTCCGGCAAAAAAATAGTGATCGCCTCTACGTATGGCGTCAGCCGCGCGATTGCAAAAACGCTGGATACGATTGGGCTTCGGGAAACCGTGGACTACTGCGCTCTGGATCTGTTTGCCGCGGAATGGTATTGGCATAACCGGCGCGAGGTTCATCTCGTTGAGGTGCACACAACGATTACGGAGCAATGCACGTTTAACTGTAAAAACTGCAACATGTTTATGCCGTATTTCGAACATCCGCGCCATCTGTCCGTGCGCGAGCTGACAGATGATTTCGACCTGTTTTTCGCGCGTGTCGACTGGGTATCAGGCTTTGGACTGCTCGGCGGCGAGCCGTTTTTACACCCCGAACTTTATGAAATACTGGCGCATCTGTGCGGCAGATACGCCGGCCGCATTGGGGAGATCAGCATCATAACAAACGGTACGATCGTACCGGATCAGCAGCTCTTGGAGCTGATGGCGCGCCATAATGTGCGCGTCCATATCAGTGATTATTCCAAAGCGGTGCCGTATGCCCAAAAGCAGGCGCAGGTGGTCCGTGCGCTCATAGACAGCGGCGTCGATTACCGCGTCAATGAATCGTTGGTATGGACAGATTTCGGATTCCCCGATCACCCCTGGCATCTCTCAAAGGAACAGGCGGCCGCGCATATGCAGAGCTGCGCGCCTGTTTTCCGCGGGCTGAACAGCGGCCGGCTTTATTTCTGCCATGTGGTATGGGCTGCGCAGCGATGCGGCCTGTATGAGCCGGCTGGGACAGACAGCCTCTCTCTGGCGTCGATTGATCCGTCAAGCGAGGCTGACAGGCGCGCTTTGTTGGAGTACAGCCTTGGCAGCATGGATGGAGGATGCCTTTCCTTCTGCAAATACTGCGGCGGCTGTGGAGGCGATAACCGCAATTTTGTGCAGCCGGCAATTCAGGCGCCGCGCGGCGTTCAAATGCACATTGAGGAGGCCGGGCGGTGAACATTGACGAACGCATTGATCAGGTCAAGGATGTATATTTTCAAAAGCTGCTGCGTCAATTCCGCGCTGCGTTTCTGGAGCATCGGGACAGCCGAATTGTGCTGTACAGCCTGGGGGCCTTTTCGGCGACAGTCATTGAAGTTCTGCGGGACTTCCATTTTGTGGGTCTGATGGACCGCGACCCTGAAAATATAGGAAAAGAATTGTTCGGCCTGCCGGTGCTCAGTCCTGAGCAGGCGGAGCAGCAGGCCGACCTGATTGTGATTAATACAGAGGAAAGCTATTGGCAGACCATCTACCGGCGGATTGCGCATCTGAATATACCAGTCTATTACCGAAACGGTACGCGCGCGCGGCTGGAACAGCGGCCTGATACGGACTGCGCCTACTGGTCACGCAGCAAAGAGGAGCTTGTCGGGCTGATCGACCAGTACGAGGTTGTTTCGTTCGATATCTTTGATACGCTCCTGATGCGCCGGGTGTTGGAGCCACAGGATGTATTTTGCTTAATTGAATATACAATTCGTATAGATTTGGGGCTTGAATTGCCTTTTACAAAGCTGCGGCTCCAGGCGCTTCATGAAGCGGGGCGGACGGCGGATCTCGACGATATCTATCGCGCATTCAGGCGCATCAGCGGACTGCAAGCGGATCAAGTTGAACAGATTAAATTGAAGGAACTGGAAATCGAGCGGCGCGTGTTAATCCCGCGCCGGCCCATAACCGATGTTTTCCGTCATGCTGCCGCAGCCGGAAAACAACTATTTGTATTAAGTGACATGTATTTGCCGGGAAGTTTTGTCCGGGAGGTGCTGGCTGAATGTGGCATCACAGGCGATTATACGCTTTGGATTTCCGCCGAGCAGAAAGCGGAAAAGCGTGATGGAAGCATGTGGACGGCCTACTCAAAAGCGATTCGCGGGAAAAAGGCGCTGCATATCGGTGATGATCCCGTCTGTGACGAGGAGAAACCGCGTGCCGCTGGGATTGATACATATCGGATTTTCAGCGCCGCGGCTATGCTCAAGCACAGTTCGTTTCAGGATTTGTATGCGCATGTATTGACGTTCAACGACACTCTGATCGCTGGTTTAATCGCTGCCCGTCTGTTTGAGGACCCGTTTGCGCTGCACGGTTCCAAAGGACGCGTATGTTTTCATCGCTTTGAAGATTTGGGATACAGCGCATATGGATGCGTACTGTATACGTTTCTTGTCTGGCTGCTTGGGCAAACCTGTGGCAAGGGGCTTGATTTGCTGCTGTTCTTCGCGCGGGACGGATATTTTATGATCAATCTGTATGAGCGGCTGGTGAAGCGCCTTTCATGCGGGCAGGCACCTGAGGGACTTTATTTTATGATTTCACGCCGGCTGGCCGCGGTTGCGGCCATTGAGAATGAGGAGGACTTCCTGGAGGTGGCGCGCCTTCCCTATAATGGGACGTTCGCACAGTATATGCATGTGCGGTTCGGTATCGAGGTGCCTTCCTCCGATCAAAACCGGGAGCGGGTTGTCAATCCGGGTTCGGATTTCGATGCGCTGTGGTCTTGCCTGGCGCCATATATGGATCGCCTGCGCGCGCAAATCCGGACGGAGCGTGACAATTACCGCGCGTACTGCCGGCGGATGCTGGATGGGAAAAATATTGCAATCGTTGACACCTGGTACAATGGAAGCTGTCAATATTACTTGAGCAAGCTTTTAGACAGGCCGATGACCGGCTATTATTTTCTTGCAGACCCGTCGCAGGAGAACAGAAACGCCAGCCGCGGCGGAATGGTTTCCTGCTTTGCAGATCTGCCGGGGGGATGCGGCATCAATCGGAGAAGCCTTCAGTTTGAGAGCGTTTATACCGCGCCGCACGGTATGGTAAAATCATGTGACGAAAACGGGGTCTTTTCCTATGAAGCGCCGGGCGGCAATCAGGCGCGCTTTACAGACAAAGAGCGCATCAATAACGGCGTCCGGATGTTCATGGAGGATATGCTCTCTCTTTTGGGCTGCGGACGGCTGGAGGATGTTCCGCTGTCCTGCGCGTGTTCCGACTGGATCTATGAATCCATTTTTTCGGGCAGTTGTGATTTTTCCCAGGAAATACGGTCCGGTTATGTCAATGAAAATGCCCTTACAAACGCCGATGAATTTCCGATTATGGACTAAAGGCTGTTTTCAGACAAGCCTAAGGACAGCTTCAAAGGAAAACGGCTGTTCATTTAAAATGTCTGAAAACTTTTTGCATGATGCAAAAAAGCACACCGCCTAATGGCGGTGTGTTACCCCCTCTGAATACTGTCGAAGGAGCCAGTTATGCTGCATTTGGAAACCTCTCTTGAAACTTTTTGGGAAACGGTGGCTGTTCAAAAGATGCCGTTGGTTCTTTGGGGCGCCGGCGAACGCGGTGAATTTTATAACAGCCTGCTGCGGCAGGCGGGAATTAACCCTGTATGCTTCGGGGACTCCAATCCACAAAAAACACGCGGAAACGTTTATTTCAAGGGAGTGCCCGTCCTTGGCGCCGCTGAACTTATGGAAAGGTTCAGGCGCGTCAGCATAATGCTGACGGTTAAGCGCGCCGCAGTGGGCGGCGCGCTTAAAACCCTTGACCGCCTGTTTGGCGCGTGGGAGTCGGCGCCGACGGTGTTTTTTCTGGACAACGATTGCGAGACGGCGCAGCATACACGCCTGATGATGTACGCACGGCGCGCGCAGCTCAAGCGGACAGATTTTACAATCCTGGCGAATACCTGTACTGCCGGCGATTGGTATGGGTATCTCAATCTTACGCCCAACACGCCGACCCGGCGGATGATTATTTATCCGAACCATTATTTAAAGCTGCTTTCGGACCCGCGCGGATATTTTTCCCAAAGCCTGGAGCATGTATGCGACGCCATCGTGCCGCGCGAGCCGTTTGGGCGGGTTTATCCGGTCGGAAGGCTTGGCGATGTGGAGCTGCATTTCATTCATGATCACGACTTTGACACGGCGCGCGCCCGTTGGGAAACTGACGTGGCCAGGGTCAACTGGGACAACCTTTTTATTTTGTTTGATGACGCGCATTTTCCGCTGTCCCTTTCGTTGGCCCGCGCATTTGAGGCGCTGCCGTTTGCCAATAAAATTTTTCTGACGCGGTATGCCTATCCCGGGCTTCGCTGCGTATGCCGGTACAATCCGCGTATGCTCTGGCCTGTCGCGCTCAATCATAATGTGTATCTGCGGTATGAACGTTTTGATCTCATCCGTTGGTTAAATGAGGGCGGTCAGGGCAGCGCCTTTGAGCTTGGGTCTGTCATGGACGACCTGCCGCCGGAATATGTTGACTGGCTGTATGACGGGGGAATTGCCATCAATTATGATCTGAACGATTTGATGACGCGTCAGCTTGGCGGTACAGCGGGTGCTTATCCACAGGGATACTGGTGAAAGGGGTATTTTCATGCGGCAAAATATGGGCTGCGTCTATTGGCTGACAGGGCTGTCAGGCGCGGGAAAAACGACGATCGGACGCATCTTGTATAAGCGTCTGTGTGAGAAGCGGGAAGGTGTGGTTTTTCTTGACGGCGACGATCTGCGGGCTGTTTTCGGAAACGACCTGGGTTATACGGCCCAGGACCGAAAAAAGAGCGCCATGCGCAACGCCCGCTTGTGCGGTTTGCTTGCCGGGCAGGGGCTTGCGGTGGTCTGCTGCACCATTTCAATGTTTCACGACGTGCGCGCGCATAATCGGGACAACCTCACCGGGTACCGCGAAATTTATGTGCAGGCGCCAAAGGAGGTTTTGATTGCACGCAATCAAAAGGGGTTATACAGCGGTGTGATGGAGCAGACCACACGCCATGTGGCGGGGATGGATCTTACGGTCGAGGAGCCGGTCAGCCCGGATCTGGTTCTTTATAACGATGGCTCCCGCACGCCAGAGGAATTGGCGGAGCAGATTCTATCGCATTGGCCATAAAGAAGGGGAAGTATCAGCTATGGGAATAACCACACAGTGCAGCAGCGTTTCACAGTTTTACAGAAGCCTGCTTGATATTGTCGAAACCGCCCGGAAACGTGGAGTCGTTTTTTACGGGGCGGGCTTCTGGGGGGAAATAACGTGGCGGATATTCCGTCTGTTTTCCGTAAAACCGCTTTGCTTTTGCGACGATGATCCGGATAAACGGACGCAGCCGCATCCGCTTACACAGGCGCCGGTGCTTGATATCGATGAAGCGGTGAGGCGTTATCCGGACGCGGTTTATCTGGCGACAGTCAGCAATATCGGCGGCAGGGAAGCGCCGCGCTTTCGGATGAATATGGCGTTGCAGGAGCGCGGCGTTCTGTCGGCTTACAGTGGGTTTCATGCAAGCAGGTACACCTTTCTGTTGGAAGAAAACGTGTATTCGCAGTTTAATGCGCCCATCAGGCGGGAGGCCGGTATCTTTCACAAGGAGCATCTTGACAGGATACTTTTCCTGACGCACATGGGAAACAGCGGAATTCTTTATCTGAATCAGCTTTTGGATAATCACCCAAACCTTATTAATATCGCGATGCTGGGGCAGATGGTCGATTTAACGACCCTTTTCGACAACCGGCTCAAATATTTAAGCGGCCGGGAGCTGGCAATGGAAATTACCAGCCAGATGAGTCCATATTTAAAAACCAGCCTGCCGGAGCACGCATTTTTTAAGGCGTCGAGATTGGCGGAAAAATTTTATTTGGATCAGAATGGAAAGCCGGAACAACGTTTATATATCGATGGAGCGATGTTTTTGCGCTTTCTTCTCCAGGAACTGCCGCCTGAACGCACGGTTTCCTATGCAGAGCTAGTCCGCTGTATCTTTGCAGCATATGCCAACGCGGTTGGCAAGCCGTTTGACCCCCAAAAAACATATTGGATGCTGTACGAAATCCATCAGGCCAGCTATGATATCAGTCAATTGAATCACTATATTCGAAACGGAGATTTTGCTGATCATCGGTATTTGTTTATTGTGCGGGAACCTGTACGGCATTTTTACGCCGCTTTTAAGCGCCTGATTGTGCAGGAGAACCCGAAAGACCGGGATTATCATATTCGCAACTCCGTGCTTAAGCTGATTTCCTGTGACCTGGGGCTTATGGCGGAGCAATCGAAAGAATGCCGGGATATGCAGATACGTCTTGTTCGGTTTGAGGATGCGAAACGCAGCCGCCGCCAGACAATGCAGGCAATTTGTGCATGGATAAATATTCCGTATGATGAATGCATGGAAACTGCCACCACCAACGGCATCCCGGTCTATTTTCCCGCCGCTGCACAAGGAGGCGGTGTATATGGAGCGGACAGCATGTCTGCGGTTGAGCCATGCGATTACAGTGATTTATTATCCGAATTCGATGTGTTCCGCCTAAATCTGTTGTTCCAGTATTTTAAGCGGGCGTGTGCTTATCCGGTCGATGTACCGGATTTACAGAGCTTTTCACAGGATTTTATTAAAGAGCTGCTGAGGTACCCGTTTCGCTTTGAGCAAGTGGTCAAACGGCTGCGTGAACAGGATGAAAAGCAGCCAGGGATTCACAGCGATTTGCCGGATTATGCGAGCTGCATACGAGAGCTGCTGCTCTCGTATGCACAGCGAAAGGAGGAACATGTGTATTTCCCATGTATTAATCCGATGAAATGATGTAGATTATCAGGAGGTGACTTTTATGGAGATTAGCATCTCAGGCCCAAAAGATTTTTATTTGAGCATCTATCATATTGCGCAGGAAGCGCGGGAAAAAGGGCTTGTCTTTTATGGCGCAGGCTTTTGGGGAGATCTGTCGGCGCAGATTTTTTCTCTGCTTGGGGTGGAGCCAAGCTGCTTTTGTGATGATGATCCGGAAAAAATCGGTCGTTTTTACAATGACAGGATCCCTATTTTGTCCTTTGAGGAGTCCAAGCGCCGTTTTTCCAACGCGGTTTGGATTGCAACAGTCAATTCCGATACAGTTGACGCGCCCCGCAAACGCCTTAACCGCAAGCTGCGGGAAAACGGGCTGCTCTCGGCAGCCTCGGGGTTCCATCCTGTGCGCTATCTGTATCTTTTGGAGGAAGCGGGCATATTGGAGGCAGTAAAGACGGAGACTGACGAAAGCCCCGACCGTTTCCACGCCCGTGCGCTGCGTAAGCTGGTGATTCTTAACCACATGGCAAACAGCGGCTGCGTCTATTTTGACAACCTGGTGGATGGACATCCTGACCTTTTAAATATTGTTTTGCTCGGTCATTATATCCCATTGCAGGAGGTCTATCAGAAACGGCTTCAGTTTTTGGAGGACGAGCCGCTTGTAGCTGAAGTCGCGAGCCAGATGTCGCCTTATTTGCAAACGCGGTTTCCGGAGAAACTCTATGAAAAGATGTTTTTCCGCGCGGCGCAGCACTATCTGGTAAACGATCAGGGCGAGCCTGAAAACCGCGTGTACCTGCCGGTAAAAGCGTTTGTTCGCCATCTTTCGGCCGAATTGATGGGGAAGGGACGCATTTCATACGCTTATTTGCTCAAGGCCATTTTTGCGGCCTATTACAATACGCTTGGAAGAAAATACGACGCAAGCCGCAACTATTGGATTTTTTATCAGCGTCATAAGGAAAATTACAATATGCAGGAGATTGCCGGCTTGCTTTCTCCGGGTGACTTTGACGCGGTGAAATATATCTTTATCGTTCGTGAGCCGATCCAGCATTTCTTCTCGTGGATGAACCGGTTTGTCCTGCGCGCACCGCATGATACAAGGCTGCTTTTCGGCCGGGCGAACAGCTATCTCAACCGGCTGCGTTGCGGTATGGGTTTGATGCTGCAAAACAGAAGCGGCGTGCCGAAAGACGATGTACGCGTTGTCCGTTTTGAGGATGTGAAACAAAAGCACCGCGGCGTGATGGATGCGTTCTGCCATTGGCTTGGGATTGAATACGACAGCATTCTGGAGCAAACAACCGTCAACGGGATTCAAATTTACTTCCCGGTGGCGGGCAAAACCGGCGCGGTCATCACTGGAAACGATCAGTCAGCTGTGAATAAAAAGGATTATTCGGAGCTGCTCAGTGAATTTGATATCGTGCGGCTGAAAATTGTTTTTCAACAATTTTCACATGCATATCAGTATGCATGTGATGTCCCTGATTTCAGATCGTTTGCAAAGTCGTTTCGGGAGGAACTGTTTGATTATCCGTTCAGATTTGAGCAGACGCTTGATGAGGCCTGCGCCATGGCGTATGCCGTGGAAGGCGATGCACGCGGCGACGAACCGCGTTGTGGGCGGTTGATCAGGCGGTTGTTTTCAGAATATATGGACGGATACGAGGATGTGGAATACTATCCAATACTCGTTCCGGAGGATGTTTAATAAAGTAAAGTGAGGTTTAGCAAATGAAAGTAGAATGGGATTACACAAACTTAGCGCAGGCATACCTGAAACGTCCTGAATATGCACAGGGCGCGATTGACCGGATGGTTGAAACAGCGGGAATGAGCGCCGGAAAGCGTGTGTGCGACGTCGGTGCGGGCGCGGCGCACCTGACGCTGATGCTTGCGCGCAAGGGCTATGAAATCTGTGCTGTGGAGCCAAACGACGCAATGCGTGCAAACGGGATTAAAAAGACGGCGGATTATCCGTCTGTCAAATGGTTTGACGGTGTTGGTGAGCAGACAGGCATGGAAAGCGGGGCGTTTGATCTGGTCACATTCGGATCGTCCTTTAACGTCTGCGATCAGGCCAAGGCCCTGATTGAATCGGATCGCATTTTGAAACCGCACGGCTGGTTTGCCTGCATGTGGAATCACCGCGATTTGACGGATCACCTGCAAGGTGAGATTGAGAAGATCATTACCAAGCATGTGGAAGGGTATTCCTATGGACGCCGCCGCGAGGATCAGACTGAGATTATCCGTCAAAGCGGGCTGTTTTTGGAGCCGGTGTTTATACAGGATTCGGTGACGTTCGATATTCCGGCCGAGGACTTTATCGAGGGCTGGAAGTCGCACGGTACCGTACAGCGCCAGGCGAAGGAACAGTTTGATGCGATCAATGATGAAATCCGAACGCTGGTGCTTTCCCTGCATACGGATACGGTAAAGGTCCCGTACACCACACGGATCTGGATGGCGCAGAAAAAAAAGTAAGGTGATGGCATTGCTCACGTTTCAAACGAAGGCTCAGACGCTGGAGGCGTTGGAGCCTCTGGTGACAAAGAGCCGCGTTTTGCCCCAGCTGCGTTTTACAGTCGATGAGTACCGCGCCGCACGTGCGCAGATCATCAGACGGATGGAGCGATTTGCGGATGACGGGGCGGTAATTGTGCGCTCCAGCGCGCTTTGTGAAGACAGCGCATCGGAATCAAAGGCCGGACAGTTTCTTTCCGTCGCCGACGTATGCGGCGCGCAGGCGCTCGGTGAAGCCGCAGACAGTGTGGCGGATTCATTCACCGACGGCGATGGGCGCAATATCATCTTTGTTCAGCCGATGCTGAAGGATATCCGTTTAAGCGGAGTCGTTTTCACCGCCGACCCGAATACGCTCGGAAATTACTATGTAATCAATTATGATGATTCCACAGGCTCTACATCATCGGTCACATCCGGCGCGGGGGAGGCGCTGCAAACATATTATCTGTTCCATAAAGCCGCGTGCGGCGTGTCAAAGCTGTGCCCGGTGATTGAAGCAGTCCGGGAACTGGAATCGCTGTTTGTAAGCGCGCCGCTCGACGTGGAGTTCGCGGTTGACGGCGGCGGGACGGTTTACATTTTACAGGTGCGTCCGCTGGTGCTGCGCGACGCGCCTGCGGATCTGGGCCAGCAGGCCGAAACGCTCGGCCGCATTTATCAAAAGGTCGAGTTCGGGCAGCGTATCAAGCCGTATCTTCATGGTAAACGCACGATTTATGGCGTCATGCCCGACTGGAATCCTGCGGAAATTATCGGCGTGCGCCCGCGTCCGCTGGCGTTGTCGCTCTATAAACGGCTGGTGACGGACGGTGTTTGGGCGTATCAGCGCAACAATTACGGCTATAAGAATCTGCGCAGCTTTCCGCTCATGATCGATTTTGCGGGATTTCCGTATATTGATACGCGCGTCAGCTTCAACTCGTTTATTCCAAGGGACATTGACGACCGCCTCAGCTCGAAGCTGGCGGACTACTATCTGGACAGCCTGGAGCGTCAGCCATATAAACATGACAAAGTGGAGTTCGACATTATCTTTTCCTGCTATACCTTCGATCTTCCCGAGCGGATTCAGGCGCTGCGCGAATATGGCTTTTCAGATGAGGAGCTTGAGACGGTCAAAGCGTCTCTGCTCGCTCTGACAAACAATATTATCAATACAAAGGACGGCCTTTGGATCTCGGATACAGAGCGCATCAATGCTTTGGAGGATCGCCGCGAGAATATCCTGAAAAGCGGCCTGGATACCGTTTCAAAAATTTACTGGCTGATTGAGGACTGCTGCCGTTACGGGACGCTGCCGTTTGCGGGTCTGGCGCGCGGTGGTTTTATCGCTGTGCTGCTGCTGAAATCGCTTGTGAATATTGGACTGCTCTCTGATGAGGATTACCAGCGGTATATGAACGGCCTGACAACCGTCAGCTCACAGATGATCGCGGATCGCCGGAACCTTTCCAACGAGGCTTTCTTGGCGAAATACGGCCATCTGCGGCCGGGGACGTATGATATTCTGTCGAGCCGTTATGATGAAACGCCGGAGCTTTATTTTTCCGGGGAAGCTGCGCAGCGGCAGGAACCCGTAAAACAAGATTCGCTCCCGTTTTCATTGACGCTGGAACAATACCGCGCGATTCAGGATGCAATGACGCAGCACGGGTTGGAGGGCGACCTGTTGGCGCTGTTCCAATTTATCCGCGCGGGAATCGAGGGGCGGGAATATTCCAAATATGTATTTACCAAAAGCCTTTCCGCCGTCATCGAGCTGACGGCGCGTTTGGGAGCGGAGTACGGTTATTCGCGCGAGGACATGTCCTATCTTGATATTTCGGTGATTGATACGCTCTACAGTTCTGCGGAGGATATCGGGCGCACGCTCGGGGAATCAATCCGGGCGGGCCGCGAAAAGTATGCCCGCACTCTGGGTATTACGCTGCCGCCGGTCATCTGCTATCCGCAGGATGTATATGCATTTTTCCTGCCGACGGGACAGCCCAATTACATAACCCTCAAAAGCGTCAGCGGCCAGGTATGCGGGGGCCGCTTCACAGGTGAACAGATCGCGGGAAAAATTCTGCTGATTGAGGCGGCTGATCCAGGTTACGACTGGATTTTTTCCCATGAAATCGCCGGATTTGTCACAGCATACGGCGGTGCGAATTCCCATCTGGCAATCCGCGCCGGGGAACTTGGCATCCCCGCCGTGATCGGCGTGGGTGAAAAGCTGTTTGCGCGATACAGCGCAGCGCATGTATTGGAGTTGGACTGCGCCAACAAGCAGGTCAAAATTTTGCAGTGAGGGAAACAGGGATGAAACTGATTTTTGTCAGCCAGCGGATCGATGAGGCGGCCGCCTACGCGGAACGGCGCGACGCGCTCGACCAGCGGTGGGCGGTTCTTCTCGAAAAGCTCGGCTGCGCCGCGCTGCCTGTGCCGAACCATCCGAAAACGGTTACGGCATTGCTGGAGCGCGTGCGTCCGGACGGGATTTTACTGACCGGCGGCAATGATCCCGTATTTTGCGGGGGGAACGCGCCGGAGCGCGATGAGACAGACGCGCAGCTCATCCAATACAGCTTGGATCGCAACATTCCGCTGCTCGGGGTCTGCCGGGGGATGCAGTCGATTTTGCTGCATTTTGGCGGCGCGCTTGAACGCATATCCGGCCATGTGGCAGTCAGTCACGACGTTACAGGAACAATCAACCGGACCGTCAACAGCTACCACAACTGGGGCGCCCGGCAGGCGCCTTCAGAGCTAAAAATTCTGGCGCGCGCGGCCGACGGCGTGGTTGAGGCGGTATGTGTAAGGACGCGTCCAATCGCCGGCGTCATGTGGCATCCGGAGCGCGTCTCACCATTTGAGCAGGATGACATACAATTGATAAAGGCCGTTTTTGAACAGGGGGACTCTTTATGAAAGCCATTGTTCTCGCCGCTGGACGCGGCAGCCGTATGGGCGACGGCACGGCGGAAATTCCAAAAGGGATGATGCGTCTGTGGGGACGGCCGCTTTTGGAGATGTGTGTAAAAACGCTTGAGCGCGCGGGCTTTGCGCGGTGCGATATCGGCGTTGTCACCGGCTATCGGAGCGACCGGATTAACCTGGAAGGTGTGCGCCTCTTTCATAACGCCGACTGGGCGCATACGAATATGTTTGTATCCCTGACAAAAGCGCGGGAATGGCTGTGCACTGAACCATGCGTCATCTGTTATTCTGATATTGTCTTTCATGAAAATGCTGTCAGAGGGCTGATGGATTGCGGGCGGGAGCTTGCAATTACCTACTACACCGGATTTTTGGATTTATGGAGGAAACGGTTTTCGAATCCGCTGGAGGATATGGAAACGTTTCGCCTGAACCAGAACGGCACGCTTGCGGAGATCGGTCTGCATCCACAGTCGGAGGATGAGGTTCAGGGGCAGTATATGGGGCTTTTGCGCTTTGAACCGGCTGGCTGGGAAAAAATTGAACAGGCAATTCGCCTGCCGATGAAAAAAAGCGTGGAAAAGCTGGATATGACGACGCTTTTAAATCATTTGATTTCTCTCGGGTATCCCATTTATGCCATTGCAACAGATGAACTGTGGCTTGAGTGCGATAATCAGGAGGATATACAGCTCTATGAGCGGTTGTATCCGGATGGGGGCAAAAAATATGGTTGATCTGCATCTGCATACAACCGCATCGGATGGTCAATATCCACCGGAGCGGGTTGTCCAGATGGCGTATGAGCGCGGCGTCACCTTTCTGGCGGTTACAGACCACGACAGCGTGGACGGCGTCGAAGAAGCGCGCGCCGCCGCCGCGAATTTGGGCGTCGGTTTTGTATCCGGCATTGAAATCAGCACAAAGGGCAATCGGGAATTGCATATGCTTGGATATAAAATCGATCCTGAAAACAAAGAGCTGTG
Source organism: Anaerotruncus colihominis (assembly GCF_010206195.1). Lineage (GTDB taxonomy): Bacteria > Bacillota > Clostridia > Oscillospirales > Ruminococcaceae > Anaerotruncus > Anaerotruncus colihominis_A. Next base: position 135,263 of record NZ_VIQT01000006.1, on the reverse strand, counting down.
CGATATGTGCGCGACGTTCCGGCGCGACCGCGATGAACGCAAATACCGCATTTTGGACTATTTGCGCGAAAAAGGGATGCCTTTGTCCCTGGAGGAAGTGGAATTGCAGGCTGGAGACGGATTGATCGCACGGCCCCATTTCGCACGGGCGATGGTTAAAGCGGGGTATGTTTCCGACGTGCGTGCGGCCTTTGATCTCTATTTAGGCACGCCGGAGTTTGACCGGATTGAGCGGCCCAAGATTTCGCCCGAGCACGGAATCGCATTGATTCATCGTGCTGGAGGCGTTGCGGTGCTGGCGCATCCAATTCAGTTAAAATTGGAGGACGATGCATTAGACCGCTTTGTAGGTACGCTTGCAGAACAGGGCCTTGACGGCCTGGAATGCTATTACAGCACGCATTCACCGGAACGCAGATCATACTATCTGACGCTTGCCGAAAAATACCATCTATTCGCAACCGGCGGTACTGATTTCCATGGGGAAGCCGTGAAGCCGGATATTGAAATTGGGACAGGGATCAATGGCTCTGTGGCGTTCAATGAGTCCATGAATTTATTTACCTGATAACATATGGAATTGTCTTGCAATTTTTATGTTTCCGGTCTATAATAGAGTTAGTTAGGAGGGATTGTAATGGATATCAACGGGATCAGTGCAGCGAGCATCGTTTACCACATGAGTCAGATGCAGCAGGGCTTTGCAGTCGCTCTTTTAAGCGATGCGATGCAGATGACCGAGCTTAGCGGAGCACAGATGATTCAATCGATGGAATCCGCGATGCCGCCGTCGAGCCATCTGCTCGACACATATGCCTGAATAAAAAAGGGGCCGGTTGAACCGGTCCCTTTTTTATTCACTTTTTGAGGGCTGCCCGCTATCCGCTTCCTTCACAAACTCCGCAAATTTTAAATCGTCCTCCAAAAGGTGGTTGATAATCCATGCCTCTAAATATTCGTGAAAATGCTCCATCTTTTCCGGAGCGAAACGGGATGCTGTAAGCGCGGTGCTGTGAAACTTTAGCTGCGTGCTAAGATAGTTGTGTTTGGCCTGATGATCGCGATAAAGCGGAAAGCGATACTGGACTTGAAACGCTTCCTCTGCCTGAAAATGGTAGAGAGTGTAATGATTCAAAAAATCGAGACATTCACTGACTTTTTGGATATCATCGCGGCATTTATAGCTGATGAAAAAGGTATTGATCACCTTGATCAACTCTCTGTGCTGCTGGTCAAGCAGGTCGATCCCAAACTCCAGTTTTGGTTCCCAAGGGAAAATAACCATAAGTACGCCCCCCTTCGTTATCATTGTAGACGAAAGAGGGCGTTTTGTAAATGAGAATTTAGCCAGCTGTTGAAATTTTAATTGAGAAAATAAAGCAGCTGCCGATCAATCGTCAAAACCGAGCATTTCAAGGGTATCCTCCAAAATATCAGCGCGCCGGTCGGCTTCGTCGGCTTTCCGCTCCAGGACCGCTTTTTGGCTGACGAACTCCTCACGGCTGATCTGGCCTGTACGGTAATGCTCCTTCAGAATATCACCCTCAAGGTCGGCTGCATCCTCAGCGATTTCCGCTTCATGGAGTTGCTCGAACAATGCGGCGACATCCGTATTTGCGGGATCGGGGGCAGTATAGGGGATCAGCAGCTCAGCTTGGTGCTCCAGAAGATCCTCGTTGAACTCCTGCTCGGCTCTTTTGGACAATAAGGCTGCTTTTTGTTCCTGAAAGGCGGCTGATTCAATTTTGCCAATACGGAAATCAGCATCCAGAATTGCAATATCGACAGACAATGCGCTGACTTCGGCCTTGATGTTATAGTATTGATTTAGAATATCCTCCAGTTCCGCAGAGGACGCCGGAAGGCTTGCTGTACCTGAGACGGTGCCTGGCTGGGAGGATGCGGCGGCGCCGGAAGCGGTATTCAGGCCGTTGTCTGTGACGATGGGCTGTGTCATCTGGGATGTGGCTGCGACGCCCTGCGCAGTCTGCGACGAAGCACATGCGGATAACCCGGCACAAAGGCCGAGAATAAGTGCAAAAAGCATTTTTTTCATGATGAATTGTCCTCCTGGTTATACAAAGTTGGGTATTCCATGTGGTGCTGTGAATCATTTGATGAGCTTACTTTACAGGCGAATTATGAAAGAAACATTAAAATGGAAAAATATAATTTGTCCATTGCTTTCATCTACTTTTAATGATATTCTCATAAAGTAAACGAAAAAAGAAGGGGGAGTGCCGAATGCGAATTTTGGTTGCGGATGATGAACGGGAGCTGCTGGATATCACGGTCAAGCGGCTCAAAGCGGAAGGATACGCGGTGGACGGCTGTGACAGCGGCGATGACGCCGCTTACTATTTGGAACAGACGCCGTATGATCTGGCGATTCTTGACATTATGATGCCTGGACGTGACGGGCTTTCAATCCTGCGTGGACTGCGGGCGGCTGGCAGAACGCTGCCTGTTCTGTTGCTGACGGCGCTCGACGCTGTCGGGGACCGGGTGTCGGGCCTTGACGCGGGGGCCGATGATTATCTGACGAAACCGTTTGCATTTGACGAGCTGCTTGCACGTATCCGCGTGCTGTTGCGGCGCAGTTCGTCGGATAAAGCGGTTGTGCTGACGGCGGAAGATCTGACCATGGAGCTTTCAACCCGCACAGTCCGCCGCGCAGGTCAGGAGATCACGCTTTCTTCCAAGGAGTTTGCCATTTTGGAATATCTGCTGCGCAACAAGGGCGCTGTGCTGTCGCGCGCGCAATTGGAAAGCCATGTTTGGGACTACGATTTTGAGGGCGGCAGCAATATTGTAGATGTTTATGTGCGTTATCTGCGGCGCAAGATCGATGATCCATTCGAAAAGAAACTGATCCAAACGGTGCGCGGCGTCGGATATACGATCCGCCAGACGCCATGAAGCGCATATCGATCCGGGCGCGCGTAACACTGTGGTACACAGGGCTGCTTGTAGTGCTGTTGGGGTTGGGTGTTGTCTATCTGCTGTCCTTTTCCGATCAAATGCTTTCGCGCCAGACACGCGACGCGCTGCTCGATGTTGTCTCCGACGCCGTCAAGCAGGCGCATTTTGATGATGGAGAGCTTGACGACGAGAAAATTGACTTTTACAGAGAAGGCGTGTCCGTTTTTTTCTACGATACAAGTGGCCGCCTGCTCGCCCCACGTGTCAACCGCGGACTTCAGGTCGATTCGATTCTGGAGGATCAGGCGGTCAAAATGGTCAGCAATGGCCGTGAAACATGGATGGTACACGATCTCTTTGCGATTCAGGACGGAACAGGCTTTTGGGTCCGGGGCGTCGTTTCAATGTCCGGTTCCACAGCCACCATGCACGGGATGATTTTGCTTGCGCTGATCAGCGTGCCGATTTTTATCGCAGTCGCGGCGCTCGGCGGATGGCTGATCACCAGGCGTGCGTTTTTCCCAGTGGGCAAGATGGCTGAGACGGCGCAGGCTATTTCCTCTGGCAGCGACCTTTCGCTGCGCGTGCCGGACGACGGGTCCGGCGATGAGCTTTCACGGCTTGGATGCACAATCAATTCCATGTTTGCGCGCCTTCAGGCGTCGTTTGAAACAGAAAGGCAGTTTTCATCCGACGCGTCGCATGAGTTGCGCACGCCGACAGCTGTTATTATTTCCCAATGTGAATATGCGCTGTCAGACGTTGTGGACGAGGCGGAACGCAAGAAGAGTATCGACGTCGTATTGCGGCAGGCGCGGCGTATGTCCGCGATCATTTCACAGTTGCTGTTGCTTGCGCGCGCTGAAAACGGAAAATTTGAGCCAAGCTGGGAGCGGCTCAATTTAAGCGAATTGTGTGAAATGGTTTTGCTTGAGATGGAGGATACGGCACAGTCCAACGGTATCGCGCTGGAAATGCAGTTGGAGCCTGACATCATGCTGATAGGAGATCAAACGCTGTTGATGCGTCTGCTGACCAATCTGATAACCAACGCAATTCGCTATAACCGCAAAGGCGGACATGTCGAGGTGTGCCTGCAGCGCTTGGAAAACGGCGCTGCTCTGCGCGTAGCGGACACAGGCGCCGGAATCCGCGAGGAGGATTTGCCCAAGATATGGAGCCGCTTTTTCAGGGCGGACGCCTCCCGCAGCAGCATTGGAACAGGGCTGGGGCTGTCGATGGCGCGTTGGATTGCGCAGGTACATGGCGGTACGATCACTGTGGAAAGCGTTTATGGACAGGGAAGCGTTTTCACAGTTACATTACCATTCGAACAAAAAGATGAAAAACTTTAATCATGTTTTAATTTTCCGTTTGTATGATAGAACCATCGAAGGGAGCAAATTCCCTGGAGAAAAGAATTGAAAGCAGGAAAATAGAGAGGTGTCCGATATGACAACAAAGAAATTGACCGCAGCCATATTAAGTGCGGCGGCCGTAATGTCCGTTGTTTCAATCCAGGCGTTTGCCGCAGCTCTGACGGCGCAGCAGGCCAAAGCAATCGCTGAAAAGCTTGTGCCGTCTGGCAGCGCGTATGTGACGACAGAGGTCGACGACGGCCGGTATGAGGTGAAATTTTACAATCCGGCAAAGCTTGAAAAGTATGAAATCGACGTCAGCCGCGCCACGCAGAAGGCGATTTCGTTTGACAGCGAGCTGCTCGATGATCGCGGCGCGCGCACAGCCACATTGACGCAGGAGCAGGCCAAAAAGGTTGTAACCGATGAGCATCCCGGCGCAACAATTCAGTCCGTTACGGTTGATTATGACGATGGACTGATGGAATATGATGTCCGTTTCACTGCCGGCGGCTATTATGGCGAGATCACAGTGCATCCGGGGACCGGAGCGGTTCTCAAACGCGATATCCAAATTGGCACGCAGCCGACCGCCAGCGATATTAGTACCCTGATCAGCTACACACAGGCGACGGAAGCAGCGCTCAAGCAGGTGCCGGGCGGCGTTGTAACGGACGTTGACCTGGACCGTGAGGGCGGCACATACATCTATGAGATTGAGATTTATAAGGATGGGCTGGAGTACGATATTGCCCTGAATGCTACGGATGGCACAGTGCTGTGGAGCAATTCCCATGCCGACGGTTGGGAAAGCTTCCTGCGGGCCAACCCGGCGCCGGCGCCGGCTGTTTCTCCGAATGCCGCGGCCTCAACGCCGGCGCGTCCTTCAACGCCGGCTGTTACCCCTTCCATGCCCAGCGGCAACAACGGCTATATCGGTTTTGAAAAGGCCAAACAAATTGCGATGGCGCAGGCGCCCGGTGCAGTTGTGCGTAAATGTGAGATGGATTTTGACGATGGCCGTATGAAATATGAGGTTGAACTGCGCAACGGTTTCTGGGAGTATGATATTGATATCGACGCGATCACAGGCGCTATCCTTGATTTCGATATGGATTATGATGACTGAATAGATTTATAGCGGCGAACAATATTAAAACGGGCCGTGCGGCGGGAATGAAATTCCGCCGCACGGCCCGTTTGTTGTTTTATCAGCCCTTCTCCTGGAAATGGAGCGCCTCGCTGGCCGTGGCGCACAGGTAACGCATTGCCTGTACCGGATACGCGCCGGCAGCCGTCTCGCCGGTCAGCATCAATGAGGAGGCGCCGTCAAGCACAGCATTAAAGATATCGCACACCTCCGCACGCGTCGGCACAGCTGCTTTCTGCATAGAATGCAATAGCTGCGTTACAACCATAAAAGGCTTGCCGGCTGCGCGGCAAATTGCGGCCACGCGCTTTTGTGCCGCCGGCAGCTCCCACAGGGGCATATCGTTTCCAAGATCGCCGCGTGCGACGACAATATGATCGGCATGTGGGAGCAGACGCGGCAGAGCAAAAAGGCCGGCTTTGTTTTCGAGCTTTGCAAAGACGGCAATTTGCGGGGCGCCGGCGTCGAGCAATGCGCGCCGCAGCGTCAGAAGATCGTGCTCATCGCGCACGAACGGAAGCATGACGCCTGTAACGCCGTTTGCACGTGCGCGGGAAAGGTTTTCAAGATCGCTTTGTGTCAGTGTGGGCGGACGCAGCGCCGCGCCCGGTAGCGCGATGCTTTTGCGCGAATGCAGAATGCCGCCGCGAAAAACCGTGCAGAACGCGCGCCCGTCGCCGGGCGTATCAACGCGCAGCAAAAGCGCGCCGTCGTCAAGCAGCACCTCTTGGCCGGCGCGCAGAGCCGGGAAAATAAGCGGCGGAACCGGTATGGTATCCGCGGACCCGCCATCGGCCGCGAGCGTAGCGCGTGTTCCTTCCGTGAGCGCCAGCGGAGCGGACAGCTCCCCGACGCGCAGCTCCGGGCCGCGCAGGTCGATCAGCAGACGCGGCGAAAGGCGCACACGGGCAGCGGCTTCATGCAGGTTTGCGAGCCACGCGCCGCAGTCGGCGAGATTGATGTGCGAGAGATTGAGACGCACGCCCGTCATGCCGGCTGAAAACAGGTCTGTGAGCGTGTCCGCGCCGCAGCAAGCTGGGCCGAGCGTACCGTAAAAATCGAGTGCAGACATTGCAGATGGCTCCTTTCTGTCCGCTACCAGGAGCGGTTTTCCTCCAAAAGAAACGCGTAAATAGGAGGCGTGGTGTTCAGTTCACATGGAGCCGGCTGCCCATATGCGTCGATGAAAGTCTGTCGATCCCGGTTGATGGACCTTTGCAGAGCGCCGGCATCAGGCCGCGGCGGCAGGCTGATTGGGTGTGGGTCCGGGACGGGCGCATAGCTTTCGGGACAGGCGGGGACGTTCCCGATTGTTTGCAGGAACGTTTCAGCTTGTTTTGGTGTGAGCGCGCCGCTCCAATAGGCCGCCAAATTTTCCCCCCATCGGTGGTCCGCAAGCATATAGCTGTCATCCTTGAGAAAATAACGGTAGGTCAGCAGACCATCCCGGAGCACATTCTGCTCAAGCTGCGGGTCGAGATGATACCATATGCCGTCAATCTGTACAACCGTCCAGGCATGGTCGATGAAACGCCCGTCGACAGAAATGGTCAGGCCGGAAACATATGCGGCCTGATATCCCATGCGGTTGAGCAGCACGGTTAACGCCGCCGCGAAATCCTCACAGGAGCCGACACCATAACAAAGCGGGCTGACTGCGCGGCTTTCTACATAAGAGGGCGCGGGCGTGCCAGGCGCGCTGTGCCACCGCCAGGAATCCAGACCCACAGGGTCCGCGAAATAGGTGTGCCCGATGATATAAGAGTAGGCGGCGCGAATTTCCTCCGCAGGTTCGCCGCGCGGCAGGCCAGCGGTGATTTCGTCGGCACATGCGGCAATATAGGCATTTTCCAGCGGGAGCGCGCCTTCCCATGCCACCGTGGCGGCAGGCTCAGGAACAGCAACGGTTATCGGCGCGGACACGGTAGAAGAAATCGGCGGCATCGAAGGAACCGGCGCGGCTGCTTCGGTTCCGGAACAACCGGCCAAACAGGTCAATAAACAGCCAATTGTTAAAAATTTTTTCACAATTATGCATGATTCCTTCCGCTTTTTTACACTTCAATTATATAGGAAGGGGGAGGAAAAAGCAATTGCCTTTGTTTAGGACAGGGCGCGCCGCTATTTTCAGGCGGCTATTGCCGCTGCTGCTTGCGGCGCTTGTTTTGTGCTGCTGCGCTGCTCCCACACGGCAGCCTGTACAGCGATTGGACGTTTCCTTCTCGGGGCAGGCGCACTCTATCAATACGGCCGATCCACAGAGCAGGCAGTTTTTTTATGGGCGCAGCTGCCTGAAGGGTGGGGAGCTGGCGTTGTATGATCTTTTAGATGACGCTCTGCGCAGATGGAATACGGGAAACCGTCTGGAGCTGCCCTCGCCATTGGATGCACGGGCTCTGAAACGGGTGTGGGACAGCGTGCTGTATGACCATCCCATTTATGATTGGGCGCGCTGTGTTTATCCGGATACGGACGGACTCATTACCTACTGCATCCTGGAGCCGCGCGCCGGTTTGACTGTCGAAGCAGCCAGGGCGCGCAGCCAGGAGATAGAGCGCGCCGCCGGTCAACTGTTGGAAGGGATCGGCGGATCGGATTTTGAAATTGCTGTTGCAGTGCATGACGCGGTGCTGGAACGAATTACCTATGAACAGGGAACGCAGGACGCGGACGCCGGGTCGGTTTACGGCGGCCTTGTGCGCGGGCGCGGCGTATGCGACGCCTACAGCCGGTCGTACCAATATTTGTTGCAGCGGATGGGAATTGCCTGCTGCTATATCACCGGCATGAGCGGACGGGGTATTCCGCATTCATGGAATGCCGTTCTATTGGAGGACGGCTGGTATTATGTGGACATCACCTGGAACGATGTACCCGATGAAAAGGGATACTTGTTCCACGATTATCTATTGGTGCATCCAGAGGAGCTTACATCCGACCATTTTCCAAACACAGAGCCATACGGCAAATTGCCGCCGGCGGGCACGGGGCGGTTCAATTATTATATACAAAACGGCTTTTTTGTAAACGCACAGGCCGGACAGGATCCTGTGCCGCCCATTGCAAGGGCGTTTGCGGATCAGTTGTCCACGCGGGAGCTGACGGACGAAAAGCGCCCGGTCTTTCTGGAGATCAGGGTGGACGGAGATCCGGCGCAGTATGCGCGCTGGCGCGACGCGTTTAATGAGCATCTGTTTGATATCCTGAGTGAGATGAAGCGCCTCGCATTGGAAGGCGGCTTGCCGTTTGAGATTGAAACAACCGGATCGGTCACATATCACTTTAATGACAGCACACGGGTATTGACGCTGTTTCCAAAAGCGTCGCTGCCCACACGGGAGAGTGTAGAGAGAGGGGCATCATCATGAGTGAACAGGAGAAAATGAGCGCGTCCTCACAGGTCCCGGAGGAGGAAAACACGCACACAGAACAGGAGACGCCGCAGGAAGCAGCGTCCGCGCCAAAAGGCGCAGAACCAAAGCAGGCTGCCAGAGATTCGGGCGAGGATGCCGGAGCTCCGCAGCAGCCGGGCGGCCCGCTCGCTGCGCCCGCCGGGAAAAACTTCCGCTGGCAGAAGCGGCATTCGGCGCTGCTGGCCGCGGCTCTGTTTGTGGTGCTCGGCGTTGCGGCTCTGGTCCGGCAAAGCGCTCCGGCAAGACCGGTTGATGCGCCTGTTTCGAGCATGGCGTCGTCTGCTGTGCAGCCGGGAGTTGACTTTGAATATCCGGAGGACGAGGCCATTGATGTGGCAGCTTTCTCGTCGGTTTATCTGCTTGACGGGGGATTTGTTGAGATCACGCCGCAGCCGTGGTTTGAACCTAACAGCGACGGCGCCCCCCTGACGCTGGAGTATTTGCAAAACTGCCTGAAGCTGTCGCCGCCGTATCCGTTCACCGTTACGGAGGAACAGGGGAAGTTTCGGGTCTATATTGAGGACATGGAGAAAAACGGCCAAGTTGACCTGATCCTGCCATACAGGGATGGCGGGGAGGAGGCTGCGTGCCGGTACACGGCCTATAAGAAGCTGTATGGGAATCTTGATCTGGAGGACGGCTATGGGGGAGCGGCGATCGACGCGCCGATCCGCGTGGAATTCAATTCCCCGATATCTTTGGAGTCTGCGCGCGGCCGTGTGTTCCTGCGTCAGGATATAGGCGACCCCGACCAGCTTGCGCCAGCCATACCGTGCGATGTGTCATATGAGGAGTACGCCGTAGTGCTTACGCCGCATAAGCTGCTTGATTATCGGGCCGGTTATATGGTTGAGCTGGCCGGCACGCTTGCATCGGTGGCCGGCGCGCGGATGGGAGCGCCGGATAGGCTGTATTTTATGACCGAGCAGCGCACGTTTTCCGTCTCAATTGTGGATGGCAATACAAACCTGTTCCGGCCGGGCGCGGATATCGAGCTGACATTTGAGGTGAAAACGGAATGGAGCCAGGGCCTCGACGCCAAAACCGAGCTGTTCAGGCTGCCGGGAGTCGAAGCGTACCAGGCGGTATTGACAGGCGAAAACGCGCAACATAGCGGGGACGGGGATACCGGGGCGGTACATATGGACGACGGCTTCCCGTCCGTGACTTACGACAATCCCGGCATGGGGTACTATCTGTTCCGATGCTCGGTGATGGATCAGAAAACCGGCGAACCGGTGGTGGTCGAGAAACCGTTCATGGTCTCCACAACGGCCGTCTATTTGCAGGCGGCCGGCGAAAGCGATCTGATCTGGCTTAATGACTGTACGACCGGCGAGGCGCTCGGCGGTTATACCGTTGTATTCACACAGGCGGGCGAACAAGTCGCGCGCTTTGTGACAGAGATGGACGGGACGGCCCTGTTTAGCCATACAGCCGTTGCAAAAGAGCCAACCTGGGAAGGGCTGGATGCTGACGACGACTGCATCTTCACAATCTACGACCCTGCCGGAAAAGCGGTTTATACCGACCGGACCGCGTGCCTTGGGTGGGACAGCCGGTCTGAGGAACGGTACTATTCATTTTTCTACCTCGACCGCGCGCTGTACCGGCCGACGGATACGGTGAACTTCTGGGGTTATGTCAAGCCGTACCGCATGAACCGGGGCGCCATGCCCACCCAGGTGGAGGTGGTGCTTGACGAAGGCGGCCTTGACGAGCGCGTGCAGGTTTTGCTGAACACGGACGGGACGTTTTCGGGTTCGCTCTCATATGAGCAGGTGGCCAGCTCGCAGTATGGTATATCGGCCCGTATGCTCCTGCCGCCGCCATACCTGGAGGATAGCAGCGGCAATCCGGTTACGACGCATCATATCGATACCATATGGGTCGATATCAAGGATTTTGTGACGCCGGCATATACGATTTCCTCGTCGGTCGACAAGCCGATTTATCGTTCGGGCGATACTGTTTCAATCACCATCACACCCACATTTTATGACGGTACGCCGCTGCCGGATTATCCGATTGAATTCAGCGTGTTCAACCCCACAAGCGGCAATTTTGAGGCGATTCAAAAGCTGACGACCGACAAAAAGGGCGTTGCATATGCGACGGTTAAAGCCGGCGAGAATATGTCCGCCTATTCCTGGAAGCCGACATACGGCTATTATTACATCAAGATCGCCAATGACGGCGAAACCGTTTCCCATCAGGGGAGCTACATTTATACGCCGGGCAATGTGATCCTGCGCCCGGAGGTTACGTTTGACGCGCATGGAGCGCGGCTGCGGGTGCTTGCCAACAGCGTTACGCTCAACGGCGTCAGGGACGCTGAACAGGCGCAGCAGTTGGTCGATGCAGATGATGATGCTTACGACGTTCTGATCGGCGCTCCGGTCGATATGCAGTTGTCCGTGGAAACGGATTTGCGCTACTATATGCCGCGTGAGCAGGGGGAGGATGATCCGTCCGGCCGGTACATATGGGACGAAGAAAACATCGCCGCCGTCGAGGTGAAGGACGGCGCCGGCACAGCCGAGCTGCTCGCCGCCGGCGCGTTCGATCCGTCCGAGTACGGGCGGGTTTCCGCCACGGTATCATATGTGCATGGCGGTAATACGCTTTCAAGCAGCGCCAGCGCCTCCTACAGCGGCGGCCGGCGGCGCGCTTACAGGGGGCCGGATGAAACCGCGCCGAAGGGATATACGTTCAATGTTTACCGCGGCGATGAGCCGGAGCCGGTCCAGACGTATGAGGAATACCTTGGACGCACCTTTGTTGAGACGGATGTGGGCGCGCCGCTTCAGTTTGAGCTGCTGCGCGACGGCATCCCGGTACAGGGCGGCCGTATGATCTATACGCTTGTACAGGACGATATCATCGTGCGTGGCAGCGCAGACGCGGCGCTTACGCTGACGCCGGATCAAAGACATGCGAACAGCATCCTGCTCGTGGCGGCGTATTTTGACGGGCGCGACGTATACGCGGTCGCCAACTGCTACATCCGCATCAACCAGGAGAGCCTTGCGCTGGAGATTGAAACGGAGCTTGACAAAGAAGCGTATATGCCCGGCGACGTGGTGACGCTGTCAGCGAAGGTGCGCGACAAAAACGGCAATCCGGTATCGGCGCAGATGTGCGTCAGCATCGTCGACGAGGCTGTGTTCGCTCTGCGCGAGCAATACTTTGATATTCTGGCGTCGCTTTATGGGGAGATGAATTTCTACAATTATTATATTTATAAGTATACGTCCCTGACGGGCGACATCAACCCGTTTAACAACAGCGGCGACGGCGGCAAGGGCGCGGGCGACAATCTGGAGGCATACGACATCTTCCGCGACGACTTCCGCGACACAGCCTTCTTTAAACCGCTGCAAAGCGATCAGGACGGCAACGCCTCTTTATCGTTCACACTGCCGGACAATATCACCTCCTGGCGGATCACAACGCTGGCCGTGGGCAATAACCTGTATGCCGGAGCGTCAAAATCAAACCTGGTTACGACGCTGCCGTTTTTTACCAAGCCGGTCCTCAGCCCGAAATATATTGAGGGCGACGAGGTCACAATGCTTATTCAGGGGCACGGCACAGCGGTTAAAACAGGCGGCGCGATCAGCTATGAGGTGCGCGTCACCGGCGACGGCGTTGATGAAACCTATACGCGCAGCGGCACGGCCTATGAGCCGGTTGAGATCAATCTCGGTAAGCTGACCGAAGGAGACTATACCGTTACATCGACTGGGCAGTTCGGACAGATGCGCGACACGGTCGAGCTGCCGCTGTCCGTCATCAGCAGCAATCTGGAACTGATCGTCAACCGTGAAATAGATCTGAAAAAACCGGTCGATATCAAGGCGCTGCGCTATCCGGTCGTCATCACGATGTATGACGACGCGTACAAAGCGTATAACGACAGCATCAGTTCGCTGCTGCGCCATTACTGTTTCCGTATTGATCAGCGCATGGCACGCTTTGCGGCCAAACGCGCGCTGATGCAGCTCGGCGATCCCGAGGACCTGCCGCGCCATATCCGCGTCAGCGACAGCGACGTATCGGGCTATCAGAACTTTGACGGCGGCGTCGGCTGGTATACCTACAGCGATCAGTCCGATCCGGCCGTCACGATGAAGGTGCTGATGTTCGCGGGCGACATGTATGATCTGGAGCGTATGAAAGGTTATTTTGAGGGCGTCAGGGACGATCAGACGCGCAGCGGGGCCGAGCGGGCGGCGGCATACGCGGGGCTGGCGGCGATCGATTCGGCTTATACGGCGGATATCCGGGAAATACTCGATTCACAGCCGGATATGAAGCTGAAGGAACAGCTTTACTATGTCGCCGGCCTGGCCTATGGAGGCGATGAAGCGGGCGCGCTGGCGTATTACGAAAAGCTTGTCACGCCGCGCCTGCGTCATGATGTGGAGGGTGCAAAATGGCTTGAATATTCGAACGCGGCTTTGAAACAGGACCGTTTGGTGGAAAACGACGAGGTGACAGCCGCCGCGTGGATCACGGCTTCAAAACTCAATCTTCCGGACGCGGACGGTTTTGCGGCGCACTTCGCGCGCAATCGCTGGCGTATCGATTCCATTTTTGAATGTATGATCTACGTGGTCAATTATGGGACGCCTGTGACGGAAGCGGCGAAATTCAGCTACACATCCGGCGGCGAGCTGCACGAGGTGGATCTGGCGGGCTATGGATGCAAATCGATCACCCTGAACCGCAGCGAGATGCAGGATTTGGCGTTTCATGACGTACCGGACGCGGTGCGGGCGGCTGCGTACTATATTGGCGAACCGGAGGAGGCGGGCTTTGAAGACTCCGGAAATATCGGTATGCAAAAGGACTTTGAGGAAATGGAGGACGGGAAATACAAGGTGACGCTTACCGTTAAATTTGAGGATGACGCGCCATATGGATTTTACAATATCAGCGATTGGGTTCCGTCAAACATGCGCCTGCATACGATCGCAAAGCAGCCGCAAAGCTCCATGCTGACGGTGCACAGCGAACAGGAAAACCAAAAGCTGTATTTTGATTTTTACCGTACCGCTTATACGCCGAAAACCGTCTATATCAACTATTACACGCAGCGCACCTTTGATACGCAGGCCGTGGTCGACCGCGCGTACCTGATCTGCGCGGAAACCGGGGACAGTGCCTTTACGGAACGCGACCGGATTTGACAATATTGGAAATATTCTCTGCAAAGTATTGCATTACAGGGGCGTTGTAAGATACAATAAGAACAGGCGCTGATTTCAGGCGGCGCAGGCCGCTGTGATAAGCAATCAGAAAGGGTGTTTACAAATGCAGAAGTACATGATTAAGCTTGACACAATCGACATGGTCAAAAACTTTGTCAATACGGCCGCCATGTTCCAGGAGGATGTGGATATTGTTTCCGGCAGATATACGATCGACGCCAAGTCGATTATGGGAATTTTCAGCATCGACCTCTCCAAGCCGATCGAGCTGATTATCCACGGCGACAATGACGCGAAGTATAGGGAACAGCTCAAGGATTATCTTGTTTAATTGTAAAAAGGAAACGGCCCCGCGTGCGCGGGGCCGTTTTGTTTTTATATGCCAGCCTGCCAAGCGGGCGGCTATGCCGGGCAGGCGAGGAGTTTTGTACCTGATCAAGGAAAATTTTTGCAGGCGGACTGTCGCCCGGCAAGAAAGTTTAACGCCAAGCGGGGGTAAAAGGCCCGCCTGGACAGCGCTTGGCGACTTGTGAATACAGGTTCTTAAACGCCGATTTGTGCGAAATAGCCGCGGTTGTGAAGAACGGCTGCGCTGTCGGGGCGAACGACGGCGGCCAGTTGGTTGTAAGCCTTGGCACGGGAGTGATCGCCGAGGCGGTCGAAGCAGATGCAAAGCTGCAAAAAAGGGATATAGTCGTAGCAGTCGGCACAAACGAACGCGCCGGATTTGTCGCCGCGTTTGCATGATGCGGCCGTGCGGTACCAGAAGATCGCCTGGCTATATGCCCGCCGCTCTAAAAAATGCGCGCCGATATCGCAGCAAAGCTCCGCGCGCGGCACATCATATTCGAGAGAACGCAGCAGGGCGCGCAGTGCGCCGGATTCGTCGCCGAGCTGGCGCAGGCAGGCTGCGAGCTGGCGGCATGCCTCAATGTTATTTTCGATCCAGCCCTGCCCACCGTCCAAAAAGTCCTGGAGAATCTGCGCCGCCTTTTCGTGCTGACCATGCCAGAAAAGCTCACGTGCATAATAAAACTGTTCGCGCGGACACAGGGGCTGCCCGCGCGCGATCAGCTTTTCAAAGATGCGCAGATTGCGGTTTGGGTCGCCGGCGTGCAGCTTGCGGTGAGAAACGGCGATATCCGTATGAAGGATCTTGCCGGCGGGCGCGATCGCTTCGTGAATTGCGCCGGCCCAACGCATTCCGGCGCTGCGCCGGATCAAGCGTTCGCGGTAATAGGAAAGCGCCGCCCGTCCAGATGTGTCAAAGGCGGTATCATATTTCATCATGACGACCGTGACAGACGGATCCAGAGTTTCTTTGAGCGCACATAGGGCGGCGCACGCCTCAGGCGTGAGCACATCATCGGCATCAAGCCACATGCAGTAATCCATGGAAGCCTTTGTGAAGGAGTAGTTGCGGGCCGCCGAGAAATCGTCGATCCACTCAAAATCGTAAACATGGCTTGTATAGCGCCGGGCAATCTCCCGGGTATTGTCGTCTGAGCCGGTATCAACAATAATGATTTCATCGACAGCGTCCCGTACACTGTCCAGACAACGCGCGAGCACCTCGCTTTCATTTTTGACAATCATGCACAGACTGATCGTTATCATCAAAAAACGCCTCCCTTTGATGCATTGTATGCATCAAAGGGAGGCGCGCGCCACAATCTGGCCTGCTTAAATAAAAACCAATCAGGCGCGGGCAATTGCCGCAATGGAAGCCGTGACCAGCTTTTTAAACAACGGGGCGGCTTTGTCGCCAGCTTCCTTGACCTCCTCGTGCGAGAGCGGTTTGCCGCTCATTCCAGCGCCCATATTTGTAATGAAGGAGATCCCGCAGACTGAAAGCCCCATATGACGCGCGGCGATCGCCTCGCAGGCAGTGCTCATACCGACTGCGTCTGCGCCGAGCTGACGGCACATACGCACCTCTGTGGGCGTTTCATAAGCCGGACCTGTCAACTGCAAATAAACGCCCTCGCGCAGCGGGATATCGAGGGAACGCGCGCATGCTTTGATGGTATCGCGCAGATGCGCGCTGTACAGATCGGTCATATCGGGGAAGCGAGGCCCAAGCTCGTCGACGTTCGGTCCGATGAGCGGGGATGGGAAAAACGAGGAAATCTGATCGGCTATCAGCATAAAATCGCCGGCGTTAAACATGGGATTCAGGCCGCCGGCAGCGTTGGTCAAAAAAAGCGTTTTCGCGCCCAGCAGCCCCATTAGGCGTGTGGGCAGGATAACGTCTGAGATTGGATACCCCTCGTAATAATGTACACGGCCCTGCATGATAACGACGGGAACATCCTCCACATGGCCAAATACAAAACGACCCTTATGGCCGGCCACAGTGGAGACAGGGAACCCCTCAATCTCGTGATAGTCGATGGCGGCGGCGACTTCGATCCCGTCCGCATAGTCGCCAAGCCCCGATCCAAGGATCAATGCGACCTTTGGAACAAAATCCGTTTTTTCACGGACACTTTTTAAACACTTTTCCAGCTTCTCATAAACCTGCATGGCCTGTCCTCCCAATTATAAGTCTTGTTCAGTATGCCACAGCGGCAATAAAACCAGCAAAGCCGGTTTGGGGCCGTGGTGCAGCATGCGCAGTCCGCTGCTTTGCAGCAGTTGCCGCCGGATAGCGACCGCAAACGACAACGCCGTTTGCTCTGCGCATATTGCACCATGTCCGCAAAGCGGCATGGTATCATTGCCCATCAAAAGGCGGTTGCCGCGTAAGCGGCGAGCCGTTGGACATAACCCGGTACAATAACCGCTTTGCGGTTATTGTACCATAAAATGCGGACAAAGTAAAAATTTTTTTGGATAATCGTAATCATCTTGTTTCATCGGAAAATTATGGTATACTCAATCTATGAGTACAATCCCATATTCCGGGCGGGCTGGGGATGCCCGTGCAAAGTGAAAAGGAGGAATCATTATGCGCAAACTGTTCAAACGAATTTTGACCGCCACTGTTGCGGTGCTTGCTGCTGCGGCGCTTGCCGCGCCAGCGTTCGCGTCAGGGCTTCGCTATGTCGCTGAAGGATACGACAGTCAATTTCTGCTCAATCCGGATCAGGTGGAAGTTGTGCAGGTCATCAACCGCGATCTGCACGCCAGCTATTGGGTTACAGGGCCAGATGACCTCGCGGCTGTCATTGGAGCGGTCAACTCTGTTTCCTATGAGACGGGCATTACCGAGCAGCCGGAGGAGGAAGGCTTGCGCCTGCTGCACATCCGTATGAAGGATGGCGCCACATATAACTATTGGTGCCACAGCAACATGCTGATGGTCGATCATATCAAGTATGCGCGTGCGCAGCAGGCTGAAAAGCTGTATACGGCTGTGGCTGCCTGCGAACAGAATTACCCGGCCAATATAGAATGGATCGGTTATATGAACCCATATCGTGTCACAAAAATGGAAATCCTGCACAATGGTCAAAAGGCTGTCTATGAAAGCAAGCTGTCAGCCACAAACCGTGAAGCGATTCTGGACATCACACGTAAATTGAAAACAGTTAAGGTTTCTTCGGTGCGTGGCTTCTATCCAAAGGACCAAATTGCCACTCCGTCAAGCGGACCCGAACGCAATTATGTGATACGCCTGACGTTTGAGGACGGGAAAGAATTCTATGACATCTATGTTCTCGGCGACCGGATCGATATCACTGTTGACAGCATCCCGGAGGGGCTGTCCTATACCTCGGGTGATGCGTCGCTGCTCAAGCTGTTGACAGATGCGCTCGACGCAAAAATTTAAACAGAGTCTCTCCCGACAAAAAACCCGCTTTATAGCGGGTTTTTGCATGATACTATGGTATTGCGTGGAACTTTACTTTTTAAAAAAAATTGGGTAGAATAATGATCATCGGCGCTTGGACAAGGCTGCCGCAGTCATTTCACGAAAGCCGCGTGCGCGCGGTAAAAGGAGGGCTCACATGAGTAAGCGGAAAAGTCTTGTTACCACTTGGCTGGTGGATTTGCTTTATTTTGCGGTGGGCAGTGTGTTGTATGGGATGTCCGTCAATATGTTCACAGCTCCCAACCAAATCGCACCCGGCGGGTTGACCGGCCTGTCTACGTTGATTAATCATGTATTCGGTACGCCAATCGGCACAGTGATTTTTATTATGAACCTGCCGCTGTTCGCATGGGCGTTTTTGGCGATCGGTTATAAGCTTGTCATGAAAACAGTCGTCGCCACATTTATGGTTTCGGCTGCAATCGATCTGATGAGCTTTATTGTGACGCCTTACTATGGAAATCAAATGCTGGCTGCGATTTTTGGCGGTGTAGTGGAGGGGTTTTCGCTGTCGTTGTTTTTCATGCGCGGCGGGACGACCGGCGGAACAGATCTGCTTGCGCGGCTGCTCAACAATCACCTGCGCCACATCTCGATGGCCAAGCTGATGATGTGCGTGGATGTGGTGATTGTCGCGCTGGCAGGTTTTGTATATCAAAGCTTGGAGAGCGCCATGTATGCGCTGATCGTTATTTTTGTTTCAACGCGCTTAATCGATACGATTCTATATGGTACCGATGTGGGCACAGGAAAGATACTGTATGTGATCTCTGAAAAGAATACGGAAATTGCGCGTAAAATTATGGAGGAACTGGATCGTGGCGTGACATTTTTAAAGTCCCGCGGCGCTTACAGCGGGCGTGAGGGCGAGATCATTCTGTGCGCGGTACGCCGAGATGAAGTGGTCAAGGTCAATGATATTGTGCGCGGTGTCGATCCTGGTGCGTTTGTAATCGTGGGGGAGGCGGGTGAAATTTCCGGTGAAGGCTTTCGGGAATACCATCAAAATGACAAGCCTCTGACGGAACTGCTTCAACGCAAAAAGAAACAGGGAGAAGCGAAATGAATCGGTGGAACGACCGGCTGCGCCGCTTGCTCTATGGTCGTTATGGATCTGATCGGTTGATGTGGGCGCTGCTTGCGCTTGTGGGAATCTTCATGTTTCTGAGCTGGCTGACCAGCTGGCGTATGTGGTGGTTTTTTTCAGTGCTTGTGCTGGCGGTCTGCTATTTTCGCATCTTTTCGCGCGATATTATGCGCCGCCGTACGGAAAACGAATGGTTTCTGCGCCTCTGGCATCCCGCAGCCAAGCGCATTTCACTGGCGCGGGAGGCGGCGCGCGATGTGCAGACGCACCGTCACTTTAATTGTCCCGGATGTAGCCAGCCATTGCGGGTACCGCGCGGACGAGGGCGGATTGAAATCAGGTGCCCGCGCTGCGGCTATTCATTCAAGCGTAGAACATAAGTGTATAAAAAATTGGCCATCCGCGCCGTCCCCGGCGCGGGGCCGTTTGATTAAAATGCGCCTGCCCGCAGAGCGGGCAGATGCGCAAAAAAATAGTTGCTTTGCAACTATTTTTTATACACCTTAATCCTGTTTGATAAACTCCTGAATCAACGACGCTGGTGGGATTAACGACTGATTGATTGAGAAGAAGGACGCTGCGCAGGCGCGCAAACGTTCAATTGTTTCATGATAGGGAGAATCTATATCCGAGTGTTCAAGCAGCCTGCAAAGCGCGTCCCGATATAAAAAAGGCTCGTAATTATGGACGGAATTGACATGCCGGTCGGCATAAATGCGATATGGGCGGATGTATAGATCCTCTCCGCGGAGCACATAATCCCACATTTTCAAGGTTTCCTCAGCCGCGGTGCCGCGGTAATAATAGTCACGCAGCAGACGGCGTATCAAACGCAGATCGCGGGCGCTCATTAAAAGATCACCCTGATCATCCACAAAATCGCTGTGCACGCTGATATAGGTTTTGACTGTGCGATGTCCATGAAAGGCAGGTGCAAGCACCGGATTGAGCGCATGGATTCCCTCTATGATCAAATAGGTATGATTATCAAAAGTCAACTCAAATGTTTTTTCCGCACGCCTGCCGGCTGTAAAATCAAAGATAGGAAACTGTGCGTGGCCATCGCGGAAAAGCGTCTGCATCACGCGCTCAAAGCATTCCAGGTCAAGCCCTTCGACGCTTTCATAGTTCTGATAACCGTCCTCCCACCGGGGAAGCTCATCGCTTGATTTGTAAAAATTGTCAAGAGACAGGCGGTTGACGCGTTTGCCACGCACATGCAGCTCCAAAGCAAGCTTTTTTGCTGTCGTTGTTTTACCGGAGGCGGATGGCCCTGTGACAAGCAGAAGATGGATGTGATTATGTGTGACCATATCGCAAATAGAGGAAATCTGCTGGTAATAGGAATCCTCTACCTGTGCAATGGCATCGGTGGGATGGCTGGACAACGCACCTGCAACGACGGATGTGCGCACCTGCTCCATTATCTGGCTGTATTTCAATATCCATACCCCCTGTTCGGCAACTCTAAGACGGATGTCGCTCGTTAAAACAGGGCGGGCGCTTGACATACGCCCGCCCCACGTTTGTTCTGATTAGATCGGCGTTTTCCACAGCCCGTGCAGATTGCAGTATGCAAAAACGGCAACCGGTTCGTCATCAACGACAAGAAAACGCGCGGCAGCTTCTTTTCCGGTTTCTAACGTCTTGCGCTGGCCGCCGTGACGGGTCTGTAAATAAATCCATGCGATATGGTGTTCTTCACTCATCGGATGCAGCACGGAACCGACCTTGACGCACACTTCATTGCCCTCCGCTTCGACAACGGGGACATGCTTTTCTGTTGCCGCGTCGGTCGTATTTGCGACAAGCTCCGTCATTGGTTCGCCACAGCAGACTGGCTTCACACCGGCGTCATAAATCATACCGACGATATTGCCGCAATGCTTACAAATCATAAATCTGTGTTCCATGCCCATGCTGAAAGACCTCCTTCAATAATGCCGCTTATCATTTATATGTCGACGGCCGCGCAGACGCAGCGATCTATATTTTTTATTGTAGCATGTATGCAAGGTTTTCGCAAGCAGCAGCCCTATAGCAAAAAAGTCTTTAAGGCTGTAGCATGAAACGCCTCGCTGTGCTATAATATGCGCAGGGCAAACGGCTTTGCCGTTTGCGGGCGTCAGATGGCTGCAACCGCTGCAAAGCAGCGGACTGCGCATGTTACACCACAGCCGAAACCGGCCAAGCCGGTTTACCTGCCGCTTTGCGGCAGACAAGCCCAAAAGGGCTCGCCGCTGTGGTATCATAACCGCAGAGCGGTTATGATACCGGATTATGCCCAACGGCTCGCCGATTATGCGGCAACCGCATTTTAATCAAGCGGCCCCGCGCCGGGGACGGCGCGGATATCCAATTTTTTATAGATTGTGCTCCGCAATCTATAAAAAATTATCGCGACATAAAGAAAGGAAGGTTGTTCAATGCAGTACAAGCAATTTGGAGATACGTATGTTGTACGTCTGGAAAAGGGCGAGGAAGTGGTTGCGACGATCAAGAGCCTGTGTGAAAAGGAACAGATTCGTCTTGGTACCGTTACAGGACTTGGCGCCGCAGACCGTATTGTGATCGGGCTGTTTAATACAGCCGAGAAAAAGTACTATTCCATAACCTATACAGAGCCGATGGAGATGACAGCGCTCTGCGGCAATATTACGGAAATGGATGGACAGGTTTACCTGCACTTCCACGCCAATTTTGGCCGTGCGGGAGGCGCTGTGATCGGCGGCCATCTCAATGAGGCGCATATCTCTGCGACAGGCGAAATCTTTATCCGCCGTTTGGATGGAGAGGTCGGGCGTATCTTTGACGAGGAAATCGGACTGAACCTCATGAAGTTTTGACCTTTCGCGCAGCCTGGTAAAGTGTATGCAAACGGCAGGCGTTGCTGTACATACGGAAGAGAATGATTTTGTGCAAACGATCTTGACGGCCACGGGTGTTTTGGCGTGTATTTTACTGCGCTTTCAAAAAACAGAAAAACCCCCTTGATTTTTCCGGAAAAGTATGCTAATATAATATAGTTGATTTAGCACGATCCGGATATGGCGCAGTTTGGTAGCGCGCTACCTTGGGGTGGTAGAGGCCGTGGGTTCAAGTCCCGCTATTCGGACCAAAAAGAATGCCCACTTTGGATACCATCGGCAGAAATGCCGATGGTATCGGGCTTTTCAGGGGTTTTTGCCCCTCAAATTTCACAGGTAAAATAAAAGATCCAAACGGGGGTTTCACAGAAGCTGGCTGGATTCGAACCCCCAATTCTTTAGAAATCTACAGCGCCCTTTTTGAAATGGGATTTTTCAAAAAGGGCGCTGTTTTCATACCCAGCAAAAATCAGAGTGCCAAAGGCGTCAATCTCTCAGCCAACAGGCTGAAGGGTTGGCGCCTTTTTTCATATTCCGAAAAAGGGCGCTTCGGACACTGTATAGCCCGCCCGTTTGAGCAATGTAACCATGATTTCATATCCAGCTAAATAATAATATTCTTGGGAATCCTCAATGGCGCGTTTTCTTCTTTCAAACTGCTTGTTAACTTCCTCGCGCGCCTCTGGCGGAAGCTCTTTTATAAATGATTGGCAAACCTGTATCAATTTCTGTTCCTTATCCGCATGGCCAGGAATTTCTTTCAGATCGACTGTTTTAACAATCTGTTCGAGCAGATCTCCAGCTGCGCTCAGAAAACCTTGTGCAAGATAATAATCGTTGATGAGCTCTTCATAATCAATAAAAGCATCTGTGACGGAAGAATAGCTGTCTCGCAGGTCGTATTTTTTGAGACAGAGACAGGAAGAATGATAATGCTCCTTATACTCTCGATAGATAGGGGAGCACCGCTTCTGATAGGGTATCACTATAGAAGAAAGTTCGCCCAATATACCTTCTATAAATTCTTCTGTGATTAGATGTTTTTGAGACATTGTGCGGCCCCCTTTCTATTTTAACGTGTGGCGCTCAATGTAATCCCTGGACGCTGTCGAGACCGCTAATAATCACAAAGCTTTTTGTTGGTAATGAGCTGTGTGTTGGCAAAATGCCCAATAAAAAGAGGATTATTTATACGAAAGCGTACAGCTACAGGGACTAAATGAGGGAATAAGTTGGTATACTTACAATTAAGAGGTGGGGGTGTGCAACTCAATAAAGCTGTAAGTAAACGAATTGAGCAGTTACTTGAAATGTATGACCTAACACAATATGAACTTTTTATGCGAAGCGGTGTTCCAAGATCGACTATTGGAAATGTTATAAACTGTACGTATGAATCAGTGAAGTTGCGTGTTATTTATGAGATATGTCAAGGGTTCGGTATAGGACTTGATGAATTTTTTAGTTCACCGCTTTTCGATGAGAATAATTTGGAACCGTAATCCTCTCAACACACAGTATGTTGAGAGGATTTTTTGACTTAAACTTAACATGATATATAAATACATTATATTCCAAAAATAAAAATATTGCAATACCGGTATTTTTAACAAGCCAAAGTATTTATACATAATAACCTCATGATCAGTGAAAGTGAGGGCACATTATGTTTTCAAATCGGATTAGATTTTTGCGTCAGTCAAAACAAATAAATCAAGTTCAACTTTCTGAAAAACTGAATGTGACTAAGCAAACTATTAGCAATTGGGAAAATGGAAACATTCTTCCATCCGTGGAAATGTTAATAAAGATTGCCAATTTTTTCAAGGTTAGTACAGATTATCTCTTAGATCGTGATGTTCAAAAGAGCGAAAATATTTATATGATAGACGTAACTGGTCTTAGTCCACAGCAAATAGAACATATACAGTATATTGTAGAAGATTTTCGTAATGGAGCAGATTAGAAGATGCACTCGCATTGTCTACGTCAAAGGAGCCTGCGGCAAAATATGAAGCGAAAATAACAGCTTAAAATAAATGCGCAATGCTGTACGCCGTTGTGATTCATCAAATGCCTTTTCATGACATCATTTTTTGCCTATATTATATATTTGCTCAAAATATTAGTCAATAGCTCACTGGGAGAGGCGGATTATTTTCTCTTTCCACCGTATAATAAGAGCCAAAGGAGGAAGGGAATTTTGAGCAAAGAGGTGCAATTCCAAAATCGTGACCGCTTTATTGAGCTTGGCTTGACAATTTCTGCTCTAAGGAAAATGCGCGGTATGTCACAAGAGGAGTTAGCGGAACGAGCCAAAATAAGCCGGTCGCATTTAAGTTCTATTGAAGCACCGAATATCATCCGGCCTTTCTCGGTCGAAGTGTTGTATAATATTGCTGATGCATTAGAAGTTCGGGCGGGCGATTTGCTAAACAGCTCCATTTTGCCTGAAAAGAAGAAGTAGACGAAGTTCGCCGCCATTTGGCTGGCGGCTTTTTATTATATAATACCCCGGATGCTGATGTATCTTCATCCGACTATTACCGTGTACGGGAATAGTTGGGTATTTTTATTGCTATCATAAAGAAAATACTGTATGAGTATTAACTAAATGATAGCAGGTAGAAAAGATGAATGACCAATATTCACAGATTATCGTCAATCGAATACTGTCATTATGTCAGCAGCATGATTTCACGATATATCAGCTATCTACTATGAGTGGCATTAGTTATTCAACACTGGATAACCTTATAAAGTACAAGACATTCAATCCCAAAATAAAGACACTCCACAAAATTGCTTCTGCGTTTAGTCTCACATTGTCTGAATTTTTTGATTACCCTGAAATTGAAAATTTTTCATTTGATGATAGCAATGATTAGGAGCGAGAAACTGATTTTGATTGCCCCTCAAGTAATCAAGATGCAGTTCAACATTTTCTATTTATCGTATCATGTTAGGTCTAGGGTGTCAATGTGATTCGACTAATATTATTGATTTTATCATCGTTTTTAGACTACACCAACGTATTACAATATTATTGGGGTGGTTTTATGTCGACAGATGAAGCCTTTGACTTTGGATTACGATTACGCCAACTCCGAGAAGATCGTGGAATGTCACGATTAACTTTGGCAAAAAAGTTGGGTGTAAGCAAAGAAACTATATATCGCTATGAGAACAATTTGCAAGATCCTGCATTAAATCGTATCATACAGCTTGCCGGAATTTTTCAGACCTCTATTGATTATTTGGTCGGATTGGATTATAGCTACACTATAAAGCTGCCCCAACTTACTAATGAACAACGAGTTGCCCTAAACGAATTTCTAAGGGTGTTTGTGCGTGATTTGGAAAAGAGATAGGCGTACCAGTATATGTTGGTACGCCTATCTTTAATGGTGCTCAATGTGGCAATGTGGCTCTATGATCCGCTCTCCTACTGCCGCTCGACTGTCCGCCTCCTTCGTGCTATACTAAGGGGGAGAACAAGAGAACGGAGAACGAACCACATGACCAAAATATTGTTTATCTGCCACGGTAAACGGTCGTTTTGCAGACAATGACTTTTCTATGCCCAAAACAAACGCCCGTGTCCGGGGTGGTTCCAAACTGGACAGGCGCATCAATAAAGAAACCTGCTTTCAGCCAAAAGCAGCAAATCAAAAAGCCAGCGCCATTGGGGCGCTGGCTTTTCTGTCTATATTTTGTGCGTGAAACAGACCCAGATCAGACGAGGCCCTGTGCCATCATGGCATCGGCAACCTTGAGGAACGCGGCCACGTTGGCGCCGGAAACATAATCCTCCGGCGTCTTGCCGTATTCAGCGGCAGCGGACGACATGCTCTTGTAGATGTCCTTCATGATATTCTGCAACCGCTGGTCAACGTCCTCGAAGCTCCAGGAGAGACGCAGGCTGTTTTGGCTCATTTCCAGAGCGGAGACGGCGACGCCGCCGGCATTGGCGGCCTTGCTGGGCACAAAGAGGATTCCCGCTTCGATGAAAGCATCCATTGCCTCCAGAGTGGACGGCATATTGGCGCCTTCACAAACCATCCAGCATCCATTTTTCAGCAGGCTTTTGGCGGCGTCCAAGTCGATCTCATTTTGTGTCGCGCAGGGCAGAACGATATCGCAGGGAACGCTCCAGATCCCTTGGAAGCCCTCGTGGTATTCCGCGGACGGACGGACTTTGATATATTCCTTGATTCTGGCGCGGCGAACTTCCTTGATATCCCGAATGGCAGCGATATCAACGCCGTCCTTATCATAAATATAGCCGTTGGAATCGCACATGGCGATGACGGTGGCGCCCAAAGAAATGGCTTTTTCCGCTGCATAGATCGCCACATTGCCGGAACCGGAAACCACGACTTTCTGGCCCTGGAAGCTCTTACCCTTATGGGTGAGAATTTCATTGGCAAGGTAAACCACGCCGTAACCGGTGGCCTGTGTGCGCGCCAAAGAGCCGCCATATGTAAGGCCCTTTCCAGTGAGAACGCCGGAATACTCGCCAGTGATGCGCTTATACTGGCCATAGAGATAGCCGATTTCACGGCCGCCCACGCCGATGTCGCCCGCGGGAACATCACAGTCTGGACCGATATGACGGTAAAGCTCGGTCATGAAGCTCTGGCAGAAGCGCATGACCTCGTCGTCGCTTTTACCCTTCGGGTCGAAGTCGCTGCCGCCCTTGCCGCCGCCGATGGGCAGACCGGTGAGGGAGTTTTTAAAGATCTGCTCAAAGCCGAGGAATTTCAGGATGCCCTGATTGACGCTCGGATGAAAGCGCAGGCCGCCTTTATAGGGACCGATCGCGCTGTTGAACTGGACACGGTATCCGCGATTGATCTGATACTCGCCCTTGTCGTCAACCCACGGAACACGGAAGCTGATGATGCGCTCCGGCTCGACAAGGCGTTCAAGCAGCTTGGCCTTTTGATATTCGGGATGGCGATCCAAAACGCCGCGCAGGGAGTTAAGGACCTCGGTGGTTGTCTGAAGGAATTCAGGCTCATGTGCGTTTTTTTCCTTGACCGAAGCCAAGACCTGATCAACATAGCTCATTGATAAGACCCCTCCAAAAAAATATTTGCCGGAAACGGTGTGCCCGCAAGGGCGGCGGTCCGGTATCATGCTGCCGGAGACGATGCGCAGAAAAAACGACAGGAAATGATCTCGTCCGCTTTGTATTGATTGCCGCGCCCGGACTTAAATTTCACTTTAATTATACTGTCTAACCGGGGGGCTGTGTCAATAGGTTTTGCCAAAAAAATATATTTTTTTGCATGTATCAGAATAAAGTGCTGCAAAAAGAGGTCTGTTTTGTCCAGAAAAGATAGACTTTTTACATGGAATCAATTTGAGATCGTCAAAATTGCGGATAATTTTCCAATTATTAGAAAACAGTTTCGGTGCAGGAACAGCACCTTACGGCCTGATAAATCAACACCGAAAGCCGTGTCAAAATTCACATGGGCAAAAAAGAAAGGGACGCTGAGGCGTCCCTTTCTTACTGATAGCCGCCTGTTGAAGACAGACGGTTTATTCAGTTTGTAATTTACATCTTGCTGAGTTCGCAGGCGATCTGCGTGGCAACCTTTGCGTTGTTGTAGACAAGCTGGATGTTCGCCTTGAGGCTTGAACCGCCAGTGATTTTCTCAAGCTTATCGAGCAGGAACGGCGTGGTATCCTTACCCTTGATTCCCTTGGCGTTCGCCTCGTCGATGGCCTCTGCAATCGATTTGGAGATGTAGTCCGCGTCCATCGCATACTCCTCGGGGATTGGATTGGCGACAACCATGCCGCCGCGCAGGCCGAGATCATTTTTTGCCTTAAAGGTAGCTGCAAGCTCCTTCGGGGTATCCATACGGTAGTCGACCTTGAAGCCGCTCTTGCGGGTAAAGAACGCGGGCAGCTCCTCGGTCTGATATCCAAGGACGGAAACGCCGTGCGTTTCAAGGTATTCAAGCGTCAGACCAAGATCAAGGATTGATTTGGCGCCGGCGCAGATAACCATAACCGGGGTGGAGGCAAGCTCCTCAAGGTCGGCGGAGATATCCATTGTGGTTTCAGCGCCACGGTGAACACCACCAATACCGCCGGTTGCAAAAACGCTAACGCCCGCGAGATTGGCAAGAATCATGGTGGCGGCGACTGTTGTGGCGCCATCCTCGCCGCGTGCGACCAACACAGGAATATCGCGGCGGCTGGCCTTGGTAACTTTCAGCCCCTTCTTACCGATATAATCGATTTCATCCTTGGAAAGACCGACGCGCAGCTTGCCGCCGATAATCGCGGTGGTAGCAGGAATCGCGCCGTTGTCACGGATGATCTTTTCAACATTCAGCGCCGTTTCGACATTCTGCGGATACGGCATACCATGGGAGATGATGGTGGATTCAAGCGCGACGACCGGGCGGCCTTCGTCAAGGGCTTTCTGGACTTCGGGCGAAATTTCGAGGTATTTTTTCAGATCTGTCATGACAATACACTCCTTTTAAAATATATATATAAATGTGGATGGGTGGACTGTTTTTATTCCGCTTCCTCGGACGGCGTCATCCCGATGATATCATAGACCGCCTTGGCGCTGATGCGCGGACTGATGGTTTCTTCGCTTGCGATGCAGATGCTCGCGGCGGCCAGGCCGGCGCGTGCGGTGTCCTCCAGCGAAAGACCCTGTCGCCATCCCCAGGCAAGCGCCGCCATAAAGCTGTCGCCCGCGCCGGTCGTGTTGACCGATTCGGAATCGTAACAGGGCAGAAGCGCCTGTCCATGGTGATTGGCACAGAAAACGCCGTCGCCGCTAAGCGAGATAAAGACCTGCTCAAGTCCCATATCGAGCAACTTTTTAGCCGCGTGCCGCAGGGAGCTTTCGTCGGTGATCTCGATCCCGGTGAGAAGCTGCGCCTCCAGCTTGTTGGGCTTGAGCGTGTGAATGTGATAGAGCAGCCCCGCAAGCTTTTTCGCCTTTGTTGTGGAAACTGTGTCCGCAAAAAGCGGACAGCGGCAGTTTTCCGCGAGGTAACGCAGCGATTCGGTGGTCAGATTTGTATCAACGATGCACAGGCTTGCGCGGTTGATAAAATCGATTTTTGTTTCCAGAAATTTAGGGGTGATCTGATTGTAAATGTCCATATCAGCGATGGCCAGCATCATATCGCCGTGCTCGTCTGTGATGAACATATATGTAGAGGTGACGCCGCCAGGGACTGTCAGCGAGTTGGAAATATCCATGCCGACCCTGCGGCATCCCTCGGCAAGCTGTGCGGCATGAGTGTCCTCACCGAATGCGGAAATAAACTTGACATCCTCTCCAAGAAGGGCCAGATTGTGCGCGATATTGCGCGCGACGCCGCCGGGGGAGAGGCTGACATGGCCGGGATTGGAATCCTTCTGGACCAACGGCGCGTCCGGATGCCCGAAGATGTCCATATTAACGCCGCCGACCACAACGATATAAGGATTTTTTTGAAGGATGTAGCCCTTACCCTGGATCAACCCTTTTTTCATCAGGTTGGAAATGTGCACGGCCACCGACGAGCGGGTGATGTTGCCAAGCTCGGCAAGCTCCTGCTGTGAAATCAGCGGATTTTCCTCAATCCAGCGCAGGATTTGACGCTCACGCTCCGTAATCATTGGGTCTCCTCCTTGGTTTCAACAATTGTTTATTTGAATAATCTTATGTTTAAAATATATCATGCGTATTTTAGATTGTCAATAGGGATAAAAGAAAAATACAAACAAAATTATGTAAGGTTTTTTGGGAAATATATAAAAACCGGGCAGATCGCAGGTACATTCCTGTGATCTGCCCGGTACAGGGCGGTTTGATCGCTATATAGCAGCTTTTTTCATAGCGGCGATGCCGTCGTTTGTCATTCGTTTTGCGATGTTATCGCGTATATACGCCTGATTTTCAAGATACTGGCTGAATGCGGTGCAGTCGTCTTCTGTGGATAGGAGCGATAAATCACGGCACGCCTCAAAAAATACGCGGTTGACGCGGTAGATTTCTTCAAGTGTGTCGGCATAAACTTTGGTATGACGCTTATTGCTGCCGCATGCATCCCGCAAGTGCGTCAGTACACGCAGCATCGTTTCGTGACGCTCTTTACAATAGTCGTCCGCACCGCGCGCAAGAACCTGCTGGACGGCGGCTGGCTGTTGGTTTATGGGAAGCGGCAACCCATGCTCGCCGCATTTCAGTCTATAATCCGGAGCCGTTTGGCCGATGGCATGAACGGCAGCCTCTGTGAACGCAAGGCCAAAGGGGTCGCAGATCTGCCGCAGACGCTGGTGTTGCCGGGAGCTTATGACGAAGCTGGCTCCAACAAAAAGTATCATAAGTCCGTATACGATCAGATAATTGGTATCCATCAGCACTTTCCCCCATCCAAAGTATGGATATTCATTTTGAACAAAACAACTATTGAAAATATAACATAAATCAGATGAATTGTCCAGCACAAAGCTGAAATAAGGGCGTCTCTCCGCTTTGGAGAAGACGCCCTGTTGCGTATTTTATCAGACGACGCCGACCGTCAGAATGATGCAGGCATATGTGCGCTTTTCGCCCGTCGAGATTGCAAGGCGGACCTTCGGCTCATTGGCCTTGCTGTAAAATCCCCAGCGATCAATGGTTTCCAGCTTCACGCCGTCAAGCAGCTCGCGGAAATCCTTGAAGATCGGCGGCTCTGTGCCGTCGCCCGGAGTCATGACGAGCGCGCTTTCAATGCCGATCGTTTCGGACAGAACCCTGAGCGTGTCGGTTACGGTCGGGATGCCGGCGGTCAGGCCGAGATAAACCTTTTTCGCGTCGCCGCTCTCCGCGTCAAGCGGATAGTTGCCGTCGGCGATCAGGATTTTGTCGCCGTGACCGCACAACGAGATGGCTTTCATAATTTCGGGATTGATACACGCGTTTTTCAGCATAGCAGATGCTCCTAACCTTACAAAATTTATTTTTCGTTTTCGCGCAGTTGGCCGAGCGTCCCGCCCGGATGCCATTTGACATACTCCTTTGGATCAAGGCCGCGGTTGACCTGGAGCAGGACGCTCAACCGTTGAAGGACAAACGTCTCTGCGAGGATTGATGCGCGCGGCGCGCGGTTGAGCGGGCCGCCTTCCTGCTGCACGCCGGCAAACAGATGCACGTCGCTTTCCTTTGCGAGCCATGATGCACGGTTGCCGGTGATGCCGATCATTTTGCAGCCGTTGCGCTTGATGGCGGTAACGGTTGTTTTCATTTCCGCCGTTTCCCCGCTGTTTGAAATGCAGATGACAACGTCGCCGGCGGCAAGCTGGCCGCAGGAACCGTGCACTGCTTCCGTGCCATGGAGGAAATATGTCGGCGTGCCGGTGGAGGACATCAGCGACGCGCCGTATCCACTGACATGGCCCGGCTTTCCGATACCGGTGATATGCACGCGGCCGCCCTTTGCCTGTGCGTCCAGAATAAGCTGTGCGGCGTCGATGTATTCCTGATCGGCGGCATTGTCCGCAAAATGATCAAATTCGGCCTTGGCCAGGGAGGTGAACGCTTCCATAGCCTGAATTGCTTCCTGTTTCAACATTGGATCAATCTCCTTTTCGTCTGCTTCGTCTGCGGAATGTAATTTCATTTCAGGATATCGAGCAGTCCAAGATCGAACCCGTCAAATTGCTCGCGCCGCATCAGTTCGACCACATCGGCCAGATGCGGCAGGGACGGCTGCGCGCCCATCTGTGAAACGGTGATCGTCGCGGTATAGTTTGCAAAGTCGAGCGCCTGGCGCTGGTCCAGTCCGGCGCATACGGCTGTACAAAACGCGCCGACGAACGAGTCCCCCGCAGCGGTCGGGTCCTTGACCTCCACCACATCGACGCACGGGCTGAGGTCAACGCCACGATCGCCGGCCACGGCTGCACCCGCGCTGCCAAGCGTGATAATGACGTTCTGAACACCCTTGCCGCGCAGAGAGGCGATGACAGCGTCGAGATCATCGCGATTGACAGACTTGCCCTCCTTGCGGATCGGGATGCCGGTAAGGTCCGCCGCCTCGTGCTCATTGGGCGATATGTATGCCAGGTGTGAAAGCAGCGCGGCTGAAAGCGGCGCGCTTGGAGCGGAATTGAGCATCACCGGTACGCCCTTTTCAAAGGCGTACTGCGCGACCAGTTCATTGATCTGCATCGGGATTTCAAGCTGAAGCATCACCATATCGAATTCGGAGACGATGTCGCGCACAAATGCGACGTCGTCCGGAGTGATCGCCATATTGGCGCCTGAAACGACGATGATGCGGTTTTTGCTTTTCTGGCCCTCTGCGACCTCCAGCAGGATATTTCCGATTGCGGATGGATTGTCCGGGTCCTGAAGGATATGCTGCGTGTGGATGCCGGCCGCCTGCGCGGAGGCGATCAGCTCACGGCCGAAGCTGTCGTCGCCGACCTTGCCGACCATGGTGACATCAGCGCCAAGACGCGCCGCCTGCACAGCCTGGTTCGCACCCTTGCCGCCCGGCGCGGTCCGAAAGCTCTTGCCAAGCACGGTTTCACCGGAACCGGGGAATTTTTCGGTGGAAACGATCAGATCCATGACGAAGCTGCCGACCACCAGGATTTTCGGTTTCCTGTTCATACGATATCTCCTTTATTATAACATGTTGGACGCCGTTTGCCTATAGGGTATCAGGACCGTGCGCACCGCCGTGCGACTGCCGGACGGCAAGTGTGGAGGGAAGGACGACGGCTGCCGGATCAGGCGTATTGCCTGCGAGCAGCTCAATAAGCATACGCGCGCCGCGTGCGCCCATACCGCGCGCATCCTGGCGCACAGCCGTGATCGGCGGAGAGACGATCTGTGTCCAGTCGTAATCGTCGAACCCGACGAGCGCGATTTGTTCAGGGATGCGGACCCCCTGCTCGTTGAGGTATTGGACAACACCCATCGTCAGGACGCTGTTTGCGGCAAATATGGCGTCGGCCCCGTACCGCACAAGGGAACGGGCCGCACTGCGCGCGCTCTCAAGATTGTAATCAAGCTCGTAGGCGATCAGGCTGAAGTCATACGGAAGCCCCAGCGCCGCAAGCGCCTTCTGATAACCGCGGTAACGGTCATATGCGGAGGAAAAATCGAGCGTGCCCCCAATATAACCAATTCTCCGCCGTCCGCTGCGCGCCAGAAGCCCGACAGCGCGCGCGGCCGCCTGCTCGTTATCGGAACAGACGGAAGGCAGGCTGACGCCGTCCAGCCGGCGGTCAATCAGAACGACCGGGACATCAATGCCGGTCAGACATTCGGCGCGCCGCCGGCTGCCCGGTACGAACAGCACGCCGTCGATCCAGTTCTTTTGCAGGACGGGGATATTGCCAAGGAGAAAGTGCGGATCGTTTTCAGAATAAGTGGAAACGACCAGGTTGTACCCCTGTTCCTGCAATGCCTCTTTAACGCCGCCGAGCACGTCAAAGAAAAAACAGTTGGTGGAGTTGTTCGGTTCTGTGGAAGGGATGACGAGCGCGATGATGTTGGTACGCTGCGTTTTGAGCGCCTGCGCAGCGCCGTTGGGGCGGTAGCCGGTTTGGGCGACCGCTTCGCGGATGAGAGCCATACTTTTTTGCGAGACAGCGCGCGTTCCATTGAGCGCATGGGAAACAGTGGTGATCGAAAGCCCGGTTATACGGGCGATTTCCTTCAGCCCCATAAGAAGCTCCTTTATATCAAGAGGCGGTTGTATGAAATGAGTAAAACGTTTGCGCGCAAACGTTTTATATATGATAAGGATACCACCCTAAAGCAAATAAAGTCAAGGTTTATGCAATCGTGAAAGGTGACAAATATTTAAATGTTTTTTATACATTAACCCAAAAAATCCAAATGTTAGTAAAATATTTGTGGAAAGGGCTTGCAAATTGAGAACATTATGTTAATATAAACCTGTAGTACAGGTGAACAGATTTCGGAAACGCTTGGCAATCAATGAATGCAACTTTGCAGCGTGCGTAAAAAACGCCGGACTGCTTCACCGCAATGAGCAAGGAGGAAAAGAAATGAAAAAGATTCTAACATCTATGCTGTCGGCTGCAATCGTTTCGGCCATGCTGCTTACAGGCTGCGGTTCATCCGGCAGCGCGCCGGCGGCGGACGCGTCGGCCGCCGGTTCCGCCCCCGCCGCGGACAATGCCGCCGGCACAGCGACCAGCTATCCGACCAAACAGATCAGCATGATCATCCAGGCGTCACCGGGCGGCCTGTCCGACACGAACGCGCGCGCCATCGCGCAGCTTGTCCAGGAGGATTTGGGTGTACCCGTCGTCTGCACCAACAAGCCCGGCGCTTCCGGCGCGGTTGCAATGTCATTTTTGCAGGCGAGCAAGCCGGACGGCTACACCATCGGTTATGTCCCGGTAGAGCTGTCGATGGTTCAGGCGCTTGGCTATGCGACAGACGTTTATCCGGATGCGTTTGATCTGATCTCCGGATGCAACGTGCAACCTGCCGCGATTACCGTTCGAGCCGATTCCGGCTGGAACAGCATTGAGGACCTTGTCAATTATGCCAAGGGGAATCCAGGCCAGCTTCGCGTCGGAAACTCCGGCACAGGTTCCATCTGGCAGGTTGCCGGCGATTCCTTCGCGAACGCTGCGGGCATCGAGGTCAACCAGGTCCCGTTTGACGGCGCCGCTCCGGCTGTCGCCGGCCTGCTGGGCAAGCATATCGATATGGTTTCTGTCTCCGAATTTGAGGTTTCCTCCGGCGTTGCCAGCGGCGAGTTGAAGATTCTGGCTGTCTGCTCCGAGGAGCGCAGTAAGTTTAACCCCGATGTTCCCACGCTTAAAGAGCTTGGTTATGATGTGAATGTCAGCGCCTGGGGCGGCTTCGCGCTTCCAAAGGACACCCCGGATGATGTCAAGGACATTCTGTATGCCTCGTTTGAAAAGGCGGTCGGCTCCGACAGCTATGCCGATCTGTGCGCAAAGAATCAGTATTCTCCGATGCCCCTGAAGCATGATGAATTTGCGGCGTTCGCCAATGAGCAGTATGAGTTCTACAAGAGCTATTTTGAGCAGAATTCCGTGACCTGATCCGGTTGCCAGACGCATTTTCGGGAACGGGCCGGCTGTGTGTCGGCCGGCCCGTTCCCATTTTCAGCAGCTCCTAATATTGATAGAAGGTGATGTTGCTTGGATAAAAAGAAATCTGCATTCAATGCTGATGTCGTCATTGGGATATTCGGTATCCTGTTAAGCGTCTGGTGGATTGTCATGGCGCTCGGTTTCCCTGGCTCCACAGCCAAGGACGGCACGCCGGGACCGGCGGTTTTTCCAATCGGCACGGCGGCGATTTTGATTGTTCTGTCTGTGTTGATGATCCTGGCTGGATTAAAAAATAAGGTGACTTATTTTAATTTCCGCCAGATGGACCGCGACAATAAGATCGCTCTGGCGCTCTCAATCGTATGCTTCATTCTGTTTCTCATGCTCTGGAATTATGTCCACTACATTGCGGCCAGCTTTGTGATGTCCTTTGGGCTTGGCATCCTTTATCGGATGAAGCCGGTCAAGGCTGCCCTGCTTGGCGCGATCTTTGGCGCGGGCACCTATTTTTTCTTTACAAAGGTGCTCATGGTCATGCTTGACATCGCACGATAACAAAAGGGGGCTGCACATATGGAATTGCTTTGGTCGACGCTCGTCGGCATTTTTACGACAGATGTATTCTTTTATTGCCTGCTCGGCGTTGTGGCCGGTATGGTCATCGGTACGCTGCCCGGCCTTTCCGCCACGATGGGCATTGCGATCCTGACGCCGCTGACCTTCTGGCTGGAGCCTGCGCAGGGCATGGCTGTCCTGCTTGGCGTTTATAATTCGGCCATATGGGCGGGCGGTATTTCCGCAATCCTGATCAATACGCCGGGAACGCCGGCGTCCATCGCGCAGTCTTTTGACGGGTATGCGCTTGTTAAAGAGGGGAAAATCGCCAAGGCGCTCAATACCAACACGATCTTTTCGTGCTTCGGCGGCCTTGTTGGTACGATTGTCCTGATCGTCGCTTCGTTTCCGGTCGCGCGCTTTGCGCTCAGCTTCGGACCGCCGGAGATGTTCGCGCTGTCCTTTTTCGGCCTGTCCATGATGATCGGCGTTTCGGGTGGCAACATCCTGAAGGGATTGTTTGCCGGTATCGCCGGCTTCATGATCTCCACCATCGGCCTTGACCCGATGTTCTCCGTCCCGCGCTTTACCTTTGGAAATGTCAATCTGCTTTCCGGCGTCCAGTTCGTCGTTGTGCTGGTGGGAATGTTTGGCGTCGGCGAGGTGCTGTATCAGGTGAGCAACCGCGTCAAGGGGGAGGAGACGCGCAAGGCTGAGATCAAGCGCGTGAAGGGCGACAGCCTTCTGACAAAAAAGGAATGGAAGGATTGCGCGGTCCCTACGGTGATTTCCGCTCTGATCAGCGCCGTGATCGGCGCAATCCCTGGGACGGGCGGCGATATCGCCTCCATCATCTGTTGGCAGCAGGCAAAGAACATGTCCAAGGACCCGGACAGCTATGGCAAGGGAAACATCACCGGGCTGTGCGTCACCTCCTGCGCGAACAATGCGGTCATCGGCGGCGCAATGACTACTATGATGACGCTGGGCATCCCGGGCGACGGCGTAACGGCGGTGCTCATTGGCTCGCTGATGATGTACGGTATGCAGCCTGGGCCGCAGATGTTTGTTGAACACGCCGATTTTGTGTACAACGTCATGGCGCTGATGGTCGTCGGCTACATCATGATTATGATCCTCGGACTGCTTTCCTCAAAGCTGGCAACGCTGATCCTCAAGGTGAAGCAGGAGGTCATCTGGGTGATCGTCATCGGCTTCTGCGTCCTCGGCTCCTACGCGGTCAACAATTCGATGTTTGATGTCATCGTCATGTTCTTTGCGGGCGTCATCGGCTTTATCTGTAAAAAAGCGGATATCCCGCTCGGACCCTTTATCCTGGCGTTGCTGCTCGGTCCGATTGCCGAGTCAAATTTCCGCCGCAGTATGGCGCTGTCTATGGGCGACGCGTCAATTTTCTTCACGCGCCCGATCACAGTGATCCTGTTGCTGCTCACAGCCGCTTCGCTGATCGTTCCGATCGTCCGCGAGGGCATGAAACGCAAAAAAAGCCAGGTCCCCGCTTGACGCTGGATGATGGTTTCATTTAAAATGGATGTATGAATAAGCGTTGAAACGTCTTAATAGGGGAGGACGATGGTGGTGAGGACGCTGCAAAACATCGATTATGAAGTGAAACGCGAAAATTTGTATGAAACAGTTGCGGAGAAACTGGAGGATAGTATTCTCAGCGGTAACACGCAGGTAGGCGAGCGTCTGCCGTCTGAGCAGGCGCTCGCGGAAAGCTTTGGCGTCAGCCGCAATGTGATGCGTGAATCGTTAAAGCTGCTCAAGGAGCGCGGGCTGATCGATTCGCGCATGGGCGGCGGTTCATACATTACAAAGCCGGAATCAAGCGATCTTGTGAATGTTGTCAACCGGATTATTCTGATGGACAACATTGATTATGAGCAGGTTTTTCAGATGCGCGGCATTTTGGAGAGCGCCGCATGCTCACTTGCAGCCGTAAAATGCACACAGCAGCAGGTCGCGCGCCTGGAGCTGATGAACCGTCAGCTTCGTGAGGCTGCGGGCGATCAGGAAAAAAGCATGGGTATCGATGTGGACTTTCATACGGAAATCGCCCGGCTGTCAGGAAATCCGCTGCTGGAGATGTTTGTGGAGGTTATGGCGCATCCGCTCCGGCGGGGAATCGCCGCAGGCTACAATATCAATGACGAGAACCGTGACGCGTTTATGCGTCATAACAACATCATACAGGCGCTCAGCGAGCATGATCCGCATAAGGCGCATGCCGCCGCAATGGACCATATCAGCCATTCTCTGGATAATATCCGGGAACGGGAAAGGATGAGGATGCAGTGATCTTTGATTCGATCGCATATCTGGAGCAATACCGCGGGAAGATTCCGTGTGTCGATGGGATATTGGCTTTTCTTGATAAGGCGGACCAATTGAAAGAAGGACGGTATGATTTCGATGGAGGCTTCGTATTAGTCCAGGAGGGTACGACGCGTCCGCCCGAACAGGCGCAGTTTGAAGCACACGACGCTTACGCCGATTTGCAGCTGCTTTGCAGGGGTGGCGAGCGTGTGGAATGGGCTGACCGCGCCGCGCTGCCGGAGGCTGTTGCATACGACGCGGACAAGGATATCGCTTTTTTCCATGGTTCCGGCGTCGCGTTCGATCTTATGCCGGGCATGTTCTATGCGGTTTTTCCGCACGATGCGCATAAACCCGGCTGCCATATGGGCGGCGAACGCCCCGTGACCTACCGTAAGCTTGTATTCAAATTCAAAGTTTAACAAAGCGGCGGAATATTCCGCCGCCCCTTTGGCCCGCCGGCAGCAGGCCAAAGGGGCAAAAACAGATTTGGAGGCAATCAGCTATTATGAAAAAGTTGTTTGGTGTTACCACGGCTATGACCACGCTGTTTACTGCGGACGGTACGCCGGACGTGGATGCAATACGTGAGTTGACCGATTTCTTGATTGAAAAGGGAGTAAACTGCCTGTATCCGTTGGGGACGACAGGCGAAATGCTCCGCATGACAGTTGAGGAGCGCAAGCTTGTGGCCAAGACGGTTGTCGGGCAGGCAGCGGGACGCTGTACCGTGTTCATCCATGTTGGAGCGATGCGTCAGGAGGACGCTGTCGAACTGGCCAGACATGCATATGAAATTGGTGCGGATGGAATCGGCGTTGTTTCCCCACAGTTCTTTGGGGCCAACGACCGTGAAATTGAGGAATTTTATGTCGCTGTCGCAGGGAGCGTTCCAGAGGATTATCCCGTTTATCTTTACAATATTCCGCAGTGCGCGGCCAATGATATCAAAACATGCGTGGCGCAGAATGTTGCCAACCGCTGCAAGAATGTAATCGGCATTAAATACAGCTATCCCGACTTTATCCGTACATATGAATATCTCGAAATCAACGGCGGAGATTTTTCCGTTATGCAGGGTCAGGACAAGATGTTTTTCCCGGCGCTGATGATGGGGTGCGACGGCACAGTATCCGGGATTTCGGGCGTGTATCCCGAGCCGTTTGTCGCCGTCTATAAAGCGTACTGTGACGGCGATTATAAGCGCGCCAACGAGCTTCAGCATGTCTGTATCAAGTATTGCAGCGCGCTGCGCGGCGGCAGCAATATGGCCTATTTCAAAGAGGCGCTCAAAATGCGTGGCTTGAAATCCGGCCACATGAAGGCGCCGCAGCTTGACCTTACGCCCGCCGAGATTGAGGAACTCAAACGCGATCTCGAAGCGATCACGGAAAAATATTGATTTATCCATAACGCAATTGAAAAGCGGTGCGGTCTTTGACCGCACCGCTTTTGTTTTGATTCAGGGCATGGTATAATAACCGCAGAGCGGTTATTATACCGGGTTATGGCCAGGGCGATACGCGGGCGCAGCCCGCTGCCGCCCCGATGGCCAATTATACCATGCCGCTTCGCGGGCATGGTATAATAACCGCAGGGCGGTTATTATACGCCTTATGGCCAGGGCGATACGCGGGCGCAGCCCGCTGCCGCCCCAATGGCCCATTATACCATGCCGCTTCGCGGACATGGTATAATAACCGCAAAGCGGTTATTATACCGGGCCATGCCCAACGGTTCGCCGCTTGCGCGGCAACCGCCTTTTGATGGGCAATTACACCATGCCGGTCAGAAGGGAATCGGCCCGCCTAGATGGAGCGGTTTGTGATGGATTGTATTTTTGATGAAATTGCGGCTGGAGATGAGCATCGAGCCGGTGTTTGGGATGGGGTGTTTTTGTTGGATTGCGATGCTCTTTTGGACATTGTCTGTGATATCGGCTGTGAGCTGCTTGAAAGCGGCGCAGAAACGTACCGTGTGGAGGAATCGGTTTCCCGAATTGTGCGCGCGTTTGGCGATATGGAGGCGAGTGTATTTGCCGTACCGACATGCGTCATTGTTTCCATCGCGCGCACAGGCGGCGGAAGTGAAACAAAGACGAGGCGTATCTATGCGCGCGGGACGAATTTGGATCGCGTGGAGCGGCTCAACGACCTGTGCCGGCGTATTTGCCGTGGGGAATTGGATATTGAACAGGCACGCGGCGCGCTTGAGGAGATTCGAAATCAGGATGTGGCTACGCCGCGCCGCCGCATAGCAGGTTTCATCCTGATCGCGTTTGCATTCACGTTGTTTTTTGGCGGCGGGCTGCCGGACGCGTTGTGTGCGGCTGTGACCGGTGTAGCGGCGTTTTTTATCTGTCTTGTCATGCAGCGGTTGGAAGCAAATGCTGTGTTTGTCAACATCGTGGCGGGCGGCGTCATTATGCTGTTGGCTGTGGGCGCGGTATCGGCGGGGCTGGCGCACAATATTGATAAAATCGTGATTGGCACATTGATGAACCTTGTTCCGGGCGTTGCGCTGACCAATGCGATGCGCGACATTATGGCGGGCGATTATCTTGCCGGTCAGACGCGCATGACGGAGGCGCTGCTTGTAGCGACTGCGATTGCGCTCGGCGCAGGCGCAGCACTGATGCTGACACGTTTGCTTTGAGGAGGATGCTTGATGGATATCCTGTTTCCGTGCCTGTATTCGTTTATAGGATGCATCGGCTATTGTCTGTCGTTTAATATCCGTCCGCGCAAGCAAATGCTGCTGCTTTCGTCGGCGGGCGGCGCGCTGGGCTGGTGCGTCTATCTGCTCTGCGGCGGTATGAAAAACGATATTATCCAGTCATTTTTGGCCATCATAGTGGTTGCTGTCTATTCGGAAATTATGGCGCGCCTTTATAAGGCCCCCGCGACCGTTTATCTGGTGGTGGGGCTGATCCCGCTTGTTCCAGGCGGCGGCATCTATTATACGATGGAATACTGCATCAACGGCGATATGATGAATTTTATGGACACAGGTATCCATACCTTTGGGATTGCGGGCGCGCTTTCAATCGGCATCCTGCTTGTTTCCGGTGGTGTGCGCCTGCTCAATGTCGTCGGCCGCCTGCGCAGAGGCGACGTAAGGTAGATGTGAAGCTTACTGATTGAACATTTGTTTATATTGATTACTTTATTAAGGCGGTGTCCTAATGAACTTCCGAATTAAATGCATAATGCAAACGATCTTTGGTATGTTGCCCAATAGCGAACAGATGAACTATGTTGCACAAAAATATATTTCGAGAAACCTTCCTCCTTCAAGGAAGATGTATCATTCCAAATTTGTCCAAGCCATGGAACATCATAAAAGCTTTGTTGCTCATAAATCAGTAGATAATGCGATCGTTTATGAAATTGGATGTGGATGGTATTTGGCAATGGCGTTGGTTTTCAGCACATTAGGATATAAGCGGATCAAGGCATTGGATGTAAATGACCATATTCGATCTGAGTTAGTCAATACAATTGTTCGCTATCTGCGGGAAGATGGTAAAATCTCAGTATCAACTATAGATATTAAAGAAAACAAAATGAAAGGTATGCTGGAAGATGAATTCCGAATTGATCTTTTGATACCTGGTGATTCTGCTCAGACAGGGATGGACGATCAATCGGTTGACTTCATTTATTCTCAGGAAGTATTTGAGCATATTGAACCAGCGTTATTGGCGCCGATTATGTATGAATGCCATCGTGTATTAAAAGACGATGGCCTTATATCTTTTTATATTAACTATGCTGATCATTACTGCAGTATCGATAAAAAGATCACTCCTTATAATTTTTTACGATATGATGATAAAAAATGGAAAAAATATAATCCTTGTTTACATTATGTCAATCGCCTCCGACACAAAGATTTTGTGAAAATATTTCAGGAAACAGGATTTAAAGTTATGGAAGAAACTGTATATCGTCCAAATGACTGGGAACAAATGCTAAAAGATTTTCCACTTTCTAAAAAGTTTAGCGATATATATACCTTGGATGAGATCAGCATTACTTCAGCCAGAATTATTTTGCAAAAACGATTATAAACAATGTTTCCATAAGAGAAGTCAAAATGAGTGGTATTTATACGTATTGTATTATAAAATAAAATCCCGTTGTCCTTTGCAGACAGCAGGATTTATTTATATTGCTGTGTGTGGATTTTCAAGAAAGTGCCGGACTAGGCGGCCCCTTCAGCGCGGCCGCTTCCTCTGCGCGCAGGACGCCTGTTTCATAGTCAAGCTCGGGCATGTTTTTCCAGAAACGCTTGGCCATATGCGTCATACGGCACTTCGGATTATACCGGCCTTCAATAGCAATGGATCGGTAGTAATGCCGCCACAGATCGCGGAAACAGCGCTCGGCGTCATCGGCAGGAGGTAAGGTCAGATCGTCAACCGGACGGATGACCGACACATATGGGCGATAAAAAAGTGCAAGCCCATGTGTGCGGTCAAAGATCATAAAGGTTTCCTCAGGAAAACGCGCGGAAAAATGCGCCCCCATCTCGGCGAGTACGATTGACTTTGGATCGATCACGCAGACAAGCGCGCCGCCAAAATCTGAAAAACGCGCAAATTCGATCAGCAGATGCGCTTCGTTGCGCTGCGCACGCACAAGGCGAAAGAGCGCCGCCGTGCTGCTCTCCGACAGCAGGTCCGTGACAGCGGCGCCATATCGGTATGCCGCGCGAATAAAATCAAATATGACGCGTTCGCGTTTGGCGGCACAGGAGTTCCAGCCGTCGCGCACCCAGTCGCATACCTCGCCGCCCATACGTATGAGCGAACGCCAGACACGGTCGGCGTGTGCCAGGTCAGTTGTGATATCACGTGTCGGAAAGAGCGTCGCGGCGTCCGGTTCCAAAAGTTCGGCGGGCAGCTCGCGGCGCGTGTAGCTTTCAAAGACGCAGCAGAGCAGCCCCTCAAAGCTGCCGTCGCTGCGGTATGCGGGACCCTGGACAAACGGCGGACGCGAACTGCCGTTTTTTACAGTTGACCGGTCAGGCATTGGACCACCTCCGTTCGGCTGGGAACGCGGTCGAACAGGGAAAGCTGC
Source organism: Anaerotruncus colihominis (assembly GCF_010206195.1). Taxonomy (GTDB): domain Bacteria; phylum Bacillota; class Clostridia; order Oscillospirales; family Ruminococcaceae; genus Anaerotruncus; species Anaerotruncus colihominis_A. Next base: position 92,368 of record NZ_VIQT01000006.1, on the reverse strand, counting down.
TCCGGCGCATCGCCGGGAAGGGCCGCCAGTTCATAATCGCGCTCAGAGATCAGCGCGCGCAGCGCGCTGTCTGGTGTAATTTTGACGCCGGCGGCCGCGCGCCCTCTGCATAAAAGAAAGTATTGCGCACGCTTGAGAACGACGCCGATGCGGCGCAGGCCGTCGAAATCGAGACTTGTGCGGCGCCGCGCCGCGACGATGCGCTGTGCGCTTTTGACGCCGACGCCCGGCACGCGCAGCAACAGCTCATACGGCGCGGTATTGACCTCAACAGGGAACTGCTCCATATGGTTCAGCGCCCAATTGCATTTGGGATCGATCAGCGGGTTGAAGCTTTGATGCGTTTCATCAAGCAGTTCCGACGCTTCAAAACCATAAAAACGCAGGAGCCAGTCGGCCTGGTAAAGCCGGTGCTCGCGCAGCAAAGGCGGCTTGGTATCAATGGAAGGCAGCAGCGAATCGGACTGCACCGGCATATAGGCGGAGAAAAAAACACGCTTGAGCGCATATTTTCGGTAGAGGCTCTGTGTCAGCCGCAAAATCTGAAAATCCGTGTCCGGCGTCGCGCCGATGATCATCTGGGTGCTTTGTCCGGCTGGTGCGAAACGCGGCGCGCTGTGGTAACGGACAAGCTCGGCCGAGCTTTCCACGATTGCGCTGCGGATAAAGCCCATGGGCCTGAGAATGGAATTTTTTGTTTTGTCCGGCGCAAGCTTTTCCAGGCTTTGATGGCTTGGAAGTTCAATATTGACGCTCATGCGATCGGCGAGCAGGCCGAGCCTGCGGATGAGCGCATCGTCGGCGCCGGGAATCGCCTTGACATGTATATAGCCGCCGAACCGGTATTCGCCGCGCAGCAGCGAGAGCGTTTCAATCAGCCGTTCACAGGTATAGTCGGGATTTTTGAGGATACCGGACGAAAGGAACAGCCCTTCAATATAGTTGCGGCGGTAGAACTGGATCGTCAGATGTGCAAGCTCACGCGGGGAAAAAGCGGCCCTGCGTGTATCATTGCTGCGCCGGTTCACACAGTATTTGCAGTCATAAATACATGCGTTTGTCATGAGAACCTTCAGCAGTGAAATACAGCGTCCATCCGCCGCAAAGCTGTGGCAGAGTCCGGCCGCGGTACAGCTTCCAATACCGCCGCGCGGCGCGGTGCGCGATACGCCGGACGATGTGCAGGCCGCGTCGTATTTGGCCGCGTCCGACAGGATCTCCAGCTTCTCCATCAGGTCCACATGTATGCCTCCCTTTATAGAACGTATGTTCTTTTTTAGGATATCATGGAGCACGGTTCTTGTCAAGCCCATACCAACGGCTGTTTTTTCTGTGCCAAAACGATACAATTGGTTTACAGCGCGAAAATTTGGTAATATAATAAATAATAAATTAGGATTGTGTGCCGGGAAAAGCCAGCCCAATGGCGGCTTTCAGGCTGGTGGCTGTTTGAAAAATTAGAATTCCCGTCTTTTTCTACAAACAGGGGCGGACGTTGTGTGGAAAAGCCTCGGAATCCGAAAGGATTCCTGCGTTTTTTGCCTTGTATTCGCCTGCTGTTTGCGAAAAATCCGGCAATTCCTTTATTTTCAAACGAGCCCTGAAGACAATAAAAAAAGGGGTTAAGGACATGAAGCAATACCAAATCGATAAGGAACAATTTATCAGCGACCTTCAAGGGCTGCTGCGCATCAAAAGCGTCCGCTTTGACTGTGGGCCTGAAACAGAAAAAGCGCCGCTTGGACAGGGCATCTATGACGCGCTTGAATATATGCTGGAGCTTGGGCGCAGGTTTGGATTCCGCGCAAAAAATGTGGACGGTTACTGCGGCTGGATTGAGATGGGCGAGGGCGACCGTATGGTCGGCATCATCGCGCATGTTGATACCGTTCCCGTAGAATCCGAGGGATGGGTCGCGCCGCCGTTTGACGGCACTGTGATTGACGGCCGCATCTATGGGCGCGGTACCTCCGACGACAAAGGCCCGGCTATGGTCGCGCTTTATGCCATGAAGGCTGTCGCGGACAGCGGCGTTAAGCTCGATAAGCGCGTACGCCTGATACTTGGCGGTGACGAGGAGGCCGGCGAGTGGAGCTGTATGAAGCGTTACCGTCGGACAGAGGAGCTGCCCTCCTGCGCGTTTACCCCCGATGCGGAGTACCCTACGACATATGCTGAAAAAGGGATTCTCCATGTGCGCATTTCGGCGGCGCTTGACGCGCAGGTCAAGCCGATCAGCCTGACCTGTGAAAACGCATATAATGTCGTGCCGGCGTTTGCAAGCGCGGTGGTCGACGGCGTCCGGTATGAGGCGCAGGGCAAAGCAGCGCATGCGATGGCGCCTGAGCTTGGTGTGAACGCACTTCTGGGGCTGTGCGGCCAGCTTCATGAAAAAGGGGTTGACCACCCGTTTGTCAAGCTTTGTGGGATGGCAAACGCGGAAGGCTTCGGGATCGCATTTTCGGATGAACCGTCGGGTAAACTAACAATCAATCCGTCAATTGCAAAAGTGGATGCGCATTCGGCCGACCTTCGCTGCGATATCCGCATTCCCGTCACATTTACGGACAAGCAGGTTGTCGACGCGATCGCAGAAAAGGTCGCGCCGCTTGGGTTTACGGTGGAAAACGAGTATTTCCAGCCGCCGCTTTATGTGGAAAAGAATTCGCCGCTTGTTACAACGCTCCAGCGCGTATACCGGGACTGCACAGGCCGCGAGGACGAGCCTGTATCGACTGGCGGCGGCACCTATGCGCGCGCGTTTGAAAATGCGGTGGCGTTCGGCGCGCTTTTCCCGGATGAAGAAGTTACTTACCATAAAACAAATGAAAATTGGATTGTTGAAAACATTTGGAAAAATCACCAGATTATTTCGAACGCAATTGTTGCACTTTGATAATGTGTTTGCTTATTTCGTTAATGCATTGCCGTAACGCTGCACAATTCCTACAGAAAAATTATGGATAATCATACTTTTTCGACAAAAATGGATATTTTATTCCAACTGCGTTGGAAGTCACGGAAAATTGTGGTATACTGTTACCGTTGCAAATGCAACTGACCTTGGATGGCGGTACAGGGAAACGCCGGCTGTGGTTATGTTGCGCTGTATGCGGCATGCAAAAGGGAAAAGAAAAAGGAAGTGGTTGTTTAATGGAGGAGAAGTCCAGCTTCAAGCCGTTCATACCGGCGGAGAAAATCGTTCCCGAATTTACGGCGACATCGATTGTAATCGGTGTGATTCTGGCTGTGCTGTTTGGCGGTGCAAACGCCTATCTGGGCCTGCGCGTCGGCATGACGGTTTCGGCCTCGATTCCCGCGGCTGTTATCTCGATGGGAATCATCCGCGTGATCCTGCATCGTGAATCGATCCTGGAAAACAATATGGTTCAAACGATCGGCTCCGCTGGTGAATCGGTCGCGGCGGGCGCGATTTTTACATTGCCCGCCATGTTCATGTGGATGAAGGAATGGGGACAGGGCGCGCCCTCCCTCATTGAGATCGCTTTGATCGCTCTTTGCGGCGGCATTCTTGGCGTCTTGTTTATGGTGCCGCTGCGCTCAGCGCTGATTGTAAAGGAGCACGGCGTGCTTCCCTATCCGGAAGGAACCGCCTGCGCCGAGGTCTTGCTCGCCGGTGAAGAGGGCGGCGCCAAAGCCGGCACCGTGTTTGCCGGGTTGGGGATTGCCGCGCTGTATAAGTTCATTGCGGATGGCCTGAAGATCTTCCCGAGCGAGGTGCACTATGAAGTGACCGCATATAAAGGCTCCGGCATCGGCATGGACATTCTGCCTGCGCTGGCCGGCGTCGGTTATATCTGCGGGCCGCGTATTTCATCCTATATGCTGGCCGGCGGCGTGACAAGCTGGTTTGTGCTTATGCCGCTGATCGCTCTGTTCGGCATTGATACCGTTCTGTTCCCCGGATCCGTACCGATTTCCGAGATGGACTCTTTCTCTATCTGGACAAATTACATCAAATACATTGGCGCGGGCGCGGTTGCTGCGGGCGGCATCATGAGCCTGATTAAATCCCTGCCGCTGATTGTGCGCACCTTCGCACAGGCTATGAGCAGTTACCGCAACAAGAATGAATCCAGCGGGCTGCGGACCGATCAGGACATGAATATGGGGATTATTCTGATTCTGATCGTTCTGACGATTGTGTTCATCTGGCTGTTCCCGCCGATTCCAGTCACATTGATCGGTGCGGTCTGTATCGCGCTCTTCGGTTTCTTCTTTGCAACGGTGTCGTCGCGGCTCGTTGGTCTGGTTGGTTCGTCCAACAACCCGGTTTCCGGTATGGCGATCGCCACGCTGCTCATTTCGACCATCCTGCTCAAATCGACCGGCTCGTCCGGCCAGAGCGGCATGATGGGCGCGATCGCGATCGGCTCTGTCATCTGCATCATCGCGGCCATCGCGGGCGATACGTCTCAGGATCTCAAAACCGGCTACATTGTCGGCGCCACGCCGCGCAAGCAGCAGTACGGCGAGCTGGTCGGCGTTGTCGCCTCCGCGATTGCCATCGGCGGCGTGCTCTATCTGCTTGACAGTGCGTGGGGCTATGGTTCCCAAATGCTGCCGGCTCCACAGGCCATGCTGATGAAGATGGTCGTTGAGGGCGTTATGGAGGGCAATCTGCCCTGGACGCTTGTTTTTGTGGGTGTTGGCATCGGCATTGCTATTGAAATCCTTGGGATTCCCGTGCTACCGTTTGCAGTCGGCCTTTATCTGCCAATCCACCTGTCCACGCCGATCATGGTGGGCGGCCTGATCCGTCTTTGGTTTGACAAGCGTAAGTTTAAAAGCGAAAAGGCGCGCAAAGCGGCGATCGATTCGGGCGTCTTGTATATGTCCGGCATGATCGCGGGTGAAGGGCTTGTCGGTATCCTGCTGGCGGTTTTTGCGGTCATCCCTGTAAAGAAGCTGCTGGATGGCACATCGGTCAGCCTTGGCGACGTGATCGATGTTTCCGATCGGCTTTCAATCGGACAGATCGGTGGTTTGATCGTCTTTGCGCTGCTTTTGCTCACAGTTCTCAAGTTCACGATCTGGCGCAAATCCGATGAAAAATAAGTAGATGCAATAGACGTTAGAACGGACGCCGGGTCCCAGACCCGGCGTCCGCTTTCAATGGGGGTATGACCGATTGGCAAAGAAAACGAGACGCGTCACAAAAAATTATCTTGATTACATCCCGATTAAAAATCCGGATATGCCCTGGAGTCAGTCCGACAACGGGATTGTGACGGTGACGGTTACAAATACCGGCTTTTACAATTGGATCGCACAGAAATTTTTCCACCGGCCGCGGCAGAGTTATATCGATCTGGATCAATATGGAAGCTTTGTCTGGCTGCTGATTGATGGCGAACGCAGTGTGTTTGACATTTCCGGGGAGGTGGGGCTGCGCTTTGGGAAAAAGGCGGATCCGTTGCTTGACCGGCTGATCAAATTTTTTGAAATATTGAAAGGGCATGGCTTTATCTGCTGGAAGGAGGCGGCCTGTGAGCACGCTTGAAATCATTCTTTGGGTGCTTGCGTTTGCGGTTGTAACCATGATCATCTACGGATGGGGCCTTGTCAAAAGCAGCCGTCAGCAGGACGATTTGCTTGCAATGCTTTATCGCAAGGGAGAGGCGGCGATCCGCAGGACGCTTAAAAAGAAAGGCCCCATGACGCGCGCGCAGCTTGAGGAAAAGCTTTCTGGTATTCATGCCTCCTTGTTTTATACGAAAAATCGTGCGGTGGTTCGTGATGTACACACATTTGCTGGACAATTGCTTGAATCAATGATGCAAAGAGGCGAGCTGCTTCTGGATAATGGAGCATACCGGCTCAACCCGGATAGAAAAAAGCGGTGAGAAACAGTTGGTTTCTCACCGCTTTTTTTAAGAGCCTTGGATTTTGTGCCGTTTGCTGCGCTGCCAAACCAGTAACAAAATCGATAACAATGATGTAAACAGATTGATCAACATTGGGGCTGTAGCATTCCCGCCGCCTTGCGAATAGGCTAATAAGGGTCCATCCACGAAGACCCGGAAACTTATACAGATTTGGAGAAGATAACATGCATGAATCAATTATCCCGCTCAATCGCGTGCCTGAAGGGTCTATCGCGCGTGTGACCGGGCTTTTTACAACCGGAGCGATGCGCCGCAGGCTCCAGGATATCGGCCTGATTGAAGGAACAGATATCGAGTGCCTTCAAAAAAGTCCAGCCGGCGATCCGATTGCCTATTACATCAGGGGCACGGTAATCGCGCTGCGCTCAGAGGATTCTGGAAACATATTGGTGCGCTGTAATCAGGCTGTTTAACAAATTGTAACCACCATCAGATATAAGGGGCGATTATAAATGGGCTTGACATCCGAATCCACGGGAAAGCGAACGTTGGATGAGATATTTTCAGTTGTGCGCGGCGATGGCGATACAGTTATAGCGTTGGCGGGCAATCCGAATGTAGGAAAAAGCACGGTATTCAACCAACTAACCGGCTTGAAACAACATACCGGAAACTGGCCTGGTAAAACTGTAACGAACGCGCAGGGACGCTGCCTGTATCGTAACCGGTCTTATGTACTGGTTGATATACCAGGTACATATTCGCTGATGGCGCATTCCGCAGAGGAGGAAGTAGCGCGCGACTTTATCTGTTTTGGCGGAGCGGATGCAACCATTGTAGTCTGTGACGCAACTTGCTTGGAACGCAATATGAATTTGGTGCTGCAAACCCTGGAAATCACAGGTCGTGCTGTCATTTGCGTCAATCTGATGGACGAGGCGCGCCGCAAACAAATCCATATTGATTTTGATTTGTTGGAGGAACGGCTGGGCGTGCCGGTGATTCCGGTGAGTGCACGCGGGCGGGAAGGATTGGATACGCTTTTAGACGCAGTCGGACGCGCCGCCGATCTAAAGATTGCGCCTGCGCGCCGGATTCGCTATCCGAAGGTTGTGGAACAGGCATTGGAGCTGCTTACACCGTTGCTTGCGGATTGCGGCGGATTGCCGGCCCGTTGGATCGCGCTGCGGCTCCTGTGCGACGATGCCCCGCTGATTGCAGCTTTGCGTCAAAGAGGCGCTGATCCAATTGCGGATGAGACGGTTTTAAACGCGCTGCGTCAAGCTCGTGAAGGGCTACAGGCAGCAGGTATATCCGAAGAACAGCTCGGCGACATGGTCGTATCCTCTATTGTATTACATGCTGAGGAGGTTTGTTCCGATGCGATCCGTTTTGAACGGGTCGATTATAACAGTTTTGACCGCCGCCTTGACCGCATCTTGACGAGCCGTGCTACAGGAATTCCAGCAATGTTGCTGATGCTTGCGGTTGTTTTCTGGTTGACAATTGCAGGCGCAAATCGACCGTCGCAGTTATTGTCACAGGCGCTGTTCGGCTTGCAGCCGCACCTGACGGCTTTTTTTGAGATGCTTAACGCCCCTGTATGGTTAACGGGGGCGCTGGTGGACGGTGTTTATCGCGTGCTTGCCTGGGTTATCAGTGTGATGCTGCCGCCAATGGCGATCTTTTTTCCTCTGTTTACGCTTCTGGAAGATTCCGGATATCTGCCGCGCATTGCCTTCAACCTCGACCGGTGTTTCCAAAGGTGCAACGCCTGCGGCAAACAGGCGTTAACCATGTGTATGGGCTTTGGATGCAATGCAGCCGGCGTTACCGGATGCCGGATCATCGATTCGCCGCGTGAACGGTTGATCGCAATTATAACAAACAATTTTGTCCCCTGCAATGGGCGATTACCGCAACCATATGAATGGAAACAAATGCGCTTTTCAAGGCTGAAAAAATTTTGAAAACTGTCGCGGGGACCAAAGGCGTTGCTTTTATTTCAAGCCTTTGCGCAAACACGCCAAGGGCGCGATGGATGCTGCCAAAATCAAAACCCATTCCCCGCCAACCGCAAAATAATTGCGCTGTGCATAGACATCCGGCAAGACCCACCATGCCACCAGACTGCCGGTTACAGCGCATAAAAAGAGGCGTAAAATTAAAAAAAGAAATTCATAGTCTCTCTTTTTCATTTTTAATATGCTCCTTTTATTGGCTTAGCGTGAAAAAGACGCGCAAGGAAAGTATAAATGATCTTTTAAGAATCGCAGAGACCGTTCCAACTGATGTGGCGAACCGGCCAGGATTGTCACAGGAAGGTCTTTGACTTCACATGCCAAGAGTTTGCATAGTTTGCTGATCCGCTCCCAGTCGTTGCGGCCATCCCCAAACGCCAGACGGCTGCCGAACAGGTGATTTCGCTCGCTCAGATGGATATAACCAATATGTTTACGCAAAAGCTTGACCCATGCTTCCGCAGGGAATTGGGTGTGTGTAATCCGGCCAAAATCCAGGCAAGCTTTTAGCCGGGGTTCTCCAGCGGTTTCCAAAAGGCGGTAAAGTGGTTCTGGACTTCTGTCCATAAAATTTTTCAGATAGATCTGTAGGTCAAATTCAATCGCAAGCCCTCGAAAAAAGGCTGCATTTAATACTATCCAATCATAAATATTCCGATCAGTATAAAGTCCGGTGGAAAAAATTACTTGGCGTATACCAAAGATTTTGGCAATCTCACAGCTTTGCCGGCAACGTTCCTGGGAAATCCTCCGAATTTCCTGATCTCTGCTGGCGATATTGATATCCATAAAGGTGCCATAAAGCGTCCGGCAGCGATGGGGCGGATATTTTTTACTGTATGTATAAAGTTCCCGATTGTCCATCACCTCCGGGAAGGAAAGGTCGAGTATCTCAATCCAGAGGTTTTCACGCTTTATAATAGCGATATAGTCCTCCATATTTTCTGCTGCTGGTTGGACAAGAATCATTCAAACTCCCCCATTGAAAGGATTTGCTTGGAATTGTTCCGGTTTTTTATCATATTATAACGAATTATTTTTTCAGTTACAGCAGAAATATTTAAAATTGATAGAAAATTGATTTTTGTCGAATTTTGTCCACTTCATTTTATGGTATAATATGCGCAGTGCAAACGGCTTTGCCGTTTGCAGCCGCCGTCTGGCGGCACCCGCTGCAAAGAAGCAGACTGCGCATGTTACACCACAGCCAAAACCGGCAAAGCCGGTTTCTCTGCCGCTTTGCGGCAGACAAGCCCGAAAGGGCTTGCTGCTGTGGTATCATAGCCCAATTCCCAGCCCAGTGAAAACAAGAACGGAGGAGAAAGCATGTCAAAGCTGCTTTTTATAGATGACGATCCGGAAATTCTGCAATTTAACCGGCGCTATTTTGAAAACTGCGGCTTTGATATCTGCTGTGCGCAAACAGCATCCCGCGCGCTGCAATTTATAGAGGAAATGACATTCGACTGCATTATTTTAGATATTGATTTGCCGGATATGGATGGGTTCAGTGTGTGCCGGAAAATTTGCCGGCAGGATGGCCCGCCTGTTATCTTCCTTTCCGGCTTGACACAGGATGAAATCCGTATCCGCAGTTTTCTGGAAGGCGGTGTGGACTATCTTGGAAAGCCCTATCAGATTCGGGAATTGGAGCTGCGCGTCAAAGCCCGGATTGGTTGCCGAAACAGCGATGAGAAGGCGCTGGTTTTCGGTTCTCTCAAAATCGATCTAAACGCGCGGGAGATTACTTATAACGGAAATCAATTGGATTTTTCAGCGCTTCAGTTTGACATTATATCCTTTCTCGCGCGTAATCCCGGCCATGTGTTCAGCTATGAACAAATCTATCATGAGGTTTGGAATGAGCCGATCATGGGAGGACGGCATAATTTACAGGTGCAGATCGCACTGATGCGGCAGAAACTTGCAGCGGCCTGCGGACGGAAAAATTATATCAGGACCGTCCCGCGCAAAGGATATTGCTTCATTGAAAATCCCATAGAATCGGAAAATTTGTAAAAAATTGTTTCGAAGCAACTATTTTTTGAGTATCTGCCCGCAGAGCGGGCAGGCGACTTTTAATCAAACGACCCCGCGTTACAAGACGGTATGGATGATCAATTTTTTATAGATTGCAGCAATCTATAAAAAACAGCGCTTTCAAATGATGAAAGCGCTGTTTTTTAGCGGGTATGTACAGCTTATTTTTTTCTTTTTGTAAGGATAAAATAGACCGGCGCGCCCAGCAGAAGCAGAACCGTCCATCCAAGTATAATCTGCGCTCCCGGTGGAACGGCAGGCTTATGCGGCTGCGTGGGGAGGGGGGACATGGTGGCCTTTTGCGGCGGCGAACTTTCGGAAACGGACGAGATGCCGGCCGTGTCCAGCACCGGAGACACTGCTGAAGATGCAGGTAATTTATCCGGCGTAGGTTCGGTCAGGTTTTCTTTTGCCGGTTCAGGTGGGGCCTGCGGCACAGGTTCGGGGGTTTGGGACTGAGGAGGCTGTTCTGTGGCGGATGCAGCGCTGTCTGAGGCAACCGCATTTGTTTCGGAGAGACGCGGCGGCTTCCCTTCTGAACTGCCGAGGGATACGGCGCCGGGCGCCTCTTCCGGATTGATTGAACCAAGCCCCCCGCTGTTCTCCGGAGGAGCGGGTGGAAAGGGGGATGTTTCCCCATTACGCCCCCCGCCGATATCACTGCCGGTAACCTGGTTTTGCCCCGTCACTTCAACGGTATCGGAGTAGCGCGTTTTTCCATCCTGCCCGACTACTGCGACCGAAAAATAATTGGGCAGGTCGGCTCCGGTATAAATTGCCATAACATCCACCTGGCCTACAGTGTTTTCGTCACACCAGTATTCCAACAAATCCTTATCGACAGCTCCCCAGACTTCTCCGTCATAGGAGGATTCCAGCCAATGCTCCGCATGGGGGTCATCAAGCAGATAACCCGCGTCAAAAATGGTGGCCGAGTGCCTTTCCTGCACAGCACACTGCAAAAATACGGCGGCATCCTGCCGCAGAAAGGTGATTAGCAAACGGGGCTGATCGCCATAGGACTCAAAATCTTCTGTAAAACGCCCTTCCAACAAAAACCGTTTTCGTTCCCGCAATTCATCCTGATATTCTGACAGGTTCCATTCCACAGGTATCTCATGCAGCTCATAATCGGTCTTTCCGTTCTGATAGACACAACTGGGAAAAGTGTCCGGCAGTACGGTGGGATCAAACGGACCCTCATAAGGCAGAGTCACTACAGGCTGATCCACATTTGGATAAAAATTCAAAAGATCATTCGCAGGCCATACGACCGGACGTTTCGCGAAATGCACAGTTTCTTCCGGCACTGTCTCATCGAGGACAAGCACGGCTCCTTCCTCCTGATAGACAGCGAATCCATTGATCGCGGTCACCGAAGAATGACACTCCAAAAGACCGCCGCGTTCAATATGCAGCACGCCTTTCTCTCCGCCTTCTCCGACGAATGCAAGACTTTGGTGTACTTCCATTGTCCCCTGGATTCGTATGCTGTACGGGCCGGCGTCAATTGTTATCACCGGCTGCCCGGCCCAGCCAATATACTGCCAACGCGTATCCTTTTCCACTGTGAGGTCACAGCCAAGACGAACTGTCCCGCCAATCGAGCTACAACGGCTGATCCAATCCTGTAGTTCCTCCAGGGAAAAAACAGTTTGAGTTTCCACCGTTTCGGAGCCAGACGATTCCTCGGGGGCGGATGATTCCCCAGAAATGGGCGGCTCCGAGGGGATGAGCGGTTCAGCGGCTTCCGTCGGGGAAACAAGCGTATTTTCATCATACGCGTAAACAGGCACGGCGAAAGTAAGGCAAAGAAAAGAAAGCAAGATGGCGATAGCACGAATATACACAGGTCAAATCCTTTCAGAAAGAGGTGCTGCATGATACAGGGGAAAGAGCGGATCAAGACGGCGGCCGGAGTGATTCTGTTTCTGATACTTACAGCCACAGCGTTTTGGATATGCTATCAGGCCGATAATAAATATACTGCAAATCTTCCGGTTTTACAAGACGGGACGGCATTTTTTTCCTCCGATTTTGGAGATTGCGCATTCTTTTTGACGGATGGATGGGAACTCTATCCTGACCTGCTGCTCACTCCCGATGAGCTCGCCGGAGGGGGATATAAGCCGGTGCGGGTACGGATTGGACAATATCCAAGCCTTTCCGCATTTCATTCGGACGCTTCTCCGCATGGAGAAGCGACCTATCGAATCAGGCTCAAGGTCAAAGACACCAGGCAGCAGATCTTGGTGTTTCCAGAGGTATTCAGCGCCTACAGGGTCTATCTCAATGGAAAACTGATATTACAAACGGGGGATGTCGCGCCTTATCGTCCCCGCATACAGGCGCGGATGGTGACGCTTCCAATAGAGGATGAGATTGAAATTGTTGTACAGACAGTCAACCGCACCCATTATTACAGCGGGATTTATTATCCGCCTGCTGTGGGAAGCCTTGACGCGGTAAATCGGATGCTGTTTGTGCGCGGTTCGGTTTATGGGGTTTTTGCACTGTTTTCACTAAGCCTTGCGTTGTTTTCTTTAGCGGTATGGGCGGGAAGCCGAAAGGAGCCTTCCAGCCGCCTGTACCGATGGTTGGGGATGCTCGCGTTGAGTTTTTCGCTGCGCAGCTGCCATGTCTTTTTTTCTGCCGCCGGTTTTTCTCAAATTCGGGCAGTCTACTTTTTGGAAGACGTCGCGGCCTTTTTCAATATCCTGTGTATCCTGAAGATCACTGCGTATCTGACCGGGACGGCGGATACATGGCAGAGCAGATTTTTCTGTCGGGTCGGGGTTCATGCAGTCCTTGCCGGGGCGGTGTTCCCTCTGCTGATTTTGCCGGCTTTACCTGCGTTTGTTTCGGTTTATGGAAGCTTGGTTTTTTGGTATAAGCTGGGCGCATCGCTTGCAGCTTTGGGGATGGTGCTTTGGCAAAAAAATGCAGGAAAAGATTTCATCTGGCTGCTGGCTGCGGTAGAGATTCATGCAACAAGCTTGATTGCCCGGATGTTTACTCTGCAAAGCTATGAACCCGCCTATGCCGCATGGCCGGATGAATATGGCGCTTTTATTTTGGTACTGTGTTTTGCAGTTGTGATGGTGCGGCAGAGCATCAGGATGGCAAAAGAAAACAAATATCTCCGGTACAACCTTCAACAGGAAGTGGCTGAAAAGACACGCAGCCTCAATCTTGTACTGGAAAATCGCAAACAATTTCTCGCCGGAGCGGCACATGATCTGAAAGCGCCGATCACGCTGCTTCAGCTTTATACACAGGCGATTAAAAAGAGCGGAGTCGGGCTTGACGAAGAAACCGCCGATTATTTGAAGATGATCCAACGCAAATCCAGCGAGATGCAGGAACGGCTGGGGGAGCTGCAAACCTTTGCTTATGAAGACGCACGGCCGCTCCAGATGGAGCCGGTTGATCTGCGCGAAATTGTTGAAGCGTTTTATAAACGCAATCTTCCGGATGTTGAAGCTTCGGGTATTGACTTGATCCTTCAGCTGCCCGAAAAACCATGTATGATTCAAGCGGATCGGGAACGGCTTGACAGGGTGCTGCAGAATCTTGTGTATAACGCATTAAGTTTTGTGTCAATTGGCGGAAAAATCACAATCTCCCTCATAACACAAAACAAATGGGCTGTCCTGAAAATTTCCGACAACGGGATGGGAATACCCGCAGAGAATCTGCCGCGGATTTTTGACCGGTTTTTCAGCACCCGCAGCGGGGACGGCGGTTCCGGATACGGTCTGTATCTGGCGAAGTCCTTTGTTCTGGAACATGCAGGCGATATCTCGGCGGAATCGGAATATGGAAACGGCAGCGTCTTTACGGTGAGGCTGCCTCTGTTTTTCCAAACAAATGGCGTTTTGAATCAGCCATAGCAAAGCCTGCCTGTTGAAGATATGTCCTGTCCATTTTCATCTTGCACTGGAAAACGGCATCAGTTTCCTGTGCAAGGATGCAATCACTGTGAGGAAATATGGTGGAATTCCCTTTGACAGATAAGAGCGGAGCGTTTAAAAACGCTCCGCTCTTATGATTGGGTCAGGGCTTGTTTGAAAATAGAAAAAGACGGAAATTTTGATTTTTCAAACAGGCATTAAAGCTGCTTGGATGGCTTATGTGGAGGACGGCGCGTTTCCGGACGAATTTCTATGTAGGCTACCCAAAGAAAAAATAATCAATGCGGCCCATATGAATCCATATCCAGCGAGATAGGCCGCGGAAAAACGTTCATGAAAGACGGCCAGCGCGATCAGAAAAGAAATTAAGGAGGTGATATACTGCAAAAAACCAGCCAGCCCCAAGGGGAGAATCTGGAGGCTTTTGGCATACAGTACAAGCGGAAGCCCCGTCACGATCCCAATGGCCGGCACCAGCCAGAGCCGGACCGCCGGCAACAAAGCCAAAGCGCCTGTATCCCGTATCTCAGAAATGAGTACAAAGGGCAGACAGAGCGGCAGCACAGCCGCTCCCTCAATAAACAGCGCTACAAGCGCATCCAGGCCAAGAGCCTTTTTGCAGGTGCTGTAGATACCAAAGGTACCAGCTAAAAACAGCGCGATCCATGGAACCTGCCCATAGTATACCGTCATCCACAGAACGCCGGTTCCCGCTACCGCAATGCCCACCGCTTGAACCCGATTGGGGTGTTCATGAAAGAACAGATAGGCGGCCAGGCAGCAGGTAAGTGAATTGAGAAAGGAACCCATGGTGGAATCAAGCGTGCGGCCGCTGTTGACCGCGATGATGCCTAAAAGCCAGTTAGCGGCGATCATCCATCCGGCAGCGGCGCTTTTGAACAGGGAATGCTTATCACGCAGCAACGCCCGTACCTGCGGCCAACGGCCCGTTGCGAGGATGAGAACACCGGAAAACAGCGTGGCCCAGAGGATGCGGCTTGAAAGAATGTACAGAGGGGGGAGTTCGGACAGGGCGCGCCAGAATAAGGGCAGGCAACCCCATACAATGGTGCTGCCAAGCGCATAAGCCAATGCTCTTTTCACAGCTCCGCCTCCACAGGCACAATGCGGGAGGGCTTTCCCAAATACTGTGCCAATGCAGTTGTCAGCACGCGGTGATCATCCAGATGCGGCAGCCCTGATATACAGTATACGCCAACGATTCCCTGGCTGCGGATGCGAATTGGAAAGCCGCCGCCGCACAGGGCGTACTGGTCTTCGTCGCACTGCCAATCGGCTGGTGTACACTGTGAAAGTGCCTTCTCCACAGCGGCGGTCAGTGAGGAAACGCCGGCTTTGCATACCGTGTTGTATTTCTTGGTCATCCAAAATGCATTCTTTGCGCCAGTACCCGGCATAAAATAACGCAGGATATCAAATCCATCCAAAACAGCCTGCATGGCGATGGGCTTAGGCTCCTTCTTCGCCGCTTCAATCAGCAGCGCGGCGATCCCCCAGGCGTCCGCCGCGTCAAATGCTTCAAACACAAGCTCCCGCTCCTGCGCGCGCAGGACACGTAATGTTTCGTCCGTGTACATATGGCGTTACCAGGCAAGGAAACCGCCGTCCACAGGCAGAAGGATTCCGGTCACGTAATCAGCCTCTTCAGAGGCCAGAAATACGCTCGCGGCGCGCAGATCGCGTTCAACGCCCCACCGCCCCACGGGAATACGGGCCAGCAGATGGCCGCTGCGGGACAAGTCGGCACAGTAGTCCTTGTTCATGTCGGTATTCATATAACCCGGGGCGATGCAGTTGACCGTAATGCCATAGGGCGCCCAATCATTGGACATCGCTTTGGTCATCTGCACAACGCCGCCCTTCGCCGCCGCGTAGCCAAGAGACATGCGGCCGCCAATGATACTCAAAAGGGAGGCCATATTGATGATGCGGCCGTATTTTTGTTCCATCATGACCTTGGCGGCGAGCTGGCTCATCAGAAACACCGCGTCGTAGTTAATCTTGCGGATGACGTCCCAATCCTCAAGCGGGAAGTCCTGCGATTTATGGTTGCGGTTGATGCCCGCGTTGTTGAACAGGATATCCAGCCGTCCGCCCAACAGCTTCAGAGCCTCGTCAAATCCCTGGCGGAGGCTTTCACGGTCAGACAGGTCGCAGACGACGCCGTGCGCCGGCGCGCCGCCGTCCGCGGCGATCTCCGAAGCCGCCCGCTTGCAGGCGTCCGTCGTAGAGATGATAACAATTTCAGCTCCCTGTTCGTGATAGGCTTCGGCAATAGCGCGGCCGAGTCCGCGATTGCCACCGGTGACGATTGCCTTGCGGCCGGTAAGATCAAACATCATAAGATACTTCCTCTTTTCTTTTGTGGCCGGATACCGCGGCAAAATTTACGCCGCGGTATCCGGCCTCCTGTTGTTTACTAATTGTTTTCGGGGGCGACGACCCACTTGCCGTTTTCAACCTTGATAACCGTCATACCGCGGTTTACCATGCGGTTGTCGTCAAAGGTAGCGTAGCCTGTTTCGCCGTCCCACTCCTTGATTTTGAGCAGTTCATCATAAAGGGAGGCGCGGTCGTCAGCGCCGTTTTTCAGCGCCGCTTCGATCATAGCGAGCGACTCGTAAGCATTGGTCGCGAAATAGTTGGGGTTTTCATTGTACAGCGAGCGGTATTTTTCCGTAAAGGCGGCGATGCGCTCGTCCGGATTATCCGCGAAGAAAATGGTCATTGAATAAACGCCTTCGCCCGCGTCGCCGGCCAGTTTCAGAAAATCATCCGAATAGATCATGCCGCTGGAAACCCACTTCACATCTCCCAAATCAATCTGCTTGGCCTGCTGAAGCATGGTGCCCATGTCATTATAGCTTGTGACACAGATGATCAGTTCAGGCGCGGCGGCTTTCAGCTTTGTGAGGATAGAGGAGAAATCGCTTACCTGGCCCTGCACATAGCTTTCCGTCAGAACAACCTCGCCGCCCATCGCGGGGATTTGTTCGTTGAGAATCTGGCTTAACACGATACCGGAATCATTTTCAAGGTGTACGATCGCGATCTTTTTCTCACCGAGCTTGTTCACGGCCACATCGGCCAGCCAGGTGTATTCCACATCGTTTGAGTTTTGCAGACGGAATAGATGGTCGTTGGCTGTTGTGATGTCGGGATGTCCGGCGGTAGGAGCCATCTGCACCATGCCGGCGTCCTGATAGATGGGAGCGCCCGCCAGAACGCACGTGCTGTTGTAACTGCCGATTTCAGCAATGTATTTTGAGTCGGATGTTACCATCTGCGCGATGTTCGACGCTTCCTTGGGCGTGCTCTTGTCGTCAAAATAATCGATCTGGATCATCTTGCCGTTGATTCCGCCGGATTCATTGATCTCGTTCATTTTCATGTCGAGCGCTTTCTTGAAGAAGTTTCCATACTGGGCATCGTCGCCGGTGAACGGAGCGCCGCACGCTATGTAATATGTGCCGCCCTCTGTCTGCGCTGCATTCGCGGGGGCGCTGGAGGAGGCCGCCGCGGCGCCTGTGGAAGCGCCGCCGCCCGCGGCGCTTGGTGCCGTTCCTGCGCCGGCGTCGCCGCTGCTGCCGCAGCCGGCCAGCAACGCGGTGGTCATTGTGAGTGCCATTGCGAAACAAAATGCTCTTTTCATAATCTGCTCCTTTCAAAATCAGGCGCGTAAGCGCCGAATTGACTGTTCAGGCGTTGCCGCCAAGATAGGACGCATAGACCTGCTCGTTGTTCAAAAGGTCCGCGCCTGTACCTTCCAGTGTAATTTTCCCATTCTCCAGCACATAGCCATAATCGGCAATGGACAGCGCGCCAAAAGCGTTCTGTTCAATCAATAAGATGGTGACGCCCTGCTTTTTGATCTCGGCGATCAGCTGGAAGATGGTTTCCGTTAAAATGGGCGAAAGCCCCAGGGACGGCTCATCGAGCATCAGCATGTCAGGGGCGCTCATTAACGCCCGGCCGATTGCAAGCATTTGCTGTTCGCCGCCGGAAAGGGTGCCCGCCTGTTGATTGATGCGTTCCTTTAGAATGGGGAACAGCTCGAACGCGCGTTCAAAGGAAGCGGCCAGCGTTTCCTTTTTGCGGGTGTAGCCGCCCATCAGCAGGTTCTCCTGAATGGTCATTCTTGGGAAAATCTGCCGGCCCTCCGGAGAGAGCGTGACACCGCGGCATACGATTTTGTTCGCGGGCAGACCGCACAGGTTCTCGCCGTTGTAAAGAATCTGTCCACTGCGCGGACGCACAGTGCCTGCGATGGATTTGAGCAGGGTGGATTTTCCTGCGCCGTTGGAACCGATCAGAGCCACGATATTGCCCTTTTTGACCTTCATATCCACATCCCACAGCGCATGGAGGTGGCCGTAAAACGTGTTCAGTTTACTGATCTCCAGCAGCATCGCGACGCACACCTCCCTTGCCGATATAAGCCGTGATGACCTCCGGGTCCTTTTGCACCTGAGCCGGGGTGCCTTCAGCGATTTTGACGCCGTGATCGATAACGTTTACATAATCCGAAATCCCCATCACGAGCCGCAGGTCGTGTTCAATCAATACAATGGTAAAGCCCTTTTGGGTAAGGCTCTGGATATACGTGCTTAGCTCCTGCGTCTCCTGTGGATTCAGGCCCGCCGCAGGCTCGTCCAGGAAAAGAAGCTTTGGATCGCTCATGAGAGCACGGGCGATTTCCAGAACCTTTTGTTTTCCATAGGGGAGGTTGACGCACAGCTCGTTTTCATACTGCAACAGATTGATTTCCTCGAGCGCCGCGCGCGCTTTTTTTAGCGCCTCGGCCTCTGTGCGTTTTTTCCTTGGGGTATTGAACAGGCCGTCCCACAGATTCTGTTCCAGACGGCACTGATAACCGATCAGCACATTTTCCAATACGCTCATCTGGGCATACAGACGTATATTCTGGAAGGTACGCGCGATACCGCAGCCGATGAATTCGTATGATTTTTTGCCTACCATCTCCACGCCGTCCAGTTTGATGCTGCCGGCGTTCGGCAGATAAAAGCCCGTCAGCATATTAAAGATCGTCGTTTTTCCCGCTCCGTTGGGACCAATGACGCTGACAATCCTGCCTTTGGGCACGCTGAAGGAAACATCCTGTACCGCCTTGAGTCCGCCAAAGGAGATTGATAGATCCTTAACTTCCAGCAGGTCCATTTTCATCGCTCCTTTCAGCGTTCCCTTTTGAAGGTAACAGCGGTTTTCAGCGCGCGTTTCACAGCGCCCCAATCAGTGATTTTCAACAGCATCATGACGACAAGCACGACGCCGTATACCAACATGCGGTAGTCGGAGAACGAGCGCAGCGCCTCCGGCAGCACCGTTAAAAGTATGGCGGCAATAATAGAACCGTTCATATTGCCCATGCCGCCAAGCACAACCATGCTCAGAATGACGGTGGATTCATCGCTGATAAAGCTTGTGGGATCGATAAATTCCATATAGCTTGCATACAGCGCGCCGGCGATGCCGGCAATGCCGGTGGAAATAACAAAAGCAATCACTTTATGGCGGTAGACATTGATCCCCATGGATTCAGATGAGATTTCATCATCGCGCAGCGCCTTGAGGTTGCGTCCAAACTTGGAGCGGATCAGATTGCGCAGGGCGATATACACCACAATGGCAATGATGATGACCAGATAGAGAAACGCCGCGCTGCTTTTGATGGTATAACCGAACAGCTTAGGTTTGGGGATATTGAGAATCCCCATTGGTCCGCGTGTCACATCCGTCCAGTTTAAAAGAATCAGGCGGATGATTTCAGCAAAGCTCATGGTGAGGATAGCCAAATATCCGCCGGAGAGCTTGAGCGTGGGGATGGCAATCAACAGGCCAAAAAGCATGGAAATAAGGAACGCCGCCAGAATTCCCAGCCATACGGATACGCCAAGGTTTACGCACAGCAGCGCTGAAGTATAAGCGCCGATTCCATAGAAAGCGATATGCCCCAGGGATATCTGTCCGGCGACTCCGGCGATTAAATTCAAAGACATGGCCAGAATCGCGTACAGCACGCTGATGACGCATACACGGTAGACGTATTGGCTGAATCCCAGCAGAGGAAACAGAAAGAGCGCGGCCAACAGCAGTCCCACCAGGGCGGCATGAATTTTTGGAGGCAGTGTTTTCAGCTTTTTCATCATATACACCTACACCTTCTTTTGTACCGGCTTGCCCAGTAGGCCGCAAGGGCGGAAGATCAGCACAATGACCAATACGACAAAAGCAGCGATATCGCGCATACTTGAACTGATATATCCGGCGGTGAACGTTTCGACGACGCCGATCAGCAGGCCGCCCAAAACAGCGCCGCGCAGCTCGCCGATGCCGCCGAGCACAGTTGCCGCGAACGTTTTGTTGCCGGTCGTCACGCCGATTGAAAGATTGACGCTGCGGAAAATCATACAGGCGAAAATACCGGATACCGCAGCAAGCACAGCGCCGAAGAAAAAGGTGAGCCCCACAACGCGGTCCACAGGAATTCCCATCAGTTCCGTAGCCTCGGAATTCTGCGCGGTGGCGCGCATCGCCATGCCAATTTTCGATCTTTTAATGAAAAGGGTGAGACCCGCCATCAGCAGTATGGACATCGCGATCACGAACAACTGGATATAGGAAATATTGGCGGTGGCAACCGTGATATATTTTCCATCAAAAAGCGTGGGGAACTGCCGGGTTTCGCTGCCGAGAAAAAGCAGCATGACGTTTTGAATGACAATGGATACGCCGATGGTACAGATCAGAGCTGTAAACTTGGGCAGATTTTTTTTGCGAAGCGGCCGCAGCGTATATCGTTCAATCAGATATCCAAGGCAGCCGGTCAAAAAGATAGACAGGATAAAGGCGGGCAAAAATGGGATTTGGCACAGGCTTGCAAATACATAGAACAGGTAAGCGCCCACCATGTACATCGTGCCGTGGGTGAAATTGATAAGCTCCAGTACAGCATAAACCAGAGAATATCCGATTGCCGTCAACGCATACAGACTGCCAAGCGCAATGCCGTTAACTAATTGCTGTGTGAAGAATTCCATATCTGTACTCCTTTCACGCGGGCCGGCGCCGGTCAGCGCCTGTATGTACCCGTGGAGCGCACAGCCTGCGCGATGCGTTCAAGGGCGATGTCCGTCGGCAGCGTGCAGTCGGCGCCCAACAAAATGTTTTTGGTCCCTGCTTCGTCCAGTACTTTGTGTACGGCAAGCTCGATCTGATCAGACGAACCGTCGACCAATACGCCTGCCCGGTCGTCTAATCCGCCCAGCAGGACGCGCTGTGCGCCCAAAAGCGTGCGTCCTTCGTTTAGAGAGATGTTCCCCTCGTGGACGCCCCAGTTGATTACCTTTGCGGGATACCCCAGATAACGGGCAAGGTTGAGGTGATCCTTGCACATATGCAGGACGTTGAAGCAGGGCGCGAGCTGGTCATACTTTTGAAGCAGCGCCACCTCATAAGGTTTGAAAAAGGTTTCAAACTCATCGTCTGTCATCATGGCTGTTTCTCCGCCAAGGGATGCAAAGTAAAGGCCGTCTGCGCCGGCTTCGATACAAGCGCCGCAGAGAAAATCAAGGTAATCGGCGATGATCTCCATGCCATGGCGGAAAGCCGTTGGATTCTCACGCAGGCAGCGTGTGACGGCCAGCTTGTCGTTGTCGTACAGTTCGCCGCCGCCAAGGTAGTGAAAAGCTGATGCAACCATACCGTGGATTGTAGCCAATACGACCGCCTGTCCTTTTACTTCCTCGCAGACACGGCGCACAAGCTCCACCTGCCGCGTAATAAAGGGGGCGTCGTGAGGAATAGGCGCCAGCTTGGCCCAATCGTCAGGGGCGGACAGGGCGGGGTTGTTCGGCAGGCTGTTTTCGTTCATTACCTTGCACAAATCCGTGCCGCTTTTTTCAAAGAAATGAAGGTGCATTTGTACAGCCGCTT
Source organism: Anaerotruncus colihominis (assembly GCF_010206195.1). Taxonomy (GTDB): domain Bacteria; phylum Bacillota; class Clostridia; order Oscillospirales; family Ruminococcaceae; genus Anaerotruncus; species Anaerotruncus colihominis_A. The sequence continues at coordinate 70,570 of NZ_VIQT01000006.1, read as the reverse complement.
CACCCGCTTCGTATCCTTTGGGAAAATGCAGCCAGAAACCACTGGGTACCCTGTCGGGCGCTTCGCCGGATACCGCCGCCAGAACCCGTTCGCGTTTGTTCATGGTAATCCCCTTTCAATTCTATAATCATGTTATTAACAATATCCTTAATATTATCAGGATGCCTAAATGATAGCATCCTGCACGTTGGTTGTCAATAAAATCTGACATTATTTTTATAATTTTGGCAAATAGAACGAATTTTTGTTATAAAAAAAGGCAAAATGACAATTTTGTTTTGAAAAATTTTTTTGGAATCTGCGTCTGGTTTTTTGTGAAACAGTGCTGATTTTCGGCGTTTATGCCGTATCAGATAATCTGTGCGAATGTTGTGACAGGCATTGACAGGAAGCTTTTGGGAGCCTATAATAGATTTTAATATGTTATTAATAATATCAAAAGGGCAATCAACAGGACAAAGTCCTCAAATAGACCCGGAAACGGAAGTAGGGAGGAATCTGTGCCGTGGCGGAAGCTACCATTAAGTCGCGTGTGTATAACGCCGTCTGGAATGACATTATTGATGGCGCATACGATTGGAATTATGTTTTTAATGAAAAAAGCCTTGTGGAAAAGTACGGCGTCAGCAAATCGCCTGTGCGGGACGCGCTGCTGGAACTGTGCAAAGACAATGTGCTGCGCAGTATCCCGCGCTACGGATATGAGATCGTGCGCATCCCCGAAAAGCAGCTGCGCGAGATGATCGATATGCGGGTGTTGATTGAAACGGCCAGCCTGCGCCAGTGTTTTTCATCTCTTGGCCATGCCGAATTTGATACGCTGCGCGAATATAATCTGCGAAGCCGCCTGCTTTTGCTGGATAAAAGCTCGACCGCGCGCGATTTGTGGGACGACAATATGCAGTTTCACCGGCGGCTGTACTCTTTTTCAAACAATGAGTTTGGCATGACAATCCTTGACCGGTGCATGCAGATGCAGACGATGGCTTATGTGCAGTTGTATCGCTTCACACAGGATGCGCATAAAATTATGACCAGCACTTCGCATGAGCGAATCGAGCAGCTCATAGTGGATGGAGACTGCGAGGGGGCGATTCGCGCGCTGCAAAACGACATTCGCTCTATACGAGCAGCACAAAATGCCAAGGAGGAGGGTTTTGATTGCGTACCCTGGAGCTGAATGCCGGCGGGGAAAGCCTGCAGCTTTCGCGCCTGGTGTTTGGCACAGGCAGCGTGGGCAGTTCAATTCCCCCGCAGGAATCCGCTGCGCTTTTGGATTTATATCGGGCGATGGGCGGTAACTGTATCGATACCGCGCGCATGTATGGCAATGGCGCCAGCGAGGAGACGATCGGCCGCTATCTCGCGCTGCGAAGCTGCCGTGCAACGGTAGCGATATCCACCAAAGGCGGATTTCCGCCAAAAAATGATATGCATCATTCCCGCATCCGGCCTGACGCGCTCAAGAGTGATCTGGAGTCCAGCCTGCGCGCCCTGGGAACGGAGTATGTGGATCTTTATTTCCTGCACCGCGACGATCCGGGGTATCCTGTGGAGGAGCTGATGCCCTTTTTAGACGGCCTTGTCCGCGATGGAAAGGTGCGTTTTTTAGGCGCTTCGAATTGGACGTCCGCCCGTATTGCCGAGGCCAATCGGTTTGCAGTCTCCAACGGATTGACACCGTTTGCGATCAGTCAGATTCAATGGAGCCTTGCCGCGGCGACGCCTGCCATGTGGGAGGACGACACCATTGTGTGCATGAACGACACGGAGTCCGCTTTTTACAGACAGGCGCATATGCCTGTCATGGCGTTTACGCCGCTGACGCGCGGCTTTTTTTCAAAGGCGATCACGGAAGGGATCGACAGTCCGGCGCTGGAGACGTATGCCGCCTTTAAAACGCCGCTGAATCTTGCCCGTGCGGAGCGTGTGCACGCGCTGTGCGATCGATACAATGCGACGCCGACGCAGATCTGCCATGCATATCTGACGAGCGGATCGCCGGACGGCCTGGCGGTATTGGGTGCAAAGAAGCGCGCCCATCTCGAGGACTCGCTGGCTGGAGCCGATCTAACGCTTACGGCTCAGGATCTGGAATTTTTGTGTGCGTCGGATGCACGATGAACAAAAAAAGCAGGTATGGCCCGCGTGCTTACAGCACGCGGGCCATACCTGCTAATGATCGGTCGATAGCTTTTGCTGGATCAATGAAAGGACTTCGGATTGTCTCTGTGGGGAAAGGCGGGACGCTTCCAGTTGGCGTTCGATAATCTTTATATGAAGCTGATTGAGAAAATCTGCGGCGCTTTGTCCATCCGGAGGAGGGACCATGTGAACCCGGATATTTCTGATCTGGTTCTGCTTCATCCCGCCACCCCTTCCTGATACAGGGTATGCGGCATATGGATTGTCCCATACAAAAAAGAAAGAGCTGATTATACAGGCGGGCGTCTGGGTCTAGGCACAGGCGTCCGCTTCATATTTTTATAGAAGCAGGAACAATCCGAAACTCAGGGAGGAGATCGATACGCTGATTTTTATTTACAGCCGCAAGTCGGTCTATACGGGAAAAGGGGAGTCAATTGAAAATCAGGTTGAGCTTTGCCGCCGTTATATTGACGACCGGATCAGAGGCGGCAGGGACGCAGAGATTGCTGTCTATGAGGATGAGGGATTTTCCGGGAAAAATCTTGATCGCCCGCAGTTTCAAAGGATGCTTGCCGATTCCAAAATACAAAAGCCGGATTATATTGTCTGCTATCGTCTCGACCGCATCAGCCGCAGTGTCGGGGATTTTGCGCCTCTGGTGGAAGATTTTATTGCACGGGATATTGGATTTGTCTGTATCAAGGAACAGTTTGACACCTCGACGCCGATGGGTAAGGCGATGATGTATATTGCAAGTGTATTTGCGCAGCTTGAGCGTGAAACAATCGCTGAACGAGTGAAGGACAATATGACTTTGTTAGCGCGAACCGGCCGTTGGCTTGGTGGTGTGACGCCCACAGGATTTATTTCTGAACAGGTGGAAAACGATGCATCCGATGGGAGAAAAAAGACGATTCACCAGTTGACGCCCAATCCGGCTGAAGTAGGAACAGTTCAATTGATCTTTCAAAAATATCTGGAGCTGCGTTCGCTGCGTGGCGTCTCCAAATATTTGATGCGCGCTGGTGTGCGAAATCGCAGCGGGGAACCGTATTCAATGCTTGGTATCAAGGATTTACTGCGTAATCCGGTTTACTGTACTGCTGACAGTGCCGCACGGGCTTATTTTCTCGCCGAGGGCGCGCAGGTTTGTTTTTTTGAGTGGGAATGTTCGAAAGAGCATGGCCTGCTTTCTTATAATAAACGCCAATACGTGCATAAGGGCCGCTCCCGATTGGAGAAATCACAGTGGATTGTCGCAATTGGCGGCCATCCCGGAATGATCGACAGTATGGATTGGATTGCGGTTCAAAAACTTCTGGAGGAACATTCCGAACAGAACCGTCTTAAATTGCCGCAGAGCTACAATGATTATGCTATTTTATCAGGCCAGATTTTCTGCGCTAGCTGTCATTCGCGGATGTTTGCAAAACGGCGAAGTAACAGTGAAACGTTGTTTGACTATATTTGTAAAAGTAAGCTGAAGGCCGGCGGCTCCTGCGGCTGCCGAAATTTGAATGGCTCTCGGACTGATCAGCTTGTCTATTCTTATCTGTTGCAATCAATACAGGGGGATCGGAAACTTTACAGGCTATTGGATGATCTGAAAAAACATATCCAGGAACAGGCAGCGCCGGATACGACGGCATATCTTGACAGACAGCTTGCAAAGACACAGCGTGAGATAGATGGCCTGCTTGCGGTTTTGGCATCCAACGCAGCAAATGAAGCGGTGATTCGCCAGGTTAATGCTCAGATCGAACGGTTAGAGATGGAATCAGAAAGGCTTCGCATCTCCAGAGAGATTGCAAAACAGGCTTCGCAAGAGGGGGATAAGGCGGATACCGAGCGGGCATTGTATTTATCAAAGCAGCTTTTGGATGTTAAGGACTGCTTTTCTTTGGCAACCATCCATGAAAAACGTGATTTGATCCGGTTTTTTGTAAATAGATTAGAATGGGATGGCACAGATCTGCACGTCTTTCTGTATGAACGTGAAGGGATACGATCAATGGAAACGGCTGTGCAGATTGTTTCCAATCCCAGGGGGAAGCTTTCCCAACGCTGATCGCAATTATCACCATGTTTTTTATCGGAGGAGCGGTTGGCGCATTCGCATCGTTGGCATCAACGCTCTTTTTAACTGGTGTGATAATACTGGGCGTCCTGATGACGTTCCTTGTATCGGCGCTTCTTTCCAAAACAATCCTGAAAGGGATACCATCTTCGTTTACACTGGAACTGCCGCCCTATCGGCGTCCACAGGTTGGGAGAGTGATTGTGCGGTCTATCTTTGACCGCACCCTGTTTGTACTTGGGCGGGCGGCGGCGGTTGCAGCGCCGGCCGGACTGATCATTTGGCTTCTGGCGAATATCCAGATGGATGGCGTTAGCCTGTTAGCGCACTGCGCGGCGTTTCTTGATCCGTTTGCACGGCTGCTTGGGCTTGATGGAGTCATCCTGATAGCATTTATTTTAGGCTTTCCTGCCAATGAAATTGTCGTGCCAATCATGATTATGACCTATCTTTCCACTGGCAGCATACAGGAGTTTGACAATCTGACACAACTGAAAGCCTTGCTGGTGGATAATGGATGGACTTGGCTGACAGCCATCTGTACGATGTTGTTCTCCCTGATGCATTGGCCATGTTCAACCACCTGTCTGACGATCCGCAAGGAGACGCAGAGCTGGAAATGGACGGCGGTATCTATTCTGCTCCCAACCCTAATCGGTATGGCCGTCTGCTTTATGGTAGCGGGCGCTGCGCGCCTTATGGGACTTGTTTGATTAGGGGCTGTTTGAAAAATCAAAATACCCGCCTTTTTCTGCATATTCTTTACTCGATACCATTGCCTTTTCCCCACTTTTTACATTGTTCAATTCTCACCCCATTGTCGCTTTGCTCCATATCGTAAGCAAAAGTATGAAGCAAAGAACAGACAAAATTGTCACATTCTCCACAGTGGTTTTTCTCTTTCGTTTCACAGCAGGATTTGACAGGGCAGCTATCAGCCCAGAAAGGCTTATCCATATTTGCACAACCTTTACACCCTGTTGCTTTCCGAAAGTCACATTTACTGCATAATAATCCACATCTTGATTCAACCATGATAATCCAGCCTCCTTTTGTTATTTATACAGAATAACACACCAAACATGACGCCTATATGTCATGTAGCGTGTTAAAAACAAGTTTACAAAATCATAAATATTTGCTCAAGGTAGATATTCTATCCTTTATAATGCAAGCGGCAGCTACCCATTCAAAGGGTGCTGCCGCTTAAATCTCTTTCTATAATTTTGTCATTCAAGGCTCTTGCCGAAAAAATGATGTAGTAAATGCCTTTTCACTGCATAAAATCATTGATTTTACCGAATTTTCCAGAACCCTTCAAGATACTGCCGTGGCAGACGAGTAAGATGTTTACCATAAAGGTTTTTACTCCTCAAGCATCTTTTTGCAGGACAACTCATTCAGCCATTGCTCAAGGTTGCAGAGCAGCTCTTGAAAAAGCGCCTGATCAGAAAGATCATCGATGTCGTCCATCTTTAAAAATGCGGCGTTGTTTGAATGGCGGCCGTCGATTTCATTGAGACATGACAATATGCCATACTCTGAGCCGCCAATTCCGATAAATTGCCAGTAAATTGGGAAACGCGACGTTTTGATTAAAATTTCCTCGATCGCCCAGTCCGCCGACAGATGGCCGTCCGTTACAAACAGCACCATAACCGGCGCGCGCAAGCCGCCATAGATCATCATAATATCGCGCATGGCTTCAGGCTCGTTGTTGAACTGATAGTTGAGCATACTCATCCATCGCTCAAAGCCGCCCATCTCCGCAAACGTATAATCACGCACATTGTCCATTGTGACCGCGCCGAATTGGCGGCTTTTGGCCGCGAACGCCCAGAAATCCATGGCTGCGGCGTCCGAAAGGGTAGATGCATATGTAAAAAATTTGTCTACAACACGCTGCATACGCCCGTTGCGGTACTGATCAAACATGGAACCGGAGATGTCGGAGCACATGACAACCTGCACAGACCGTTCGATGGCGCCGGGATAGCGTGCTAACATAAGAAACATATTTTTATAAAGCTCGGACAGGTAGGCTGTATCGCCGCGGCATTGACGCGCAAGATTATCCATGCGCGCACAGACTTCGGCGGGCAGGGAACGCACCACATTTTGAAAAGCCGCGTTTGCAGGCCGGCGCGGCGCGCCCGCCCGGATGCCGCCCGCCGGACGGACGGGCGGCGCGGGCGCATCAGCCGCGCCGGCGGGGACCGGCGCAGCCGGCGGCTGCGCCGGTGCGGGCGAGGCTACAGAACCGCCGTAACTTTCAATCAACGCTTTCAAACCGCCATTGAAACCGCGTCCGACTGCGCAGAAACGCCAGTCGTCGCCCTTGCGGTAAATTTCACAGATAACAATGGCGCGTTCACCGGAAAATTCAGCGCCGGAATAGGAAAAGCGCAGCGTTTCCGTCTGTCCTGAAAGCAGACGGACATACCCCTTTTCCAATTCGCGCATTGTGCGCGTGCCGTCGATGGAGATAGCAAAGGATAACTTGGCAATCTTTGACGGCAGTTTTCCCAGAGAAAGAGTAAAGCGTTCCGAGCCGGTAGCAGCACCCGCGCTCAGGGAAACTGCCTGTTCAGGCGACTGCTTTTGATTGTAGAAAACAAAATACTGCTCATCTGACAGGCGTCCGGCGCTGTCGAGCCCAAAACAGGCGACATCAAGCTCCATGGGCGCTTTGTGATAAAGCTCCAGCACACAGTCGGCTCCGCCGCAAAGCCCGCGGATGGATTCACGCTGTCCCCTTAACGCTTCTATCATTGTTTTCACGCCTCCTCAAATTGAGGGCCGTGTGAAAAACCGGACCAGACGCCGGTTTTTCACACAGGGCCTAAATTGGTTGTGGCAAAGCGTTATTCCGCTTTTGCCGGAAAGATCAGCTTACGGATAGTGCCGACCGGCAGAACGATCAGTGAAAGCAGGATCACAACGCCCCATTCCTTCAGCGTGAGCGGCGCGGTACGCAGGATCGAACCGCCTATAAAGGTCATAAGGACCTGAACTGCAACGATCAGCCCCATGACATACAAAAACATTTTATTTCCGGAGATATTGTCAAATATATTCAGTTTATCCGTGCGCGCATTGAAGCCGTTGAGCATGGCACTGAATACATAGAAACAGAAGAAACCGGTCATAAAATAGATATCGCTGCCATTATAGACCATCAGACCGTCCTCACGGAACAGCGTCTTGAAGAACGGCACCTGCAAAAAGATCAGGCTCGCCGCCGTGAGATAAATTCCAACAACGATCAGCGACGACCACATGTTTTTGCTGATGATCGATTCGTCGCGGCGCTTGGGCTTTTCGTTCATATAACGCGCCAACGGCGGCTCTCCGCCGAGTGCGAGCGCGGCCAGGGTATCCATAACGATATTGACCCAAAGCATCTGCGTAACGGAAAGCGGCGTGCCCATTCCAATAAACGGACCGATCAGCGCGATCAAAACGGCGCTGATATTGATCGTAAGCTGGAATACTATAAATTTACGGATATTGTTATAGATGGTGCGGCCATAAAGCACTGTTTTAACAAGGGAATTAAAGTTGTCGTCCAAAATCGTGATTTCCGCGGCCTCCTTAGAAACCTCGGTACCGGAACCCATCGCAAAACCGACGTCCGCTTTTTTCAGGGCGGGCGCGTCGTTGACGCCGTCGCCGGTCATGCCGACCACAAGGTTCTTTTCCTGGGAAATACGCACAAGGCGGCTTTTATCCGTCGGAAGGGCGCGCGCCACCACACGCAGGCGGGGCAGCACATTTTTCAGCTCGTCATCGGAAAGCTTTGCCAGATCGTCGCTCGTCATCGCCACATCGTCCGGCGAATCGATCAGCCCCGCGTCGCGCGCAATCGCGGCGGCGGTTTCTTTTTTGTCTCCTGTGACCATAACGACCTGGATGCCGGCTTTTTTAGCGGTGTGGATCGCTTCGACCGCTTCAGGCCGCAGCTCGTCACGGATACCGACGAGTCCGGCAAACGTCATATCCTGCAAAAGCGAATCGCCGATGCCGTTGTCAGAAGTGGCGAAAGCAAGCACGCGCATGGCTTTTTCCGACAGCTCGGACATGCGCGCTTCAAGGCGGGTGCGGACTTCATCCGTCATCGGATGCGGCTTTAAATCCTCGCCGTAATAGGCGGTGCAGAAGCCGAGCAGCTTTTCCGGGGCGCCCTTGATGATGGCGCGGTTAAGCTTGCCGCGCAGCACGCTCGCGGAATATTTGTTGGAACTGTTGAACATCAGCGAATCGCTGCATTCAAGTTTATAGGTTTCATAGGTGAGCGTGCCGTCTACGCCCACAAATTCATGAAGGGCGCGTTCGGTGGCGTTTCCACCGGTCACCTGGAGATGGCCGTTGCGTACCAGCGCGATGGCGTTCGTGTTTCCGCAGATGTTGATGAGCAGCATTTCGCGGAGCTGCTCCGGGATTGCTTCAAATGACTGGAAATCATTCCCTTCAGGGGAGGTAAAGCTTACCACCTGTAAGGCGCCCTTGGTGATTGTGCCGGTCTTGTCTGAAAACAGGATGTTGAGGCTTCCAGCCGTCTCCGCGCCGTCTATTTTCCGGATCAGGATATTGTCTTTGAGAAGCTTTTTCATGTTTAGCCCCGATACAAGCGCGATCATCATCGGCAGGCCCTCCGGAACAGCCACGACGATGATGACGACGGCAAGCGTTACAGACGAAACAAGATCGCGCAGAATCTGCATCACGTTGGCGGCGGAAAAATACGTCGCCGCACCCGGCAGCAGCGTCGGATTAAAGAAGATACAGTTGACCATAAAGGCGATGGCAATGAGCGTACCGCCGAGATATCCGAATTTGGAGATTGCATCGGCCACCTTGCCCAGCTTGACCTTAAGCGGCGATTCGCGCTCCTCGTCCTCCTTGAGTTCCTGCGCGAGGCGGCCGAACTGGGATTTGTCGCCGACACATTTCACCTGCATGATGGCCTCGCCGTTTGTCACGACAGAGCCGCGATAGACCTTATGCTTGTCCAGAAAATCGATCTGTTCGGCGTCATAGACGTAATCGGATTCGGCAGCCGTCTTGCTCGCTTCCTCGCTTTCACCGTTTAAGCTTGCCTGGTTGACCTTGATGTCGCCGTCGACCAGAACGCCGTCGGCACAGATCTTGTCGCCAGCCTGCAAAAGGACAAAATCACCGGTTGCGATGTCGTCGATTTGCAGGTCGCAGACCTGTACCAAACCGTCGCGGCGTCGGAACGCTTTGCAGAGGATTTTTGAATATTCGTCCTGCAGCTTTTGGAAAAGCTGGTTGTTGGAATATTCGCTGTATGTGGAAACTGTTGTGGCCAGCACGACAGCGATCGCGATGCCAACCGCCTCCAGCCAGTCGCCGACGCCAAAGATAGCAAACAGGATCGTGATGACGAGCGCGACGGTTAAAATCCGCACAAGCGCGTCGCCGCGAAACGTGTCCCACAGTTCGCGCCAGAATGACGTTTGTTCCGGAGGCGTCAGGGCATTGCTGCCAAACTGCTTTCGGCTCTGTTCCGCCTGCTCATCCGTGAGAGCATTGATTTCATGTCGATTCAGCATACATGATACTCCAATCATTTATTTGTCGCCCCGATGGGGGATCATACAGGTTTTGAGAATTCGATCGAGGATTTCCTCGGAGCCGGCCTGCGCGGGACGCTCAGAAAAGAAAATCGGGAAGGCGCATGGCAGGGAAGCGAGGGCGCTTTCTCCAGGCGCGTAAGCGTGGCGGCATGCCTTGAGCATCGGCAGATCGAACCAGGAATCGCCGAAGCCGACGGCTTCATCTCCGTCCTCCAGCATACGGACATATCTCAGGACAGCCCCTTTGTCGATTGCAAGCGGGGAAAGATACAGCTTTTTTCGCTCCCGGAACAGCTCCCAGCCGCTTTCGGAGAGCGACTGTGCCAGTTGGCCGCATGCTGCGTCGTCAAAGCGCCTCTCGTCGACGAAAAAAACGGCAAGATATTCATAGCGTTTCGACAAACACTCGATCCCGGCAAGACCGTCCAGAACCTGTCCTGCCGCTCCGCCGAGATCAAGCGGCAGCGCCCGCACAGTCCGCGCGACGTGCGCGGCCCAATCCGTGTCTGGTACTCCGTCATGATAAAGGTACAGCCCATTTTGCAGCGCCAGATACCGGCAGCTTGCATCGCGGACAAATGAGACGCGCATGGCCTGTTCGTATCCGCGCAGCGTGTTGATGAGGCAGACTGCGTTTTTCTGTATCCGCCGCAGAGACGCCAGCGCCCTCGGTGTCATATAGGAAAACGCCTCCCCGAGCCGATGTTCCACAGCAGTAACAGGCGCGCCGCCCCGCAAATGGCGCTCTGTAAAAATCAGCGTATGGTCGAGATCCGTGGAGAAGATCATAGGCGTCCCTCCCTCCGGTCCGCGATCAGCCCGCAGCACAGGTAGGGCATATCAGGATAAACACAGACGGGGACGCCCTTTTCCTGCGCCAACAGCCGGATATGCTCGGTGTCGGGATGCGCAGGCTCGCGCAGCAGAATGCGGTCTGGAACGCGGCGCAGCAGCACGCGCGTCGTTTCGCCGATGCTCGGCTTGATGCGATTGATATCCGCGATACCGAATACAGCCCCGATTTTCCGGACGGCTTGCATTCCGCGCCAGTCGGGCGGCGGCGCATCCAAAGCGCCGGCGGCCGCTGAGATTTCGTTGTCGAGGCGGGAGAACCACGACGACACCGTGTCAAGATAACGGGCCGTCTGATCGATCGCGGCGAATTCATGATAAACGCGCGCGCCGTGAAAGTCCTCCGGCCCGATGATCGAACGGTTGTGCACGGAACGGCTGATCAGGCCGCAGATTGTGCTGTTGAGACAGCAGGACGGATTGATGAAGTCCTCCCGTGTGGCGTACAGTGAGCAGCAGTGCGCCGGGTCGGCCAGGACAGCCAGCGTCGGACGCAGCGCCGTGCCGTTTCGCTCGTTGAAAGCGCGGCAGGACTCCTCAAGCTGCGTGGTGATCATGCCCTTTCCGGTCCAGCCGTCCACAAACACGATTTCCTGCCCGGGATGCCGCCTTAGAATCAGACGGATGGCGTTTTCGTCAAAACCCTTACCGCGGATGATGCTGACGCTGTAGTGCAAAAAGTCGCGCCCAAGCATACGCGCGGCATAGCGCCGCATCAGCACGCCGCAGGGGACGCCGGCCCGCACCAGGGAAACGAGCACGGGACGTTTAAAGCGCGCGGCAATCAGCCGCGTCACAATCCCCGTGTATAGCGCGGTCTGCCGTGCCTTTGTCTCCATCAAATGGTCAAAAACACGCATGTAAGCCTCGCTCGGCACCTGTTCGATAGGCAGATCCTCCGAATAGTGGCGGCCTGCCTGGATATCCCGCTCGCGCAGCGCCGTGTCGCGCTCCTCGACAAGCCCGGTGACGTCCTTTAAAAGCAGGATCACATCGTCCTGTGAAAAGCTGCCGATCGGAGGGGGCAGCCCCCTGTTCATAGCATCACCACCGAAACCGATTTGATACCGCGCATGGACAGATATTGTGTCAATTGCCGCGCGCCGCGCTCGACAAACGCGCCGCGTTCGGCGAACAGATACGCGCATTCATATGCGCCGTCCGGGACATTGTAAAAATAGCCGGCGGCGCTGTAGCAATCGGCAGGGTCGAATCGTACGCCGGAGACGATGGCCGACCCTGGCAGCGGAAATACCGGGCTTTGCGTGGTGGAGTGGAACGCTCTCCCGCCGCAGAAACCTGCAATCAGCGCGGGCGCATAGATCAGCTCGCCGGAGCCGAGGTACAGCGTGCGCGCTGCCTCCGCTGTGTCAATTGCATCCGCGACCGCACGGCAGGCCCGCCGCAGCGCGGCAAGGCGCTCCTGTGTCATCAGCCGCCGGCCGGTTCCGGGCAGGGAAATGCCCGGCTCCAGCAGCGTGGGCGCGCTGCCTGCGGCGCCAGTCAGATCGGCGAGAGCGGGAGCTGGTGTAGCGCCGTTTTCGAGTGAAACAATGCGGCTTTTGAGCAGGGAAATCGCCTCAATTTCGACGCCGAGCCGCTGCTCGACAGCCCGGCGCTGCCCGTCTGAACTGTTGTCGAGCAGCGCCAGCAGCGCAAAGCGCCGAATACCGTAAGCGGCGTGCAGCCGTTCGACAAGGCGAAACGCCGTATTGCCGGTCGTGAATTCATCGTCGATCAACACGGCCCGCCGGCATCCACGCAAAAAGGCGTCGTCCGGGTCGAGATAAAGCAGATGCGTTCTGGCGTGGGAATGCGCCTCATCGAAGGAGAGCGGCACACCGCTTTCCTGTTCAAAGCGCGTTGTGCTGATATAAGCCGACTCGCCCGAGAAGCAATCAGCCACCGCCTGCCCAAGGCCGGTCGCCGTCTCGGCAAAGCCGATGAACAGCGTGCGTTCCTGCGCGGGCAGAGGGCTTCTGGACGCTTCAAGACGTTCCCATAACGATTGGAACGGCGGGTCAGCCGTGCCGTTTACGATGGAGGCCCAATATTCACCGCCAGACTTTCCTGAGAGCGCCAGCGCGAGCAGCTTTCCGGCGGCCAAAAGCGCACCGGGACGGATCGGCAGATGCTTTCCGAGCACCTTGCTGACAAATAGGAACGCCCGCTGCGGGTTTTGCCGCGCGGCCAGCCCGAACAGCGCGCCAGGGGAAAGGCCAAAGCGCGGTGTATCCAATTCCAGCGTAAGCTGGAGGTTATTTTCAAGTGTAAAAGAAGTAATCATGCTTTAAATTCTCCGCCATATACCGCACGCAGGAAGCCGGCGGCATCGGTGTTCTCCTGATAAACCCCATAGATATGCGCGCGCTGTAGCAGTTTGCGCGCCCAGAGCATATGGGGCTTGAGTTCATTCATCTTATTCTGCCGGACACTTGCCAACACGCCGGCAGCGCCCTGGTCACCGCCGAGAATGCCCAAGGCGTCCTGATATTGCTCATAGGGCACGGCATAACTTGCCTGCACAAGCGGAAGCTGTGTCGGATGGACGCAGGTCTTGCCGAGAATGCCGTTTTGCAGATCGAGCCGCACCTCGCGCAGAAGGCCGTCGATCTCATCGCTGCGGCGCAGCGCACAGGCGCGCGCGAAGGTGCTGAAATATTCCCATACCGGTCCGCTGACGGTATACCGGTCGTCGATAGCAAAAATACGCACGACATCCGCGATGACGCCGGCTGTCACAGCGATGCTGTAAATTGGCGTGTCCACACTGCGGCGGATACCGTAGAGTCCGCAGAGGTCTGTGGCGCCGATGCGGATATTCAGAATTTGATTACTGCCGTCCGCAGTTTTGCGCAGTTCGCGCAGAAACGCGATGCGGTCGTCGCGTTCCATCAGATCGCGCGACTCCAGGATCGGCATGACATAAAAGGGATCGGAGGCGCGCCGCCCGATATCCGCAGCCAACGCCAGCGCACGGCGTAGGGCGTCCGGCGATGCTTTAGGCAGGATGACACCGGTGATTAACCGGCTGTGTGAAGCAAAGAAATCAGCCAGATCCTCGAGCATGGCGCAGTCTTTCACGCGGATAAACAACAATGGGAGCCTGTTTTCAGGCAGGCTCCCATTGTCGAGCGCGGCGGCCAACTGCTCAAACTGCCTTTGCGTATTTTCCACACACATCACACGGTCGTCATCCCCGACAGAGTCCTCCAGGCAGACAGCCATTGAAGTAAGCTCTGGTATGTTCCCATTGATGATGGAACGGGCGATCTGACGGTTGGAGGCAGGGGTGTATAAAAGTCCGCCCACAGCCAACCGCAGCGTTTCACGTTCTGTAGTTTTAAAAAACGCTTCCGACGGTTTAAAGAACAGACTGTTCAAATCACAGTCGGACAGATAGTCGAAATACAGCATAAGTTTGTATCAGCCTTTTTGTGTAGTTTGTCAGCTGCTGGGGCGTTCATTCATCAGACGTTCAAGCCGTACTGCCTGCAAAGCGCCTCGAGTCCGCCGTTGAAGCCGGAACCAACTGCGGAGAATTTCCACTCGCCGTTGTGACGGTAGATTTCCGCAAATACGATCGCCGTTTCGGTCGAATAGTCCTCGCCCAAATCGAAGCGGAGCAGCTCGGAACCGGTCTGCTTGTCCACCAGACGGACGAACGCGTTTTGTACCTGGCCGAAATTCTGTCCGCGCGCAGGCGCATCATAGATCGTGACCGTGACGGCGATTTTCTGGATGTAGTCGGGGACCTTATCGAATTCGATGGTGATGGCCTCGTCGTCGCCGTCCCCTTCGCCGGTGCGGTTGTCGCCGGAATGCGTCACCCCATTGGCCGACAGGTTGTTATAGAAAATAAAATCGGATTCATGCGCGCATTTGCCATTTGCATCGAGCAGGAAGATGGAAGCGTCCAGATCGTAATCCGCGCCGCTGTCATACTGCTTGATATCCCATCCAAGCCCCACCAAGGCAACCTTCAGGTTGGGCGCTTCCTTGCTCAGGCTGATCTTTTGTCCTTTGGAAAGATTGATTGCCATGTTAAAACTCCTCTCATGCCCGCTTATCTGTATTTCGCAACGATTTCGCTCAAGCCCGGCTCATAACCGGGCTGGCCAACGGCGTTGAATTTCCATGCCCCGTCCTTGTGATAAATCTCGCCGACGATCATCGACGTTTTTCCGGAGTAGTCCTCAGTCAGATTATAGCTGGCGATCGTCTCCTGCGAACCCTGGTCGACGATACGGATATACGCGTTTTCGACCATACCGAAATGCTGCTTGCGTTTGACGCAGTCGTAGATGTTGACAACAAAAACAATCCGTTCAATGCCCTGCGGTACTTTGGTCAGATCGACCTGGATCTGTTCGGAATCGTCCATACCGCCCATTTTGCCGCCGACAAGGTTGTCGCCGCAGTGGTGGATGCAGCCGGCCGCATGATCCTTGTGGTTAAAGAAAATGACCTCCTCGGGGCTTGGGATTTTGCCGCTCGCATCGAGCATCAGGACAGACGCGTCGATATCGACGTCGACCTTCTGCTTAAACAGGCCAAACAAGCCGCCGCTCGCCTGAACTTCCTTCCAGCCAAGACCGACAAGGATATTGGTAAGCTGTGAGCCGTCCGCCTTGCTCAGATTGATCTTTTGACCCTTTGCCAGTGATATCGCCATATTTGATGGCCTCGCTTTCCGTTATGAGTTATGCGGCAATACGGCCGCGACAGGGTGGGATCAGACGCTCAGACCAAAGTTGCGGCACAGAGCCTCAAGCCCGCCCTGGAAGCCGGAACCGATGGCCGCAAATTTCCATTCACCGCCGTGACGGTACAGCTCGGCCACGACAATAGCCGTCTCAATCGAATAGTCCTCGCCGAGGTCGTAGCGGAGAAGCTCCTCATTTTTAGCTGTATCGACGATGCGGATGTACGCGTTTGACACCTGTCCGAAGTTCTGTCCGCGCGCCTGCGCCTCATGGATCGTGACGGTGAAGGAAATTTTGGCAACATTGGCCGGAACCTTGCTGAGCGTGATATTGGCCGTTTCATCATCGCCCTCACCCTCGCCGGTACGGTTGTCGCCGGAATAGACGACGCTGCCCGCCGCGTCCCTGGGGTTATTATAGAATACAAAGTTGGTGTCGGTATCTACCTTTCCCTGTTCGTTTGTCATAAAAACGGAAACGTCAAGGTCAAAGTCGTGACCGCCGTCGTAACGGTTGGTATCCCACCCAAGACCGGCAAGGATGCTGTCAAGACCAGGATTTCCTTTGGTCAGATCTACTTTTTGTCCTTTGGAAAGATTGATCGGCATTCAAATACACTCCTTTATATAATAGGTATTTTGCCATGGGGTTCAATCACTGGTGCAGGCGATTTTGAAAATCCTGCTTGAGGGCTTCCAGCTTGACCGCGTCCTCGCGGCGTTTCACGCTGGCTTCATCCTGGATACGGCGTGTTTGCTCAATTCCCTCAACAATCGTGTGCCAGGTCTGTTCAAGCGTTTCCACCTTGATAGAGCTTGAGGAAGCAAGCTGTGCGGTCAGCTTGGCCTGCTCGGCTGTGTTGCGGGCATTTTTGAGGAGCATCTCATTTGTACGCTCGTCAAGCGCCTGCATCGCCTCGGCCTGAATCTTCTGACGTTTGAGCAGGACAGCCTGTGTCAAAGCCTGCTTAAAGACCGGAAGCGTGATGATAAACGCCGAATTGATTTTGCGGATCAGGTTGAGGTTGCTGAACTGCATCGACTGGAGCATCGGGATCGACTGCATAGCTACGTTTTCTGCGATGCGCAGGTCCTGGATGCGCTGTTCAAGGATCGTGCGCGCCTGCTGCATGGCGCTAAAATCGAGCTGGAGCATATGGTCGCCCGGACGCGCGGCGATATCGGCCTGCATCTGGGAAAGGTACTGGTCCATCTCCGCAAGTCCCTGCTCGCCAGCCAGGATGTATTTGATCAGGTCCTGATAAAAGCCCACATTGGCCGTAAAGATCGCCTGAAGCTTTTTGTTCGATTCATCGATCTCCGCCTCGTATTTTTTCAGCTCGATATAGATCTTGTCGACTTCTTCGCCCATGGTGTGATACTTGGCAAGGATCTGATCAAGCTGCTTTTGCATCCCGCCGAAAATCTTTGCAAGCACGCCCTTTTTCTCGTCGGAGGCAATTTCCTCTATGTCAAATTTATCCATGATTTTACCGAGAGTTGTAAGCAGCGCCCCCGATTCGTTGATCTGGTTCATGTTGATGCTGTTCAGAATTGTGTCGGAGCATTTTGCAATTTCCGCTGCGACCTCACCGCCAAAAGTGACAATTGTTTGCGGGTCATGCACGGCGATCTGACTGACAAGCCGGTCGATCTCCTGCGAACCCTTGAGCGTGAGGGCCAGCTCCTCGCGCTTTGCGGCGGCGTCATAGACCTGCGGCGCGCCGCCATCCTGCGGGGCGCTCTGCTGCGGGGTGAACTGTAGGGCCATGGGATACTCCTCCTTTTTAGATGCGGTGCGAACCGCCGTTTTATGATGATTTGCCCGGGCCGAACAAACGGCCTAAAAGCGTGTCGGACCTCTGCAGCTTTGGAACCGTGAGGTTGAATTCATACTCGCCGGCAATCAGCGTGTCAAAGCAGTCCGCACGCAAATGATGTTCAATATTTTTGTAGCCGGTTGGGGTGAAGATTGCAATATCGAAGCCGACGAGGTTTAAAAACGCCAAAACAATACAGTTGCTCAGCGAAAACATTTTTTCGTCGACATCAACGGAGACGACCTTCGGAATCTCACGTGTGAAATCAAAATTCTGGATCAGCCGTACCAGTTCCACATTGATCCCGGAAAGAACGGATACAATGTTGGCGGGCAGATTGCTCTGACCGCCGGCAAGCATCTGAAAGTCGATCAGGTCCTGGATTTTTTCCAGAATATAATCCTGTAAATCGTCCGGCAAATGGCTGTACGCATAAGCAGATTCCTTTTTGACCGCGACCGGGTCCAGCTTATCCCCATGCAGGCAACGCTTTTGCACGTCGTCTGCCGGTATCCCGGAGGATTTGTCAGCGGCGATATCCGTCAACAGGTAGGTATCCTCGCCGACCAGGCCGCGGATCTGCCTCCAATAGGCGTTGATATCGCCCCTTTCCACACCGCAGATCTTTACAAACAGGTTTGGAACATATACAACGCCGTCCTTCGCCTCAAACGACGGGCGAAACTGTGCGTTTTCGTGCCAGAGCTGCCACACCTCGTCGTAGGTGGCGCGCAGCGTAACAGCGCGCGAACGGGTAAACTGCCGGTCGCGGAACATGCCGGTATCGTTGTAAAGAAGCTGGTCCAGCTCACGGGAGGCGTTGTATGCCGCCGTTGAGGCGCGCACACGTTCCTCACGCGTCGGAAACGGCTCAACCGGAAGGCGGCTTTTGAACAGAGTCTCTGTCCAGATGATGGGCAAAAATGCACTGGTAAATACATCCCGGACAGACGGATCGGGAAAGAAGCAGAGCACATCGATTCCAGCCTGCGCCAGCACCCAGAAAAGGGGAAGCTCCGTTTCCGTGATGCTGCCATAACGGACGACAGCGGGCGTTTCATCCGGGGTTTTGCCGGCGCAGAGCCTGTCCATATAACGTGTGATCCAGCAGGCCAGCCGCACGCCGTAATTAAAAAGACGAACAAGGTCCTGGATGGGAACGCGCTCCATAGCCTGCGCAAAAGCGCGCTGCACAGACAGACGCCGTACCTGCCCGCAGGAGGGCGCGAGTCGCTCAGCCAGTCTGCGGATCAAATCGCCGCGCGCGCCGCGCTTATCGATACCGCGAAAGGGCGCCGTTTCCTCGACAGACGGCGCGGACAAATTCTGATCAAGCAGCAGCCATTGTTTGGCAGAGCCGTCAAGCGCGGCTTTCAGATGAAACAGCCGGTTGCGGTATTCGGCGCGCTCGTCGGCGCCAAACCAGACTGCAAAGAGGCTGTACAGCCCGCCGCCACGCCGTGAGGCGGGACGCATGACAGCTTCCGTCGGGGGCGTGCCGCCGGCCCATGTGTTGACACACGGCTGATCGGCCATATGCTCCCACGGACACGGCTCGCTTTTGGGCGGCTCTGGCCTTTGACGCGCAGAGGGCGGGGCGTTCCCGCCTGCACAGGCGGCAAAATGAAGCGGGGGCATGGACAAAATCGCGCCGCGTACCAGTTCGGAATATGTGCCGGTGGGGTCGGCCTTTTGATAGGACGCGTCTGAACAGAAGTCGACATAAACGACATCGCAGCCGGCAAGATGCAACGCGTGCAGCAGCAGCGCTTCGTATTTGGAAATATCTCCCTCAAACAGAATTTTGGGCGGGGAGGGTTTGCCGATCTTGATGAGCACTGGGCCGAAGCGGGACCGCAGCCAGCACATGAACTTGATATAGGCGTTTCTGATGATGTTGTCGTTGCTGCCCTGTTTTTTGAGCAGCGACAAAGACTCTGCCAGCGCCGCGGCCAGGAGGTCGCGCTGCGCGGGACGCACCTGACCAAGCCACATGGTAATGTGACGTGAAATAAATTCTCTGGTGAAAGCAAACCGCTCCCCCACGGTGCTGTAAAAGCGGGTGATCTCGCTTTCAACGGGATTGTCAATCCCGTCGGGTATATAAAGCCCTTCGCTGCGGGTCAGTTGATAAAAGGCTTGCAGGTCCGCGAGTACGGCGCCCCCGGCGTCACGCCCGATCACACAATAGAACCGGGCCGACTGGGGGACGCGCTGCTCAACAGGCAAAAAACACTGGCCCAAAGGATGGCTGCTGCTCATAGATTACGAACTCCCATTCACTGGATTTGTATGAAAAAATATGATCTTACTTTTTCAAACAGCCTCCAAGCTTGCAGATCATCGACCGGCGCATTATTTGCGTCCGGCGACCCATCGGAATCCAAAACGGTAGAAATCGTCTACTTCCTTGTGTCCCTGGAAAAAGCGTTCCTCGCGCTTTACCTCCAGCTCGCCGCTTTTTCCCGACAGGCTGGCAAAAACGCAGAAACGGTTTCGACTGTCAGGGCTGTCGATCTGGATTTCTATATCGGGCGCGCCTGACTGCTTGATCGTAACGGATGCATTCGTACCACGCCAATTTGGCGTACCTTCATAAATAAATGCGAACACGACAGCGAAATCGATCAGCTCGGGCCGCTTAAAGTACATATTCTCCCCGTTGGCGCTTGTCCCGGAACGGTCGTCCTGATCCAGCAGGATAAACGGGATCTGCGTGGCGCTGCCAAACGAATTGCCAAGCGCCTGGATAACGCCCTGTTCACCCGATTTCAAGCGGAACATGCAGGCAAGGTCGAGATCGATCGCGCCGCCGCCTCCAAACAGCTTTTTACGTCCCGTGTTCCAGTTCAGATTGACGTGCAATTCACCGCTGTTCTTGGACAAATTGATCCTGTGGCTGTCGCCGCTCTTTTTCAGGCTGATCTTGCTCAGGTTAACTTTGGGAACGGGCGCAGGCACGGGGGAGGGAGCAGGCGCAGGAGACGGAGCGGGAGCGGTCTGCTGCGGATTGGCAACCTGTCCGCCGAAATGTGTGAGGAGCGCGTCCAGGCCGCCGTTAAAACCGCTGGAAACAACCGTATAACGCCAAATTCCGTCCTTGCGGTACAGCTCGCAGAGGATCAAAGCGCGTTCCTGGCTGAAGCTCTGCCCGGAGAAACGGTAATCGGCCGAATTGCCGCCGCTGCGCAATGAAATAAGCCCCTCGGAAACGTCACGGATCAGGCCGCCGTCGGTTGAAACAGCGATGACCAGCTTTTGAATCTGCTCCGGCAGACGATCCGTTTGCACAGTAAAGGCGGTCTGCGCGCCGGATGTCATGACAATGGCGTTGTCGGGGGAGCTGTTTTGATTATAGAAGATGAAGTAGCGGTCGTCTGAAATTTTGCCGGCGGCGTCCACACCAAAGCAGGTGAAATCCGCCTCGCCCGCGCCGATTTGCGCGGACACAACGATTTCAACCTGTGTGGAGGATGAAAAATCGGACAGCTTTAGCTTTTGTCCCTTTTGCAGTTCCATACGTTCCTTTTCTCCTTTCGAGGACGCTGACAAAACAGCTTTCGTTTGCTGGGGGATGTTTGTCAACGCTCCTCTTTTGACCTTGTTGAGCGCGGTTGAAATCGTTTCAGGCGGCCGTTTTTTTAGATTGGCCTATGTACTTGTAACAATCAACAGTCTCTGAAAGGGCCATTATACTTATCAACTATAATACATCCATATTTCGACAAATGCAATGCAAATTTGTGAACAAATGGTGTAAAATTACGATCATTTTATGGAAATAAAACAAATCGATAAAAACCCGGCGGTTGTTCCCGCCGGGTTCGCCAAAAGATATTTACCCAATCTGAAAAACTGTCATCGACGCATTGCACGCCTGTAGCGGAGACGCTGGAAGCAGCACCGTTTTTGGCGAATATACGCCCAAAAAAATTTGCTCCCCTTCTTTAAAAGGATATAGAAAGCTCCCGCTCACACAGGCCTCATTGATCAGCATCGGCTTTACAGAACCCGTAATGGCCGAAGGCACGGCGCCGTTTTGCAGGAGAACGCCAACACCGGCGTTGGTATTGGTTCCGTTGATTGGCGTGATGGAGTAGACGACTGCGTAAAATCCCGTCCGCAGAAGTGTGACCGTATGCCCATCGTTTTCCAATCTCATATAATAGGGCGCGTCCGTCTGGATCTGTATGGGGGTAAAATATCCAGTGGGGTCCAGGCTTTGAGCCGTGCGGGAATAAAAATTGCCGGATGCGGGGAAGGGGAGCGTTCCGCAGGCGCCGGTGGGACCAGTGGCTCCAGTCGGACCAGTTGCGCCAGTCGGACCAGTTGCTCCAGGGATTCCGGCTGGTCCGGTCGCGCCCGCCTGACCGATTGGTCCCTGTGGTCCCTGCGGCCCAACAACCCCTTGCGGTCCGACCGGACCGGTTGCGCCGGTCGCGCCAGCGGCGCCCGCCGGACCTTGAATTCCAGCCTGCCCCATGGGGCCCATCGGTCCGGTCGGCCCCGCTGGTCCTTGGATTCCGGCAGGCCCGGTCGGCCCCACCGGTCCCGGAATCGGGACGACGCAGCAGCAACCCGGCGGACAGCAGGGCGGCCTGGGCACAAAGCGTTGGTCGTTCATGGATATAACCTCCCGTTTCAAGAGAATGTGAACTGAAAATGTGCGCTTTCGGTTTCGATGAATTTCCGCTTTGACCGGCGGCCGGTTCAGCTGTGGGATAGGCGGCGGCCGGGAAGATGCGGTTCCCTATCAATTATTTTATGGCTGAATGTGAAAAAGCGTTCTTTTTTGCGGTGAAACATTACAATTTCTCATATGAAACGGGGCACATAAGCAATATGCGCGCCGGAATTTTCCAGCGCGCATACTGCTTCGATATCCTGTTGGAAAGAGATTATGCATCCAGGTTTTTACTGGGGAGATTTTTATAAATCCTTGACATAGCTGCGGATCACATCGGTGGAGGCGTGGAACCTTGCCTGTTCCTGCTCTGTTAAGGGGAGCTGAACAATCTCCTTGACGCCGCTGCGTCCGATGATGGCTGGCACGCCGCAAAAGACGCCGTGTTCCCCGTATTCGCCCTCAAGCAGTGTGGAAACGGGAATGATGCGGTTTTCATCGTGCAGGATACACTTGATGATGCAGGTTACAGTTGTGGCGATGCCGTAGTAGGTGGTTCCCTTGCGGCGCAGGATTTCCCAGCCGGCCTTGACCGTGTCGTGCGCGAGCTTGTCGAGGTCGACCCCTTCGAAGCGGCCGGGATTGTCGCGCAGAACCTCCGCAAAGGTTTTGCCGCCCACCGTAACGCGTGACCAGGGGACGGTCTGGCTGTCGCCGTGCTCGCCGAGCGCATAGGCGTGAACGCTGCGCGGGTCGATGCCGACAAGTTCGCCAATCATCGCCTTGAGCCGCGCGGAATCGAGCGCCGTACCGGTTCCAAGGACCTGATTTTTTGGCAGGCCGGACAGCTTCCAGACATATTGCGCGATGATGTCAACCGGATTGGAGATGATCAGGAACACCCCGGAAAAACCGGCGTCCATGATCGGGCCGACGAGAGAATCGATGATTTTTTTGGAAAGATCAAGCGAATCGAGACGCGTCTGCCCCTCCTTCGGCGGCGGACCGGCAGTAATCACGATGATGTCGGCGTCGCCGCAGTCCTTGTAATCGCCGACGGAAACCTTTACGTTGCGGCCCAGATAGTCGATGCCATCGCGCAGATCCATCATCTCGCCGTGCGCGCGTTCCTGATTGATGTCGACCAGCAGAATTTCATCGCAGACGCCCTGCGTCAGCAGGCTGAACGCGGTGGACGATCCGACCAATCCCGCCCCAATGACAGCGACCTTGCTTGCATTCATTCTCATAAGGCTGCCTCCCTTTGTTTTCGAACAAGTCCTAATAGTATTTCCGCGCTGCTGCATCAAAATCCAGCCAGCGTGGATCGCTTACCAAAAGGCGGACGGCAAACCTGCCGCCCGCCTTTTGGTGTGGTTTCATAATGGAAATGTTACACCAAAAATGCAAGTGCTTTTTGGATTATGATTTTAGGGGCTGTTTGAAAAATCAAAATACCCGTCTTTTTTCAAGCAAGCCCTAGTTTTCCTCTGCCATCAGGCTGCATACAGAATTTGAAAAGGCAACCGGATCGTCAATCGACATGCCCTCGATCAGAAGCGCCTGCGCATACAAAAGCGATGCGTATTCCTTCAGACGGTCGCGCTTGTTTTCATCGGCATACAGCTTTTGGATTGCGGTAAACACAGGGTGTGACGCGTTGATCTCCAGCACGCGCTCCGCCTTGACCTTGTTGTCGTTCGGCATGGCGTTGAGCACGCGCTCCATTTCCAGCGAGAGCATCCCGTCGCTGGCCAGACAGACCGGATGCGATTTTAAGCGTCCGGACAGACGCACCTCCTTGACCTTACCGCCGAGCGATTCGCATAAAAAGGCCAGCAGATCATTATTTTCCTCGTTTTGCTTCTTCGTTTCCTCCTGTTCGGCCGTATCCTCCAACCCGAGGTCCTTATCCGATACGGACTTGAACTGCTTTTCCTGGAAACTGTAAAGCATCTTGAGCGCGAATTCGTCCACGTCGTCCGTCAGATACAGAATTTCATATCCCTGGTCGCGCAGAAGCTCCGTCTGCGGCAGCAGGCCGATCTTGTCGACAGTTTCGCCGCAGGCATAATAGATATATTTCTGCGATTCCTTCATACGGCCCACATACTCCTCGAGCGTGACCATCTTCTGTTCGCTCGATGAATAAAAGAGCAGCAAATCCTGTAGCAAATCCTTCTTCGCGCCATAAGCGTCGTAAACGCCGTATTTAAGCTGGAGTCCGAAATTTTTAAAGAAGGCTTCGTACTGTTCGCGCTTATTGCGCAGCATCGAAAGCAGCTCGGAATGGATTTTTTTCTCCAGCCGTCCGGCGATCAGCTTGAGCTGGCGGTCGTGCTGGAGCATCTCGCGCGAGATATTGAGGGAGAGGTCCTGCGAATCGACTAGGCCGCGCACAAAGCTGAAACAGTCCGGCAGCAAATCGGCGCATCTATCCATGATGAGCACGCCGCTTGCATAGAGCTGAAGCCCTTTTTCATAGTCGCGGCTGTAATAGTTAAAGGGCGCGCGCGCCGGGATAAACAGCAGCGCGTTATAGGTCGCGGACCCTTCGGTATTGCTGTGGATAACAAGCGCGGGGTCCTCGAAATCGCCGAATTTTTCCTTGTAAAAACTGTTGTAATCCTCATCCGTCAGCTCGGAACGATTTTTGCGCCAGATCGGGACCATGCTGTTGAGCGTTTCGTTTTCGGTATAATCTTCATATTCCGGCTTGTCCTCCGGGCAGCCTTCCTTCAGGCGGCGTTTGGGCATATCCATGCGGATCGGATAGCGGATATAGTCGGAGTAGCGGCGCACAAGCGCGGCGATGCGGTGCGCGTCGAGAAATTCGTCGTAATTGTCCTCGCCCTCGTTGTCCTTGATGCGCAGGACAATTTTTGTTCCGCGCTCGGACATGTCGCACGGCTCGATCGTGTAGCCTTCGACGCCGCGGCTTTCCCACTTCCAGGCTTCGCCGGCGCCATGCTGACGGCTGTAAACGGTGACGCAGGAGCTGACCATGAACGCTGAATAGAACCCGACGCCAAACTGCCCGATGATATCGATGTCGTCCTTATGTTCGCCGGTTTCCTCCTGCTTGAAGGCGAGCGACCCGCTTTTTGCGATCGTACCGAGATTGCTTTCAAGCTCGTCGCGGCTCATGCCGATACCGTTGTCAACGACTGTCAGCGTGCGGTTTTCCTGATCGATGGACAGATTGATCGCGAAATCGTCGCGCGACAGGCCCGTGATATTTTCGTTGAGCGAGTGGTAGTAAAGCTTATCGATCGCGTCGGAGGCGTTTGAGATCAATTCGCGCAGGAAAATTTCCCGGTGCGTATAAATGGAGTGGATCATCATCTCCAGCAGGCGCTTCGATTCCGCCTTGAATTGCTTTGTTTTCATGGCATCAGAACTCCTTTTATATGAATGTTTTAAATCCAATGAAATTAGCACTCTTTTTGTATGAGTGCTAACCATACTATAATATACCTGTCCTGAAAAATCAAGTATAAATTGTGAACAATTTGGGATCGGCCTGTGCGCAGGCGCGGTTGAATCGCTTTTATGCATGTGGTATACTGTTATCATGAGTTATCAAAAATCCGAAGGCTTGGTGAGGGACATGCGCTACAAGGTTGTACTGTGGGATTTCGACGGGACGCTCGTCGATACGTCGGAGGGGATTTTTCGTTCGCTGGAATATGCGTTCAGACAGCTTGGGGTGCCGGCGCCAGGCCGTGAGGTGCTGCGCAGGTTCATCGGGCCGCCGCTGCTTTATTCATTTCAGACCTATATTGGCATGTCTTATGAGGAAGCCCAGCGCGCCGTGCTTGTGTTCCGGGACGATTACGAGGCGGGCGGCATGTATCGTTCGCGCGTCTACGACGGCTTGCCGGAGCTGATTGGGCGTCTGCGCCAAAACGGCGTCAAGACGGCCGTTGCGACGCTCAAGCCGGAGGAGACGGCCAAACAGCTTTTGCATCATTTCGGCATAGAGAGCCTCTTTGACGCCTGTACCGGCAATACGCCAGATGAAAACGACCAGACAACCAAGGCCGACATCATCAGAAGGACGATGCGCCGCCTTGATTGGGCGGACCGTTCGTCGATGGTGATGATCGGCGATTCTGTCTATGACGCGCAGGGCGCTCAGGAGGTCGGAATCGATTTTATCGCGGCGGCCTATGGCTTTGGGATCGGCTCCAGGGAACGCGCCGCGCTCGACTGCCGCTTTGTAGCCGAAACGCCGCGCGATTTGGACACTCTTTTTTTGCAGGATAAATGTGGTGTATGAAAAGGAGGGGAAATGGTTGGATCGCAATTTGATGGCGGTGGTTGAAAAACGCATTGACCGCACGATCGGGAATCTGAAAAACAACAAGATGGACGCCTATTACGCTAAAACATGCGCCGATGCGGTGGCGCTGATCCGACAGCTCTGTCCCGAGGGACAGACTGTTTCATGCGGCGGCTCGGTTACGCTGGAAGAATGCGGCGTCAAGGATCTGTTGCGCTCCGGGGGATATACGTTCCTTGACCGCGAGGCGAAAGGCGCCGAGCCAGAGGACATATACCGCCAGACGTTTGGCTGCGACACGTTCTTTTGCAGCAGCAACGCGATTACGGAGGCGGGTGAGCTTTACAACGTCGATGGGCGCGGCAACCGCGTCGCGGCGATGATCTATGGGCCGAAAAGCGTGATTGTTGTGGCCGGCTACAACAAGATTGTGCCTGACCTGGAGGCGGCGCGCGCCCGTCTGCGCGATACGGCGGCGCCTGCGAACGCCATCCGCCTGAGCACGCGCACGCCCTGCGCTGTACTCGGCGCATGCCGGGACTGCCACAGCGACGACCGCATTTGCTGCAATTATGTCGTGATGGGACAGCAGCTTGTCAAGGGGCGCGTCAAGGTGATTATTGTGGGCGAGACGCTCGGATTTTAGCACATATTCAAAAAAGCCAAAAAGGCCCCCGGAGCCATGCCTCCGGGGGCCTTTTGTACAGGTCAGATATTGACGGAACGCGCGCGGTCAAACAGCTCCTGAACCTCTCTGGAAGGCTCCTTATCAGTCAGCGAAACGATGACGATCACCGCCAGAGCGATCACAAAGCCAGGAGCGAGCGAATAAAGGCCGGTGGCCGCGAGCGCGGGAATATTTTCCCACAGCACGACGGTCAGGCCGCCGACAACCATGCCGGCGACACACCCCTTCATGGTCAGGCGCTTCCAGAACAGCGAGAGCAGGATGACCGGTCCGAAGGACGAGCCGAAGCCGGCCCAGGCATAGGAGACAAGGCCCATGACGCTGCTGTTCGGGTCGAGCGCGAGCAGATAGGCGATGACCGCGATAACCATCACAGCGGCGCGCGACACCCACATCAGCTCCTTATTGGAGGCGTTGCGGCGGAAAAGCGCCTTGTAAAAATCATTGGAAACAGCGGACGCGGCGACAAGCAACTGCGAATCGGCTGTACTCATGGCAGCTGCAAGGATGGCTGAGAGCAGCACGCCGGCGATAAAGCCCGGGAACAGGCGCGTGACAAGGTCCATGAAAATGACCTCGGCGGCGCCCGCATCCGCGTAATAGCCGTGATTTCCAAGGAAAGCCAGACCAATCACACCGACGCAGACAGCGGCGATGAGCGTAATCGAAACCCAGATCATCGCGATGATGCGGCTCTTTTTGATCATGGCGCTGTCCTTGATTGCCATAAAGCGAATCAGGATATGCGGCATACCGAAATATCCAAGCCCCCAGACAAGGCCGGAAATAATCGTTACAAGCGCGACTTTTCCGCTGGCGTCGGCGAACAAGTTTAGGAAATTATCGCCGCCGAGGCTCACGATGAAGTCGGATGAAAGGCCGGGCGTATTGAACGCGGCCGCAATCGGTACAATCACAAGCGCCGCGAACATCAGCATACCCTGGATAAAATCGGTCCAACATGCGGCGAGGAAGCCGCCGAGGAAGGTGTATGCGATGATAATAATTGAGCCGATTGTCAGTGCCGTAACATAATCGAGATGGAATACATACTGGAACAGCTTGGCGCCTGTGCTGAATGCAGAAGCCGTATAAACCAGGAAAAATACGAAAATGATGATCGCGCATACGCTGCGGATCGCCGTGGATTTGCTCATAAAGCGGTTTTGCAGGTACTGCGGGATGGTGATGGAATCATCGGCGACAGCCGTGAATTTGCGCAGCCGCACAGCAACAAGCTTCCAGTTGAGATAAGTGCCGATTCCCAACCCAATAGCGATCCATGCGGCGGAAAGCCCGGACCAGAACGCCGCGGCGGGCAGCCCAAGCAGCAGCCAGCCGGACATGTCCGACGCCTGCGCGCTGAGCGCCGTCACCCAACTGCCAAGCTGGCGTCCGCCGAGAAAGTAGTCGGAAATGTTTTTTGATTTCCTGTAGAAGTAGATGCCGATGGCGAGCATCAGACCGAAATAAAGGACAAATGCGATCAGAATGCTGGTGTCAATCTGCATATGAAATCCCTCCTTAAATTTTGCCGCAGCCGTTTACCTCTTTGCTTGCTTTTTATATATAGACACTATTATACATAATACAGTTTTTTTTGCAAGAGCGGATTGCTGCGCTGCATATTTCAAAGGGGACGACCGGAGGCTGGAGGGATGATGAATCTCGGCATGAAGCGGACGCTGGCTCAGTGCGCCGGACCAATCGGCGCGCTGCTGATTTTATATCTGCTTTGCAGATATCTGTTTTTTGACTTGCATGATATGAAATCGTTTCCAGTTTACCTGCTGTGCGCCGGCATTGCTATGCCGGCTGCCGCGGCGTTTTTTCACGCGGGGATCTTGCCCTCTGCAGCGGCGGTGGGATGCATTGCCGTTTTTTCGGTATGGCGTTCGGCAGTGGGGAAACCGAGCTAGGCGGCGGCCGTACCGACGGCGGACGGCTGATTTGCGGAGGAATTTTTCTCGTCTGCCTGCTGATCGGGGCGGTTTTGCAGCTTGTGCGGCGCGGCGGCCGAAGGCTTGACGAATAGGATGAACAGGCGCGTTTGGGGCAAGCGCGGATGGTTCGGCTCAAGTGTGGACGGCCGATGAAAAATATCCACGGGTGACAATTTTTATTGACAGAAGGCTTGGAGCTGTTATAATAGGAATATATTGTCGAAGTATGGCGGAGCGGTGAAGAACCGCTTGACGCTGTGGGCATTTATATAACATTAGGAGGAACTTGGGTGATGTTTGGTAAACGCGGCAAACATTTGATTTCGGTTATGATGACGCTGCTTTGCGCGGCTTTTCTTGGTATGCCTGTATTTGCTGGCATTCCTTCCACGGGCGATGGCAGCGGTATGCTTCTGCCGATTATGGGCGGATTGCTGGTCGTATCCATTATTCTGATTGTCGTATATGTTATTCTCTCCAAGAAGAAAAAACGGTAGCAGTTTGGGGCAGCCGGCCTCCCTGAATTGCGGGGAGGCGTTTTTATTTATTCATCACTTTATCTGGACAATGTGTGAAAGTGCAAGAAATCGCTGGAATCGCTCCCATCCTATTGTACGCGGCCGGGCGCGGTGATATAATTATTTATGATTGCGGCCGCCGCGCCGCGCAAGATGAGAAAACGCAGGGGTGAATGACTTGCTTGAGCAGCTTAACCGGATTGTGATTGTAACAGGTCATTACGGCAGCGGAAAAACGAATCTGTCGGTGAATTTGGCTATGAGCCTGCGCGCCGCCGGGGAGGAAGTTGCGCTTGTCGATCTTGATATTGTGAATCCGTATTTTCGCAGCGCCGATTTCGCGGCGCTGGCGGAGGAAAACGGCATCCGTCTGATCGCGCCTGTTTATGCGCGTTCCAATCTTGACATCCCAGCGCTCGACGGACGGCTTGACGCGGAACTTGACGGCGGCCGGCGCATCGTGATCGATGTCGGCGGCGACGACGCGGGCGCGGCCGCGCTTGGACGCTATAGCGCGCATATTATGGAGAGCGGCGGATGCGACATGCTGTATGTTGTCAATGCCTACCGTTATCTGACACGTACAAGCGGCGAAGCCGCGCAGATTCTCGGTGAAATTGAGCGCGCGGCGCGTCTGACGGCGACGGCTGTCGTCAATAATTCAAATCTTGCGGAGATTACAACGGCGGAGGATATTGCGCGTTCGGTGGCATATGCCCGGGAAACCGCACTGAAATATCAAATCCCGCTTTTATTTACGGCCGCGCGTGAGGATTTGGCGGACGCCGTGCGTGCGTATGCGCCCGGCCAGCCGGTTTATCCGGTGCGGCTTTATGTCAAAAAGCCGTGGGAGGCTTAGGGCTTGTTTGAAAATAGAGAAATTGCCGAATTTTTCGCAAGCGGCAGGAGAACGCAAGGCAAAAAACGCAGGAATCCTTCCGGATTCCGAGGCTTTTCAACGCGGCGTTCGCCGCTGTTTGTAGAAAAAGATGGGTATTTTGATTTTTCAAACAGCCCCCAGGGGCTTGTTTGAAAAAATTCGGAAATCCGTCTGTTTTCAGACAAGCCCAAAAGCCGCCCACGTTCCATAAAGCATGTTTCAATGAAGGAGGTGTTGAGGTATGGCGAAAATGACAGTGAATCGGGACACGTGCAAAGGCTGCGGACTTTGCGTGCAGGTCTGCCCTAAGAAAATTATTTCTCTTGACAAAAAGGCGCTAAACCAGAAGGGGTATCATCCCGCCTGCGTCGAGGACATGAGCAAGTGCATCGGGTGTGCGATGTGCGCTCAGATGTGTCCGGACTGCGCGATTATGGTTGAGAAATAGAACGGGCGCCGCCGGGGCGCAGCGCGCCGGGGCGGACAGTATGCAAGGAAAGGCAGTGAAAACATGGCTTTGACCGAAAAGGTTTTGATGAAGGGAAACGAGGCGCTCGCCGAAGCGGCGATCCGGGCGGGCTGCCGCCATTTTTTCGGATATCCGATCACGCCGCAAACGGAAGTCGCCGCGTATATGGCCAAGCAAATGCCAAAGATCGGCGGTACATATTTGCAGGCTGAATCAGAGGTTGCGGCGATCAACATGGTCTATGGCGCCGCGTCGGCCGGCGTGCGCGCGATGACCTCGTCGTCCTCGCCGGGTATTTCGCTCAAGTCCGAGGGGATTTCCTACATGGCGGGCGCGGACCTGCCGTGCCTGATTATCAATGTGCAGCGCGGCAGCCCGGGGCTTGGCGGGATCCAGCCGTCCCAGGCCGATTACTGGCAGGCGACGCGCGCGCCTGGTCACGGCGACCTGCATGTGCTCGTATTCGCGCCGTCGTCCATCCAGGAGATGGTCGACATGGTGTTTGATGCGTTTGATCTGGCCGACTGTTACCGTGTGCCCGCGATGATTCTCGCGGACGGTATGCTCGGACAGATGATGGAGCCGGTCGTTTTCCCGGAGCGCACGGTCAAGCAGTATGACAAGGGTTCCTGGGCGACCAACGGCCACCAGAATCAGCGTGCGCATAACATTGTCAACTCCCTGTACCTCCAGCCGGACGAGCTGGAAAGCCGCATCCTTGAGCGGTTTGAACGGTATGAGCAGATCAAACAGAAGCATACGCGCAGCGAGGAATATCTGGTTGACGATGCGGATTATATCGTCGTCGCATACGGCGCGACCTCGCGCATTGTGCGCAGCGCCGTCAATACGGCGCGCGACAAGGGGATCAAGGTCGGCATGATCCGCCCGATGACGCTTTGGCCGTTCCCAGCGGAGCCGATTGAGAAGGCGGCCGGACATGCAAAGGCGTTTCTCAGCGTGGAGATGAGCATGGGACAGATGGTCGACGACGTGCGCCTGGCGGTCAACGGCAAGGCGCCGGTCGGTTTCTTCGGACGCACCGGCGGCGTAATCCCAACGCCGGCGGAGGTCCTTTCAGAAATTGAAAAAATGGCGGGAGGTGACAAGTAATGGAAGTTGTTTATCAAAGGCCGCACGCCCTTTTGGACGTGCCCACGCACTATTGCCCCGGCTGTACGCACGGCGTGATCCATAAGCTTGTCGCACAGGCGATTGACGAGCTTGGCTGCGAGGGGCGCACCGTCGGCATCGCGCCTGTCGGCTGTTCGGTTATGGCGTACAATTATTTTGGCTGCGATATGATTGAAGCTGCACATGGGCGCGCGCCTGCGATTGCGACGGGGGTCAAGCGGTCCTTGCCGGACAGCGTCGTATTCACTTACCAGGGCGATGGAGACCTGGCAGCCATTGGCACCGCCGAAACGGTTCACTCTGCGACGCGTGGAGAGAATATTACAGTCATTTTTGTCAACAACGCCATCTACGGCATGACTGGCGGACAGATGGCTCCGACCACCCTGCCGGGCCAGGTGACGCAGACAACGCCGACCGGACGCGACGTCGCTTACGCAGGATTCCCGGTGCGCGTGTGCGAAATGCTCTCAACGCTTTCCGGCGTTGCATACGCCGAGCGCGTGGCGGTCGACAGCGTGCCGAATATCCGCAAGGCTGCCGCCGCAATCAAGAAAGCGTTCACCTGCCAGATCGAAAAGAAGGGCTTTTCAATCGTCGAGATTCTGTCCACCTGTCCGACTAACTGGGGACTTACGCCCGTTGAGGCGCTCCAGTGGCTTCGCGACAATCTGATGCCGTATTATCCGCTCGGCGTCTATGCCGACAAAACGGAAAAGGGGGTCAGGGATTGATGCTGAGTGTGCTTTTAGCCGGCTTCGGCGGCCAGGGAGTCCTGTTCGCCGGGAAAATCATGGCCTATGCCGGTTTGATTGAGGAAAAATATGTTTCCTGGCTGCCATCCTACGGCCCTGAGATGCGCGGCGGTACGGCCAACTGTTCCGTGTGCCTGTCCGACGAGCCGATCGGCTCTCCGCTTGTGCTGAACCCTGATGTACTCGTAGCGATGAATCTGCCATCGTATGATAAATTCATCAATCAAGTGGCTCCGGGCGGCATTGCGGTGATCGACAGCTCGCTGATCTCAAAAAGGAGCGACCGGACCGATATCCGCTGTTTTTATGTCCCAGCGGCTGAAAAGGCGGACACGGAGGGGCTTTCCGGCCTTTCGAACAATATCCTGCTTGGAAAGGCCCTCCAGGAAGCGCGCTTTGCTTCCTTTGAGGCGGTGGAGCAGGCTGTGGCCAAATGCGTGCCGCCTAAAAAGCAGCACCTTTTGGAACCAAATATCCGCGCGATCAAATTGGGCATGAGCCTTTAATGCGGTTGCGCACCATGAAGCGCGGCGCCCCCTGCGTCAAAAACGCAGAGGGGCGCCGCGCTTGTATATTCAGCAGCGATTGGATATAATCAAAAGCATACAGTCAAGCAGCCTTGGAAAGGAGGAAGCGGCGATGCTGCATTTGATTTTTGGCATGGCCGGCGCCGGCAAGACGACGCTGCTGCATGAACGCATCGCCGATTGTGTATCGGGCGGCGGCAGGGCGATCCTGCTGGTGCCGGAGCAGTATTCGTTTGAGAGCGAAAAGGCGCTCTACCGGCGATTGGGCGCGCGCGGCGCTTTACAGGTGGAGGTGCTCAGCTTTACGCGCCTTTGCGACCGGATTTTGCGGGAATATGGCGGGCTTGCGGGCGTGCATTTAGAGGACGCCGCGAAATATCTTTTGATGAGCGTGGCGCTCGGCGAGGTGGGCGGCGCGCTCAAGGCCTATGGAAAAAACGCGGCGAACGCCGCGTTTGCGGCCTCGATGTGCGAACAGATCAGCGAGCTGAAGGCAGCCGGAGCATCTTCTGAGGATCTGCGCGGCGCGGCGCAGGATTTGGGCGGCGCGTTTGGGGACAAGCTTTCAGATATCGCGCTTATTTTTGACGCGTATCAGGCGGTGATCGAACGTGGCTACAGCGATCCGGACGATTGCCTCACACGCGCTTGCAAACGCCTGGAGGGACGAAATTTTTTTGCGGGATATGATGTGTTTATCGATGGCTTTATGGCCTTTATGGGTGCGGAATGGAAGCTTTTGAAATTTGTGCTGGCAGACAGCCCGCATGTATGGGCCGCGCTGACCTGTATGGGCCTTTGGCAGGGCGACGGGACCGGCGCGCTCGCCTGCGCGGCGCATACGGCGGCGCGCCTTGTGCGCGCCGCGCGGGAGGCGGGCGCGGCTGTGGCCGCGCCCGTTTTGCTGGAAACACCGCGCCGCTTCGCATCCGGCGCGCTCGCATGGATTGCGCAGGCGTATCCGCAGGAGACGCCTGCGCCATACGACGGCGCGCCGGACGGCGTGCGGATTGCGGCATGTGAGGACGCATACGACGAAATCGAATATATTGCCGGGGAAATCTGCGCGCTTGTCCGCGAGAAGGGATACCGCTATCGCGACATTGCGCTGATCGGGCGCGGTTTGGAACCGTATCTTGTTCCGCTGGAAACGGTATTCGGCCGGTATGATATTCCATATTTTGCTGACCGCCGCGTTGATATACAGGTCCATCCGCTCGTAAACGGGATCTTCTGCGCACTTGACGCGGCGCGCGGCCGTTTTGACAGCGAGGCGGTGCTTGCGCTTGCAAAAACATGCATTTCCGGGGTTGACGCCGTGGATGCAGGGCTGTTGGAAAATTACTGCTTTACCTGGGGCGTATCCGGTGCAGCGTGGGCCGCGTCGTTTGAAAATAATCCCGACGGCATGGAGGGTGCGTTTTCCGACGAGCAGCGCGAACGCCTTTTGCGGATCAACGCCGCGCGCGCCGCGCTGATCGAGCCGCTGGAACGGCTGGCGGACAGCCTGCGCGGCTGCGATGGGCGCGGCTTTGCGCGCGCAATCTATTCCTATTTGGAACAGGTTGACGCTGCGCGCCGTTTGCAGGACTATGCCGGGGAAATGGAAGAGGGGGAAGCGCGACGTTTTCTCGATTTAAGCGCGCAGGTCTGGGACGCGGTGATCGGTCTGCTCGATGTGTTCGGCGGTGCGCTCGCCGGCGTTTCGCTGCCACTTGCCCGGCTGACAGACCTGCTGCGTTTGGGCGTATCCACGGTTGATATCGGTTCGCTGCCCCAGACAATCGACCAGGTGATCGCCGGTACAGCCGACCGTATCCGTCCGAACGCGCCGCGCGCAGTCTTTGTCATCGGGCTGAACGAGGGCACGTTCCCGCTGTGGAGCAGTCCGTCCGGCATTTTTTCAGCCGCTGAGCGTGAGCGCCTGCGCACACAGGGGGTTGACCTGCTGCGCACACCGGAGCAGACGGCGTTTTTTGAACGGTATTATGTCTATTTTGCCCTGACGCAGGCGTCCGATGCGCTTTGGCTGACCTATCCGCTGCGCGATGCGGCGGGGGCCGCGCGCGCGGCCTCGTCCGCTGTGGACGAGGTGCGCGCCCTTGTGGGCGCGCCGGCGCGCGGCTCTACCGGCGGCGCGCTGGCGCGCGCCGCCGGCGAACGCTCCGCCTTTGACGCAATGATGCGCCATTGGCGCGACGATACGCCGGAAACGGCGGTACTATGCAGCTATTTTGCACAGCGGGACCCGGCGCGTATGCGCATGCTCCAGGCGCTGGGCGCGCCGCGCTCTTTCAGCCTGGAAAGCCGCGGCGCGGCGCGTGCACTGTTCGGAACGCGTATGCGTATCTCTCCGTCGCGTGCTGAATTGTATTATGAGTGTCCGTTTTCCTATTTCTGCCGGGTCGGTCTGCGTCTGCGCCCGCGCCGCCGCGCGGAATTTAATCCGATTGAATCCGGCTCGCTGATTCATCTGGTGCTTGAAAAAATTGTGAAGAAATACGGCGGCCGCGGCCTTTCCCAGCTCGACGGCGACCTGCTGCGCAGCGAGATTACAGCGATCATCGACGCGGATTTAAAGGCGCGCATCGCCAATTACGACGAGATGCCTGCGCGCTTTAAATATCTGTTCCGCCGCCTGGTCGGCACGCTTCAGCGTTTGATTGAGCGGCTGGCGCTTGAGTTTGGCCAAAGCGCGTTTGAACCTGTGGCGTTTGAGCTTCCCATTGGGCTTGACGCGCCGGTGCAGCCGCTCGACCTGCGCGCGCCGGATGGGACGCGTGTGATCGTCGAAGGGATTGTGGACCGCGTCGACGTGCTCGAACAGGATGGGAACAAATATGTGCGTGTCGTCGATTATAAATCGGGCGCGAAAACATTCAGCCTTTCCGATATCTGCTATGGACTGAATATGCAGATGCTGATCTATCTCTTTTCCATCTGTGAGGCAGACGGCGCCGTGCCGGCCGGTGTGCTCTACATGCCCGCGCGCGACAGCGTTATACCAGCAGAGAGAAACGCGTCCGGTGAGGAAATTCAGGCGCAGCGGCTCAAACGGCTGCGGATGAACGGCATTCTGCTGGAGGAGCGCTCTGTGCTCTCGGCCATGGAGCCGAATCTCGCGGGCGTGTTTATCCCGGTCAAAACAAAGAAGGACGGCAGCTTTGACGCGCGCAGTTCTCTGGCGTCGCTGGAACAGATGGGGCTGATCCGGCGCGAGGTGGAACGCCATTTGATCGGGATCGCACAGGGGCTTGCCGATGGGAAAATCGGCGCGGAGCCGGTCGAAGGGCTTTCCGATTACAGGCCGTGCGACTGGTGCGACTATCACGCTGTCTGCGGCCACGAGGACGGCGACGCGGTGCGCCGCCTCGCGGAGCTTGACCGCGCTGAAGCGATGAAACGAATGGAGGAGGGGACGGGCGATGGCTGAACGCCAATGGACGCCGCAGCAGGCGGATGCAATCGCCGCGCGCGGCGGAACCGTGCTTGTGTCGGCCGCGGCGGGAAGCGGCAAAACAGCCGTGCTGGTTGAGCGCGTCGTCGGACGCATCCTCGACGAAAACAATCCGGTCGATGCGGACCGTCTGCTGGTCGTTACGTTTTCAAATGCGGCGGCGCTTGAGATGAAACAGCGCATCATGGCGCGCATGTCCGAGCTGATCGCGGCGCATCCGGAGGACCGCCGCCTGCGCCGGCAGCAGCTTCTGCTTGGGCGCGCACAGATCAGTACGATCCATTCCTTCTGCCTGGAGCTGATCCGCAGCAATTTCCAGGCGCTCGGCATCGCGTCGAACACGCGCGCCGCCGACGAGCGCGAACTGGAAATTATGCGGCGCGACTGCGCGCGCGCGTGTATCGAACAATTTCTGTCCGGCGACGAGGGTGGCAGGTTTTCTCAGCTTGTGGAGCTATTAAGCGCGGGCCGCGACGACCGCCGAGTGTTTGATACGCTGTTTTCACTCTATGATTTTGTGCGCGCGCATCCATTCTATAACGATTGGCTGGACGATAAGCTCGCCTATTACGGCGAAGGTGTGCGCGCGGCCGATTCCATCTGGGGGCGCTGTATTCTCGACTATGCGAAAGGCGCGCTGGCACATGCGACGTCCCTGCTGCGCCGCGCGCTCGCGCTGGCTGCGCAGGACGAGGCTGTACAGGCGGCGTATGGCGCCGCGCTTTCCAGCGATCTGTTGCAGCTTGAACAAACTTTTGCCGCCGTGTCGGCGCGCGACTGGGACCGCGTGCAGGAACGGCTGCGCCTGTTCATATTTGAAAAGCTGCGTCCGCTGCGCGGCGATAGCCCGCAGAAAAGCGCCGTGCAGGCGCTTCGCAAAAGCGTGCGCGCCATTGTGGAGGAGCTGCGCGACCGCCAGTTTTGCGCTTCGTCGGCCGAGTTTTTGGACGATGTGGCGTTTTTACGGCCAATGGTATCGCTGCTGTTTGATCTGACGCGCGCCTTTGACCGCCTGTTCACGGAGCAGAAGCAGCAAAAATATCTGATGGACTTTTCCGATATGGAACAGTATGCAATTTTGCTGCTTGTGAAAAAAGCCGGTCCGGGCTATGCAAAGACGGAGCTTGCGCGGGCGGCGGGCACGCTTTATGACGAGGTGCTCATCGATGAATTTCAGGACACGAACGCCGCGCAGGAGATCATTTTCCGCGCCGTATCGCAGAATGAAAGCAACCTGTTTATGGTCGGCGACGTCAAGCAGAGCATCTACCGGTTCCGGCAGGCGATGCCGGAACTGTTTATGGAAAAGAAGAAACGCTTCGCGCCATACGACGGAACGACGTTCCCGGCCAAAATCGTGCTGGGGAAAAATTTCCGCAGTGCGCCGGCCGTGACCGGCTGCGTCAATTTTTTCTTTTCACAGCTCATGAGCAGTGAAATCGGCGAGGTGGATTATAATCAGGAGGAGGCGCTCTCGCCGGGCGCGTCTTTTCCGGAGGAAATCGAGGCGGGCTGTACGCTGCGCCTAATTGATGCGTCGCAGTATGCCGGGGAGCTGGACCGCACGCAGCTTGAGGCGCGGGATGTCGCGGAACAGATCGCCGGGATGCTGGAGCGCGGCGACCTTGTTGCGGACGGCGGCGTGACAAGGCGCGTGCGGCCGTCGGATATCTGTGTACTTCTGCGTTCGCCCGCACAGAAGGCGCAGGCGTATTTCGACGCGCTCACACGCCGCGGCGTGCCGGTTTGGGCGGAGCCGAAAAGCGGGTTTCTGACGTCGCGTGAAATCGCGCCGGTCATTGCGCTGCTGCGTGTGCTCAGCAATCCGACACTCGATATTGATCTTGCCTCGGCGCTGTTGTCGCCGCTGTTCGGCCTGACAGCCGACGAGCTGACGCAGATCCGCCTGGCAGACCGGCGCGCGCCGCTTTACATCGCGGCCGCAAGGGCCGCCGGGGCAGGCGATCCGCGCGCGGCGAACGCGGTCGATACGATCGCGCGGCTGCGCCGTTTTGCAGCCAACGCCACAGCCGATGCTGTAATCCGCAAAATCTATGAGGAATGCGATTATATGGGCAAGGTGCAGGCGATGCGTATGGGGCAGGCGCGGCGTGCGAATCTGCTGCTGCTTGTCCAATATGCGTGTGATTATCATGCGGGCGGTTACAGGGGATTGAGCGGCTTTGTCGGCTTTGTGGACCGCCTGATCGACCGCGGCGGCGATTTTGCCCCAGCGGCGAGTATGTCCGAGCAGGCCGACGTAGTGCGCGTCATGAGCATCCACCGGTCGAAGGGGTTGGAATTTCCGATCGTATTCCTTTGCGATACGGCCAAGCGGTTTAACCGCGAGGATTTAAACGGCAGCACACTGCTGCATTCGGAGCTTGGGTTTGCATGTGTGCGGCGCGACTTTGAGATGATGAAGCAGTACACAACCGTACCGATGCAGGCGTTGCGTTTGGAGCTTGAGCGGTCGATGCTTTCGGAGGAGCTGCGTGTATTGTATGTGGCGCTCACGCGCGCCAAGCAGCGCATCGTCATCACGGGCGTGGTGACGAAACTGGAGGAACGGCTGTGCGCGCTTGCGTCTGAGAGCGGGATTGAAAGGAAACTGCCGCCATATCAGGTGCGCGGCGCAGCCGCTTACCTTGACTGGATTTTGATGGCGGCGGCGCGCCATCCCGTATTGGCCGCGCGCTTCGATCTGACAGGCGCGCTGGCGGAGGTATCCGGGGCGCCGCTTGCATTCGAGCTGAAAGCGGCGGCCGATGGCGGACCGGAGGCGGAAAAAACCGGCGAAACAAGGTTGGCCGTGCCGGACGGGCCGGCGCTGGAGGCGCTGCGGCGCCAGTTGGCGTTTCGTTATCCGTTTGAGGCGCAGACAAAAATTCCGACAAAGATGGCTGTTTCACAGCTTGCGGGCGGCGCGTATGCGGCGTCCTACCGTTTTCAGGCGCGGCCAACGTTTTTGCAGGGCGACGGGCTGACTGGCGCGCAGCGGGGAAACGCACTGCACAAATTTATGCAGTTCTCCGATTATCATGCCGCCGCGCGTGATGCTTCGGGCGAGATCGCGCGCATGGCGCAGGAGGGATTTCTTTCGCAGCAGGAGGCGGATTCGATCCGCGCGGATCGCGTGCGCGCGTTCTTTTCCTCGCGGCTGGCCGCGCGCATTTTTTCGGCCAAGCAGGTCTGGCGGGAGCTGCGCTTTCTGGTGGAAGCCGGCGAGCGGGAGCTTGGCGCGTACAGCGCGCTGTTTACAAACGGCGGCGAAACAGCGATCCAGGGCGTCGCTGACTGCGTGTTCCTGGAGGAGGACGGCGCGGTCGTCGTCGATTATAAAACGGACCGCGTCAAAACGCCTGACGAGCTGCGCGAGCGGTATCATGTGCAGCTCGCCCTCTATCGAAACGCGCTGACAGAGGCGCTCGGCGTGCCGATTAAGGAATGCGTGCTGTATTCGTTTGCGCTGTCCTGTGAGATCGTATTGTGAAAGGGGAATCGCCATGCAGAGCCAACAACCCGGCGTGCTTGGGCCGGCCATGCCGCAAGCCGGAAGACAAACCCTGAGCCGCGCGGACGCGGCGATGTTTGCAGACGGGTTCCCGAAACAGCTGCGCGCGTCCGTCTGCTGTGTCTGCGGCCGAATCCCAATGCGCACCTATCATAATGCCGGTTCGGCGGCGAGTGAGGAGCCGTTTTCCTGGCTGCTGCCGGACGGGCAGGCGATTGCCTTTCCGTACCGCCTGTATATTCTTGACAGCGTGCCGGCCAGCGTTTTCACACCTGTGCAGCAAACGATTTACCACTGCCTGTTTTCAAGAAGCTGCGATGGCTTTGTCCGGGAACGCCATATTGGCGCGCTTTTGGAGGGGGAACCGCCGCTGTGGGCCATACCTTATATTCTAAAGGTATGCGATGAGTACGTCGTCGAAATTTTGGAGCTGATCTATAGCCGCCTTGCCCAAAGGGATACAAAATGGTACCGGCAGTTGTTCAGCTTAAATCCGCGCGCGCTCCTGTCAGGCTACAGCAGGATGATCAGCTATTGGAATGAGTATTACAGGGAACGTTGGAGCAGCTACCGGCAGTATGTGAGATACCGGCTTTACAGGGAATGCTTCGGGTATACAGACGCCCTGGCCGGAGGGTGCAAAACAGGACTTGACAGGCGGGAACCGGCGTGCTAAAATAGACCAGTAAAGAAAGTGGAGCAGGATCCTGTTCTCACCTCGCCGCCAGCGGGCGGCTGGTCAATACAGCTTGCCGGTTGCGGCAAGGTATGTTTGATTGTTGAGCGTGGGGAAGGTATGCCCCGCGCTTAATTTATTTGTTTGAATCGGTTTTGGAGGTGTTTCGTATTAGCAGCAAGGATTTGCTCATCAACGAGGAGATCAGAGACAAGGAGGTCCGTCTGGTCGGCACGCAGGGCGAGCAGCTCGGCATTGTGCCGTTGGCAACTGCGCAGAACATGGCCATTGAGAAAAATATGGACCTTGTGAAGATTGCTCCTCAGGCCACGCCGCCCGTCTGCAAGATTATGGACTACGGCAAGTTCAAATTCGAGCAGGCCAAGCGCGAGAAGGAAGCCCGCAAAAATCAGAAGGTGATCGAGATCAAGGAGATTCGCCTCTCCTTAAATATCGATACAAACGATTTTAACACCAAGGTCAACCGTGCCATCAAGTTCTTGGAGGGCGGCGACAAGGTAAAGGCTGCCCTGCGCTTCCGCGGACGTGAGATGGCGCATCCGGAGCTGGGTACAAACATTATGAAACGCTTTACCGAGGCTGTAGCCGAGTACGGCAATGTGGAAAAGCTGCCGAAAATGGAAGGCCGCAGCATGGTGATGTTCATTTCGCCCAAGCCCGTAACAACCACCAAGGGAGGAAATAAAAATGCCTAAGCTGAAAACTCATACCGGTGCGAAAAAACGCTTCAAGCTGACCAAAAACGGAAAGGTCAAGCGCGCCCACGCCTATAAGTCCCACATCCTCACCAAGAAGGACACCAAGCGTACACGCCGCCTGCGCCATTCCACCTATGCGGACAAGACGAATGTGGCGACAATCAAACTGCTCGTTCCTTATAAATAATCGGAAGTTGACGGAGGTATACGGATATGGCACGTGTTAAGGGCGCAATGATGACCCGTAAAAGAAGGAAAAAGACACTGAGGCTTGCCAAGGGCTATTTTGGCGCCAAGAGCAAGCTTTTTAAAATGGCAAAACAGCAGGTTATGAAATCCGGAAATTACGCTTTTATCGGCCGCAAGCAGAAAAAGCGCAATTTCCGTAGCCTGTGGATCACCAGGATTTCGGCGGCCTGCCGCACGAACGGCATCAATTACAGCTCGTTCATGAATGGTTTGAAGAAAGCCGGCGTGGAGCTGAACCGGAAGATGCTGTCCGAAATCGCCATCCATGACGCCGCCGCGTTTACGGCGCTTGTTGAAAAGGCAAAGGCCGCCCTTTAATCTTTTAACGCCCGCGTTTTGACCGCGGGCGTGTTTTTATAGCTTTCCCTCCGGCCCGCTCGTGGACGGAGGACAGCGCAATTGTGTGCGCGTTGCTTTTACATGCAAAAAGGGGGGGGGCTGTATGCGCGGGCAGACGATTACTTCGCGTGAAAATCCGGCGGTAAAACAGTATACGGCGCTTGCGTCTTCACGCCGGCGCCGGTACGAGGACGGCTGCTTCACGACCGAAGGCATCAAGCTGACGCTTGAGGCGTTCACAGCGGGTTATACGCCCGAGGCGCTTTTTCTTACACAGGATTTGACGGACAGTGTCAGGCAGCGGCTGGCGCCCGCCGTGTCGGCGTGCCGGCGCATTTATGAGATTTCGCCGTCAGTTGCCGCCAAGCTTGCCGGAGCGGTCAGCCCGCAGGGCGTTTTCGGCGTGTTTGTGATGCTTGACAACAGGGCGCAACCTGTTAAAATAGGCAGTAACGGAAAATATCTCCTGCTTTCCTCGCTACAGGACCCCGGCAACGTGGGGACAATCCTGCGCACCGCGGCCGCGTTTGGGACGGACGGCGTCATTTTGTCGGCGGACTGTCCCGACCTTTACGCGCCCAAGGTGCTGCGCGCATCCATGGGCGGCGTGTTCCGAGCCAGGGCTTGCGTTTCGGACGACCTGGCCGCTTCGATTGCCGCGCTGCGCGCGGCCGGCGTGCCGGTCTGGGCGGCAATGCCGGCGGAAGGCTCTGTTTCGTTGCGGGATGTTTCACTGTATGGCGGCGGCGCAGTTGTCGTTGGAAACGAGGGCGGCGGCATCGCGCCGGAACTTGCGGCGCTCTGCGACGGCGCGCTTACCATCCCGATGGAGCCGGGCTGCGAGTCGCTCAACGCTGCGATGGCCGCCGGTGTGATTCTGTGGGAGATGTACCGTTAGAAAGGAAGGCGCGGTATGACGGACGTGGTTTTCTGGGCTTGGCTACAGGAGGCGATCGGACTTGGCAGCGCCAGGGCGGATAGGGTTATCCGGGAACTTGGTTCACCCGAGGCGCTCTATGGAAAAAGCGCCCGCGAGCTGGAGTCCTTGGAGATGTTCGCGCCAAAGGAGATTGAGCGTCTGCGCGGCACTGCGCTCGACCGGGCGCGGGAGCAGATCAAGACGGCCGAGCGGTTCGGATGTATGGCGATTGGGCCGGATCATCCTGACTATCCCGAAGCTTTGACAAATATCGACGCCATGCCGTGTATATTATATGTTAAGGGTTCTCTGTCCGGCCTTTCGGACGAGCTGGTGATCACAATGGTCGGCACGCGCAGCGCGACCGAATACGGGCTTGCGAGCGCGTATCGCCTTTCCCATGATCTGGCCGCGGCCGGCTGTACGGTTGTGAGCGGCTTGGCGACCGGTATCGACACGGCGTGCCATACGGGCGCTTTGCAGGCGTCTGGACGCACAATCGGGCTGCTGGCCTGCGGGCTTGACGTCGATTATCCGTCAGCCAGCGGCGAACTCAAGCGGCGTATCCTGGACGCGGGCGGCGCGCTTGTCACAGAGTTTCCCTTCGGGACCGGCGTTAACCGCGGCAGCTTCAGCATTCGAAACCGCCTGCTTTCCGGCATCGCCGCGGGTGTTGTGGTGGTCCAGGCCCCGGAACGAAGCGGGGCGCTCATTACGGCGCGTTATGCCCTGCAGCAAAACCGCGATGTATTTGCAGTGCCAGGCGAGATTTTTGATCCGTCGATGGCCGGGTGCAATAAGCTTGCGCGCGATGGCGCCAAGGTGGTTGTCAACGTATACAGCATTCTGGAGGAATATATCGGCCGTTTTCCAAAGCGGATTGACGCGCGCACGGTCGCCGCAAAGATCAAAAGCGCGGACAGGGCCGCCGCGAGGTCGCCGCAAAACGCACCGCGCCGGATAAAAGGCGTCAAGGTCCGCGCGAAGCTGGCCGCCGCGCCAAAGCGGATGGAACCGCCGCGTATGGATGACGGCGAGCTTGCGCAGCAGGGCGTCACCCCGCAGGCGCGCGCCGTTTACGCGCAGCTTGGCGCGCGTGCGCTGGAGCGGGACGAATTGGCCGCGCTGGCTGGTCTGGGCGCGGCTGAGATACTGGCGGCGCTTACAGAGCTGGAATTGGCCGGGTTTGCGCGCGCTGTGGCTGGCGGACGGTATGTTCCGTCAATACCAGACGGCGTTTAAAAAGAATTGAGAAGATACGCGTGTGAGCGCATCATGAATAGAGCGTATTGTTCTGCGGGCGGCTGTTTGCGCGGCCCGGGAAAGGAATGGTTTGTTTGTCCAATCTTGTCATCGTGGAGTCGCCCGCCAAGGCAAAAACGATTAAAAAATACCTAGGCAAGGATTTTGA
The DNA here is from genome assembly GCF_010206195.1 of Anaerotruncus colihominis. Classification (GTDB taxonomy): domain Bacteria; phylum Bacillota; class Clostridia; order Oscillospirales; family Ruminococcaceae; genus Anaerotruncus; species Anaerotruncus colihominis_A. The sequence goes on along the minus strand of NZ_VIQT01000006.1, from coordinate 26,261 downwards.
GGTCGTTGCGTCGATGGGCCATGTCCGCGATCTGCCCAAAAGTAAATTCGGCGTCGATGTCGACCATGATTTTGCGCCGATGTATGTTGATATCAAGGGCAAGGAGGATCTGATCAAGGACCTCAAAAAGGCCGCCAAAAAAAGTGACGCGATTTTTCTTGCAACGGACCCCGACCGCGAAGGCGAGGCGATTTCGTGGCATCTGGCGCAGATGCTTGGCGTCGATATGAACCAGCCTAACCGCGTGACGTTCAACGAGATTACAAAGTCGGGCGTCAAATATGGGATGGATCATCCGCGCACAATCGACGTCAAGCTTGTCGACGCGCAGCAGGCGCGCCGGGTGCTCGACCGGATTGTCGGCTATAAGATCAGCCCGTTTTTGTGGCGCAAGGTGCGAAAGGGCCTGTCAGCCGGGCGCGTGCAGTCTGTGGCGGTGCGCATCATTATGGACCGCGAGGAGGAAATCCGCGCGTTTAAGCAGCAGGAATACTGGAGCATCGACGCAAAACTTGCGGCGAAGGGCCATGCTAAAAAGCCCTTTCCGGCAAAGCTTTACGCCATCGACGGCAAAAAGCTCGAGCTGACGGCGATTCCGGATGAGAAGCGCGCCAGGGAGATTGTCGAGTCGCTTGATGGAGCGGACTATATTGTCAGCAATGTCAAAAAGGGCGTGCGCCGTAAAAGCCCGGCGCCGCCGTTTATCACGTCTACGCTTCAGCAGGAGGCGTCGCGCCGCCTGGGCTACCAGTCGCGGCGCACGATGAAGGTCGCGCAGGAGTTGTACGAGGGCGTCGAGATCGAGGGCATCGGTGCGACGGGCCTGATCACTTATATGCGTACCGATTCGCTGCGTATCTCCGACGAGGCGGCCGAACAGGCGAAAACGTATATAACCGACACATACGGCAAGGAGTACCTGCCTGCGACGCGCCGCGTTTTTAAGACGAAGAAAAACGCGCAGGACGCACACGAGGCGATCCGCCCGTCCGATCCGTCGCTGACGCCCGACCGCGTCAAGAAGGATTTGACGGCCGAACAGTATAAGCTTTATAAGCTGATCTGGGAGCGTTTCATCGCCAGCCAGATGGCCAACGCCTTGCTCGACACGGTGGCGGTCGATATCGAAGCGGCCAATTGTTTGTTTAAAGCGTCCGGCTTCACGGTGAAATTTGACGGCTTTACGGTTCTTTATGAGGAGTCGAAGGACACCGACGATGAAAATACGGCTTCACTGCCGCCGCTGGAGACAGGCAATGCGCTGACGCTCAAGGAGCTGACTCCGAACCAGCACTTCACGCAGCCGCCCGCGCGCTACACGGAGGCGTCGCTGATCAAGACGCTCGAGGAAAACGGCATCGGCCGTCCAAGCACCTATGCGCCGACGATTACGACGATTCTGGCGCGCGGTTATGTTGAGCGCGAAAACAAGTCGCTCAAGCCGACGGCGCTCGGAGAGGTCACAACGAAGCTCATGGAGGAGCAGTTTGCCAAGATCGTCGACGTGACCTTCACCGCGAATATGGAAAAGACGCTCGACGAGGTTGAGGAGGGGAACGTCGATTACCCCAAAATGCTCAGCGGCTTTTACGGCGACTTTATGACGACACTGGAGCAGGCCGAAAAGAATATGGACGGCACGCGCGTCAAGGTGCCCGACGAGGAGACGGACATCGTCTGCGAGCTGTGCGGGCGCAAAATGGTTATCAAGACAGGTCGCTTCGGAAAATTTTTGGCGTGTCCCGGATTTCCCGAGTGCCGCAATACAAAAAAGATCGTCAAGGAAACGGGCGGCCTGTGCCCGGTCTGCGGCGGCAAGGTGCTTGCCAAAAAGTCGAAGAACGGCAAGGGCTACTATGGGTGCGAACACAATCCCCAGTGCCAGTTTATGACATGGGATAAGCCGCTCTCAGAAACGTGTCCAAAGTGCGGGGCCACGCTGTTCCAAAAGACGGGGCGCGGCGCCTTGATCCACTGCCTCAAGGAAGGCTGCGACTATGCGCGTCCGGTCAAACCAAAGAAGGAATCGGACGAATGACGGTCCATGTGATCGGGGCCGGACTGGCCGGGTGCGAAGCCGCGTGGGCGCTGGCAAACCAGGGGATCCGGGTGCGCCTTTACGAGATGAAGCCGCAGCGGTTTTCGCCCGCGCACCACAGTGAACAGTTCGCCGAGCTTGTGTGCTCAAATTCGCTCAAGGCGCGCCGGCTCGGCTCGGCTGCCGGTATGCTCAAGGAGGAAATGCGTATACTCGGCTCGCTGACGGTCGCCTGCGCCGAAGCGACGGGCGTCGCGGCCGGCGGGGCGCTCGCAGTGGACCGCGACGCGTTTTCGGCGCTTGTGACAAAGCATATCCGCGCCCATGCTTTGATCGAGGTTGTGCCCGGCGAAGTGACGGATATCCCGCTCGATCGCCTGACGGTGATCGCGACCGGGCCGCTCACATCGGACGCGCTCGCGGCGCGCATCTGTGAATTGTGCGGCGGGACGCTCAGCTTTTACGACGCGGCCGCGCCGATCGTGACGTATGAATCGCTTGATCTGGACAGGGTGTTTTTCGCCGCGCGCTATGGCCGCGGAGACGACGATTATATCAACTGCCCCTTTAATAAAGAGGAGTACGAGGCGTTTTATGAGGCGCTGCGTACAGCCGAGCCTGCGCCGCTGCACGACTTTGACCAGGCTGAAAAACGTGTGTACGAGGGCTGTATGCCGATTGAAATCATGGCGCGGCGTGGCCCGGATACGATCCGCTACGGCCCGCTCAAGCCGGTCGGCCTGCGCGACCCGCGCACAGGCCATCGCCCGTGGGCAGTTGTGCAGCTGCGCCGCGAGAACAGCGCAGGCACGCTCTATAATCTTGTCGGGTTTCAGACGAACCTGCGCTTTGGCGAGCAAAAGCGCGTCTTTTCCATGATCCCCGGCCTTGCGCACGCGGAATTTATGCGTTACGGCGTGATGCACCGCAATACGTTTATCGGGTCGCCGTGGCTGCTTGATGAAACGATGCGGATGCGCGAGCATGACCGGATTTATTTTGCCGGGCAGATCACCGGCGTGGAGGGATACATGGAATCGGCGATGTCGGGCATCCTAACAGGCAGACAGATTGCGCGGCGCTTACAGGGAAAAGAGCCTCTGAAGCTGCCGCTTGACTGTATGTGCGGCGCGCTGTTGCGGTATGTTTCCGGGCCGGCCTGCGCCGATTTCCAGCCGATGGGCGCGAATATGGGGCTTCTGCCGCCGCTTGACGAGCGGATGAAGGACAAGCAGCAGCGATATTTGCTGATCGCACAGCGGGGGCTTGCTCATCTCAGGCAGACACTGGTTGACAGTCAGGAGGTTATAACGGTATGAGGGTGATTGTGGACGCCTTCGGCGGCGACAACGCGCCGCTTGAAATTTTAAAGGGCTGCGCGATGGCTGTACAGGAGTATGGGGTTGATATCATCGCGTGCGGAAGCGAGCGCGTGATCCGCGATGTATGTGAAAAGAATAAGATTTCGCTCGACCGCATTTCGATCGCTGATGTGGAAAAGGTCATCCCGGTCGAGGTTGAGTCGACGGAGATTGTCAAATCATACGACGACTGTACAATGGCGGTCGGGCTGAAGATGCTTGCCAACGGCGAGGGCGACGCGTTTGTTTCCGCGGGCAGCACCGGGGCGATCGTCGTCGGCGCGTCGCTGTTTGTCAAGCGCATCAAGGGCATCAAGCGCGCGGCGCTTGCGACGGTCATTCCGTCGCAGAACGGCTGTTATATGCTGCTTGACATGGGCGCGAACACGGAATGCCGTCCGGAGATGCTTGTGCAGTTCGGCATTATGGGGAGCGCGTATATGGAGCATGTCATGGGCGTTAAAAATCCGCGCGTCGGCCTGATCAACATCGGCGCGGAGGAAACGAAGGGTATGGAGCTGCAGGTGCAGGCGCATCAGCAGTTTCAAAACGCGCCGGTCAATTTCATCGGGAACATCGAGCCGCGCGACCTTCCGTTTACACGCTGCGACGTAGCGGTGGCCGACGGCTTTACAGGCAACATCGTCCTCAAGCTCACGGAGGGGCTTGGCTCGTGGTTCGCGAAGGAATTGAAGGACGTATTGTTTCGGAATTTTGTTTCAAAAATTGGAACGCTGTTTGTAGCCAAAGGCGTTGTGGCGTTCAAAAAGAAGATGGACTATACCGAATACGGCGGCGCGCCGCTTATGGGCATTACACGACCGGTCATCAAGGCGCACGGCAGTTCGAACGCCAAGGCGTTTAAAAACGCCATCCGCCAGGCCAAGGAATACACCGAGCGTGGCGTAATCACGGAGATCGTCGGTTCGCTCGCGCAGCTCAAGGCGCGCGGGGGCGCCAGCCTGTGAGGCCCGGGCAGGAGGGCGCGTCTGCAAGCGCCTTAGAGGGCCGTATCGGTTATACGTTTCAAAATGGGCGGTATCTCGATATTGCCCTGACGCATTCTTCGTATGCCAATGAAGTAAAAAAGAATATTTCCAGCAACGAGCGGCAGGAATTTTTGGGCGACGCAGTGCTTTCGATCGTCGTGTCGGACTACCTGTTCCACACATATCATCTGGCGGAGGGCGATTTGACGAAGCTGCGCGCCGCACTCGTCTGTGAAAAATCGCTGTGGGAATTTTCACAGGCGCTCGGTCTCGGCGATTTTCTCAAACTCGGCCGCGGCGAGGAGATGATGGGCGGACGGACCCGGCCATCGATTCTGGCCGACGCGTTTGAGGCGCTGATCGCAGCGATTTATCTCGACGGCGGTATCGAGCCTGCGCGCAGGTTTGTGCTGGGCTATATCGTCGACGCGCTGGAAAACCGCGACGATCTGGCGTTCAGCGACTATAAGACGATGCTTCAGGAGATCATCCAGAAAAATCCGGAGGAGAGGCTCTCCTATGTGCTTGTCAACGAGTCGGGACCCGATCACAACAAAAAGTTTATGGTCGAGGTGCGTCTTAACAGCAACGTGATCGGCGTTGGCTGCGGCGGCAGCAAAAAAAGCGCCGAGCAGGCGGCCGCGCGCGAGGCGCTCAAGCTGATGGGCCGATGAAGCATGCCAACGTTTCGGTGTTCGTGCCGCACGCGGGCTGTCCGCATCAATGCAGCTTCTGCGATCAGCGCGCTATTTCAGGCGCGCGGGACGCGCCTGACGGCGCGGCCGTGGCCGCGCTGTGCGCACGTGCCGAAAGGGAGCTTGCGCAGAAGGGCCGCACGGCGCAGATCGCGTTTTTCGGCGGCAGTTTTACGGCAGTCTCACGCCCATATATGATCGAGCTGCTTGAAGCGGCGCGGCCGTTTCTTGGGCGGGGCGTGTTCACGGGCGTGCGCGTTTCCACGCGTCCAGACTGCATCGACGATGAAACGCTTGACACGCTCACGCGTTACGGCGTTACGGCTGTCGAGCTTGGCGCGCAGAGCATGGACGACGCGGTGCTTTCCAAAAACGGGCGCGGCCACACGGCAGACGATACAAATCGCGCGTCCGCGCTTGTGCGGGCGCACGGGCTGGAACTGGGCCTTCAGATGATGACGGGGCTTTACGGCGCAAACGAGGTGTCCGATTTGATGTCCGCGCGTCTGATTGCGGCGCTTATGCCGGCGACGGTGCGCGTCTATCCGACGCTTGTGCTGGAGGGGACACGGCTCGCGGCGCTTTGGCGCGCGGGCCTTTACCGCCCACAGACGCATGAGGAGGCTGCGGCGCTCGGCGCGCGTTTGCTCGAATTTTTCGAGGCGTGCGGCGTGCGGGTCATCCGCATGGGGCTGCACGCACAGCCGTCGCTTGCCGAACATTTGCTCGCCGGGCCGTATCATCCGGCGTTCCGGGAGCTGTGCGAGGGCGCGCTCCTGTACGGATGTGCCGAACGCCTGTTAAGCGGGCGGCCGCCGGGACGGTACCGCCTGCATATCGCGCCGAAAAGCGTATCAAAGCTGTGCGGGCATGGCGCGCGGCCGGCCCAGCGGCTGCGCGCGATGGGATACGATATTATAATCAGGCCGGACGCCGGGGTGTGCGGCCTGGATGTCAAAGTGGAGGATGTGTAGTTTGCGGCTTCGCGGTTTGGAGATACAGGGATTTAAATCGTTCCCGGACAAAACAAGGCTGACCTTTCACGATGGGATCACCGCTGTGGTCGGCCCGAACGGAAGCGGCAAGAGCAATATTGCCGATGCGGTGCGGTGGGTTCTCGGCGAGCAGTCGACAAAAACGCTGCGCGGCGGCAGGATGGAGGACGTGATTTTCGGCGGCACGCAGATGCGCAAGCCACAGGGCTACGCCCATGTGCAGCTTACGATTGAAAATGTAGACGGCGCACTGCCCTATGACAGCGCCGAGGTGAGCGTTTCGCGCCGTCTGTACCGGTCGGGTGAGAGCGAATACCGCATCAACGGCACGAATGTGCGCCTTAGGGATGTACATGAGCTTTTTATGGATACGGGGCTTGGGCGCGACGGATATTCGATCATCGGACAGGGCCGCATTGCGGAGATTGTGAGCGCCAAAAGCACACAGCGCCGTGAAATTTTTGAAGAAGCGGCCGGTATTTCAAAATACCGCTACCGCCGTCAGGAGGCGCAGCGCCGCCTGGAGGCCGCCGAGGAAAACCTTCTGCGCCTGCGCGATATCCTCGCGGAACTTGAAGCGCGCGTTGGTCCCCTTCAGGCGCAGGCGGAAAAGGCGCGCCGGTTTTTAACGCTGGCGGAGGAAAAAAAGACGTTGGAGCTGTCGCTTTGGATCGCGACGCTCGACCGTTCGCGGGCGCTTCTGCGGGAACAGGAGGACAAAATCCTACTCTGCAAGGACGACCATGACCGCATTCAGGCAGAGATGGACGCGGTGGAGCAGCGGATCAACGCCCTGTATGCGGATATGCAGGCGCTTTCCGTCGAAATTGATGAGCGGCGGGCGCAGGCGCGGACGCTTGAGGAGGAAAATGCGAACAGCAGCGCGGATATCGCGGTGATGCAGAACGATCTGGCGCATAACCGCGCTTCAATCGAACAGATCGGTGCGGAGCTGCGGCAGGCGGATGCTGACGGCGGTGGACTTGACGAGCAAATCCGTACATATGAAACGGAGATTGCGGACAAACAGGCGTCGCTGGAGAAGCTGCATTGCAAACAGACTGAGACGCAAGAGGAGATTGCGCGTCTGACGGCCGCCCGTGAGGACTGCCGGACGCGCGCGGACGCGCTCAAGGAACGGCGCTTTGGGCTTACACAGAGTATTCAGGAGGCGAAGCTGTCGTCGGCGTCGAGCGGATCGCTGATTGACGAGACGATCGCGCGGCTTGAGACGCTCCGGAACACGGCGTCTGCCGGCGATGAAAACGCTGCGCAGATTGAGCGGGAGCTTGCGGACTGCAAGGGACTGCTTGCCGAGTTGCTTGCGGCGTCTGAATCGCTGCAAAACACGCGCCGCGGCTATCTGCTGCGTGCCCAGGGGCGTGGCGAGAAGCTCGACGCGCTTAAAAAGCAGCACGCCGCGCTCGATGAACAGGCGCGCGGCTTTTTGCAGAAAGCACGGCTGCTCACCGATATGGAAAACAGCCTGGAGGGCTTTCAGAGCAGCGTCAAATATGTTGTCTCACAGGCGCGCCGGGGCGCGCTGTCCGGCGTGTGCGGCCCTGTTTCAAAGCTGATTGAAGTCGACGGGGATCATGCGCTGGCCATTGAGATCGCGCTTGGCGCGGCGATGCAGAATATTGTCGTTGAGGATGAGACGGCCGCCAAGCGCGCGATTGCGATGCTGCGCTCGAGCAAAACAGGGCGCGCGACGTTTTTGCCGCTGACAACGGTGCGCGGCGGACGGCTCTCGGAGGGATGGCTCTCATCCGCCGATGGATTTGTAGGCGTCGCGGCCGATCTGGTGCAGTGCGACAGCCGCTATAACGGTGTTGTGGCGCAGCTTCTTGGGCGTATCGCCATTGTACGCGACATCGACTGCGCAGTCGCGCTGGCGCGGCGCGCCGGCTATAAATTTCGCATTGTGACACTCGACGGGCAGGTTGTCAACGCGGGCGGCTCGATGACCGGCGGCTGGACGGCGCGCAGCGCGGGAATCCTCAGCCGCGCGCAGGAGATTGAATCGCTGCGCGCGCAGGCAAAGGCCTGCACGGGGCGGTTGGAACAACTCGACGGCGAGATCAGGGCCGTTCAAGAGGAGCTTTCCGCCGCGCAGGCGGCGATTTCGGGCGTTGACGGAGAGCTTGCCACAGCGCAGGAGGATCGCATCCGGTGCGAATCGGAGCAGAAACGTTTACTGGCGGCGCAGGCGGATGCCGCGCGCGCCCGCGAGCAGGCCGCCAGGGAGTATGAAGCGCTTGAAACCCGGCTGCGCGAGCTGCGCGCCGCCGGCGTATCAGCCGACGGGCTGATACAGGAGCTTTCAGGCCAGCTTGACGAGGTGGCGCAGCAGCTTGGAGAAGTAAACGAGGGGCGCGACGCGTATGCGTCGCGGCTTGAACAGGCGTCGGAGGCGCTCGCGCAGGTTAACGTCGCCGCGGCGGCGCTTGAAAAGGAGATCGACGGGGCGCGTCTGATGATGGGACAGCTTGCCGGACAGAAGGAGCACCGCCGGGAGCAGGAACGCGCGTTGAAAGAGCGCGCCGCGCGCCTTGAGGAGGAAAACGCAGCGATCCGGCAGCGTGTTGACGATTTGGATACCGCGCGCAGGGAGCGCGCCGCGCGGATTGAAACAATCGGGACGGAGATTGCAGAGCGCACAGCCCGGCGCAACGAGTGCGAATCCGGTACCGCCGCGCTGCGCGCGGACGAAAAGGAGATCGCTGCGCGGCGTGAGACAGCCGCGCGGGAGCTGGCGCGCCTGGAAGAAAAAAAGGCGGCAATGCAGGGCGAATACGACGCGATCATCGCGCGTATGTGGGATGAATACGAGGTGACGCGTTCGCAGGCAGCTGAGCTGTCGCGGCCGGTGGAGGATACGCCGGCTGCGCAAAGGCGCTTGGGGGAACTGAAGGGTAAGATCAAGGCGCTTGGCAGCGTAAATCTGGGCGCGATCGAGGAATATGACGAGGTGTCGGAGCGGTATACATTTCTTAAAACGCAGACAGAGGACGCCGAGCAGTCGCGCGCCGAATTGCTGCGGCTGATTGAGCGGCTCACATGCGATATGCGCGCGATTTTTTCAGAGAACTTCACTAAAATTGCCGCAAATTTTTCTATAGTTTTTACAGAGCTATTCGATGGGGGCAAGGCGTCCCTGTCGCTGGCGGATCCAACGGACGTGCTGGAATCAGGCATCGACATTTTTGTACAGCCGCCTGGCAAGATCATTAAGAACCTGTCGGCGCTTTCGGGCGGCGAGCAGGCGTTTGTGGCGATTGCAATCTATTTTGCGATCCTCAAGGTGCGGCCGTCGCCGTTTTGCCTGCTTGACGAGATCGAGGCGGCGCTTGATGATGTGAATGTCGTCAAATACGCGCAATATTTACGCACGCTCTGCAACAAAACGCAGTTCATTACAATTACCCACCGCCGCGGAACCATGGAGGAGGCCGATGTGCTCTACGGCGTAACGATGCAGGAGGAAGGCGTTTCCAAGCTGCTGGAGCTGAATGTCGGGGAAATCGAGGGCAAACTCGGTATTCAATAATACAAGACCGGGAGGGACAATATGGGATTTTTCGGGAGACTGGCCGAGGGGCTGAAAAAAACGCGCGAATCGATGGCACGCAGGGTTGACGCGATTGTCAATTCGTTTGCAAAGATCGACGAGGAGCTGTTTGAGGAGCTGGAGGAGACGCTGATCATGTCGGATGTCGGCGTTGCGACCTCCGCAGAAATCTGCCGTAGGCTGCGCGCGGCCGTCAAGCAGCGCGGCGTCACGGACGCCGCGGAGGTCAGAGAACTGATCAAGGAGATCATCGCGGACATGCTCGCTGGCGGCGAGGCGCTCTCGATTTCAACAAAGCCGTCGATCGTGCTTGTGATCGGCGTCAACGGTGTGGGCAAGACGACGACCATCGGCAAACTGGCGGCCAGCCTCAAAGCACAGGGCAAGCGGGTGCTGCTCGGCGCGGCTGACACGTTCCGCGCGGCGGCGATCGACCAGCTCCAGGTCTGGGCGGACCGCGCCGGCGTCGAGATGGTGCGCCAGTCGGAAGGCGCCGATCCGGCCGCCGTCGTGTTCGACGCGATCACCGCCGGCCGCGCGCGCGGCGCGGACGTAATCATCTGTGATACGGCCGGCCGGCTGCACAACAAGAAAAATCTGATGGACGAGCTGTCGAAAATTTCGCGTGTAATCCAGCGCGAGGCGCCCGGCTGCGATGTTGAGGTACTGCTTGTGCTCGACGCGACGACCGGACAGAACGCGCTCAATCAGGCGCGCCAGTTCAAGGAGGCTGCAGGTATCACGGGCATCATCCTGACAAAGCTCGACGGCACGGCGCGCGGCGGCGTTGTCATCGGCATCAGGCAGGAGCTTGAGGTGCCGGTCAAATATATCGGCGTCGGCGAACAGGTCGACGACCTGCGGCCATTTAACGCGGCCGATTTTGTCGACGCGCTGTTCGGCGGCCGGGAAACGGAGGCGGACGATTGATGCAGGTGATCGCCGCGACGGGAAACCGTCATAAGCTTAAGGAGTTTGAACGGATTTTCGCGCCGCTCGGCATTGAGATCGCGGCGCAGAGCGATGTGTGCCCCGCGCTCGCGGTGGAGGAGACCGGCGAAACCTTTGCCGAAAACGCTTTCCTCAAGGCGCAGGCTGTCCACAGGCTGACCGGGAAGGCTGCTGTCGCAGACGATTCAGGTCTGTGCGTCGATGCGCTCGGCGGCGCGCCGGGCGTCTATTCGGCGCGTTACGGCGGAGAGGATCTGCCGCACAGCGAGAAGATCAAGCTGCTGCTCGAGGAGATTGCGCAGGCGCCGGATGAAAAACGCACGGCGCGCTTTGTCGCGCATATCTGCTATATCGGCGCGGACGGGACGCGCATCGACGCGGAGGAATGCTGCGAGGGCGTCATCGGCCATGCGCCGCGCGGGGAAGGCGGTTTTGGCTACGACCCGATTTTCATGGTCGGGGACAGAAGCTTCGCGGAGCTTTCCGATGCGGAAAAGGACGCGGTATCCCACAGAGGAAAGGCCCTGCGCGCATTTGCAGAGAAGCTTTCGCAGGGATGCGGGAATCAATAAAGAAATGAGGAGACCAGTATGCTGACAAGCAAACAGCGCGCGAAGCTGCGCGGGCTGGCAAGCACGGAGGACACCATTTTACAGGTGGGCAAGGGCGGCGTCGCAGACACATTGGTCAAGCAGGTCGACGACGCGTTAACGGCGCGCGAGCTGATTAAGCTGCGCGTGCTGGAAACCTGTCCGGAGTCGGTGCGTGAAGCGGCTGAACGGCTGGCTGCCGCCGTAGGCGCCGAGGTTGTCCAGGTGATTGGCGGTAAATTTGTCCTGTACCGCAGAAACGACAAAAAACCGCGGATTGAGCTTGACTGATGCGCACGGGCGTGTTCGGCGGTACGTTTAACCCAATCCATTGCGGCCATGTCCTGCTGGCGCGGACATACGCCGCTGCGCTCCATTTGGACCGGGTTCTGGTGATCCCGACCTATCTGCCGCCGCATAAGGCGGGTGGCCAGCTTGCGGACGGTTGTCACCGTCTGAATATGTGCAGGCTCGCGTTTGAGGGCGACCCGGTCTGCCGCGTCTGCGATATCGAGCTTCGCCGCGGCGGCAAAAGTTACACCGTCGATACGCTCATGCAGCTTGCGCGAGAAAATCCCGGCGATGCGTTTTACCTGATTATGGGAAGCGATATGTTTTTATCGCTGACGCAATGGTATGACTGGCGGCGGATTATTGCGGACGCGGTGATCTGCGCGGGCGCGCGCAGCCCGGGACAGATGCAGGCGCTGCGCGCCGAGGCCGCCCGGCTTGAGCGGCTTGGCGCGCGAATCGAGCTGGTCGCGCTCGAACCTCTGCCGTTTTCATCGACACAGGTGCGCGCGCGTGTGCAGGCAGGCGAAAGCCTTGCGGGATTTGTTCCGCCGGAGGTGGCGGATTATATCATGGAAAACAGGCTGTATCAATCATCCAAGGGGCTGTTTTAACGCTCCCGTTACGGGACAAAATGCAGCCCCCGATTCTCAATGAAAGCGGGGCGCGTCGTGATGGATTATGATTTGAAAAAGCTGGACAAACTTGCGAAAAAGACACTTTCAGCAAAGCGGTATTTCCATACGCAGTGTGTTGTCAGGCAGGCGCAGAAACTCGCGCGGCTGTACGGCTGCGACGAACAAAAGGCGATGGTTGCCGGCTGGATGCATGACATCTGCAAGGAGATGCCGCGCGATGAGCAGTTGCATTGGCTCGAAAAGTATGGTATCATTCTTGACAGCGTACAGAGGACGCAGCCAAAGACCTGGCACGGTATGGCGGCGTGCGGTTATATCCGGGAGACGCTCGGGATCGACGACGCCGAGATCCTTCACGCCGTCTGCTACCATACAACCGCGTGCGGCGCGATGACCGCGCTTGACGAGGTGGTATATCTGGCCGATCTGACAAGCGAAGACCGCGATTATCCGGATATTCTGCCGATGCGCGCGTTGGCTGAAACGGCGCTTCGCCCCGCGATGAAGGAAGCGATGCGCTTTGCCCTGCGCGATCTGGTAGAACGCTCGCTTGGCGTCAGCCGGGATACATTCGAGGCTTATAACGCTTATATGACGGATTAGGGCTTGTTTGAAAATAGAGGAATTGCTGAATTTTTTGCAAACAGCCCCTGGCCGGCTGACATGAAACGTCCGTCTGGAGGTGAAACGGATGACATCCAATGAGATGGTTATGAAGATTGCGCGCTTTCTTTCAGAAAAGAAGGCGAAGGATATTATGGCGCTTGAAATCCGCGAATTGACGACGATCGGCGATTATTTCGTCATCGCGTCCGGCGGTTCGGACACGCAGGTCAAGGCGCTGTCGGACGCCGTGGAGGAGGGCCTTTCCGCGCTCGGCGAGGAACCGCGGCGTATTGAAGGCTATCAGTCAGGTATGTGGATTGTGCTCGATTATTACGATGTGATCGTCCATATATTCCACGAGCAGGCGAGAGAATTTTATGGGCTTGAACGCCTTTGGGCGGACGCGCCCAGAGTGGAGCTTGCGCCCGGTTGAGCGCGCCTTTGACGATCGGATGACCGGGGCCGCTTGCGGCCGCGGATGCAATAGAATTTGCCGCGGGCGTTTTGCGGCGGCGGGGAGTGTACAAATTGAAGTACGATTTCGCATCGATTGAAAAGAAGTGGCAGGACATCTGGGAGGCGCAGGGCACGTTTGCGGCCTCGGACGACTACACAAAGCCAAAGTATTACGCGCTTGTGGAGTTTCCGTATCCTTCGGGACAGGGGCTGCATGTGGGCCATCCGCGCTCCTATACGGCGCTCGATATTGTGGCGCGCAAGCGCCGCCTTGAGGGCTACAATGTTCTGTATCCGATGGGCTGGGACGCCTTTGGGCTGCCCACTGAAAATTACGCGATTAAAAATCACATCCACCCGGAAAAGGTGACGCACGACAATGTACAGCGGTTCAAGGCGCAGCTCAAAAGCCTGGGACTGAGCTTTGACTGGTCGCGCGAAATCAATACGACTGATCCGTCCTATTATAAGTGGACGCAGTGGATTTTCCTCCAGCTTTTTAAACGCGGGCTGGCGTATAAGAAGGAGATGTCGGTCAACTGGTGCACCGGCTGCAAGGTCGTGCTGGCCAACGAGGAGGTCGTAAACGGCGTCTGCGAGCGGTGCGGCAGCGAGGTTGTCCACAAGGTCAAAAGCCAGTGGATGCTCAAGATTACAGAATACGCGCAGCGGCTTCTGGACGATCTCGACACGGTCAATTATATCGACCGCGTCAAGATTTCGCAGCGCAACTGGATTGGCCGTTCGACGGGCGCGCAGGTCCATTTCGGCACGACGGCCGGCGATACGCTGACTGTTTATACGACGCGCCCGGACACGCTGTTCGGCGCGACGTATATGGTCATTTCGCCCGAGCATCCGTATATCGAAAAATGGGCGGACCGCATCGGCAATCTGGACGCGGTGCGCGCCTATCAGCGGGAGTCGGCCAAAAAATCTGACTTTGAACGCACCGAGCTTGTCAAGGATAAAACAGGCGTCCGCCTGGAGGGCGTCTGCGGCGTCAATCCTGTCAACGGGACCGAGATTCCGATTTTTATTTCCGATTATGTTCTGATGTCGTATGGCACCGGCGCGATTATGGCAGTCCCGGCGCATGATACGCGCGACTGGGAGTTCGCCAAAAAGTTTGGGCTGCCAATCGTTGAGGTCGTGCAGGGCGGCAATGTTGAGCAGGAGGCGTATACCAACTGCGACACGGGCGTCATGGTCAATTCCGGGATGCTCGACGGCCTTTTGGTCGAGGAGGCGAAAAAGAAGATCATCGGCTGGCTCTCTGAAAATGGAAAGGGCGAGCCGAAGGTCAACTTCAAGCTGCGCGACTGGGTCTTTTCGCGCCAGCGGTACTGGGGCGAGCCGATCCCGATCATCCATTGCGACCACTGCGGATATGTGCCGCTCGATGAAAGCGAGCTGCCGCTGCGTCTGCCGGAGGTCGAAAGCTACGAGCCGACCGGCGACGGCGATTCGCCTCTGGCCGCGATCGACAGTTGGGTCAACGTCAAGTGCCCGAAATGCGGCGCTCCGGCCAGGCGCGAGACGGACACAATGCCCCAGTGGGCCGGATCGTCGTGGTATTTCCTGCGCTACTGCGACCCGCACAACGATAAGGAGCTGGCTTCCAAAGAGGCGCTCGACTATTGGATGCCTGTCGACTGGTATAATGGCGGCATGGAGCATACGACGCTGCATCTGCTCTATTCACGCTTCTGGCACAAGTTTTTGTATGATATCGGCATCGTGTCAACGCCCGAGCCTTATGCCAAGCGGACAAGCCACGGCATGATTTTGGGCGAGAACGGCGAAAAGATGAGCAAATCGCGCGGCAACGTCGTCAATCCTGACGATATCGTGCGCGATTACGGCGCGGATACGCTGCGCCTTTATGAGATGTTTATCGGCGATTTTGAAAAGAGCGCGCCATGGTCGCAGAGTTCAATCAAGGGCTGTAAACGCTTCTTGGAGCGTGTGTTTGGGCTGCTTGACTGCCTGGAGCCGGGCGAAGCCTATTCCGCCGCGCTTGAACCGGCGCTGCATAAAACGATCAAAAAGGTGACGGAGGACATCGAATCGCTCAAGTTCAACACAGCGATCGCGGCGATGATGTCCCTGCTCAACGATATCTATGACCATGGGAAGATCAATGCCACGGAGCTGAAAACGCTGCTGCTCCTGCTCAACCCGTTCGCACCGCACATGACCGAGGAGATGTGGGAGCAGGCTGGTTTTGACGGGATGTTAAGCGGCCGGAAATGGCCCGTGTTCGACCCGGACAAATGCCGTGACGCGCAGGTGGAGATCGCGGTGCAGGTATGCGGCAAGATCAAAGCGCGCGTCATGGTCGGCGCCGATTGCAGCGACGATCAGGCGCTTGCTGCGGCGAAGGCGTGTTCGGAGATCGCGCGCGCAATAGAGGGCAAGACAATCGTAAAGGAAATTGTCGTCAGCGGCAAGCTCGTGAACATTGTGGCGCGATAAACTTTTTGTATAATTTTGTTGAAAAACCACAATAGAACATGGAGCAAATTGCTTGACAAAGGATACCTC
Source organism: Anaerotruncus colihominis (assembly GCF_010206195.1). Taxonomy (GTDB): domain Bacteria; phylum Bacillota; class Clostridia; order Oscillospirales; family Ruminococcaceae; genus Anaerotruncus; species Anaerotruncus colihominis_A. Next base: position 10,533 of record NZ_VIQT01000006.1, on the reverse strand, counting down.
GTCATAGTATAATAAAAGCTGTTATCCAACCACAACGGAAGGATTGACAGAGTCAGGCCAGACGGCGTGGGGAGGGAATTGGTAAATGTCAGAAATCAGAATCAAGGACAATGAGTCTTTGGACAGCGCTCTGAGGCGTTTTAAACGCTCCTGCGCCCGCTCCGGCGTTCTTGCTGAAGTCCGCAAGAGAGAGCACTACGAGAAGCCTTCTGTAAAGCGCAAAAAGAAATCTGAGGCTGCCCGTAAACGCAAGTTCAAATAATCAAGCGATAAAAACGGATGGGGCGCGTCCCCATCCGTTTTGTTCGTTGCAGGTTGGCTGCGCCGCAGCCGGAAATAGAGGGGGGAAACCATGCGCCTGTTTTGGCCGGAATACAGGTTTGAGCGCGCCTGGCAGATCACGCCCGAATGGCTTGCCCAGCATGGGCTGACTGTGCTGCTGCTCGATGTCGACAACACGCTGACAACGCATGACAATCCCGATATCGGACCTGAAGCGCGCGCGTGGATTGAACGGATGCAGCAGGCGGGCGTGCGGCTTCTGGTCCTTTCAAACAATAAGCCGGCGCGTGTTGAACCATTCGCTGAACTGATCGGGCTTGGCTGCATTGCCAATGCGAAAAAGCCGCTTGGCGGCGGCGTGCGCCGTGCGCTTGCGCGTCTGGGCGCGAAAAAAAGCGAACTGGCGATCGTAGGCGATCAGATCTTTACGGACGTGCTATGCGCGCGCCTGGCGGGCGTGACATCGGTGATGGTCGACCCGATCGAGCTGGAGACCTTCCCGTTTTTCCGCTTCAAGCGTGCGCTTGAACGCCTGATCCTGCGCGGCGGCGCGTCCGGCGCGCGGCGTTAGGGCGTGTGCCGGACGGCGATTTTTAACCGATGGGACATAAAGGGGTGTCATCATGGAAAAACTGCTTGTGATCAATGGACCAAACCTGAATATGCTGGGCATCCGGGAACCGGGCGTCTATGGAATGACCGGACTGGAGGCGATCAGCGCAGAGCTGAGGGAGTATGCCGCCGGGCGCGGCGTCCATTGTGAATTTTTCCAGTCAAATCACGAGGGGGATATTGTCGATCAGCTACAGAAGGCGCACGCAGGTTTTGACGGCGTTGTGCTCAATGCGGGCGCATACACGCATTACAGCATCGCCATCCGTGACGCGATCGCCGCTATCCGCACGCCGGTTGTTGAAGTACATCTGTCCAATATCCATGCGCGTGAGCCGTTCCGCCACACCTCGGTGATTGCGCCGGTATGCGTCGGGGGCGTCTATGGCTTCGGGAAAAACGTCTACAGGCTTGCGGTCGACGCGCTGCTCGCTATGGAGGAGGATCACAATGGAAAACAGGACTGAGGCGCTGCTTGAACGGCTTCCGGAGGAAATCGAAGGCGTACTGATCACATCTGAGGTCGGCCGCCGCTATTTGACGGGGATGCAGTCGTCAGCTGGTACATTGCTGGTTCTGCGCGGCCTGGGAGCGTATTTTATCATCGATTTCCGCTACTTTGAAAAGGCGCGTGCCATTTGCTCCGGCTGCGAGGTGATTTTACAGGACAAGCTTTACAGGCAGATCGGAGAATTGCTCAAACGGCACGGCGTCCGGCGGCTGGCGGTTGAAAGCGATTATATGACGCTCGCGGAGTACGCGCGGTGGAAGGAGCGGCTGACGGATGTCGAGCTGTTTTCTGACACACGCGCCGGCGAGGCGTTGCGCGCCCTGCGGGCGGTCAAATCGCCGCGGGAGCTTACGTCCATCCGCGCCGCACAGAAGATCACCGACGACGCGTTTACGCACATCTGCGGCTATATCAGGGCAGGGATGACCGACCGGCAGATCGCGGGGGAGCTGCTCGATTACACCTACCGGCATGGGTCGGAGCGCCCGGCATTCGACTATATCGTCGTATCGGGCGCGCATTCCTCCATGCCGCACGGTGTGCCGACGGACAAGGCGGTTGAGAAAGGCGATTTCGTCACAATGGATTTCGGTTGCGTTGTAGACGGATATTGCTCGGATATGACGCGTACAGTGGCCGTCGGAGCTGTGAGCGAGGAGCAGCGCCGCGTTTACGACATTGTCTTGCAGGCGCAGAAAGCGGCGATCGCCGCAGTGCGGCCAGGCGCTGTCTGCGGCGATGTGGACGCGGCGGCGCGCGGGGTCATCGCGCAGGCAGGTTATGGCGGCGCGTTTGGACATGGTACGGGTCACTCGCTCGGCCTGGAGATTCATGAGACGCCCGCTTTCGCGCCGGAAAACGCCCATGTCTGCGCGCCAGGTATGGTGATTACCGTTGAGCCGGGGATCTACCTGGAGGGGCGGTTTGGCGTGCGCACAGAGAATATGGTGCTTGTGACGCAGGACGGCTGTGAGGATTTGACAGCATCTGACAGGGATTTGTTGGTATTATAGCAAGAATTATGTGAGAAAGGGGCTTGCATTCAGCATCTTTTTCATATAGAATTAGAGTGTTAAACAGGGTGATGCGCCGCGGCCTGCGGGCAGGCGTGTCAGAACATTTGGAGGTAACTATATGATTTCTGCCGGCGATTTCAGAAACGGCGTAACGTTCGAGATGGACGGGAACGTTGTACAGATTATTGAATTCCAGCATGTAAAGCCTGGAAAGGGCGCGGCGTTTGTCCGCACCAAGATCCGCAATGTGATCTCGGGCGCTGTGACGGAGAAAACGTTCAACCCGACGGACAAGTATCCGACTGCTTTCGTCGAGCGCAAGGACATGCAGTATCTTTACAGGGATGGCGACCTGTATTACTTTATGGATAACGAGACATATGAGAATATCCCGATTTCGGCTTCCACGCTTGGAGATAACTTCAAGTTTGTGAAAGAAAATATGGACGTGAAGGTTTTGTCGTATAAGGGCAACGTGTTCGGCGTCGAGCCGCCGTTCTTTATCGAGCTTGAGGTCACACAGACCGATCCGGGCTTCAAGGGCGACACGGCCACCAACGCCACAAAGCCCGCGACGCTTGAGACAGGCGCGGAAATCCGCGTGCCGCTGTTTATCAACGAGGGCGACCACATCAAGGTGGATACCCGCACCGGCGAGTATATGGAGCGTGCGTAAGCGCCGCTTTTCCATAAACATTTGAAACGAATGGAGGTTGACAGCCATGACGATTACGGAGAGAGCTGCGTATATCAAGGGTCTTGCGGAAGGACTGGGCATCGACGATTCCACCAAGGAGGGAAAGGTCATCAATGCGTTGGTCAACGCATTTGACGACATGGCGCTGACCGTTTCCGACCTTGAGGCTCAAATCGACGAACTCAGCGAACAGGTTGATACGATCGACGAGGATCTCGGTTCGCTTGAGCAGGATTTTTACGAACTGGATGACGACGACTGCGGCTGTGATGATTGCGGCTGCGGCTGTGACGACGAGGATTGCGCAGACGGCGACATTTATGAGGTCTGCTGCCCGACATGCGGCGATATCGTATGTATTGATTCCGATATGCTTGAGGAAGGCCAGACGACTTGCCCCAATTGCGGCGAGCTTCTGGAATTCGACCTCGACGACGAGGAAGATGGGGACAAGGCGTCGTCCGAGCAGGACGGCAAGTGATTGCTGTCTGTATATCAAGCGTTTGGCTTTGAACCAGAAGACACCCCGCCTCCCGCGGGGTGTCTTCGATTGATTCACTGAAAGGATTTTTAGGCTTGTCGAAGCGTGAAAAACTGGGCAGGACGGCCGCCGGCCTTCTGATCGCAGCGGTCCTGTTGGCCGGCCTGGCGGGGCTTGCTGCCAGGGCGTTGGCGCAGCGGCGGGCCTCTGAGCGCGAACGCATGGTAACAACCGGCGTGGCTTTTATCATGGATACGTTCATTGAATATGAATTTTTCGGCGAGAACGGACCGCAAGCCAAGGATGCGGTTGACGCTGCCCTGCGCGACATCGAAAACAGGATGTCGATGTACATAGATAATTCGGAGATCGCCGCGCTCAACCAAAATGCAGGAAAGGCGTTTGTTCCGCTTTCCGAGGATACATATGAGCTGCTGGAACGCTGCGCGGCGTATGGGGCGGAAACGGACGGCGTTTTTGATGTGACCATTGCGCCGGTGGCGCGGGTCTGGGGGATCACCCGCGGCCGCGCTTATATTCCAGACAGTGCGGAAATCGCCAGCCAGTTGGAACTGGTTAACTACCGCGATATCCTGCTCGAGCCTGAGACGCGCTCTGCAATGCTGCGGCGGGAGGGACAATCTGTCGATCTCGGCGGGATCGCAAAGGGGTTTGCGTGCAGCGCAGCCGATCGCATCGCGCGGGAAAACGGTATTGAATCAGGCTTTATTTCAATCGGCGGCAACATTATGACAATCGGCCAAAAGCCGGTCGCGGATCAGACCGGCAGGACAGTGAGACAGCCGTTCCGGTTTGGGTTGCGCGACCCGCGCGGCAGTGAAAACGATTATATTGCCGCGGTCCTCCTGGAGGACGCCACGATGGCCACATCCGGTGATTACGAACGCTATTTTATGAACGATAACGTGCGTTATCACCACATCCTGGACCCTGCGACGGGTTATCCGGCCCGGACGGATCTGATGTCTGTTTCCGTTGTTTCGCAGGACGGCGCGTTTGCTGATTTCATGTCCACATGGCTGTTTATAAAGGGCCGGTCGTTTGTGCTGGAGAGGCTCAACAGCCTTGGCTGCGGCTTGATCGTGGTCGATCAGGACAAGAATGTTTATATTACGGAAAACCTGCGTGAGCGTGTTGTTCCGGCCGACAAGAGCGGCACATATACATTTATATCCGGGGGCACGACATGAAGTACCGGGCCTCGCGCGCGGCGGCCATGGGGCTTCTGTTTGCGCTTTCGATTGTTTTAAGTTTTGCGGAGTCGGCCTTGCTCCCTCCTTTGCCGGTTCCAGGGCTAAAAATAGGGCTTTCCAACATTGTTGCGATGTACTGCCTGTTTTGCCTGGGACGGCGCGAGGCGTATACGATCGCTGTGCTGAAAAGCATGTTTGTGCTGCTTACACGCGGCGCTGTCGGCGCCGCGATGAGCCTTGCAGGCGGGCTGGCGTCCGTGACGGTGATGCTGCTGCTCGGCGCGGCGCGTGAAAAGCGCAGTTATCTTTTTATAAGCATCTGCGGCGGCTTGGCGCACAATGCCGGACAGCTGTTCATGGCCGCGGTTGTACTGAAAAGTACGATGGTGTTTTATTATTTTCCGGCGCTTATCCTGTTTGGAATCGCCATGGGCGTATTGACAGGAGTACTTTTGCGTGGCCTGATGCCGCATTTTAATCGGATCTTCTTTTGACGCCATATGGGGTCAACTGACGATAAAGCCCGTATCAAAGCGGCCTTTGAGCGGTCCGTCTGCTTGTTGTGTGGGCAGGGCGGAAATCAAAGGCCAGTTTACGGGAGGAAGCTGCCATGGTATGGCGGTTTCTGAAATCTCTAGAGGAGGCAATATGGGAAAATGAGTGTTTTGCAGAAAACGCTGAAGGGCGCGCATGTCGCGCACTTCAAGAACACGGAAAATTGTCCGGGCGTTGAGCTGCCGCTTCCCAAGGAAGTATGCATTTCAATGTCGCAGCACATGGGTCCGCCCTGCAAGCCGATCGTGGCCAAGGGCGACACTGTGAAGGTCGGGACAAAGATCGGCGACAGCGACGCGTTTTTAAGCGCGCCGATCCATTCCAGCGTATCGGGGACCGTTTCGGCGATCGAGGAGATCGTCACATCGAACGGCGGACGCAGCCAGGTGGTGATCATCCAGACGGACGGCGAACAGACGGTCGATGAAAATGTAAAGCCCCCAGTGATCTCAAATCATCCCGAATTTGTACAGGCGATCAAAGAGTCCGGTCTGGTTGGCCTGGGCGGCGCCGGTTTCCCCACGCACATCAAGCTGAACCCCAAGAATCTGTCCGAGGTGGATACGCTCGTTGTCAACGCGGCTGAATGCGAGCCGTACATAACGTCCGACTACCGCACGATTATCGAGCGCCCGCAGGATGTGCTCGATGGTATTGAGGCGATCAAAAAATATGTCGGTATTACACAGGTTAAGATCGCCATTGAGGACAATAAACCCCAGGCGATCGAGATGCTGCGCCGCCTGGCAAAGGACGACAGCAGCATTGAGGTGTGCAGCCTGCACGCGATTTATCCAAAGGGCGCTGAAAAGGTCGCGGCCTATGAGACGACCGGACGCGTCATCAAAGAGGGGATGCTCCCGGCCGACGCGGGCATCATCATTCAAAACATCACAACAACTGCCTTTATCGGCCAGTATCTGCGCACAGGTATGCCGCTCATCACTAAAATGCTGACGGTTGACGGCGGTGCGATCGCTGAGCCGAAAAACGTCATCGCCCCGATCGGCGCGCATTTTTCCGATGTGATTGCTTTCTGCGGCGGCTACAAGCGTCCTGCCAAAAAGCTGATCATGGGCGGCCCGATGATGGGAACGCTCGTGTTTGACGCCGCGTATCCTGTCCTGAAAAACAACAACGCCCTGCTTGCGTTCGACGAGTCGCAAACCGTCGTGGAGCCGGAACACCCATGCATCCGTTGCGGCCGCTGCATGCAGAATTGTCCGTACCACCTGCTGCCGCGCCAGATCGAAAAGGCGTATGAGAGTGAGAACATCGCGATGCTCCAAAAGCTCAAGGTGATGCTGTGCATGGAGTGCGGCTGCTGCTCGTTTGTCTGCCCCGCAAAGCGCAATTTGACCTTCACCAACAAGATGGCCAAGCAAATGCTACGCGCGGCGACCGCGAAAAAGTAAGGATAGGAGGGTATTGTTTTGGCTACGAATGTAATGGAAAACCAGGAGCAGACGCAGGAACAGTCGAAGCTCATGATCACCCCGTCCCCGCATGTAAAGGACAGTATCTCGACACGCAAAATCATGCTCACCGTTTCGGTGGCCCTGATGCCGTCGATGATTGCGGCGATCTACTTCTTCGGTCTGCGCGCGCTGGCGTTGACGGCCGTCTGCGTTGTATTCAGCGTTCTGTTTGAGTATCTGTTTAATAAGGTGACAAAGCGCGAACAGACCATCGGTGATTGTAGCGCTGTTGTCACAGGCATTATTCTTTCGTTCAATCTGCCGGTTACGCTTCCGTTCTGGATGGCGGCATTCGGCTCCTTTATGGCGATTGTTGTCGTTAAATGCCTGTTCGGCGGCATCGGCTGCAACTTTGCCAACCCGGCGGCGACGGCGCGCGTGTTTTTACTTGTGTCGTTTGGCGGCCAGATGACAACATGGGTAGCTCCGCGCGGCGTTGACGCGTTGGCGACAGCAACGCCGCTCACACTGATTTCGGCTGGTCAGACAGACGCGCTCCCTTCGCTTTGGCAGATGTTGATCGGCCAGCGCGGCGGTTCGATGGGTGAAACCTGTGTGATCGCGCTGGTTATTGGCGGCGCGTTTTTGATCTGGAGGGGCGTTATCGGATGGGAGATTCCTGTAACGCTGATTGCGAGTATTTTCGTGTTTGCGCTGCTGTTCGGCCAGGATCCGTTTTATGCGATCCTCTCCGGCGGCGTCATGATCGCCGCGTTCTTCATGGCGACCGACTATTCGACCAGTCCGGTTACGACAAAGGGCCAGGTCATCTTCGCGATCGGCATCGGGTTTATCACAATGGTCATTCGTTCCTTCTGTAACTATCCGGAAGGCATGTCCTTCGCGATCCTCCTGATGAATATCCTGACGCCGCATATCGACAGCCTGACGATCACCAAGCCGTTCGGCGCTGTCTTTGAGCAGAAACAGTAAGGGGGCGCGTGTATATGAAACTTATAAAACCAGTTATTGTTCTGACCATTATCTGTATTGTTTCCTCCGCGTTGCTCGGCGCAACCTACACGATGACGAAGGATACAATTGATGCGGCCACCAAGGCGGCCACGGATGCGGCCATGGCGGCGGTTCTGCCGGGCGCCGGAAGTTTTGAGGAGATCACGGTCGACGGTGTCGAGGGCGTTCTGCTCGCGGCCAAAGAATCCGGCGGGCTTGGCTACGCGTTTCAGGTGCAGGATAAGGGCTTCGGCGGCGCGTATGTTGTGATGGTTGGCATCGGAGCCGACGGCAAAATCACTGGGACACAGCTGCTTGACAACAGTGAAACGCCGGGACTCGGTTCCAAGACGGGCGATGCTGCCTTCACCGGCCAGTTTATCGGTAAAGATTCCGCCCTTGAGGGTGTCGAGACGATTACAGGCGCGACGATTTCCTCAAATGCGTTTATCCGCTGTGTTGGAACCGCCTATCAGGCGTATGGAGCTGTGACTGGCCAGGCTGTTGATTCAGTGGCCGGTGCGACAACGGCAGAGGAGGAGGCGTGAACCATGTCTGATAAACCAAAGACAAATTATTGGAAGATTCTTACCAACGGTATTCTGAAAGAAAATCCCGCGCTCGTGTTGATCCTCGGTACCTGTCCGACTCTGGCCGTTACAACCCAGGCGGTAAACGGTATCGGCATGGGTATTGCGGCGATGGTCGTTTTGATCGGTTCGAACATCGTTATTTCGCTTTTGAAAAAGGTCATCCCGGATTCTGTACGCATCCCATGTTACATTGTCGTCATCGCGGCGTTTGTTACGATCGTGCAGTTTCTTGTCAAGGCATATGCACCGTCACTCGATAAGGCGCTCGGCGTTTATCTGCCGCTGATCGTCGTTAACTGCATCATCCTTGGCCGCGCCGAGATGTTCGCCAATAAGAACACCGTTCTCGCCTCGGCGCTCGACGGCGTGGGCATGGGCCTTGGCTTTACGCTGGCGCTGTTCTGCATGGGTTCCATCCGCGAGCTGATCGGAAACGGCACCTGGATGGGCGTCACGCTGACGGCCAACCTGTGGGATCCGATTATCGTATTCCTGTTGGCTCCCGGCGGTTTCCTCGTATTTGGATTTTTAATCGCGGCCGTCAATCATTTGACGCACGGTAAGGCGATCAAGAAAAAGGAATTCGGCTGCACAGGCTGTCCGGCAGCTTCCGCATGCGCCGCTGTCCGGGAAGGGGGTGCTGATCAGTGAAGCAATATTTGATTATCATTGTCAGCGCGGTTTTGGTCAACAACTATGTCCTTGCAAAGTTCCTCGGCATCTGCCCGTTTTTGGGCGTCAGCAAAAAGTTGGATTCCGCGTTCGGCATGAGTGTTGCCGTTACCTTCGTTATGGCGCTTGCAACAGCCGCCACATGGCCGATCTACACATATCTGCTCGTTCCGAACGGGCTGGATTATTTGCAGACGATTGCATTTATCCTGATCATTGCGGCGCTCGTCCAGTTCATTGAGATCGTGATGAAAAAATACATTCCCGCGCTGCATAAGGCGCTCGGTATTTATTTGCCGCTGATCACAACAAACTGTGCCGTGCTTGGCGTTACAATCCTCAACCTCGACGAGGGTTACAACTTCCTTGAATCAATGGTCAACTCGATCGGTTCCGGCCTTGGTTTTATGCTGGCCATGGTGATTTTCTCGGGTGTGCGTTCCCGTGTGGACGCTGCGGCCGAAAGCATCCCCAAGGCGTATCAGGGCATCCCGATCACACTGACGGCGGCTGCGATCTGCTCTGTCAGCTTTATGGGCTTCAGCGGGATCGTTGACGGCCTGTTCAAATAATGGGAGGTTTCATGATGGCTTCGATAATGTTCCCAGTGGTCATCGTAGGCGGTATCGGCCTGATCTGCGCGATTGTGTTGGTTGTCGCAGCTAAGGTAATGGCGCTGCCCGCCGATGAACTCTTTGACAGCGTCCGTGCCGAGCTGCCCGGCGCCAACTGCGGCGCCTGCGGATATGCCGGATGCGACGATTACGCCAAGGCCGTCGCTCACGACGGCGCAAAGACAAATCTGTGCGTGCCTGGCGGCGCAGGCGTTGCTGCTAGCGTAAGCGCGGCTATGGGTGTTGCGGCCGAAAGCGTGGAAGCGAAATATGCTGTTGTGCGCTGTTCCGGCAACTGCTATGCAACCGACAGTGTGATGGATTATGAGGGGAAACAGAGCTGTGCGGCCTGCAATTTCTTTTATCAGGGCAAGGGCAGTTGTTCGCATGGCTGCCTCGGCTACGGGGATTGCATTAATGTGTGCCAGTACGGAGCGATTTCGATTGTCGACGGTATCGCTGTGATCGACAAGGCCGCCTGTGTCGGCTGCGGCATGTGTGCAAAGGCCTGCCCCAACCACCTGATCACAGTTATCCCGGCTTCCAGCACGGTCTATGTTGGATGCAGCTCGCACGATAAAGGCGCGTTTACGCGCAAGGTCTGCAAGAACGGCTGCATTGGCTGTAAAAAATGCGAGCGTACCTGCGAGCATGGTGCAATCACCGTTACAGACAACCTGGCTTCGATCGATCCGGAGAAATGCGTCAACTGCGGCAACTGCGTGACCGCTTGCCCAACCGGCGCGATTGTCACCTGCGAATCCCGCTGTGAGGCGATCGTCAAGGGCGCGTAATCTCCAGCGTTCTGGAGCTTGAAAAATATTAAATAAGGGACGGCGCCGCTAAAGCGGCGC
>NZ_VIQT01000002.1 GCF_010206195.1 Anaerotruncus colihominis | reverse complement strand
GCCTGAGGAATTACCCTCATGATATATAAAAAAATATATAAAGTCAATACTTTTTTATATTATTATATAATTTTATCTATATAAACAGAAAAACACAAGTAGATTTCTGATAATATTAGAAAAATAATTTTAAACTTTAAAAATTTTATTGATTTAGGATGATTGGAGAAGCGTTTTTTCGGATAAAAAATTATATAACATCGTATAGACTCCATAAATCAAGAGGCAAATTTATTGCAACAGGAGTGTTGCTGTTCGGTGATATAGCGGCCTTTTTGAAAGTGATAGCGTAAAAAATAGTCCACGGCATTTCCGATTCCGATATCTGCGAACTATCGGAACCGGAAATGCCGCGGACTATTTATATAGAATATAACTGTCAATGGCATTGACTGTCCAAAATGGAACGACTACAAATATTCGTACATATCTTTCAGTGCAGAGAACAGACTGATGCTGAGAAAATACCGGAATTTTTACGATCAGGCAGCATGTGTTTTTTTGAATACAGCGCCAGCTAGCAGGCTGACCACAATGGTGGTGATGATCATTTCCGGGACCATGTAAGATCCATTGTACAGCAGGGAATAGAGCCAAATGGGGGTACCTTCGGGAGCATAAACGCCCCAGATCAGAATACCGCTTGCAATATGGCAGAGATAACGCGCTGCTGTAACGGCCAGAGTACCGATGACAGCGCCTTTGACCGGCTTTGAAAAGGGTTTGGCAATGACGCCTACAAGCCCCAGCACAGTATACGCAATCACATAATCAAGCAGTATCACCAGAGCGTACCAGAGGACAGTCTCCACGGGAGGCGCGCTGATACCATCCAAAAGCATCTGAAGCAGGCTGAAAGTAAAGCCGGTCAAAACACCCCATCCGGGTCCGAACATCAGCCCAGCCAGGACAATAGGCGCCATTGCGGCGGCAGTGATGGAACCGCCATTGGGCCAGGGAGCAAACTTGACAAAATTGAGCGCCACTGCCAGCGCAGCCAGTAAAGCGCACTTGACAAGGACAAACGTTTTTCCCTTGTGATTCATACTAAATTCTTCCTTTCTTTTCCTTTTCCTGTTGTGGATGCCATAAAAAAAGGACGTTGGCAATGCGCCAAACGTCCCTGGAAGATCACAATAATGTCACTCCCTACGCTGGCATGATCCAGATCAGGTCGGAGGGTCATGAGGTGAAGCCTCAAATCTCAGCCCGCAATACGGGCTCCCCTGTTGATTGTTCCATCAGTATATTCGCATTTTTATAAAATGTCAACTAAAACCTGGCGCCAGGCGCCGCTTTCCTCATTGGAGCCGCCCTGGCCCCGCACCACTGGAAAGTTCATAGCAGGCGCTGCGATGATGCCTGGCGTTTTTGGCGGCAGATAGAATTCCTTGTACTCTTTTTAGTAGTCAAAAGGTCACCATCATTTCTTCCGTTTTTTCCGCGGCTGCTCCTGAAGCGCCCGACAAGTGAGACGGGTAAGAAGGGTCATGGTGTCCCGGTTGTCCACATCCTCCACCCAGATGTAGTCCTTGGCCCCCTCATAGGGCGGGGCTTTGGGCAGGTCGGGAAAAGCTGTCTCACCCTCTGAGGTGATCTTCACAAAAAAACGGTCGTCACAGATGACGGCGAAAAACACATCGTCGCAGTAAAGACCGTATTCACCGAACATTTTCCGGCTGCGGATGGTCCCAGCCTCCCGCAGCTGCTCGGTCACATAGTCCACAAAATCCACATGAGACGCCATATCAGTTCCTCCCTTGGTAATGGTCGGCCAGTTTTCGGGTCAGAGCCCCCAGCCGCTTTCGCAATTCTTCCGGTCCCAACAGATCCGCCTTGTCCCCAAAGGTCAGGACCCAACTTAGCACACTGTCCGCGCTGGGAAAGCCTCTGGTAAAACGCAACCTGCCGTCTGATTCCACGGTGAAGCTGTCCGCGCCGTATTCCTCCACCAGCCGCCAGCGGCAGGCTGGGTCAAATAGGACAGTGACCTGATATTTCGCCGGAAAAACCCGCTCTGGATCCAGGTTGGGCAGGGGTGCGGGACAAGGGGCAAAGGGTTCGCCAGAGGTGAGCTCCGTCATGCGGTTGAGTTTAAAGAGGCGAAAATCTTCCCGGGTCCGGCACCAACCCCACACATACCAGGCGGACCAATGGAACACCAGATAGTAAGGCTCGATGATCCGCACCGAGTTCTCTTTGGGAGAGAAGTAGTTAAAGCGGATGGTGTGGTGTTGTTCCATAGCCCCCTGAATGAGTCCTATCTTGGACGACAGGCTGGTCTTGTACCAGGATGAGAGATCAATAAGCATATGGGCGCCGCCGGGCGCCAGCCTGCTTGTCCCGGTGGACAGCTTTTCCATCAGTTGAGCGTAGCGGCGGGTACCGCTGATGCTGTCCAGACTCCGCAGTCCCGCTAGGATGGCCTGCATCTCCGGGGCGGTGAGCACTGTGCGGTCTACCCGGTAGCCCTCCATAATGGAGATGCCGCCGCCCGTGCCCTGGGCGGTGGAGATGGGGACGCCTGCCCGGCACAGGGATTCAATGTCCCGTTGGATGGTCCGGCGGGATACCTCAAACTGTTCCGCCAATTCCGGCGCGGTGATCTTCTCCCGCTGGAGCAGGATGGATAGGATGCCGATAAGCCGCTCCATCTTCATGAGCCGCACCGCCTTTCCAACTTTTTTCTGTATGATACCGCGCCCGCGAAGCGGCATGGTATAATAACCGCTTTGCGGTTATTATACCATAGGAACATGGCAACTGTCTGTCATGTTCCTTTTTTCTTTGTACTTTTTGAGAGCTTTGGGTACATTTGGGTACAATAGGGGCAACGGCGGGGATAATCCTGGGAAAGGTTGTTTTATATCTCGCTATGAGTGCGGATGGATATATTGCGGACGAACAGGGCGGTGCATCCGTAGCTGAGCAGCTTTTGAAAGAGAGCAGCATTGACAAGCTGCGGCTGTCGATAATCCCAATGGCGCTGGGCAAAGGCGTGCGGTTGTTCCCAAAACCAGAGCAGGAACTGAAGCTGAATCTGGTGGGAACGGAATATTACAACGGGATCGTGGATTTAGGATATGAAAATAAGAAAAACCCCATGAAATCGGAAGATTTCATGGGGTTTTTGACAAGGCCGCTCACTTTGGAACCACCCCGGACGCGGGCATCTGCTTTGGATATAAGAAAAAGCCTGGAGCGCGAAATGGCTCCAGGCCCTTGCCTGGTGGTCGAGGTGACAGGATTCGAACCCGCGGCATCTTGGTCCCAAACCAAGCGCGCTACCAACTGCGCTACACCTCGATGATAACTTAATTATCATACCATATGCTTTCATTGGATGTCAAGATATTATCTAAAACATTATTTGAACTGAAAAATGTATAGATTGCTGGGCCGCTCTGAATGTGATAAAATAACCGCAGAGCGTTTATTTTATCCTTCATGCATGGCCAGGGCGATACGCGGGCGCGGCCCGCTGCCTCCCCGATGGCCAATTTTATCATGCCGCGCTGCGGACATGATAAAATAAACGCAGGGCGTTTATTTTATCCTTCATGCATGGCCAGGGCGATACGCGGGCGCGGCCCGCTGCCTCCCCAATGGCCAATTTTATCATGCCGCGCTGCGGACATGATAAAATATATAAAAGAAAACAGCGCGCCGCACGTTTTTTCCGAAACCTGCGGCGTGGGGAGGAAATAGCAATGTATCAAACAGTTCATGTGTTTTATTTCAGCCCAACCGGCGGCGTCCAGCGCGTGGCGCGGGCGCTGGCCGACGCGCTGACTGGCGCGCCGGAGTTTTTTGACCTGTCGGACCCGGACGTTTCCGTGTCGAAAGCGGACGGTGGGACGCTTGCTTTGTTTGCCGTGCCGGTGTTTGCGGGACGCGTCCCCGCGCCCGCGCGCGAAGCGATGCGCCGCATCGCGGGCGCGGGCGCGCCTGCCGTGGCGGTTGCCATATATGGCAACCGCGCGTTTGACGACGCCTTGCTTGAGCTGTGCGACCTGCTTACAGAGCAGAATTTCGTACCAGTTGCGGCCGGCGCTTTCATAGCGGAGCACTCCATGCTGCGTACAGTCGCGGCCGGCCGTCCGGATGCGCGCGATATACAGGAGATCAAGGCTTTTGCGGCGGCGGTAAAGGAAAAAATAAGCGGCGGTGTGTGTTCTCCGGTGTCTGTCCCAGGCAGCCGGCCGTACTGCGCGGGCAAGCCGCTCCCGCTTCGGCCACAGGCTTCGGATGGATGTGTCCGCTGTGGGCTTTGCGCACGCCGCTGCCCAGTGGGGGCCATCCCGCCAGACGCGCCGGACAAGACGGGGGCGGCGTGTATTCTCTGTATGCACTGCGTTGCAGTTTGCCCGCATCAGGCGCGCGCGCTGCCGCCTGAAGGCCAGGTTGCTGTGCAGGCAAAGCTGGGCGGCCTGACGCAGGTGAGGCGTGAAAATCAGACGTGGCTGTAAAAAGAGCGGCCAAAGGCGTTCCGGGATTGGCAGCCTCGGGGCGCCTTTTTTGGCGCACGGATTCTTTTGTAAAAGCCTATAGTCAGTATACTGCGCCAGACAACCAGACGTCTAATTCATGAAATTGTTGGCGTCCGGCAAAAAATTCGACAGATGCGCGCTGCTTTCCGACCAATGCTGTTTGATTTCACAGAAAATGAAGGAATAATTTGTTTAATTAGTTCTATATAATATAATATATGTATATATTTTGTTACAAAGAATATATATATGGCGCTGAAATTGCTAGTATAATAATGATAGAGTAGCTGTTATGCTGCTGGAACGCCGCTGTGCCCACGCCGCTTCGCGGATATGGACGTACGGTAAAAAGGATGTGTTGCTATGAAAACAGCCGGCTGTCTCTCTCGTTCTACAGCTGTGCCCATCCTAACGGCAGCCCGCGCCGCGGCCGCCTTTGAGGGGCTTGCACGATGAGCGGCTTTCAGCTTTCAACCCAAAGCGCCCAATGTATTGTTGCGGAGATCGGCGGCATCGTAGGGCAGAACATCAATATGATGGACGCGCAGGGCTACATCATTGCAAGCACCGATCCAGCGCGTATCGGCTTCTTGCATGAGGGCGCGCGCCGGATCATTGAACAGCGCCTGCCGGAATTGTATATCTGTGCGGAACAGGCTACAGTCACGGCGCGCACCGGACTTAACCTGCCGATTACGCATCGCGGCGATATCGTCGGCGTCATCGGGATCACCGGCGAGTACGGACAGGTGATCGGATATGGGCAGGTTGTCAAGAAGATGACCGAGATTTTAATCCGGGAGAGCACGGAGCAGGACGACAAACGCCTTGATTTGCGCAGGCGCAGCCGCTTTTTGGAGAACTGGGTGCTTGCGGGTGGTCCTGTGCAGGGTCAGGCGCTTGAGGAGCGCGGCCTTGCTCTTGGTATTGACATCACCATCCCACGGCGCGTCATGGTAATCAGCGCGCAGGATCTGGAGCATTACACCGACAATATGGCCGGCCAGAAGCTGATTGAAAATGTGGAAAACGCAGTTGCCGCGATTGTCGAGGCTGAAAACGGCAACATCATCCTGCGCAATGCGGCCCGTCAGATTCTGCTGGTGCGCCAGCGCACAGACGAGCAGATGCGCGCGCTGGCCCTGCGCCTGTGCAGCATGGCAAAACAGACCTTTGGCGTTTATTTGTGCGCAGGAATCGACGGCGAGGCGGGTGATGTGCACAAGGCCTACGCGCAGGCCAATACGGCCTGGCGCAGCGCGCGCATGACGCGCAGCGGCGTGATGAAATACGATCAGGTCACGCTGGAGCTTGTCGTCGACGAGGTGTCGCGTCAGACAAAAATGGAGTTTATCCATAAGGTGTTCCGCGGCTGTGGTTACGAGGAGGTGCGCCGGTGGATGGGGATTCTTGAGGCGTATTACGAGGCCGAAGGCTCCATTTCCGCGGCGGCGCAGGCGCTGTATATGCATAAGAATACCTTGCAATATAAGCTTAAAAAGCTTTATGACATTACAGGGCGCGATGTGCGGCTGCCGAGCGATTCGCCGGTTTTCTACATGGCCATGCTGTTTTTCAAGGAGGTCGAGGGCAGCCTGTTGCTTTTGGACGATTGACACAAAAAGCCTGGATCATATATTTAACAGTTTGGTATGAAAAACAAAAATCCAGTTTGTTTTATGGAAACCGGTCCATAGACAACTGGGGGCAAAGAAGATAGAATAAATTTGCAGGGGGATAAATGGGCGTTATTGTGGCGCATGGAAAGCGCCCCCTGACAAAAGAAAGTGGTAGAAAAGGAGAGAGAATTCATGAAGCAGGTCAAAATGCTGTCGCTTTTGTCGGCCTTTGTTGTTTTGCTGTCATCGGCAGCTTGCGGCGGTACCCCCCCCCCCTCCCGAGGGCGCATCGTCTGACGTCGTAAGCGCGCCCGCGCCGCAGGGACCGGACGCGCAGGCGGGCGGTGCGGCGCGCGGATACACGCTGATCGCCGAAGTCTGCGAGTATAACCCGCGCGTAACGGCGATCGCCATCGAATATGACAAGGAGCTTCAGCTCGCGGTCGATCTGGTTGACCGCTATGAGGTGAGCGCGCAGCTCAACGCTGTCTCCACCTACGCCGGCGAGGAGCTGTCCGACAGCATCCAGCCGAAAGCGCCGCGCGAAATTGTCAAGGCATACACCTCGGACGGCCCGAACGTGGGTGTCATGAAAAAGGGAAATTATGTGATCCTGGAGCTTGACCCATACGACGAAAACGCATCCTCGGTCTATCTGGGCTATTCTTATATCCCGGAGGGCGGGGAGAAAGGCCAGTCGAAGGAGATCCTTCCCTATGGCGACAAGATGGTTTACGAGATCCGTCAGACGCTGCCGATCAAATATTCGGATGGCGGACTGACCAGCACGGGCGATACGTTCCAGCAGGCGGGTTATCAGACGCAGATCGTGGATGATTTCACACAGCATGTGTATGAATCGGAAACGCCGGGACTGACCTATAAAAAGCTGGCGTACAATCTGTATCAGCCTGAGGCGGAGGAAGGGGAGACATATCCGCTGATCGTCTTTTTGCATGGCTCCGGTTCCCGCTCAAACAACCTGGACGGACACGATGAAACCCTTTCCCCGCTTTATAATAATCAGGGCGGTATCACATGGGTGAAAAACGCCCCGGAACCGGCCTATGTCTTTGTGCCGCAGTACTTTGACTATCCGGATGTTACGACGAACTCCATCAATTGGAGCCATCCTGACGTCACGACAATGACAATGGAGCTGGTACGGCAGTTTGTGGATGACCCGTCCATGAAAATCGATCCGAACCGCATCTATATTTCCGGATTATCCATTGGCGGCCGCGGCTCCTGGACATTCCTGCGCAATCCTGCGTATTCCGACTATTTTGCCGGCGCGCTTATTATGTGCGGTTCCGGTGGCGTGACCGCATGGGATGTGATTACGGACGAAGAACTTGCGCAGCTCAAAGCGGTGCGCGCGAGTGGACTGCCGGTGTGGCTACATCACAACGATACGGACCCGACTGTCCCTGTGGAGGGAAGCCGGAACGCTTATAAGGTGATGCTCAATATCCCGCTGGACGATCCGATGCCGAATCCCACTGTGGAAACGGAAGATTATCGTTATTACGAATCGGCCGACGGCAAGATCAAATATACGGAACTCAAGTTCAAACCGGATCAGGTCAATGAAAATCTTGGCATCTACACGCCGGTTGGCCACTGGGTGTGGGAAAATACGTTTAAAGATAAGGCCGCGATCGCATGGCTGTTTGAGCAGAATCTGCAAAATCGCGCGCCGACCGTATTCCCGAATTAATACGATTTCAATCAGTTGCACGCCGGCCGCTCAGAGAAAACAATCGCCGTGGCCGGCGCGCAGCTGGTGAAAAAATTGAGGAGGTTTTTTTATGACAGGCTTTCCATTGATTATCGCATTCATCATTGCGGTTATACTGATGATTGTGGCAATCTCCAAGTTCAAAATCCATCCGTTTTTGTCGATCATGGGTATTTCGCTCATCCTCGGCCTTGTGGCGGGTATTCCTCTGACGGATGTCAAGAACGCCAATGGGGCGGTCACGTCGCAGGGGCTTGCCAACGTCATTGGAGCGGGCTTTTCCGGAACGTTTACAAGCATCGGTATCGTCATCATCCTGGGTGCGCTGATCGGCAGTATCCTGGAGGCGACCGGCGCAGCGTTCAAGCTGGCCGACCTGGTGATCAAGCTCGTTGGCAAAAAGCGCCCGGAGCTGGCGATTTTGTTGATGGGCTGGGTCGTATCCATTCCGGTATTCTGCGATTCGGGATTTGTTATCCTCAACCCGATCCGCAAGGCGCTTGTTAAGCGTACCATGACCTCGAGCGTCGCGATGACGGTTGCGCTCAGCGCAGGCCTTTATATTTCACACGTCTTTATCCCGCCGACGCCCGGCCCGATCGCCGCAGCCAACACGCTGGGCATCGGAAACAATCTGCTGCTTGTTATGGGCATGGGCGCGCTGTGTTCAATCGGCCCGCTGGCGGCTGGTTATTTCTTCGCGAAGTACATCGGCAAAAAGATCAAAGCGGCCGATGATGTTGACAACGGCGAGGTTGTCAAAACGTATGAGCAGCTTGTCGCGGAATACGGCAAGCTCCCCGGCGGGCTTAACGCGTTGGCGCCGATCGTCGTTCCGATTCTGCTTATGGCGCTCGGTTCCATTTCCTCCATGGCTGGCTGGTCCGGTATGACGGCAGTGATTTGCGGCTTTTTGGGTACTCCGATTATCGCGCTGGCAGTCGGCGCTGTTTTCGGCGCCATCCAGCTTTCCATCGCGGGCAGGATGGATAAATTTTATGAGATCACCAACGAAACCCTCAAAACAGTCGGTCCGATTTTGTTTGTCACAGCGGCCGGCGGCGTGCTCGGCAAGGTGATTTCCTCGTCCGACATGGTCAACTATATCACCGCCAACGCTGCTGCGCTTGAAACCATCGGCGTTTTCTTCCCGTTCATCCTCGCTGCGATCCTCAAATCGGCGCAGGGTTCCTCCACAGTGGCCATTACCACAACAGCCGGCATCCTTGCCCCGCTGATGGGCGTGCTGGGCTTCACAACGCCGGTCAGCGCCGCTCTGGCGGTTATGGCGATCGGCGCGGGCGCGATGACCGTTTCCCACGCGAACGATTCGTACTTCTGGGTTGTTACAAACTTTGGCGAGATGACGCCGGATCAGGGTTACAAGACACAGACGATGGGCACGCTGATTCTCGGAATCGCGGCCATGGCGGAAATCTTTGTCCTGTCTTTGATCTTCTAAGATAGAGAAGAAAATACTGGAAAGGAATGTGGAAAATGGGAAGTTCGGCAACAAAAGGAGCGGCCGCCGTAATCGCCGCCGTTGTGGTGTGTGGATTGATCGGTTTTTCGGCGCAGCACACGGTGCGCTTGAGTGAAGGAACAATCGCAGGGACGCCGGTTTTGACGACAAGCCAAAACAGTACGCTGACGCCGACCGAAGGGATTCACACGCCCACGCAGGAGGAGCTGAAGGCTGCCTTTACCATCAGCGCGGATACATTGAGCACCTATGCATGGGTCAATGAGGCGCAGTGCACCATGCCGATCCGCGAGGTAGCGGTCGATATCCAGGGACTCAATGCCGGCCATACGTATAAAACAGAGCCGGAGCTTCAGGATAAACAATTGGGCGCGCAGGGCGTGCTCGTAGTGCGTCCGTACAGCGGGCCATGGAACTGGATGAGCTACGAGACGATCGAGACCATCGACAAGGTGCTCGACGCGGTTTATGAAAAATATGACCTGCCTGCGGATACGCCGCTTGTCCTGTTTGGACGCAGTATGGGCGGCGTGGGTGCGCTCAATTACGCGCGCTACGGCAAGCACCCCGTTTCGGCGGTCGCAGTCAATTGCCCGGTAACAAATCTGTCCTATCACTGCACAGAGCGGCCGGACTGTGCGGCGACCATTTACAGGGCGTATAATTATTACGATTGCAGCGCTGAGGAAGCGGTGGCACAGCACGATCCCGTACAGTTTATTGATGAACTGCCCAAGGTGCCGTATTTCTTCGTCGCGGGCGACGCGGACGTTTCGGTTAACAAGGGCGTGCATTCAGACGTCTATGTTCCGCTGATGCGTGAAAAAGGATACGACGTCACTTACCTTGAGGTGCCTGGCATGGCGCACGTCGACCTGTTGAAGCATCCCGGGGCGCTCAAGCAGTATTCCGACTTTATAGCAAGTTTCGCAAAATAAGAACCGGCAGGACGCTGCCGTAAAACGGATAAGGTGTGAAAAATCATGCATAAATTTATTCTGATCCCCGATTCCTTTAAGGGCACAATGTCGTCTACTGAAATCTGTGCAGTGATGGAGACGGCTATCCGCCGGTATCTGCCGGATGCGCAGGTGTGCGGCGTGCCCGTTGCGGACGGCGGCGAAGGCAGTGTGGACGCGTTTTTGGGCGCTGTGGGCGGTGAGAAGGTCGCCGCGTGCGTCCAGGGACCGTGGGGCGAGGATGTGGATGCGTTTTACGGCGCGCTGCCGGGCGGCGTGGCGGTGATCGAGATGGCGGCTGCGGCGGGGCTGCCGCTGGTGGGCGAACGGCGCAGTGCCGAGCAGACAACCACCTATGGCGTGGGACAGCTCATGCGGCTTGCACTTGAGCGCGGATGCAAAAAAATCATCATGGGCCTGGGCGGCAGCGCGACAAACGACGGTGGCTGCGGCGCAGCCGCCGCGATGGGAGCAGTGTTCAGGGATGCAGACGGCGAGGCGTTTGTCCCGGTTGGAGCAACGCTTTCACGCATCGCCTCCATTGATCTGTCCGGTATGCCCAAAGAGCTTGCCGATGTGGAGATTGTAGCTATGTGCGACATCGACAATCCTCTGTGCGGGGAGCTTGGCGCGGCGCATGTATTCGGTCCGCAGAAGGGCGCTGATCCGGCGATGGTCGAGCTGCTTGACGCAGGTCTTGCCCATATGGCCGGGATTGTGAAAAAGGACCTTGGACGCGATATCCTTTTGCTGCATGGCGCGGGCGCGGCTGGCGGCATGGGCGGCGGCATGGTTGCCTATTTCGGCGCGCAGCTTCAGATGGGCATCGAAACGGTGCTCGACACGGTCGGTTTCGACGCGCTTTTAGACGGCGCGGACATGGTCTTTTCCGGCGAGGGGAAGATCGACTTCCAGTCGCTGCTCGGCAAGGTGGTGATCGGCGTCGCGCGCCGCACCAAAAAGGCGGGCGTTCCGCTGATCGCGGTCGTGGGCGATATCGGCGACAATATCGACGCCGCGTATGAAGCGGGTGTGTCGGCGATTTTCAGCACCAACCGCGTGGCGGTTCCCTATCAGCAGGCGCGTGTGCGTGCAAAAAACGACCTGGCGCTCACCATGGATAATCTGATACGTTTTTTTGTCCGGATGGGCCTGTGAAACATCATAAAACATAAAACAGCCGGCTGCCGGACCTTTTAAGGTCCGGCAGCCGGCTGTTTGTCCCCTGTCCCTATTCAAGCAGGCGGCCAAGCTCTTGCAGGCTGCCGGCCGGAGCCGCGCACGCGCCGTTTTGACAGAGGTAAAACAGCGCGCCGTCCTCCGGGATGGGATAGGAGGCTGTAAAGGGCGCGAGCTGTTCCAAAAGGGCGGCGTTCGACGGCGTTTTAACAAGCGTATACAGCCGGCGGCGCTCTGCGAGCGCAAGTAGGCCATCTGGGACTGCGCCGGCGGTCGTGCAGACCAGCTCGCGGGAAGGATAAAGCGCCTCGCCCATGGCGAGCAGCGAGAAGCAATGCCCTGCGGGATACGCCTGTGTTCTGGCAGCCAGAAAAGCGAGCTGCCCGTCGGCGCGCGTCTGCCAGATGGGATCGCCTGTCAGCTTCCACAGCCTTGTCAGGACAAGGCCCGCCGCCGCGTTGCCGGAGGGCATCGCGCCGTCGTAGACCTCTTTGGGCCGGGCGATCAGACGCTCCGAGTCGTCGGCTGTGAGGAAAAAGCCGCCGCCGCTCTCGTCCCAAAAATGCGCTTGCAGCGTCTGCATCAGTGAAACCGCCTCTTTAAGATGAACGGCGTCAAAATCGGCGGCGTACAGCTCCAAAAGTGCCCAGGCGTAAAAGGCATAGTCGTCAAGCTGTCCCGCATTGGCCGCTTCGCCCTCGCGCCAACGCAGCCACAGCCGCCCGTCCGAACCGGTGAGATTGGCGCGCAGGAAAGCCGCTGCGCGTTTTGCTGCGTCTAAATACCGCACGTCGCCAAGCGTCCTGTACGCCTTGGAAAGCGCGGCGATCATCAGCGCGTTCCAGGCGGTCAGCACCTTGTCGTCGCGATGCAGCGCCGCGCGGTGGCGCCGGAAGTCGAGAAGCTTTTCACGCAGTTTGTCAAAGCCCTCCGGCTCCTGCTCATACGCTGTATTTTCCAACAGGTTTGCAATGCTTTTGCCCTCAAAATTGCCCTGCGCTGTGACGCCGTACCAGCGGCAAAAGCGCGCCGCGTCCTGTGCGCCGAGCGCCTGCTCAACCAATTGAGGCGTGAGAAGGTAATACGCCCCCTCCTCGCCGCCGCTGTCCGCGTCCTGGCCGCAGTAAAACGCGCCGTCGGGGCTTGCCAGCTCCCGCAGGACATAATCGAGCGTGCGGCGCGCGATTGTTTCCCAAAACGGCCGTCCGTCCTGAGAAAACGCCTCCAGATATGCATAGGCAAGCAGGGCGTTGTCATAAAGCATTTTTTCAAAATGCGGCGCAAGCCACTGCCGGTCGGTGGAGTAGCGTGAGAAGCCGCCGCCGATCTGGTCGAACAGGCCGCCGCGCGCCATCTGCGTCAGCGTCTTTTCCGCCATGGAACGCGCGTCCCCGGCTTTCTCCCGCCGGGCGTAGTCCATGAGAAAGAGCAGGTTGTGCGGCGAGGGGAATTTCGGCGCACCCCCAAAGCCGCCGTCAGTCGAATCGAAGGCGGCGCGGAGCTGACCGGCCGCCGTGTGCAGCAGCGCGGGCTGTGGCGCCTGCGCCCCGCCTGTTCCATGCTGCGCGATATAGGCCGCGATTTCGTCGCCCGCCTGCAAAAGCTGTTCGCGCTCTGTCCTCCAAAGCAGCGACACGCGCTTTAACAGATCGATCAGGCCGGGCTGTCCGTAACGGCTGTCTTTGGGAAGATACGTCCCCGCCCAGAACGGCTTTTGCTCCGGCGTCATCAGAATAGTCAGCGGCCATCCGCCCGAACCGGTCATCGCCTGACATACCGACATGTAAACCGCGTCGATATCGGGGCGTTCCTCGCGGTCCACCTTGATGGCGATAAAGCCGCTGTTCAGCACGTCGGCAGCCTGTGCGTTCTCAAAGGATTCGCGCTCCATCACATGGCACCAGTGACAGGTGGAATAACCGATTGAAAGAAATACCGGGCGGTCGGTGCGGCGGGCGGCGGCAAACGCCTGCTCGCCCCATGGGTACCAATCGACCGGATTATGCGCGTGCTGAAGAAGGTAAGGGGATTTTTCGTGAATCAGCCTGTTTTGATGCATCACAGCAAACCTCCGATTTTTATGAGCCAATTGTATCATGTTCCATCGGTTTAGCGTAGCACAAAACAGCGAAAATATACCCATGGGCTGCCGGGAACAAGCAGATTCCGGCAGTGGTCCGGCAAGGGATCAGCGATGGCGAGGCCAAGCTCATCATCACCCATTCCAACCGTCAGCGGGGCCTGGATGAACTGCTCCCCAGCGAGAAAACCTTTGCCTTCAAAATGGAGCTGGAAGGGCTCAAAGAAACCCGGAAACAACTGCAAAAGGTTGATCTCATAACACAGCTTGAAAGTGCTGTAAACGCTGATGAACAGTCGGTTTCCGAGGATTTGTTCAAAGTTGAACAAATGAAATATAGCAGAGAAACATTGGCAGAGCATTATGGCCTAAATCCCACAGAATGGCACCGCTTGATTCACCTGCCCCACCTGTGTCCCGAACTTTTGGAACTGGTGAACGACGCAAAGCTCCCCCGTCTATGTAGCTGTCCCCATCGCCTACCTGCCAGCAGATACCCAGCCGCTCCCGTCCAAAACGCCAAAGAGAACGGCGGTCAAGATAAAGTCTGCCGTTTTGAAGAAATATTTTCGAAAGGGGGAATCGGCAAAGGAGATAGAAAGCACCATCGCCGCCGCGCTGGAACTCTATTTTTCCAGCCGGCAGGAACAGAGCTGATTTCAATACCCCATCGCATTTCCAAAATCAAAAGTGCTTGTCCTTCGGGCCAGGCACTTTTCTTTGCCCAAAATGCAATGAAGGAGGCTGTCAACA
Source organism: Anaerotruncus colihominis (assembly GCF_010206195.1). Lineage (GTDB taxonomy): Bacteria > Bacillota > Clostridia > Oscillospirales > Ruminococcaceae > Anaerotruncus > Anaerotruncus colihominis_A. Next base: position 169,288 of record NZ_VIQT01000002.1, on the reverse strand, counting down.
TGAAAGAAAAAATCCCTGGCTGGCCCCCAGCTGCGCCAGCCTAAAGCCTCGGCTCTACCAGATCGGGGTGGCGGAATTTTCCGGGGCGCCAGAGGAACTGAACATCGCTATCCTGGCGGGCTGCCTTGCGGGAGAACTTTAAACCGCCGGGAGATGAGGCCCCTTTTTTGCGATTCCTCTATCAATTTGAACAGGAGGAAAAGGATGAAAAAATTTCGCAAAGCAAAATGGGCGGCCCTTATCGCCGCACTCCTTGCAGGGGCGTCCGCCATCGTCGTCAGGTCAGTAAGAAAGTGAGGGCCGAAGATGAAACGAACATTGTCGATCCTGGCCGCTGCTATTCTGATTTTCAGTATGGGCAGCATTGCTTATGCAGAGGATGCCCCGGAGGGGGTGCGGCAGTATGTCACCAAGAATACGCCCCAAGGGGATGACGCCTCAGAACCTATCCCCATCCTGGGGCTGGATACCGAAGCCATTTCCGCAGCCAGCGGCGGCTATTCCAACAGCGACCCGTACTTTGCGTCTTTGCGGCCTAGGCCATCATCTGGGAGATCGCTTCGGGGCAGTCCCCCCGTTCTGGCAGCGTCTACAAGGCGGTTACCCCCCAACTCCGGCCGGCTGGGCAGATACTACGAGGAAATCCGCTTGGAGTCGGGAAGATCAGAGGACAATGCCTGGAACCTCTATGGCCGCACGGTCCGCCAATCCCACAATTGTAAGCAGAGAACGAAGTTTTTTGCAGGATGCCGCTTTATTGTGCGTACCCCTGTGATCGATATAGTAAATATCGGTGGCCGATTTTGCGGTGATATATCCTGCGAACAGTTCACTGGCTGCCGCCCGGAAAATGCGGAGCGCATCCCCTGCGAAAGGCTCGCGTTTTTGAAGAAAATCAATGGCGATACAGGTATCAATTGAGACTTTCATATTTTACTAAGCCTTTCATTCCTGGCTTCTTCCAGTGTTATCGTTCCAGGAATACTGCCGTAGAGGGAATCTACAATATCCAGTTTGTCTTGAAAAGGTGAAGTAAGCCGAGCAACGACCTTCCCATTCCGGGTGATGTAAACATTCTGTTCCCCATCCGAAACATGGTGGAGGCGGCCATCCTCGCTGTGCCCACCCTGTTTTTCTGTTTCCGGCTACTGCCTTTCGCCCTCACGACAAACATCGTGATCACCATGGCCTTGGTGGTCCCCTCAGCGGGTTTTGCCCTCATCGGCCTGGGGGATGACAGCCTCTCCCGGTTCCTGATTGCCTGGTGGAGATGGAAACGGGGAAGGAAAATCATCACCTTCCGGGGGACGCCCCCGGAGAGCAAAAAGCGCGGGAGGTCTGTGTAATGGGACTGAAAGAAATCATCTTCGGTAAGCAGATCAAGCAGGCCCACGCCGCCCAGTACCGCAACAGTACCCAGGGTTGGCTGCCGGTGCTGGATGTGCAGAACAAAGTCGTCATTACCAAGGACGACCGGTATGTGAAGATTCTGGAGATCATGCCAGTGAACTTTTATCTGAAATCATCCATTGAACAGCAGAATATCATCTTCTATTTTTCCAGTTATCTGAAAATCGCCCTGGATGGACAACTCTCAGGAAATTGTCCTGTTCCGGGGGCATAAACCCTTGCAGCTTTACAAAATCACTCCGGAGGAGCTGCCCGACTTTGAGAAGCTTCAGCCGGTGCGGATCACCGATTATATCCCCGAATGGCGCAGGCTGGAGGAAGAAAAAGTCTGGGAAATGAAGGAGCGGCGGACAACCCAACGGAAAAGTTCATCGCCGCCAGTACCACCACGACAGGAGCAACGCCAGCCACCAAAAAGGAATGAGACGGGGCGGTGCGAAGCAACGCCAGCACGCGGAGCGTGCGTATCACCGACTTTTAGTCGGTGATTAGTATCAAAACAGAAAGGATGGTCGATTTCCATGAAGGCAGAGAACATGATCCACCCAGGTTTCCCACTGATGAAACAAGGCGACATCGTTTCCTTCTACCATCTGCAAATGCCCCGCTGGCTCTTTACCGAATCAAAATATATGGCGTTATCTTTGGAGGCAAAGGTGGCCTGCTTTCCTCTTAAACCGCTTCCAGCTTTCCCGCGGGGTGCAGCGGATATGATGTTTTACTCTCTCAGCGGGACCTTAGTTGGACCGCTATCGCCGACCTGCGAAACGAATATCACCCTGGTCAGGAGCTGTCCTGCCGCTTGAAGGAGTATAATAGCCGGGAAGGAAAACTTTCTATCGAGGATTCCCTCTAATGCTCTACCCATCATAAAAATAGAGAATATTCATAATTAAGCACTTGGCAAAGGCAGACAATATTTTCTGGAGATAGCCCATTTTTTCCTTGGCTTGGCGCCAGAGAAATGGGATCAATAGAGAATAGAAGTCGGAGCGGTGACTAAAAAAACCTCCCACACCGTCTGGCGTGGGAGGTTTTTTGTACTTGGAGTATTTCTGGCTTTAATCTATATTCTCTGGAAAAAAGAGGGTCCAGGTCTATCACAGAAAAATCACAGAACAAAACCATTACATAATAGCACAAGGGCTATTCTAATAATAAATAGTATCTGTCCTACTTGTAGAAGTACGCAATAACAATGGCCTCGAGCATAGCAACTACACGCTGGACATCCTTCTCATCACGATTAGCCAACATAGTTTCCAGATTGCATAATAGGGGAAGTTTCTCAACATCACCAAATAAAGCAGTGTGAGCATTAACATTCAAGAGCTGGCAAAGGGCGGCAAAACGATCAAGGCGGATTCCCGAGTTACCCAGCTCAAAATCTGTAATAAACTGAACAGATAAGTCCATATACTCCGCCAATTGTTCTCGAGTCCACTTTTTAGATTCTCTTGTATCTCGGAAACGTTGGCCCATGTTTATATTTTGGGGCTTTTTTTCTTTCATTGCAGTAACACCTAATGCTTATAATATATCAATGGAGAGCACAGAACAGCCGCATCTTTAAAATCTACTGCCGGGACAACGAGAAATCCCCCCAGATTATCAGCCGGGAACTGGTGAAAGAGGAATTGGGAGAAACCACCAACCAGTATGTCAAGCTGGCCAACCTCTGGATGGACCGGCAGACCAACCAGATGGGGTATGACAACCTGGCTGTGGACAGCCTGGTGGACCCCGGGGACTACTGTCAAAAGACGGAGAAACTCTTTGGCCTCTACAAACGCTGCGCCACCTGCAAAGAGGTGGAAGGGCTGACCGGCCTTTTCCTCGTCTATATGGAGGTCCTGCCCATATCGCCATGCGCCGGGAGGTGGAGTTTTACCAGGAACAGGTGAAGCACTTCCAACCGGAAACAGCGTGTCGGCCTTCGATCGCCTAAAACGGGTAAACATCCAAAGTGGAAGGGTCGATGATTCGAATCTCCCGCCCCATTCTTTTGGCATACTGTATCGTAGCTGCCGTACCTCCCCGCCACTCTCCACCATAAACTGCAAGAAGGATAGAAGTAACATCCACCAGGTAGTGATTGCGCTTTCGCAGGCAATCTTCTTGATATTCCTGCGCGACATATGTCACGGTATCCGCTTGCCGCAATATCCCTTGATAGCGCTTCTGTGCCGATTGGCCCCACCCTTTCTCCTGCCCATTCCATGGCAGGATACAGTGTAGGCTTAGCGCCGGGTTTTTGACGCGCTGGGCAAGAACAGTGGCGGCGGCCCATTGGTCCACCCCTTCCGCCATACCGGAGAAAAAATCGGTCACACCCGCATGGATCAGCTTTTCTATTTCACGGTCCAATATTGTTTTCAGCGCTACACATCGGCTATCCGTTTCGTTATACTTCCATGGGAACTTAGACGGCCTGTGACCGGTAAAGGCGCAAAACTTCCCACTCATCCATTGACCACTCCCCTTACAATTTTTTTGATATGGGGATTATATCCCCTTAATAAAGAGGATTATAACCCCCATACTATTGGTTGTCAACCAAAGGGGATGGTAAAATGATCGTATTTGACCGGTTATGGCAAGTCATGGCAGAGCGAAAAGTTTCTACTTACCAGTTGCGGGAAAAATGCGGCCTTGACAGCAAAACCATCCGGCGGCTTCGGGCCAATGACAATATGGAAACCAAAACGCTGAATAAATTGTGCACCCTTCTATCCTGCAAATTAGAAGATATTGCGGAATACATTCCAGACGATATAGAGCGAAAGCCGTCTTGAGGTTACACGACTCAAGATGGCTTTTTACTATGTAGTATTCACACCTATCAGCAGTTGATGGGGCTACGGCTATAAAGCCTGCCCCATCTCTGGAAGCTGTTTTGGCCGCTGCCATGGGGCGGTCAGAACAGCTGGTAGAGATATCATCCGCCTGCGGTATAAGGAGGGCTGCCAATGGGGCTGAAAGAATATGTTGTCATGCTAAGGTCATGCGCCTTTGCATAGGCTTCCAGCCTGCGTTGCTGTGCTGCCAGTATCTCCACGCTGTCCGACCCACTGTGGGCAACACGGCAGTATAACCAAGTCTTTTTTGCCCTCATCCCATTCCCTCCATACAAAAGTCTTTCATCTTCCAGACAATATCAACCTGATTTCCGGGGTAAATATCCACACGTTCAATCAGTGCGTCAGCCAGGGAGGTACTCAATCCGCTGGCGGCTGAAATTTCCTGCGCCAGTTCCAGTCTGGCGTTTTTTGCTTTGGCATCCATTTTCGCCTGGGAGATTTCAGCGGTGAGCGCGTTGTGGACTTTCCGCAGACGTTCCAGTTCCGTATCAACACCGGCTTTCTGTGCCTTGTATTCCTCCATGCTGATTTCTTTCAGTAAGACCTGCTCATATAGTACCCGTTTCCGGTCAAGGCAGCTTTCCACGCGCTGGCCGTACTCTGTCTGCTTTGCAATCTTCGCGTCCAGCAGGCTGGCATTTGAAATGTTCTCCACGTTCAAAATCACCTGCGCCTGCCTGGAAATAATCTCATAGAGCATTGTTTCCAAGTCCTTTTCGGCAATCCGCAGACCGTGGCAGGCAGCGGACTGATCCACCTCTGTATGCTCGCAGACAAAGGCATGGTTCTTGCTCCCGTTCAACAAATCAATCTGATAGAGGTTTTCCCGGTGGCACATCTCCATGACTTCCGCTTTGAAATACTCCATAGCTGCGTCCGTACAGCGGTGCTTGCAGCCCTCCCTTGTGTCCGCTGGTCTTTCCATGTAGGGCAGCAAGGGTACTTCCGCAATCCGCAAAGAATTGATTATGATATGCACATGAATGTTGCCGCTGTGGTTATGCCCGTCCGGGTGGGTGCATACAAGGGCTTGGTGTCCGGGGAAATGCTCTTTACAGAACTGCTCGCCCAACGCTTGCGCCCGGTCAACCGTCAAGCCGTTGTCGGGTGCGTCACGGGGGTCAAAACTGATAATGTAATGGTGGCTCTTTACGTCCTCCCGCTTCTGGTTCTTGCCGTATTTCAGATTGGAACGCATACACGCTATGGCGAAATCCTCATCACCACAATTAAGGGAAGATATGCGGTAATCATCACGGGGGAGAAGCCGCCCATTTTTATCAAGAGTGGGCTTCATGGTAAACTCGTCATGCTCAAAAGTTAGGTAATGCTCGGCAGCTCCATAGTCGGCATTTTTAGAGCTGATATGTTTGAATGTTGCCAACGGCTTCACCTACTTTCTGCAAGACTTCAAACTTCAAGGCGGCAAGCTCGGCGGTGGCGGCTCGCACTTCTTGGGAGAGGGCGTTATAAGGTGCGCCGTACTCATTCAGGCAGCGGGCAATCTGGTTCAAGTTGCCGCCGATTTTCCCATACTCGGCTGTGAGTTTCCCAACGACAAACAGCAATTCATCATTGACCGGGGAAACGGTGATAACCGGACGTATGCTTGACTTGATAAGGGCTTGCCGGATAAACTCGGCTTGGCTCATTTTGCAGAGGGTGACACGCTCGGAAAACTCTGCATATTCTTCCTCGCTCAAGCGTGTCTTGATTACCCGGCGGCGGTGGGGCGTGTTATATTTCTTCATGGCTGTGAACCTCCTTTCGTGGGTGGATTTTTTCAAGCGGCTGGGGCCGCAAAAGGCGGGCTTGGGGTGGCAACCCCAACAAGATTCCCGCAGGACAAAATGAGCGATTAGCGAAATTTGGTACTGTGGTAGAATCTTGCTCTAAGAAACTGCGCTGTGTGGTATCTTCACTTACTATCCAGCTTTCCTGGGCTGGTTTGTTGCGTTCCGGCGAAAATTTCTCATGGAATTTTCTGATACCCTCGACGGAAGGGGCGGAGATTCTGCCAAAGCTGCGGAAACATTTCTCCCCCTAATACCTACAACACCACGCAAAGCAAAAATGACGGAGATTTGGGGAAATTTCTTCATTTTCCTTTCATTTCCCACACCACCGAAAATTGAAAACTGCCAAACAAACAAGACAAATTTTCTCTTTGCCCGCCCTTCACGGACAGCTTGCGGATTTGCCAAACGGGAGAGAAGATTTTTTCTAATCCCCCTTTGCGCGGCGCAATACTGGCAATTTTTGAAAATGCCAAAAATGAGCGCAAAAAAACAGGAAATCTTTTTCTTGATTTCCTGTCTTGGTGTGCCGCTGTGATGGGCGGCGGTTATTCAGTTTTTTTGTATGGCTGTTCATCAAAGCGGAACTGTAACAGGGCAGCGATAAGCCGCCGTTTGATGTTGTCCTCGGTGTCCCTGTTGACCTGTCCGTTTTCAAGGGAAGCAAACCGGATTCGTTTGCCATAATGCCGTAAAACCTCGTCCACGGCTTCCGGCTCTCCGCTGGTTGCTTGGATAATGGTTTCATACGGCACAAGTTTAGGATTCCTCACGGAAAAGCACCTCCATTTCCTCATGCAGCATTTGCAAGGCACTGTGTATGTGATGTCATGCTGTACTCCGGCAGCGTCCGTATAATTCCCCGATTTCCTGCTCCCCGTTCGTAAGGATAACCCTCTGACCGCATATCGTAATCGGGTATTGCTTGTAAGGGTCTATGAAATAGGTGTCTGATGTACAGATGGATAAAATTTTTCTTCGGTGAGGTATTCAAAAGATATTTCCCTTTGCCGCCGCTTATCCCTGTCACGCCATGCGTTGATAGCAGCGTAACGAATGACAACTCTGCAAAAAGCGTTAAATGTGTATTCGATATGCTCCTTGTATGCTTCTGTGTAAGGCATAAATGATTCCCCCTTTCTCTCACATAGGGCAGTACATGGTTGAGAGTTGCAATTTTAATTCAGAGGGGCAACAACATTTTAAGTCGCCGCCCCTTGATTGCAAACCCCAAAACTACTGTCAAGTATGGCCTTATAGTCTTATTGGCTCAACGGATTTACTGTTTACTAATTTACCTTATACCTCAAAATTGTTTTGAGCTTATCCTCTTTTGTTCTATTAGTCAAATAGATTTCTCTGTGATAATCTGTTATCCGTTGCAAGCCATTTTCTTTTGCAAATCTATCCATTTGCTCAAAAGAGAATGGTTCATTGTCATATGAGCCAATATGCAGAATTTCAACACATTTTCCGTCATGTATCGTATCAAAAACAATTTCTTCATACAGTCGGTTTGGCTTTTTAATTTTAACCCTTTCCAATGCAGCACATACCATTTCCGCTGTGATAAAGTCCGGCTGACGTATCATAATGGTGTATTCCAAATTTTCTTTTATGAGTTTACCCGCAGCAGATTCCGTATCAACGTTTTTCTGTTTCCAGATACCCTCTAAAGGATAAACTGTAAAGTCGTGGATTTCATTTGATAAAATATTTTTAGTTGCAGTAGATTTATAACCCATTTTAATAGCATACGCTAATGAAAAGAGAGCACCTACCTTATCTGAAAAATCCGTGTCGTTAGGATTTCCGCTTCCCTTAATCATAATAAAATTTTGTGTGGGTATATCTACCAAAGCAGGTATACTTTTTGCTCCATACAGAGCTTTTTCGTGCTTTCTCCATTCAAATTTCATATCAGCACCTCCTTATGGAAACAGTGTATCAAACATAACCCGACACCTAATGTCATGTTCTATATTTTTCCTGCATTTTCTGTAATCTTTTTTTCATCTGCTCCCGTATAGACTGTGGTTCTATTATCTCAACGCTATCCGAAAAAGACATCACATAAGAATACAGAACCTCATTGTCGGGTAAATCTATTTGGACATATAAATTTCCCTGTGAATCTTCTGTTATGTTATCTGTAAATTCATCATAAACACGAAAGGCTGCTTGCCTGTCAAATTTCAACTTGACAGCAACCGTATTTTCAACTTGTATTTGTTTTTCGATTTTAGCCGGTGTAAAGTCTTGCGTAAAAGTTTCAGACAGCATTTCAAGCTCTTTTATTCTCGTCAACTTGAAAAAGCGGTAATCATTTCTTAATAGGCAAAAAGAATATAAATACCAGCTTTTGCTCTTGAATACTAACCGAATAGGTCTTACATTTCTTTTCTCCTTATTTCCTTTTCCACTAAAATAGCAAAAGGAAATAACTCTCTTTTGGAAAATGGATTCTTTGATGATATTAAATGTATCTTGCTGTGGGGTACGATGCGCCCAGTCTGAAAAATCAACTTCAATCCAATTTGTAGATTTTATCTGAAATAAACCGCTTAACTTTGTGAGCAATTCATTAGAGTTTTCTTCTGTGGTCGCAACCATTCCTTGCAGTGCTGTTAGCATTTGTTCCTGTTCTTGTTCAGAAAACAAAGATTTATCCAGCGTATAATCGTTTCGGATAGAAATACCTCCCCCTTTTCCCTGTGTTGCATAAATAGGGATTCCCGCACTGCTTATGGAGTCAATATCTCTGTAAATGGTTCTGATTGATACTTCAAATTTTTGAGCAAGTTCGGGGGCGGTTGCCTTTCCGTTCTGTAAAAGATAGTACACAATTCTAAATAATCTGCTTTCCTGCATTTTCATCACCTCCCGTATATTATAATACATAAACCTGTCAATTAAATGTCATGTTAAAAAATGAAGAGAGGGATTTCGTAGCAGTCGGCATTGGTGGTAATGTGTATAACAGGCTGTCTTATAGAGTTATCCATTATTCCATAGCCTGTTATGCACATTTCCACAATGCTTATCTTTTGGTCTTTGGCTTCTTTGGTTCGGAATAGTGTGGTGCTGGCGGTCTATCTCTTGTTTTCGGTTGCTTGCTTCTTTACCGTACATGAGCATTCACGCCAGGGTTGTCGGAACCGTACCCCTCCAAAAGATTGACGATTCCCCACACGCCGAGACCAGCGCAATAACCAGTACCTTCAAAGTTTCAATAGTGCTTGCAAAAAATTCCATACATTTTCCTCCTTAAATTTGTTGTGATGGGTTGATAGGGACAAAAAAGCCCGCCGGTTAAATCAGTCAATCGGCGGGCGCATCAGACGCGGGCGGCGCTTCGAGTTCACAGCTTTCAAAAACGTCGTCCGGTCGGACGGTCAATCTCCGGCTAAGATATTTTGCAATATCAAAAGCGTTCTTCTTGCTGGAATCCAGCAGGTATTTATATTGTGGATGCTTGGTACTGTCAAATTTGTCGCTGAAGAACGGTCTTACGCCCTGCACCTGCAAGATGCACTTGCCGCCGTCCATCACCGCTAATTCATCGGTTGATATAAGTTCTTTTCCGAGTTTCTGGTAATTTACCCCCATGCTGCGCTGGCTTCCCCGCGTGTCGGAGGTATTGAAAAGGTCGATGGTTTCCTTTCCCAGCGTTTCCGAAATCTCTTTCAGGGTGCTGCGCTCCTTACCGCCCAGAAACAGGACGCAGGAGCAGTTGCCGATGATGGTTTCCGCATGGTCTTTGTAGACTGCTTTTAACTGGCTCTGCGTCTGCACCACGATATGCGCCGAAATCTCGCGGCTTCGGATAACACTGATAAGGTGCTGGAAGTTGGGGATTTTCTGGTTGGCAAACTCGTCCAGCAGGCAGGTAACATGGGTTTTCAGTACGCCGCCGTTTTCCAGCGCCTTATCGCACAAGACGTTGACCATCTGCGTATAAACCATTGCAGAAATGAAATTGAATGTCATATCCGTATCGGACACGATACAGAACAGCGCCGTCTTGCGGTCGCCAATCTTTTCAAGTTCCAGTTCGTCGCCCTCCATCAGTTCCCGCACCTCCCGGATGTCAAAAGGAGCCATTCTTGTGCCGCAGCTAATAAGTATGCTCTTAGCTGTCTTGCCCGAAACGAAATGTCAAGGTCTTTTTAATCAAGTTCACAAAATATTTACGGATTCGACAAGATGGGCCGGGGTGCTGTTCCCCGGCCCGTCCCTGCGTCCGTCTGCGGCTCACATCTGTTGAATCTCATTGCGCAATATACGCTTGATTTTGTCGCTCATGGTTTCGGTGCTGGTGGTGCTGAAATGAACACGCACCTTGTAGGTGGTTTTGCCGATTTTCTTGACAAGGGTGGGCGCGTCCTCCTGCGTGATGGGCGTGGTGTTGGCGGCGGTGGTGCTGGTCTGTTCGTTGTTCATAGGCGCTCCTTTCGGTGACGGCTTCGCCGGTAGGGGCGGGCCGTGGGTGGTGGTTAGTCGTTGAGAAGCCGGGTGGCCTCGTCCTTATTGGCGGCGGCGTTGCCCTTGCGGTAATTCGGCCCGTTGAAGCATATCGGGGTGCAGCGTTCCAGAACGCGGTCATAGATTCGGGCGTGTGCTAAATCCTTGGGGGCTTGCAGCTCGGCAAGCGGTAGATTTGTCGTGATGATGAACGGCAGGCGGCTTAAATATCGGCTGTCAACGACGTTGTAAACCTGTTCCAGCGCGTATTCTGAATTGCGCTCTATCCCTAAATCGTCGATGATTAACAGGCTGAAATGGTGAAAGCTGGCAAGATACTTGTTTCTGTCCTCGCTGAACATTCCTGATAGGCTGTTGAGTATCTTTGAGAAGTTTGTCATAAGCACGGGGACGGCATGCTCGGTGAGTACGTGGGCGATACAGGCGGCGGCAAAGGTCTTTCCAGTGCCAACGCCTCCCCAAAGCAAAAGCCCCTGTCCGCGTTCTTTCATGGCGGCCCAATGTTCCACATAGCGCCGGGCGTACTTCATAGCCGGATTCTGGCCGTCGTCCCCGGCGAAGGTATAGGCCAATAGCGCCCGGTCTTGTAGGGCCGTTGCTTTCAGCCTGCTGATTCGGTCAAGGCGTTCCTGCTCCCGGCGGGCGGTCTCCGCTGCCTCCCGGCGCTCCTGTTCGCATTGGCAGAGGCAGGGCATAAGCCGTTCCCTCTCGAAAAGCGTCACGCGGCATTGTTTGGCCGTGTGGCACTTGCCGCAAAATAACAGGCCGGTTGCCGGGTCGGTGTAGTCCTCCGGCGCTGGCGTTGCTGCCGCCGCGATACCGTCCATCATTCTTTCCAGCTCGTCCCTCATAAGCTCTCGCCCTCCTTGTAGGTGTAGTCGGGCAGGCCGCCGCCCTTGGTTCCGCTGGCGGCCTTTTGGCTGTCCTCGCTGGCCCAGCGCCGGATTGTGGCGGCATGGCTCTTGTACTTCCTGCCGGTGGATTCCATGTAAGCGGACAGCTTTTCGACGTACTTCTCCCAGACGGTGGGAAACTCCGCTTGTAGGTCGGCAAGCTCGGCCTCTGTCAAAAGCACATTCTGGTATCTGCCATAGGTGCGGGCGGGCTGTCCCTTTTTTAACTCTCTCTCTATCTCTTTCTCTATCTCTAACTCTATCTCTATCTCTGGTGGACGAACGTCGGACAAATGTCCGCCATTTGTCCGCGACGGTAAAAGCGCCCGGTTTTTCTGCCTCGCGGCCCGCTTGCGCTCCCCCTCGGTGGAAGATTGGCCGATTAGCAGCTCAATGTTGCTCATGTAGTACGCGCCGCCGTCCAACAGTTCCACAAGGCCCAGCTTCAAGAAGATTTGCAGGGCGCGTTCCACGGTTCCGATTTGCTGGCGGGTGATGGTGGCTATCATCTGCGCCGTATAGGGGATATTCTCGTCAAGCTGAAGCCTGCCGCCGTGCTTCAGCGATTTCAGATACAGCTTCAGCAGAATGTTGGAGTAGAGAACGCCGTCCTGCATACTTTCCAGCAGGACGATGGAATCCTCGTCAAAATAGCTCTCTTTCAGTTTCAGGTAGTAGTATTTCCGATTGTCGGACATGGGGTGTCCCTCCTTTGGGTTCTGATGGGGTCTGTATGCCTTTAGAAGCCGTTTTCCGGGGGCTAAGGTAAAATGTATCACGCCCCCTTTGACAAGCGCCCGGAAAGCCGCTGTTTACGGGCCTTTTTCAATGCCTAAAGCGTGACATTTCAGCCGTTGTTTCCGCTTGCGCTGGGCGGCTCCTATTCGCTTCATGCGTCCGGCGCACTCAGGGCAATATTTGGCCCGGTTGGAGCCGGGGACGAAAAGCGCCCCGCATATGGTACAGCGTTTCCCGTCGCGTCGGTGAAGCAGGGCCGTTTCAAGCTCCCTATCCAGCGGCAGGACGGCGGCCCGAAACCAACGGCACAACAGGGAGTAGGAAATGCCCTGGACGCAAACGCACTCGTCGCCGTCGTCCAGTGCAAGGCAGTTCCCGCCGTCGTAGTTGCAGCACTCATGCACGAGCCGCCGCGCCCGTCGATACTGGCGGTAGTCCATGATGGGGATTACTTCACGCTGCCTGTTCATCGGCGGGCCGCTCCTGTTCCTCCGGCTGCATGGCCGCCGCTGCGGGCGCGGACGGTGTCGGAGGCAGGGATAGCCGAATAGTCATGGTGATGGTGATATTCAAAATCGTTTCTTTCATCGGTCGAGTTCCTCCTTGTGCTTGGATTGTTCGGTTTTAGCAAGCTGTTCGGCGGCCTTGCGTAGCTGTTCCACGGCCTTGACTTCCTCGCGCATGGCCCGCATTTCCTGATATAGCACGTCCTTTTTCGCGGTGAGAGTGTCGGCCTCGGCCCGCCACTGTTTGGGCGTGACGGCCTCGCCGGTGGCCTTTAGGCCGTCTAGGAAACGGGCGGCGCTCTCGTATAGGGTAAGCTCCGCGCCGTGGCGCTCCGCAAACTTTTCACGCTTGCCGGGCTTCATGCCGTCAAGCTGGCGGCGGGTTCCCTTGTGCTGCTCGTACTGCACCCACATTTCCAGCCGTTCCGTAAGGGTGGCTAGTCGGCGCTCGGTGGTGCGTATGTCGCCCCGTAAGTCATAGTAAGCGCCATTCATGGCCGACACTTTTTCATAGAGCTGTTGCATGGAGATAATGCCGTTCTGTTGTAGGAAATTGAATAGGGCGGCGCTTTCTTTGAGGGCTTTCACTTTGCCGTACCGGGTCGCCGGTTGGCTCATTTCCTGCCGGGCCTGCCATAGCTGCGCCATGACGCTTTCCTTGCCCTGCGGCCCCTCGGCCTTTTCTTTCGTCCAGTTGTAGAGGCGCGTTATACGGGCTTTAATCTCTTTCAAGAGTTTGTTGTCGGCGGCGATCTGCCGGTTGACGCTGCCCTTGTCGGTGGCAATCCCGCGCCGCTCCATACGGGTAGCGGCTACTCCCATGTGAACGGTGGGTAACTGCTCCACGCCCTGCCGCTTGTAGCTGCGGTGGTCGATTCGTTCCGGCCTGCCCGTCTGCTCTAAAGCTCGGTTGGCGTACTCGGCCCATGCCGCCCGCCACTGTTCGGCCTTGTCCTTTTCGTTCCAGTCGGTGGTGTCGGCGCGGTGGTTCTTCCAGCCGCCTTTGCCGTCCGGGATTCGCTGGCCCCGTGGGTCTAGGTCGTATTCCTTGCGGCACTTCGCGCCCCATTCGCTGGATTGCTCTAACGGTCGCATGGTGAGCATGATGTGGGCGTGTGGGTTGCCGTCACCCTTGTCGTGGAGCGCAAAGTCGGCGCACATTCCAGCGGCGACAAAGTTATCCCGAACGTAGGCCCGAACAAGGGCAAGCTGGGCCTCCCGGTCAAGCTCGGCGGGCAGGGCGATTTCAATTTCCCGTGCAAGCTGCGCCTTGCCGGATTTTTCGATTTCCTCCACGCTGTTCCAGAGGGTGGAACGGTCATGAAACGCCGGGGGTGCGTGGGTCGGTAGCAGGATTTCCGAATGGATAACACCGCCCTTGCGGGTATAGTCGTGGGTCTGGCCGTCCCACTCGTTGGTTAGCTTCTGGCCGCTTCGGTAGGCGGCTGCGGCGACGGCTGAACGGCCCTCGCTGCGCTTGATAATCTTGATGGTACAGTGATAGATGGCTATGGTCGCCCGCCTCCTTTCGGGTGGGGGATAATCAGGCCGCATGGGACGGAATAGCCGCAACGCGGGTGTTCCGTCCCGTGTGGCTCACTGGGGGTTTGGGGCGAGTAGCTCCCCATCGCGGCCAAAGGCCGCAACGCCCCCGGCAGGGCGCACACACCGGCAACGGTGCATAAGTGCGCCCTTGTCCCAAGGGAGCTATCCCGCGTCCCCGGTTTTCGCTGATTTTGCGGCGACTTCTCCGGCTCCCGGCAGACGGGAGAGGACAAGCAGGAACGCCCCCACTTCCTCGCCGGTCATGGCGGCCACGGCGGGAAAGACGCTTTCCAGAATGGCCCCGCGCTCAATGAGGCGGTGCGTCCGGGCCTTGCGCTCGGCGTTGGCTTTCTTGTTGAGTAGAATCTTTTGGCGGTTTTGGAGCTGGTGCAGCTCTGTTTCAACCTTTCGTTTTTCTTCCAGCGGGTTCATAGTCCCTCCCTCGTCCATTTCCTTTTTTTGAAATACTTTTGCAGCTTCTTCACGGCCCGGCGCACGGAATCGCTGGCCTGCGTTGGGCTGATTCCCTCGGCCTCGGCAATCTCCCGGTATTTCATTTCCAGCATATAGCGCATATGCAGGCGGCGGGCCTGCGTGGGGGTAAGCTGGCCGATGGCCTCCCACAAATGCTCCAACAATAGCTCTTGCGCCGCCTCGTCCTCGGCCTGTATCATGTAGTCCTCCGGGGACGGCTGCGCCCAACCGATAGCGTCATTCTCGATACCGTCCTCGCAATCAAGGGAGAAATACGCCTTGTGGTAGAACATCTTGCTTTTACGGTTGTTTTCCTCGCGGCGCAAATGGAGCAGGGCATCGGCTATCTCGTCCGGCACTTCCACAAATACGTCCGTCTTGACAAGGGGATAGTAGTAGCGTTTCAGATTGATTACTGTCATGGGCTAACCTCCTAAAATGCAAGAGGGGCAGGCGGTGAAGCCTGTCCCTCTCGGTGATGGGGCGAATGTCCCTCACTTGGTTAGCCCGAAAACGGCGTTTCGTGGGGTCTGTATTTGAAAAAATCTTGAAACTTTTTTCTGGCCGCCTCCACGGAATCCCGCAGGGCATATTTTGAGCAACCGTCCAACCGGGCAATCTGTTCATAGGTGAATCCGTCCAGCGCATAGAGCAGGAACCGGCGGCGCTGTGCCTCGGTGCAGCTCTCCAGAACGGAAAGCAGCTCGTCCAGCGTTTCCCTCCGGCAGACATATTCCTCCAGCGTTTCCTGATGGGGCGTGCGGCCCTCGGCGACGACTATGTACTCGTCAAACTCCCGTATGTCCCAATGGCGGCGCTTCTCATGCGAAAGATTTTCGCTTTTGTGTTTGGCCCGGTCTAGGCACTCGTAAACCTCGACACTAACCTCCACGGACAGGGCTTGTCCGTTTATTTTGATGGTGACTTCCATCTGCCTTTCCTCCGTTTCGATTTGGGTTTGCGCGAATCGAAACGGGGGCGGCCGGGAGCGGCAGCGGGGCCGAACGTCGGGGCAAGTTGGCCCGAACCTGACCGGCTGGAAAAGGGAAGTTTCCGGCCCTCCCGCGCCGGATTTTCCTAACTTTTTATAAACTGGCGGGCCGGTAAAAAGGACGGCGCGGAATCTCTGCAAATATCCCCGGCGTTCGGCTGCAATCGCAGACGAACCACAACGGAATAGCTCTGGTCTTGTCGCATAAAAACAGGGCGCAAGTGATTGGTTTTTCACTTGCGCCCTGCTGGACGTTTCCGCTATTTTGTTGTGACTTGTCCCCCAATTAAGGGGTAGGGCAAAAGGGGTATTTGTTCATGGGCGGCCCTCCATGCCGCCGTTAAGATTGAAAGAAAGGCGCAACAATCACGCCCTCCGTAAACACAAAGCGACGGCCTTGAAATTACTCGATTTCAAAACCGCCGCTTGGGGCTACTCTATTTTGTTCGGGCGCACACTTATCCAGCCGCCGGAACAACGGTTTTTTATTTACCGTTGGGCAGTAGCTTTTTATCAGTTATGTCAATAAAATCCGTTTTCGTCATACCATACAAATAATAATCACAATATGTGTTTACCATTTTTCCGTCCCGAATATGCCCCTCCCGCTTAAAACCTACTTTTTCAAGTGTTTTATATGACGCGATATTTAGAACGTGAACATCAGACCATAGACGTTGTAATTCTGTTTTTTCAAAACAGAAAATCACTACTTCTGTTAAGGCTTCTGCCATAAGACCATTTCCTTGATAGATTGGGGAAAGCCGGAACGCCACTTTTGCCATACGGTCATTTCCAATGAGATATACCCACATTTCACCAATTACCTTGTCGTCCTTTTTATGGACAATACCCCAATGAAAACTCTTTGTAGGTCGCTCCTTTTTTTGAAATATCAATTCGGGGTTTAAGTCGCTTTTTCCGGGACGTTTCCCCCAATATTGATACAATGAATTGTCGCCAAGCCATTCTTTCAAATCGGCAACATCATCATATTGCAAAGGACGTATTAGAAGCCTGTCTGTTTCAAGTATCGGTTTATTCTGAACATAATCTTGTAGTTTCATAAATCTCCTTTAGAAATTAAATATTTGTTCCCAATTAAAGCAGCCGGACGCCTCTGTGCTTCTCGGCCATTCGCTGCACCATACAGGAACACCGGGCGTTTCTACTCTGTCAAAACTCGGCGTATAAGGCTTAATATCCAGTACGGGAGTATTGTCATCCGCGTCAATAAAAGTAACTCGAATAATTCCCTTTTCTAAATCAATGCTGATAATTTCTGATGTTGTCAAAGCGATAGGGTTCGGACGGGCGGGTGACCTTGTGGCGAAAACACCCATTACGGACGGCGCATTTTTATAGGGCTGTTCGGTTTGTAATATATTTCTGTCTGATTGATTATCACAATCACTAAACCACCACATTACATTGATATGGCTAAATCCGTCCAATGCTTGCAGTCCGGAAATATATTCCGGCTCTAATTCGATAAATGCCCCGTTGTCATCATTCTTTACCTTTCCAATGGGCTTTAATTGATAGCAATTCATATTGTACCTCCCTGTTTTTTTGTGAGTTCAGTATAATACCTCACATCATGTGAGATACAAGATGGAAATTAAAAATGTCCTGCTTTTTTGCAGGACATTACTATCGAAATTCCAAAGGTATTTGAATTTCGGTCAGATACTTTGCTGGATTTCTTTCATTCCACGCCCCTCTATGCACAATTTGCCGCATGGGGCTTGACATTCGATAATTGCTATTTTTTTGTAGCCATTTTGCAAAAGCAATATACGCTCCCTTGATATTTGAAAAATCACCATATACCATTGTACAAGCCATAATGGGTACAGGCTCGATAATACGAAAGCAAAACGGGGCAATTTCTTTGCATAGCTTATTTACAGAAACGCACAGTTCAATATCCACATTTTGTTCCTTATATTCTGTGTCGTGATAAACAGAAAAAGTATGATTGGATATTTCTATTTTCTGTTCTTTAGCAAAAGCAGAAAGTTCATTCCAT
Source organism: Anaerotruncus colihominis (assembly GCF_010206195.1). Lineage (GTDB taxonomy): Bacteria > Bacillota > Clostridia > Oscillospirales > Ruminococcaceae > Anaerotruncus > Anaerotruncus colihominis_A. The sequence goes on along the minus strand of NZ_VIQT01000002.1, from coordinate 151,557 downwards.
AAATCCCCCTCGGAGTAGTATGTAGGAACAATTCTGCGTAAGGATAGCACTTGGTATTCTGGTATCGCTTTAATGGAAATGTTGTAATGAAGTTCTCTGTTGTTTCCTTGTATTTCGTTTTTAGCAATCGCAATTTTCCGTATTTTTTCCTGTTCGTTTTGTATCGTCTGCTCGATTTCTAATTGCTTTTGTTCAAGCGTTTTAAGGAGTAAGCAATCGTCCATTTCAAGCGCAAGAGCAATTTCAGAAACATTAAAACCGCTGTCACGCAAATACAGTATTCTGTTTAGACGGGGTATTTGAGTGACTGAATACATTCGGTGTCCCGTCCATTTATCAACTTCTGCTGCTTTTAGCAGCCCCAATTCATCATAATATCGAAGCATACGAATAGATACTTGCGTTAGCTTTGAAAACTCACCTATTTTAAACATCTTATCACCACCTGTATATCATTATACTTGAAGTTTTGTACACTTCAAGCCGATTTTACATTTCTGAAAGCTAATAATATGCTCTATTGTTATCAATACAATGAAACGTGTAAAATAAGTCATGGCAAAGTAGAAGAAGCGAGAGCGGCTTGGCCCTCGTTTCTTCGTGTTGCCACATCAGCCCACGGCATTACGGGCTGGTAACGTGCCTTTCTGCGGCTCCTGCGGCGGTACGCCGCCCGCGATATAGAATACACCCTTTGCCATATCCTCGGCACGGAGGGCCGCTTTCTTGGCCTCCATTTTCCGGCGCTTCTCGGTCTTGATTCTGTCCTCATACTCCTTTTGCTTGCCGCTAGCCTTGCGCCGCAGATAATTCTGGTGCAGCCTGTCCTTGCGTTCCTTTTTCTTGCGTAGCGCCTCCTGTTCCTCCGGGGTGAGATTGACTTCCCCGAAGTGGGGCGGCACATAGCGGCCAACAAAGTTGAAGTAGATTTCAACTTCCTGCGTGGTTTCTATGCTGCCTTTTCGGACGCGTTCATGCACAAGGATTTTCTCGACAAACTCGTTTAACATGGTGGTTGTCATAGTGTTGAAGTTCTCGTATTTCTCCACAAGCGCGATAAACTTTTCAGCCGATTTCTTGCTCTGCTCAAAGCCGCTGATTGCCTTTTCCAGCCCGTCAATCTCGCTGGAAAGCTCGTCCTGCTCCTTGGCGTATTGCGCGTCAAGGGCGGCGTATCTCGCGTCTGGCAGACGGCCTAAAGCGTTGTCCTCGTAGATTTTGCACATCAGCTTTTCAAGCTCTCCGGCCCGTTTCTGCGCCACCGCAAGCCGCCGCCTTTTCTTGGTAATGTCGGTGGCCTGCTGCGACGCCTGCGCCTCCTGAACGGTCTTGATAAACTCGGCCCGGTCGTTCTTGGAATAGTCCGCGATAGCCTTTAACATATCGGCAATCAAAGTTAATACCACGCTGGCGTTGATTCGGTGCTGTGTCTTGCAGCGCGTCCCGATGGGGTATTTACCATACTCGGCGCAAGTGTATTGCGGGATTCTTTCGCCGTTGTAGGAGCGGTGAACGTACATCTTGCCTCCGCAATCGGCGCAATACATAAGGCCGGTTAAGGGGTGGATTTCTCCGTAGCCGTCCGGGTAGCGTCGGACGTTGGCCCGGATTCGCTGCACGTTGTCAAAGGTTTCTTGGTCGATGATGGCCTCGTGGGTGTTCTCAAAAATCGTCCATTCGCTTTCGTCCACATAATGGCTTTTCTTGTCCTTAAAGTGCTTGCGCGTCTTGAAGTTCACCGTATGGCCTAAGTATTCGCGCTTTTTCAGAATATGGACGATGGTGGAGGAACCCCAACCGCAAGGGTCTTTGAAAGTCTTGGTTTTGTTCACGCCCTCGCCGTGCCGGGCAAGGTGAACGGCGGGGATTTCGATTTTCTGCCGTTTGAGCAGTTGGGAGATTTGATAGGGGCCGAAGCCCTCCATTGTCAAGCTAAAGATTTGCCGGACAACGGCGGCGGCCTCGTCGTCGATTACCCACTGTTCCCGCTTATCGTCGGCCCATAGATAGCCATAGGGGACTTGCCCGGTCATGTGCTTGCCCGCCATGCCCTTAGACTTGAAAACGGACTTGATTTTTCGGCTGGTGTCACGAGCGTAAAACTCATTCATGATATTGCGGAACGGGGTAAAATCGTCGTCGCCCTTGGTATTCTCCATGATGCAGTTGACCAGCTTCAAAATATCATTCTCGCAGTAGATATAGCGGAATGGGTTGTACTTCATCGACTGTTTGAAGTCAATCGTATTGAGTATTTTTATCTCATACCCGCCGCGCTGGAGCATCTTGCCACATTTGAGAACGACCGTGCCTTTTGGGTCAGTGCAAATATAGGATGCGTTCATCTGCATGAGGTTGGGCTTGATGTGGAAGCGGGTCTTGCCGGAGCCGGAACCGCCGATTACCAGCACGTTTTTGTTGATGTTGTACTTGGGGATTTTGTTGCGCCCCACCATGACACGCTCTGTCTGCGTCAGGAGAATGTTCTGGTCAAATTTTGGATTGATGAAAGGGCGTATATCGTCGGCGGTTCCCCAACGCGCGGAACCGTACTCAACCCCGTGGCGGTATTTCTTGGCATTTTTTGCCTTGAAATAGACCACAGCGCGGAAAATGGCCGCGCCGGCAGCACCAAACAGCAGGTCGCGTGGATAGAAGCTGGGCAGCGGGTTTTTGGAAATCAGCGTACCAAGGCCGGATACCGCGCCCATTGCTTTTGTCACCATATCCGCGCCCTCTGCCAGCCGGTAGCCCTCCGCCACACGGTTGAAAAACCAGAAAATGAACACATAAGGCAGGTTGGGGCGCAGGATTTTCTTTACATCCAGTTTCACAGTTCAACGCCCCCTTTCTCCCGGTTTTTGGCGGTATCCCGCGTCAGGTTCTTTGCAATCTCCTTGAAGTGGGAAAGCTGGCCTAACAGCGACGGCTTTTTCTGCGCGGAGCGGTTCAGGCTTTTCCCGGCATACTCGGCAAAAGCGGCGTTCAGCGCGTCCGCGTCCCGTGCCTTGAAAAAGACAAGGTATTTTCCCTGCGACGGGTCTTTTTTCAGCGCAAAGTCCACCCCGTATTTCCTCGCCACGCGCTCAAAGGACTTGATATTCTTGTCCGTAATCTCGATGTTCTGCACACCTGCGCCCTGGCTTACAAGCTGCTTTACGGTCTGCTTGCCGTGGTGGATTTGGGGGTTCTGGGTCTGCGCCAGATACTTCCGTATGGCCCATTTCAGCAGGCCGGCGGTCAGCCTGCCGCCTATTTTGCCGACCTTGATGGTAAGAGCCACCGATTTTTCGCGTACTTCATCCTGCATGGTAAAACCTCCTCTCTTTGCAGGCTGGGACTAAACTGGTGTGCGCTAAGGCGGAACCAGCAGGCGGCGGAGCAGGTATTTCATGCGCCGGCCTCCTTTCCGCCCCACTTGGTCAGCACCACGGACTCGCCGCTTGCCATGCCGCCCCAAAGCCTGCCGGCAGCTTCTGAAAACTCGGTAGATGAGGTGCAGATATGGTCTGTCCCCAGCATCATAAACTCGCTGGGGCTGGCAAAAAGGCTCTGAAACTCGGCTTGCTGGGCAGGGGAAAGGGAGCAGAAGCCCTCCCCGTCTGAAAGCCCGCACAGCAGGAATGTACCGCTGATGCACTCGTTCACAAAGGGATTGCAGCGGTTGGGCGGCAGTCCCTGACGGTTAGCGTCTTCGTTGTAGAGCAGCATGACCTGATGGGGCAGGAAACAGCCCATTGCCAGCTCGCCGCCGACAAGCTGTGAAAAGGTTTCCAGCGAGTAGTCCACCCGCGCCGGTCTGGGCGGTCTGCCCGGTTCCACCACCAGAATGTTGATTTCATATTCCATGCAAAAGTCCTCCTTTGGTTTGATTGATTTATTGCAAAGCGCCGGACAGCTTAACCGTCCAGCAGCCCGTGCGCCATATCGTGGCTGACAAGCGAAGTGTAATATTGCCCCATTGTGACGGGGGCGTTGTAGAGCGCTGCCAGCGTGTACGCTTTGATGTTGCCAATTTTGGCGGTGTTGCTTCTCAGGCTGTCCATGACATAGCCGATATGTTCACTGTTCAGCTTCAGGAACCGGCCCTTGACAACCTCGGTGGGTACTTCCTGCCCGCAGATACGGACAGATTCCCGTGTGGAGCAGCAGATTTCAAGCATTAACTCCACGTAGCCGTCCAGCAAGTCCTTGTCGTAGGGGTTCCGTTCCAGAAGAATGTCATAGTCAATATTTTCTAAAATCAGTTCGCGGTAGCTTTCCATCTCATCCAATCCCATCCTGCGCGGAGCGCGTTTACCAGCAGGGAAAGAACGTGCTGAGGGGGTAGGGGGTGCGATGGATAGATCAGTATCGCTTTTTTCAGTTTTATTTATATCAGTATTATTAGGGGCGGAAATTCCGCACTCTTGACCGCTGGTTTTCTGGGGTGCAGACTGCGGTTTTTCAGCAGTCTTGACTGCGGCACTGCCAAGCGGTCTTGACTGCTGGTTTTCCGCAGTCTGCACCGGCGCGGAGGGTTCCGGCTCCAGAATGAAGTTCTTAACGTAAATCCGGGCGGGGTGTCCCTGGCCCTGCTTTTTCCGTTCCACAAGGCCGATGCCCTCCAATTCGCGGAACAGCTTCGTCACTTTGTCCTTGCCGCAGCCCAGCATGGTTATGGCTTCTTCCTGCGTGAAGTAGAGGAACACGCGCCCGTTGTCGTCCAGCCAGCCATTGCGGGCAGACAGCCCCATGCGGTCAAGCAGCAGGCCGTACAGCACCTTTGCTTCCAGCGATACGCCCTTGTAGCGGCGGTCGGTCAAATGGATTTTCGGGATGCGGTAGAAGCTGTACTGTTCGGCTTCATTCCCGTAGTAGTAATTCAGATTCAAAGTTTCCGGCATTTTCAAAGCCTCCTGTCTAAATGAAAAAAGCCCCGGCGATCTGTGTCGTCGGGGCAAAGCCATATATAACAAAAAAGCCGCGCAGTAGCTGAACATCCGTCAGTTACTGCGCGGCTGATATGAATGAAAATCGGTATTACCGGGTTGTTGCCCGTTTGTCCTTTATGTGAAATGGTTCGTTATCACCTCCCTGCCTGCCCCCACCAAAGGGCGTATTTTATTGGAAAAAGAATGGTGGCAAATCCGAAATTCCTCTTTGAGATAGATTGCTCATGAATTTCTCTGTTTTCAGAAAACAACAATATATAGCGATGTACACGTTGTTTTGTTCTGTATTTAGTGTCTTATGCGCGCTTTTTAACACTTGAGCAACCTTGGTAATAAGGGGGTTTCCGATTTGTCCTTATTATACCGTAAGGGCACACCTTTGCCACCAGGCTGATGGAACAGAATGTCCCCATCCGCATCATCCAGAACCTCATGGGTCATGCCTCCATTGTCACCACCGAGCAGTACTCCCATGTGCTGGACGATGAAAAGAGAAAGGCCATCGACCGGATGAGCGATTTTCTGCCGGGGGTGGAGGAACAGAGCCAGGACATTCTCTGGTAGCAAAACTTTTTCCACAAAAAATTTGGACTGCAACAAAACTGCAACAGTCCAAATTCCGGTGAAAACCACTTTGAAATGATTCACTTTTGTTGCGCTTCTTCCTAACGAGCGAAAAAATCCCCACTGCAACAAAATTGTGACGGTAAAATGGCAAGAGAAAACCCGCAAAGCGGTTTGCCATGCGGGTTTTTGGTTGCGGGGAGAGGATTTGAACCTCTGACCTTCGGGTTATGAGTTACAAAAATTGGTCGTTTTTTACATCAAATAGAGCATTTAGCGCACTTTAGTTGATGCATTTCCCATAATTTTTGAGGGTTATTTCATAACGAATTATTTGTCACTTTTAAAAAATGTGGTGCTTTTTAAGCGCATCGTTCCGCAGATTTTCCACCTGAAACGGGGTATTCAAAAGGCAGGGCTTTAGGCCCTGCCTTTTTTTGTTTACCATATATAAGCAAAAACCTATGTTGTATTTATAGAAAGGATGTGATCAATATGCAGATTGCCTGGAAGGGAATTTAGCCCTTTTCATCTAAACTTTAAGTAAGGGAGGTAAAAATTTTGAAGAAGCGCACACTCTATCTCTTGTGTGGAATTTTGGTTATATCCTCGATTTCCATACAAGCAAGTGCCTATCAAGGCCAGGAAACTGCTTCTAACAGCCCCACCCCTATCACAATCCTTGAGGATGAAGCAGATGGTAATGAAAGCCTGTCTGTGTCTGTCTCGGATGGTGTGATTGGGTTTAATTCTTCGGAGCCTGTTGAGGCAGAACCAGAAAGAGATGAAGAACCGGAGGATGACGGAACTACTGTTTCAAAGGTTGGACTCTATCCTTTTGAGATCAAATATGAGAAACACAATGATTCCCCGGTTATCATCAAATCTTTTCGAGTGCCGGCCGGCGTAGATCCAGCTACTCTTGTAGAGGCCGATTTTGAAGAGAACAACTATCGGTACTCGAAACAAGATATTTTGATGGATAAGGCAGAAGAAGTCATCACTCAAAAAACCATTGCAGAACCCATTGTTTTCACAACTGAGGACGATGATCCCGCTACAATTCAAGCAGCCTTAGAGCCTATAATGGAGTATAACGAAGGTGGATTTTCAGGCCAGTTGCTATTGGACTACGATAGCATTGTATCTACAGCCGCCGAAAAGAAAACTTATTCGTATCCCATTACACGAACTGTGGAGGTGCATAATCTCGATAATAACGATTATGCTTACCTGGATAAAAAGATGGGTGGGCTGACACTGGCCAATGCCGATTGGAAACTTCAAAACGGAGTCCAGCGTGCAGATGATATTATTCCTGGAATGTATACAGCCTATGCTACTTATACCGGCACTGGATATGGCACAAAGATCAATGGATACAACAACACAGCCTACTACACAGGCACAGTGACCCGTGTAACCGAGGGTGATACCATTTGCTCTATCATCTATAAGGGTGAGAGTACCGTGCCGTGGACAGGGATTGCAATTATACTGGGACTTCTTACTTTAGCGGGCGCAGGAGCAGTAATGGTAATGCGTGGGATTATTACAATTCCTGCAATCCTAACCTGGAATCGGAGAAATGGAAATGAAAATCCGCCGCCACCGGTAGAAATTCCCTAAAAGTCAAGAAAAAGCCATCAAGGAAAGGAATGAGAAGGGAAAAGGAGAGGGAGGAAACGAGAAAGAAGGAGGACGGGAATGGTTTTCGATGCGGCCCACGCAGTCCCAACGAGAATAGCCTGGTTCGTCCGTTGCAAACCGCAGCGCGCTTTCGCTGTTAGGCCATCCCCACTTCCTGATCTTCCCCTCTCTTTTTTCTCTTCCTTTTTCTCTTTCTGAAAGGAGAATACGATGTGAAAAAGCCTATGCATACCGCAATCATTATAATGCTGGCATTGGGGTTGACCGCTTGTTCGTCGAGTGCAAATGAGAATAATTCCGAAAAAAATTCCTCTGTTGCACTAACCCCTTCAATCACTCAGGAAGAGCTTCAGAATGAAGTGGATTTTGATTCAGCAGAGTTTATAACCGCCGAAGACGGTGAAGTTGTTGTTGGGAGTGGAAAAGCTAAACCTTCGAGCAATACAGAAAACCCGGCATCATCTGCTGTGCGCAGCGAACTTACCCCTGAACAGATGCGTGAAGATGAAGATTTTGATTTCTGTGCAGATGATTTTACACTGCCTGAAGCAGTACAAATGAAGGATGGCAGTCTTGGTCAGCTTGCAATCCCAAAGATTGGGCTGACCGTATCTGTATATGAAACGGATGATGAGATGGAAGCAATGGTCAATGGGGTTGCTCATTTCAAGGAAACAAGCTGCTGGGATGGAAATATTGGGCTGGCAGGGCATAATCAGGGAGTTAATACCTACTTTGGGAAAATCCATACTCTAACTGTCGGTGATAAGATTACTTTGACAACTGCTCTTGGTACGAGAACCTATGAGGTAACAGAACTTGTGGAAATAGATGAAACCGACTGGAGTTATTTAGAGCGAACTGAGGATAACCGCATTACTCTGATTACCTGTGTTAACCATGACCTTTCTAAGCGCCTGTGTGTTCAGGCAGTTGAAGTCATTTAGCGTGACCACGCCGGGCTGTATAAGGCCCGGCTTTTATGGGAAATTACGGACGGTATCCAACGCTGCTTCTGAGCAGCGCAGAGGGTTCAACCCCCTCGTTTCCCTGAAAAAGTTCATAAAAATTGTAAGTGATAGCTTGGCAGGAACAATTTGATTTTGCCGGGCTTTTTTGTTTAGCAAAAATATTCAAAAGGAAGGAGGAGCAATATGGACGGATTAAAAATCGTTGGTATAGACGAAAAAGGCTATGGCAAAATTTATAAAATCGTTATGAGAGATCCAACTATTCCCCTTACAGCTAAAGCGATCTATGCATATTTCTGTTCTTATGCAGGAGCTGGCTCAACAATTTTCCCAAGCAGAGAAAAGATTATGCGCGACCTACATCTCGCCAAAAACACCTTTACGAAATATCTTAACTGCCTGATCGAAGCTAAATATATTGTCCGTCACCGTACAGCTACCGGAAATGTCTATGAAATTTTGACAACGGTAAAAAGGAAAGATGGAAAAACTGTGGAAATCAAATCACAAGGATATGGAACCATCCCCAAATTTGCAATGTTGGATGACCGTCTCACTGTGACAGCTAAAGCGATCTATGCATATCTTTGTTCCTATGCAGGCTCTGGAAACAGTGCCTATCCAAAGCGCTCTACACTGCTATACGAGTTGGATATCAGCAAAGCTAAATATTATCCCAGTTATACTGCCTTAGTAGAATTGGGGTACATTACGCCCATCCAGAATACGGACCGAAAAGGGCAATTTGCAACATCAACTTATATTTTAAATGAAGTATTGGGAATCGACCCTCGAATTGATCCAGATGAAATTCGGAAAAGCGCATCATCAAGCCGAAAAAAGGAGCCATGTCGCAAAAATCAGGACACGGTTGAAAATCCTGGTTCCACAGACTTTTCAACAGCGATGTCGCAAGAATTAGGACACGGTAAAAGAGCGATGTCGCAAAAATCAGGACACGGTACGATGTCGCAAAAAACCGTACACGGTAAATTGCGACATGCTATTAACAATAACAATCTACATAATAAACAATCTATATCTTCTATCGAAGATATAGATGATAGAGAAATAACCAACAGCCGCACAAGTGCGGAGGATGGTCATGGAAATCTCCTCACTTCAAAACAGGAAAGCCGACAGTTGATTGATTATGACTTCCTGGCGAGAGAAAGCGAAGCATGGGTTTCCTTCAAGGGTATGTTTGGGCATTTTAAATCTCCGGAGGAGGAAGCTGCATACCTTGCAATTTGTAGAGAGATCATCAATGAGCTGGCACATCAGATTGAATTGCTGTTGAATGGTAAATCGGTTTTTGTAAAATACAATGGAGTTTCATACAATCGTGCTGACCTTTTAACTGCAATCAGGAGCGCTTCGCCAGATATGGATGAACTGTGTGAGATGGTTTTCAAAATTGCAGATAGGCGCTCTGAGATTCGTAGCTTACCCGCTTACACTAAGAAAATTATTATGAATCTATGGGCTAACATGAATTAAAAAATGGAGAAGAGTGAATTTTGATGTTTAGAAAAGAAAGATTGATTGAGCAGCGTGAAAAATCTGGGTATACCCAAAACCAGCTCTGTCTGCTCGCTAATGTTTCCCCAAAAAAATATAAAAAACTGGAGGATGGGATAACAGTTCCGAATTGCCATGAAATTGAGCGGCTTGCCAGAATGTTAAAAATTTCTTGCGATTATCTGCTTGGTATGGATCTCCCTTTGGAGGAAGAAACGATTTTGGAGGACCTGCCAACGGATAGCTTTGCTGTTCGCTTTGCTCGGTTGATGCTCGAACAGGATGAAAATATTGAAGATATTGTGCCTCTGGTAGAAAAGTCAGTAAGCACCGTCTATGGATGGAGAAACGGACGAATTATGCCCGATACGAAATCATTAGTTGTGCTGGCGAATCATTACAGTTGTTCAATAGACTACCTGATGGGCCTTTCAACAAGGAAAGAATCGCTAAGTATTTCTTGAGGAGGTTGCAACATGGAAAAAGGTGAGCAAATCACAAATGCAAAAATAATTGCAATATGCAATCAAAAAGGGGGTGTCGGTAAAACAACCACTACTATTAACCTTGGGATTGGACTTGCCAGGGCAGGCAATCGTGTGCTGATGGTAGATGTAGACGCTCAAGGCTCCCTAACTTCCAGCCTAGGCTACCAACTGCCAGACCAAATAGATGTGACGCTTGCGACGATTATGGGTCATATTATCAACGACGAACCTATAACGCCCAAAGAAGGGATTCTGCGCCATGAGGAAGGTGTTGATCTGCTTCCGGCCAATATCGAATTGTCGGGGATGGAGGTCACTTTGGTGAATACCATGAGCCGAGAAACCGTATTGCGGGAATATCTAAGAGCAGTTGAAGATCAGTATGACTATATTCTGCTGGACTGCTGCCCTTCCCTGGGAATGCTTACTATCAACGCTATGGCGGCCGCAGATAGTATCCTGATTCCGATGCAGGCACATTACCTGTCAATAAAAGGACTGGAGCAGCTGATGCGCACAATCTCAAAAGTCAAACGCCAAATCAATCCGAATCTTAAAATTTCCGGTATCCTGATTACGATGGCGGACATGCGTACAAATTATTCACGCGAAATTTTAGAACTGCTTCATTCCACCTATGGTGATAATATCAAAATCTTTGAAACGATAATTCCGACATCTATCAGAGCCGCAGAAACCAGCGCTGAAGGCCGGAGTATCTACCACCATGATCCCTCTGGTAAGGTTTCGGCTGCCTACACCGCATTCACCCAGGAGGTCTTGGACCATGAGAAGTAGTGCAAGAAAAATTCAAATGCAGAGCTTTGACGATTTGTTTGAAACCGAGCAGTCTGCTAAATTGGAGGAAGTACAGGAAATCCCGCTGGATGAACTATTCCCTTTCAGCAATCACCCCTTTCAAGTCCGCGACGATGCAAAAATGTTGGAGACTGCTGAGAGTATTGCAAAATATGGTGTTCTAATACCTGGCATTGTTCGTCCCCGCTCAGAGGGTGGATATGAGATCATTGCCGGCCACCGCCGTAAACGGGGCAGCGAGCTTGCGGGAAAGACCACCATGCCGGTCATTATCCGAAAAATGGATGATGACGAAGCGACCATCATCATGGTAGACTCCAATATCCAGCGGGAAAATATTTTGCCTAGTGAAAAAGCATGGGCATATAAGCTGAAGTTAGAGGCTCTTAAACATCAAGGGAAACGCAACGATTTAACTTCTGCTCCAATGGAGCAGAAGTTGGGAACAAGAGAACAGATAGCGAAAGATGCTGGAGAGGCATCGGGAGCAGCTGTTGCCAGGTACATATCGCTGACGAAATTAGTTCCTGAATTACTTGATTTAGTGGATGCCGAAAAAATCTCCGTCAAAGCTGCCGCCGACTATCTATCATCTTTGACAGAGCAGGAGCAAAGGGACCTATTGGCAGTTATAGCAGAGTTGAAAATTATTCCGGCTCCGGGAAACCTTGCAAAATTGAAGCCATATAGCAAAGCGGGAACATTATCAAGGGCTGTCATTCACGCAGTTTTGTCGGAAGCCAAGCCTGTGACCGAAAAAGTCACCTTCAAAGGGGAACAGATCAGAAAATACTTCCCTCCTGCCTACACACAACAGCAGATAGAGGATGTCATTATGTCCTTACTGGAACAGTGGAGTGCGGAGCAAAAAACAATTTGAGTTGCTTTTTTCAAAAACTCTCACTATAGTTGTTATGTAAGCGGTCGAGAATAAAGCCTACATGACCGATTGAGTATCTGATAGTTTTGAAAGGAAGTTTCGTATGAATAAGAAAATGATGATCGCCCTCCTGTCCCTTGCAATGATGCTGTCGGCAACCGGATGTACCCCTGCCGAACCCGTTGAAAATGACCTGTCTTCCTCCATCACCCAGGAAGAATACGATTCCCTTCAGGCTGAGAGGGATCAGCTTCAGAAGGAGTTGGATGAACTGAAGGCTGAGAGGGAGAAGGCAGAAGAGGAGCAGCCTTCCGAAGATGATGCGGAAGAAGATGTTAATACCAGCAGCGCTGCTTCTGCCAATGAGAGCGCAGCCACCGGTGACGGGGCCACCTCCCAGGAAAATGCACCAGCAAACGATAAGCCTGCTCCTACAGTAAACAATACCAATCCGACACCTGCCAATAACCAGGCTCCGGTAGAAAACACTCCTCCTGTTGCTTCCAGTTTGCCCCCGGCAACAAAGGTATCCAGCACCGGAAAGGGGCCGCTGGCAAAGTACACTGTGAATGTGTTCGACAGCACAACCCCCGCCGCTTCGACAGTCGGCACCACCTACAACGGCCAGATGGTCTACATGTTCTATTCGTCCAGCCAGAAGGAATTGGGGACAATTCCCGAAAACCAGCTGAATCAGATCATTTGGGATAATCAACTGATGGATATGGAAGCAGATGAACAGCTGGCATGGTTTACTAAGCAGTACAATGTGTATCGTGGCCTGGATGGAAGTAACGAGCATGAATCTGCTGGTTCTTCTTCTACAGCTTCTTCTGTTCCTTCTTCCAATGAATTTGACATTGATGAATTTCGGGATGAAGTAATTAGGCTCACTAACATTGAGAGAGAAAAGGCTGGATTAGAGGCTTTGGTAGAAGATAGCACTGCGATGGAATATGCTCAAATTAGAGCAGAAGAGCTTGCTGTAAGCTATTCTCATACCCGCCCTAATAATCAGAATAAATCCATGAATGGGCTCGAATTTATAGAAAATATAGCCTATGGACAAAAAAGCGCAAAAGAAGTAGTGAATGATTGGATGAACTCTCCTGGACACAAGGCGACTCTGCTAAGTGATTACTCCAGTTATGGAAGCCGTTTTGGAGTGGGATGTTACGAAAAAAATGGTACAATCTATTGGACACAGGAATTTGTTCTGTGGGATGCTGAAGGTTAATTCAGCATTTGTTGGAAAGGCACCTCTATGGGGGTGCCTTTTTTGTATTCAAAGGAGGTAATGAGATGCAGCGTTGTCGCGCACCCCCCATTGAAAATTATATAAATCAGAAAAAAGCCTCTGCTTCGGCAGGGGCTCTTTTTTATTTCAAAATTAAATGAGAGGAGAGAAACAGATGCGAAAAAAGTCAAAAAAGGCGGGTAGGTCCCTTGCGGCGTTGTTGGCAGTTCTGATGACGATTAGTTCTGTTCCAATTACCGCTTTCGCTACCGACTCGCTGGATTCTGGTTTTCCAAGTACGGCAACGATCATTGATGATCCTGTCTCTGGTTCTACTGGCTCTGGATGGGATAATATCAGTGGCGGGGACAATGATGTTATTATCACTACCCCAGAGGAATCCGAAGAAAACACAGAAACACAGCCACCTGCTTCAGATGAAAATACCCCATCGGTTCCATCAGAAGGTAACGAAGAAAGTGAGGAAACTCCCGATATTCCAGATGATGAAGATACGGATTCTTCTGAATCCGAAGATGACCCGGAGGATAGCGTTGTAGATGCTGAGGAACTGGAGAATGCCGATGACAGTGAGACTGGTGTTGCCACCCCTCCTGCAGACACTATAGAAGGCGGGCAGGAGTTTCCTTGGGCAGCGAACTTCAATGCGTATGCAGAAGCAACTATGGCAATGCCCAGGACATTTTCTACAAGAGAAACTGGAGTTACCTTCACAAAGTATATGTGGGGCGACCCAAGTGTTTCGGATGGTACACATGCTATTTGGCTCGGGAACCCTGGAACTGGTTACTTCTTTGCAGACTTGCACAGAATCAGCTGGCAGGGTTCGGACGCATTTTGCGCCGAGTTCAATGGACATGAGCCAGGCGGCAACTACGAGCAAGGCGCTGAAGGCAACGATGACCGGATCAAAAGAATTTTGGCCAGCTATGAGGCGTCCAGTAAAAATAAACCCGACTATATTGCTGCCCAAGCTGAAATCTGGGCAGTCCTAACGAATACCTTTGTAGGTGCGTGGGGCACATCTGGAGCCAATCAAAATTTGGTTGATCCAAGTATAGATATTAGCGGCATTAGATACTGGGTTTATAACAACAAAGATTCTGTTCATACTCAAAATATCTTTGTGTATTCCACCGATAAAGGGGTAACAGAAGAATATGCCTTGAAAATTATCAAGAAAAATGAGGATGGAAGTAAGGTGCTTTCTGACGCTACCTTTAGCGTTGAAGGGCCTAATGGGTTTAAAAGGACTGGGCTTAAAACAAATGCTCAGGGTGAAATCCTTGTCGGGATTACAGATGTCGGAAGTTATACTGTAACTGAGACAGCCCCGCCTGCAGGATATAAACTGTCGGACCCAGCTTCCCAAACTGTTACTGTCACTGAGGTTAATAAGCCTACAAACCCGGCTACTGTTGAGTTCCGCAACGAGAAGTCCTCCGGTGGCGGCGGGGGTGGCAGTGGTGAGACTACCGAAACTGAAACAGAAACCGAAGTTCACCAGTCCAAGGAGTACGAATACTCGGACGCCATTGGCCAGGTCACGATCCGCAAGGAAGACCAGGACGGGAACAGCCTTGACGGTGCTTTGGTCAACATCGAGGTTGCGTTCACCGATGGCACAACACAGCGGACTGAGGGCTGGGAAATCGACAATGGAGCCAGGCTGTTTACTTATAACCACCCCAAAGACAACCATGATCCGGCGACCATCACGATTACAGAGGTCAAGGCCCCGCTTCATTATGAACTGGACCCTACCCCGAAGACAGTCACAGTCAGCCCGACTTATACTCGTGTAACCCATGTAACGACATGGACCATCACTATTACCACTACCACAGTTTCTTCTGTAGATGAAGATGGCAACATCACAAAAAACACCTCTACCGCTACCAGCAAGAGTGAACCGCAGGTTGAGGAGTATGCTGACTTTATCGCTGGCGACAGGGATATTACCGTCACTTTCGTCAACACGCGGGAAACTGGCGATATTATTGTTACCAAGCGTGACGCAAATACCGGTCAGCCACTGGAAGGCGCTACTATCCATCTATGGGGTCAGGATCTGGGCGGCGTTGATGCCGGAGCCAAGGATATTGACCTAACTCTGGTCACTGACAAAAACGGCGAAGCGCGGTTCGAGTTTTTGCCTGCTGGCACATACGCCATTCAGGAAACACAGCCCCCGTTTGGTTATAACCTGAACGATGAAATTCAAACTGCGGTTCTTCAGTCCGGCCAGGTGGTTCGCAAAGAAGTCCGCAACTACCGCAAAGATGGATTGTTCATCAAAAAGGTAGACCAGGACGGTAATCCGCTGCCTGGCGCAACCTTTGAGCTGCGCCGAGGTTCCGGCGAAGTGCTGCTGCGGGAGGTAACAGATTCCAATGGCGTAATCTACCGCGGCAATCTCACCGATGACACCTATGTTATTGAAGAGATCAAGGCGCCGGAAGGCTACCTAATGGACGAGAATCCCATCCAGCAGATTCGGATTTATGCAACCGATGATAACAAGGAGTACACTGTCACCTTCGTTAATAAGAAGAAGCCCTCCATTGAGATCACCAAGGTGGATGGGCTGGATGCCAGCATTAAGCTGGAAGGTGCTATATTCCGCATTACCGATACCCGCACGAACCATTACTGGGACATCGAAACGGGAGAGGATGGCAAGGCACTGCTGGAAAACCTGGAAATCAACACCACCTATATCGTGGAAGAAACTCAGGCCGCCCCTGGCTATGTCAATTCGGGCTATCGGCAGGAAATCGTACTTCGAGAGTGCCGGACACATACCATCGTTGTGGAAAACTTCGAAAAGCCTGGAATTGAGATCGTCAAAAAAGACAAGCAGTCTGGCGCTCTTCTGGCTGGCGCTACCTTCCGTATTTCCTGGAATAATGGCGCAGACTATCGTGATGTTACCACAAAAGCAGATGGTACTGCTCTGATTACTGACCTGAAGGAAGGTTGGTATACCCTGACGGAAACGAAAGCACCAGAGGGCTATCTGCTTGATCCTACCCCGCATCAGGTACTGCTCGAACAGGGGAAGACTACCATCGTCGAAATTTTCAACGAGGCTTGCCCCTCTTTGACCATCCACAAAATTGATATTGTGACAGGTACTTCGTTACCCGGGGCACGATATAAAATTGAGCAGAAAACAGATGAAGGCATTAAACTCATTGGCAATTACACGACCGATGCAGATGGCATTATTTATCTGGAGAACATCAAGCCTGGACGCTATCTGATTACCGAGGTGCAGGCACCGGATGGCTATAATATCGACACCGCCACCCGCGAAGTAACAATCGAATATGGGCAGCCTTATGAATTGGAATTTACCAACACCCCCAAATCGCCTATTTACATCCAGAAGGTAGATGGTGAAGGCAATCCGCTGGCCGGGGCAAAATTCAAGGTTACTACCATGAATGGCGCAATGGTTGGTGAGGTAACATCCGGGCGGACTGGCTATGCCATTATTCCTTACGCTGAACCCGGCTGGTATGTGGTGGAGGAGATCAAGGCTCCAGATGGTTACATCCTTTCTTCTACCCCTGTAAATGTGGAGATTAAATCCGGAAAGCCGGCACAGGTGGAATTTGTCAACTATGCCCGACCTGGACTCCAAATTTTGAAACTGGACGCCAGCACACAGAGTCCGCTAGTTGGTGCTCGCTATAAAATCACCAAAGCGTCCGGAGAACTGATAGGAGAGTATACTACTGACATTAACGGCCTTATCAGCCTTGGTGCTGAGGATGGACTAGAAGATGGAGTGGTAATCATTACAGAGCTGCGTGCCCCTGATGGTTATGTGTTGGATGTTACTCCCCACACAGTAACTCTGAAGCCTGGCGAACTGACACAGATCGAGCTTTACAACACAGCAAAACCCGGACTTCAGCTGATCAAAAAGGATGAAATTACTGGCTTGCCGATTGGTGGTGCCCGTTTTAATGTGACCCTGCTCGAAAATGGCGGAAAAAAGGACCTTGGTTCTTATACCACCAGCGAAAACGGCACATTCTTCATCCCAGACTTGACCCCCGGCCATTATATCATCACTGAAACCCAGGCCGCCCCTGGCTACATCCTGGATTCCACGCCGGTCAATGTCGAGGTTGAAGGCGGCAAGCTGAACACAGTTGAAGTGTTTAACACACCCTATAGCGATTTGCGGCTGTTAAAGATTGATTCCGAAACTCGCAAACCGCTGGAGGGCGCCGTTTTCAAACTCTTCGACAAAAACAGGCTTGAAATCGGCACCTATACCACCTCCGCTTTGGGTGAAATCTACATTAACGGTCTGCCCAGCGGAACCATTTATATCCAGGAGCAGAAAGCTCCTACCGGGTATGTTCTGGACAATACGGTGCGACAGGTAGAACTTGTTGGCGGTAAAACAACCACTGTCGAGTGGAAAAACACTTCCCTCGGCTCTTTGCGAATCCTCAAGGTTGACGCAGATACCAATAAACCGCTGTATAATGCAACCTTCAATTTGTATGACAGCAGAAACAACCTGCTTGGTGAGTATACAACAAACCAGGATGGGCTGATTGTTTTCGGCAGCAGTCTCCAGAGCGGGACTTATAAACTGAAGGAGGTCAAGGCGCCGGAAGGCTATGTCCTCGATGATACCATCCGCACCATCAAGGTCAAGGCTGGTGAAACTACCGAGATCGTAGTGAAGAACCAGCTTCAGGTTGGCAACATTCAAATCATCAAGGTCAGCAGCGGCAAGAACAGCGTCACTGGTGATAAGGCCGGAGATGGACTGGAAGATGCTATATTCGAGATTTATGACGAAAATCTTAACCTCGTTGATAAAATTGAAACAGACCATCGTGGTATCGCAACCTCGGATGACCTGCCTTTGGGCAGATATGTCATCAAGGAGGTAGAAGCGCCGAAGTATTATTTTACAGATGGTAAGCCCATCTACGCTGAAATCAAGGTTCATGGGGATATGATCCGCCTGAAGGTAGAGAACACTCCTATTGAGCCGGATGTAAGCGTGGAAAAGCGTGGCGTTGCGGAAACCATGTCTGGTGAAACATTCCGTTATACCTTCTCGAACATCACCAACCAGTCGAACTGCAAGCTGGACGAGTTTTATTGGCATGATGAACTGCCGACAGATGCTGTTCGTATCCTGTCCCTCAACACAGGAACATGGAATGAGCGCGGGACTTATGATGTTTGGATCAAGACAAACCTTCATGGCTGGAAGCGAATCGAGCGGAACCTGTCTACTAAGGTTGAATACACCATTGATATGACACCCTCCGCTTTGGGTCTTGCCTCCAACGAGTATGTCACCAACTTCAAGTTAGAATTTGGCACAGTCGAAGAAGGCTTTACCAGTGTGAAGGACCCCTTTATCAAGGTCAAGGTCAACAACCGTCTGTCCCAAGGCCATCGTTTTGTGAACAAAACTGATGTAGGTGGCAGATATGGCAGAGAATGGGTTTATGCTCGTGACAGCTGGATCACTGTAATTTATAAGGGCTATAAATTTGGTCCGGGACGGCCTAAATTGCCACAAACCGGTGGCCCCAACTTCTTTGAAAAGTATCCAGAATATCTGAGATATCTCGAAGATTAACCGAATATCAACCAAAAAGCCGATGGGAAATTCCTATCGGCTTCTTTTTTAGGGACACAATCGTGTCCCTATGCAGAGCCATCTTCTATGATGTGGCTCTGCATAGGGATGTGATCTTCCGTATGGGAGGACGCCGAAGACGCACCCTCACTGCATTTTACGATCTAACTTAAAAGGAGGAAAATACATGAAGACTTTTTCTGCTGCTCATGTGAAGCAGTATCTTGCGGATGCTCGCAGGGATATGAATATTCTGATAGACGCTGCAATTCAGCCTGTTTCCGGCAAAACCGCCGTTGGTATTACGGGAACAGCTGCTTTGGTTGCCACAGTTATGAACATGAGTGTGGTGTTTGCGGCCACACCGCTCTTCACCCGTCTCAGTAGTGCCTTCACGACCTTGCTTAATGATGCTCAGGACCTTGTACTGACAGTGGCTACCTTTGCTCTTGTCGTTTGTCTCCTTGGCCTTATGTTTGCTGCTTCATTCGGCGCAAAAGAAACTGCGATGATGGTGAATGCCCTTAAAGCAGTTATCCTTGCTTTCATCTTCTTCCAGCTTCTTCCCGTCATTCTGGCTACAATCATGGAAGTGTTTGGAACCGGTAGCACTACTGGAGGAGAATAAAATATACACATTACGGTAAAAGCGGCACCCTTCCTCCCAAGGGTGCTTTTAATTTTGAAAGGAGTTTTATTTTATGAAAAATATGAAAAAGACAATTCTGACAGTGGCTGTTATCGCTGTAGCGGCAACCGTTATTGGTGCTGTCGCTTTTTCCGCAGGATTAGGGGATATTCTCCCGAAAGAAGGGGTGATCGCCGCGTTCCTCGGCCGCACACCGCTACACTTTGGCATGAAGTGCTGCCTGTTTGCTGTGCTTGGCACCATCTTTCTGATTCCCAGTATTCGTGCTGAGTTTTTGGGTTCTTATACTCTTGGTTCCGATTACACAAGCTCTCACAAGAAGGGACACAGCGGTAAAATTTAACATTATAAAATCACCGAATAGGGAGGGGGTGTTAAAAATGCAACCCTCCCCTAATTCTGGAGAAAGGAGGAGATAGGTTTTATGGGAATTATGATGGGCATTGTCAGTTTTGTTCTTGGCTTTGCTATCAATTTGATTGACGCCGCCGTTTCTGGAATGCTGGAATCTATTGGCTATGATATGTCCACCTTCCTTGCAGTTTTTCCATTTGCAAGAAATGCCATGGATACCTTTACTGCTTGCGGACTTTTTATTCTAATGGCAGGGCTTGCTTGGCAGTTTGTAAAAGGAATTGCTGCACCTTTCGGTGTTGAATATGAAAACCCTCTACATGTAGTTGGCAAGGTGGTATTTACTTGGATTGCAGTAGTAAATCTGGCTGATATTCTGGACATCTTTACAGGATTTTTCCGAATCGTGCAGGAGGACATGAACAACCAGTCTTTGGGCAGCGGCTTTGACATGGAGGGATTTGCCTCCAATATGCTGAGCGGCCTGATTTCCAGCTTAACGGGGATGTCAGGGCTATTGCTGGTTGTATATATCATCTGCGTGATCATCCTCGGATGGAAATTTATTAAATTGCTGATAGAGATGGTAGAACGGTACATTGTTTATTGTTTTATCTGTCTTATAGGACCAGCTTTCCTTTCAACGGCGGCCTTTAAATCTACGAGCAATATTGCAGGCACTTGGATGCGCGCATTTTGGGGACATTCTTTGCTAATCTTAATCAACACATGGAGCGCAAAAATGTTCCTTAGCTACTGTCAGGTGTTCACACAAAATATCGCTGGTATACAAGCTGATGGAGTATTCATCCCAACATTAACCATGCTATTCTTCGGTTTTGCATTTCTGGACTTTGCATCCAGAGCGGATACCTTAATTCGTATCCTTGGGTTGAACACGGCCCACACAGGGGCAAACCTCATGCAGGGCGCAATGGGCGGCCTTAGTCGTATGGTATCAAGCGCTCGCTCGCTGCAATCGGTCGGAGGTGCCATCAGAGGTGCGGCGGCAGCTGGTGCGGCAGCCGGCGGAATGGGAACAGCAGCAGGAATGAAAGCAGCTGTATCCAGTTTTGCATCCGGTGTGACTGGTGGGGCAGCCCATACAGCTACAGGGGTATCCTCAGTTGCAGGAGAGGCAACAAACCGGCGCAATGATGGTTCTAAGGTTAATCCTGGTGAGCCTGGCCGACGGGCAGGAGCCGATACACCGCTACGCTCTGGCGACTTGCTGCGACAGGAAAGCACACCTTCTGCTCAAGTTCTGAATGGCCAGAAGGAAATCAATGACGCGCTGACCCACAAAAGCAATCCCCATGCTGAAAACGGCATCGGTGGAACCAATGGTATTCGAGGTGTCGCCGCAAAGATGGACTACACCGATGGCGGTGTTATGGCCTCCGCTGGAAGGCAAAGTGAAATGGCCGATAAAAACCATGGCAGCGGTAAGGCGATGGGCATGATCTACCAGGATACCATGACAGCCAATGCTGTACGGGCGGCAGCGACCGGAGCAGAGCGATTTGTAGACGAGAAGGGGCAAAGCCGGCCGATTGCATCCTATAAGGGCGCTGAAGCGGCAGCAGCCATGAACGGTGTTACAGCCTTTGGCAACGATAACCTCAAAGGCTTCAACTTTACTGAGGCGGAAGATGGCACTTCCTTCATCTCTGGCCAGAATTTCAGAGATGGTTCTTCTGTCACTTACGATAGTGTAGAGGGTGGTATCGCCTCCGGCGTTTACACCGACGCAGATGGCAACTCGACCGCTTTTGAACTGGTGCATGACAATGTAGTGGAGTCTCAGCGAAAGGCTGTTGAATCTGGAGCCCCAGGAGTAACCGCATTTAACCCCAGAGCCTCTGTAGGTCGAATTGGTGACGGTACAGGTGAAAGTGGTTTCTATGTTGTACCTAAAACTATCAGTGAAAATCAACTGGATACCAAACCTTTTGGACACACAAAGACTTATGGAGAAATGGGAGCCTCCGTTAACCAGAGCGATCCTGTTCAGATGCAGCAGGCAACACAGAGTCTTCAGCAGTTTATTGGCAATAGCAATCCTGTTGACCACGCTGTACTTACCATTGATAAAGGAAAACTGGAGCGGATGCAAAGTGATGCACAAACCGGTGTCCCAAGAACCAGACAGCAAGCAGGGAACGGAATGAAACAGTAGATTTCTGGATGCTCAAGGTTAACTCCTACTGTTTATTTTGAAATTAGAAAGGTGATGATGACAATGGACGATCAGCGGCGGAGCGTATCTGACGACATGGAAAACGGCCTTGATAGGGCATCTAATGCGGTTGGCCAGGCCGTTCAGGGACTTCCTTCCCGCCGCAGTGGAGGTTTACCAGGCAAAGAGTCCACGCTCCCCCTCAACACCGATTCTGGTAATCCGGAAAATTTCAGTGGTGCGGTTCCTTCTGATGGCGCTTTAAAAGCCACAGAAGCCCCTTCTAATCAGGGAGAGAAGTTCCCTGGAGAAAGGGCGAAAGACCCCTTGAGTGGGCAATTTGGAGCCGATAAGGGAAAGTCAGGCCCAGAAGATTCTGTAGAGGGACAACCGAAAACATCTTCAATAAATGGACATTCTGAAAAAAATAATTCTTCTGGTGTCCGGCCCCCCTTTCCTTCTGCTGAAAATACGGCTGGAGCAGCTGAGTCCGCTGGCGCAGGCACCGCTGAAGCTGGTGCAAGCGCAGGAGGCGCGGCTGCTGGGGGTACAGCTGCCGCTGGGGGTGCAGCAAGCGGCGCCGCTATTGGAGGGACAGCTGGTTCTGCTGCTGGTCCTTTGGGAACTGCAGCAGGTGCTCTTATAGGCGCCTTGGCAGTTCCAATTCTCAAATTCATATTTATGACCGTGGCTGTGATTGCAGTGTTTTTAACTGCGTTTATGATGCAGCCATCCTTTCTGTATGACAACAGCAGGGCAGTCAGTGACCGTGAACTGTTAGAGGATTCTTACAATACCTACTATACCCACATTGAACAGGAATATGGAAAGGACATCACCAGTGCTATGAACAAGGCCAGAGGTAACGCCTGGGAACTGTTTCAGATTGCAGGAACAGCAGCAAATAGAGGCGATACCAGCCTTCTGTTTGGTTCCCCTGCTGCGTATCCGCATGTTTCCATGAATGCAGAGGATCAGGAAACCGTCCGCAACCTTATGAGAGAATATGATGGTTATGATTTCAGCCATGATGTGGAGTTTTTACATAGCTATGAAACCTACCTTAAAGCGGCGTCTTCCAACATCAACCTGGTACTCAGCATCATCGACATGCAGAAAAAGAATTGGTTCACTTCCCTGTTTGATGGAATCGCAGACCTTATAACTGGCGGCCATTACAGCCAATTTACTGACTGGGTAGGACGAAAGTGGGAAGGTATCTGGAACGACTTTATCCAATACGACCTATACAGCATTAGTTATGGTGGATACACAACAACCGTCGAAACTATCCCCATTGGAGAGGATGACTACGAGGTGTTTGTGACGGTTCATATTGAAATAACCTATACATACGACCTCAAGGACAAGGGAGTTGGTTTTTACGCAAACAAACTGAATCTTGACCAGGACCAAATTGACCGTGCCGCCGAAGTCGCAAATTACCTTGCGGAGCTTTTCGGCTCGGCCAGCGACACTTATTTTGGCTGGTTCGTGGAAGGTGGTTATCACACAGATGCTGTCCAGGGCGGTTCGGTTGGCGTAAACATCAATAACGCTCTTGCCAGCCTGTCAGAGAAAATAGAGGGCATGGCTTATGATTCTGATGATACTCACATATTCCCCCTAAAGGGATATAGCCAGCCCAATCTGTCTAGCGCGTATGGCCCACGAGATTTTGCAGCCGATTCCTGGCATACAGGAATTGACTTTGCAGCCCCTACGGGAACAGAAATCCTTGCTGCTGCAGATGGTGTAGTGTTGTTCATCGCTCAAATGCCGAATGGTTTTGGAAATTATATTGTGGTCTATCATGGCGAACAAAATGGCCAACCAGTTTCAACCATGTATGCGCACATGGCCGCCTTTGGCTCCTATCGAGCGGGGGAGAGAATCAATGCCGGAGATACGGTTGGATATGTTGGTTCAACTGGGCTTTCCACAGGACCGCACCTTCACTTCCAACTGCATGTTGGCGATAATGTACGCAACCCAGTTGAGTTTTTTGATTTTCTCGATTATCTCAGACCATAAGAAAGGAGAACTTTATGGAAGAGAACAGAAGCCGGGCTTATTACATACCGGCGAATGTTTTTGATGGCCCTTCTGCATTTGGTATCGCTGCTCGAAACTGGGTAGAGGCAGTGGTTCTGGCAGTGATACCTGGCGGATTGTTCTGGCATTTTGCCAATTTTAGTGATCTTAGTATTAAAATCATTTTGATGATGATTTTGACCATTCCTCCAGCAGCGTTTGCGCTGATTGGATATAACGGGGAGTCTTTGACCCAATTTGTAAAAACCTACCTCAATTTCCGAAAAAATCGGCTCGTTTTGGAATATACCATTGAGGATGATGAAGAGGCTGTGCAGAGGCGCAGCCCCTTTTTCGAGTTGGAAAATCAAATATCCGACCTTCAGGAGCAGATCCACAATACCAAGGATAAAGGGCAGCTCAAAGAACTAAAGACACAGCTGAAGGAGAGAAAGAAAGAACTTCGCTCTAACCAGGCTGAATTAAAAAAAGCGGAAGCAGAAGATGCTGCCCAAGTCAAGAAAGAACAGGAGGCGAAGCGGAAGAAGGAAACAGAACATGCGGATAGCCTTGCAGAGAAGGAGATCCAGCGGCGTAGGGAGGAGGGAGAGAAACTCAGCAAAAAGCAAATTAAGGCAATCTATACGGAGTATCGGGAAAAATATGTCCTGGAAATGCCCTCTGCACCCAACGGGGATGATGGCATCCAGCGCAATATCTCTGTCCAAGAATATTTACCTATTGACCGCATAGAGGACCGATGCATTGTGACAAAGGGCGGACGATTTATCCGAATCCTTGCAGTGGCTCCTATCAATTTTCCGATGTTATCTGCCGAACAACAGAACTTTACCGTTGACCAGTTTGCGCTCCTGATTCGGAGTTGCCCTGTTAATATTCAAATCAAAACGATGGCTAAAAGTGCTGATGTGGAGGGATTCATTGAAAAAATGCAGGAGCGCATCCACAATGAAACCGATGAAAAGTGCATCACAATGATGAAGGACTACATCAATACCCTTCGTTCCAACGCTACACAAAATGCAGTGTCACGGCAGTTTTTCCTGGTTCTTGAATATGACGAGAGTCAGTCCACTCGAAACACCACCGACAAGGACCGTAAGCGGATTCTGGAGAATGCAGTGACACGAGCAAAACAGCAGCTGAAGCGTTGTAACAATATGGTCTATGAATTTGAGAATGAACAGGATGAAGTAGATTTTATCTATAACATCTTCTTCTCTCAGTTGGAGCGTTTCAACGCTTATGGTATGAACTACTATGATAAAGTAGAATATGCCTATGCCCAAGCAGCAGCTTATCCAAACAGGGGGGTACAAGCAGTGGATTTCTTATCCCCTATCAATATCGATCTAACCAGTAGTCAGTATGTAGTGATTGATGGGGTTTATTATGGGTATATGTATATCCCGTCCTCCGGCTACCGTTCTAATGTGTGGGGTTCCTGGTTGTTCAACGCTATCAATGCTGGTGGTGGTATTGATGTGGATATTTTCTTCTCTCGAAGGGAGAGGGACAAAGTTCGTTCGGCTGCCCGGCGGCAAATCAATCTGTCCGCTGCTCAAATGCACGATAAGAACACCAATACAGATTCCTTTGACGCTCTACGCAGTAAAGCTCAATCGGCTCAGTATATCAAGGATGGTTTAGCTAATGGTGAGGACTTCTTTTACATCACCACGATTATCACTGTAATTGCTATGGATGAAGAGACGCTGTTCAGCCGTATGGCTCAAATTACCGCGATGTTTGAGGATATGGATATGCGATGTATTCCAGCTAATTACCACCAGGAGGATGCTTTCCTCGGCACGCTGCCCTTGTGCAAGGTTCCTGATTCCATCTTCGCTCTGGGCCACCGTAATATGCTAACCTCTGGCGCTGCTGCCCTGTATCCCTTTGCCAGCTATGAACTTATGGACGATAATGGTATTCTGTTTGGCACCAATGTGACCAATGGCTCCCTTGTTATGCCAGATTTGTTCGATACAGCAAAATATAAAAGTGCCAATATGTATATACTGGGTTCCACAGGCGCTGGCAAGACCTACAACCTGGGTACACAGGCACTGCGCACAAGGGAATCTGGAAAACAAGTGTTCGTTATAGCGCCAATCAAGGGGCATGAGTTCCAAAGAAGCTGTGAGGCTATTGGTGGACAGTATATCCGAATGGGACCAGGCTCCCCGCACTGTATCAACATTATGGAGATCCGCAAACGGGATGAAGAAGCTGTTCTGCTGAATCGTTTGCTGGATGGTATTGATTTTGAAGAAAGTATCCTTGCGGAGAAAATATCCTCCCTGGAAACCCTGTTTGAGATCATGGCGCCTGACATCACCAATGAGGAAGAGCAGCTGCTCAATGGCCATATTGTTGAAACCTATCGGAAGTTTGGTATCACAGACGATAACGATTCCTTGTACGATCCGCTTAACCCTGGGGAGTATCGTCAGATGCCGACACTAAAAGATTTGTTCTTACAGATGGAAAATGATTCTCAAATGAATCGTATTCGCAACATTATGAGCAAATATGTCACCGGCTCTGCCAAGAATTTTTCAGAGCAAACCAATGTGTCCCTTGATAATCCTTATATTGTGATTGACCTGACGCCTTTGAGCAAGAACAAAAAAATGCTGCCAATCGGGATGTATATTGCGTTAAATTTTATATGGGATAAGATTAAGGAGGACCGCACAAAAAACAAGCGACTTTTTATTGACGAGATTTGGAACCTTATGGGAAAGGGCGCTCCTCCCGTCGCGGCACAATTTGTGCTGGAAATATTTAAAACAATCCGTGCATTTGGAGGTGGGGCAGTAGCATGTACCCAGGAGCTGGAGGACTTTTTTGCCCTGGATGGTGGTGCTTATGGGAAGGCGATTCTCAATGCCTGTACCCTTGGAATGATTATGAAGGTAGAACCAGTTGCACTCAAACTGATCCAGGAGAATCTTGACCTGGAACAGCGAGAAATTGATATTATTCAAGGACTGGAAAGAGGCCAGGCACTTATCGTTGGCAGCGGCAACAGCGTCGCTGTTAAAATTGTCGCAAGTAAGATGGAGCATGATTTGCTGACAACTTCTGCAGCAGATCTCACATCTATCTTTACGGAAAAGCTACAAGAAAAAAAGGTTCCAGAAAAAGAAGCCCTTACCCCAGGAGAACAGTTATCGGCAGTCCGCAGAGAACGCCCGCAGCGTATCCCTGTCGGTCATAAAAAAGTCAAATTGTGACCCCTTATCAGGTGCCCCGCCATTTTCCGGTTGGGGCACTTTTTATGTTCACTCAAATGCTGTTATGTCCACAAAATATTGAATATGTCCACACACAAACACTTGCGAACACAAAGCATTGTAAATGGACACAAAACAAGAAAATTTCAAAGGAGGTGATACTGTGATTGGACTGATCAAACAGCCCCCTACTTATCAGTATTTGGAGGATTTTATCTGCGAATATGGATTTGTAAGAAAAGAACAGCTCCACCGCTTTTTTGAAAATGTTCATTTCCCGCCCAAAAAGGCCCGGAGCTACCTCAACACCTTACGCATCCATGGGACAAAAACCTACTATGACAAAGGAACGGATGGGTATTATTCCTGTCAGTATATGGAACCTGCCCAATCCCAATTCTTTGCGATGGATAAATGCCTTTGGGTATTACTTTACTTCCTGGAAAAAGTGGAGCACCACTTTCCCATTGCTTCTTCGTTTTCTCCCTCTCAAATCTGCATGATGCTGGAGGATCGTTCTTACGAGATTGCCTATTGCGCTGCGGGTAATGAAGCATATTTCAATAATCAGCTGAGAGCAGCAAGAACGGAACTGCTTTATCGTGCAGACGCTGCTTATTTTTCATCTATCGTGGAAAAGGATGACAAAGCTATTCTCTCAGCCACCCGTTACATTGTTGTTTTAGATGACATTCAGGCAGCCAGGCAGATTCATTCCAAATTGATCTCCTATTTTGTAACCCTGGATGAACAAAACACATGCACCTTCTATACTGCGGATGAAATCTACGCAATGGAAGAATAGGGATTATGTAAAAATAAGGAGGAACCCTTATGGCCAATGACAAAACAATCCTATCTGAAACGCTCTGCAACCTCCAAAAACTTTCACCGCATCGGCTGTCTCCCCATCTGGAGGCTCTTCTTCAGCATTCGATTGTCTATGAGGAAAAGCTGACAAAATTGTGTTGGGAAATCTACCGCTGCACAGATAATTTGGAAGAACTGGAGCAACGACTGACAGAACTATCCGATGCAGGAGAGCTTTACTGTATGCGCCGCAGAACAATACTGGATTCCATGTATGGAACAACTGCAGCTAATTATGCCCGCACAGGCGTCACTTTTCCCCAAAAGGCGGACATATCCCAAGACATTCAAATTTCGCACGATGCGCTTACAAACACTTTGCGGCTGGTTATGCCAGAACTGCTTCCCTTCAAAGGAAAATGGAGCGTTTATTTGCCGGACAAGATCCGGTGTGCTCTGGAGAAATTCGAGCAGGAGTATCAACATAGAGGGGGTGGAAAGCTAAAGATTTCCCCAGCTTTTGTTCTCTTTATCCATCACTACGGAGAGGAGGCCCGCGCCAGAAGTCTTTATCGGGACTATGACAATCAGGAATATTCCTGTGTTCTCAACGCGCTGCACTCCACACAGATTTTCAATGATAGTGCAGCCACCTTCATCAATACTCAAATGGCAGTCCCCGATGACCGTTCCTTCACAGAAATAGTCATTACCGAAGTAAAACGGATGCTTGAAGTGGTAAATGCTTTGGACCTTTCTCTGTATACGGACAGCCAATGTAAAAGACAAATCGGTTCCCCTTGAAAAAGCATCTAAAAAGTGCGTTGTTTTACCAGTGGGTAAATAAGAAAATGTGCGTTATTTTACCCGTTTTTCGAGCGTTGTTTTCAAAACTGGAAACACTGGCAAAATTACAAGGAAAATTTAGTGTTCATCGGCTTTTTCAGGATTTTCAACATCCCAGGAGGTACGAACTGTCATAATACAAAGGAGGTGATTTTATAAAACGAAATGGCGGCAAAAAAAGTATTGATTCCTCAGCTTTTTCAGCTTTCCTAAGACTGGCTGGGGAAAGCCGGTGGGTAAGTAAGAGGGCATTTAAACTCTGGTTGAACAATGCAAATTGGAGAAATGAGGTTCTGCGAAAAATGCAGGATGATGGCTATATTACTTGCATGAACTTAAACACCAAAAAACGAGAACGATTTGGAAAAGGACAGAAAAGAAAAGCGCGATCCGAGGATGAAGAGTTGCAGGAGTATAGAGAAATACTCCCCTCCTATATTTTTGGATTGCGTTATGCCCTAACAAAGAAAGGACGGGAATATCTGGGGGCATACAATCCAAAACGCTACCGTGAGATTACCGACCTGATTCTCACACCTAACGAATATGACGAACGAAAGGTATACCGGTTATCGCTGCTGTCGGAAACAAGAGCCATGACAGAGCAGGCGGGATTCTCCATCCATCCCCAAACAAAACCGCCTCTTTCATCATTGAGTAATTTCCCTGATCTTGCGGCCGACAGGCCAGCTTTTTCAGCTTTACCAGCTACCGGTGCTTCGGGGTGTTTTGTTGGTGTTGAAAACTCCATATTCAATTTGGGAACCTTCCGCTATTATGAAAGCAATATACGCCATCACTACGGGCAAGAATTTCGTGACACAAAAACATACCCCTTTCGAGAAACACCGATAGGATGTGTTTACCTTTTGCCAGAATTACAGGCATTGGCAAGGATGGAAGCGGAGTATTCGGGAGTAAATCAGGAAGAGGCCGACAAAACCAGATATTCGCGCTTGAGTGGTGTGTTTTTCTCTGGAAATGGTCCATATCGGATTTACAACACAGAGCGAACCGCTATTAAATTGCGAAAAAATGGGGAAGAAACCATGCGCTCCTATATCAATTCCTGGGCCGGAATGGTTTATAAGCGAAGTCTTACCCTTGTTCGCGATGATGGACATGGGAACCCTGTTGAAGAATCTATCGAGCCGAAAATACGAGGCGCTATTCTGTTTGGCGATGAAACCCACCAGGCGGCGGTAAGTGTCATTCTCCAAACCATTCAAAGCGAAATCGGGTATGGAAGGGGTCGGGATGAAAAAGAATTGAGTAAAAATTACAACTTGCGCATCATCCCTGACACTTATTACCTGCCTGTTATTCAAGAAGCCATCCCGCTATATGCTCTAATGGTATTTCCACACTGGCCCATGTATCTAAAAGAATTTGGGAAGGAATATTGGCGAAGCCTTTGCAAGACTAAGAACGCCTCGGCCATTATAAGGGAATACATAGGAGAAATGACAGTGGACGGAGAGTTGGAGGACGGGAGTACGCTGGTAACACTGGCAGCGCTGCATCTGGACACAGTGCGCTGGATTATGGGGGAACTTCCCCTTTCTGAAAAGCCATTTACCATTTTGACGATGGAATGGCAGGAGCCGTTTTGGAAAAGTCTCTTAAAAGAGATACATCCAGAAGATGCCGAAAAACTGAACATTATCTTTATCCCACAAGAAGAGTTGGAGAGATATGTTGAAATTTTACATTACACAGAGGAGGTGCCATATCGGCTATAACATGCCACTTTTCTTTCCTGACGCGCAAAATGGAAAATAAGAGGTGATTACATGAGAGGTAAAAATGCACTTCGCGAGGAGGAAGTGGTCGGGCGGTTAAAACCCATTACTTCTTGGGGGCTTTCTTCCGACCAGAACGGAGTTTGTTTTCGTAACATTGAAGCAGATATTCAAAAATACAACGATTTAATAGGTAAAGAGAGTATTGGAGAAATTCTGCGGAAAGGGAATGACTTTTTACAACGACAATTTGGATTACTGATTACACAGGAAATATTTTTGGAGAAGTCCCCCGCAAAGGGGATTTTTTTATTGGCAAAAAGCAAGTGTAGCTGCGGTAATACATTGGTATCGCCATTAAACCTTTTGGTGAGTGGCCGTTTGACTGATTGCGGCTGCAGGACACCACTTCCCGCAAAAGATGCGGCTGCTATTACTGTCTATCCGTCCGAAACTCCCACATGCTGGACTACTACCGTTGATGGTATCCAATGGTTGGGACCCCGCTATAGATGGTTTGTGACATTCTTTGATCGTAATGTCTGTGTGCTGCGAAAATACACAGCAGATACCAAGGAGGCATTGAAACTCCGGCGCGATGCAGAACGGAAATATTATGGGCAAAGTGTAATTGACCAATATAGCGAGTTGATGTATTTGGAATTGGAACAAATGCGGCGTTCCTACATAGCAAGCCACCCTCCCAAAATCGAAGGGGTGTACTGGGATAAATCGGTACATCGTTGGAATGTACGATTCTGGCACAAAGGCAGAGGAGAATTTGTTGTAAACAAATTCTTTAAAAACAGGGATGACGCCATTACAGAGCGGTTCCGTATAGAAAAGCTATATTACGGTACAACGCTGATACCAGAACGGTATCTGTCACTGCTTTGAAAATGTCAAAGAAAGGAGAGAACAATTTGGATAAAATCCAGGAGTGGATAAGGGCTATTAAAACAGCCTACCAAAATCACAGACGCTGGTTCACTGTCGGCCTTCCATTGTTGGTATATTTACTGGGCGTTTTGGCTACAGGGGTGGATAAGAGCTACAAGGGATTTAAACTAAATCCCTTTGTGGCGATACCCACCCTTTTTTCACGCTCAGGAAGAGCAATGATGTCTTTGTTGATTTTGATTCCCCTGTTGGTTTGGGCGCTTTTCAAAATGCGAGGTCTGCAATACTTCGGAATGTCCCATGACGAAAAGCGAAATTTTTGGTTTTCAGACAAGGATACCTATGGCACCGCTGAGCTGATGGACAGCGCGAGAATGCACCAATATTTTAACTGCGTCCCTGAGAAACGATGTAGGGAGGCAGAGGGCGACATAATCGGGATAAAGGATAAAGTGGTTCTGAGCCGGCCAAAGGATTCACGCCACAATAAGCACATGGCTGTCATCGGGGCATCTGGTTCTATGAAATCCAGAGCCATCATTCGCAATAAGATCATTGGCAGTAAACGCCGCGGAGAGAGCATGGTTGTGACAGATCCGAAGGGTGAACTGTTTAGAGAAAGTGCCATATGGCTGCGTAAGAATGGCTATACTGTGCGTGCTTTGAATCTGGCTTCCCTGAGCAAATCTCATGGCTGGAACTTTATGATGGACGCCCTGCGATACTGTGAAGATGGGGAGGAATCAGAGATTGTTAGCCAGATGGCTCATGTAATGATTGAAAATACCGGCGGTACAGCTGCTGGACATTCCAAGGATGACTTTTGGGACAAGGGCGAGAAGGGGCTACTCAAAGCAATTATGCTCTATCAATACTATATCTGGAAATTGGGAACGGGTCCCCTGTCCTTCCCCTGGGCTTACAAATTTCTAATGGATAACACCATTGACCAACTAAAAGCTGCCTTTTCTGATTTGGATAAGAGAATGCCAATGAACGGTGCTACCAGCGCTTTTTCTATCTTTCTGAAAGCCGGTGAAAAAAACGGCCCCAACATTCAGTATGGATTGCTGTCTCGGCTGGATATCTTCAAAGATACGCCCATGCAGCGGATAGCTGGCAGTGACGAAATTGATTTGGAGCTCCCAGCCAAAAAGAAATGTGCTTATTTTGTCATTACGCCGGATCAACATTCGACCTATGACTTTATCGCCTGTCTGTTTTTTACGCTGCTCTTTATCCGTTTAGTAAAGTACGCAGACACCAAGACAGTAGCCGGCAAATGCGATATTCCGGTTAATATCATTCTTGACGAATTTCCGAACATCGGAGAGATTCCAGACTTCCCCAAAAAGATTGCAACGGTTCGTTCCAGGGATGTGAATATCTGCATTGCTTTCCAGAGCATTCCCGATTTAACCGAGCGGTATCCGGAACCAGGGCATTACCGGATTCTCAATAACTGCGATTACTTTGTGTTTTTGGGCGGAGGAGATCCGTTGACAGCAGAGTTTTTTAGTGAACGCTCTGGTGAAACCACTGTCTTGGTGGATACCAAAATGGAAAACCACAATAAACTTGACCCTTTGCACTTTACTCTTGATCAACGGGAATCCTCCGGCGCTGGGCGGCGCATGGTTATGACGCTGAACGAAATTCAGACGATGGCTAAGGACAATCCCTATGCGGAGTTGATTGTCATGCGGGACCAGCCAATATTGGAGTGCGAGAAATTTGACTATACACGGGACCCTGACTCGAAGGAGTGGGAAGTCTTCGCAATGGCAGACTTTGATCCCCATGCTCCATTTTGGTTCGACTATCCGAAAACAGAACCAGAGAACACCCCTGTGCCCATCCAGAACAGCCAGAAAACGGAGGAAGACATTACAGCGAAACAGCCGCTGCAGAAAGAGGAGCCTTTGGAACAGGCTCCTTTTTCACTTCCGGCAAAAGAACCTCAAGGTTTTCAACAAAAGGACAATGTGGAGCAGGAAAGCATGTCCGATTTTATGCGACAGCGAGTTCAGGAAATGCGCTCTGCTCAAGAACAAGAAACATCATGCCCCCCACAACCCCCTAAACAGGGCGAAACAGAGCGCCTACACACAAGGGTGCAGTCGGCTATCCCCGCACTCAAAAGGCCGCCTATGCCCCCGCCAAATCCGAATGAGGACACGATGGAAGCTAAAGTTCAAATGACAAAGGGGAGCAAAATCCCCCCGTCAATATAACAACAGGAGGAATTTATCATGGCAAAACGAAAGACTGACATTGAACAGACAGAGAAAGTTATCAACACAGTGCCGTTTGAAGAAACAAAGGAGGACACAGAGATGGACAATGAGAACAGAGTGGACAGCATGGATGAACTGGGGACAGTTGCCGGTGAAATGGACAGTGTTTTCGCTGTAGATGATGAAGTAATGGAAATTACCGAAGTGGAACAGGACAGTGTTTCTGATGAAGCGGCCACAGACCTTGCGGCCGAAATCCCCCTGGCACCTGACAATACTTTTGAAATTTCCCTTCCCGAATCCAATGATGATGAAGTCTGCGCAGAGTTGGAACTGGAGGCTGATGGGCAAGATGTGAGAGTGGCTACAATCAGTGAAACCGAGCGCCAGAGGAGGAACGCGGCCAGACGCCGGGAACGGGTGCGGAAAAAGCGCCTGGAAGCTCCGCTGGATGAATTTGGGCGCCCCATCATGGATGGAAATGGGAGCTTTGATGAAACACTGGCTGATATGGCTCGAAAGAGAAGCACACGAGAGATTGTCGGTGGCTATATCGAAGAAGTCAAAGCCAGTCGGAACGGCAGAGAAGGCTGGGTGGAGGTTATGTATGAAGATGTGCGAGTGCTGATTCCCTTCTCCCGGATGGACATTACTGTTGAAGACAGAGCGGATGAAACTGCTGCTGAACACGCCGCCAGGCTTGCAACCACAATCAGTAATATGGTTGGCGCCCACATCGAGTATATCATCACCGATATTGACAAGGATAACCGGATTGCCGGCGGCAGCCGGCAGATGGCGAATGAGATCCGCCGCAGAGATATTCTCAATGCCAAGGATAGAGAGGGCAATTTCACCATTTACGCCGGTCGGAAGGTGCGGGGCTATGTATTGTCGGTTCACCCTTCGTTCGCCTTTGTGGATGTCTATGGTATGAGATGCCGCCTGCGGGTGGCGGATATCCGCTCTGAGTATATTGCAGACGCTAATGATGTGCTGACGAATGGTATGTGCCTGTCGCTCTACATTACAGATCTGGAAAGGGACGAAAACGGCGATGTAACAAAGATGTTCATTTCCATGCGCAACGACAAACAGGAAAAAGAACGGCTCCAGAATGCAGCAGCAACCATGAAGGAAGGAGATATTTGCCGCGGCCGCGTCACTTCCCGTTCCAGGGATGTTATTTTCCTCAACCTGAGTAATGGTCTGCAAGCCTTTGTCTACATCACCAATGGCCTAATGGGTCGCAGAATCCCTAACATTGGAGATCATGTTTCGCTGCGGGTAGTGAAGGTTGTACCGAACCGGCGTAACGGCAATCCCATTGTACAGGGCAAAATCATTCGGAATATCAATTACAGCGCCAGATAAGCCTGAGCATCCTATCCTAAACTTCAAAAGCCAGAAAGGAGTTTGAAACGATGATAAAAGCAAAAAAGATAATGGGGGTGTTCTCCATTCGCTCTCCCCCGCTATTGATGGAGGAGAAAAGCAATAGCAGCTGTGTAGAGAAAGGAGATGTTTTGATGGAGAAACAAGATTTTTCGAACGAGAGAGAGGGGCAAAAGGAAAAGGAGCGCATATTATCAAAGGATGAAAAAGCGATAGTCGTAATATTTGCTATCGTGATTATTATTCTTCTTTTGCTGCGTTCCTGCGGCATATCCAAGGAAGTGGTAGAATATGGCGTTATCGACCTGCCGGATAAGACCACTGCTATGCAGATGGTCAACGATGCGGTGGAGCGTGGAATGTTCCAGGTGTTTATGAACACAGAGGTTTCGCTGGATAAGGATGGGTATGCTTCGCTGCTAATCCAAAACAGTGAAGCAAACCATTACCCTTGCTATGTCCTGATCGAACATGATGGTAAGGTAATTTACCAATCTGAGATTATTCAGCCAGGATATAAAATCGAACGCGATAAGCTAATGGCTGATATTGGCCCAGGCGTACATGATTGCAACGCATACTTTTGTGTTTTGGACGAATTAGGCGCCGAGCTTAACAGAATTGGTGTCAATGTAACCATAAATGGGGGACAAAATGAATGAACAAGGAAAACAGAATCCGTTTGCTAGCGTTCATGCTGTCACTTATTACAACAATGGCAATGCGTGAAGTTGTTATTCCTGATTCCATTACAGAAATCCCAGAACTTGCATTTGCGGGAGACTTTGCCCTGGAAGCGGTTGTTTTACATAAGGGTATTACTCAAATTGGCTTGCAGGCTTTTTGTGACAATCCTCGGCTTGAAAAGATCATATTCTGGGGAACTCTTGAAGAATGGGAGGCAATAGAAAAATGCTCTCCATGGGTATCGAGTGACACCGATATTGTTCTTGTATGCACAAACGGAACAAAGACCATTGAGGACTAAATAGAGATAATTTGAAAGGAGGATGTGAAGTAAAAACTGAACCCATATAGGAAGACAAGTTAAGCTCTGAGCTTAACGAAATTAGCACCATATAACAATAAATGGAGGATAAAAATGAATAAAGAAAATAGAATCCGTTTGCTGGCTCTTACTTTGGCTCTCATTACTGCAACAGCATCCCCTGTCACTGCTTTTGCAGCCGAAAGCAATGAGATAACAGGAGATTTGGAAGCTACAGGATATTCGTCGCTGACCCTTGAAGTTGTAGACAGCGGCAGCGAAGGCCCAGGTGGCGGTGAAGGTGAAAATCCTGGCGGCGGCGAGGGCGAGAACCCTGGTGGTGGGGATACAGACCCATCGGTTTTGGTTGCCACGGTGCCGGTTGAACTTCCGGTCATCATGGACCTGGAAGGCAATATCACAGTTCCCAAAGACGCTGTGATCATTAACCATGTG
Source organism: Anaerotruncus colihominis (assembly GCF_010206195.1). Taxonomy (GTDB): domain Bacteria; phylum Bacillota; class Clostridia; order Oscillospirales; family Ruminococcaceae; genus Anaerotruncus; species Anaerotruncus colihominis_A. The sequence goes on along the minus strand of NZ_VIQT01000002.1, from coordinate 114,990 downwards.
GAAGACAAAGGAATCGAAGTTACGGCTATAGATGTTGTGAGCGGCGCCGACTGGGAAATCGCTGACTTCTCGGATGATTTCTCCTCGAAGTCCACAAACACAAAGGAATTTGGCCTTATGCTGCGCGGGGACGAACTCAATACCACCGGAGAGTTTGAACTGAGCGTCGGCAACTGGAATATTCCGGCGGATGGCGAACTACCGCTTAATATGCGGATGCGGCTGCCCAAACATACTGAAGAAAGCAAGACGGAAATCGCTACTATCGGCTTTACACTGAACTGGTCTGACACCACGGATGGCAGCGACCCCGATTCTGGGGCTGAAATTGACCCACCCGAAGCTGAGGGCAAATTTGAAGTTGATTGGGAGAATGGGGTGATGTTGCCGACCTCCAAAAATCATGCCCTGTTCAAATGGTCGAACCAGGGCGAGGATGTTGTCCTGGAATCGGTAGAGTCTACTGACGATACTGTAGCCAGCGCCGCTATTGCCAGCGCCCAGCCCACAGCCTCCGGCCAGGCATCCGTCGAAGTGACAGGTAATGCACGAGGAACCGCTACCATTATCGGAACCTTGTCCAACGGCCAGACGGTGGAGTTTGATGTAGCTGTCAGTGAGCTGGATACCGAGCGGGAACCCTCCGCAGAGGTGGATTCTTCCCTGGATTTTGAGGGAGGCGATGTTCTTTCCCCTGGGGATATTACTGTGACCATTCCAATCGTAAATCCTGATGGCAGCACAACTGATATGACTATTACTCCTGATGCTGTTCCCGATACACCCCTCCAGAGCGGGGACAATGAGTTTACCATAGAGGTGGATGTAAACGGTGTGACAATTACGGTCAAAATTGTAATCACCGTCAAGGTGGTAAATCCATCTAATGGTCTGGTGCAAACTGTCGAGGAGGCTCAGGCTATGGGATTTACTTTTACATCGTATAAAGATGGTCTTACCATTTCCAAATTTACCAATACTCAATTTAAGTCTGAAATCAATATACCAGAACAAATTGGCGATTTTAAGGTTTTAGGAATCTCAGATAGTGCATTTTATGGACAGTCAAATTTAAAGAAGGTTACATTTCCAGATACGGTGTTGCGTATTGGTCGCTATGCTTTCTATAGATGCACTTCCTTGGAAAACATTGAGTTGCCTTCTGGGTTGGAATTTATTTCAGACGGAGCCTTTGATATGTGCGATAAACTTTCAACCGTCTCGATGCCTGACTCCATTAAAACGATTGGAATAGGGGCATTTGATGGAACAGTACTCAAACAAATTAACTATACCGGAACATGTGAAGAATGGAATAAGGTACCAAAGCCAGCGAACTGGATTGAAGCTAATTTAGGGTGCGTTGCAGTATGTTCGGATGGATCAACACCTGTATACTGTGGACCATATATTTCCGAAACATCAGACTGGGAAGTTAAAGATGGTATTCTTTTAGGGACTTCTATTTCCCAATCGCCAATAGAAATTCCATCGTGTGTAAATGGAGAGTTTATAACCGGTTTGGGTAATAAACTTTTTTACAATAATGAAAAAATCGCAGCGTATCTTATATTTGATTCCATTAAAGTAATACCCGGAAACGCATTACCCCACAGTGGATTCAATTTTACTAGGGTAGAATTTGCTGAAGGAGTTTTACGATTGGAAGATGGTTGCCTCTCGGGTTTTCAAGGGCGCATGCTTGAATTACCAAAGAGTATAGAATATTTGGGTTCATACTCTTTAAGAGCTTCTATTAACTTAACTTCTGTTCGCTTTAAAGGAACGATGGAGCAGTGGGAAGCTATCGAAAAACATCCGAAGTGGGCATCTGGCTCCAAAATCAAAACTATCAACTGCACAGATGGATCTATAACTGTGACTGCTGAAGAGCGAAATTAGCTTACCTGATATTAGAGCATGAGCCATCTTACTCTGGAGGTCAGCCAGAAAGGAGAATATAAGATGAAAGCAGAAAGAAAAGACCACAGCAGAAAGAAGGTGAAGATCCGCCCTGCACTGCTGGCGACAGTGATGCTGCTCTCCCAGTTTGAAGGGATAGCGTATGCAGTGGCAGATAGCCCTGGCGGTGAGGCCGTTTATGATATTGCTGCTGATACTGGAAGTCTAAGCCCCCCTCCTTCTGAGGGGGTAATAGATTCTGAGCTGCAGCCAAATGATACAGGCAGCCCAGATGGTGCTTCAGAAAGCACGCCAGAGGACACCGGCGGCGAAAGCAATCCAGATAAACCGGAAGGAGATGGAGAACTATTAGAGCCAGACATCCCAGAGGGCAAACCGCTGCCAGAGGAACCACCAAGCCAGGAAGAAAATGCTGGCTCGGATAGCAAGCCTGATTCAGATGGAGACGCCGATTTGGATTCCGGCAGTACCCCAGAGGACAATAGCGCCCCTGGATCAAGCGATGATTCTGAGTTGGATGGCGACGACATTCCACCCCAAACCCCAGATGAAGGAGCTACTCCAGAGGGCAGCGCCGAAGAAGAAACAGGAACAAGTTCCGACAATGGGCCTGGCACTGATGGTTCCAACCCGGACGAAGGCCAGTGTCAGGTTCAAATTGGAGGAAATGAGTGGATTGAAATTGAAAAAGGAAATTCACTTGAAGTTATAGACGGGAACAACATTATTGCCACCTGGGAGGTGAAAGAAGGAGGAATATTTGCTGCTGTCAAAATTGAGGGAAGCGCTGGAGAAGTCATTGTGACGGAAACCGGCGCTTTTGTTTTTGATGAAGAAGACTGTTCATTGGAACAGGATGGCGCCCGCTTTACGCTGCGGATCAACGGTGCCCGTTCCGACATCACTATCTCTGTTTATGGCGAAGCAGAAAATCCACCAGCGCCGGTGCGCGTTCATGCCAGCGGTAACGAATGGATCGAAATAGACCCGGATACAGGGCTGACATTTGAAAATGGCGTTGTGACAGCCACATGGTCCATTAAAACAGATGGCAAGCTCGCAGCAGTTAGCATCACTAACGAAGATGGGAGTATCGTCGTAACCGAGCCGGGCGAATTTACCTATCTGGAGCAGCCCTGTATTTTGGAGCAGATGGGGGACATTTACACCCTGCATCTTACAGGAATTGAAAAGGATACTGAACTTGAAATTCTGGGTGAGTCTGCGCTTCCCGAAACAGTGACAGTAAAGCTGAACACGCGGGAGGAGCTGCTGGTCGTGGATAAATTCCAGGAACAGCAACAAGGCCCCGGCGGAAGCAACTTTATTCTTTCCTTCCAGTTTGTAGAGGGTGTTATCCCTAACTCTTTCACTGTAAAGGTGGGAGAGGAGAGCAATACTATCAGCTTGACACCCGGCGACTTTGTAGTAGGCGGCCAGACTTACCGCCTGGAGCTTACTCAAGGACCCACAGGGCGGCCGGTTTATGACATTCACCTGAACCATTTGATTGCGGATGCGGAGATTACTCCAAATATTTCTCAAACGGTATCTGTTGCTGTCAATGATCCGTCCCGCGTGCTGCTGCAAACAGGCGGCACGATTGTGACAAATGACAGCGGCAGCGCAACGGTCAAATGGGCCCTGGCGGATAAAAACAAATTGAATGGTATCCTGCTGTCTGTAGGGGATGAAACAAAAACCCTGACAGCAAATAATCGGAATTTCACCATAAATGGGATTTCGGGAACACTTTCGGTAAGCGGCAGCCAGTATACCCTGAACTTTCAGCAGGTTACGCTGCCAGTCACAGTAAACATCACCGCAACCGATGATATTGTATTCGGCGGCTTTGAGCTTTCCAAAAATAAGACCTTGCTGCCCTTCAAGTCGGAGGTTGGTTCGTCAACAGACTCCAACTTTGGACTTACTGTATCTTATGAAACCCGCAGTGATGGTTCTGTTTTGATAACACACAATGCTGACAGGGCGCGTTTCCACAGCCGCAATGCGAAGCTGATTTCCCAAAGCCATGAAAACGGCCAGATTATTAGAAAGCTGACTTCCCCCATTACGGTCAGCGTCACCGTTCAGTGTACGGCGGGGTGCAAAAAGTATGGCACAGCAACAGTCACCATTCCATACCGGAAGATCGACATTGAGTTTCAGGATGAATTGGGAAATGTCCTCCCTGCTCCAGCGGGATTTACCACCAGCTGTTACAGCATGGACAACCGAACCTATGAGTTCGCCCCGCCAGCCATTACCTGGTATGAATACATGACAAACAATGCAAAGCTCAGCAAAACGGCGACATCCACCGCGCTGCGGGAAGAATCCGGCAAGGTGTATTTTGCGCTGGACAGCAGCGAGCGCGGTAAAATCATCTTAAAATACAGAGCCAGAGGCAGGGTAAACTTTGATTACAAAGATGAACTGGGCAATCCCATCTATTTTGAAAATGCAAAGACCAGTGTAGATGGCTACAGAGGAAACACCAGCAGTGTGTCTGTTCCCACGCATGAATGGTATGATTATGTTTCGGCGTCGCTCTCGACCCAGGGCAGCACGCCATCCGGTAGCATTACCAGCAGCAATAGTAGCAGTATCAGGGTAAAGTTGGCTCTGGGCGGCGCCAGCACCGTAACAGTCAAATACCGCGCAAAGGCCCTGGTCAATGTAAAATATGTGGATGAACTGGGCAATCCGATTGATGACCTGCTTCCGGTGGGTAAGCTGACACAGGTTTCTGGCTATCGCGGGAACGCCAAAACGATTCCAACGCCGGATGTGCCGGATTACCAGTATCAAACCATGTATATACAAACTGAAAGCGGCCAGGTTCCCTCTGGCAGCATCCAGACTGGCAGCAAGACCCTGACTTTAGGCTTTGAAGATGCCAGTACCCTGTATGTAGTCTATCAGCCCAAGGCCAGCGTTAATGTCCGCTATGTAGATGATAGGGGCAATCCCATCGACATAACAGGGGTATCCGGTGCGCAGACACTGATTTCAGGTCTGCGGGGGGAAACCTATGCGGTCAATACACCCGCTATGAAGGACTATACCTACGAGCAAATGTATCTGACAACTCCAGAAGGCGCAGTTTTTTCTGGTGTTCTGGACGCGAACGCCCAAAGGGTTGCGCTCAATAGAGAGTATGCCAGTACCATCACTGTGGTATATCGTGCCAAAGCGTCTTTCGCAGTGGACTATGTGGACGATTTGGGAAACAACATCAATCATTTAATGCCCCAGGGAACACCCTTTGGTTACTCTGGTCATCGGGACGATACCTTTACCATTCCCCTGCCAGAGATTTCGGACTATGAGTACCGTTCGATGGGGATTCTCCATCCTGAAACTGCCAGTGGCCCCAATGAATCGGCAGAGCTGGATTCTGACAGCCATAAGGCCACTATGAAAGCCGGCTACAACTCCGTTGTGCAGGTGAAATATTGGGCCAAGGGTGATGTGGCTATCCGTTATGAAGACGAACTGGGCAATGAGGTCCCCTTTGAAGGCGCCACTTTGACAACGGGCGGCTATCGTGGCGATATTAACACGATTGAACTGCCGAAGCACCCCTATTATGACTGGGATACTGTTACACTGACATCTACCAGCAATATCCCTTCAGGCGCAGTTACTGAGCAAAACAAAGATCATATGAAGGTGGAGGTTCTGATTGGCGATGATAGCACCATTACTGTACGGTATAAAGCCAAAGCAGATGTCGCAGTCAAGTATGTGGATGAATTGGGAAACTCCATTGACAGTTTGATGCCAGAAGGGACTCCGTTTATGATTTCTGGTTATCGTGGGGAAGCATTTCCAGTGCAAATCCCCGACATGGCGGATTATGTTTATGAAAGCATGAGTATCAGCACACCTGAAGGAGAAACCGTTTCTGGCATTCTGGACGCGGAAGCTAAATCGCTCACAATGGGGTTTGAAAACGCCAGTACAGTCACCGTGGTATACCATGCCAAGGCCAGCGTCCAGATTCGCTATGTGGATGACCTGGGCGCTCCTATTGATGGCCTAATGCCAGCCGACAAGGATACCCTGCTCAGTGGTTTGCGGGGGGATAGTTTGACAGTAAAAACTCCTGAACACGCTGACTATACCTTTGAGCAGATGTACTTGACTACCCCAGAGGGACAGATCCACTCCGGTATGCTGGATGCAGAAACCCATGAGCTGGTTTTAAACAAAGAATATGCCAGCACTGTGACGCTGGTATATCGAGCCAGAGCCTCTTTTGAGGTTCACTATATTGATGACCTGGACAACGACATAGACGCCCTTGTAGCAGGAGATGTTCCCTTCGTCTATGCCGGACATCGCGGCGATATCATTCCCATTCCGGTTCCCGAACTGGAGGATTATCAATACAACTCCATGTTTGCAGTCCATCCTGATACCCAATCTGGTGGTAATGAATCGGTGTCGCTGGATACAGAAGCCCAAACAGCCACCATGTTGGCCGGCTATAATTCGACCATCTATGTGCGTTATGATTACAGAGCGACTGTTTACCTGAAGTATGTGGATATGGACGGAAATGATATTTCGAGTGTGTTTGACCCTGCTATCCCCGGATATCTGGAAGGTTTCCGCAACCGGACCACCGAGATCCCGCACCCAGATCAGGGGCCATACATCTTTGATCATTTTGAGATTGAAACTTTGGCAGGAGAAGACCCATCCGGTTATCTGCATGGTGGAGCGTTTGACCCGACCTTGACCTTTGGCGTTCGGGAGGGTAGCACAGTAACAGCGGTCTATCGCTGGATTGACCTCGGCATTGAACTCAAAGAGGTTCTTTATGAGAATGAACCGATAGGAGACAATATGCTGCACCTGGCCGAACATGCCAACTTTGTGTGGACTATCACCAACCATGGGACAGCGCCGGCTTATCCTGAAATTCAGTTTGCTACTTCCGAAGAGTTTATCATTGTAAACAAAACGGGAAACTCCACAATGACGGATGGTAAGATGAAACTGGATACTCTTCTCCAACCTGGCGAGAGTATTGAGGTTGTTACGCAAATCCAGGTTGATACGGTCAAAACCCATCTGATTGGCACAGTTACGGCAGTGATCCCTGCGCAGCAGGAGGATAAGAGCCACAAATTTTATCCAGACATTGACCTTGCCAATAACGAGGCTGCGGGAAAGCTGGAAGTTCTCAATCCCCCGATCATTATGAAAAAAGCTGACTCAGAAAACAGTGATAAGTATTTGGAGAAATGCTATATCGAGATTTTTGACAAGCGTAATGAACTGGTTTGGGAAGGCTGGTCTGATGAAAGCGGAGAATGGTATGTCACTGGTCTTTATCCGGGTGAGTATCGTATCTGGGAGCGTTATGCACCAGAGGGCTATGCTCGCTCTGGCAGATGGCTGCCTCTCACAGTCAAAAGCGATATGACTGCCAAGGGCACCACAATTACCAATGACCCTGTAAAAATCACGATTCAAAAGGTAGATGGTGAAATCGGGAAACCGCTGGCAGGTGCCCAATTTGGCCTTTACGATGAAACGGGCCGGCTGATAGAAACGGCTGTTACTGATGATGAAGGCTTTTGCAGCTTCCTTCAGCTTGACTGGGGAGAGTATACGGTTGAGGAGCTGGAGGCTCCAGAAGGGTATATTGCTTCCGGCAAAATCATCCGATTCAAGGTTGATGACCGATACCAGAACGGGCAGCCTTATGAGGTTCGCAACTATCCTATTGTTCACACCGGCGCCGGCGTAACCTATCTCTGGCATAGTCCAGTTTTGGGCAGCGTGGGCACAGGAGCAGTCGTTCTGGTGATTGTGTTGGCCAAACGCAAGCGGGATGAAGAATGATGAAAAGAGGGTTAATCATTCTGCTTCTGATTTCCCTTTCGCTTTGGGGATACAGAGCCTTTCGGCAGGAAAATTTCGGGCTGAAAGCTGGAAGACAGGCTTTTCAAGAACTGTCCCAAAATCATGTAATGACTCTGATAAGTGGGAAAACGGCCGGGGGAGAATCCCCTGGCCGCCTATCCCAGACAGATCGGCCGGTTGACTTTGCAGCTTTGAAAGAGCAGAATCCGGATATAGTTGCCTGGCTGTATGTGGATGGGACTGGTATTGACTACCCTGTAGTCCAGGCTGAAAATAACAGCTATTATCTCCATCACAGCTTCTCAGGAAGCAGCAGTGCCGCTGGTACGCTTTTCTTGGATTGTTCAAACACTTCCGACTTTTCGGATGGCAACAGCATTATCCATGGGCACAATATGTTTGATGGTGGGGACAGTATGTTTTCTTCTTTGATTCGTTACACAGATGCCACCTATCTGGAAGAGCATTCGACTATTACCTTGGAGACTCCAAAAGGAGAACAAAATTATCAGATTTTTGCAGTCTGTCAATTTGACATCACCACCCCCGGCGTTTCTGCATATTTTTATAAGCAGGATTTTCGCAATATGGAAGCATGGATTGAATATGTCCATAATCTTCAATCGCAGTCGGCAATTCAGACAGGGATTCGCGTTTCTGCATCGGGACATCTTTTAACCCTTTCTACTTGCGACCAGCGACTTTATGGTAATGCCGGCCGAATTATTATTGTCGGTTATCAAACCAGTTGATATAGCAACAGACAGCCTTAAAAATACAGAAACACCCTGGCGGATTTTATTATCCGCCAGGGGGCTCTGTGTTTTAATTTTGTCCGTATTTTGTCGGGGCTGCATCTGATAGGTTCGTTTTAGACGGGGATTTTGCAAGCTATTAGTTTCAGAAAAAGTATATTATCAAAATTGGGTTCGTTTTATTTTCGTCCTTATTCAATCTACATAGTGTAGCCCGGACCGAGTACGGACTTCAGGCGAGTGCTGCTTGACACTGGAAAAAATCCGGCTTACAATTCTAATTACTAAATGTTTTTTTACTTCTTCTGGAAGTGAAGTAAGGTTCCGGTTCCTTTTGGTTTCTGGATGCCGGTTTCAACAGTATGGCATAGTTGCGTCTTTTAGGCGTAGCTATGCCTTTTTTGTTTTTGCCAATTCAAGTGTCCACCTAATTTGGGTGGACGCTTTTTACATAGAAAACGAACATTCACACGAATTATGAAAGGAGAAATCACAATGAGTCATTTTTCAGTTGCAGTTATCTCAAAAACTCCGGAGGATGTAGAAAGACTGCTTGCCCCCTATCAGGAAAACAATATGGGTGACTGCCCCAAGGAATACTTGGTTTTCGAAGATGAAGAGGAACAGCACCGCAAAGACTATGAAACTGGGCACAGGGAAATGGTCAAAACACCTGAAGGAAAGCTACTTAATCCTTGGGACGAGGTTTTTCGGAAGAAGGGAACCTTTGGTATTGGCCCCGGAACCCATGAAATCCCTCCTAATTGCCAGATAATCCATATCCCTCATAAGGAAGCCTATCCTACCTTTGAGGCGTTTATGGATAAGTACAACGGTTATTCCGAGCGTGACTCTGAAATGGGACGGTACGGCTACTGGTATAACCCAAATACAAAATGGGATTACTGGAGCATTGGCGGCCGATGGTCAGGGCTTCTGAAAGCGAAGAAAGGTAATTATTGTAATCGGCCAGGATTTTATGACCAAGCTCAGATTAAGGATATTGATTTTTCTGTTGATCCAGAACAATATGCCAGGGCAGAGCGCTTTTGGGAGGTTGTCGTGGAAGGCTTGCCGCTCCGCGATGGAGAGAAAAAGGAGGACTTTTCCTTTTTCTACAAACCGAGCTATTACCTGGAATTATACGAAAAAAAGGAAAACTATGCTACTGAAAATGCCAAACTTCAAATATGGGCGCTTGTCGATCCCAACGGAGAGTGGTATGAAAAAGGCAGCATGGGTTGGTGGGGTATGCATGATGGCTCCGCTGAGACATTTCAATCATTCAATGAAGAATGGGATACCCTACTCTCTGCAATATCCCCTGAATACTTCCTTACTATCGTAGACTGTCACATCTGATGTAGACGCTGGTTTCACAAACATAAACTTTACTGATGAAGGAGAATGAATATGGCACAATGTATAGACTGTGGCGTACCAGTTACATCTGGTCTGGTGATTCACAAGGAATGTTATGAGACTTTGAAAAAGGCGGTTCAATGGACGGAAATCGACGCCGTTGAGCAGCTCAGGAAAAAGGAGTTTTTTGAAAGGTGCTATATAACTTTGAGCGATTACCTGGATGAACTGGAAAGCACCAAAAGCTACCTTCGTCTTGCGGATGAACTGGAAAGCGTTCAGGCAAAAATCGTTGAGGTGTCCGCGCTGATGCAGCTGATCGCTGCCCTTCCCACTTTGACTGAGGGAGAAAGCGGCAACATCTTTTAATATGCTCCACAAGGCTGGGGGTTCCCATAACGGGAACTACCCAGCTTTTTTGTTTCATCTTCGCCAGGGGACAGAAAAGAGTAAGAGTCGGCTGCTCGGGTTGAAAACTTCACGAAGATAGCGTATAATGAAGCCGGAAACATCATACGGAGGGGGGTATTTGTCCATGCAAAATGAAAACCGGATTATGTTGGCCAGGTATCGCCTAAAAAAAGCGCAGCAGTGTGCAAACACTGCCAGGAATATCCTCTTTGACGGGGATTATGAAACCAGTATCGACTGTTCCTGCCGCGCCTACTTTCATGGAATGAGAGCGGTGATGGCTTTGGATGGCCTGGCGCCGAGAGAGGACCTTTCCCTAAGTGAGAGGTTTATAGACCGGTATATTCGAACAGGGATTTTTGAGGAGCGTTTTTCTACAACACTCAAAGAGGCGTTTGAATTAAACTCTGCCTGTGCTTATGAAGATTTCTTTATGGCGACCAAGCAGGCGGCCGAACAGCAAATGGAAGGTGCCAGTGCTTTTCTGAAAGCTGCCGGGCATTACATAGAAAAGTAACAGGACCTTGCATAAGACATTATTAGAAGTTCTCAAAAAGGCCAGGCGTTTTCTGTTATAGAAACGCCTGGCCTTTTTTGTTTTGCTTTACAACAACATTCTCTCAATCTCTTGCGCTGCCTCAGAAAGCAGTGGCAGAAAAGTATTTTGTACCCATTTGCCTAAAGAAAGGCTCTGCTGAATAACCGCATGGGACAGTTTTTCTATGTCAATCAGTCTAATACCAGTCTTTACTCGCAGCAAAATGGCACCAATCAAACAAATACCTACGACCATCATAATATTTGAAATCGTCCGATTAGCTGTGCTGAGAACGGAGAAGAAAAGAAAGACTGCTCCTATCGTAATAATAGCACTTGTGCTTAATCCCATTTTAACCTCTTTTTAAACTTGACACCAAAGACCTATTGGGCATACATCAGAAAGTCCAGGGTTAGATATATACCAACAACCGGGGCCAGTTGGACTATCTCTTACCTCAAGAGTAATATCGTGCCAGCCATCCGGAAGCCATGCGCGGAAAACATCGCCGGCATGGACTCCCCATCCATCCCATTGTAGTCTGGGGTAAATGCCCATATCATCAGAAAGGGGTAATTTAATTTGTTCTACCTCATATCCATCAATTTTATACATTTTATAAACCTCCATTTATATCTGTGCCAGGTGCTTGTGAAGCACTTTCTTTTCAATAAAGACCATTTCCCCGTGTTCTTCTTCCTCCAAAGCATCAGACAAGACCTGCACGCAAGATATTGCCTGATAGCTATTACCGTTCCTGTGGATGGTAAGCATTCCAATCGCAGGTTCATCCTCACCAGCGGAAAGATCAAAATAGATTATGACTTCATCCCCCCTTATGGTAGCCCGTGTAACGCTGCACACGATAGAAAGGTCTTCTTCTGCTTGAGTTGTAAAGGTATAGAAATGGTCGTTGACATGATAAGTATTAGAATTTCGCAGATACTCACTTTGCAGGCCAAAGAATTGGAAAGCAGCATTTTCAAATTCTTCGGCAGGAATATGCAGTTCTTGAGTGTTCTCTGCCTGATATTTCGTTATGCAGGTGGGATTGGATCGGATATACCATCCCAGCAGCTCTTCCATAGGAATGTCTGAGGGACTTTGCCATTCTGTTTTTTGAAGAATAGGACCAATAGTAGCCGTAATGGTATCATAATTCAGTCCTGAATAAGCGTCTTCCAGTAAAGTTTGCGCATCTGGAATGTAGGATTGGTTAACATCGACCTGAAGATCAGCGCTTTTGTCGGAGCAGCCCGACAGCGAACAAGCTGCGGCGATACAAATAAGAAACACCGCAATTTTTTTCATAAAATCACCTCATTAAAATAATCATCTGAATAGCGTTCACTTCAAATATAGTGAAAAAACAAGAAAAAGCAACTAATATATTTCATGTTTTTTTGGAAATTTCTATTGACACTGGAAAAAATCCCAACTACAATTCTAATTGTTCAAATGTTTCTGTACTTCCTTCGGAAGTGAAGTAAGGCTCCCGCTCCCATTGGGAATATGGAGGCTGGTATTAACAGTAAGGCATAATTGCGTCTAAGCGGCGCAGTTATGCCTTTTTTGTTTTTCAATTCAAGTGCCTACCTGGTTGATAGGCGCTTTTTATATAGAAAACGAACACAAACCCGAGACGATGAAAGGATGAAAGCAAATGGCTTGGGACAGAAGAGCTAAGAAAAAGAGCTATTGTGCTTATTGCGGAAAAGAAATCAAATGGGTTCGCCAAAGGGGGGCCTCTAAGTCAACTCCCGTTGATCCCCGCTGTATCTATTTTTTGCCTGACCCTAATGGGCAGCCACTGATTTCTTCAGATGGCAGCGAGCGGATTGGTCGTATAGTCAATGATGGTCTTCTGGGCTATCATCGACACGATTGCCCCATGTTACCAAGGAAGAGCCAACTTTCAGAAAAAGAACGATTGGCCAGACAGTGGGCATAAGGGGGTGTAAATTGTGGATCGGCGCACCGCTGACATTTACAGTGTATTTGTCGGAACCACCTTTCGAACTTCTGAACGGGGACTAACCTATATCTATCGAGTAATAGGATTTGATCCAAACCGAACAGGGAGAGAATTTGCCCTAATGGAGTTGGAAACTGAAACCTTTCTTGATGTTTCTGAAAGTTGGTTTCATCAGAGGAAAATAAAAATTCTGTAATGAAAGAAGGAGAGATACATGGATAAGAAAAATATTACTGTAAACTTTCTCAGCGAAGACTGGAAATGCTTTACAGAAGTAGGAGGTAATGCGGAATGTATGCTGTGATTGTGCGAGAAGAATACACCCGCCACCTGCAAATTTATAACCGCTCTGATCCAGTTGATTCACAAGCTGCAGGCTGGGAATCAGCTGTGCTTCCTGCATTTCTCGGAATTTACTGTGAAGAGTCTAAGGCAGATGCTCTTCTGGCAGCTGCTGGAACACATGGAATAGAGTTGAACGCTCTGTTTGCAATCGAAATATAATCAACAGGAGGAAAACATTATGAAAGCAACTGGTATTGTACGCAGAATTGATGATTTAGGGAGAATTGTGATCCCCAAGGAACTCCGCCGCACTTTCCGACTCAAGGAGGGTGACCCGTTGGAGTTCTTTACTGAGAATGGCGAAATCATACTCAAAAAATATTCGCCTATGATTTCTCTTGAGATTGTGGCTGAAAAATATGCAGATACGCTGTACGCCACATTAAAAAAGCCGGTCATTATCTGTGACACAGATCGAGTTATTGCGATTGCCGGCATCCCGAAGAAGCAGCTGATGGGGAAGATGGTGTCTTCTGTGTTGGAGGAGGTCATGAAATCCCAGAAGGAATATCGCTGGAATGGCAAGGATACGATCCTGCTCCATCCTATCGAAAACTATGACCTTGAAGCTATTGCTGCAGCACCGATTACCATGTTCGAACAACTCTATGGTACAATGTTGCTCATGGGCGAAGAGAGTCCAAAGCCTGCTACTGATGAAGACATCAGGATACTTTCAGTAGCTGCTATGCTTTTGGAAAAGGAATTGGATGACTAAAGAAATAATACAGTGAAAGGAGACAGGCCACTATTTAGATAGTGGCCTATAAATTTTATGATTAAGGTAAATGGAAAGGGCTACACAGAAAAATACATCCAGCAGGCAGTTGCCGCACTGGAAGCTGCTGGCGTCAGGGACGAAGGATTTGACAACGGAGAGGTTTGTTTGTCTGCTATGACAGAAAAGGGGGAAATTCGTGTGTCGATTGCACCGGATCAATACCATTCCGTTTTAGTTGATTTAACAGCCAATGCAGAACAGTGCCGCGCTTTAAACATTACGGCGGAGCTACCTAACGATTTCAATATGATCTTGCTGCCCTTAGCAACTATTGAAATACCCGATGCCGAAATCGACGAGATGTATGTCCTTGAAGAAGGAAAAAACGCAGGATGTCCCCGTATTTTTCTGTATGATAAAATGGAGGGTGACTGTACGCACATCGTTTTGATGGATGGTACAGGTATGAAAGTAATGGAGAACTGAAGGTATAGAGTATTTAGTGGAGGAACAGTAAGTGACACTTAGAGAAATGCTAGAGATAATCGACTTCGATTATGTAATCGAGGAAGACGAGATACGGCTGATTGACCAGACGGAAGTGTATCTTGGCACTATTGCCGAAGAAAGATGGCCCGCAGAACAAGGAAGCGTTCCCGATATCATTGATCGTATGACGAGATACTGGAACGACTATGTGTATGAGGCTCTTGTAAATCCAAGTCTCAATTCGAGCGGTAAAGAGCTCGATGGTTATAAGGACAACAGAAGCTATGAAGAACTACTGAGATATTGTGAAACACATGAAATTGGCCAATACTGGGTCGAAACCCTTTATTATATCGTTCACCCGGATGAGGTCATTTTTGAGGAAGAGGCAAACAGCAGTTATGCAAACTAGAAAGAGATGCTCAAAGGAAAGGATGGGTTATATAAAATGAACAATACATCGAAAAAATTGATACTGAATTATAAAGGTCGTGACAGTTGGGCTCGGCCAGTTTATGAGGCGGATGGCCGTTTGTATGTTGATGTAAACCCGCGTCAGGATTGGGTCCCTAGTATCTGCACAAAGCATAACAATGCCTTTGACGGGGAACCTGACACACCAATCGCAGATGATGTTCAAGTGGAGTTTGTCCCTTGTCGGGATGTATGGTATTAAGGAAAGGAAGTTTTGAAATGAAAAAATGGATAATCCCTGTCACATGGGAAGTATGCGGAGTGGTCGAAGTTGAAGTGAACACATTGGATGAAGCACTGCGCTATGTGGAAGAAGACCCGGATGATATTCCTCTCCCATCTGAACACAATTATGTTGATGGCTCGTTTAGGCCCAGCATAGATGATATTGAGGAGATCCGCAGTCTTTACAACAATAATCAGGCAGACCTTGGAATGATTCCCGATCTTAGCTTGATTTCTCCAATTTGCAGTTGTGATGAAACGGAGGATAATGAGCCCTTTAATGTCTAAAGAGAAGTACACTAGGAAGTGAGATGGAATATTTCCTCTCACTTCCCTTTTTTAAATTAAAAATTATGGAGGATTTATAAATGAATGCAAAATTGATGACCCCGATATTTTATAATGGCATGTTCAATCAGGATGGGCGCAGAATGCGGGCTGTTTTTGAGCAGGAAGTATCCAATGGGACAGATACCTACCGTCTATGGAGAGGTACTGGAAAACCAGACCAGGAATATCCGCGAGCCCAAAATGACTCCTACCTCTTATATGTGGAACAGACTGGATACCTTATCCCTCTGGGGATGACTGAATACACTTTGGTTGACCACTGTGGTTTTGAAGCTATGGTACGCAAAATTTATGGCAACAAAGAAAACAGATCGGCACATTTTGGTGAGCTGCGTAAGTTAGGCCAAAATGCGGATGAACAGCTTGATAAGACTTTGGCGTATGAACGGGAGGAGATTCTGCGGCTGGGGATTTCTCCTGTATTTCAGGCAGACTATATCAAAGCCTTATTGAATCAGCATATCTCTACCTATCAAACGGCAAAAGAGAATGGTGGAGAGAGTTTTCCCGACTTTATCGGTGCTCTGATGCTGAACGACCTTGAGCATTGTGTAGAACTGGCTGCTATTTACAAAGAGAAGAACAGAAGGAAGCGTTTGGAGGAACAGGTCAAGCGAGAGGCAGAAGAACAGGTATACTGTGAGGCGCAAAACCGTATGGCGGAACAGGCTGTTGCAGATGCGCTCCATATCCTTCGGACCGGCGGTGTTCTGAAAAATAACGAAGTGTGCTTTTATCAGAGCCGCTACAACACCAACACATACTCCATGATTAACTACCTCATGCGGCAGTTCAAAGTAGATGTTCCGCTTCGCACCCAGGGTTGGATCAATAAAAAGTTGGCCAGCATCACCATTGAGGATGGGAAGTGTGAACATCTTACATTTATGAGCGCCAAAGGCTGCCGGTGTTCGCAAAAAGTCTTTCAACACCTGAACGCCCTGATTGGTGCGGTTCAGAAAGCCTAATTGCAACAAAAATGAGAACTCATAAAACTTTGATTTTTAAGAGATGTGCTTGACACTGGAAAAAATCCAAACTACAATTTAGGTATTCTAATGTGATTTTTGCTCCCTTTGGGAGTCAAGTAAGGCTCCAGCCCCTTTTCAGGTGGCTTGGGGAGCTGGTTCAAACAACATGGCATAGCTGCGTCTAATGGCGCGGTTATGCCTTTTTTATTATTGCCAATTCAAGTGCTTGTCAGGTCAGACAGGCGCTTTTTATATAGAAAACGAACATAAACCTGAGATTTGAAAGGAGCCAATCTATGCTCAACAAAAGAATTGAATTTGAAGAAAAGCATGTAAACGAGGTGTCTGGGACAACGATATTGTATTTCATGGCACCAAAAGAAATGCTTAACGGGAGATACCCAGAGGCAGATGCAGCGGCAATCAGTGTGGAGTTTCCAACAGGAGACCCCAACCCTCAGCATACGACCGTCTGGGTTTCCCCAATGAAAGACAAGGAAGATTATGACTATTGCAGTGTGAACTTTTCGGATGATGAGATTGAGGAACTTATCCGATTGGCTGAGAGAGAAGGCGGTGAACTCCAGTGAAAGTAGTATTATATCAACTGATTCCCGAACTGGACATGGACCATCTAATGTTTGAAGATTTAAAAACCATCTTGGCAAAAAGTGATGGCAGAATCCCTGCAGAACGATATGAAGCGGTGTATTGTGGGGATTTGGATGTTGTTACTCCAGAGGATGTATATTTCATCTTCAATTTAGCCCATCCAGAGGGATATACGGGACGCTCTATGTCAGTATCCGATGTGGTAGAGTTTATCCCCGCTCCTGGGTGCAGCATGTTCTATTTTTGCAATATGATTGGTCATGTGGAAGTTGATTTTGACAAGAAGAGAGCGATGCTGCCTATCGTAAACCACGATTTTCAGAAAGAAGAGATCACCCGTTGTGGAAATTTCTCGATAGCCTTTTTTGATGAATATGGATTCGAGAACATTCGGTGTTCCAAGATGGTCTTGAAACGCTGCAGGTATAGCCAATGCCAGCTTGGGTACAAACTCGTGTATTGGCATGATGAACAGGGCAAGTGGAGGGAGAAAGAGTTTCTTACTCGCCCCAAAATCTTGTTTGCTGAAACCGGCTTCTGTTCAATACCACAGGAAGTGCTGTATGAGGAAACCAATTACGGCATTAAAAGACGGTATGGTGCTTTCAGCTTTGAAAACTTCGCTGCTCTTGAAAAAAGGTATACAGATAAACACATACCTTTTGAATATCTATGAGGTAGATATATGAAGAGTCAAAGAATCCGTTCAGCTTTTACACGAAAAATTTCGCAACTTACAGGGAAATATATGAACTGGCAAATCTGGAGAGACTTCGTTATCATGTCTGCAACTTCAATTTCCAACAGTATAGACCTGACGCATTTTGAAGAGAGGAACGACCTCTACGGCAAGACCGCTGCCCAATATACTCCTGAAGAACTAAGTAAATTTGTCGAGCTGCTTGTAGACACAGTAAGTGCTTTGCGGACAAATCCGGATCAGGATTTCCTTGGAGATGTCTACATGGAGCTTGGCTTAAACAATCACTGGAAAGGACAGTTTTTTACGCCATATAGCATTTGCAAAATGATGGGAGCAATGAGTATGGGAAACGGAGAAAAACTTGTTGAACAAATTCATCAACAGGGGTATATCACTGTAAATGACCCAGCTTGCGGAGCCGGCGCTACACTGATTGCAGCAGGTAATGCGATTGAAAGGGCGCTGTATGAAGCTAAAAGCCCATTGCATTGGCAAGATCATGTAGTAATGGTAGCACAGGACATCGACTATATTGTTGGTCTAATGTGCTATATCCAGCTTTCGATATTGGGGTGCGCTGGCATTGTGAAGATAGGTGATTCTCTTTCAGATCCCATTCATTCCGGAGATGACCTAACCAATTACTGGTTCACACCAGCCTATATTTCATTGATAAGTAAATCGCTTATTGATGAAGAAACAAAGCATTGAGCGAAGGCTGTGCTATCTAAATTATAAAAAAGGAGAAAAAAGCGATGCTTACTTATGAAGACCATATTGAGCTGTTCTGGGAAGATCTGAATGCAGAGGCGCAGGAAGCTCTTGGAGAAATTCTGGGTGGAAATAATAATTTTGATATTATTCCTATTGCCTGTATTGGCATCTCTGAAGATTAGAAGAAAACATATAAGAGGCCGCCTTTTAAGGATGGCCTCTCTGCTTTAAGGGGACAAATATACATGAGAAGCATAGTATCTTACCCAGATAGGGGAAGCGATGGAAAAAATACCTATCGCGGAAATTGTTCAGGGTTACTGATTGAAGATCTTATCAAGCAGTTCAAGGTCAAGCAAATATCAGATTTTATGGTGGGCAGCGGAACCACTGAAGATGTGGCCTATCGTATGGGAATCCAGAGTAATTGTTTTGACCTAAACAGAGGCTTTGACCTGCTGAATTGCGAAATCCCACTGCGTTCCGATTTTATCTTTTGGCATCCTCCATATTGGAATATCATCAAGTATGCTGGGGAGCAGTATTCTGCTGAACTGGTGGAGAAAGCCTATGGCTTTGACCCCAGAGCAACAGACCTTTCCAGGGAGCAGCCCTGGGAAGAGTTTGTAAAGCAGATGAATTACTGTATGGTAAAACAATTCTCTACCCTGGAAAAAGGTGGTAGAATGGCAACTTTGGTGGGTGACATTAAGAAAAAAGGAAAGCTGTATTCTATGATTTTGGAATTGGCAAAGCCTGGGACGATTGAAAATATCGTAATTAAGGCGCAACACAACTGCTGGTCTGACAGACAGAATTACAGCAACAACAACTTTATCCCCATTGAACATGAATACCTTCTGATTATTCGAAAAGATGATTTGATGGTGTTCCCTGTTCAGATGACCCGTAATGCCACCGCTGATATGCGCGACATTAAAACAAGCACCTGGAGGGATGTTGTGGCAGCTGTTATGGACAGGCTTGGCGGAAAGGCGTCACTTGCGGATATTTACAAAGCTGTTGAAGGACACAAGAAGACGAAAGACAACCCACACTGGAAAGAAAAAATACGGCAGATTCTCCAAAAGGAGGATTGCTTTAGCAGCCAGGAGCGTGGTGTATGGAACTACGCTCCAGCAGCGTGAGAAACTGAAAAGGAAAAGCCGGTTTTGTTTGAAAGGAGAATTTTTATGAGCAATAAACGCACTATCACCAATAGAGAATACACCTTTGAGCTTGTGGATTTTGTGCCGCTTGGGTATGAAATCTGGAATATCGGCCGCAATATGGCGCCTGGTTATCTGCCTTTGTGCAGAATTTCTGCTAGACAGCCCTTTCAAGGCGGCAGAAATATCGAGGTCGATACCTTGAAAGCCATCCAGATTGACGAAGCACAGGTGATCTTGGATGCTGTTGGCTATGGTCCCGCAACATTGAAAACGATGGAACGATATGTTGAGAGACATGGCGATGCAAAGCCGGGAAGCCGGTACTACACAGCGGTTCAACGGATGAAGAAAGCTCTGCCGTTCATGCGCCAAATTTGGAAATAAGAAGACGATCAAAATAACCCTGGAACCTCTATCCAGGGTTACTTTATTTTTGAGAAGGAGCGTAAAAATGAGTTATTCAACATGGCATAATTATGGCTACGGTGTCTGTGTAGACGATATTGGGGAGGTAATCGTAGAAAAACTGTGCTTCCTTGTCCATATGGCACCACAGCTGGAGGGAACGGTTCAGTCCTATTTTAGAGAGTCAGATATTTTAGAACCAACAGCGGATGATTTTTTCACTGCGATTGAGGACGAAGATTTTGGCTGCTATGGATTGGCTACATTGATCCGGCTGGTTATTCAAGAAACAGAAGGTATTATTCTTACTGTCTGTAACGACTTCAATGACCAAAAGTACCTTATCTATGAGCCATCTTACCCCTGGAACATGGATAAAAACGATATGCAACTCGCTAAGGAGAAGTTGGATGCCATTTACCGAAAATATATTGGGATTCTCACCGACAGAGAAATCAACATAGATTATCAGTCCGTAGAAAACGGTGGCTAATATAACAAAAAAAGAGGAAAGCCCTGCATAGTTACAAGGCGCCACAAAGTTATGGGAAGAAGAAAAGAGACAACCAGTAAGGAGATGTTTGCCTTGTTGGACAAAGAATATCAACACGAAGAGTACCAGGACTATAAACGGCTTGAATCGCTCACTGAAAGCGACCCTTTTAAAGCTATTTGGTAGCCAAAATACTTGACACTGGAAAAAATTCCGACTACAATTTAGCTATTCCAATGTGATTTTTGCTCCCTTTGGGAGCTAAGTAAGGCTTCTGCTCTTCTGCGAGTATGGAGGCTGGTATTAACAGTAAGGCATAATTGCGTCTTCGGACGCAGTTGTGCCTTTTTTCTTTGCCAATTCAAGTACCCATCAGGTCAGATGGGCGCTTTTTATATATAGAAAACGAATAAACCCCAAATGATGAAAGCGAGGAAATGAAATGACTAATGTAATGACAAACACAGAAATCAGCCTGGAAAAGTCCTATAAGGACAGTTTTTCTCTAAGCTGCAGGGATGAAGAAATTTTTCTGGAACTGCTGAACACCCTTAATATGGAGCGGCAGACAAAGACTATTAAAATTAAGCAGTTGGTATTTAAGCCGTTGCCGACCGCTATCGAAGCCTCCAATATATTCGATAGCGACGAAGATTTTCTTGCTGTTGTTAATGACAGCATTGAAAATGGGACAAAGCTCTATCTTGAGATTGATGGCTGCCCCTACATGTTACGGAATACAGCGATGGCCTCTATCTACGAGCGGCTGCGTATTTCCGGTGATGCCTTGGAGAGTATTCCGGCGGCTATACTGGCACAGCACCTCAACAATTATGCTGCCTATGCGGACAATGATGGACTTCTGATTTTCAATAATAGAAAAATCGAAGCCATCCTTGGGCGGAAATATAATCTGTTTCCCGCTGAGACAGTGATGGAATTGGCTGCAGATTATTTTGCACAAGGAACACCAGCAAAGTTTGTCGGAGGGAGCTACTCTCACGACCATACTCTCGCTGTCTGGAATACAGGAGAATGCAGGGTCGAGGTTCCTTTTGACTCTGCAACCAGCGATATCCTGTATGAGCAAAGTGTTTCCCTGAGCACCTCTGACTGCGGGCGCAAGGCTATCACAATCTCCCCTCAGATGCGTCAGAAAGGCGACCGCTGCGGACTGGCCTATTGCCTTCCGCTAAAACTGGAGCATGACAGAAACACCAATATGGAAAAATTGCAATCGACAATGGCCCTGATTGATAAGCGATTTCAGGATGCCAACGACTGCATTCGTAACCTATTGGACACAACCTTGGAACATCCAGCAAATGTGCTTCTGAGCATGTATAAGTGGCTTAAAATCCCTGCAAAATATGGTGCTGTGATCTATGAAAGCAGAAAGGTTATGTGGGGAAATCGTTCACAGACAGCCTATGATGTGTATGCTTCTCTGAGCGATGTACTGTCTCTTGTAATGGGAGAGGAGAAGAGCCAAAAGAAGCTGGCGGAATACAGAGAGGGCTTTGCTCGTGCATTGAAATTCGATTTCACTGGACACGATCTGCCTGGACAATATAGCTATAAAGATAAATACATTGGCAAGAAGGGCGTTTAAGCGCCCTTCTTGGCTTTTTATGAGAATCTATGGAGGATTACTGACATGGCTAAAAAACTCAAAAATACCCCCTTTATTGTTGTCCTGGAGGACACCGAAGCAATTCCCCATGAAGAATGGTTGCGGGAACGAAAGTTGGCGGTTTGTGGATCGGATTACCCTGCTATTGTTGGGTTGTCCGGATTCAAAACTGCAATCGACATCTATGAAGACAAGATAGATCCCCATGCGGTGAAATCGGAAATCACACTGGAAGAAAAGTATCGTTTTGATATTGGCCACGCGCTGGAACCAGTCATCCTCGAAACAATCGCCACTGAAATTGGCGCCAGACCCATACGGGATAAGAGGATGGTGGAGAGTACCCTTTATCCATACATGCGAGTGGATATTGACGGGCTGTTTCAAATGATGGAAGATCGTGTAGTTTGTGGACAGCTTTTCAAAAAAGGGGAACTTATCTTGTTTGAGGGAAAAACCTGCTCCTATTCCAAGTATATGGCATACAAAGAGGCTGCTGGCAACGACCATATTGCACAGAGCAAATTTGGTATGCTGGTTCGTGGCCTGAAGCATTGCATCATTGGGTATAGCTGCGGCGGAAATTCTCTGCAACGGGATCTGGTGTACCATGTTTGCGAATTGACCAAAGAGGACCAGGAAACAATCCCTCTGGTGGTTCGAGAATTTTGGGAAGAACATGTTCTGAAGCAGGTTCCGCCTACAGAGGCTCTGGGGCCTTATGCTTCGGAGTTTAAGAAAGCGCTGATCCGCCATTACCGAAAGAACGCTATAAATGATTGTCAGGTTTTTCAGTTTCCGGCTCATGCCGCTGAGGTGTTCCGTCAATCGCTTTCCATACGAGAAGAGATTAGCCAGATGAACGCTGAGCTGAAGCGCAAAGAAGCGGAACGGGATAATGTGGAACTGCCTCTGATTGCTATGCTGGGCAATCAGTATCAATCCGGCGTATTGGAGAGTGTCTATCGTTCTTACAACGCCGGCTTCAGCAAAACAGAAAGACGAACTATCACATCGGATAATATGGAGAGACTGCAAAAAGAGCAGCCGGAGATGTATAACCAGCTTGTTGAAGGGGGGTTCATTACCACTTCGATAAGCAACACCTTCACTGTCCGAAGCAAACAGAAAAAATCGAGAACACAAAAGCAGAAAAGGGGTGTATAAAGCTATATGAATGAACATAATATGGAGAACTCCACCATTGTAAGAGGGCGATTTAAGCGACGCCTATGGGGAAATGATGAACAATACCGCATCGTTCTATACACGCTTGTTGGGGAGGCCGATGGCCTCCCCCTTGCTGTAAGGGAGGATCAGACCTTTGTAGCAAAAGGTTCTTTACTGCCTGAAAATGACACCATAGTTGTTCGATTCACTGGACAATGGGTAAAAAATCAAGGGCGGGATGGTTTTGCCTTTAAGGTTAGCTCATTTTATGAAGAGCCTCCAACCAATAAGGAGGGAATCATAAAATATCTGTCTTCTGGATTGTATAAGGGAATTGGCGTAAAAACAGCTGAGAACATCTACAAGGTTTTTGGCAAGGATTCTATCCAGATAGTCACACGGCAGACAGAACGGCTGCGTGAGGTCAAAGGTATTGGTTCTTCTACGGTGGCTTGCATCATTGAAAGTGTGAAAGAAACGGTTGAACTTCAGGATATGGTTCTGTTCTTTTCCCAGTATGACATCAACCTAAGCAAAATCAAAAAAATTCAGAAGGCTTTCCCTGTGAATACGCTTTCCACTATACAGACAGAGCCGTTCCAACTCAGCAAAATTCATGGATTTGGATTTGCAACGGTGGATGCCATTGCAGCCAGGCTTGGAACGCCATTGGACTCCCCTTTGCGTATCCAGGCGGCTGTGGACACTGTTTTGAAGGAAAGCAATTCAAATGGGCACTTGTATATGAAAAGCGCTGATTTGGCAGCGAGAGCTTTGGAATTGCTAAACAGCAGAGCGCTGCCTGGAAACGGGGTGACAAACGATGTGGTTTTTTCGGAGTTACAGATTATGGAGATCAATGGCCAAATTACCGCAGATAATGACAGAGAAGGGCATCAAATTATATATCGGACAACCGACTATGAAAATGAGGATTTTGTTGCACGCCAGCTGGTACGCCTCTTAAATCAGCCGTTAGATAAGCGGAGACGATTTTCCCCAGATGAACTGGACAAGAAAATTGCTGAAGCTGAACAAAAATTTGATATTCAGCTCGCACCCAAACAAACCGAAGCGATTAAGGCTGCTTTAAATAACAAAGTCTGTGTGATTACTGGCGGCCCGGGCACCGGAAAAACAACGATTCTCAGGATTCTGCTGTGGCTATACAAAAATAAGGTGGCGGAGAATTATGAAGAAGATGCTCCTGGTGTGCTATTGCTTTCCCCTACAGGGAAGGCTGCCCGGCGTATGAGCGAGTCCGCCAATGAACCAGCTTATACAATCCACAAGGGTTTGGGCATTCGCCCAGGAGATGATTACGACGAATATGCATATTCGGAAGAAAATCTTCTGACGGACGAGATTGGCTTTGTCTTCATGGATGAAAGTTCTATGGCAGATATGAGCATCATGGCCAAACTGGTAAAGCAAATCCCCCTACATGCACAGTTTGTCTGCATCGGAGACATTGATCAGTTGCCTTCTGTGGGGGCTGGTGCGGTGCTCAAAGATATGATTGAGTCGGATATCATCCCAGTTGTTCGGCTTGATGTAATTTACCGCCAGGGAAAAACAAGCCTGATTGTCAAGAATGCTCAGAAAATTCGTTTGGGAGATGTGAAGATAGAAACCAGTATGGCACAGTTTGCTTTCTTCCAGACACCCTTTACCAAGAGGCCGAAATCAAAGAATATGCCTGCAAACCTCGACATTGATCCGAATGGCGATGATATTGCCCAGGACAAGATGATCAGCTGCTATCTGAGAGCTGTAAAGAAATATGGCATTAAGGAAGTGCAGATCCTCTGCCCCCGGCGAGAAACTGTAACAGCGTCTGCTGGAGAGGTGAATCGGCGTATCCAAGCGCACTTGTTTGGAAATTGCCGGGATATTCCTAAATTCACCGTTGGAAATCGCTCCTACTATGTAGGAGACAGAGTAATTCAGTCAAAAAATACTGATAAGGCCAACAATGGCGATATGGGCATCATCAGAAGTATACGCAAAGACCCTGAACAAGAAAATTCCTATATTGTGGGAATTGAATTTGATTTTGATGAAGGGAAAATTGAAGAATATTATCCCGAGGACATGGAGAATATCCAACTGGGATATGCCATTACTGTTCATCGGAGTCAAGGTTCCGAGTTTAAGGCAGTGATGATACCAGTGCTGTGGTCCCAGGTACACATGCTACGCAGAAATCTTCTTTATACTGGTATTACCCGTGGAAAGGAGATTGTTTGCCTGTTTGGACAAGCAGCAGCGGTGCGCAATGCCATCTGGACCGAAGATACCACCAAACGGAACACTTTGTTGAAAACACGCTTGAGAGAAGCTGCAGCGCCACGCTGCCTGATAGCGTAATTTGAAGGGGGCCCCAAAAGGGCCTCCTTTTTTCATATACTGAGGGAGGTTATAAAATATGCGAAAAAGTGCTTGGAAACCGGAAGAAGATGCAATACTCCGGCGGTATTATCCCACAGAAGGGCGTAAGGTTGCTGACCGGCTCCCCGAAAGAACGCAGTCGGCATGTGCTGTCAGAGCCAGCACATTGAACCTCAAAACACAAACAGCTTGGACAAAAGAGGAAGATGCGATTCTCCAGCGCTATTATCCTGTGGAGGGATCAAATGCTACCAACAGACTGCCAGGAAGAACAAAGCAAGCCTGTCAGCTTCGAGCAAGTCATTGGGGGCTTAGTGCTCCTATTAAATGGACAAAGGAGGAAGATACGATTCTCCGACAGTATTATCCCATAGAGGGGTGGGATGTCGCTAAGAGACTACCCGGAAGAACAAAGGGAGCTTGTGTTGCCAGAGCAAATGGATGGGGACTCAAATCTCACACCAAAAAGAATAGCTGGACAGAAGAGGAAGCTACAATTCTTCGGCAGTATTATCCCATAGAGGGGTGGAATGTTGCAAAACGGCTTCCCAGACGGACAAAACAAGCATGTGCAGCAAGAGCAATAAGGTATGAAATTAGAAAGCGGAAACTCTAAAGCTAAAAAACCTCCCTATTCAGGGAAGATTTTTTCTATGATAAAACGGGTCGCTTTTTTTAATTTTCTATCCTATATTTATATGAACAAGAAAATGAAAGGAAGATATGTATGTTCCAACAGATAGAACCAAATCAAAGTTCAACTCCGGAAACTATTCCGCGTTTTTTCAGAGATAGAGCTATTGGTTGGTGCATCCTGGCAGCGGCACTGCTTGGAGTAAGTGCTGTATTCACTTGGGCAACAAACACAGGTTCAACTTTTATACTGCCGGCCGGAGTTGCTGCAATACTTTGCCTATTTCAAGGGGTCAGGCTGCTCTACATCGCAAAAAAGAAAGGCTATTTTGTGCTTCGCCTGCGCTGCACAGAGATTCGGTCATTGAATTTCTTTGAGAATTTACCCAAATTGATAGCAGGCCCTGCTTCTAATTCAACTTCTCACGGTAGCAAACAGGTCACTTTTGAAACTGAAACTGGCCAAAAAGTATTCTTCGTTTATGAACAGAGCCGAAAATTTATCCAAGGTGCAAAATATGATTTTTATTTTTACACCCCACAAAACGGGGAAGCTATCACCGCTGATATGCTGGAAAATTTGAAGATCGACCATTCCATCGTTTCAGAAGAAATCCGGCATGAAGATATACGCCTATAAACCCATGATAAAGATAGGTAGAATAGGAGAATTAAAGAGGAATGAAAAAGCAATATGACGCTGTAGAAATTGCACGATATGTTGTGAAAAAATGTATTGCCGATGAACTGCCAATCAGTAATTTGCAGCTTCAAAATATTCTCTATTTTGTTCAGAAAAATTTTCTAAAAAGCAAAAACAGGGTAGCATTTGAGGATGATATCGAAACATGGAAATTTGGACCAGTTATACCAAAGGTCTATTATCGGTATTCTGGTTTTGGTTCCATGTTAATCACACTGGATTTATCAGTTCCGGTTTCTCTTGATGCTGAGGATAAACTGATTATTGATTCCGTTGTGGAAGATTTTAGAAATAAATCCCATTGGGAATTGACTAATTTGACACAACAATCATACATTGAAAAAGATGGAGTAGATCAATGAAAACGATATTTAAAATCCCATATCCAAACACAAAAGAAGGCCGAGCAGAATGGAGCAGACGATATGGTTTCAATGCTTACT
This sequence comes from Anaerotruncus colihominis, assembly GCF_010206195.1. GTDB lineage: Bacteria > Bacillota > Clostridia > Oscillospirales > Ruminococcaceae > Anaerotruncus > Anaerotruncus colihominis_A. Next base: position 87,495 of record NZ_VIQT01000002.1, on the reverse strand, counting down.
GGGAGGGAAAACATTGGAGAGAGCGAAAGCGAGATGCCGATTATTGGCACCAGCTGGTACATGTAGAATTGCGGCACCAGGGAATCAACCGGCATATTATACATAAGCCGGTAATGATCGTGTTTTACTGGAATGATCGGTTAGATTTAGATAATCATGGAGCGATGGGTAAGATGATTCTGGATGCACTGAAAGGTTGGATTATTGCAGACGATGACCGGCGTTATGTAACAGGTGTGGCTCATTTTTTTCATAATGAATCTTATATTGGTGTCGAAATCATTGAAGAAAAAGAGAAGATCGCATGAATAGGAGGTTGTTATAGCAGTGATACTGGCAAAAACAAACATACATAGGCAATATAAAAACCAGGAGGAAAGCGAACATAAGATTTTGCACACAGTTTATCTTTCTGATGGATTGGAAAGCATAGAGCATTTGGGTTTCTCCACCCGTACATACAACGCTTTGGTTCGTAGTGGCCGGAGAACCGTTTCCGATCTGCTCCAAACACCCCTTGGTGAACTGCGCGAAATCAGAAATCTTAACAGTGAATCTATAAGGGAAATAGGGATAGTTTTATCGAATATGAAGCGACAATTTAAAGGAAAATAAAAAAGCCGGAGGATGCCGAGAAAGCACCCTCCGGCTTTTTTCGCAAAATTTACGCATGACAATGCCTTTGGACGATGCTATAATTTATTATAGAAGGTAAAAAAATTAGGCTCAGTTTGAGGCCAAAATATATAATGAAGGAGCGTATCGCCATGAAAACTAAAAAGAATATACGCTCGCCGGAGTCCACTGCTAAAATAACCAATTCTACCCCGGCTAAGCGGAGTGTCTACTCTCAAAAAGTTCACCAGGTTTTGGAAGGACAGCTTGTTTTTTATGATATGGGCATTGAAGGTTGCGAAGTCTTTTCTATGAAAAACACCCAGAAAATCATGCCCAGTCCCAAGGATAAAATAAACCTGGTCATCAAGGACAATATTTCATTGGTTAAGTATTGGTTGCGTCGCACATCTGGGGTGACCTCCATCAACGAAGATGATATTTACCAAGCTGGCCTGATGGCTTTGTGGAGAGCTGCACAGCAGTTTGATCCCTCCAAGGGCTTCACATTTGCAACTTATGCCAGCACAGTGATTCGCCGCGGTATGTATCAAGCAGTCCGGAAGAATCAAGATAAAAATAACCCTGCTTATCTTGATGAACTGCTTGAAACAGCATCTTCTGCTCAGAAGATGCTATCTGTCAGCGAGGAGGATAGCTTTGCTTCGGATGGTTCTGAAATATTCCAAATAATGAGGGATGTATCAGACACTCTCAGCTCTCTCAAAGAAAAAAAGGCGGTTCAGGCTTTGGCTATGAATCTTCAAGGATACTCTAAGGAAGAGATTGCCCAGGCATTGGAGATTAGCGTCAGATCTTATACTGCGCTTATCAGTACCGGCCGCAAGGTGTTGCAGCGACACCCAATGTTCCTGCAAAATGCAGCCAGTGACAGTTTTCGGAAGGAATATACTGTAGAGTTATTGGGTTGCCCTTTCAAACTGAAGTATGCTAAGAATCCTATTTTTGATTTTCCTGTAAAAAATAACAATCGTCTGGAAGAAAGCCTTTGCAGGGCATTGTCCAATGAAGAGGCTGCCGACTATATTCTTAATGAAGTACGCATCGGAGAGTCGATCTGTATTGCTGATGCAGATGTAGGCTATACCGCTGTGATGGATGTATATGAAGATGTTTTGGAAATTACTTTCGTTTCTAAGTCCAGGATGCCCATGAAGAGAACGGCTTAAAGGTTCCTTTATCGTTTGACAGGGGTTGACACTGGAAAAAATCCAGCATACAATTTTAATTGTTCAAATGTATTTTTGCTCCCACAGGGGGCTAAGTAAGGCTCCTGCCTCTATCATGGGTATGGAAGCTGGTTCAAATAGTAAGGCATAATTGCGTCTTTTGATGCGGTTATGCCTTTTTTTATTGCCTATTCAAGTGCCTGTTTTGGTTAAACAGGCGCTTTTTATATACAGAAAACGAATAACAACCCTCGATAAGAAAGGAGACAAAATGTGCAAGCGGAATAACAAGGCCCTTTTAAACGAGCCTTCCGAGGTCAAAATCAAAGGTCACATTCTGCAAATCAGTATCAAAAATGGGACGGTGGAAAATCTCACTGGCCAGATTGTAGCGTTCACAGATAAGCAGAATGGAACATCAACTCTTCGAATTGGAGGAGGAGCACTGGTGGTTCCCAATGATATGTTGGAAATCGTAAGCAAGCAAGGAGGAGACAAATGAAACAGTCAAAAGCTCTTTATTGCCTGACCGTCGGCTATATCACCGGGGCCAGCTTAAATAAAACGACTAACTATGAGATAGTGAACAACGGGTATTCCTTCCGTGTGCTGTTCACCCCGATTACCTTTGTCAAAATAAGCGACCTCAATCAGCCAATCCATTATAATGGACAGACCTATCTGTTTGGCTTTTCCCCCAAGGAATTGCATCGCATCGCAGCCATCACCAAAAAAGACCTGGAAGACGGTCTGCTTGCGGAACAAAACTGGGTCAATTTGACAAAACGGAAATTGCAGTCCACCTGGGAAAAGCTGGCCACAGAAGTAGCGCGTGAATCACAGGCTGTTGAGCAGTCTGGAGGCGTCCCTACGGTTCCGCCAGCAAGCCCCAGCAATTTTACCATACCAGCTACTCCGCCAACTATGATAGAGGATACCCAGCCCACGGAAACTGCTCCTATCACCTCTGGGATGGCAGGAGAGTCTGCGCCGGCAGCTGTTCTGCCACCCCAGGCTACAGGTTCTGTTGAGCGCTCAGTGAATACCTTTCATCTCTATATTGCTTCCGCCAAGGCCAAACATGATAACAGCCCTGCTATTGGATATGCCGCTGTTATCCAAAATATTGGAACCGGCGAGCAGATCGAGATCGGCAAGGGCGGTCGCACCGATGATTTCAACAAAATGCTGGTTCGGGCACTCCAGGAAGCATTCGCTTCCGGAATCGTACCTCCTTCTACCCAAGCAGAACAGACTTTGGTAATGCTCTACACATCCAATGAGTTTATTGCCAATATGTTTGCGAAACACTACCTTCGGAATTTCGCAAGGAATCAGTGGAAGAAGAAGGATGGTGGAATACTGCCCTATAAAGAGGAATGGGAAAGTATTTGGAGCCATACATCGCATATGATTGTCAGAGCGGTGCTCTGTGAGCCAGATGGAGCAGATCTAAAATTCTGTACCGATAAGGCTGACGCATTTGCTGAGGGCTATCATCAGAAACTGTGTAGTCGGAATACCGACAATAGCCGGTAAGGTCATACGAAAATACAGAATTGTGGACACAGTAGAAGTATTGTGTCCACAGTTTTGGAAATCAAGGGCGTTGCTTTATGGAAGAAATAACAAAGACGCCTGTATGCAGAAGATCAGAGATTACCGCCCGCCAGGATTTTACACAGATGAACACGGTGCTTATGGTATCGTTCTGGTTGGAGTATATATCAGCTGTTTTATCAATAATGATGGGTCTTATGGTGTAACAGCGGACGCGATTACAGAACTTCGCTGTTTCGTGCTTCAGTACGCACCGAAGTAAAGAAATAAGTTAGCATGTCCTTTTTTATAGGAATTGCTATCAAACCAACAAACTGTCAGGGCGCCATGCATCTCCTGGCAGCTTTTGTTTTTAAGGGAAGGTAAATTACCATGACATTAAATGAAATTTTTGCGGTTGAGAAAAAAGAAGCTATTCTCCATAACAAGCAGAGCCGGCTGACACCTGAAGAGCAACGACAGATTTTGATTCAGTATCAAGAAGCCAGTGGTGTCCGTTCGGAATTTTACAATAATGTGGCGGAGCAAATTGATTCACAGGAACAGTCCAATGCTGTGTATTCCTCGATTTCGGATTGCAACAGCATTGCCCTGGCAGTTTTAAAAATTCGTAGAATGATTAAAACAGGAATTGCTCCTTGCAATAAAGAAAGCTCCATGAAACTGGACCAGAACACGATTGCTGTTTTGGAAGGCAGTATCCATGATTTTAACAGGGACACGAATCTTTTGGCTCTGGGGAGTAGCAAATGAATTTCTACAAGGTGCCTGGCTTATGCCAGGCATTCTTTGTTTTGGTCGCAATATTTACGGATCATCCCTATAATTCTTATAAGGGAAAAAATAGGTAAGGAGAATTTTTATGGAACTGAATACAAACCAGCTAACGGCTGTTCACCATGTAAGTGGTCCATGCTGTGTGATTGCTGGTGCCGGCAGTGGCAAAACTGCGGTATTAGTTACAAGGATACAGGCTTTACTGGCCCAGGGTGTCCAACCACAACGGATACTTGCTATCACATTTTCTAAAAAGGCTGCGATGGAAATGCAGGAGCGGATCTCTGCCCAAATTGGAGATGTGAAACTGACTGTAAGTACCTTTCATTCCTTGGGTCTGCGCATTCTCAAAAGCAGCGGATACATCGAAGGGAAAGAGCTGATCCGAGAGTATCAAAAAATTAACTTCATTAAAGAAACGATGGCTGACACAATCCTGGATGAAGAAGATGCAGCGCCCAAACACATTTCTTCCTTTATTGGCATCTTGAAAGGAACTTTAAAGCAGCCTGGACAGCTGCCATCTGCTAAGGAGACAACGCCGGAACTGGCGGAGTTATACCAGGTTTATCAAAAGTACGAGCTATATAAACGCCAGAATGGATATTATGATTTTGACGATATGACGGACATGCCAGTATACTTGCTTCGGTCCGATCCGCAGTTGCTTGCATCTATGAAGCGTCATTGGGATTACATTCTGGTGGATGAATACCAGGATACCAACCCTGCTCAGGATGCCCTGCTACGGCTGATAGCTCCCCCTGGTGACAATCTTTTCGTTGTGGGGGATGATTACCAAAGCATCTATGGTTTCCGAGGAGCGGATGTGCAGAATATCCTCAACTTCCCCAAACGGTTTCCCCAGGCGGAGATGGTATATCTGGACATGAACTACCGTTCAACGCCTGAGATTATCGCAGTATCCAATGCTCTCATTAAGAAAAATACCAACCAATTTAAAAAAACGGTGAGAGCCAGTAGAAACAGCACAGGAAAGGTGCCATCATTCACTCTTTATGAGGATGAACACACAGAGGCAAATGGAGTGGCCAGAAAAATCAAGAGGATGCACGAGGCCGGCTGTAAGTACAGCGATATTGCTATCCTGTATCGAACCAATTCCATTTCCAGGGTTTTTGAAGAAGCACTACTCTTGCGAGATATTCCCTTTGTTGTGCAAGGGGGCTCTTGTTTCTGGGAGCAGCAGTATGTAGCAGATGTATTGGACTATTTTCGTTTGGCTGTAAATGCGCAGGATTCTAAGGCACTTTTACGGATTCTCAATAGACCGAACCGCTTCTTTGGGAAAGAATTTCGAGAAGCGGTGGAAACAGCAATAAAGAATGGGAAATCGACCTGGGAGGCGCTTACGGCAAATCCGTTGGCCAAGGAATGGCGATATAAAAAGCAAGCAGATATTCTTTCTAACCAGCTGTTGTGGCTTAACCGCAATAGCCACATGAGCCTCTCAATGCTGCTTTATTATATTTACGATACGATTGGATATCGGGATTTTTTGCGAACCAATGCAGCGGACGACCTCTATGAAGAACGGATGGAAAGTGTTGAGGAAATGTTTTCTCTGGGTGATCAGTTTGATTCAGCACAGGATCTATTGGACTATGTGGATATGCAAACACTGGCCTATCAGCGAAATGCCCAGTGTGATGATGCGATAAGCCTTTCTACAATTCATAAATCTAAAGGACTTGAATACCCACATGTTTTTATCGTTACCTGTGTAGATGGTATCATCCCTCATGTAGATTCTAAAAATCGTGAAGAGGAGCGGCGTATCTTATATGTGGCAATGACCAGGGCGATTGACAGCCTGGAATTGAGCGCTGTAACGATGCGCAAGGACAATATAGTTTATGTCAGCCCCTTCCTGCAGGATGTAAAAGATCTGCTGAAGGTGGAAAATGCCTCCAACCTTCCGATGAACAACATATTTTGATGATAGTCTTTGCAAAAGCCCCTTGAGAGTGTTTGTAAAAATCACTCCAGGGGCTTTTTGCAAACAAAAAAGCCGCCCCTACTGAGCGGCTTTTCTGCGGATACCTACAACGGGTGGCATCCATACACAGAAAACGAAACACCCTTGATGATTCAAGGAAATGGAAAGTATTCCAGAACTGCAGGTGGTCAATCCGCATTTTTTTGTTCTGTAACTTTCTGACTTTATTATAGCATAGAGCAGGAGGAATGTCATGCGTAAATTTTGCGAGTGATAGGGCAAAGCCGGTTGCAAAAAAACAGTTTTACTACTATATCTTAAATAGGAGGTGCTTTCATGGACAAAAAAGAATTTGATTCAAAGGTGAAAGAAATTATTGCCGAGATAGAGCGCTTAAAAAATATCATGGATTCTCCAGAGCAGATACTACAGAACTTCTATGATGCATATAAACCCAATCTTCTGCAAAAGACGATGGAGTTTCTTGGGTATGGAGAAGACGAGGTATATGAGGTCCTGATTGGACAGATTAGCAGGTTGCCGGCGCTTTCCAACTGCAAAATCACACGGGCGACAAAGGAACCGCTATCCCCGCTGCGCATCAGTTATCGTGATCCGGAGTTTGAACTGATGATAATTGATATTAAGGCCCATCGGTATGAAAGCGTTTTTGAATCTGTGGTTAAGGGACTGGAGTATCGGGTACGAGATGCGGAAAAGGTGCGTGAAACGGCACAAGCCAATGTGAATGAAATGAAAAGCCTGGAGAGCAGGGTACGAACCATCTGTGCCGGCGAGATTCCTTTACGGAAGACTTCTTTCCAAAAGAGAGGCGCCTTAAAGAATTATTTGACAGGTTTAGGCTGGTATACAAAGGAAGCTGCTACACGAGCTTGTGACAATACAGGGGCTTTTCTTAATAACATTCAAGAAGAAATCGATAAACGGCAGTCCATCTTAGCTGAAGCTCAGCAGAAATATTCCGAGTGCTTGTCTGCTCAAGAGAGCTTTGAAAACAATCCCTACCTCCAAAATGCGGTCAAAGATCTGACCGAACTGCTGCAAGAGAGTGGTTATACCAGTCGGAATAACCTGGTATCTGCCGGATAGGAAAAGCAGGTCCATATAGAACCTTGACACTGGAAAAATTTTGGGCTATGCTTTTACCATTCAGTATTGATTTTTCTGCTCCCTTGGAGCTAAGTAAGGCTCCAACTTCTTCGGAAGTTTGGATGGCTGGTGTAAACTAAAAGGCATGATTGCGCCCAAATGGTGCTGTCATGCCTTTTTGTTATGTAAAATCAATTCTGAAGAAAACGAAATAAGTAAAAATTCAAGGAGGAACAAAATCATGTTTATGAAGTCTGTTTTCCACGGTCGTCTCACAAAGGCTATTGAACTGAAGCATTCAAACAATGGTCATGCTGTGTGTCGATTCCAGCTTGCCTGTGATCGCTATGTTGGTGGCGATAAAGGAACAATTACAGAATATCCTTCATTCGTTGCCTGGCGTGGCCTGGCAGAAAGACTGGCTAATAACACACAAAAGGGCTCTGAATTGCTGATTGAAGCTCAATATACCAGCTACAAAAAAAATATCGAGGGCGAAAAGTATCCTATCACTGTGGTGGAATTTGAAGTTCAGAGCTTTGATTTCTGTGGCAGTAAGAAAGATGGCGCAGCAGCGCCACTACAAGCTACGGCACCAGCTTCTGTTCCCAATAAAACGCCGCCGGCCACAATGGATTATTCCGAGCCATCTTATGATGACTTTGAAGAATTGGAAGGCAACGATAATGACCTTCCGTTTTGATGCACACAGCTCCTTGGTTTTATGATTTTGGCTGCCCACAGCCTCCAGCCGCCTCCGGGCGGCTTTTTTTCTGCGAAAATGATTGGTAAAATAACGGTGCCGCTGGTTGACACCGGAAAAAAAGCGACCTATAATTTAACTATACTTAAATTATATATCTTTACCTAATGGGTAAAAATGTGCGATGTGATCCTGTTGAGCTTGCTCCAGGGAACCGCAGCTTTCCGGTGAAGATTGGGAACTGGGCACAAAAACTCCCCTTTTTCTGCTTCATCAATATATTTCTTGGTATCTCCTAAATGGAGCGCAAAATGTGATTGACTTTTTGCTTTCCGTTTAGGAGATACGGCAACACCTCCTACCATGCTGGAGCTGAACGGCAGTGCCGTATAAATAACGCATGATGCCGCCTGCTGTTAGGCGAAGGGGCAATGGTCCGAGTTTTATACAGCCCCCTCTTCTGCACAGAGGCAGATAAAAAATCTGAATTGTGCAGCCCATGTATTTACCTCTTATTTTCTACCCCGGCAATTTGACGCAGCAGGTGCAGCTGTGTCAACGGGCAGATTGGCCGGCCGCACACCGGATCAGCTGTCCTAAAGCGATTGTTTCAGAAAGCGCGATCTGAAACGGTCGCTTTTTTTATGCTTTTGCACTATATATAGGATGAAGGAAGGTGAATACCATGATTTCAAATAATATGAGCCGAGATGAACTGATCAGCTACCTAACGCAGTTTGTTGACGCCATCGAGCATAACTGGGAACTCTCTGAAGAGGAAGCAGAATTTGTTGACCTGCATAAAAAAATTATTGCCGAACTTAGTCGGGGCCGGATTTATAAGGTCAGTAACATAGAAGCAGTTGGTTCTATTTCAAAACTGCATAGTCCCAAGGAATACAATGTCAGATATTTTGCTTCTTTGAGCGCTGCCAAAAGAGAATTGCGGCGACGGGCGAAGGAATTATCTAAACACCCTTTTGTTGCCCGACCAGATGAAGTGGCCGAATTGGGAATTGATAGAGGGATTGCTCCTAGTCTGACCCAGAGCATTGTAACAAATGCGGACATCCAGATACCCGTGCCTGGGCGATTTAAAATATACGAAATTCGTATGCTTCAAAAACGCCAAATTGTTCCAGTGCAGTTTGTATTAACCTCTATCAATGTTGCTGCCTCTGGTCCTGAGAAAACAAAAAAGAAGAGTCGAAATACTCATTCATCTGCCGAGGCAGAAAAAAGGGGGATCATCATTCCCTTCCCCAATATGGAAAAATCATGAGCGGAGGACAAGCAGGCTACTTATAAGTATCAAATCTGACATACAGACAAAAAGTATTAAAAGTTATCTATGAAAAGGTATCGCAGGTTTGAAATTCCCATACCAAATGAAACGGTCGTTAGTTTTGATATGAAATTGAAGAAAGGAGAGATGGCAGTGAGTCGCTATGGATATGTCCGGATCAGCACCCGAAAGCAGAGCATCGAAAGGCAGATTAGAAACATCAAGGCAAAATACCCTGAAGCAGTCATTGTGCAGGAAACTTACACTGGAACCACGATTGACCGGAAAGAATGGAGTAAACTGTTTAGCCGTGTAAAGGAAGGTGACAGCATCATCTTCGATAGTGTCAGTCGAATGAGCAGAAATGCGGAGGAAGGGTTCCGTACATACGAAGAGTTATTCCGCCGGAATGTAACCCTGGAATTTCTCAAGGAGCCGCACATCAACACAAGCGTTTACCGGAACGCCCTGGAAAATGCGATACCGATGACCGGCACCACCGTCGATTATATCTTGGAAGGTATTAACAAATACCTGATGGCGCTGGCAAAGGAGCAGATACGCCTGGCGTTTGAACAGGCCGAGAAGGAAGTCACCGATCTGCACCAGCGTACCAAAGAGGGAATTGAAACCGCTCGCCTAAATGGAAAACAGATTGGCCAGCGGCAGGGTATCGTATTGATAACGAAAAAGAGTCGGGATGCAAAAGAGGTCATCAAAAAGCACTCCAAGGATTTCTGTGGGACGCTGAACGACATAGAAGTGATGAAACTGACAGGGCTCTCCCGCAATACCTATTATAAATATAAGAGAGAATTGAAGGAAGGCATGGTCGCCGATGATGAGGCTGCCGGCCAGGAGGTCCTTCCAGATGAAAGCCTTTAAGCGAACCCGCCCGAAAGCTGGAAGCACGCTGATACTCTACATCTCTGTGATAGGCGAATTTAGTATAGCACCGGTTATTTTTTGTATTCTCATTGGTAATATGGTCGATTTCTTGATCGACCTACCCTTCAACTCTGAAGTTTCTATCCGGGGAAAAGTCGTTTTGACCCTTATGGCCACACTCTACTACTATTATAAAAGGATATGCAGTATGAAGGAACAGCCGGACAGAAGGGCCGGCTCCCGTTTAAGAAGGCAATCTTGCGAACGAAGGAGCGGGATGGGGTCAGACCAGGCTTGACAGTCAGATTTTGACAGCGTATAATGAAATACCGAAAAAGCCAGCAAAAAAAGACTGCCCGCAAGGGCAGCCTTTTCCTACTTTTGCTTCTGCTCCAGGTGACTTTTCGCTGTTGTCAGGGCCTCCGAAACAAATTTTGGCATTCTGACACCGCAGGTGATAAGATTTTCGCAGATGGAGATGCACTCATTGATCGCTATGTAGAGGCCCAGTATCCTCCCGATGGGAGAGGAAAGCGTTGGACCGGCTACATACTCCATCAGCGAATCCAGGCACATACCGAATACCAGCGCAGAAACCAAAGCGGTCTTGCGCCAGAAACCTTTATAGCCGATGGTGCTGTTGATGCGTCCTTCTATCTTCGCTTTGGCAAGGCCGGTGGCCAGATCAATGACGATAAAAGAACAGCAGAGCAAAAGTATGGTGCCATAGCTTTCCGATAAGGCAGCCAAGGCGCCGCAAAAGCCGGCGAACATCGCTTCATTTTCATCCATTTTTATCCCCCCTTTCTCTTTGCTTACGGTGAAATGGAGCCAGGCTAATGAAGGAGTGTTTATTGTGAAAGTGAGATTTTTGTTAGTAACGATTGCCCTTTGTTTGTGCTTGAGTGCTTGCTCACAACGAAAGGATATTACTTCCGTTAGCAGCGAAGATAATAAAATATCCTCAGCTGCTTCGGAGTTTTCTGAAAGTGAGGAAAAAAATATAGTTGAAGAAAATTCCTCCTTTTTTATCAACACACTTTTTGAATCTGAAGAATCTTTTGAAGATATTAAAAAGATATGCTTTTATGATGGGACAATGGGCGAGTATCACACTATTACAGATGCCAATAGTTTGCAAAAAATCATTGAATACTGGAGTGATTTTCAGTTTTATGATGAAGAACCCGATACAGACCCTATTACTGAAAGTTTGACTCATGGCTGTTTGTATTGGTTTGAGTTTTACGGAACTGCTGACGAAGACAAACCTATCTTTTGTATTGGGTTAGAGCCGTTTTTTGTTATCCAAAATGAGGAAAAATATGGCCCATATAAAATAGTTTCTGATACAGCAATCAATGAAATACTTAATTTAATATAGTAAATAAGGGGCGATCATAATTTGACCGCCCCTTATTTATTATTAAAGAATCTGCATGGAGAATCAACTTATTCCTGATTATTCATACATACCATACTCGTAGTATCGGTTGGGGAAAGAAACATCAGGGAAGAAATTGACAGGGTTAATGGTGTTAGAAGTCGAGAATCCATCACCATAGTATTGGGCAGAAGTCTTTGTATTGATATCCAGGTGAAGATGTGCAGTATCACTTGCCCCTGTATTGCCTACATATCCTAAGAGTTCGCCCGCAGTAACGGTATCACCGTATCTTACCAGCGGAACATCCCGCATATGAAGGAAGCGAACATACATAGGGCGATTGGTAACAGGATCATTTTGGTTCATTTTAAGGACAACAAAATATCCCATAGTGCCATGCGGAGCACAGTTGTCAATATTGACAGTTTTATTTCCAGAATGCTGGAATGTACTGCCACCAACCGCATATACTGTAGCCTTTGCAGGTGCACGAAGTTTAATTCCTGCATTACAAATTACATCAATACCCCAGTGCAAATGATAAACGCCACGAGGATCATAACCATAGTAGCCAAAAGAATTGCTCTTATCATCAAACACATATTTCCAGTTTAGTGCAGCATAGGGATTACTGGGGTTCGGATTTTCTTCCTCACCAACAACTTCCACAATCCAATCCTGGCTTTTGGGAGTTACACCCTCTTTCTTGTACCAGTAGACATTACCAGCTGCATTAACATCCTTGCCTGCAGCTGTACCAGAAGCATTTTCATTAGCTGTCAGATACTTAGTAGTATCATTAGCCAGTTGGATCTGCACATACGATACTTCGCCATTGCTGTCATAGCTATACTTTGGTATGATGTAGGAAGTTGCAGAAGGAGCATAAACATGTGCATTATAATTTTTGACATTTGCGGTGGAAGAAGATCCTGTAAACTGATCCAAAGCCAAAGCGGTATTAGCCTTACAAACAAAATACTTTCCCTTGCTTGTTTCCTTATAGATCCACTGCTGGCATGTATCATTCGCATCGTACTTATACAGGCACACATTTGTAAGTGCTGCAGGCTTGGAATCAGACAGCACATTCAAAGCTCGTCTGGCACTATCCGCCCGGTTAATCAGCCGATAGGTTTTGCCATCTTCGAATTTCTTCATTATAATTTTCCTCCTATAAATTGATTTCTGAAAACCCTGTTCCATCCGGCACTCCGCGGCGAGCTGTCAGGGGTAGGGCTTTCACTTGCTTCGAGGTGGTCTTAAAACCCTCTCACTTTATATCCTAAAAACGGAGTATATCCGGGAGAGATTTTCAAAATTTTTTTAGTTTTTCTCGAAATATTCTTTCAGTTTCTTCAAAGCAGTATTTCGACGCCAGCGAATACTGCTTTCGTCTACCCCTTCCCGCCGAGCAATCTGTGTAATGGTGTGTCCCTTAAAATAGATCTCAAAAAGTATCTCCCGCTCCTTTTCCGGCAAACAATTCAGCGCCGCATACAACTCACGAAACGCTTCTTTCCGCTCCACCTGAGATTCGGTATCCTCTGCTCCAGGCAGCGCCTCCAAAATATCGTTTTCTTCATCACCCATACTACTGAATGTGCGGACTCCAAAGTGCCGGGCACGCTCTTCTTGATAGCGTTCCTGCCTTTCCCCGCCATACCAGGCATAGTAGACCTCCTGACTGACCTCGATTTTCTTACCCTCCAGGGAGATGTAGTAGTGATCACGAATTGCCTTTTTTCTTGCCATTGTTGTTTTCTCCTTCCCGCTGCGGGGGCCGAGAGGAGAAAACAAAAGGCCGCATGATGGTGGACATTCCTAAGCGCAATGAAGAAGCAGAGTTCGTGAAAAACTCTACCATCATGCGGCTTAGGAAGTCTTCGCCATCAGGCGGCCCCTTATAGCACAGCTATACCTATTCTATTGTGTTTAGTTCAGATAACTCTGTATAGACAGAGGAATCCTTCTCATGTTCACCAGGTCAAAGACAGTTTCCCTGCCACAGACCTTGCATTTACTTTGAATATGCCCACGAGCATCGTCAAATACGATAATTGAACGATGATGGCAATATGGACACTTCATACTGCGGTATCCATGTCCAGCGACAGCAGCTTCGGCCTGACGGATTTTATCCATCATATCAGGCGTTGGCGGAACAAATTCTCTTTTCATAATACAGCATCTAATGGGTCAAAAGACTCCCTTGCCCTCCTTTCCTCAAGGTAGTCAAAGTATTTGAGACGAATCATCAGGGCGGTGCGGGATACACCAAGAAAGCGGCTCATATTGTCCAGACACTTATACCCTTCCGGTGAAAGTGAACCCGCAAAGCAAGCCAGTTTCTCGCCATTGGTAAAGGTGAACAGCGACCTGTCCAATAATTTCTTCGGCATCAGCAGTGCCGCTCCCAGGGCATTTGCCTGCCACTCGTTCCAGTCCTCGTGTGTCTTCAGTTCACGCAGGGAAAACGCACGCCTTTGAGAATATGGCCTACAAATCTGCTCCTGAGATATTGCGGATTCGTACCGATAAAGTATCTGGTGCGCACACTCATGCGCCAAAGTGAAACGCCGCCGCCCTTCCAGGGGGTAAGTGGCCTTATCCTCTGATATTAGGCTGCGATCCAGCAGCACCATACCAGGGCAAAGGTCTATCTGGATATGCGGCAACGCCAGCGTACACCCTCCATAGGCAGCTACACCTAAGATACTGCCATCTGAAGAAAGGTTCTCATAGCAGACGGTGAGGTTCAGATATTCAGCCGCCAGCCGGTCAATATCAATGGGTTCAAACTCGGGCCAGGCGCCGCTATAAAAATCGGACAGCACAACATTTGCAAGCTCGTCCAAATTTGATTTTGAAAGAACGACCAATCGTATCGACCTCCATTCAGAAGAGGTTAGTAGATATAATCGTATGCGTAGTCGATTTCATCCCCATCTTCGTCATAAACATAAACCTCCGCCTTGAGCCGGTAATCGTAGGATGTGCTGAGCCCGCTGGCCTCTCCAGATGCAGAATAGTAGGTTTTGGAAGAGGTTTTGGATTCCAGGTTACGGTAATTGCGGTAGGTGCGCCCACCATCGGAGGAGCGCTCCAGTGTAATGACCGTCTCAGAGGAGTAACTTCCCCCAAGTACCACATAAGTTTCACCATATACAGAGGTGGCATTTACCTCTCCATCAAAGGTGAACTGCCGGATATGCGCATATCGGGCATTGGCAGCGTAGGCGGCGCAGGTCGTGGCCGCAAGGATCAATACGGCCAACCCCAGACTGATAAATTTTTTCATAAAATTTTCCTCCTTTTTGAGTTTGCTCTCATATAATAAGACGGACCATAAAGCCAAATGCAACCAAAAAACGAAAAAAATTTTGAAAAATCAATCCTGCAAATGCTGAATCCCTTCAGCAAAGAGTATTGCTTCATCCGTACTCAAATTGGTAGATACAGAGAGTAGGCTTCCTTTCACGCTCCACATAATCTGTGTGGAGCCTTCTTTTACCACCAATAAGCCCTCGCTGTTGTCGATTAGTATACCTCGTACCATTTCAGCATTCTCAGTGTCCAGATGGACAGCAGCTTCGCTGGTTGGAACAATTTGCCGAAATAGAAGATATAAAGATAGGTCATCACTATTGGAATAACTTGCGTTTAAGCTATATCGGGTCTTTTCAATATTATCCAAGTCCATTTTGTCCGGCAGATAAGTAGGTGCAAAAGACATACCGGCTGAGATATATGGGGTATAATCCGCCGGATTTGTTTCTGCCTCCTGGGGCGGATAGATCTGTGTGTATTTGTCGTGACGGAAACTCATTAGCTGGTACAACACCTCCCAGGCGTCGGCTGATGCAAACAGAATCGTTCCTGTTCCTACTGAAAATACCAGAAAATATGCCGCTGCTCTTGCCAAAACTGGAGCTGTATATTTTAGAGTGTTTTGCATTCTTAAATGTCGTTGGTGCTGTTGGAACATCCGTCTGATCTGGCGTATTTGGGCACCAGAAGGGACTTGCTGTTTTGCTTCTGCATAAAGGCGTTCATTTTCTTCTATTAACTCGCGTCCCTCAATTTCTAAAAGGCCCAATAAGGCTGTATTGAATAGCTCGTCCTCAAATCTTCGCTTTTGCTCCTCGTTGTTATAAATCATTTGCTTTCTCCTTTATTGGCATTTCCCAGGACTCTTTTACCCTTCTTCTGGCACGAACCAGAGCCATTCTTACAGAGCCCTCCTTTATTCCCAACAGATCAGCAATTTTCTTATCGCTATAATCTAAAAAGTATTTATAAATCAAAATATCATGATCTCTCTGTGGCAGCTTGTCCAACACATGACCTAAGCGTATCAGCGGGTCTTCCTCAACAAAGTAACTTACAGGATCTTCCCAAACCTTTTCTTCTTGCGCACCCTCCAGTATTCCTTTAGATTCAACCAGATTTTGCTGTGATATTGCTTTGCGGCAACAGTCATAAGCACAGGATTGAACTGCTTTAATTGCATAACCCACAAGCTGAGGTTCATTGAGCGATGTGACCGTATGGAGATTGCGAATCAGCCTGGCCATCGCGTCATGTATAATATCTTCTGAAAGTTTCGTATCATTGGACAGGCCGAATTTCGAGAGAACCTCGGCGGCTTTCTTTTTCATCAGAGCATAATACTGGATATAAAAGTTTGTCAGTCTATTGCGATCTGTTTCATTTTCAATCGCTTGCAGCATAATAAAAGTCATTTTTACCACCTCCCTTCTATTAAATATGACGAAGCTATGCGAAATTTGCAACATTTTGCTATGTGAAAAATTGCAGTTCGTGAAGTGACTTGACACTGGAAAAAATACGGACTACAATCTTAGTTGTTTCAATGTTTTTTGCTCCCACAGGGGGTTAAGTAAGGCTCCTGCTGTTTAGAAATTTGGAGAGCCGGTCTACTTATAATGGCACAGTTGCGCTTTGTAGCGTGATTGTGCCTTTTTTGTTGCCCCAAGTGCCGAGGCAGGCGCTTTTTACATAGAAAACGATTATAAGTCGAAATTATGGAAGGAGATATTTCCATGAAAAACCAAAGACAATACCCCCATGCGGGACATCAGCTGCAGGTTATTTGCCAGGATATGAAAAACCCAACAATTATGTTGTACTGCAATACCTGTCAGAGACACCTGGAGGTGTGCAGTTATTCTGCGGACAGCCTTGTGTTTTATATTGCATCTCCCTTATCCGCAGCGACAGAGGCCGAAATGGAGCTGAACATGAAGCGGGCAAGGAAGTATCAGGCCGCTGCGTTGGACGCTATGGAGCGTGATTTCCCAGACGAGCAGGTATTTACCTATGCTCCCCACGCATATCTGCCGGAGATTATCAACGACGCTGAGCCGGCTGCCAGGAGGATGGTTCTCCAATATGGTTTAGAAGTGCTTCGGCATTGCTCGGGTCTGATTATCTGCGGTCCTGTAATCTCGGCGGGGATGCAGGCAGAGATTGACTTTGCAAAAGAGCATAATATCCCACTTTACCGCTTTATGGATGGGAAAATAGAGTTTGTGGAAGGGGCGATGCTGCGTAAAAGCTCGGAAAATCTGGGCGTATTGACGAAACAGATGGAATGATATAAAATATAGAAGGAGGTGAAAGCTGTGGATTTTGACAGAAAACGGCAAAAGGATCTGGAGCGCATTCAAAACTATCGTCTGATTGATGATACCTTTATGACTGTAGTATTCAAAGACAAGGCATGTTCGCAGCTTCTAATCAACCGCGTACTTCAGAGAGATGACCTGAAGATTATCGAGGTTCATACACAGGATGATTTAAAGAACCTCTGGGGGCGTTCTGTACGGCTGGATATTCTGGCCATTGACAGCGAAAATGTCCTCTACAATATCGAGGTACAGCGTGCGGATAAGGGAGCTTCCCGCAAACGGGCGCGGTACAACAGCAGTATGATGGATTCCAATGTCACCGAGCCAGGTGATGAATATGAGAAGCTGCCAGAAACCTTTGTCATTTTCATCACTGAAAATGATTATTTTGGGAAACAGCTGCCGCTTTATCATGTCGAGCGTGTTATCCAGGAAACCGGTGAATTGTTCGATGATAAGGAGCATATCATATATGTTAATGGGCAGTACCGTGGAAATGACCCAATGGGGGATTTGATGCATGACTTTTTCTGCAAAAACCCTGATGATATGAGCAATAAACTACTGGCGCAAAGCGTCCGGTATTACAAAACCGAAGAGGAAGGAGTTAGTCAAATGTGTAAGATTTCAGAAGAAATTCGGAATGAAGGTAGAGCCGAAGGCAGAGCTGAAGGCAGAGTCGAAGATGTCAAAAAGCTGATGAAAAAACTCAATTATACTTTCGCTGCTGCGTGTGACTTTTTGGAACTTTCAACAGATGAACGCTCCCAAATAGAAAAGCTACTTCAATAGAAAAACCCCCGCCTTTGGCGGGGGTTCTCTTTTTATCCTTGACACTGGAAAAAATCCGGCTTACAATCTTAGTTGTTCAAATGTTTTTTTGCTCTCTCTGGGGGCTAAGTAAGGCTTCCGCGCTACCGTGAGCATGGGAGCTGGTATAAACCGTAAGGCATAATTGCGTTTTTCAGCGCAGTTGTGCCTTTTTTTATTATCTATTCAAGTACCTGTTTCGGTTAAACAGGTGCTTTTTATATATAGAAAACGAACAAAACCCTATGATTTTGAAAGGAGAATTTTAAGATGGCTTGTATCGCAGTTATGGATCTCCGCCCCGTTGAACAGAAATTTGTATTTTCAAAGAAAGGCAAATCGGCAACGCTGCTGTGTTCTTTTCAGGGAAAGTACAAATCTGAATATTCTATTCAGATAGAACTTGTTATTTCCTACCGGTCTGGTGTACGCCCTCTGAAGGAAACCGCTGCCTGGCTTGAGAAAGAAATTGCCGCTGGCAATCTCCTGCGTGTTACAGGTGCCGTTCGGCGGATGCTGTACCAGGATCGGAAAAGCGGCGAGGAAATTGACCATATCCGGCTTTATGCCTGGGATGTCTGTATTAGCGCAGAAACCGACCCGATCTATTCAATGATACAGATGGAGGGAGGTGTGCGGAAGGTTTCCGACTCGGATATCTTCAAGGACACAGGCACATATCGCAAGGTGGCATTTACCCTGTTTTGTAATCCGGATACAGATTTTGAGCAGGAAACCTACCTCTCTGTATATGCTACCGGATACAATGAGGTTGCCGACAAGGTGAACCGGCTGAATTTGAAAGAAAAGTCACATGTCATTGCCCATGGCAAGTTTGAGGCTACCAGCTTCGGCTTGCTTGGATTAAAACTGTACGACCTGGGCTACGCAAAGCGGCCACAGACTAAAAAGGGAGAGAATTAAAATGGTTTATGGAAAAAACACAAAAACCTACCAATTTCTGATAGGGGTAGCTTTGCTGTTCTGTCTTATGCGGTTTTTTGCCGCGCTGCCAGCTTTTATTAAGGTATCTTTGCTGCTATTTGTTGGCGTCGGCCCTTGCCGGAACTTGTTCATAAAGAGTTTCCGTCTTTGTAAAGAGCTGGCACAGCCGTTTCTGAAAAGTCTTCAGGTGGTCGTTTCTTCCGGAAAAGAGACGGTGCATAAGGCATCTGCCGGATATAAACGGGCAGCGAATATCATGTCAGCTGTGCAGAAGATGAACGATGAAGAGTTCGAGGAAAAATTTGGCGTATTTATACGGAATGATCCTGCTGCGCCGGAGTCTTCTTCTCTATCCGCACACTCGTTTATGCCGGAAGCGCTTTGTGTACGGCCAGTCAACGAGGAAGAAGCTGTCCAAATTGCTACGGCGTGGTGGAGTGAGGAAAACGAGTATGGCACAGGGGAAGACCGCCTTGCGGAACTGCTCTCCAATATCGCCAATAAAAACCCCACAAAACATACCTGTTTGCTCAATGAGTACGAGGAACTTCGGCTGCCGGTCGAGGTTCCTGTACTTTCTGCCTTAATTGCTATCCTGGAGGAAAATGGCATAGCAGCGGATCTTACAGAAGATGGGCAGTTGATTGTGAGCTGGGGGCAGTCGATGGATGGACTGGAAGCCGGCCAGCATTGATATGAAATGATAATGGAAAGGAAATAAATATTATGCCGAAAAGAACGCTTTACACAATCGTCACAGATCTTTTATCACCAACTGTTTTGAATGGCCGGATGGAAGTTCTGTTTTCTGATGCGCTGGCGCAGTATGGCATTCCAAATCACACGACTAACGCAATGGCCAATGTCGTAGGTAAGGAAGCCGACAGCACAGGTTTTCGTCTGTTTGAAGTCAAAAGAAATCCCGCAGCTTTTACATCATCCAATGCGGCCGGCTATGCCGCCGATGATGTAAGCCGCTATTTTTTTGAGTATTCCTTGGGTGATGAAGTGCTCATTTTGGAATATTCCCGTTTTGAACATTATGAGCTCAGAGGAAGCCGTTGGGCAGCCGGCGCCTGGCATGATCTGTCGCTTATTGACGGAAAAACAAAGGAGGCCATCGTAGCTATGCTTTATGCCATCATGTTGGCAGAAAGCAACGCGGGGACCTTTGCCACCATCGCAGCCCAGTTTGCCAGAGAATACAACTCTATGTTTACCTGTGGCCCAAACCAAGGAATTTCCATTGTCAAAGAACTTTATTGCCAACTCAAAGACAATGTTGACCCTCGAAAAGAAGGTGAAATGGAGGCCCCTTTCAAGGCCAATAGCACTTTCCTGAACGCCCGTAATAGCTGTTTGAAGCGATTGATGCACAGCGAAAAGATTGGATATACCATGACCGACAATCCCCGCGTTTTTTTCGCTTCTGACTTGCAGACAACACTCTGTATAGAGGGGGGCAATGTGGAGCGCATAGAGACGCAGCTTATTGTATTGGATGGTATTTTGAAAACCATAACGCCATCCACTGTTACGAAATTGGAAGCAAATATGTACTCGATCAACCCTGACAGGGTTTATGACGAGGAGGATAGGAGCCGGCTGCTTACTATCCCCGACTGGTACATTCCCGTTCCATCTGTACTGAATATCGCCAAAGCGGTAGCTGGTTCGTCAGTCTTTAAGAAGCCCTTCCGCAATGTTATGATGCGAGGCCCCGCTGGTTCTGGAAAAACTGAAGGCGCAAAAGCATTGGCAACCATGTTCGGTAGTCCCTATGGAGTCATTACCGGACATGCTGAGATGGAGTTTTTTGACCTCACCAGCAACCTTTTCCCCAATACGGATTCCCCTATCCAGAGTGATGCTGAACTGTATGACTATTTTTTATATGCCATGCGTGACAGCGACCTGGTATTACCGAGCTTTTTAGAGATTGCTTCGATGCCGGATGTTATTTATGAGCATATCACAGGCCGGAAAAATGACCAGGCAGGCGAGGCAGAATGTTTTGCTGCGCTGGTTTCCAAGTTAATGAGTGCTTGTAAGAAAGACATCAGCATGTTTGGTGGGGAAAACTCTAAGTTCAAAGTAGTTCACTCAGATCTTACCCTGGGTTTTCAAAAGGGGTGGCTGGTAGAGCTGCAGGAGATGAACACGATTTTAAAGCCAGGTGTGTTGGTTGGACTAAACAATATTCTGGAGCATGGGCAGCTCCGGCTGCCTACCGGCGAGGTGATCCAGCGCCATCCGGATACGGTTGTTGTGTTTACGCAAAATGTTGGCTACGCCGGCACGACGGATGGAAACCAATCAGTATACAGCAGAATCGAAGTGAAATGCGACCTGAATCATCCCAGTGAAGATGAAATGGTATCCCGTATCCAGTCGCATGTCCCAAATCTCTCCGAAGCAGATTGCCGCACAATTGTGCAGACGGTAATTCGTGTGCAGGAAAACTGCCCACAGGAAATTGAGGGGGGTAGCGTAGGGACAAGAGAAGCAATCAACTGGGCAAAGATGACTGTCCTGTTGAATGGAGATATGCGGGCAGCCGCTGAATTGACCATCCTTCCTTCCGTTGGTGAAGACCCAGATGACATTGATCTCGTTCGTACAAATATCCACCAAAGTATTGCCGAAACAAATTGAGGTGCAGTATATGAAAAACCGAGTTTCTATTTTGAATTTACAGCTTGCCAGTTGGCGCAAGCAGAAGCATCTTACCCAGGCGGAAATTGCTGAATTGCTCGGCATTTCGCTGAAGACCTATTGGAATTATGAAAGCGGCCGGAGTATTCCTCCGGTGTCGGCTTTTCTGGCGTTGGAGCAGATATTGGATGTTCCTATCTGCACACTGTATGAGTCCTTTCAGGATTACAATGCCTATATTCCACCGTTGAATCTATCTGTCAATAAAGAATAAAGGAAGGAACACGCTCATGTCTAAAAAGAAGAACCTAATGAAAGAATACCAGAAGACGCTAATCACTCCAGTCACGATGAAGAAGGCGCTTCTTGAAGCCCGCGGCGAGCTAAGCGACCAGGATGTATTTCTCAGTGCGGCTTACCGCCGGCAGCTGAATAGCCTCGGTTCTTATTTGGTAGGTCGCACTGGCCGCAAGGATATTGCTATATCCGCACGGGTAGAGTGGGATGATGGCGATGACCCGTTTACCGCTTACACAGATAATAAAGCGGTGGTACTCAATGCAGCCTATCCAGGTATCCAGAAGCGGAAAAGGCGGATTGACCGGCACATGTGCATTATGGGAATGGCCTGCCATGAATTTGCTCACTGCTTGTTTACAGACTTTACACAGCTGAAAAGACAGTATGAAGCATTTATAGACGGAAATCTATACCCCGGTGTTCCCAAAATCACTCCGGCCAACGAGCAAGGACTGGACGGTATCCAGAATATGTTAGAGAAAGGGCCGCTTACCCGCAGGGTAGTGGCCCAAATTTATAAGAATTTGGATAATGTGATAGAGGATGCCTATATCGAACGCTCACTTACAGTGCTACATACGGGAGATGCCAAAAAGTCACTGAAAATGCTTAATCAGGCTTTTTTCGGAGAGGACTTTATGGAATCTATACGGAGAAAAGAAGTAGAAGATCCGGCATTATTCCAGAGGGGTTGGTCGATTTTTCAGAATGCGCTTTTGACCCTGCTTAAAATGGGAGCAGTCAACCTTGATCCCGCTTACCATCCGGTGATAGCGGATATCCATAACCGCCTTTGTGCGCTTGCTCCTCGACTTATGCGGGAGGTGGAAAACTCCAATGTGCGAGCGCGAAAGGAGCTGGCATTGGATCTTATACTGGAAAACTGGGACCTTCTGGAAGGAGAAATCAACTATGAACTTTCCCAAATGAGCGAAGAAGAAAAGGCGATCGCTAATCTTACAGATGAAGAACTGGAAGAAATCCTAAAGCATATCATCGAGAATGCTCTGAAAAATATCGGCGTTGACCATGAAAAACACAACAACAGCAATTCTGGTCTTCCGGTCCGAGTATTTATTGAGCAGCCAGCCCCATCCCAGGAAAATGGTGAGGAAAACACAGATGATGGTACAAATGATGAAGGTGGGAAGGATGAAAACAGCTCGCCTGCTGACAGCGAAAACGGTAAAAACGCTGTAATCCGTATTACACCAGAAGATGATTCATTTGGTGGAGATGATTCCATGCGCAAAACGCTGAACAGCATCGAAACTGAACTGTCCAAACAGACAGCGGAAGAAAAGACTGAAGAGCAACTGCGACAAACCTTGCAGCAAAATGCAAACTGTTCTGCTGTAAACGATACCTGGAGCGTCAAAATTATCCGTCCTCCTGAAATACTCCAAGATGGTATCAATCGTTACGAGTATATTTGGCCAAAGATTTCCCCAGTCTCCAAGTCGCTCAAAAAAGAACTTTTAAAGATTTTGCGGGAGCGCCGGCAGGGAAGCAAGCTGACCGGCTTGATCCATGGCCGGCGGCTGGATACCCGCAGTTTATACCGAACAGATGAAAAATACTTCAGCAAGACCAGGCTCCCCAGTGACAGGCCAACGGTAGCGACTGCCCTGTTGATTGACCAGTCCGGTTCCATGTGCCGCCATGCAAATGACAGCAGTGGGCAGGGCTTGTTTCAGAACAAGATTCAGGCAGCCAGCAATGCAGCGCTTCTGCTGTATGATTTTTGTGTTGACCTGGGCTTTCCTATCATGGTAGCCGGGCATACAACAGACTTTGGAAGTAAAGTGATCCTTGAAGTGATGGCGGCTTTTCAAAAGGTAGATAAGCAGGACAGGTATCGTATTTGCAACGCAAAGGCTTTGTACGGAAACAGAGATGGCACAGCGCTGAACTATATGCTTTCAGAACTGAAAAAGCGGCCGGAAGAAATCAAACTGCTTTTTATCATTTCAGATGGGCTTCCTTCGGACTATTTCAGCGGCGAAGATGGAGTGGCGCACCTGCAGGCGGTATTGGCCGATGCGCAGAAATCCGGCGTGTTAACCTTCGCAGCTGCACTGGATGAAGATATTCCGCAGCTTAGAGAGATCTACGGCGAGAATATGTTTGAAATGACAGACCTTGCCCGGATGCCCCGCACACTTTTAAATGTAATGAAGCGTTTTGTGAAATAGAAAGGAAAAATGACATGGCAAACAACAAACAATATCAGACAGATCCGACTCAAATCGCCTTTTTGAGCAATAAGAAAACACTGGTGGCCGCCTGTGATTATTTGCAGCCGCCGGATCTGAACGGCGATCCAGATAAATGCCCCGCCAGCCTTCATGCACGATATAGTCGTATCAAAATCAATGTGACCGATTTTGAAAAGAACCCATCGGTATTTTTGAGTTTCAACCTGGACCCCTCAGAGATTCGGCTTCTGCACCAGAAAATCAGTATGCTGACCATGACGGAGAGAGAATTTTCGTGGGCTGTAACCAAGAATTACAGTGCTTTCGGCTCTGACCGCATGGAAATCTTCAATATCACCCGCGTTCCGCTGAGGAATGGAGAAAAAGCAAAATACCCCTGGACCATCTCTATTTCAACAGGAACATCTGCCAAAAACAGCGGAAAATTTCAATCGGAGAAATCTGCAAGAAAACTGCTGTCGGATGATGAAATGCAGCGCTTTTTTGGCGACATTGTTGCCTACATCTCTGTTTGGGAAATGACCTTTGGTGCTCCTTTTATCCGCAATGTCATTGAACCTTATAAGAAGGAGCGAAAGGAGATGCAGAAGAAGGCGAGACAAGATGCAAGGAAAGGAAAAAGCACCGGGCAGTACGATGAAGCGCAACAGGTGCCCTCTTATGGTGATTTTGATGATGAAATACTGTAAATTTTAGAGAGGAGAAATCAAAAAGATAGCAGCTGCTCTTGACACTGGAAAGAATCCCTCATACAATTTTAATTGTTCAAATAATTTTTATGCTCCACAGGAGTTAAGTAAGGTCCCTGCTCTGAATAAGAATGGTTGACCGGTCTAAACAATAAGGCATAACTGCGTCTAATGGCGCGGTTATGCCTTTTTTATTATTGCCAATTCAAGTGCCTGTCAGGTCAGACAGGCGCTTTTTATATAGAAAACGAACACAAACCTGAGATTTGAAAGGAGAATCCCTATGTTATCAAACAAGGTATCAACAACAGGTCAGCTATCTTTTGAGGACCTAACAGCGATTGTTCAGTCCAGTATCAGCGAGCCATCCTCGATTCTACCTGCGGAGGTGTCCTGCCTGTATATTGATGAACAGGCTTGGGAAGCGATGTTTGCTGAGGAGAATCCTGAATCTGAAGCAGCTGCCTCAGCCGAAGAAGGTCCGGAGGACGAGTTGGAAATGGAGTTTGACTTTGAAGAGGAAACGGAGCCTGCACCGGTTCTGAATATCAGGACCCGCAGCGGTAAGTGCCAAATTTATACCCCAAAAAGCGAACCAGAACCGATTCGGAATGAAAAGGACCGGATTGCAGCAAATATTAACGCGATCAGAGAAATGGAAAGGCTGAATGCCGCCGGAACCTATGCGGATGCAGCAGGTCAGGACTGCCTGGCTGCTTATTCTGGATGGGAGGACATCAACTTTGAGGCAAATGCGGTGCAGCTGAGCGCACATTTTTCGGATGATGAAATTGAAGCGTTAAAGTCTTTACCGATGTACCCTTACTCCCTGAGCCAATCAGTGAGCCGTATTTTGGAAAACATCCTGCGCTTTGCGGGGTTCACCGCCGGAAACACCCTGCTGTATGGCACCGGAAATGGAAGTCTCTTGCGGGCGCTGCCAGAAAAGATGGTAAAGGAGAGCCGTATTACGATTGCTGCCACAGATGCGTTAAATGGCGCACTCAATTCGTTCCTGGCACCTGAAACCGAGGTCGTTTTTTGTGAGGACGCGATGCGGGAAAGCTATTACGATGCGGCTTTGGCCCTAATCCCCATGTATCCCAAAGGCACAAGCATAGTAACTGGGTGCCGGAAGGGAGAGATTGAACTGCCGAATTACGCAGCTTCCATGCTGCGGATTTTCAGTGCTGTCCGTCCGGGTGGCTTTGCGATTCTTATAATGGAAAGCCAAAATCCATACGACGAAGCAGACCTTCGATATACCCCATTTAAGCTATCCTCCTCTCCGCTGCAATTTATAGGCGGCTTGCGTCTGGCAAATGATGCTTTTGCTGATGGAAGGTGTTACGATATTCTTGTTTTCCATAAAACAGGGAAAAAAGTTGCACCAGAAGATAGTCAGTTCGCAGGGTGCCCTTCGTTATGGGAGTATTTCACCAATACTCCTGATATGGTAATCGGAGAGTCCCCTCGCTATGTAAAGGGAACGCTCATACTGAACTCCTGGGATGAAGCTGAACAGTTGGCCAAAGCAGAATCCGCTATCTGCGGATGGGGTTGCCCGAGCTTCTACGAAGAAATCACAGTGGATTCTGAAACAGAAGAGGCAGAAAGCCTGCCAGCATACCCAAATGTAAAAAATTATAGTATGGTGGTGATTGGCAGTGAGGTCTATCAGCGCATAGACAGCCGCATGGTAAAGCAGAAACTTTCTGGTCGGGCGCTGCAAAGGGTCAAAGGAATGATTACTATTCGCAACCAGGCCAGAAAATTGATTCAGGCCCAGCTTGCGGAGTGTTCGGATGAAGAACTTGCACAGGAGCAAAAGAAGCTCAATGCTCTGTACGACGCTTTTGTGGCCGCAAATGGGCCGCTCACCAGTGCTGTCAACTTGAGGCTGTTCAGGGAGGATGCAGAAGTAACACTGCTCACATCGCTGGAATATACCGACGAAGAAGAGGTTATCCATAAAGCCGACATTTTCTCCAAACGCACAATTAAAATGCGCGCAGAAATTACCGATTGTGATACCCCCCAGGAAGCCTATACCATCTGCCTTAACCAAAAGGGCTGCGTTGATATAGACTACATGGCCAGCCTTTGCAAAATGGAGGAAAACGAAATAATTGAGGCGATTGCCGGTTCTCTGATATTCAGAGAGCCAACGACTGATCAATGGGCCGCCGCTGATGAATATTTGAGTGGCAATGTGGTTCAGAAGCTGGAGGAAGCCAAAGCAGCAGCGGAAACAGACAAAGCCTTTGAGGTCAATGTAAAAGCATTGCAGGCGATACAGCCTCCGCTGATTCCTTCTGAAGATATTGATGCTTCCCTAAGCTCTCCCTTTATCAGCGAATCGTATCTTGCGCAGTTTCTTTATGAAGTGATAGGTGAAGGAACGGTTGGACATAACGCCAAAAGTTTCCAATTCCAAAGAACGGCAAGCGGTTCCTGGAAAATCAGATGCAGATGCTATGTCAATCCCAGCAATCCACAATTTTATAATGTTTATGGCACAACAGATTACAGTGCTGTCTGGCTAGTGGAGCATTTGATAAATCAGACACCCATTGTTGCCATGAAAGACGGAAAGGACGCAGCTGGAAAGAAAGTGCGGGTGAAAGACACTGAGCAAACGGTTATCCTTCAGGAAAAATGTGAACTGATTGCCCAAGCGTTTCAAGATTGGATTTTTAGTGATCCTGTCCGAGAAGCGGAGATTGTCAGTCAGTACAACCAAACATACAACAATTATGTTGTTCCACAGTATGATGGCAGCCATCTGACCTTCCCAGGAATGACCTCGCGTATCGAGTTGAAGCCCCATCAGAAGAATGCGGTCTACCGCATCATTCGCGACAACGGCGCGCTGATCGGTCATGTTGTAGGCAGTGGTAAAACCATAACGCTGCTTGCAGCCGGCATGGAACTCAAGCGTCTGGGGCGGATTTCAAAGCCGCTGTACCTGGTACCCAATAACCTGTTGGCACAGTGGGGCGGAGAGATGATGCGTCTGTATCCTACAGCCAATATTCTGTTGGCTGATCCAGATGATATGCGTAAGCAGCGGCGGAAAAGGTTCCTTTCAAGAATTGCCACCGGAGATTATGACGCTGTTTTTCTCGGTTCTTCTTCTTTCAGCAAGATCCCAGCGCCATCACAAACGGTGAGCAGCCATCTTAACTGGATGGGACAAAAGATTTTCGAGACGAAATTTCCTGACCAGCCGATGCTCCAAAACCCGATAGAAAGCCTGCCTATGTTTATGCAGGAAGACATCCTGAAAAACTATCTGGCAAATGAGCAGGCCGAGTACAACCTGGAGGAGCTGGGGATAGACTATCTGTTTGTGGATGAATCCCATGAGTTCAAAAATCTCCGAAACCCTTCGGGCAGAGGTTCCATTCGCGGGCTGTCCAACAGCGCATCAGCAAAATGCACCGACCTGTATTACAAAACCAAATACCTAAATGCACTTCACCATGGAAAGGGCGGGTTCACCTTTGCCACTGGCACAGCCATTGTCAACAGCATCACTGAGCTTTACTCTCTTCAGCGGTATTTTCAAGAAGACCTTCTGTTTAAAAAAGGGATTATAAGCCTGGATAGCTGGATCTCCTTGTTTGGGAATGTCACTACTGAGTGGGAGCTGCCACCAGAAGGACTTAATGAGAATGGAGAGGGATTCCGCCAGGTCACACGCATCTCGTCCTTTAAAAATGTTCCTGAGCTGATGAAGATGTTCCTTCAGTTTATGGATACTGTTACCAGAGATGATATTGACATGGATACACCGGATGAAATCCATAAAACAATTAGTTGTCCAGCGTCTTTGGAGCAGAAGAAGTATATGGGTGAACTGGTCGAACGAGCCAATCTTGTTCGCAGCAGAAAAGTCAAGCGCAGCGAAGACAATATGCTGGCCATTACAGTTGATGGCCGTAAAGCTGCTCTGGACATTCGAATTGTCAATCCGGCCGCCTTCGACAGCGAAACCAACAAAGTAAGCCAATGCGCCAGGCAGATCATGGATTTTTACCGCAAATATCAGAACATCAAAGGGACACAGGTGGTCTTTAGCGACATTTCCACGCCAAACCAAAAGGCTTTCAATATCTATTCTGCACTCAAGCAAAAGCTGGTCAGCATGGGAATGCCTGAAGACGAAATCGCTTTTGCCCATGATTTTAAAACGCCAAAGCAGCAGACCAGTATGCGCCTGAAAATGCAGACTGGCCGACTGCGGGTTCTCATTGGCTCCACTGCTACCATCGGCCAGGGAGCGAATATCCAGAATCGGCTGATTGCGCTGCACAACTTGGATGTACCTTGGGTTCCGAAAGACATTGAGCAGCGATTGGGACGGATCGTTCGCCCTGGCAATATGAATGCCAGAGTCTTTATTCTGAATTATGTCACAGAGGGGTCATTCGATGCCTATATGTGGCAGACTATTGAGGTAAAGGCTAAGCTGATCGCTCAGATCCTGCGCGGCGACTATTCTCGGAGGACGATTGAGGACAGCGATACCAAGGCGTTGACCTATTCGGAAATTAAGGCCATCGCCACCGGCGATACCCGTTTCCTCCAAAGGGCTAAATTGGAAGGTGAGATTGCCAGACTGGAAACTCTCAAACGCAATTTTGAAAATCAGAGAAGCCAGCTGAAGCAGGATGTCCATAAAAATCTCCCTAAAGCAATAGAAACCCTTCGTAGGCTGATCCCCAAAATTGAACAGGACGCCGCAAGTATTTTGCCCTATAAGGAAGCTGCTGTTTTGGAATGCAGGGGTGTGCGGTACATCCTGAGTGACATAGAGCAGTTAAAAGCTGCGCACAAGGCGTTGCCCCAAAGTCTTGTTGGCTACAAAACGGGAGATATTATTGGAACCTACAATGGCCTGTCTATTGTGGTTGCTGAACGGCAAGCCTGGACATCGTTCTATGACAGCAAAAATTCTATAGTTGTACTCCAGGGGCGGACTTCTCACCGGCTTGAAACAGATAGATTTATCTATAATGGTCGGGCCATTCTGGATATGTGCCATGAAATTGCAGCACATATTCCAGATTCCCTGGATAAGAAGAAGGAAAAACTTCATTCAAACGAAATGGCTCTTGATGCAGCCACAGCGTTGTTGAGTGAACCATTTGAGCAGGAAGATACTCTGATGAAGCTCAAGCAGGAATACGAAAAAATCACCCTATCCCTGATTGCATAATCTACAGAAGGCCCTCCCCTTTTCTGGGAGGGCCTTTTTCATTAGAGGTTAAACCGAGTTGCTTTTTGAAGGAATCGTCACTATATCTGTATTAGAAGCTATAAAGGAGGTTTTTATGCTAAACGATGGAACACTTTTTTTCTATATCTTTTCCCTAACCTGTCTAGGCATTCTGGCAACCGCATGGGTGTGCGAAAAATCAAAAATTTTTGATGAAATGGTGCTGTTTTCCAGGCTAATAGCCAAATCTTTGATAACTGGTGTCGCCGCGTCAGGAGGCGCTGTATCCATGTACATGAGGCAGGATATTTCCCATTTTGATTTTTATATTGTGTTTTTGAATATCCTCTTTTTCTACCTGTGCTTTAAGTTTTGTGCTGCTTATGCAACAGCATATCTTGCCAAATGGCACTATGTCCTGTATGAAAGGTCTGCTATGCGGCACAAAAAATATCTTTCTATCGCAAATTTGCAGCAATATATCAATGGTTTTTTGATACCGAATTTTCCCAAACATACCGAAGAAGTCATCTGCTACTTCATAAGGAAGTGCTCAGAATATAGTTTCAAAAACAACTTGGAATGGAGGGAAACCGAATGAAAATTTTATCCTGTGGGGCTGGTATGCAGTCAACAGCGCTGGCGTTAATGAGTTGCGAAAATGCAAAAGCAGGTAAACCAAATTACCCAGCGGTGCCTGTTTATGATGCTGTGATATTTTGTGATTTGGGATTTGAACCTCCTTGGGTTATGCAGCAGGCGGAGTTTATCCGCTGTGCCTGTGAACAGGCCGGCATCTTTTTCAAAATAATCGAATCGCCGCTTTATCAGGATTTCATTAAAAATTATGGGGAACGCCGAACCATCAGCATTCCCTGGTGGACGCTGGATAATAATGGGCATAAATCGAAGATGCCCCGAAACTGTACGATTGATTACAAGGTGCAGATGGTTTCCAAATATGTTCGCTGGGAGCTCTTGGGCTACCACAAAGGACAGCGGCTTCGAAATGAAGATAAAAAGGCGCATGAGATGCACATGGGGTTTAGTTTTGAGGAAAAGAAACGGTGCAAGGAGAGCTCCAATCCGATGCTTGTCAATAAATTTCCTCTTGTAGAAATGGGTTGGACACGCGCTGACAGCTACGCTTACATACGAGATACATGGGGTTTGGAAACAAAGGCGTCAGCCTGTACTTTTTGTCCCTTTCATCGAAATTATTTTTATCAGTATTTAAAAGAGAATGAGCCGGAGCAGTACAATCGGCTGATGAAATTGGACGAATTGCTGCAAAATAAACTCCCAAAACCGCCGATGAAGTCCAGTCTGTATATCAGCCGGAACAGGAAACGAATCATGGATTTAACCCCGGAGGATTGTGATGATGCAGAATATTTTGAGTACCAAGGCCAGAAGGTTTGGAATGGGTTTTAGAGATAAGGAGGTTATTTTATGAAAATTCCCAAAAGTATCCGCACATTCGTACAACATACAAAGCAGTATTATACGCCATTCTTTGGTGTAAAAAGTGTTCAGCATTTAGCAATCGCTGGATTTGCTCTTGTAGGTATTATCACAGGACTAAGCGTTGCAGTGACCCATGCAGGGGTTGCTGCCTGGGTTGTCGAGGATATTCTGAACAGGGACATCTTAGAGGGCGAATATGACTATATGCTGAACAAGGATGCACCGCAGGAATCCAACAACCGCTTTCATCTTCAAATGCCTATGATGCTGGAAGGGTATCTGAAAAGCTCGATCTATATGTCGGATGGGAATGGGGACATGACAGGGCCTAAATTGGATACAGCTTTAGAGATGGCCATACAGCCCAACTTCTGGAGTTCCAAAGATTTTGAACTTTCCACACCGGAAGAATGGGAGGAGGCAGCGGAGGATGCCGCCGAGTTTATCGAGGACCGGCCCCCGCAGTCTGGGCTAAAGTAAGGAGAGGTTATGATGTGTATTACTACCCCATCCAAACACACAATCTCATTTTCAAAGGCTGTCCTGTTGATGGTACTTGCAATCGTTCTGCCATGCGTTATTTTTCAGGGAGTTTTAATGCTGATGTATGTGCCCAGTGACAGCATGGCCCCAACTATGGCAAACGGGGACTGTCTTATAGGCTGCCGGCTGGCGCCTGACCCGCAGCGGGGAGATATTGTTGTTTTCCAGGCAGAAGCACTGATGATCAAAAGGGTAGTCGGGTTGCCTGGTGAAGAGGTTCTTATTTCCCCAAATGGCAAGGTGTATATCGACAAGGTGCTTCTGGAGGAACCGTATGTTGTATATCAACGAGAGGGGCAGGAGCAGACCTTTCAAATTCCTGATGGGTGCTTTCTACTGTTGGGAGATAACCGGCAGCACTCCTACGACGCCCGGTATTGGGATGATCCCTATATTCCCAGAGAGAAGATAATCGCTGTCGCAAAATACAAAATAGGGGGCGGCTGCCTTGAATGAGCTGTTCCCCACAAAAGAAGAAAGTAAAAGGAGGCACATGAAATGAAACACCCAAATGTCAAAACCATTTTGGCTGCGCTGGTTGCTATTATTCTTATTTTCGGCGGACTGGCTCTGATACAGTACAACAAATCTCAGGAAATTCTGCCTGACACCAGCGCACCTATGGTTCAAGACTCGTCGCAGCCGGAAGAATCTTCCGATTATGATAGTTTACAGCCTGATTCAAACTCTGTACCAGATATGGATTCCACCCAGAGCAGGTACGAAACCCCCTATCCGCCGCTTAATATCCAGGATCTTTCTCCTACCACCTTGACTCCTGAAGAAATTTCTGAGAGCATAGATGAATTGCTGGCCGGTCTTCTGAAACTGGATAAAGCAGCAATCGACAGGGTTTCTCCTCAGAATATAGGCGGTGAGCATAATCCCTTTCGGGTTATGCTCAATGCTTGTCTGGCAGACGATGCAATAAAAGCGGCTTTCCGAAATCTGGGAAGCCTCACCACCTACGAAGTATTAGATGTTTCCAATACTTCCAGCAGTCCGAATGTGTTTACAGTCACCGTTTCCGTCACAACACCCTACATGGCCCCAGGAGCGGCCGAAATGTCGGCCAGTAATGAAATTCCCTATGTGCAGGAACTGGCCCTTTTCAGGGCGTCTGGGGCCGCACAGAGCATTGCTAATATGGACTTGGGTGCTGTCCCGCTTAGTACCGACTTGGTAACGCTCACTGTGATTGTGGAAGATGATGTCCCCTTGCTTTATTATCCTACCTCACTGACCTATGGCGGCCGGATTCCCCAATACGCTTTTCTCTGGGGGGCGGTTGAGTTTCAGGGGGTCAATGGCGGCGACCTGCTCTTACGGAATGACTTTGGCGGGAGTATCCAGGTAACACGCCAAAGATTTGAAACGGACAGCAAATGCAGTGAACTTGCCAATTATCTCGATACTGCCCTGGGAAAAATCAAGGACGCCGATATGGAGGCTCTGGAAGAGTTGACCGTGGCAGAGGATACCCTTGGGACCCATTGGGTGTTTATAACGGTATATCCTGAATATCAGAGGCTGTTTGAGAAGAATCCAGATTTTGAGCCGGAAATCTGGGAGCGTATCAAATCGTTCAGGTATGAGCTCCAATATTTGATTCATAGCGACGCTCAAAGCGGCACCCAAATCTATTCTGTACTTATAACCTACTCAACAGTTGATCCGTTGACGAAACAAAGGGTATACCAGTCAAAACAATTCATTATTTCCCCTGGCAGGGATACTCTCAGCAACTCGGAGGGTGCCATGCTGAATAATCTGCTGTCAGAGATTTTAGAGGACGCTTTTGGGGGAAGTCCGCTTACTGCGGAATCCCGCCTATATCTGGCAGGGAGGATAAAGTGACTGTGTGTTTTCAAGGCTTGACACTGGAAAAAATTCAGATTACAATTTGATTATTCCAATGTGTTCGCTGCTCCCCTGGGGAGTTAAGTAAGGCTTTCGCTCCGGTGTGAGTGTGAAAGGCCGGTATTAACAGTAAGGCATAATTGCGTCTTTGGGCGCAGCTATGCCTTTTTTCTTTGCCTATTCAAGTGCCCGTCTGGTCAGATGGGTGCTTTTTATATACAGAAAACGAACAACAACCTGAATGATGAAAGTGAGGAAAACACCATGACAACAAACAAAAGTACCTGTCTGTATCGCGGAAATTGTAAAGAGCTCCAGGAGATTAACAAAGTTGAAATCGACATTGCAGCTTTGGCAATGGAGTCGATCCCGCAGTTTGACGGAGAGCCTGTTCGATGGTTCTTTCCGGTTCGCTCGCAGATCAGCTGGTTCCGGCTGAAAAATGGGGACAAAGGAAACATCCAACTGGAGATTGTCAAAGCAGATGACTATATTGCGGTAGTAAAAGCAACCGTCTTTGTTGACGGTGTTGCTGTTTCCAGTGCGCATGGTTCCGCAAACACTTCCGAAGATAGCGCAAGCAGCTTCAAACTGATTGAGGCTGCGGAAACCCGCGCAATCGGCCGCGCTTTGGATTTTGCCGGATACGGCTGCCAGCTGGATTTAAAAACCTTTGACGGTTCTGAGCCGGACAACGCCGCACCGCAAAGTGGAAACCCAGCCGCAGGCAGTGAGGAGGAGCAGTCTCCAGCTATGCCTGAAGCTGAAGTGATCCCGCAGCCCGGAGTTATGAACGGCAAACATAAAGTGGATGCCAATGCACCTTCCAGGATTATTGACATTCACGAACTTGAATCGGACACAGAACCGGAAAAGCCGAAGTCACGGAGAAAGCCCAAGACCCAAAAGGCAGCTGAAGCAGAAGCAGATACCGCCACTGCAGGGCATAGCGACAGTGCCCCTGTTACGGCAGTGGAAAACGCCGAAGAGCCTGCTGAAGCAGCTCCTTCTGAGGAAGCAGAGGCAGATACCGCTGCTGTCGGGCGTGGCGACAGTGCTCCAGCTCCGACAGTGGAAAACGCCGAAGAGCCTCCGGTAGCCCCTGACGAAACTGTTTCTGAAACAGCATCGGCCACGATTAGCGAGGCTGTAACCAAATTCCCTACAGACGCCGGCACTGTAAACTTGGAAACACCTGAGAAAAGTGCTGAGGAATTGGTATGGAATTATATCGAGTCGGAGAGTTTCAGCAGCGATCCAATCGTGCTTGATCCCCGGTTCTTTGGTGAGGAAAATACCGACCCGTTCAAAGCCTTTTTCATCGAAGGAAGAAAAACGAAGATGCTCAACCATGAAATCCAGTTGGCTCTTGCTTATTTGCAGGAGCATCCAGATGTCATTTATCACTTGAAGTATCCAGCGACCCAGGGTGCCTTTGCCGGCTTGACTTTCGGTGAAATCGTTGAGGCAAAAGGCGGCGATGTTGTAAAACAAGCTGCAGCAGCTTGTAAAAAATATTATGCCGGAAAAAAAGCGCCAGAATATGCTGCGGCTCTTCTTCTGGCAGAGAAGTTTGACGCATAAACACTCAGTAATAAAAGGAGGAATTAAGAGTGTTTGACCAATTTACAATCTACGATGTGATGAGCATTGTAGGACTGGACCCCACTCGGATTCATTCCTCCAGTGGCTATTTTGACTGCCCAATTTGCGGCGGAAAAAAGAAACTCAATGTCAATCCTCATGTTGGCTATGGCGGCGTGTGCCGGTGTGCAAAATGCTCCGCCGGCGGTGACAAGTTGGATCTTTTCCTTTTGTTTCGTAATCCCCATTTGGTAGCTGTGAGAAGCTCTTCGCAAAACGGTTCCCTATACTACAAGCCATCCGACGATGACCGGCAGGAGGGAATGCGGGAGCTGGAGAGGTTGTTGCATCTTTCACGCCAGCAGCCAGGCTATCTGGAGAAAATACACCAGCAGCAGAAGAGAATTGAAGAAGCGGCATCCAAAGGGCCGAAGGTCAGCTCTCCTGAACACAGGAACGCAGTTTACACTGCGTTCCTGGGCCTTTTGAAACTCACTGGTCCCCATAGAGAAGCCTTGCGCGCTCGTGGCTTGACCGATGCTGATATTGAAAGAGCCATGTTTCGTTCTACTCCACTGTTTGGGCGAAAGCAAATCGCTCAGAAACTGGTTGCACAGGGGCTTTCCCTCGAAAATGTTCCCGGATTTTTCAAAATATCCAAGTGCGACCAGGAAACCGGAGAGGTTACAGAGGAATGGAGCGTCTACTGCCCCGACCCGGGGTATTTCGTTCCAATCAGGAATAAGGATGGCTATATCGTTTCTATGCAAATTCGCCTGAATAAGCCAACCACTGATAAGAATAAATACCTTTTCTTTTCCAGCGGCAGAGAAACGCTGGAAGGGGGTGTCAGTGCTGTCAGTGAAATTCATGTGGAGATGTGTTCAGAATCCCCCAGATATGTCTACATTACAGAAGGGCCCATCAAGGGATATGTTTCCCGTTCTCTCTACCAGCGGCTATATGGCAAGGATGATATGATTGTTTTGTGTATTGTTGGTACTTCCAATTTCGGAGGAATCAACAAGCTGTTACAATGGCTGCTGCAACAGTACGATATTGAAATTGTGGTGGAGGCTTATGATTTGGACAAGTTCACGAATCAATATGTCGCCAGGGACCGCAGCAATCTGGAAAAAGAAATTAAACAGACGATGCTGGAGATGCGCAAGGAACTCTCCGATCAATACGAAAATGGAAAAATCCGCCCCAAATATGTGTCCTTTGCAAAGGACAGGTATCTCGGAAAAGGAATCGATGACCACTTACTTGCTCTTTGGAATAAAAGCAATACTGTCAAGGAGGAGAAGCACGATATGAATGAAGCATAAAAAACCAAAAGGCTGCCGATACGGCGGCCTTTCTTCTTTTAAGCAAAAAGAGCCTGTCCACCCGCTTTCAGAGGGGTAGATAGGCTTTTATTCTGTCCTTTAGGCTGCGGTATCTATTCTGGTTGCTTTTTTGCGTTTTTCTCCCTATATAGTTATTAGGAGCTATATAAAGAGGTGAATTAACACATGAGAGCAAAGATTTATACGGATACCTGGGACCCCTTCCATGGTTGTCTCAATAACTGCTTGGGGTGCAGAGCAGCGGCACAAATCAGACAGAGCGGCGGCCATCGTGACCTGCTCTACTATATGCACCAGGAACAGCCGCCGGAAACCGGAGAGCTGCACATTTTAGACGCCCCCATGTTGGACGAGGTGACAGGAAAGCCGGAGGATTATCCCTTTGCGTTTGACCCCACCTTCAGCCGGTATCGCTTGAAAGAACTACTTTCTTTCACAAAGCCATCTAATATTTTGGTTTGTGAAAAGGGGGACCTATTTGCGCCCTGGGTTCCGGATCAGGTTGTTTTAGAGATACTGGATACTGCTCGAAAGGCGTCGCTCCATAACTATCTCTTTCTCAGCCGGTTTCCAGAGCGGTATAAAGCCCTTTCGGACATACCCCCTAACTTCCTGTTTGGAGCTGTAATAGACAGCCCGCAGCAGCTTCAGAATGCGGCAGACGCCAGCGCAAAAGTGAGATATCTTGTTATAGATCCCCTGAAAGAACAGATTGATTTAGAGAAGGTCATGGAACGATTTTCAAAGAAACCCGAA
Organism: Anaerotruncus colihominis; assembly: GCF_010206195.1. Lineage (GTDB taxonomy): Bacteria > Bacillota > Clostridia > Oscillospirales > Ruminococcaceae > Anaerotruncus > Anaerotruncus colihominis_A. The sequence continues at coordinate 49,962 of NZ_VIQT01000002.1, read as the reverse complement.
TGGGTTGTGCTGGAGACAATGACGAAAACCGTCACAATCACAGCTTCTCGAAAAAAGCAGCTGGGAACTCTGGTGGAAACCTACACACAAAATGAAATTCCGGTTTTTGTAGGAGATCAGCTGCAAATGCTGATGGGGGAAAGCCTGCCGCAGCAGCTGCACCCGTTGCTTCTGAAAAACCACAGCATCTGAAATCAAGGAGGTAAAATATGTCTATCCTAACTACCCAGCCGGCGGCCGAGACTGTCATCATCGGCTGCGACAGCGGCAATAAACTCATTAAGACCCGTAATACCGTTACTCTGGCTGGTATCGAACGGCTTCCCGCAAAACCGGCGGTAAGCCCTCCTGACCCAATGGACATTCTGCTGATTGACAGCCTGTACTATTCCATCAGCAACACGCGCCTGCGCTATGAGCCAGACAAAAGCATCAACGACAATCATCTGTATCTCACCCTTATCGCAATCGCAAAAGAATTGCGCGCCAGGGGTATGAGTCCAAAAAACGAAATCATTTTGGCAGCGGGGCTTCCGCCAGGGCACATGTCCAGCGCCAAGTTAGCGGAGAATTACCGAAACTATTTTCTGAGAAACGGTGGGATGTTCCGTTTCCAGTGCGGTGGGGTGCCGCACCAAATCAACATCAAGGATGTTGTTGTCTGTCCCCAGGCATATTCTATTCTGCTGACCCTTTCCCCTGATGTCATCAAGATGCCCAGTGTCTATGTTATTGATATCGGCGGCGGTACAGTGGATAGCGTCCATCTCGTAAACGGCAGACCGGACCCTATGATGAACTCGCTGGAGATGGGGGTCATTCCAATGTACTCTACCATTCAGAAGCAGATGCAGAATGAGTTCAGGCGTCAAATCTCTGAAGATCAGGTTGATAATATCATCATGGGAAAGCCCCACATGTTCAAGCCTGAGCATGTCGAGGTTGTTAAACGAACCGCAGATGCCCATATCCATTCCATTTTTGACCGCTTCAGGGAAATGGGAGATGACTGGCTCTCTGGCTATGTCGTATTCTGCGGAGGGGGTTCTGTCCTCCTCAAAGAGTATATCGCTCGATACGCTCCTGAGCTTACTGGCCGGTATCTTATCGTTGAGGACATCCGCGCAAACGGAAAAGGGTTCGAGACTTTTGCCAGGGTAAAGCTGAAGAGCAGGAAGTAGGTGAGCGTGGATGGGTGAACCGCGCCGCTCTCAAAGCAAGCACATTGGCTTCAAGGCAAAAGGCGTCGATCCACAGCACGACCTGGTGTATTCGGTTTTGGATGCCCTGCCCAGAGGCGGCGCAAGCGAATTTATTGTGCTTGCTGTAATGGAGTTTTTAAAGAATCATTCGGGGGAGGCGATCACAGGACGGGGCAAACGCAAATATATCATCCTGGGCGATTATTCAAAATTGCCGGATAACAAGGTGAAAGAGGCAGCTGCCGAAAATATCAGTATACCTTTGCCAGAGCCGGCGGATGAAACGACCGGAGATGGTATTGCTGTGATTGATGTTCCTCTGGCGGAGACAGAGCCGCCAGAGCTGTTGCCGCCGGTTCAGGATGATACACCACTGCTGGACGAGGATACTTTGGAAAGCCTGGTGCTTGGTTTTTCCACAGATTTTTCATAAAAGACAAAAAAGACGAAAGTTCCATTTTTAGGAGCCTTCGTCTTTTTTATTTTTCAGCTTGGCGTTTTAATGCTTTTTGGACAGCATTTCGATGCTGTTCGATCAGCTCTTTTTCTTCAGCGGTCAGCATCATGGGGAAAATGCGGTCTTCCAGGCAAGAACGGTCAATAATGTTGAGCTTGATTTGATTTTTGGGGTAATCATCCGGAAATTCCCCATTTTTGGCTTTTCGCAGGAGAACTGAGAAGTCTTCATAGGAAACACCGAGTCCCTTACACAGCTGTACGGCATCCGCTGTTGGCAATGTCAACAATGCTCCTCGCAAAGCCCGTTTGGAGACTTTGGGGTAGGAAACACCGCATTTATCACATAATTCTTTCAAATTTGTCTTGTGATTGTGGAGCAAGGAATAGAAAATATCCTTTTCGCTTAATGACATTGTTTATGCCACCTCCTCCTTGCTTTCGTCCTTTATTCTTATTATAGCGAGGGAGAGCAATATTTACAACAAGAAAAATTTGTGTGATTACTACTTTAGCACTTGAAATAAATCTAATTTATTAGACATTATCGGATGTATAAAAAGACAATAAAGGAGTTGAAAAACATTATATTTTTAGATATAATTCATAATAAACAGATATAGTGCTTAAAAACAAAGAAAATACTTACTGTAATCCTAAAAAGATTTTTAAGAAAAAAGGACAAATGTCTAATTTTTGGAGGTGCGGAACAATGGCTGACGAGAAATATTACTACGAAACTGTCATCCACTTTGCCCGCAAACAGGGCATGACCCTGTCATTCCTGTCAAAAGCATGTAGAATCAAGACTGAAACACTCTCGAAGCAGCTGCGCCGCAAAGGAGGCAGTGATTTGACAATTCTGAACTGCCTGATCTTGCGGGATGTGATTGCTCCGAATCTCAGCCTTGATGAACTGTATCCAGAAGCCTTTTCTGAAAAGGAAGGCTGAATAATTGCTATCTTCCCCATTTGGGGTTGATAATATACTTTTTCTTGAACCTTGACAGCTGAATCATAACCTTGCCACTTTGAATACCTCTCCATCTCGAAAGGGAAAGCGGACGGAGGCAGTCTAAGCTCTCAGCTGAGCTTGCGGATAGCTTCTAAAATGGCCGTAGCTGGCTGTGCTGCGATGACCAGTGAGAGGGTTTCTAAGGATACTCCTGCCTGGCGGCGTCACAGCTTGGGGCAGCCCGAAACGAATATCGGGTACATCAGTGGTTCGGAGCACAGCTGTTATACAGCAAAGTGTGGCTCCGGCGCCCGGTGTAGTGATTTGTGCAGCGGTTTGCTACCGCAAGAAAAGTGGTTTCCCCAGATATATTCCGATTTGGGGTCAGAGGAAAAATGCACAGGAATATGAAAAAGAACAAAATCTGCTTGAGGGCAGATCCCTGCGGCAAATTATTGTTTGCCGCAGCATTGTGTTCTCAAGAAAAAGCCATCAAGGAAAGGAATGAGAAGGGAAAAGGAGAGGGAGGAAACGAGAAAGAAGGAGGACGGGAATGGTTTTCGATGCGGCCCACGCAGTCCCAACGAGAATAGCCTGGTTCGTCCGTTGCAAACCGCAGCGCGCTTTCGCTGTTAGGCCATCCCCACTTCCTGATCTTCCCCTCTCTTTTTTCTCTTCCTTTTTCTCTTTCTGAAAGGAGGCGCATATAAATGCCAAAACAGATTATTTACACTCCTCAGCTTATTTTAGATGAATTGGTGTGTGAATTGGAACAAAGAGAGAGGTTTGACCTGTCTGAGCGGCTGAAAGCTGCCGGAACACTGCTGCCGATCATGGCGCAACCCCAATACGAACGGTGCGTAGAGGATGTTTTGGCCGGTGCGGTTGCCACTATAATCCATGAGTTTTGCTATGCAAAGAATTTTGTTCCGATAGTGGTAGTCTGTGAAGCAGGCGAAAAGAAAAGAGATACCGCACACCTGAAGATGGTAATAGGCACTCTTCAACAGATGAACTACTTGGAGAAGGTTGAGTTCGTTTCCAAGGAGCCAGTCCACAGATATTTATGCCTAAAACGCCTCCGAAACGCAGAGGCAAATGGAAATGAATTTCCTGCTATGCTGGCAAGAAGCCTTTTGATTACTGGAGTGGACAAAAAAACCGCTGGCAAAGTTTGTGTTACGACCTGCTCAAAAGGCTGTACTTATCGCGGAGTATGTAAATACCAGATTCTAATGGAAAACATATCCGATGGCCAAATTCCTTTGCTTGTCTACAACACACAACAATATCAATCGGCGCTTAAAGCGAGTAAGCTGCCAAAGGCCAGGCTGACTGTCTGTTCTCCAACGAATAGTAGGGCATTATTGGGTGATGGCATCCGATCAATCAGGGCAAAGGATATCGAAAAACTCCTGCTGCAATCTGAACGGCTATGCAGTTCGGCCAGACAAAAAAGAATCGCTGTTTTGCAGGAAACGCAGGCCATCCGAAAAAGCTGTAAAACTCTATTTGGAATGGCTGAAAATGGGATAGATGAACAGGTTGCAAGACTTTTATTAGCCTCTATCCACGGCGGTTTACTCAGAATCCGCCGGTTGTGTATAAAGGAGATGACCTTGTGGGGCAATGAGCGTGCCAGATGGAATAAAAATTTGAACCGGACGATCTCAGATATTGAGGCGCTGCAGAAATCTCCCTTTACCATCGTAAATGGCTCATTAAGAACCACATTGTAGAAAGGAGGGGATTTTATGCAGAGCATTTCAGAAGACCCGTATATTGGATTGCTTGAAAAAGACCTGAAAGACTATCCACCGACACTCCAGGCCAAACACCTTGCCAAATACCTTGGAATGAGTATGGGAGCCGCCTACAAATTGCTGAAATCGGGCAGGCTCCCAGTGGTGGATGTCCCTGGAAGTAAGTTTATCCTGGTTCCCAAAAGTTTGTTTATCAAATGGTATGCGGCTTGTTTGAGGAGCAATCGACTGGACGAAATGGATGAAAATGGAGTATAATGAGACTACCCGTTTCACTAGCCAGATGATTGCGCCAAAACAAGCCGCTTTTGTTTGTCTCTGACCAGATGAAGGGAGGAGAAGAATGTGTCATCATCCATTTCTGCGGGGAAAACACCCCGAAAAAAAGGGACAGGCAGTATCCGGCGCTATGCAAATGGCGTATGGCAATCAAGTTTTACCTACAAAGGACAACGCTTTTACTTAGAGGCGGTATCCAGGGACGAGGCATCCGGCAAGCTGGAGGCTGCGAAGCAATTTGCAGATTCTGGATCATTTGACGGAACCAAAGAATCTTTGCATCAATTTCTTTTACAACAGGGGTATCCCAGTGGAACAAAACGCACAGTACCGGCTGTTATTAGCTCCTATAACATCAACCGCAATACGGCCACTTCATGGCGGGTGTCTGTGAATGTCCAGGGAGTAAATTATCGGATCGGCGCGGTTTCAGAAGAAGAAGCCAGGGCAAAGTACATCGCCTTTGAAGCTGCGGTTCTAAAGGGGGAATTTCATGGTTCAAACGAAAGTCTGGATGCAATTTTAAAAGCTGCTGGATTCGTAGCGGGCCGGTTTCATAGTGTGCGCTTGAAGAAGGGAACTTCCAAGCATGGCCCATTTAAAAATGGCATCCGCCGCAGGGCAGAGGGATATTATGAGGGCCGGTACACTTACCATCGAAAGACCGAGAGTGTTTATGCTCCCACTGAAAAGGAAGCGGAGAAGAAACTGCGGGCAATCAAAACGGCAATCGACGATGGCAGTTATATTGGTAAAAATAATGAAACCCTATGTGGCTACCTGATGTTCTGGGTCGGCTTTTCCGGCCAGACAAGGCTACGGCCAAGCACGCAAAGAAAATACCGAAGCTATGTCATTGACCATTTCATTCCCTATTTTGGGGATCAACGGCTCCAGGCGACTACCACCGAATTGCTTCAGGAGTTTTTTCAAACCAAAACAATTTCCGGCAGAGCAGATGGTAAAGAGGGTGGACTATCGCATAAAACCCTCACAGATATGAGGAATATGCTTAGTAAAGCGCTCAATTATGCGGTGAATCCTAAGCGCCTTTTGCAATTTAACCCTGCCAGAGAGATTGAACTGAAATTCCGAAAAGCAAAAGAAATTCCAATTATGACAGAAGATCAGATGGAGTTATTGATTGAAAATGCGATGGCCGGCGACAATCCGGTTGGTTGGGCTATTGTCATCTTGCTGCGCACAGGGATGCGAAAAGGGGAGTTGCTGGGTTTGCGCCTATCTTGCATTGGACCAAGAATCAGTACCTTCTCTATAGAAAAATCCCTGGTTCGCATTTACCATCCAAACAAACAGCAGGCAGCCGATTATGAACGAATTGACACATGGGCAAAGACCCGGAACAAAACAGGACTGTACCTTGGTCCGCCCAAAACTGAATCCTCAAGCCGGTGTTTTCCGGTGGGGCGCCAGGTGAAGGAGTGCGTCAGAAATTTGATTGCATACCAGGAAAAACTGCTTGGACACAGTATTGAACAGTGTCCAAATCATGGCCTGGACAACTTTTTATTGGTCACTCCTTTGCTTAGACCTTATGACCCAAAGGCATTTGAGGAACATTTCAAAAAATTCCTTTCCCAATGCGGCATCCTCGATATTAGCGTCCACTCTACGCGGCATAGCTTTACGACAGATATGTTGGAAAAATTTCCAGAGGAGCTTTCCTCCATCTCTGAGATTGTGGGCCATGCGAGCAAGAGTACAACGCTGAGGTATGCACATGGGAGAGAAAAGAAAAAAATCCAACTCATGGATAGCTTTTAAGCAAATTTTATAAGTTGTGTCGTTGCGTTTGCGTTTTCGGGTATTTCTTGTGGTGCTTTGTGGCAGACAGCGCAACGATGTGAAAGGTTAGGGCAAACAAAAGAAGAGAGTGAACCCCAACACCAACAAAATGCAAATGGTTCACTCTCTCTGCTATAAGCATAAGTAAAAGGCGAAAAACCCTTTATTTATGCTGTTTTGGTTGCGGGGGCAGGATTTGAACCTACGACCTTTGGGTTATGAGCCCAACGAGCTACCGAACTGCTCCACCCCGCGGAATATCAATTATTTGGTTTGTACTTTGGAAAGTTTCTCGCGGAAGTTTATTCGTTATGAGCCCGACGAGCTACCGAACTGCTCCACCCCGCGATATTGAATTTTTATGCACTGCCTTTGAATTTGGTTCGTCAGGTTATGAGCCCGACGAGCTAGCAAACTGCTCCACTCCGCGATCTTTTCTGCACTGTTTTGGAGTGCTTTACTATTATAACACGCGAGATTGGGAAATGCAACCCCTTTTTAATAAAAAAGTGGGTTGCAGGCATTGTTTTTTCTCACTGGCCGTAGGGGCTTGGGGAGACCATCTGTAAAGAATGGCTCAAAAAGGTTGCCAGCGGCGGTTACATGGACAGATTACATGCGATTTTACACAGACTTTACATTGGCCCGCTTGCAACTTTTCGTCAAGCATGTTGTCAAGCGCCACGGCGGCTCGATCACGCTGAAATCCGCGCCGGGGAGGGCGCGGATAGCCAATGATTTATAGATTGCAATGCGCAATCTATAAATCATCGATGTGCGCCGGGCGGTCCACTTGAAAGGGGCGCCGCCCGTTTTCAGGTCCAAAGCTTTGCAAGAGATCCGTTCTGTGGTATCATGAAGCATATCGATAATGAGGTGATGCATGTGTTCAGAGAAATGCGCCGCGCCAAACAGGCGCTTTCCCGCGGGGAGAGCCTTGCGCTGCTGGAACGGGCGACCTCCGGCGTGCTTGCCGTTTTGGGCGACGGCGATTATCCGTATGCAGTCCCATTGAGCTTTGTCTGTCACGAAGAAAAGATTTACTTTCACTGCGCCATGGCCGGCCACAAGCTGGACGCTGTCAAAAGGCATCCGAAAGCGTCGTTCTGCGTCATTGGACAGGATCATGTGCTGTCGGAAAAGTATACGACCTGTTTTCGAAGCGTCATTGCATTCGGGCGCGTGCGGATGCTGGAGGACCCGGCGGAAAAGCTGCGCGCCTTGGAGCTGCTGGCTGCAAAGTATTCTCCCGGACAGGCCGAGGGCCGAAAGCAGGAGATCGACCAGCAGTTTGACCGGGTGTGTATGCTGGAGCTATCCATTGAGCACCTGACCGGCAAAGAGGCTATTGAGCTGACAAAGCAGCGCCAGGCGCGGGAAAAAGCGTAAAAGGCCGCCGGCAAAAGCCGGCGGCCCTTTTGATATGTATATGGAAAACATTAGAGGCTGCACCGATTGGGGGAAGCGTATGGATCGGCGAGAAAATTTTCCGCCAGGGCGTGTGCGTCTCCCATTGGTACAGTTTCTTAATACAGCAGCTGCATAACCAAAAACATAATGGCTGCCTGGACGGCAATGCAGCCGATTGTAATGATAATACAAATCGGGAGCGTATTCTTTCCGTCTATGCGCAGGGAGCGCGAGATGCAGAAGGTGCTGCCGAGCAGACCGATCAGCAGACCGATGATTCCCGAGAAGAAATAGCCGAGAATCAGCATCAGAGCGGTCATCACCCAAGCCCAGGCCGGCGTCCTGCCGACAGGGACATACTTTTCGCCGGTGCCCAGATACACGCCGTCAACAGCGAGATCCGCTTTGGTTCCGATCATTACAAGGTTGAGCACCTTGTCTTCAATTCTGATTTCACGGTCAAGCAGCATGATCCAGAAATTCTGGCTGCGCACCTTTTCAACCTGTCCATCGACAACAACCTTGAGCGCGCCAAAGCCGCGTTTGATCTCAATGGTATGGTTCTTTCCGTTGACCGATACATCCCACTTGGAAATTGCCATTGCTAAAAGCACCCTCCTTTGGACGCTTGCACAAAACGTCCGTATTTTCATCAATTATATCATGTTCGTCTTTTTTTGACAAGACGACGGCCGTTCGACGGACGGCTGTTTTATTTTCTAGGGCTTGTTTAAAAACAGAGGAATTGCCGAATTTTTCGCAGGCAGCAGGAGAACGCAAGGGAAAAATGCAGGAATCCTTTCGGATTTCGATGCTTTTTAACGCAGCGTCCCCCGCTGTTTGTAGAAAAAGACGGGTATTTTGATTTTTCAAACAGCCCTTAATCGCCAGCAGATCCGTGCGCGTTTTTTGCGCCTGCACCTGCCCCTATCCGAGCATGGCGAGAAATCGGCTCGGCTCGGCCGGGCCGCGTCCGCGCCGCCCGCGCGCCCAGGATACGAACAGCTTTTTTCTGGCGCGCGTGACCGACACATAAAAGACGCGCGCCTCCTCGTCAAACGCGCCGGAGCGCATCGCCTGCCAGGTGGGGAATACGCCCTCCTGCATCATCGGCAAAAACACATAGTCAAATTCGCACCCCTTCGACTGGTGTGCCGTGATGACGGCGACCTTGTTGGCAGTCTTGCGCATACGGTCGAGCGCGCCTGGCGAAAGCGCCGCCAGTTCGAGCAGCGAGGCGAGCTGCTGGGCCGGCGGCTGCGTGCGGTCGGTATAATCGCCGGCCGCGTCAAAAAACAGCTCCAGGTTTGCCAGGCGCGCCGGTTCCGCCGCGAAGGCTTCCCCAAGCCCGAACATCCGGCAGGCGAGCCGCGCGGCTTCGGGCGCGGGGAGCGCGGCGGCCTTTGCATGGATATCCGCCAGCAGGCGCGCGAACGGCTCCAGGCGCGGCAGAAGCTTTTCATAGGCCGCGCGGCGCGCCGTCTCATACGGCGCGACATACTGTTTTATCAGCGCGGATAACACATCGGCCGTAGCGAGGATATCATCCATCGCGTTGTGCGACGGGTCATGCGCCGCGCCAAGCGCCGCCGAGACGGTTGACAGTTTATGATTGGGCAGCTCTTTCAAATAGCGTCGGCTGAGATCGAGCGTGTCGTACCAGGCGTTGGAGAGCGTCCGCATGCTGCCCGCGCGCGCAAGGTTCTGCGTGGTGATCGTCAAATCGAACGTCACATTGTGTCCGACCAGGACGCAGCCTTCCGAAAAGCTGAGAAAATCCTCGAGTGCGCCGCGCGGCTCGCCGCCGTTTTCCGCCAGAAACGCGTCGGAGAAGCCATGGACCCGTTCGGACGCGCCGACAGGCCGCGATGGACGCAGGAACCGTTCGAAACGCGCGGCTTCGCCGCCGGGCGAGAGGCGGACGGCCGCGATCTGTATAATATCGTCCGTGTAGACATCGGCGCCGGTGCTTTCCACATCGAATACGACGACGCGCCCTTCGCAAAACGCCTCCAGCAGCCCGGTGAAAAAGTCGCCGCTGCGGTGTGTGCGCAGATCCGCCAGATCGCATGGGAGCGCGCCGCTGTCCGTGCGCGGCAGGGCTGTCAGCGCACGCGCCGTCGCCTCGCCGACGCCGGCCGTATGGCGGCGCAAAAGGCGCAGCAGCGCCGCGCCGTCGCGCGGATTGGCAAGCAGGGCGATACAGGCGAGCGCGTCCTTTACCTCGGCCCGCGAAAAGAGGCGCAGCTCGTCGGCAAGCATGAAGCGCACGGGCGAACGCGCGGCGTGCGCGCCCTGGCAGAGCAGCTCGCACAGCTCGGAACAGGCCCAGTTCGAGCGCGCGATGACGGCTACACGCGTGTAGTCGGTCAATCCGAGCGATTCTATCGACTCTAAAATCCAGGCGGCTTCCGCTTCGGGCGTGTCAAAGGCGCGTACCGCAATATCGGTGCACTGCGGTGAGGAAACGCTGAAATGACCGCCGTCGCCGCGGCCAAAGGCGGCCTTCAGGATGTTTTGGCCGACGGCGAGAAGCTGTTCGCTGCTGCGGTAATTGATCGAAAATTCCAAGCGGACAGGGTGGAAGTCCGCCTCGAAGCGTGCGGCGAGCGCGGTCGGATCGGAGCCGCGCCAGCCGTAGATTGTCTGGTTGAAGTCGCCGCAGAACAGTGTGACAGCGCCGCCGCACAGGCGGGAAAGCAGGCTGTATTCCGCAAGGCTGACATCTTGCGCCTCGTCGACGTGCGCGAAGCGAAACCGGCCGGTCCACAGCTGCGCGGTCTGCCGGTCGCGCAGCAGAGCCGCGGCTCGGATGAGCAGGTCGGAGAAATCGAGCGTGTTATTCTCCAAAAGCGTCTGATCGTAAAGGCGCGCGACGGACGCGCCGTATTTTGCGAGAAAACGAAAAAACTTTTCGTCATAGCGGCGCTGTTCGTCGACGCAGATACGCTCGAGCTGCTCGCGGCGGGAAACGAATACCGCGGCCGCGGCTTCAGCGTGGGAGCGCGCCGGGTCCTCGAGCATGGCGTCCTTGACAAGCCCGATAAAATCAAGGAGGATCTGCGCGTTGCGCCCGTCGATTTCCCGGCCGATCGTGCGTTCGACAACGATGCGCACGATCTCAAGCGCGTCGGCCGCGTCGCAGACGGTGAAATCGCGCCCGAGATCTGTGCGCGCAGCCGGCGTCTCGCGCAGCATACGCGCGCAAAAGCCGTGCACCGTATGCACGGCCACGTTTCGCGCCGTTTCGCCTGCGACCGTTTCGATACGCTCGGTCATCTCCCGGCAGGCGCGGTTTGTAAAGGTAAGGCAGAGGATTTCCTCCGGCGCCGCGGCGCCGGAGACGATCAGGTTTGCCACACGGCGCGCGAGCGTATCTGTTTTTCCGGTTCCCGCGCCGGCAAGCAAAAGGATGCTGTGCGCCGTATCCCCAATTACGGCGCGCTGCTGTTCGTTTGGAGCATGAAGCGCCCGCGCCATGGACGGCGCGGGCGCAGGGGCGCTCCCGGGAAGGATAGCGGCCATATCAGCGTTCCTCCCTGAAATACGGGTTGCCAAGGGCAGCCGGAGGCTGATTTTCACGCCGCTTGCCCTGGACGATCAACACAAGCGCGACGATTGTCATAAGATATGGGATCATGTCGAGAAGCTGCGCCGAGACGCGAAGTTCAAATCCAAAGAGGCTGAGGCTCGCGTTTTGCAGCTTGAATCCGACACCTCGCAGCGCGCCGAAAAAGTACGCGCCGAAAATGGCCTTGGCCGGGTTCCAGGTGGAAAAGATGACAAGCGCGACGGCGATCCAGCCGATGCCGGCGGTGATATTCTCCTGCCAGCGCGGTACGAACACAACCGACAGGTATGCGCCGCCCATGCCGCAGAGAAAGCCGCCCGCCACAATGTTAAGATATTTGACAAGCGTGACGTTGACCCCGCAGGCGTCGGCCGCGCCGGGATTTTCACCGACGGCGCGCGTCGAAAGGCCCGCGTAGGTGCGCGTCAGATAGATATATAGAAGCACTGCGAGCACCGGCGCGATCTGCACATAGACGCTCTGCTGGAAAAACATTTCGCCAAGCACCGGGATTTTTGAAAGCCCCGGCACATTGTAGGCGGAAAAGGCCCGCAGGATCGAATCAGGCAGCGCCAGACCGGCCAGTGGTTTGCCGAGCGTGCCGGACAGGCCCGTCCCAAAGATAGTCAGCGCCAGCCCCGTGACGGTGTGGTTGCCGCGCAGCGTCACGGTGATGACCGCATAGATCAGCGCGCCGAACGCGCCCGCCAGCCCTGCGACGGCGATCGTCAGAAAGGGGTTGCCTGTGTGCAGCGCCGTCATGAAGCCGAACACAGCGCCCATCAGCATCATGCCCTCAACGCCAAGGTTGATATTTCCGGATTTCTCGCACAGGATGCCGCCGAGCGTGCCGAACAGGATCGGCGTGCCCATCTGGACGGCGACCTGTAAAAACAGGGATGCCTGTGTCAGTCCGCTCATTTGACCGCCTCCTTTTCAGAGCTTTGTGTGCGCACCAGACGGTAGTTTAAGAAAAATTCGCTGCCCAAAACGAAGAACAGGATGACGCCCTGTAAAATATCCGCCACGGCGGACGGCACCTGAAGCGCCGTCTGGATATAGGCGCTGCCCTGGAGCAGCGCAGCGAACAGCAGCGACACCACAACGACCGCCGGAGCCGACAGGCGCGCCAGCCACGCCGTGATGACGGCTGTGAAGCCAAGCCCCGCGGAGAGCTGGTCGGTCAGCGATTTTTCAATCGCTGAAGCCTGCATGAAGCCGGCCGCGCCGCACAGCCCGCCGCCGATCATCACGGCTGCGGCCGTGACGCCCGCCACGGAAATGCCTGCGTAACGGGCTGTCGTTTCACTTTCTCCGATAACAGAAATTTCATATCCGAGTTTTGTTTTGGCCAGCAGAATATGGACGGTCAGCGCCAGCACAAGCACAATGATCCAGCCGATGTGGACGCCGAACAGCTTGGGAAGCACGGCGGCGTCGGCAAATTTGGGCATTTTGGCAAAGCCGCCCGCGCTCGGGTCCTTCCACGGGCCGTACTGAAGATACGTGATGAATTTCGTCGCCACATAGTTGAGCATCAATGTGACGAGAATTTCACTCGTGCGGAATTTTGATTTGAGAACCGCTGGAATAAGCGCCCACAGCCCGCCGCCGATCAAGGAGGCGATCAACATCAGCGGCAGAAGCGCCCCGGCCGGCAGCGTTTTGAAGTGATAGGCCGTCCAGGTGGCGAACAGCGCGCCCAGATAAAACTGTCCCTCCGCGCCAATATTCCAAAATTTCATCTTAAAGCATACGGCCACGCCGAGCGAAAGCGTCGTCAGCGGGATGGCCTTGACAATGGTCTGACGGATACGGTGCGCCGTGCCGGTGGAACCGACGATGATATTGGAAAAAACGGCGACAGGGTTATAGCCGAGCGCCGCCATAATCAGCGAGGCGCAGACAAGCGCGGCAAAAACAGCCGCCAGACGTGTGACGATGTCGCGCCGGCGCGACGGGTCCGGACGCCGTACAATGCGGATCACGCGACCACCTCCCCAGGTTTATGGCCGAGCATCATCAGCCCGATATCCTCTTTGGTGACCTGCGCCGGATCAACGATGCCCATAACCGCGCCGCCGTGGATAACCATAACACGGTCGCACAGCTCCATCAGTACATCGAGATCCTCGCCGATGAACAGGATGCCGACGCCCTTTTCCTTCTGTTTGTTCAGCGCGTCATAGATGAAATAGGAAGCTCCGATATCAAGCCCGCGCACAGGATAGGCGGTCACGAGCAGCGTTGGGTTCAGATCGATTTCACGTCCGAGCAGCACCTTTTGGATATTGCCGCCCGACAGCTTTTTAACGATATGGCCGACCGACGGCGTGTCGATCGAATAATCCTGCACAATGCGTTCGGCGTCCCGCCGGCCGGTGGCGCGGTCGATAAACGGCGTTTTGCCGCGCCGGAAGGTTTTGAGCATCACGTTCTCAACGATATCCATACCCGCGACAAGCCCCATGCCGAGGCGGTCCTCCGGGATAAAGCTCATCTGAATGCCGCGTTTGATGATTTCAGCCGGCGACTTGCCTAGAATCGATTCGCCCTGGAATACGATCTCGCCTGCAAAGGCGCGCTGCATACCGGCGATGATCTCGCACAGTTCCTTCTGGCCGCTGCCGGCGATACCGGCCACGCCGAGGATTTCGCCGCCCGAGAGCGTAAAGCTCATGCCGTCGAGCGTCTTGACGCCGCCCGGCCCGCGCGCCGAAAGGCCGCGCACCTCCAGGAGCGGACGTTTCAGCTCTTCGGGGACGGCGGGGCGTGCGATCTTGAGCGAGACGGGCCGCCCGACCATCAGCTCGGTCAACGAGCGCGCGTCGGCGTCCCTCGTCTCGACTGTGCCGGCCGACTCGCCGCGGCGCAGCACGGTCACACGGTCGCTGATCTCAAGCACTTCGCCCAGCTTATGGGTGATGATGATGACGGAGCAGCCCTCCGCTTTCATGCCGCGCAGGATCTCAAAGAGGCTTTTTGTCTCCTGCGGCGTGAGCACCGCCGTCGGCTCGTCGAGGATCAGCACATTTGCGCCGTGATAAAGGGCCTTGAGGATTTCAACCGTCTGCTTTTCTCCGACCGACATATTGTAAACCTTGCGCTCCGGGTCGACCGACAGGCCGTAGCGGGCGCCAAGCTCTTTCATCCGCGCGGCGAGCGCGCGCTTATTCACAAACAGCCCGCCGCGCGCGCCGAGCGCGAGGTTTTCGGCGGCGGTCATCACGTCGACAAGCTTGAAATGCTGGTGCACCATGCCGATGCCGGCTTCAATCGCATCGCGCGGCGAGGCGAAGCGCCGCTCGCGTCCGTCCACCCGGATATGGCCGCTGTCCGGCGCATAGATGCCGGAGAGCATATTGACAAGCGTGCTCTTGCCCGAACCGTTTTCGCCGAGCAGCGCATGTATTTCACCGCGGCTGACGCTTAGACAGACGTTGTGGTTGGCGCGGACGCTGCCGAACGATTTGCAGATATCGGTCAGCTGGATATAGGGCGCGCTATCCATGTTGAAAACCTCCTTATTTTGCTGATGGCAGGCCGCCCGAAAATGCGAATGGGCGGGAGAGGGAAAAGAAGGGGCGGGGCCATGCCCCGCCCCTTCGGTGGAACGGAAATGTTTACGCGGCGGGGACGGTGCCGACGATGTTGTCAACAAACCAGTCGAACGCAAGCAGCTCGGCGTCGGTCATTTCGGAGCCGGCGGGCACGCGCTCGGCGCCCGTGTTGTCGTTGATCGGGCCGGCGAAGATCTTCAGCTCACCGGATTCAATCTTGGCGTGCGCTTCGTCGATTTTCTCCTGCGTGCCCTCGGCGCAATTGGCGGAAAGCTCGTCAATGTAGACAATACCGTCCTTCATATCGCCCCAATAGTTCTGCGAGGTCCAGGCGCCGTCGATGATCTTCTGCGCCTCGGCGGTATAATAGGAACCCCAATCCCACAGCGGAGCGGTCAAGTACGCCTGCGGCGCGACATTGTAGGTGGCCGCGTTGTAGCCGATGGCGAACGCGCCCTTTTCCTGGGCGGCGACCTGCGGAGCGGTCGTATCAACGTGCTGGCCGATCACATCGCAGCCGGAGTTGAGCAGGTCGATCGCAACGTTTTTCTCACCGGCGGGATCGTACCAGGAGTTGGTGAATTTGACCTCAACAGTCGCGTCCGGATTGACGGATTTGACGCCCAGCGCAAACGCGTTCGCGCCGCGCACAACCTCGGCGGTCGGCATGGCGGCGACATAGCCGATCTTGTTCGATTCGGTTTTAAGGCCGGCAGCGATGCCGGTCAGATAGCGGATCTGATACATACGGCCAAAATAGGCGGTCATGTTTTCGCCATAACGGAATCCCGAGCAATGTTCAAAGATCACATCGGGATACTCCTTGGCAACCTCCATCACCCAGTCCTGATGGCCGAAGCTCGTCGCAAAGATGACATTGCAGCCCTGGTCGATCAGATTGCGCACCTGATCGGCGCATTCGGATTCCTCCGGGACGTTTTCAACGATCAGCGTCTGCCCTTCAGCCAGGCCGAGCGTCTCGGCCATCTTGGCGCGGCCCTGGTCATGCGCATAGGAGTAGCCTTCGTCGCCGACCGGACCGACATAGAGAAATCCGATCTTCAAATCTTCCTTTGCAATCGCCGGGAAGGTTTTCGTACCGACCTTTGCGGCCCAATCGTCGGCCGGAGCGGCTTCGGAAGCGGCGGCCGGGGCAGAGGCAGCAGGCGCGGAAGCGCCGTCGGCGGTGGAAGCGGCCGGCTCGGAGCCGCCGCAAGCGGCGGCGCAGGCCGCCATCGCCCCAGCAAGCAGCAGGGCAAGGATCCTTTTGCTCAGTTTCATTTTTTCTCCTCCAATTTCAACATTCCCCGCTTACAGTACGGGTTCTTATTCCAAAACGCAGGCGCGCCCGCTGTGCAGCGGGCGCGGCCGCGTGGAAAACACACGGGGTCAGGTCATGAAAGAAAGTCAGTCGCGGAAAACGATCCCGCCGGTTTTGTCGTCCATGCTCTCCACAATGGCGAGCGATTCGACGCGCACGCCGCGCCCGCGGACGAGCGCGCCGCCCTCCTGGAAGCCCTTTTCAATCACAATGCCCGCGCCGACGAGCGTTGCGCCGGAGTCTTCGACAAGCTTGCAAAGCCCCTCGAGCGCGCTGCCCTTTGCGAGAAAATCGTCGATCAGCAGGACGCGGTCGTCCGGCAGCAGGAATTTTTTTGAAACGATGATGTCGTAAACACGCCCGTGCGTGAAGGATTCCACGCGCGAGGTAAATACCTCGCCGTCGATGTTTTTCGACTGCGACTTTTTGGCGAACACAACCGGGACGTTAAAAAACTGCGCCGTTACAGCCGCAATCCCGATGCCGGAGGCCTCGATGGTCAGAATTTTTGTCACGCCGCAGTCGCCGAACAGACGCTTAAACTCCTGTCCGATCTCACAAAAGAGGGAAATATCCATCTGATGGTTGAGGAAGCTGTCAACCTTGAGCACATTGCCGGGTTTGACGTGTCCGTCCGCGCGGATGCGTTGTTTCAAAAGCTCCATTTCCGTCGATCCTCCAAATTGCGTTCTTATCCCAGAAAACGGGGAAACGTATACATTCAGTTTACAGGAAATTTACAGATTGTTCAATGGGGCAAAAAGTGCAGAAAAAGAATACACAGGTTACGACGGTTTTAGCAAGTTTTACAAATTTCGACCTAAAAAATGATAAGTATTACTTAAAAATGTGCAGAAATTTGCCCGTTCGGGATACAGGTTTGTATTGCATGGGAGCCGCAAAGCGTGTAAAATAAAACCGTAAAAAGCAGATATGTATAAGTACATACAGTATAAGGAGGATTGTGATGAACGAACAGATCAAGCAGATCGCAGGGCGCATCCGCGAACTGCGGGAGATTCTCGATGTAGCGGCCGTTGATCTGGCAAAGGGGCTGGACCTGCCGCCCGAGGAGTATGAGCGGTATGAAAATGCAGAGGACGATATTCCCATCGGCGTTATATATGGTGTTGCGGCGGCGCTCAACGTAGACCCGACGGTCCTTTTGACCGGCGAGGCGCCGCGCATGAACGATTACACAATCGTGCGCCAGGGGCGCGGCGTTTCGATCGAACGGTACAAGGGGTACCGGTTCAATTCGCTTGCCTTCAACTACATAGACCGCGACTTTGACCCGATGATCGTCGACCTGGAGCCGATGGAAAACCCGCCCGAGCTTGTGACGCATGCGGGACAGGAGTTTAACTATGTGATCAGCGGCACGGTGCAGCTTGTCATCGGCGGCCGTTCGTTTCTGCTGGAAGCCGGCGACAGCGCCTTTTTCGATCCGTCGACCCCGCACGGGCAGCGCGCCGTGGGAGGCCCGGTCCGTTTTCTGACCATCATCAACGAGTGAGAACCCGTTGTCAAAGCGGCTTATTTGCAATAAAGAAGGGTGTATATGATTGAAAAATTTCTGCCTCGTACGCAATTTGATTCGTACGAGGATTTTAAGGCGAATTACCGGTTGAATATTCCGGAGGACTTCAATTTCTCATACGATGTAATCGACGAGTGGGCGCGCCGGGACGCGCGCAAGCCCGCGCTCGTCTGGGTGGACGGCGGCGCGGGCGAGCGCCGGCTCGCCTTTTCGGAGCTGTCGGCGCTTTCGATGCAGGCGGCCAATTTCTTCACGGCGCACGGCGTAAAAAAGGGCGATTTTGTGCTGCTGGTGCTCAAGCAGCGCGTCGAGGCGTGGGTGTGCATGCTGGCGCTGCACCGCATCGGCGCGATCGTAATCCCCGCAACATACCAGCTTATGCCGCACGATATCGAATACCGCTGCAACAAGGCGGGCGTTAAAATGATCTGCTGCGTCGACGACGGCGAGCTGCTCGGGAACATCCGGCAGGTGCGCGCGGAATGTACGACGCTTCGGCACGTTGCGGTCGTCGGCGAAAAAATCCCCGCGGACTGCATCGATTTTCGCCGCGCCGTTGCGGATTACCCGATGGAGTTCCCGCGCCCCACGGGTGAAGCGGCGACGGACGTCCGCGACCTGATGCTTGGATATTTCACCTCCGGCACAACCGGGATGCCAAAGCTGATCGTTCACGATTACGCCTATCCGCTTGGCCACATCACGACGGCCAATTACTGGCATGAGGTGCGCGACGGCGGGCTGCATTTTGTTTCAGCCGACTCCGGATGGGCAAAATTCGGATGGGGCAAGATTTACGGCCAGTGGATCTGCGGCGCGGTCATCGTGGCGTATGACACCGAAGGGAAATTTGATCCGGTGCATATGCTCCAGACGATTGAACGCCTGCGCCCGGCGACGTTCTGCGCGCCGCCCACCGTGTACCGCTTTCTGATCAAGGAGGACCTGTCGAAATACGATCTGTCATCGCTGAAAAAGTGCACGATCGCCGGCGAGCCGCTCAACCCTGAGGTCTTTAACCGCTTTAAGGAGGCGACCGGCCTTGAATTGACGGAGGGCTTCGGCCAGTCGGAGACGACGGTCATCATCGCCAATTTCCCATGGTTTCCGATCAAGCCCGGTTCGACCGGGAAGTTTTCTCCGCTGTACGATTTGGACATTGTCGATGAGGACGGCAATTCCTGCGAGGACGGCATCGTCGGCACGATTGTGGTCAAAAATCTTGATAAGGGCCGGCCTGCCGGCCTGCTCGTTGAGTACCGCGGCGATCCGCAGGCGAACGCGGACGCTTTTTACAACAACATGTATTCGACCGGCGATACGGCCTGGCGCGACGGCGACGGGTATATCTGGTTTGTCGGGCGCAACGACGACGTCATCAAATGCTCCGGCTACCGCATTGGCCCGTTTGAGGTCGAATCGGCGCTGATGACACATCCGGCGGTGCTCGAGTGCGCCGTCACGGCCGCGCCCGATCCGGTCCGTGGCCAGGTGGTCAAGGCGACGGTCGTGCCCGCGCGCGGCGTCACGCCCTCCGACGCGCTTAAAAAGGAGCTGCAAAGCCATGTCAAGAAGGAGACGGCGCCGTATAAATACCCGCGCATCGTCGAATTTGTGGACGAGTTGCCCAAGACGATGAGCGGCAAGATCAAGCGCAAGCAGATCCGCATGGAGGACCACGAGAAGGCGGCGCAGTAGGGTGCGCTTTGGCCGCCGCGGCGCCCCCGGGCCTTTAAAACGGCCCGGCTGATGTGAAAAAACCGCGCCGGGGCCACCAAACCGGCGAAAGATGCTTGCATTTTGCGCGCGGGTATGCTACACTGGCATTATGGTAAGAATAGAAACGAGTGTGAAAGAGTGAGGTCAGCCTCACTCTTTCCTTTGCGTATGGAGGGATTTAGTGGCAAAGACCCAGGGGAAACGCCCGAATACAGCCGGCGTCTGCGAGGCGCTGGCCGCGCCGGTCGCACAGCGCATGGGGCTGTATCTGTGGGACGTGGCGTTTGAAAAGGAGGGCGCGGGGTGGTACCTGCGCTATTATATCGACCGTGAGGGCGGCGTCACGATCGAAGAGTGCGAGGCGTTCAGCCGCGAGGTGAGCGACCTGCTCGACGCGGCAGACCCGATCGACCAGAGCTATACGCTTGAGGTCGGCTCTCCAGGCGTGGAGCGAAAGCTCACGAAGGACTGGCATTTTCAAAAATATATCGGCGCGCAGGTGCATGTGCGCCTGATCCGGCCGGTCGAGGGCGAGCGCGATTTCATCGGCGCGCTCTCGTCGTATGAAAACGGCGTGGTCGCCGTGCTGCTCGACGACGAATTGGAGATGGCCTTTTCGCCCGGCGAGACGGCCTTTGTCCGCCTTTACGAGGAATTTTGACGCTGCGACGGCGTGCATTATATATTGATGGGGGAATCCGGAAAAATGAATACGAGCAATACCGAGTTTTTCGAGGCGCTTGCGCTGATGGAAAAGGAAAAGGGCATACCGCGCAGCCTGCTTGCCGAAAAGATCGCCACGGCGATCGGCAACGCCATCCGCCGCGACATGGGCGCTTCGGAGGACAGCGTCGTCGATATCAACCCGGATACAGGACGCTTTTATGTCGCGATGCGCAAGACGGTTGTAGACGACCTGCTCGACCCCGCGCAGGAGATCCTGCCGGAGGAGGCTGTTAAGTACGACAGCGGCGCCACGCTCGGCGACGTTGTCGAAATTCCGCTTGACACCAAGCAGTTTGGACGCATCGCCGCGCAGACGGCTAAACACGTCATCCGTCAGGGCATCCGCGAGGCCGAGCGCGGGCAGCTTTTCGCGGAGTTCTCTTCGCGCCAGCACGATATTGTGACAGCTACCGTGCTGCGCACCGATCAGGTCAAGGGCAACGTCACGCTGGAGCTTGGGAAAAGCGAGGCCGTGCTGCCAAAGGGCGAACAGGTGCCGGGCGAGGAATATGCCGACGGCGCGCGCGTCAAGGTCTATGTCGTCGACGTGGTCAACGGTGAAAAAGGACCGCGCATCATGATTTCCCGCACGCATCCGGGGCTGGTCAAGCGCCTGTTTGAGATGGAGGTTCCAGAGATTTTCGACGGCACGATCGAAGTCAAGTCGATTTCGCGCGAGGCCGGCTCGCGCACGAAAATCGCCGTTTGGAGCAACGACGAGAACGTCGACCCGGTCGGCGCGTGCATCGGCCCGAAAGGGCAGCGCGTCTCCGCCATTGTCGAGGAGCTTGGAGGCGAAAAGATCGACGTTGTGCGTTATTCGGCCGACCCGGCCGAATTCATCGCCGCGGCGCTGTCGCCGGCGGACGTCGTCTCTGTCGAGGTCGACCCGGACGGGGCCAAAAGCTGCCGCGTTTCAGTGCCGGATCACCAGCTTTCGCTGGCTATCGGCAACAAGGGGCAGAACGCGCGCCTGGCGGCAAAGCTGACGGGATGGAAAATCGATATCAAGCCGGAAAGCGGCTTTTACGGCGAATAAAGCGCCATGACGCGCGCGGGGAGCATCCCGCGCTTACGGGAGGAATCGCGATGCAGAAAAAACAGCCGGTGCGCATGTGCTCCGGATGCGCCGCCCACAGGCCAAAGAAAGAGCTTGTGCGCGTGGTGCGCACGCCCGAAGGGACGATTTTGCTCGATCCGGGCGGCAAGAAATCGGGACGCGGCGTTTATTTGTGTCCCGATGCCGCCTGCCTGAAAAAGGCGAGGAAGGCCCGGCGGCTGGAGCGTGCGCTCGACTGTGCGATTCCGGACGAGGTGTATGCGCGTCTGGAGCAGGAATTGGGGGAGACGCCGCATGAATGACAGGCTGTTTTCGGCAATTTCGCTCTGCCGCAAGGCACAGAGGCTTCGTATGGGCGCCGATGTGGTGCGCGACAACGTTTTGACCGGCGAGGCGAAGCTGGTGCTTCTCACAAGCGACATCGCCGAACGCTCCGCGCGCCATGCGCGCGGCGTATGCCAGCAGGCGCGCGTTCCGGTTTGCACGCTTCCCTACACGATGCAGGAGCTGGCCCCGGTGGCGGGCAAACCGTACGGCGTGTTCGCGGTCTGCGACCGCGGCTTCGCCGATATGATTTCGGGGCTTTTGCCCGGCAATACAGCGTAATCAACCGATATGGTCTTTATATAGAGAATCCAGCGTTCCAACTCCGCGGCGGCGCCTGTGGTTTGCGAACGTCACGGCGGCAGGCAGCCGCGAATGATCAGAGGAGGAATTCAACGAATGATCGAAAAGTACAGGTTGCACGAGGTCGCAAAGGACCTCGGCGTAGCGAGCAAGGAGGTCGCCGACCTGCTTGCAGAGCGCATTCCGGGCGAGCGCAAAAGCATGACTGCCCTCAATGAGCAGGAATTGAGCGTTGTGCTCAACCACTACACGAATCAAAACCAGGTGGAGAGCTTCGACGAATATTTCGCGGCCGGAGAGGCCAAGAAGCAGGCGGCCAAGGAATCTGCGCGAAAGACGGCGGAGGAATCCGCGCGCAAGGCTGCGCCGCCGCAGCCCCCGCAGGCGCAGCAGCCGGCCGCACAGCAGGGCGGGCAGGGCCGTCCGCAGCAAAACCAGCAGCGTCCGCAGCAGGGCCGTCCGCAGCAGGGCGGCCAGCAAAACGGCCGCGGCCAGGGCGGCCAGGGCCGGATGCAGCAAGGCGGCCAGCAGCGTCCGCAGCAGGGCCGTCCGCAGCAGGGCGGCCAGCAGAACAGCCGTGGTCAGGGCGGCCAGGGCCGGATGCAGCAAGGCGGCCAGCAGCGCCCACAGCAGGGACAGAGCCGCCCGCAGCAGAACCAGCAGCAGCGTCCGCAGCAGGGCGGCCAGCAGGCGTCGTCGGCGCAGCAGCCGGGAACAAAGCCGCGCCAGCGCGGGTCGGCGATGGTCGATATGCGCGCTGGTTCCACGCAGGTGGAGCTTGACCGTTACAATGAGAAATACGACACGCTCGCCCAGACAAAGATGGGCAACCGCGATACGGGCGCGCAGAAACAGAAGCTGACGCAGCGCAGCGCGCAGCGGCGCTCCGGAAAACCGGCCATGTCCCGCAAGGAGAAGGAAGACGCGAAGATGCGCCGGCTCGAGCTGGAGCGTCAGCGCCGCCAAAAGCTGGAAATCACCATCCCGGACGAGATCACCGTCGGAGAGCTGGCCGCGCGCCTGCATCTGACGGCCTCCGAGGTCATTAAGCGTCTGATGGGGCTTGGCGTCATGGCGGCTGTCAACGATGTGATCGATTACGATACGGCCGCGATGGTTTCCATGGAGATCGGCGCCAAGGTTGAAAAAGAGGTCGTCGTCACGATTGAAGACCGCCTGTTTAAGGTGGACGAGGAGGACAGCGAGGAAAATCTCGCCGAGCGTCCGCCGATTGTGGTTGTCATGGGCCACGTCGACCACGGAAAAACATCCCTGCTCGACGCCATCCGTCAGACAAACGTCACCGAGGGCGAGGCCGGCGGCATCACGCAGCATATCGGCGCGTATCAGGTCGAGGTCAACGGCCGTCCGGTCACATTCCTTGACACGCCCGGCCACGCCGCCTTTACAGCCATGCGTGCGCGCGGCGCGCAGGTCACAGATATCGCGGTGCTTGTCGTTGCGGCCGACGACGGCATCATGCCGCAGACCATCGAGGCGATCAACCACGCCAAGGCTGCGGGCGTTTCGATCATTGTCGCGATCAATAAGATGGATAAGCCGCACGCCAATCCCGACAAGGTCATGCAGGAGCTGACGGAATATGAGCTTGTGCCCGAGGAATGGGGCGGCGACGTGCCGTGCATCCCGGTTTCCGCCAAGACGCGCGAGGGCATTGAGGACCTGCTGGAGATGATCCAGCTTGTGGCCGATACGAACGAGCTGAAAGCCAACCCCGACCGCGCGGCGCGCGGAACAGTTGTCGAGGCAAAGCTTGACCGCGGCCGCGGCCCGGTTGCGACGATCCTCGTACAGACCGGTACGCTCAATGTGGGTGACGCGGTCATCGCGGGGACGACGTTTGGCCGTGTGCGCGTCATGCTCAACGACAAAGGCGAGCGCGTCGAGCACGCCGGTCCGTCCATGCCGGTTGAGATCACGGGCCTGGGCGATGTGCCGGCTGCGGGCGACGTGCTCAACGCCGTCGCCGACGAGCGCCTGGCCAAGGAGCTTGTCGACCAGCGCAAGCACGAGCAGAAGCAGGAGCAGTTCAGCTCCTATGAAAAGGTGACGCTTGACAACCTGTTCAGCCATATCTCACAGGGCGATGTCAAGGAGCTGCCGGTCATCGTCAAGGCCGATGTGCAGGGTTCGGTCGAGGCGGTGCGCCAGTCGCTTGAGAAGCTCTCGAACGACGAAGTGCGCGTCAAGGTCATCCATGGCGCGGTCGGCGCGATCTCGGAGAGCGACGTCATGCTTGCCGACGCCTCCAATGCGATTATTGTCGGCTTCAATGTGCGTCCAGACCCCGTCGCCAAGGAGAACGCGGAGCGCGACGGTGTGGAGATGCGTCTCTACCGCATTATTTACGACGCTATCAACGACGTTGAGACGGCTATGAAGGGGATGCTCGCGCCCAAGACGCGCGAGGTCGACCTTGGCCGTGCGGAGGTGCGCCAGGTCTACAAGATCACGGGCGTCGGCGCGGTTGCCGGCTGTTATGTGCTTGAGGGCAAGATCACCCGTTCGGCTGAGATCCGCGTTGTGCGCGACGGCATCATCATTGCCGACGACAAGCTTGCGTCGCTCAAGCGGTTCAAGGACGACGTGAAAGAGGTCGCTAAGGGTTATGAATGCGGCATGGGCCTTACAAAATTCAACGATATCAAGGAAGGCGACGTCTTCGAAGCGTATGAGATCGAGGAATATCGCGAATAATAATTGGACGGGGCTGCCCATGGGCGGGCGTCCGGTGTAAGCGCAATCAAAAGGAGAACATGTATGGCCACATTCAGGGCCTCCCGCACGGAGGAGGACATCCACAGGGAGCTTTGCGACATCATGCGCGGCCTGAAGGACCCGCGCGTTTCGGGACTGATTTCGATCGTCAAGCTGGATTTGGCGCGCGATTTGTCCCACTGTAAGGTCTATATCAGTTCGATGGACGGAATCGCGGCGGCAAAAAACGCCGCCGCGGGGCTGCGCAGCGCGCAGGGCTTTATCAAGCGTGAACTAAACGCGCGCTTGAAGCTGCGCAAGCTGCCGGAATTTTCGTTTATCGCGGACGATTCGATCGCTCACAGCGCGGACATCTCGCGTATTCTGGACGGTCTGCACACACAGGACTGGGAGCACTGACAAGGGGGGAACAGCATGGCGCAGGCGGTCAACGAACGGCAGGCGGCCGCGCTGCTCGCGCAGTCGGACCGGATTTTGATCCTTTGCCATCAAAAACCGGACGGGGATACGCTCGGCAGCGGCTTCGCGCTGCTCCACGCCCTTACGGCGATGGGCAAAACGGCGCGCATCGCCTGCCCGGACGGTTTTCCTCCGCGGTACTGCTTTCTCTATCCGGGCTTTGTGCCTGAAAAGCAGCCGGACTTTACGCCGTCGTGCATTGTCGCGGTCGACGTGGCCGACTTACAGCTGCTCGGCGCGTGGGCCGGCTCTTTGGCCGGCAGGGTTGACCTGTGCATCGACCACCACCCGTCGAATACGGGTTACGCTGCGCGGCTGCTGCTTGACGCGAAGGCGGCCGCTACGGTCGAAATTATTAACCGTGTGCTGGGGGAGCTTGGCACGCCGGTCGATTACCGCATCGCCGTTTGCATCTACACGGGGCTTGCGACCGACACGGGATGCTTTCGTTATTCCAATACGACGTCCGCCTCGCACCTGCTGGCCGCGCGGATGATGGAGTACGGCATCGACAGCTATCGCATCAACAAGCTGATGTTTGAGACAAAATCGCCGGCGCGCATGGAGCTTGAGCGTATGGTGATGGACACGCTCGAATACCACGAAAACAGGCGGATTGCGTTTATTGCCATGACGCTTGACGCCATCAAAAAAACCGGCGTGCCCGAGGAGGACATGGAGGGCATCGCCGCGATTCCGCGCCAGATTGAAGGCGTTGACGCGGCGGTGACGTTCCAGCAGAAGGGTCCCGAACGCTGGCGTGTTTCCATGCGCAGCAGCCAATATGTCGATTCATCGGCAGTCTGCGCGCGGCTCGGCGGCGGTGGCCATGCGCGCGCCGCGGGCTGCACGCTGGAGGGGACGCTTGAGGCGGCGAAGGCGCGCGTGCTCGGCGTGCTCAGGGGGTTTATGGGCGCGCAGGACAGCCCGCAGGCCGAAGGTTCCCAAGGGGGAAAGGATTTGGTCGTTTGACAGAGCAAGGCGGAATTTTATGTATTGACAAGCCGGAGGGCTTTACATCCTTTGACGTCGTCGCAAAGCTGCGCGGGATTGCGCGGGAGCGGCGCGTGGGCCACGCGGGGACGCTCGATCCGATGGCGACGGGCGTGCTCCCGCTTTTTTTCGGCCGCGCTACAAAGGCGTGCGATATCCTGCCGCAGCAGGACAAGCGGTATCTGGCGTCGTTTAAGCTCGGTGTGACGACGGACACGCAGGATATCACCGGCACGGTGCTCAGCGAACAGACGCCGGACGCCGACGAGGCGCGGGTGCGCGCGGCTGCGGCCGGCCTGGTCGGGGACATCATGCAGACGCCGCCGATGTATTCGGCGGTGCGCGTGAACGGACAGCGCCTTTATGAGCTGGCGCGCAGGGGCGTCGAGGTGGAGCGCGCCGCGCGCCCCGTGACGGTGTATTCGATTGATTTTACAGTGTGCGATGTACAGGCAAATGCCTTTACAATTGATGTGCATTGCTCCAAGGGGACGTACATCCGCACGCTGATCGCCGATATCGGCGCGGCGCTCGGCTGCGGCGCGGTGATGACCGCGCTGCGGCGTATAATGGCCGCGGGCTTTACACTGGCGGACTGCGTGACGATTGAACAGGCGCAGCAGGCCGCGCAGGACGGCGCGTTCGGTACGCTGCTGCGCCCGGTGGAGACGGCGTTCGGCGCGCTGCCCAGGGTGGTGCTTAACGAGAAGCAGACAAAGATGTTTTTAAACGGGGTGCGGCTCGATATGGAACGCGTCGCCTGTAAGCGGGCCGGTGATACATACGCCGTATATGCGCATAACCGCCGTTTTCTGGGCGTTGCGCGGGAACAGGGCGGCCTGCTCTGTATGCAAAAGCTGTTTACGCTGGAGGTGTAGGCCCTTTGGAGATATTTCACACGATCGCACAGGCCGCCGGCGTACCGGCGGCTGTTGCATGCGGCTATTTTGACGGGCTGCACATCGGCCACGCCGCGGTGATTGGCCGTGCTGTACAGCGTGCCAAAGAGGAGGGGCTTTGCGCGGGGGTATTCACCTTTACACGTGCCGGCGGCAGCCCCGAACGCAAGACCGGCGCAGGGGAGATCGTTACGGAAGCGGACAAATATGCGATTCTGGACGCATGGGGTGTGCAGCGTGTGCTCGCGCCCGATTTTTCACAATTCCACGACCTGGAGCCGGAGGCGTTTTTTGACGAGGTGCTTGTGCGCCGCATGGGCGCGCGCGCGGTCTGCTGCGGGGCCGATTTCCGGTTCGGACGCGCTGCCGCCGGCGACGCGGCGCTGCTCGGAAAGCTGTGCGCAGCGCGCGGCGTCGAGCTGGACATTGTACCGGAGGTGTTTTGCGGCGGCGCGCGTGTAAGCAGCACGCGCATCCGGGAGCTGCTCGCCGCCGGCGACGTTGGGCAGGCGGGGCGGCTGCTTGGGCGGGCGTTTGGCTATCGCCTGACTGTGGTGCATGGAAAACGGCTCGGCCGCACGATTGATTCGCCGACGATCAACCAGCGTTTCCCAAAATCGTTTGTGCGCCTGCGTTATGGCGTTTACGCGGCCGTTGCGGCTGTGGACGGCGTTCTACTGCCGGCTGTCGCAAATATCGGGCTGCGCCCGACTGTCGAACAGACGGACGCTGTGAATTCCGAGACGTATATTATTGGCTTTTCGGGCGATTTATACGGCCGGCAGATCGAGGTGCGCCTGCTGGAGTTTTTGCGCGACGAGCAAAAGTTTCCGTCGGTCGACGCGCTGCGCGCGCGCATCCAGGCGGACGCGCGCACGTCTGTGCCGATTGCCGGGGCGTATATTGAAAAAATAGGCAAATAAAGGCGTATGCGCCCTTTACTTTCTGGAAACACTATGGTATAATAAAAAATCGATATGGCCTTTTTCACGGAGGCAGGACCAAAACGCCTGTATCACAGGCCCAAAGCCCAGGCGCGTTGCCGTTGGGGAATTCACCCGCCTGCCCCTGAGATTAAGGACTGAATAAAGAAAGGTGATTGACATGATCCGAAAGGAAGAAAAACAGGAAATTATCCAGAATAATGCTCAGCATGAGGGCGACACCGGTTCGCCCGAGGTTCAGATCGCAATCCTGACAAAGCGCATCGCCGACCTGACTGAGCATCTCAAGACGCATAAGAAGGACCATCACAGCCGCCGCGGCTTGCTGCGCATGGTTGGTAAAAGAAGGAATATGCTCAACTACCTGGCCAAGAAGGACATCAACCGCTACCGCGATTTGATCGCCAAGCTCGGCCTGCGTAAGTAAGCTTTATCACAGGGAAGGCAGGCGGAGCAGTGGCCCGCCTGCCTTCCCGCGCATCACCCCCGCGCTTACGCGGGGGTGAAAAACGGAAACCGCTGGAATGCTTTTTAGCAGTTATCTGGACGCCTGGACGCACGGGCGCCGGGCGCCGAGATACTTGCTAAAAGACACGCGGCTTCCGTAAACTGAAATTGGTAAACGGAGGTACTGCAATGTTTGAAAACTACAAGGTCTATGAAATCGAATACGGCGGCAAAAAGATGACGTTTGAGACGGGTAAAATGTGCTGCCTGTCGAACGCGTCGGTGCTGGTGCGCTGGGGCGAGACGGTTGTGCTCGTCAATGTGACCGCCTCGGCCAAGCCGCGCGAAGGCATAGACTTTTTCCCGCTCTCCGTCGACTTCGAGGAGAAGCTTTATGCTGTCGGCAAGATCCCCGGCTCGTTCATCAAGCGCGAGTCGCGTCCGTCCGACAAGGCGATTTTGTCCTCGCGCCTCGTCGACCGGCCGATCCGTCCGCTGTTCCCGAAGGATATGCGCAACGACTGCTCGGTCGTTATGACCGTCATGTCGGTTGATCCCGACTGCCTGCCGGAGATCGCCGGCATGGTCGGCACCTCGTTCGCGCTGTCGATTTCCGACATCCCGTGGAATGGGCCGATCGCCGGCATCAATGTGGGACTCATCGACGGCGAGATCGTCGTCAGCCCGGACGCTGCCCAGCGTGCAAAGAGCGATTTGAACCTGACTGTGGCTGCCAACGAGGACGTTATCTGCATGATCGAGGCGGGCGCGAACGAGGTTTCCAACGATGTGATGCTCGACGCGATCATCAAGGGCCACGAGGAGATCAAGCGCATGGTTGCGTTCATCAAGGATGTTCAGGCCGAGATCGGCAAGCCCAAGTTCTCCTTCCAGTCGATGGAGGTCCCGCACGAGCTGTTCGATGCGATCAAGGACTTTGCGATCGATGATGTCAAGGCCGCGCTCGACACCGACAACAAAAATGTGCGTGACGAACGCCTGGCGCCGGTCGTCGAGCGCATCCATGAGAAGTTTGACGACGAGGAAAAGACGAACGCTGCGGTGATTGACGAAGCGATCTACAAGCTTCAAAAGTTCATTGTTCGCCGCTGGCTGCTCGATGAGCAGAAGCGTGTCGACGGGCGCAAGATGGACGAGATCCGTCCGCTGGCCGCACAGGTCGGCCTGTTGCCGCGTGTGCACGGTTCCGGTATGTTTACGCGCGGCCAGACACAGGTGTTGACCATTGCCACGCTTGGAACGGTCAGCGAAGCGCAGAAGCTCGACGGTATCGACGACCAGGAACAGAAGCGTTATATTCACCACTATAATTTCCCGTCTTACTCCGTCGGCGAGACGCGCCCGAGCCGCGGCCCGGGCCGCCGCGAGATCGGACATGGCGCGCTTGCGGAGCGCGCGCTTGAGCCGGTAATTCCGCCGGTCGAAGAATTCCCGTATACAATCCGCCTTGTTTCCGAGGTGCTTTCCTCAAACGGCTCGACGTCTCAGGGGTCGATCTGCGGTTCCACGCTGGCCCTGATGGACGCGGGCGTACCGATTAAACGCCCGGTCGCCGGCATTTCCTGCGGACTGATTACCGAGGACGACCGCTGGATGACCATGGTCGATATCCAGGGGCTTGAGGACTTTTTCGGTGACATGGACTTCAAGGTCGGCGGTACCGAAAAGGGCATCACCGCCATTCAGATGGATTTGAAGATTGTCGGCCTGACGTACGACATCATCCGCGAGGCGTTTGAAAAGACGTACAAGGCGCGCATGTATATCCTCAACGACATCATGCTGCCGGTCATCCCCGCGCCGCGCGAAGAGCTTTCCAAATACGCGCCGAAGATGAAGTCGATCAAGATCCATCCCGATAAGATCCGCGAGGTCATCGGTTCGGGCGGCAAGGTCATCCAGAAGATCTGCGCCGACTGCAATGTCAAAATCGATATCAACGACGATGGCGATGTGTTTGTCGCCGGTACCGATTCTGACGGCGTGCGCCGCGCGCTTTCGATTATTGAGACGATCGTCAACGATCCGGAGATTGGCGCGATCTATAAGGGCCGCGTCACGCGTCTGATGAACTTCGGCGCATTCGTTGAGCTTGCCCCGGGCAAGGAGGGCATGGTGCATATTTCCAAGCTTGATATGGGCCGCGTTGAAAAGGTCGAGGATGTTGTCGCCGTAGGCGACGAGGTCATTGTTAAGGTGACGGATATTGATCAGCAGGGCCGCATCAACCTCTCCCGCCGCGATGCGCTCATTGCGATGGAAGCGAAGAAAAACGCCGCGAAGCAGTAAGCCTTTACAGCTGGCCGCCATATCTAATAAAAGCAGGACGCCCGGTAACGAACGCTTCGTTATCGGGCGTTTGTCAAAATCCGGTGCAGGCGCGTGCGCTGCCGCCAGATTGCGTGGCAGAGGGCGCTTTAAATATACCGGGCGCACAGCGGCCTGTCTGGGAGCGCATTGCCTGGGCCGGGAATTGAATTTTCAGTAAACATATGATAAAATCGATTGTAGCAGGCCACATTATTTGGTATGATAAATGGTATCATGGCTGTGCATAGGAAAAGAAACGGTATGTTTGTAATATCGTGTCGAAAAAATACTATTTATAATTCCGGGGGTTGGTTTTTTCTTGGACAGTACAAGCGGCATATTATACCTGGTTCTGCTGGTATTGCTCGCATTTTCGGCATTTTTTTCGGCCAGCGAGACAGCGTATTCCTCACTCAACAAAATCCGCATGAAAAATTATGCCGATGCGGGCAACCGCAAGGCGCGCCGCGCGCTTCACGTGGCGGATGATTTCGACCGGCTGCTGTCAACCATTCTGGTCGGCAACAATGTGGTCAATATGGCCAGCGCCTCCATTGCGACAGTCGTTGCGACCGCGCTGTTCGGGGCCAGCGGCGCGGCGGTCGCGACGGTCGTCATGACAGTGCTTGTGCTGATCTTTGGGGAGATCCTTCCCAAGACGCTTGCCAAGGAAAACAGCGAAAACATTGCGATGGCCGCCGGCGGGCTGCTGTCGTTTCTGATCAAGCTGCTCAGTCCGATCGTATTCTTTTTTGTAAAGATCAAGGAGTTTGCGCTGCGCCTTGTCAAGGGACCCGAGGCGCAGCCCTCTGTCACGGAGGAGGAGCTGAAATACATTGTTGAGTCGATCGAACAGGAGGGCGTGCTTGAGGAACAGGAAAGCGATCTTGTACAGTCGGCCCTCGACTTTGACGAGATAACCGCCCAGGAGATCCTGACGCCGCGCGTCGACCTTGTGACGCTTGATGTCGAAGATTCCATCGACGAGGCGCTCAAGGTGGCGCTTGACGCGCACTATTCGCGCATCCCGGTTTACCGCGGAACCGTTGACAGCATCATCGGCGTCCTACAGGTGCGCGACCTGCTCAAGGCGGTCGTCACCGGACGCCAGACACGCCTGGGCCATTTGATTTCCGACTGCGTTTTTGTGCATAAGACGATGAAGATTTCCGCCCTGCTCGCTGAATTCAAGGCAAAGAAGCTGCATCTGGCCGTTGTGACCGACGACTATGGCGGCACGATGGGCATTGTTACAATGGAGGATGTGCTCGAGCAGCTTGTCGGCGACATCTGGGACGAGAGCGACGAGGTCCACCATGATTTTGTGCAGACGGGTCAAGACACATATCTGGTCAGCGGAGATATGAATGTGTTCTCCATGCTTGAGGAGCTTGAGGAGGACGACCGCGATTTCGACAGCGATTACAACACTGCCGGCGGCTGGGCGCTTGAGATGCTCGGGCACATTCCGTCGGCAGGCGAACAATATGCCTTCCGCGATCTGCGTGTGACGGTTGTCGCCGTCGAGGAGCAGCGTATCCTTTCGCTGCGTGTCGAGAAGCTTTCGCCGCCGGATGAAGCGGATGCCGGCAAGGACGCGGAAAAATAAGAACCGGCCGTTTAAGGCCGTTCGGGGGAGCAAGCAGAATGAGGGACTTTACAAATACCGGGCGCGTTGTCGTCAAGGTCGGGTCGTCGACGCTGACGCATGAAAGCGGCCTGCTTAATATCCGGCGTGTGGAACAGCTTGTCAAGGTGCTTGCCGACATCAAAAACAGCGGCAAGCAGGTTGTATTGGTCAGCTCGGGCGCGCAGGCTGTCGGCGTCGGCAAGCTCGGCCTGCATAAAAAGCCGGGCGATATGCCCGGCAAGCAGGCCGTTGCGGCTGTGGGGCAGTGCGAATTGATGTACATATACGATAAGTTGTTCGCTGAATATCACCATGTCACCGCGCAGATTCTTTTGACGCGCGACGTTGTGGACGACGCCGCGCGCAAACAGAACGCGCAGAATACGCTGTGCCGCCTGCTTGATATGGGCGCTTTGCCGATTGTCAATGAAAACGACTCTGTTTCCACAGAGGAGATTGAATTCGGCGACAACGATACACTGTCGGCGATGGTCGCGGCGCTTGCCGGCGCGGACCTGCTGGTGATTTTAAGCGATATCGACGGGCTTTATGACGACAATCCGCGTACAAATTCGAATGCGAATCTGCTGCACGAAGTTGCGCAGATCACGCCGGAGATTGAGGCGTACGCGGCCGGCGCGGGCAGCGCACGCGGTACGGGCGGCATGGTGACAAAAATCCATGCCGCACAGATCGCGGTACAAAACGGGATCGGTATGGTCATCATGAACGGCGCTTCGCCGAAAAAGCTGTATGATCTTTTTGAAGGCCGCGATGTTGGGACTTATTTTCCAGCATCACACAAATAAGCGGCGCCCCGGCGGCCGCTGTAAATGAATTTAAAAGGGGGCCTGGCTCATGAACAGCCTGCTGGAAACAGGCAAACGGGCGCGCGCCGCTTCACGCGTGCTTGGCTGTACAACAACAGCACAGAGAAATCATGCGTTGTATGCGATTGCGGACGCGCTTGATGCGCATTGCGCGGACATCCTCGCGGAGAATGAAAAGGACCTTGCGGCGGCGCGTGGCAATGGGATGACAGAATCGCTCCAAGACCGCCTGCGGCTTACAGAGGAACGCATAGCGTCCATCGCAGGAGCCGTGCGCTTCGTGGCCAAGCTTGACGACCCGGTTGGCCGTGTGCTCGGCGGGGGGAGCCGCCCGAACGGTCTTAAAATTGAAAAGGTGAGCGTTCCGCTCGGCGTAGTCGGTATGATCTATGAGGCGCGCCCGAACGTCACGGTCGATGCGGCGGCGCTCTGTCTCAAGTCGGCAAACGCATGTATTTTGCGCGGCGGCAAGGAGGCCATCTGCTCCAATATGGCGTTTGCCAGTCTGATGCGGGATGCAATCGAGACGGCGGGCCTGCCGCGCGACTGCGTACAGCTTGTGGAGGATACGACGCGCGCCTCCGCTGCCGATCTGATGACGCTCGACGGCTATCTCGACGCGCTGATCCCGCGCGGCGGCAAGGGGCTGATCCGCTCGGTCGTTGAAAACGCGAGCGTGCCTGTCATTGAGACGGGCGCGGGCAACTGTCATATTTATGTGGATGCTTCCGCTGATCTTGAAACGGCGGTGCGCATCTGCGATAACGCAAAGACTTCGCGCCCGTCCGTCTGCAACGCGGTTGAGACGGTGCTCGTCCATCGGGATATCGCGCCGGCGTTCCTGCCGCGCTTAAAGGCCGCGCTCGACGGCCACGCCGTCGAGCTGCGCGGCTGTGTGCGTACAGCCGCCCTGATCGGCGGCGTCGTGCCGGCGACCGAACTTGATTATGCGACGGAGTTTGACAACTATATCCTTGCGCTGCGCGTTGTGGACAGCCTGGATGAAGCAATCGAGCATATTCAGAAGTATACGACAGGCCATTCCGAAGCGATTTTGACAAACGATTATGCCAACGCGCAGGCATTTACCGCCCGTATTGATGCGGCAGCCGTCTATGTCAACGCGTCGACGCGCTTCACCGACGGAGGCGAATTCGGATTCGGCGCGGAGATCGGCATCTCGACACAGAAGCTTCATGCCCGCGGCCCGATGGGACTGACTGAATTGTGCTCCTGCAAATATATCGTGACCGGCAACGGTCAAATCCGCTGAATGCATTTGAAAGGAATCTGGCATGGATAAAAGAAAAAAGCTGCAAAAGGCAGCCATGCGTGAAATGCAGGAGGAAGTGCGTTTCCGGCGTCATAAATATGTGGCGCCGGTAGGGATCGTGTTCCTTCTGCTTGCGGTGGTGGGGCTTGTCACGGTGTGCGTGTTCTGCGTGCGGTTTACACAACGATTGCTTGACAACAGCGCGGAAAAAGTACGGTTTGAACAGGTCGTCACGCCTGTACTGATGCTCGACCCGGTTCCATTCGGCAGCGCCGCCGATGCGGACCCGTTGTTTTTGCTGCAATCGTCGCTGTGGAGCGCGCTGCTTGGCGACAAACGCGAAAGCTATCAGGCCAATGAGGACTCGCTCGGCCGCATCCCGGTGCCGGCTTCCGATGTGGATGTAGCGGCCGCGCGGCTTTATGGCGATGTCAAGTTGGAGCACCAGTCGTTTACGGTTAACTATGTCGACAACTATGTTTATGATGAGGACACAAAGACGTATTATGTCCAGGTGACAGGTCAGGTGGGGCTGTATACGCCGAATGTTGAGGAGATCGTCAAGAAGGGCGACCAATACACCCTGCTTATCGGCTACGTGCCGCCCAATGATGTTTGGCGGCAGAGCGCTACCGGTAAGACGGAGCGGCCGCAGTCCGATAAGTGGATGTATTACGATCTGGAGAAAACGGGCGACCACTATCAGATTCTCGCTATCCGGGATATCCCGGCTGAGCTGCGCAACAAGCTGCTTGAGCGCGACGGCCAGCCGATCCCGACGCAGATTGCAGGCAACACTGCACCTGCTGCATAACCAAAAGATCATCAAAAAACACCGCCGCGGCCCCGATGGGCCGCGGCGGTGTTTTTTGATCCAATGGCGTCCGCCTGCTGTGCCGTTCACCTGAACCTGTAAAGCATGGCGGAACCGATGATGCCCGCGTCGTTTTTATAGTGCGCAAGGGCGAGGGCGACCTTGCCGCGCGAATCGGCCATCAGAACACGGTCAAGCTCCTGGCCCAGAGGCTCCAGGAGGGCGCTGCCTTCGTTGCAGACGCCGCCGCCCAGAACAATGATCTGCGGGCCGTAGCAGTAGACAATGTTGGAAAGGCTGACGGCCAGATAGTGCAGATACCGCCGTATCACCTCCTGCGCGGCCGTGTCGGACTGACGCGCGGCCGTAAACGCTGTTTTTGCTGTGATCGCACCGTCATTATGCGCCAGCAGGGCCAGACGGGAATCCGGGTGTGAACAGACGGCGCGCGCCGTCTGTTCAATCAGGCCCGTCGCGGAAATATACCGTTCCATACAGCCGCTGCGGCCGCAGGGGCAGAGTTCGCCGTCGGTTTCAATGACGAGGTGCCCGATCTCCGGCGCGAGGTTGCTGTAGCCGACGAACACCTTTTTTTGAATGATGACGCCTGCCCCAACGCCGGTGCCAAGCGTGATTGTCACTGAGCTGGTATATGCCCTGGCTGCGCCCGATTCCGATTCCGCGATAGCGGCGCAATTGGCGTCGTTTTCCACATAGACGGGTATCTGCGGGAAATAGGCAGACAGCTCCTCGCCAATGCGCACATCATGAAATCCGAGATTGGCCGAATAGATAACAGCCGCGCGCGCACGGTCAATGAAGCCGGGCGTTCCGAAGCCGATGCTGTTGATATCAGAGAGCGGGACGGCCTGGCTGTCGCACAGCTGTTGACAGATGCCGGCGATCTCGCGGATAATTTCAGCCGCACCGCGTTCCGGGCATGTGGAACAGGCCGCACGCGCGGCAATTGTCCCATCTTCTGCGACAAGCCCCACCTTGATGGTGGTGCCGCCAAGGTCCACACCGAGGTTGAACATACTTTCACATCCTGTTCCCACCGTTTGATCTATCGCATAGCTGGCTGAAAATAATCTCATTGGAGAGGGCGAACAGCCCGAAAATGCCGGAATCCCGTGAAAGCCCTGAGGCAACGACCGGTACGGGGCTGAACGCATGCTCCTGTACGACGCTATTGATGACGGGCAGCATCTGACTGGCAAAAACGTGGTATTCACCGCCCAAAATCACCAAATCACAATTGAGCAGGGAAATGATATTGCTGACGGCTGTACCGATCAGGCCGGCGATTTCATCAATACAGGCGCGGATAAAGGGATCGCCCGCCTGCCAGGCGGCTGTGACCTTTCGGAAGGATACGGCGCCGGTTTCCTCCGTCACTGAGTGCAGCGTTTGCGCGGGCGCCTTATCGCGCACCCGCTGTAAGAGGGCGTCCAGGCTGATGTATTTTTCAAGCGGGACAGGTCCGTCCGGGCTGTGGACTAAGAAGTTTGCAACCTCGCCCGCACTTTTACCGCTGCCTTCGTAGAGCGCGCCGTCGATGATGATGCCCGCGCCGACGCCCAGGCCGCAGCTGAAATAAACGAGATTGCGCTTGCCTGTGCCGATTCCATAGTTAAGCTCACCGACCGCGGCGGCGTTTACGTCATTTGCAATGAGCACAGGCGTGCCGAATGTTTCCTCAAGCGCCTGTGATAGCTCCGGGATTTTCCAGTTGGTAAACTGTGTGTTCGCCTTGAACTCGTGGTTTTCCGGCAGATAGATACCGGGCGACGAAATCGCGATGACGGCCAAATCCGTATTGGCGAGATTGCCGGAGGCGGTCAGGGTTGCGATTGCGTTTTTGACAAGCTCCAGACGTGTCGCGAAGGAAGTGGCCGGCGTGATATTGATGGTGAAGTGATTGATGCGTTCACCGCCAAGATTGGCGAGCACAAAGATTGGCTCCTCATAGTTGAGATCAATCGCGACGATGTATTTGTAATTCTTGTTAAACTTGAGCAGAATCGGTTTGCGTCCGCCGGTCGGCATAGCCCTGCCCGCGCCGACCTCCTCGATGATGCCGGTGTTGAGCAGAGCCGCAATATTCTCCGTCATAGCGGATTTGCTGATATGGACAAGGCGCGAAAGGGCAGCCCGTGAGATGCTCTCCGTATGGTAGATGCTGTTGAGGATGACCCGCTGGTTGATGCTGCGGATATGTGTCTGAT
Source organism: Anaerotruncus colihominis (assembly GCF_010206195.1). Taxonomy (GTDB): domain Bacteria; phylum Bacillota; class Clostridia; order Oscillospirales; family Ruminococcaceae; genus Anaerotruncus; species Anaerotruncus colihominis_A. The sequence continues at coordinate 12,380 of NZ_VIQT01000002.1, read as the reverse complement.
CGACCGTATGGTTCAATCTGGTCACTCCAATCGTAAGGAAAGAAAACAAACTGCTTCTTTGTTATTATCATAACATGTCTGCTGCAAAAGACAATACTGGCAATTTGTACAATAAGAAGATGAAAAAATTAAATTATATGTAAAATATATTTGCGGATAGATGTTTTTATATTGACAATGCAAACAGGCGATGATAAGATGCAGATATAGTTAGTTTGGAAACAGAACGAATTTATAAAGGCATTATCCATTACAGAAAGGGGATTGACCATGCAAAATCCACTTCGGATCGGGGTCATCGGATTGGGGCTGATCGGCGGACTTCACGCACGCATTGTCCATGAATGTCCAAACGCCGTGCTTGCCGCGGTGACGGATATCAACAAGGGCGCGGCGCGCGCCGCAGCAGAGCAATACGGCTGCCAATGGTACGCTGATTTTCGCAGAATGTGCGACGAAGCTGCTCTGGATGCCGTCTGCATCTGTACGCCCGACCAATTCCACCTGGAAAATGCGCTGTACGCGGCCAAAAAGGGTCTGCATCTTTTGATTGAAAAGCCGATCGCCCCAACCGAGCGTGAAGCGCGTGAGATCACGGCCGCGGCCGCTCAGGCCGGCGTGCGCATGATGGTCGCGCATGTGCTGCATTTTGATCCCAGATATGCCAAATTGCAGGAAGCGATCGATCAGGGCGAGATCGGCGACGTCATTCATATGTTCTTCCGCCGTACAAACCCGCGTTCAAACGGGCGGCGACTGGGCGGGAAGGTTTCCATTTTCTACTTTATCGGCGTACATGATTTTGAAATGATGTGTTCTTATATGAAATGCCGCCCGCTGCGCGCCTACTGCCAGCGTGTCAGCAAGGTAAACGCCGACATCGGCTGCGAGGACACGGTCATTTCAACCATTACATTTGAAAACGGCGCGGTCGGAACCATCGAGCTTTGCTGGGCGCTGCCGGAAAACAGCGCGCTGGGCATTAACACCTATGCCGAGGTTGTCGGCGTAAAGGGCGCGGGTTATGTCACGATCATGGATCAAGGCGTCTCCCTGATCACGGAATCAAACGTCTATTATCCCGATACGCTCCACTGGCCGGAGTACAACGGCCGCATCCAGGGCGATCTCAAGGAGGAGCTCCATCACTTCGTGACCGCGACGCTTGACGGCGCGCCGTACATTACGAATACCGAGCACGCGATTACTGCCGTCAAGATCATTGAGGCGTGTTTTAAGTCGATTGAAACGGGCCTGCCCGTCGATATTCAATAAAAAGAAAATCAGGAGGAAATGAAAATGAAAGTTCTTTACGCCGGCGACGCCTGCACCAAAATTGGGCCTGTATTTGTCGCCTCCCCTTTCAACCTTGAGGTCAAGGGCGTATCCCACCACATCTGGGGACAGCCGCTGATCGACGCGCTGACCGCCGACGGCATCGAGGTCAGGCATCTGACCAACGACCAGGCGATCGGCGAATTCCCGCGCACAGAGGAGGAGCTTGCCGAGTATGACGTCGTAATCATCAGCGACTGTGAGGCCGAGGTCCTGTCCCTGTACCCGTTCTGGGTCGCCGGCACGCCGCTGCCGCGCACGGACCGGATGCGCGCCATCCGCAACTATGCCAAAAACGGCGGCGGCCTGATGATGATCGGCGGCTGGTCGTCGTTCAGCGGGCGTTTCGGCACAGGCGCATATTATGACACCCCTGTCGAGGAGGCGCTGCCGGTCAACTGCCTCAAGGGCGCCGATGACCGCGTCGAGGTCCCGGCGGGCGTCAAGGTAAAGGTGCTTGACAAGGCGCACCCGATCATGCAGGACATCCCATGGGAGGAAGCGCCGGTTTTTGAAGGGTTTAACAAGATCATCCCGAAAGAGGGGGCCAACGTCATCGCGACGATCGGCGACGAGGAGATCGAATCGCCGCTGCTTGTAACCTGGTCGTATGGCAAGGGCCGTTCCGCCGCGTTTGCAAGCGACTGCTCGCCGCACTGGGCGGAGTATTTCCAGCCGTGGGAATATTACGGAAAGTTTTGGGTTCAGGCCGTGCGCTGGCTGGCCGGGGAACAGAAATAAGAAGAAAACTGTAAAGTGGGGTGGCATGCCATGGAAACAGTGCGCGCGGGAAAGCCCGGCGGTGGGGCAAAGCCGGATTTACAGCGGGTGATGCCGGTTGTAATCCTGGCGGTTTTGCTGCTGGCGCTCAGCCTGCTCAACCGCGATTTCCTGTCCCTGCAAACGATTGTAAACCTGATGCAGCAGGTATCGGCGGTGGGCGTCGTGGCGATCGGGGCCATGTTTGTAATCATCACCGGCGGGATCGATTTCAGCGCCGGGTACGGCCTGGCAATGATCGGCATGGCGGCCGGCGTGGTTTACGCACAATCGCCCTTTCAGGGCAGCGTCGCCGCTATGGTGGCCACATTCCTTGGCATGGGCGCGCTGCTTGGCCTTGTCAACGGTCTGTTGATCGCGGCGCTTGATATTCTGCCCTTCATTGCGACACTCGCCATGATGTCGCTGGCGCAGGGCATGTCGCTGATGATCGGCGGCGGTACGATGATTATGCTCAGCGATTCGCCAATCCTGGCGGTCGGGCAGGGCAAGATCGGCGGCGTGCTGCCGGTATCCTTTGTGGTGCTGCTGGCCGTCTGCCTGGCGGCGTCGGTGATCCTGCACCGGACAAAACTCGGCGTCTATACATACGCGCTCGGCGGCAATGAGGACGCCGCATGGTACAGCGGTATCCATGTCAAACGGTATAAAATCCTGGTATATGTTGTGGCTGGTATCTGCACAGGTATCGCGTCGATGCTGACGGTTTCGCGCATTGCGATGGCCACGCCAAGTATCTCCGGGACGACGCTGACCGACGCCATCGCCGCCACCTGCATCGGCGGCACAAGCATGAGCGGCGGCCGCGGCAATGTGCTCGGAACCTGCATCGGCGCAGTGATCATTGTGCTGATCAGCACCGCTTTGACGTATCTGAAAATCCCGGCGGAGATGCAGGAGGTCTTTAAGGGGGCCGTCATCCTGCTCGCCGTGGCGTTTGACGCGGTTGTCAGCCGTAAAAGATAGCAATGGGATTTTTAGGGATAAACAGATTGAAAAGGAGACGTATCTTATGAAAAGAGCATTTGCGTTCCTGATGGCGCTTACAATGGCCGCCGGGCTTCTGGCGGGCTGCGGCTCCAGTTCCGGTACGCCGGCAGCGTCCTCCGTGGCGCCGGCGGCGCCAGCGGCTTCGGGGGCTGCGCCGGCGGCGGAACCGGCCGGACAGCCGGCAGGCGATGCGGACAAGATTGTCTGCGGCGTCGTGCTGATTGATATGACCAACCAGTTCTTTGTCGATATGATCGAGGGCGGAAATAAGGCGGCTGAAGATTACGGCTGTGAAGTGATCTGGAAAAGCGCCGACGGCAACTTTGACAATCAGATTTCGTTGATCGAGAACTTTATCGAGCAGGGCGTCGACTGTATCCTGGTCGACCCGCTTGACAGCGAAGGCCTAAAGCCCGTGATTGAAAAGGCGTCGGCCGCCGGTATCCCGACCATTACCATGGCGGGCCAGGTCGATGTTGAAACAAACTATACCACCGTCTACAACGACGAGGAGAACACCCGCATGATCGCGGAGATGACCGCCAAGATGATTGGCGAGGAGGGCAAAACGGCCCTGCTTTACGGCAACAAAGGCAATCTCGTTTCCGACCTGCGCCAGAAGGGCTATTATGAAGGCATGGAAAAATATCCGAATATCACTGTGGTGGAACAGCCCACCAACTGGGACCCGCCGACCGGCATGAAAGCGGCGCAGGACCTGATCGCGGCGAATCCGGACCTCAAGGCGATTCACTGCGTTTCCGACGCGGTCACGCTCGCGGCGTACCAGGCGGTTAAGACTGCCGGTAAGGAAGGCGAGATCATCGTCACCAGCTATGACGGCAACGACGAGGCCCTCAAGGCGGTCGAGTCCGGCCAGTTTACAGGCACAGTCCTGACCGGCGCGAAAAAGACCGGCTATTGGAACATCCAGGTGGCGCTTCAACTGGCCAGCGGTATGCGCCCGGCGGAAAAAGTCCTGAACCTTGACACGCACTTTGTTATGACCGATGAAAACAAGGCGAAGTTTGCGGAAATGGGGATTGAAGGCACATCGGATGTCAGCGTCATCAACCCGGCGCAGGCGCTTGAACAGGCGGGCAACTACAGGGACGAGCTGTATGACCCCGATCTTCTCGCGGGCTGAACGTAAAGGGAAGGGCGCTTATATCCCCTTCGCGGCGGGCGCGGCGCGCCCGCCGCGGCAGCTTTACCGGCCTGCTGCCGGCGATCAATGTAGGAGCGTGAGCGGATGGATATGGCAAAGAAGGGAAAAAAACGCGGCGCGGCAATGAATGGGGAAACCTTCCGGTATATGACGATCGCCGCGATGATCGCGGTACTGTTTGTGTTGTTCTCGTTTGTCTCAAAGGGCTTTTTGAGCTTCAACACGGTCATGAATCTTTTCAGGCAGGCGGCCTCCAACGCGTTGGCCGCGATCGCAATGACAATGATCATGCTGACAGGCGGGATCGACCTGTCTGTTGGGTCTGTGGTGGCGTTTTCAGGCGCGGCGGGCGCTTTGGCCATGCAGGCGGCGGGCGGCTCCACGCTGTTTGCGGGGATCGCGGGCATCGCTGCGACTGTCGCGGCCGCGACAGGTTTTGGGCTGATCAACGGGTATGCGGCGGGATATCTCAAAATCGCGCCGTTTATTGTCACCCTGGCGACGATGTCGCTTGCGCGTGGGCTGACATTGACCGTTACGCATTCCTCGCGCGTCATTGTCGACAACAGCCTGTATAATTTTGTAAGCCAAACGGATCTGTTTGGAAAAATCCCGGTTTCCCTGCTGCTTGTAGCGGCCGCATATATCGCGGCGTACTTGCTGCTGACCAGGACGGCCTTTGGACGCAGGACCTATGCGATCGGCGGCAATCCGGTCGCCTCGCGCGCGTCCGGCATCGATGTGGAAAAACATACGCTGTGCGTTTATATTGCCGCCGGCGTTTTTATAGCTCTGTCGACAATTGTTATTGTCGGCCGCGCGCGTTCCGCGCAGCCGATGGCAGGCGTTGGGATGGAGTTCAATGTCATCACCGCCGTTGTTATTGGCGGCACGAGCCTGATGGGCGGCCAGGGAAATCTGAAAGGGACGCTGCTCGGCGTCGTATTGACATCCGTCATCTTTACAGGGCTTAGTATGCTCGACCTCTCCCCGTTTGTCAATTATATGGTTCAAGGCTCCCTGATCCTGTTGGCAGTGCTTGGCAACCGCATTGTTGCCGCCAAAGCGCAAAAAAGCGCCCTGCGCCATGCGGCCGGGCAATCCGGCGGCGCCGAGCTGCAAAGGGGCAAAAAGACGCGCGGACTCGACGAGATTCTCGCGGCAAACGAGCAGGATGTCCTGGAGCTGCGGCATATCGTCAAGGTGTTCCCTGGCGTGCGCGCACTCGACGACGTAAGCCTTACAATCAAGCGCGGGACCATTCATGCGCTGTGCGGCGAAAACGGCGCGGGCAAATCGACGCTGATGAAAATCCTCTCCGGCGTCTATACAAAGGACGAGGGCGAAATCCTGATCAACGGCGCGCCCGCTCAGATCCGTTCGCCGGCGGACAGCGAACGGATAGGGATTTCCGTTATCTATCAGGAGCTTGCCAATATCCCGGAGCTGAACGTAAGCCAAAACGTCAACCTGGGGAAGGAGCTGTCAAACAGCACGCGCGTCCTTTTGGACATAAAACGCATGGAACAAAAGACGCGCAGCCTGCTTGACCGTTTCCAGCTCCAGGTCGGCGTACGGCAGAAGATCGACCAATTGACGGTCGGACAGCAGCAGATGATTGAAATCGCCAAGGCGTTTGGTTCAAACGCCTGGATTGTGGTTATGGATGAACCGACATCTGCGATCACCGAGGCTGACAAGGAAAACCTGTTCAAGATCATCCGGGAGCTGAAAGAAAACAACATTGCGGTCGTCTATATCTCGCACCGCATGTCAGAAATCTTTGAGATCGCCGATGAAATCACCATCCTGCGCGACGGCCGCCAGGTGATCACTGGACCGGTATCGGAATTCGACGAAAATAAGGTGATACGGCATATGGTCGGCCGAGAGCTGAACGATATTTTCACACGTGAAAAGGGCGCGCCCGGCGAGGAGGTGCTGCGTGTTGAAAATCTCAGCCGCAAGGGCGCGTTTGAACCGATCAGCTTTTCCGTGCGCGCCGGCGAGGTGCTCGGCTTCAGCGGCCTGATGGGCGCCGGCCGCACAGAGATCATGCGCTGTATCTTTGGCCTTGACCGGCCCGACAGCGGCGCAATTTATCTGAGCGGCCAAAAGCTGGAGGTTCGCTGTCCGCTTGACGCAATCAAGGCCGGGATCGCGATGGTTTCCGAGGACCGCCGCCGCGAAGGGATTGTCCCGCATATGACGGTGCGTGAGAATACGACTCTGGCCGCCCTGCCGTGGATCAGCCGGTTTGGCTGGATCGACGCGAAAAAGGATCTGTCGATCGCACAGGAATATATTGATTCGCTCAACGTTAAGACGCCGTCCACAGAACAATTGATTATGAATTTAAGCGGCGGTAACCAGCAGAAGGTCTGCCTTGCGAAATGGCTCAACCGCAATCCAAAGGTCGTCATTCTTGACGAGCCGACGCGCGGCATTGATGTAGGCGCAAAGGCGGAAATTCATCGCCTGATCGACCGCCTGACGAAACAGGGCATTGCGGTCATCATGATTTCGTCCGAGCTGCCGGAGATCATCGGCGCCTGCGACAGGATCGTCGTCCTTTACGAGGGCCGCATGATGAAGGAGTACTTATCCGATAGCCGCGTTACGCAGGAACAGATCATGAAAAGCGCCGCCGGCCTTTCCGCTTGATTTCCACCCGCTTTTTTGAAAAAAGCTTAGCAAACAACTTTCCGGCTTTTTTGAAAAAAAGCCTCAGCAAAAAACTTCATACCTTTTTTGAAAAAAAGGTATGCCAAAAAACTTTAGTCGGCTGTGCCACAAACAGTGGGGCGGGTTTCCGGCATTGTTGGAACGGTAAAAATAAAGACAGACAGCGGCTTTATATGGAACCGCTGTCTGTCTTTATTTTTAATACGAATCAGAGAAAATGATTGCTAAAATGGCTTTTGCCTTATGCTTCAATCTAAATAGAAACAGGCGGATGGCAAGAATTTTTGGAGAATAACAAACTGCTGTTATGATTTGGAAGGAATTTGGATTTCGGAAAAGTTCCAGAATTCATTGTCGCCATTAGAGGTAGTCAGATAGTACATAACCGTGTATTGGCCCGGCTCAGTGAAGGTATATTCCAAAATACCGTTGTCCGTGCGCAGCAAATCGTAGTAACCACCGTTGCGGTATACATACCACCGTACAGAAGACGTCCATGAGTAGTCATAATCAATGATAAATCGATACTGAGAATCGCTTAAGGGCTCCATCTTGTGCCCATTGTATTGCAAATTCAAATAAGGATACGCATTGGTCACATCCTTGGCGCTTCCTTCGGGATTTACATCCACTGCGGATGTAATAGCCGCTTGCCTATGTCCGTCCGAAGAACGGACATAGGCCTTTACCAAATAACTTCCTGCCTCATCAAAGCGATAGGAAAATTGCGGGTCTATGGAATAATCCGTTTTGAAGAGCACCTTTGCAGTATTTCGATCCAGAACATACCAAGCATACTGTAGGCCATCAATGGTGTTCTGATTTGTAAACGTGAATAAGTTATTCTGCTGGGATACAGTGACCGCCATAGGATCTACCCGCTGTCTGGACGCGAGAGAAATCTGTCGGTTCGTTTCTCCATCGGACCAGGAGAAAGCCATAGCTTTTTCATCAAAAGAGAAATTGTCCATCCCTTCCGTTGCGCCGGAAGCGTCTTCTATGGTGATGAGAGTCACCAGATCGTAATCCGTTCCGACCGCATCGAATTTCAAGGTGTTGATTTCTGCCAGATGGTTCATCTGCCGGGAGATAAATCCATATCCGGTTTCGGTATCCCCATGGTAGATGTTCAAATCAAGCGGCCCGGAGGCGTGCAACTGGCGGATTCTTACATAGCAGTCCGTATCCGCCAGGCGCAATCGCACTTCCGTCGGCGACGAATCCAATATTTCTGTATATTCTGAGCACTGAAAGAGCTGCGAGTAGGTGTGTTCATCCCGAGAAACCATATTGTCGTAAAGCAGGATCGCATCTCCAAAATAGTAGAAATGCCGATCCAGGCTGACGCCGGGATACATATCGTTGACCCCCAGCACATAATCGTATCCGTCTTCGGAGGCGGTTCGCAGGATGCCCGTTTTGGAGCTGTTTTCATCTGTAGGAGAGTAACTCTTTCCATCTACAATAAGCGTGTTGTGTGCTCGGGAGGATACGAAATGATCGCGGTAAAAATTCCCGGATACATAATTGTACCAACCGGTATCCGCAAACACGTCATATCCGTGAGAGTAAAGCATGAAGGAAAGATCATCCGCATGTTTATGAGTTTTGGAGGAATACCCGGACTTGAACATTGTCCAGGTGGCGTCGGAAAAGCCGTCCGCCGCCCAGGAATTGCGTCCAATGTAGTATCCGGAATGAGGATAAAAGGCTGAGAGGCTGTCAGGCATTTCCCCTTGTGCACCCTGAGTAGAGGAATAGGTCAGATGTGGGTTGCCGAATGCGGTCAGGCTGGCGTTGGAGACTGTGGAAGATGTGATGCGGCCATTCGTATCGCCAATCTCCGCCAGGGAACCATTGGGCTTGAGGATCCGAGCCATAAATTCGGCGGACGCTTCAATGTCCTGATAAAGATCGGTTCCATAGGGATTTCCCATGGTCTTCAGGAAGTCCGCCACGATACGGAACAGATCCATCACTCCCACCTGATAGCCGGGAGAGTTTTCCACATGGACCATCTCGTCTGAAAAGGCAAATTCTTTTTGAAGCTGAAGACGCGACTGCGCGATTTCCAGCCATTGTGCGGTTTGATCGTTATTGAGAAAGTAAGCCGTGTAGATCAGCGCGCGGTCCTGGAAAATGCCATGATTGTGGTTTTCAGTATAGTTTTGCGGGTCACTCAAAAACTCTGCATGTTCCTGAAGTAGTTCTCGCAATTCTCGGGAGAATTCCGGCGTGATCCGCTGAGCCGGCTCCGCCACCAGAATGAAATAGATCAGATTTTCGGCACGCAGCGCGGTACCATGGTCATACCATACAAATGGATTTTTGGAATCGCCTCGCGGTTGCTCATACTCCATCCAGCTTTGGATCATTTCCGTTGCGCAATCAATATAGGCCGCATCGGAGGTCAGCTGATAGGCTTTTGTCAGATAGATCAGCGGGTTCAGACACTGCAAATATAATTGGAAGGTGTTGGGCGATTCAGTAAACTGCACATCCCAGTCAAAGTTGTCAAAGGACTCATATGGCAGTACGGGCTCCATGGTTTCCAGATCCATGTTCTCATAATTTACGATCATTTTGTGATCGAGGATGGAGTCGGCTATGGTGATGGTCAACTCGTCCGACGGCACACGGAAGCCACAGTTGAACTCTTCCAGAGTAAAGCCGCATTCGGTGCTCTGAGATGCTCCGGGTGAAGCTTGGGAAGACTCCTTGCCGGTATCCGGGGCTTTTTCACAAGAGCACAGCAGGACAGTGACAACAAGAAAAATAGATATAATTTTCCGAATCAACACAGTTCCTCCTTTTTCGCAGTCAGTGCGCAGTTCTGGCCCGAATACTGGCGTACAGGTGGCGGATGTATTCCCACAGACGCCATATGCCTTGATACAGGGCATATAGCCCAAGGGCAGCGAGCAGACACAGAATCGGGAAAATCACACATTTGTAGCGGCACTGCGGTTCGCCAATCAGGACGATCAACGCAAACCCGAATAAAAACAGGGAGTGCGTAAAAACAGAATAACCGGTCGGGCGACGCATTAAATAGATACAGCCCGCCGCAGCGAGCAGACACACCAGAAGGTAGTATTGCCCCATAAGGGAACAAATTTGAACAATATACGTATAGAGCGGGTGCTCCAATTCAGAAGCAGTTGAGATGTACCCGGATCGCAAAGCCCAGTTCAGAAAGCTGACTTCCGGAAAGCGGCTGTACTGACCCCAGGTGATTTGGAACTTCCTCAAAAGGATCTCGGGATACACATCCCAGTGTTCCCGCAAAGAAGTAAAGATCTTCTCATAACATTCCTTATGAAAATCGTCGGGATCGCCGGAATAGGTGGAAAGAAAGCTCTTAGCTGGATCCCGGGACTGCTGGAGGTTTTCATCCAGCCCGAGGCCAAGGTAGAGCGCATAGCCAGTTCCGGACGGGTAGGTTTCTATCCCCATTTTCTGCTCCACGAGCGCGATGGCGCCAAGGGATACCAATTGATACATAACAAATACGCAAAACATGGTGATCAGACTTCGAAGAAGGATACGGGACGGGGGGGGGGCGTTTGTGGAGATTAACTTCTTTTCTCGGATTCGATCCCGGATAGCAGGAAGTATGAAAAACAGAAACTCGGCGCCTGCAAAGGCAACCAGAAAGACGACACCGAATGGGCGATAGGCGTTGGCGACGCCCCAAACAAGCCCGATGGATACCGCCCATACCCAGAACCATTTGCTTCCAGAACGCCTGGATCGCTGCAGATATTCCAGCAGAAGAATCGAACCGGTCATCAGGGGGATCGCAATAAATTCCGGAGTGAGCACGCCGATGTAAATGATGATGGAGGGAAAGAATGCATAGAAGGAGGCGGCAAAGAAAGCAATGATGCGGCTTTTCAAACAGAGTTTGGTCCCGAAATACAGCAGGACTACAGTAGCGGTATCCAGCACGCAGTTAAAAGCCTGTGTCGTGAAAACGGAAGGCTCAAACAGAGAATATAACCCCGATAAGGTGATGGCGTAGAAACCCCATGCGGTAGCCATGGAATATACATGGGGATCGCTGGGCACACCTGTCTGCGCGAGACTGACCGCATTCTGATGGGCAAGCCAAAAATCAGCGGCGGGCTGGGTTTGGATCAGCAGCACCGCGTACATGCGGACTGTAAAAGCAAGCAAGGCCAATACACCCAAAAGCAGCCATTCCTGCCCGCGTGAAACAGTGCCTGACACACGGCGAAACGCATAGATGCATAAACAGGCCAAAGCGCCCCAGCCGGCTATTAAAACCGGAAGATAGGGGCGGGCACGCCAATAACCGAATACATAGGTTGCTGTGAAATATGCGGCCAGCAAAAGGGGGAAGATTGCAAGAAAAGGGTAAAATATTCTCATGGGCCAAACAACAGGTCGTTCGTTCATAAGCAGCCTCCATCTACTGAGAATGGCATTTAAAATGCAAATATTTACTAAATATACCACAATTAAACTGATAATTAATGCGAATTTTGAACAAATATCCGAAGCGTCGACCAGGATGGCAATTAGAATATGCAGCGATGAGGACACAGCAATATTGTGCCTAAATCACCCGACCTTAGTAACGCTTTATTACGCCGTATTTGGGCATGTGGCATATGATGTGCGTTGATAACAGGCATCAGGTGACCTATGCGATTCCCCTTTCGCAGTCAGTGCGCGGTTCTGACCCGAATACTGGCGTACAGGTGGCGGATGTATTCCCACAGACGCCATATGCCTTGATACAGGGCATATAGCCCAAGGGCAGCGAGCAGACACAGAATCGGGAAGATCACACATTTGTAACGTCCCAGCGGTTCGCCGATCAGGACGATCAACGCAAACCCGAATAAAAACAGGGAGTGCGTAAAAACAGAATAACCGGTTGGGCGACGCATTAAATAGATGCAGCCCGCTACGGCAAGCAGACACACCAGAAGGTAATATTGTCCCATCAGAGTAGAGATAGGGGGGAGATACTGGCTGAGGGGATGGGGCGTATCGGTGTCGCCAGGCTGAAAAGCCCAAGTCAGAAAAGCGGTTTCCGGATAACGTCTGTATCGTCCCCAGGTTGTTTGAAACTTCTCTGGAAAGATTTGAGGATATGCATCCCAGTGCTCCCGCAAAGAGGTAAAGATCTTCTCATAACATTCCTTATGAAAATCGGCGGGATCACCGGAATAAGTCGAAAGAAAGTTGCGGGCTGGCTCCTTTGAATATTGAAGGTTTTCATCCAGCCCGAGGCCAAGGTAGAGCGCATAGCCAGTTCCGGACGGGTAGGTTTCTATCCCCATTTTCTGCTCCACGAGCGCGATGGCGCCAAGGGATACCAATTGATACATAACAAATACGCAAAACATGGTGATCAGACTTCGAAGAAGGATACGGGACGGGGGGGGGG
>NZ_VIQT01000003.1 GCF_010206195.1 Anaerotruncus colihominis | reverse complement strand
CGAACTAAGTTTTTCGCTGAGGCCTTTTTTCAAAAAGGCCGGAAAAGGTATGCGGATAGTTGGGTGATTAAGGGGATGGTGACGATGGAAAGCAACGGCCATCTTTAAAACTATGAATATGGAGATATTATTTTTGATGATTGTGACTGGATGGTGGTTCTTTGCCTCCATCGCTTTTTTATGGATTTACTTTGAAACGCCAGATATGGAAAATAAGTAATATTGATAATTAATAATACAAATAGCAAATATTGAAAAGCAGAAAATGTGATTTACATATTGCGTATGAGAGAGAATCAAAGCGTTACAGTGTGAAAACAGAAGCGCGTGTTTTCTAAATTGATTTTTTAGTAAAAACATGTTGACACGGCGTGTCCGGCAGGGTATAATACAAATTGTCGCTATGGCAATTTCAGAGAAAATCGGAAGGTTGCCTGCATTTTGGAGGGCAGAGGGATTCGCCGCAAAACGGCGGCGCGCGCTTTCCGGCGGTTCGCTGTAGGGCGGATCGTGCAAAACAGTTTACAGGAATTTGGAGGAACAGGTATGTCTACTACAATGCCGAAGGCATCTGAAATGACCCGCAAGTGGTACATCCTCGATGCCGCTGACAAGCCGCTTGGACGTACAGCGGCGACCGCTGCGTCGATCCTGCGCGGAAAGATGAAGACTGACTTTGCGCCGAACGTTGACTGCGGCGATCATGTCATCATCATCAATGCTGAAAAGGCGATTCTCACCGGCCGCAAGCTGGAGCAGAAAAAGTATTACCGTCACAGCGGTTGGATCGGCGGACTCAAGGAAGTCGGTTATGACAAGCTGATGAAGGAGCGTCCGGAGCAGGCGATGATGCTTGCCGTCAAGGGCATGATTCCCGACACGGTGATCGGCCGCGCCGCGCTTACCCGGTGCCGCATTTTCAGAGGCGCCGAGCACACCCATGCCGCGCAGAAGCCGCAGGCCTGGACACTGTAAGGAAGGGGATTAATCAGCTATGTATGAATCGAAACCGTATTTCTATGGCACAGGCCGCCGCAAACAGTCTGTTTCCCGTGTAAGGCTTTATCCGGGTTCCGGCTCGATCACGATCAATGGCCGCGATATCAACGACTATTTCGGTCTTGAGACGCTCAAGCTCATTGTTCGTCAGCCGCTGACCCTGACCGATACGCTCGGCAAGTTTGATGTTGTGTGCACCGTCACCGGCGGCGGCGTCTCCGGCCAGGCAGGTGCGATCCGTCACGGTATTTCGCGTGCATTGCTTCAGAACGGCGAGGATATGCGTCCAGTGCTCAAGAAGGCAGGATTTTTGACGCGCGACCCCCGTATGAAGGAGCGCAAAAAATACGGCCTCAAGGCAGCCCGCCGCGCACCCCAGTTCTCCAAACGCTGATTGCTTTATTACAGAGCTTCAAGAGCCCGCGGCATACAGCCGCGGGTTTTTCCTTATGATGGAAATCAAAGGGAAATGCATGTCCAAAATTATTATTAAATTTTTATTAAGTTTTATAAAAGCAAGGTTTAGCTGCGGCCTGATTCTTGTCTGAAATAGTCGGTTTGTATCGCAGCGTTTCCCTTGGACAGGCATCCTGGCGGTTGGCTTGCTCAAGCCTGGTTTGACAATTCTGTGTAATCTGAATATAATTTCAAATACTCCGGTATACTAAGCAACGGGTGAAATTGCCATAAACTCAAAAAGTGTATGACAACGGAGTACACCCAATGTAATTGTCGCGCCGGCTTATACGGCAGGCGCACAAAAAAGGAGTATTCTTCATGACAAAAGTGTGGAGCAGGATGCTGGCAGTCAAGCTGTTTCTGCAAAGCCGCTTGTTTGCGGTCAGCCTGCTGTTTGTAGTGTTGGCATTTGTGGTATACAGAATTTCGACGATGACAAATGCCGTGTATCTTGTGGGAGAAACCGGGCGGTCGCTGCGCTATACGACGCAGGACGATTTGTCCCGGTTGTTGCCCGGACATGGAATAAGCCGCTTCGAGGAACCGGAAGGGCGGTTTCAGCAGGTCAATGCATTTTCCATTTTCCCGGTCATGATGACTGTGGATGGAAAGACGACCGCCTGCAATGTGGAGATTGGCACAACCGTGGGAGAGCTGCTGTATGAGCATGATATCACATATGACGGCAATGATTTGCTGACGCCGGCGTCGGAAAAGCCGTTGGAACGCGGCGACAAGGTCGTTTTGCAGCGTGTGGATTACGAGGAGTATACAGTGGAAAAATCAATCCCGTATGAGACTGTACGCAAAAATTCGCCGCTTGTCAGTATTGGTTCCACACGGCGTATCCAGGAGGGAACCAACGGCGTGCTCATGCAGACCTATGTGCAGCGCACAGTTGACGGAATCAAAGAAGATGTACAGCTTCTTGGCGAGCGCGTGGCGCAGCAGCCGGTTCCTGAAACGATTCTGATCGGCTCGCCGGCGCCTGTTTCGCCGTTTGATTTCGATCTCGAGGTCGATGAGAACGGAAAGCCCCTGCATTATTCGCGTTTGCTGCGCAATCAGGTGGCAACCGGCTACAGCGCGCGTCCCGGTGCAAAAACGGCCAGCGGCAGGTATGCGATCACGGGACATGTCGCGGTCAATCCGCGCGTCATTCCATATGGCTCGCGCCTGTATATTGTCTCGGCCGACGGCCGGTTTGTTTACGGGTGCGCAATTGCCGCCGACACAGGGACGGGCCTGCTCGCCGGTGTGGTCGATGTGGATTTGTTCTATGATACGTACGAGGAAAGCGCCATGAATGGGCGTAAAATCGTTGATATTTATGTCCTTGATTAGGGCTGTTTGGGTCTGTTTGAAAAATCAAAGCTGCTCCTGATCGGACTGTCTTAAATCGCAGGATTAACCCCCTCCTTTTTGCGCGGGGAACGGACGTTTTGTAATCCGTTCCCCGCCGCCTTGCGTTTTAAGGGTGAAGCGGGCATAATTAGAAAAAATTTTTCAGATTATGCCGATAAGGGCTTGACTAAATTATCCAAACGTAGTATTATATTAAAGCTGACTTCTATAAAATGCGCGTGTAGCTCAGTTGGATAGAGTGACTGGCTACGAACCAGTAGGTCAGGGGTTCGAGTCCCTTCACGCGCGCCACCAGGCAAGGGCCTGGAGCCATTTCGCGCTCCAGGCTTTTTCTTATGTCCAAAGTAAATACCCGCGTCCGGGGTGGTTCTAAACTGGGCAGGCTTGCCAGAAGATGGCTTGTGAAGCGGCTTTGTGAGATGTTCTCACAAAGCCGCTTCACTTTTTTCTTTTAATAAATTTCTAACACCCCTTTTCAATGGTATCCATAGAGCGGCGACAATTTTCCAGTTCGAATAAGGCCCGTTGACAGATCTGCATGCCTGAAAAATAAAGGCGGTTCAGACCTGTGGAAAACCAGACTCCCCCAGGGACAGGCGCCTGTCCCTGGGGGAGTCCGGTTTTTGATATGAACATCAATATTTGTAAGAATTATAATAAGATAAGGGAGCCGGCCGGAGAATATCTCCGGCCGGGGCCTTTTCGGTCTGTTCCCGCTGCAAAATGATCCGATCAGCCGTTTAAAAGCTGCGCCTCGAGCTGATCCCAATTGAGCGAAACAGTGGCCGGTGCGATGACACCGCGTTCTGTGATCAGCCCGGTGATCTGATTGGCTGGGGTCAGATCAAAGAACTGGTTGATCACGTCGATGCCGTCCATGCTGTCAAAATCGCCGGGAGAAACGATCTCGTCGGGGACGCGCCGCTCCAGCACAATGGGATGGCCCTGGGCGGTGCGGCGGTCGAGCTTATACAGCTCGCTTGCGATATAGACGGGCTTGCAACAGCATTGGGCGAGCTGGCTGATGAGCGCGGTTCCCATTTTGTTGGCGACAGAGCCGTCCCATGCGATCGTATCGGCGCCCATGATGATCAGGTCGCAGGCGGGCATGAATTCCCACACGGACGCATCCGTAATATAAGTGACCGGCACATGCAGCTCCTGGAGAATCTTTGCGGCGAGGCGCGATTCCCGCAATGGCCGCGATTCGGTGCAGGTCAGGCTGAATTTGCGCCCCTGCTTTGCGGCTGCGGTAAAGACGCTCATGAGCGCGCTTGAATAGCTGTGCATCAGCACGGAAGCGCCGTCGCGGATCAAATTGGCGCCGTTTTCACCCAGACGGTTGACGGAGTCCAGAGAATAATGAATGATGCGTTGACAGAGCGCGTCGATTTTACATGTAATGATGTCGAGCGGCGTTTCATTCGGGAAAGAATCCAGTTTTTTATAGACGAGCGACTTTGTATTGTAGATGGTGGCCATGGTCGGCTTTAGGGCAAGCAGCTGGTTGGAAATATCGTCGAAGCGCGCGGTCAGCTCCGCGCGGCTGGCGAACTGCTCCTGTGTGCAGGCGAGGCTGTATGCCCAGGCCGCTGCGCGGCCGAAGGGGCTGCCTCCCTTGACGTTCATGTTGCGCACCTCGTCAATCACATGCTGCGCCGATTTGAATTGAATATCCTGTAGCATTGCAAACGCTCCTTATATAAAATAACGATTATTGAATCCGGCCGATGGGAAAACAGGGGAGGCCTATATCGGCGGCCAGATGGCCACCCGCCTGCGCAGGCAGGCTGACAAGCACAGCCGTACAGGAACCGGCCGATGTGGCCAGGTCAATTGCAGGCTGTGTATCCGGGAGAAAAGCGCAGCCGACACATTCGGCAAGCTGGCCGGCTTCATAGGCCGCGCCCTTCGAGCCGACCGGCAGGATTTCATGGATATAATCGAGGGTGCACAGGCGTGTGACCGTGGAGATCTTGGCGACCGTGGGGTCGTGTTCGCTGTACCGTTCCACAACGCCGCTCTGCGGCACGCCGACACAATAGACGGCGTCGCCGCGCTGTGTGCGGCCCAGGCGCAGCGCCGCGCTGCTGACAAGACCGATGACCGTCACGCCGATGCCGGTCTGAAGCGTGCGCATGTTGTCCTCTGTACTTCCGGTGAAGGAGACGGTGTCATACAGGCCGCAGCCGCGCAGCTCCTCCTGCATGGCCGCAATGATCCGCCGCCCGCTCGGATCCATTTCCACACACAGATTGTCCGCGATGACAATGGGCGCCGCGCCTGTGGCGAGCACCTCCATGAGCGGGACCTTCAGCGCGCTGACCGCCGTCTCCTCATAAGAATTCTGATGGGTGTCGTTGGGCTTTTCGCCGTTGGAAGCGTTGGAATCACAGGCGACAACGAGGCTGATATCGCCAAGCAGGCGCAGAATGGAGAGATCGCGGTATTTGCGGATACGCAATGAAAAAGCGCGCCGCTGTATCATCTCCAAAAGTTCCTGATAATCCATCCAAAGCGATTCCTGGTTTGGCATTGTCATGGGAATCCCTTCTTTGCATTCAATTTTTGGCGGTTACACCGCCTGTTGCTGGCGTTATGATAACACAGATTTGTATAGTTGTATATACATAAATGCGAATTTAAACTATTTTCCCCACTTTCACCAAAGTTTTATCTAACTATCCGTGCAATCCGCACAACAATTTTGTCGGTTTAACCGGATGTAAGCGCATGGTTTCATACATTTGGATGCATTTTTAAATAAAAATCAAATTTGTTTTGCGAAAAAAACTGTTGACAGTGGTGTAATCAACATGCTATTCTATGCAAAAAGATATAGACAACTAAATCTTTAAATCTTTTTAGGGCGACGCCCTGACGCCCAGCAAAGGAGGCTGCGACATGGATCCAATTGTCCAGATGGAATCAATCACAAAGCGATTCGGGGCGCTCACCGCCAACGAAGGGATCGATTTCACACTCAACCAAGGGGAAACGCATGCGCTTGTGGGGGAAAACGGCGCGGGCAAAACAACGCTGATGCGCATTCTTTACGGTCAGTACGCGCCGGACGAGGGCCGCATACTGATCGACGCGCAACCGTGCGCCTACGGCGTGGCGGGCGCACTTAAACGCGGCATCGGCATGGTGCACCAGAACTTTATGCAGATCGACCGCATGAGCATTACAGAAAATATCATCCTCGGGCATGCGCCGGCAGCCGCCGGATTTGTCGACTACAGGGCGGCGCGCGCAAAGATCCGCGCACTTCTCACGCGGTTCGGAATGCAGAAGGTTTCCCCAGACGCGCCGATCGACAGCCTTTGTGTCGGCGAGCGGCAGAAGATCGAGATTATAAAGGCGCTTTACCTTGGCGCGCGCGTACTCATCCTCGACGAACCGACCGCCGTATTGACGCCGCAGGAATCGGACGAGCTGTTTGCGATCATTGACGAACTGAAAAAAGACGGCGCATCCATCGTGTTTATCTCTCACAAGCTGCGCGAGGTCATCCGCGTGGCCGATCGCATCACCGTGATGCGCCGCGGGCGTGTGGTGGCGCGCTTCGACCGCGGGGAGGCGGACGAAACGGACGTGGCGCGGGCGATGATCGGCCGTCAGGATGTCGGACTCATTCAAAACGGTGAGCGCGGCGGCGCGGGGGAGCCTGTCTGCGTCTGTAAGAATTTGTGGTATATCGACGGCAGCGGGATTGCGCGGGTGCGTGGCCTTTCATTTGAGGCGCGCGCTGGTGAAATCCTCGGAATCGGCGGCGTGGAGGGCAATGGGCAGACAGAACTGATCAATCTGCTCATCGGCATGTACCGCCTGTCGGGCGGTTCGATCACGCTCGGCGGCGAGGATATCACGCGCCTGCCGATCCGGCAGCGCCGCGCCAAGGGCGTCGGCTACATATCAGAGGACCGCATGACGACAGGCCTGGCTCTGCTGGCCGGCGCGGGCGAAAACCTGATCTGCGGCGCCGCAGGGCAGCCGCCGTTTTCAAAGCACGGTATTCTGCACGGCAAGGCTGTCGCTGAATATACCGAACGGATGGCCGAGGCGTTCGATATCCGCGGCCTTGCGCCGGGCAAACCGGTGCGGGCGCTTTCGGGCGGCAATATGCAAAAAATCGTGCTGGCCCGCGAGATCAGCCGCAGCCCGCGTCTGCTGATCGCGGCGCAGCCAACGCGCGGGCTTGATATCGGAGCGATCAACTTTGTACGCGAACATCTGTTGGAACAGAAGCGGCGCGGGACAGCCATTTTGCTGGTATCGGCCGATCTGGAGGAGTTGATGAGTTTGAGCGACCGGATGCTCATTCTTTATGAAGGCGCCTGCTCCGGCATTGTCACAGACATCCCCGCCGCTACCGAGGCGGAGATCGGTCTGATGATGGGCGGCGCCGCCGGCGCACGAAAGGGGGAAGATTAAATGGATGGTATACAGGCGCTCAGAAAAGATACGATGCAGCCGCTCAAAAAGATGGCCGGAAGTTTTTCGCCCATACTGGCGGTGCTGGTCGCGTTCGTAGTGGCGGGGCTTGTGGTACTCGCCTCGGGGGGCAATCCGATTGAAGCGTATCAGGCGCTTGCCAAGGGTGCGTTCGGAAGCTGGTCCGGCTTTAAAAATACGGTGCGTTATACGCTGCCGATTATCCTGCTGGCGTTGTCCTTTTCCATCTGCAACCGGTGCGGCTACTTCAATATCGGCCAGGAGGGACAGATGTATTTCGCTGCGCTCGGCGTTGCGTTCGTCCCACAGGCGATCCCAACCGCGCCCATCTGGGTGCAGGCGGTTGTCATGCTCGCGGCGGGCGCGCTGTTCGGCGGTCTGGTTTCCCTGCTGCCGGCCGTATTCAAATTCATGTTCGGCGTCAACGAGGTTGTGATCGCGATTTTGATGAACTACATTATCCTGCTGCTGACCGATTATCTGCTGAACAACGGCCCGATTGCAAAGGCCGATACAACCGTGCCGATGTCGGTCAATCTGGAGCCGTCGCTCAACACAACATTCATCCTGATCGCCGTGGCCGTGCTCATCGCCGTTTACGCCCTGAGCATCCGCGGCACCGTGCCGGGCTATGAGCTGCGTATGATTGGTCACAACGCGCGCTTTGCGCAGGCGTGCGGCGTGCGCACGATTAAAATCGTGCTCGTGGTTGCATTGATCGGCGGTATATTTTCCGGCTTGACAGCGGCCGGCGAGGTCATGGGCGTCTATCACAAGGTCTATAACAATTTCGCGGCCGATATGGGCTTTAACGGCATGACCGCCGCGTTGATCGGCAAGGATTCGACAGCCGGCATCATCTTCGGCTCGCTGATTCTCGGCGCGCTGCAAAGCGGCGCGGTGACGCTTTCGGTTGAAACGAGCGTACAGGCCGAGATGGTGCAGGTGGTCAAGGGCTTTGTCATGCTGTTTGCTACCATCAATATCCTGCGCTACCTGCTGCAATCGCGCAAAAAGGGGGTAAAAGCCGTATGATGAACATCGAACAGCTTTTAAACCTGTCTGTGCGTCTGGCGGCGCCTGTCATCCTGATCTGCCTGGGCGGCCTGTTTTCCATCAAGGTCGACATCTTTAATCTCGCGCTGGAGGGCTTTACGCTGTTTGGTTGCTTTGCGGCAGTTGTCGGTACTTATATGACGCAGAGCGTGGCTGGCGGCATCCTCTTTGCCGTGCTTGTGACGCTGCTGATCGCGCTGATTTATGCGCTGTTCGTTTTTGAGCTCGATGTAGACCCGATCATCTGCGCGCTGGCATGTACCACCATAGCTACCGGAATGACGCGGTATCTGCTTGTGCCGATTTTCGGGATGAGCGGACGGTTTATCCTGCCGTCCGAGCTGGCGCTGCCCACGCTGCATTTTGGATTGCTTGAACAGGTTCCGGTTGTCGGCCCGATTTTAAACGACCATTCCATCCTTGTTTATCTGGCGCTGGTTCTGCCGTTTGCCGTCCATGTGTTTTTGTACCGGACCAGCCTGGGACTTTCGATCCGCGCGATCGGCCGCAACGCCGACGCAGCCGCTTCAGCCGGCATTGGTGTGCGGCGCATCCGCTATTTCGCCGTGGCGCTCAACGGCGTATTCTGCGGGCTGGCCGGTGCGCAGCTGGCCCTGTCGCTGAACATGTTCAACGTCGGCATGACGGATGGGCGCGGCTTTACCGCGATTGCGGTGCTTGTGCTCACAGGCTCGGAACCGGTGCTGTCGCTGCTGGCCTGCTTGATGTTCGGCTTTTCCGATGCGATGGTTCTGACCCTTTCGGGCCGCGGCTATCCGGTGCAGATTTTATCAATGCTGCCGTATGTGCTGGCGCTGGCCGTAGTGATTGTGCCGCTCATTCTGCGAAGCGTTGTGCGCAAAACGCGCAGGCGTTCCGCAGAAAAAAAGCTGATTGTTATGGATTCCGGAAAAGGCTCCGGAACGCATGAATAAATGATAAAGGAGAAAGAGCAATGAAAACGTATTTCAAATGGACGGCCCTCGCACTGGCGCTGACCCTCGCCGCAGCTCCGCTGACGGGATGCGGCGGCAAGCAAACGGAGGATACGCCCGCTTCTGCTTCACAGGCGACGGATGCGCCCGCCGCCCCGGGCGCGGATACGGCGGAAAAGACATGGCAGGTCGCGCTCGTTTCCGACATGGCGATTGATGAAGCCGAATGGCTTCAGAATCTCGTGGCGGGGCTGGGCGATTACCAGAAGGAGCATCCGAATGTCGAGGTCAAGGTCGTCGAGGCGACGCAGTCAAGCGAATATGAGCCAAAGACGCGCGCGCTGGCGCAGGCCGGATATGACATCATCATTACAACCTATTCGAGCATGGCGGACGCGACGACCACTGTGGCGGGCGAGTTCCCTGATATCCTGTTCGGCAGCCTGGACGGCGTGATCGCGGACATCGGAAGCTATCCGAATATCCAGGAGTTCGGCCTTAACCGCACCGAGACAGGATATCTGGCGGGTGTGGCGGCGGCCTGCACGACAAAGGCCGGCAAGGTTGGAATTGTCGCGGGCGCCGATGAACCGGTCATCAATGGAATCGTTGCCGGCTGGCAGCAGGGCATGCGCAGCGTCAATCCGGATATAGAGGATATGGTCGCCTATGCGAACACATGGACCGATCCCACCAAGGGCAAGGAGCTTGGTCTGATGCTGGTAAACGAGGGCTGCGACGTGATCGCGGCGGCGGCAGGCGGCACAGGCGTGGGCGGCGCGCAGGCGGCGGCCGAAAAGGGCGTCCCGTTTGTCGCGTGGGATATACATTATCAGGATGTGCTTGGCGACCTGGAGCTGGGAAGCGCGGTCAATTTCTTTGATTTGATGGTAATCCAGTTTATCGAGGATGCGATCGCCGGCAATTTCCAGGGCGGGCAGCGCGTCGATTACGGTATTTCTGAAGGCGTCTGCAATTTTGAGTATCTTGACAATTCCCCACTGAGCAGCGACGCCAAGGCTAAGATCAAAGCGGCGTATGACGATATCATAGCTGGTAAAATTGAAATTTCCGCGGAACCGCTTCATAAGTAAAAATATGGAAAATCATGGGTTCATCTGTTGACAGATTTCGGATGAATGTGTATTATGAAAACAGGAATCAGCAGGTCCTTGCCCGCTGCGGCGGGGACCTGCGCTTTCAAATTGCCACGATCCGGGTGAAAAAATGAGTGCTCTGAAAAAAGTTGCAGGTATCTCCTTATATCATCAAATAATGGAGGATCTGCGCCAAGAGATCAAGGATATGGCCTATGGGGAGCAGATCGAGACGGAGCAGCAGCTCGCCGTCAAGTACGATGTGAGCCGCGGCACTGTCCGTCAGGCGATTACAGCCTTGGTCAACGAGGGGCTGCTGACTAAAATACAGGGACGCGGAACGTTTAAAAGCGGCGTCGCGCTCGATCATTCCTCCGCGGTGATCAAAAGCTTTACAGATCAGCTGCTTGTTTCCGGGCTGGTGCCGGGCATACGGGATATCCGGCTCGCGCTCGTTCCGGCTGATGAAAAGGTCGCAAAACATCTGCGGCTTGAGCTTGGCGCGCCCGTATGGAGTCTTTCCCGCGTGCGTCTGGCGGATCAGGAGCCGATTTCCCACTGTACGGCATATATCAACCACGCTTATGTACCGACCCTTCAAGCCGGGATGCTGGAGATGTCGCTGATCGCCATGCTCACCGAAAAGCTCGGCGTACCGCTTCATCACGGCGAGAGCTTCGTTACTGCAACGCTGACGGATGAAGATACCGCGCGGCGGCTGCATATCAGCGTTTCTACACCGATTCTGCGGATGGAGCATGTCGGATTCCTGGCAACCGGGGAGCCGGTTTTTCTTGATATCACCGATTCCATCGGGGAACGGTATGTGATGCAGATCGCGCAGGGCGTCTATCACTGAGGCTTTGCCCGGACACTGTGAGCCGCCCGCGCCGCTTTTGCGGCGCGGGCGGCTTTGTTGGTGATAGATATGGACAAAATATGCAAAAACCTTCTGCGATATTCATGCGCAAAATAAACAATATTATTGGGTTTACAGAAAAAAGTTTGCTAAAGCTTGTTAAAAAGTGATAAAATATAAATAGAAGATATAGGAATCTGATGGGTAAAGGAACGGTGATGTGATGTTTCAAGAAGGGGATATGATTATTTATGGGAACACAGGCGTATGCCGTGTGGAACAGGTCGGCCACCCGGACCATATCAAAGGCGCTGACGGCAACAAGCTGTATTATACGCTTGCGCCCGTTTATCAGGCGGGCGTGATTTATGCACCGATTGACACGCCGGTGTTTACGCGTCCCATTCTGACAAGACAGGCCGCCGAGGAGCTGATTGCGAAAATTCCCTCCATCAGGGGGGAGATATACGATGGGCGCAATCAGCGCGTTTTATCCGACAGTTACCGCGCGTGCTTTGACACGCATCAGTGTGAGACGCTTGTACAGCTTATCAAGATGGTCCACAGCAAAAATGCGGTCTGCCAGAAAAACGGAAAAAAGCCGGCGCAGCTTGACCAGCGGTATAGGAAGCGCGCCGAGGATCTGCTTTACGGCGAATTTGCGGTCGTTTTGGGAATTGCGCGCGAGGATGTCGAACGGTATATTACGGACCGGCTCGAACAGGCAAGCTAAGAACCTGTATTCACAGTCGCCACACGCTGTCCAGGCGGGCCTTTTGCCCCCGCTCCACGTTAAATTTTCTTGCCGGACGACAGCCCGCCTGCAAAAATTCGCCTTGATCAGGTACAAAACGCCTCGCCTGCCCAGCATCCTCTGGCTGTGAATACAGGTTCTAAAAATGGGCCTCCTGCAAGGAGGCTCATTTTTTGTACAAATCTTACAATAGGAAGTAATTGGATGGAATTTTGTTGACTTTATCTCACAAATCGGATAGGATGAGAACAGGATTTTAAAGGGGAGCCTGCGGCTGAAAGCGACAGCAGGCAATAAGGAGGTTTTGTTGATGCTGCCGTTTTTGCTCAATCCGGCGTTTAAGGATTATATTTGGGGCGGCGTGAAGCTGCGCGACCAATTCGGGAAGGACGGCCCCGCGCCGCTGGCCGAGAGCTGGGAGCTGTCGGCGCATCCGGACGGCGATGCGGTGATCGCCTCCGGTCCGTTGGCCGGGACGCGGTTTTCCGCATTTATAAAGGACAACCCCGCCGCTCTTGGAAGCCGCTGCCCGGCCGGTGATTTCCCAGTGATGGTGAAACTCATCGACGCCGCGCAGAACCTTTCAGTGCAGGTGCATCCCGATGATGTGTACGGTATGCGCGTGGAGGGGGAACGCGGCAAGACGGAAATGTGGTATATCCTCGACTGCGAGCCGGGCGCGTTCCTGTATTTTGGCTTTGAGCGGGAGATTTCAGCCGATGAGGCGCGCCGGCGCATAGCCAGCAATACCATCACCGAAGTGCTGCACAAGGCCCCAGTTCACCCGGGGGATGTCTTCTTTATCGCCGCCGGGACGGTCCATGCCATTGGGGCGGGCATTCTGCTGGCGGAGATTCAGGAAAACTCAAATACGACCTATCGTGTTTATGATTTCGGCCGCGTCGGCGCGGACGGAAAGCCCCGCCCGCTGCACATCGATAAGGCGATGCAGGTCGCGTGCCTTGCGCCCGCCAGTCAGGACGCGCCGGGCGCCGTGCCGCCGCGTCCGGTCGCCGGCGGTACGCTGCGCCGGCTGGCTGGCTGCGCCTACTTTACCGCGGATACGCTCAAGCTTGCGGGACGCTATTCGTACACGCCGGGCGGCGCGTCGTTTGTGTCTGTCCTGTGCCTGGACGGCGTGGCGTCGCTTTGCTGTGGGAACGAGACGCTTGCGCTTAAAAAGGGAAGCAGCGCTTTCATCCCGGCTGATGCGCCGGAATTTGCGCTTGACGGAGCGGGCACGCTCCTTTTGACAACCATATGACTGTTTGAAAAGTTGGCACGGAGGGGACGATATGTATTATATCGGGGTTGATTTAGGCGGAACAAATATCAAGGCGGCCGTTGTGGACGGCGGCTGTGCGATTTTGGGCGAAGGCAGCCTGCCGACAGCTTTGCCGCGCAGTGCGGATGAGGTCTGCGCGGATATTGCGGCGGCTGTGCGCACCGCGCTCGATGAAGCGGGCCTGACGCTGGAGCAGATGGACGGGCTTGGCGTTGGGTGCCCTGGGACAGTCAATCCACAGACGGGCGTGGTGGAGTATTCCAACAATCTCGACTGGCGTGACTATCCGGTGCGCACACGGCTGATGGATCACCTGGGGCTGCGCGCAGCTATGGGGAACGACGCGAATGTCGCCGCGCTCGGCGAATACTGCGCGGGCAGCGCGCGGGGAACAAAGAGCGCCGTCGTTGTGACGCTCGGCACGGGCGTCGGCTCGGGCGTTGTGCTCGACGGAGAAATCTTAACCGGCTCTAACTTCGCTGCCAGTGAAGTGGGACATATGGTGATTGAACGCAACGGACGGCTGTGCACCTGCGGACGGCGCGGCTGTCTGGAGGCGTATGCCTCAGCGACGGGGCTGATCACAAGCACGCGAGAGGCTGCGCAGACCCATCCGGAAAGCCTGCTTGCAAAATTGGCGCGAGAGGGCGTTACGGGGCGCACCGCGTTCGACGCGGCCAAGGCCGGCGACGCTGCCGGACAGGCGGTTGTAGACGACTATATCGACGCGCTTGCCTGCGGTGTGGCCAATATCATCAATATCTTTCAGCCCGAGGTTGTCAGCCTTGGCGGCGGTATCGCCAAGGAGGGTGAGGGATTGTTCAGGCCGCTGCGCGCGCGCGTTTATCCACAGGTGTTCGGCGGCGAAGGCGCGCCGTCCGCCCGTATTGAGGCGTGTACGCTCGGCTATAAGGCCGGCTTGATCGGCGCCGCCATGCTGGCGGCGCAGGCGGGCAGATAAACAACGTGGCGCGCCCCGCTTTTTTGCGGGGCGCGCCACGTATTACAGGGGGCTTAGACACGCTGTGGCAGCGGGAACGTTCCGTCGAACACGTGCCGCGCGGCAAGCGCCGCCGCTCCGTAAATGGAGGCCTCGCTCCCAAATGAGCTGCGCTGTACGGTGATCCGCCGGCAGCCGGCGATTTGCAGGCGCTCATTGACACGCTGTTCGAGCAGGCGCTCCAGCAGGCCGTTTTCGTCCCCGTCATAGCCGACAAAGACGCGGTGCACATCGACGAGACATAACGCGTTGGAAAGCGCGGCGGCCACGTAGCCGCAGTATCGTTCCAACGCGGCGGCACAGGCTGCGTCGCCCGCGCCTGCGGCACGGATGGCGTCGGACCAGTTTTCGGGCGCAGCGCCGCCGGTTTGGGCGGCATATTCATGCGCGTAAGCGAGCAGCGCCCGCTCGCTGGCATAACACTCCAGGCAGCCGCGGCCGCCGCAGGCGCACTTCGGTCCCTCAAAATTGATGGAAACATGTCCAAGTTCGCCGCTCAGTCCGGCCACGCCGTCGAACAGCTCGCCGTCGAGGACCATGCCCGCACCGATGCCGTCGCGGATTTGCAGGTAAAAAAAGCTCTCAAACGCCCGCCCCGCCCCATAGAGCTGTTCCGCGAGCGCGGCGGCTGAAACGTCGTGCAGCAGCACGCAGGGCAGGCCGGACGCCTCCGAAAGGATGGCGCGCACGGGCAGATGTTCGATACCGTAGAAATTGGGCGGGCAAAGCAGCGTACCGGCGCGCGCGTTGAGCGGGCCGAGCGCTGCGGCTCCAATGCCGGTGACAGGCCGGCCGGCCCGCCCCAGCAGGCGGCTGCACAGGCGCGCGAGCAGCTCTGAAAGCCGGGGCCCGTCAAGCGCGTTGTCATAGCAGGCTGATTCCCGCGCGACGATTTGCGCGGACAGATCGGCGAGGACTGCTTCGCACCGCCGCCGGCCGATCGTGATCCCACAGACGAGCGGCGACGCGGGCGAAAGCCGTATCAGCCCGGGCCTGCGGCCCGCGCCCGCCGATTCGCCCTTCTCCTCGGCGATCAGGCCGGCTGCCTCCAGGTCGGAGATGATGTTGGTAGCTGTCATCTTTGAAAGCCCTGCCCGCCCGGCGATTTCCCCCCGCGAAAGCGGACCGCATGTACAGAGCATTTGCAGCACAAGCAGACGGTTGCGCGTTTTCATGTCCTGGGCGTTTCCGCCTTTGACGGTCTGGGGCATTTTTAATGCGCCTCCTTGACTTTTTTGGGTGGCTTTATTATAATATGAAAAAAGCAATTTGTAAAGTCGTTTTAAAAATTGGCGGGACCACAGTCCCAGGGAGGCGTTTCGCAGATGTTCCAGCCTGACAAAATTGATTTCACAAAGACAAAAACCTTTTCCGCGCACGACCGCCACAATCTGGTGCGCATCGACAACATGGCTGTGCCGGGGCAGGAGCAGGGTCCGCTGTTCACAAGCCCGGAGTTTGACGTGCTGGTCGAAAAGCTTAAAAAGGCGCGCGATGAAAAACGCACAATCACCTGCTTTATCGGCGCGCATGTGATCAAGTGCGGCCTATCGCGGTATCTGATCCGGCTGATGGAAAACGGCTATATCACCCACCTGGCCAGCAACGGCGCCGGCAGCATCCACGATTTTGAGCTGGCGTACCTGGGCGGCACGTCGGAGCATGTGCCTACTGCGATTGAGGACGGCAGCTTCGGCATGTGGGAGGAAACCGGGCGCTGGATGAACGAGGCGATTCGTGAGGGCGACGCGTGCGGCTATGGTTATGGACAGAGTTTAGCCGCTTATATCGACGGGCATCCGGAGCGTTTTCCGAATAAGCAGGACTGTGTGCTCTACCGCGCCTTTCAGATGGGCGTGCCGGTGACATATCATGTCACGATCGGCACCGACATCATCCATCAGCATCCATATGCCGATTTCGGCGCGATCGGGCGCACGAGCGGCGTCGATTTCGCGTACTTCTGCCATTCGATATCGACACTTGACGGCGGCGTGCATATGAACATCGGTTCGGCCGTCACCGGCGCGGAGGTGTTTTTGAAGGCGCTGTCCATTGCGCGCAACCAGGGTTATCCGACCTTTCAGATTACAACGGCCAATTTTGATATTCTGCCGATGGGCGATTATCGTACCGATATAGGAAAAGATAAGTACGATTATTATTACCGTCCGCGCAAGAATGTTATCAACCGTCCGACCTCCGGCGGCGGCACGGGTCTTTACATCTACGGCAACCATCTTGAGACGATCCCGTCCCTGTACCGGCGTCTGGCCCGTCTTGATTGAGGGGCGCGCGTCATGAAGCGGGTGGAGCTTGACGGGGCGCGCGTGCGCGCGCTCGCCGGGGATATACAAAACGCGCGCGTCTGTATGATCGGCGACGTCTGCCTCGACCTGTACTGGCGGGCGGATATGCGCCTGTCGCGCCTGTCGCGCGAGACGCCGCATTTCCCGCTGCCGGTCGTCGGCGAGACGGCTTCGCCGGGCGGCGGCGGCAACGTGGCCTGCAACCTGCGGGCGCTCGGCGTCGGGGAGCTGACGGTGGTTTCGGTCATCGGGGACGACTGGCGCGGTTTTCTGCTGCGCGACTGCTTTGCAAAACGGGGCGTCGACACAGGCCGTCTCATCGTCAGCCAGGGCCGCGTGACGCCATGTTACTGCAAGCCTCTGCGCGCGGGCATCTCCAAGACGGTGTATGAGGATCCGCGCATCGACTTTGAGAACTTTGAGCCGGTCTCCGCCGACGATGAGGAACGGGTGCTCGCGGCGCTCGACGAAGCGGCCGAACGCTGCGACATTATCGCGGTGTGCGACCAGTACCGCCACGGCGTGCTGACCGGACGCGTGCGCGCGCGCCTGGCCGAGATCGGAGGGCGTATGCCTGTGATCGTCGACAGCCGCGAGAACGCCGCGCTTTACACCGGCGTGATTCTCAAGCCGAACGAGGTCGAAGCGGCGCTGGCCGTTGGGCGCGCGCCGTCTGATACGCCGGCGCCGGAGGAATACGGCGAAATCGCAAAGGCGCTTTCCGAGCGCACGGGCCGTCCGGTGATCGTCACGCTCGGCGAGGTGGGCGCGCTGTGGTACAGCAGCGGCGAAGGGCTTGCCTTCGCGCCGACGCGCCCGCAGAAGCCGCCGGTCGATATCGTCGGGGCGGGGGATACGTTTTTGTCGGCGTTCTGTGCGGCGCGCGCTGTCGGAGCTGCCGGCGGGGAGGCGCTCGCGTTTGCCAATCTTGCATCCGGCGTGACGGTTAAAAAGATCGGGACGACCGGAACCGCGTCGCCTGCGGAAATTATACAGAAATTTGAGGAGAACAGCCGGTGAACAACAGCAAAAACGGACTTGAAATCCTGCATCCGGATCGTCTGCCGGGCGGCCGTATACGCGCCGCAATTTTTGATTTCGACGGGACCTTTTCCACGCTGCGCTGCGGATGGGAGGAGGTCATGCGGCCGATGATGTTGGAATACATCGGCGGCGGACAAGTTGACGACGCGCTGCGGCGCAGGGTTGACGAATATATCGACCAGTCGACCGGCATCCAGACGGTCTATCAGATGCGCTGGCTCGCCGAACAGGCCGTCGCGGCCAATGGCGGCGCGCCCGGACGCGACGAATGGTGGTATAAGGATGAATACAACCGCCGCCTGATGCAGCGCGTGGGCGAACGCATACAGCGGCTTGAGAGCGGCGAGGACCGCCCGGAGCAATATCTGATCGCGGGCGCAGTCGATTTTCTGCATACGCTGCGGGAGGCGGGCGTCGACGTTTATCTCGCCAGCGGCACCGATCATCGCGACGTGCTGCGCGAGGCGGGCATCCTCGGCGTCGCGGACTGTTTTTCCGAAATTCGCGGCGCGCCGGAGCGCGCCGCCGCCTGCTCGAAAGAGGCGGTGCTCAGGCTGCTGCTTGAGGAAAAGAAGCTGGCGGGCGACCGGCTGCTTGTGGTCGGCGACGGCAAGGTAGAAATTGCGCTCGGCGCGGCGTGCGGCGCGTATGCGCTCGGCGCGGCCACGGATGAGACGGCGCTGCGCGGGGTCAATCCCGTCAAGCGCGAGCGCCTTGTCAAAGCGGGCGCGGATGCGCTGATCGGCGATTTTACCTGTCTTGACGCGCTCAAACAGTGGCTTGGGTTACGTGTGTAGGAGTATGGGAGGGATCGTCATGTATTTGATCGGCATCGATATCGGCGGGACAAAATGCGCCGTCTCGCTTGGTGAGCGCGCGGCGGACGGTGGGGTACGGCTTTTGCACCGCTGCGAAAGCCGCCCAACGGCCGGCCGCGCGCCTTTGGAGCTGTTGGCGGAGCTTTGTGCGGACGCGCAGGAGTGCATGGTCCGCGCGCCGCAGCGGCCGTCCGCCGCGGGTATCAGCTGCGGCGGGCCGCTTGACAGCCGGCGCGGAGAGATCCTTTCCCCTCCAAACCTTGTGGGATGGGATGAAATCCCAGCGGCGGCCTATGTATCAAAGGCGCTCGGCGTCCCGGCGCGCCTTTGCAACGACGCGAACGCCTGCGCGCTGGCTGAGTGGAAGCTCGGAGCGGGACGCGGCTGCC
Source organism: Anaerotruncus colihominis (assembly GCF_010206195.1). Taxonomy (GTDB): domain Bacteria; phylum Bacillota; class Clostridia; order Oscillospirales; family Ruminococcaceae; genus Anaerotruncus; species Anaerotruncus colihominis_A. The sequence continues at coordinate 216,943 of NZ_VIQT01000003.1, read as the reverse complement.
GCAGCATGATCTTTCTGACGTTCGGCACAGGGCTTGGCGCGGGGCTGATTTTGGACGGCCGGCTTTATGAGGGCGCGAGCGACATGGCCGGCGAGGCCGGACATATCCGGCTGGCGGACTGCGGTCCGGCCGGCTATGGCAAATCCGGTTCGTTTGAGGGCTTTTGCAGCGGCGGCGGTATCGCGCAGCTTGCCGAAACCATGGCGCGCGAACGCCTCCAGCGCGGCGAAAAGCCGCCGCTGTGTCCCACGCTGTCCGAGCTTCCCACGCTGACCGCCGCGAAGGTGGGGCGCGCCGCCGAGGCGGGTGACGAGCTGGCGCTTGCGATTATGGCAGCCTGTGGGCGGCGGCTCGGGCAGGGGCTTTCAATTCTCATCGACCTGCTCAATCCGGAGCGGATTGTGATCGGCAGTATCTTTGCGCGGTCGCAAAACGAGCTGTGGCCGGCCGCGCGCGCCGTGATCGAGCGCGAAACGCTGCCCGCCGCGCGCGCGGCCTGCGAGGTTGTACCGGCCGGGCTGACCGAATCCGTGGGTGATCTGGCCGCGCTGACGGTCGCATCATACCATTTGGAGACAACCGAAGGGGGTATTATGGAATGAAGCAGCGCACACAGGAGATGTTTGACAGTTTTTTTGACCGCTGGCCCGCGCTCGCGCCGGATAGGGACACGATTTTAAAGGCGTATGAGATGATTTTAACAACCTACCGGGCGGGTGGCAAGCTGCTGCTGTGCGGCAACGGCGGAAGCTGCGCCGACTGTGATCACATCGCCGGCGAACTGATGAAGGGCTTTTTGCTCCGGCGCCCGCTGACGGACGAACAGAAAGATGCATTTGTGAAAGCAGGCGGCGAACGCGGCGCGCAGATTGCAGAGAAGCTTCAACAGGGGCTGCCGGCGATCGCACTGCTGGCGCATCCCGCGCTTGTGACGGCATTTATGAACGATGTCGACCCGGATTTGATCTACGCGCAGCAGGTGATTGGATACGGCCGGCCCGGCGATCTGCTGATCGGCATCAGCACGTCGGGCAACGCGAAGAATGTGGCGGCTGCTGTGATCGCGGCGCGCGCTGCGGGCGTGGCGGCGCTTGGGCTTTCCGGGCGTGACGGCGGCGAATTGGCGCGGCTGTGCGACGTATGCCTTGTGATGCCGGAGCACGAGACCTACCGTATCCAGGAATATCACATCGCCGTTTACCACCTGCTTTGTGCGGCGGTGGAATCGGAGCTGTTCGAGCACTGACGCGCCGCCGACGGAGGGAGCGACTATGATGAGAGTTGTCATCGCGGACGATGAGGAGAAGGTCTGCCTGCTGATTCAAAAGCTGGTGGATTGGGCCGCCATGGATATGGAGATTGTCGGTGTTGCGCACAACGGCCTGGAGGCGCTCGAGCTGATTGAAACGCGCCGTCCCGACCTGATGATCACCGACATCCGTATGCCCGGCTGCGATGGGATCGAACTGATCCGCCGCGCCCGCCAGCTCGACCCGGTGTTGGAATTTATCATCGTCAGCGGCTACCGCCACTTTGAATACGCGCAGAGCGCGCTCAAATACGGCGCGGGCGACTATCTGCTCAAGCCCATCAAAAAGGACGAACTGGTCGCCACGCTGGAAAAAATGCACGGGCGCTGGCTGCGCCGGACCGAGCAGCTTTCGCGCGAGGAGCAGATGCGCCTACGCCTGCAAAGCGATCTGGACCGGCTGCGTTCCGGCCTGTTCGGCGACCTGCTGGCTGGCGCGCGCGTGCCGGATGAGCTGGGGGCGTTTAACCGCGCGTACCGATATCATATGGAGCCGGGCAATTTTCAGATATTCGGCGTCAAGGTCGATTGTGACGAAGCGATTTTTTCCGCCGGAGGTTTTGATGTTGTGGAGGAGAAGGTGGCGCAGATTTTCCGTGCGGCGCTTGAGGGCTGCTGCACGGAGTTTGAATTGTGTTTTCAGAGCAGCCGGGCGTGGGGCGTGCTCAACTACCGTCCGGACGACGCTCCGGCTGTGCGCCGCAGCTTGCGCGCGGCTCTTGACGAGCTGCTGGTGCAGCGCAGCTTTGTAGCGGGCGAATTTACGCTTGGTATTGGCGGGGCGCAGCCGTCGCCCGCCGGATTGGCCGCGTCGCTGGATGAGGCGCGCGCGGCGCTCGACCAGCGCCTTGTGGAAGGGACGGGCCGTCTGCTTACGGCGCCTGAAAACAGCGGTTGCCCGGCCGCCGCGGCTCTGGCTGCCGAGTTTGGCCGTTCAATGCAGACGGCGCTGGAGCTGTTAAACCCCATGATGGCGCTCGAAGCGATCGAAGCGATGCGCGCTGGGCTGGAAAACGCCGGAGGCTATACGGGCGGTGAGCTTTTGCGTCTGACGGCCGAAGCGTGCGGGACCTGGTATCTGCTCGCGCGCAATTTGCAGTACGATGTACCAGGAGGCGATACGCTGCGCGAACGTTTTGCGCGCCGCGCGGACCTGTGCGCCAGCGCGGACGATGTCTGGTGCTGCCTGCGTGGGATGCTTTCAGAAGCGATGCAGGCTTTAAGCGAGCAGAAGCGCCAGGCGGATACGCGGCCAATCCGCACAGCCAAACAGTATATCCAGGAGCACTACGCCGACCCGCTTACGCTCGAATGGGTGAGCAATATCGTGGGGTTCAGCGGATCATATTTCAGCTCGCTGTTTAAAAAGGAGACGGGGCAGAACTTTTTGGAATACCTGTCGGAGGTGCGCATGAACCGCGCTAAGGATCTGCTGCGTGAAACAAACCTGTCTGTCGCGGAGGTCTGTGTGCGCGTAGGGTATTCGGATTTAAAATATTTTACAAAAAGCTTTAAGAAGGCGACGGGGCTCAAGCCCGGCGAATTCCGCAAGCTGTATTCTTGAACGGCCGCGCCTCTTTCCAGCCTGGAAAGGGGCATGGACCGTGAAACGGCGGTGCGTGCGAAATGAAAAATAAGACGCGTTTTCTGTCGCTGCGGGTCCGGTGTGCCTTTGCGGCGTTTTTTGGCGTCTGCATTCTGCTGCTCGCGGCGCTGGCAGCGGCCTGCGCCGGACGCGGCGGGCTGTGGATCGCGCTGGCGGGCGCGGGGCTGCTCGCGCTGATTGGCTATGCGCTCGACTGGCTTGTGTACCGGCCGTTTCTTGAGACAGAGCGCATGATGGAGCTGTTTGCCGACGGCTACACGCTTCAGGGCGTTTCAGAGCAGCGGTACGCGGCCAGCCCCGCGCACGCGGCGGCGTTTGCAAAGCTGCGTGAGTTTCTTGCGACGAACGATCTGATCGGAGCGACAAAGCGGCAGGCGCAGTATTTGGCGCTGCAAAATCAGATCAACCCGCACTTTCTCTATAACACGCTTGAGGGGATACGCGGCGAGGCGCTCGCGGCCGGTATGGACAATGTGGCGGAGATGACGGAGGCGCTTGCGACCTTTTTCCGGTATACAATTTCGAATGTTGAGAACCTTGTCACGCTGGAGGAGGAGCTTCAGAACATTGAAAATTACTGTATCATTCAGCGTTACCGATTCGGCGAACGGCTGAACCTGTCGATCGAGTGCGACGAGCAGGACCGCACGGCGCTTTACGCCTGTAAACTGCCGAAGCTGACGCTCCAGCCGATCGTTGAAAATTCCATCGTCCACGGCATCGAGCGCAAAGTGGGGCGGGGAAACCTGTGTATCCGAATTGAGGGGACGAAAAAACGTCTGTTGATCACCGTGTCGGATGATGGTGTCGGAATGCCTGCCGGCACGCTCGACGCGCTCAGCGGGCGCCTTTCCGCAAACGGCATCGAATATGTGCACAGCGGATCCGCGCGCGGAGGCATCGCGCTTGTCAATGTCCAAAACCGTATCCGTCTGCTGTTCGGCGAGGAATACGGCCTGTGCGTTCAGAGCACGCCGGGCGTCGGGACCGATGTGGAAATCACGCTGCCGCGCGACAGCCGGGATGCGGGGGCGCTGTCATGAGGGAAGAAGTTCTGCGCATGGACCATGTGACGCGCGTTGTTGACGGCAGCGCATGCCTGACCGATCTGAGCCTGCACCTGTTTTGTGGGGAGATTCTTGGGCTTTTGTGTATGAGCGATCACGGCGAGGACGAGCTGGTGGAGCTGGTGCAGAAGAATCTGCCGCTGCATTACGGCTCTGTTTATTTCGATGAGCAGCTTGTAAACAGCTACCGCAAAAGCCCGATGACGCGCAACCGGGTCGCGGTGATCGAGCGGCGCGGCCGGTTGGTGGGTGATCTTTCAGTGATGGAAAACCTCTTTGTGCTGCGCCGCGGCTTTAAAAAGTATCTGATCAGCCGCAGGACGCTGCGGGAGCAATATTGGCGCCATGCCAGAGAACTTGGGATCGATGTCGCGCCGGATACGCCCGCCGCAGCGCTCTCCGGCTATGAACGGTGCGCGATCGAGCTTCTGAAAGCGGTTCTTGGCGGCGCGCGGCTTGTGGTGATCCGCGATATCAGCAACATTATCAGCACGGCCGACCTGGCGCGCTTTCAGGCGCTGATGCGCCTGTGCGCTGCGCGCGGGCTGTCGTTTCTCTATCTCTGCGCGCACCACGAGGAGGCGTTTACCATCTGTGACCGTGTGGCGGGCATGGAGGATGGGCGCATTGTGTTGACGCTGCGTCATCCATATGCGAGCGACGAGGCGATCTGGAGCCGTTCACTCGATTTTTCGCGTTCTGTCGTGCAGCCGGAGCCGATCGGTCCCCGCCGGCTTCCGGCATTGGAATTTGACCGTGTCGTTACGGAAAACCTGCATGGCTTTTCCATGCGTGTCCTGCCGGGCGAATGCGTCGCCCTGCTTGACCGCAGCAACACGATTCTGGAGGACATTGTCGGGCTGATGAGCGGCGGTTTACGTCCGCGCAGCGGACGGCTCGTGATGGGCGGCCGCCCGTTTTCGGGCGGCGACGGCACACGCGCGCAGGCAGTCGGCGTCATCCAGGCTGACCCGACGCGTACAATGATCTTCGAAGGCTTGACGGCGCTCGACAATCTCTGCTTTCTGGCCGACCGAAAGGGAAAGTTTTTCTGGAGCGGCCGGGCGGCGCGCGCGAGCATTGCGCGCGAATACGCGTCCGTGTTCGGAGAGGATATTTATGAACGTGATGTGCGGCGCCTTTCGCGCCGGACGCTTTACAATCTTGTATATTACCGTATGCATCTGTACCGGCCTGCAGTCGTATTTTGTGTACAGCCATTTTTCGGCGCGGATATGTATCGGCGCCGCCACATCATCGACCTGCTGGAATTGCTGCGCGCGCGGGGAATTGCACTGGTGCTTTTGATGGTCAATATTTCCGACAGCCTGTCGGTCGCCGACCGGCTGCTTGTGGCGGAAAACGGCGCGCTGCTGCGCGAATACGATCGGGATGGCTTTTGCGCTTTGAGCAAGGAGGAAGGCTATGATCCGCATAGGACACGATGAAATTGTGCGAAATATATAAAATAATGAGTTGAAATTTTGCATATCGTAGAAAAATGACGGAAAGTTCGTAAGGATGTCCCCCTAAAACAAAAGATCGCCCCCTAGCCCGCCCGCCCTGTTCGATGCTATACTTTCAGCAGTAGCAAAGAGAAAGGCGGGTGTATTTTATGCAGGAGACAATTGTTGAGCTCGCCCACATCAGCAAGCTTTTTCCAGGCGTCAAGGCCCTGGACGACGTGTCCTTCAACCTGCGCTCCGGCGAGGTTATGGCGCTGCTCGGCGAAAACGGCGCGGGTAAATCGACACTGATGAAAATCCTCAGCGGCGTTTATACACGCGACGAGGGTACGGTCACGATCTTTGGCCAGCAGATCGGAGATCTCACGCCGAAAAAGGCGCAGGAGCTTGGCGTCGCTATCATTCACCAGGAGCTGAACATGTGCCAGCATCTGACCGTGGCGGAGAATATCTTCCTCGGGCGCGAAAAGACGCACGCAGGCGTGCTCTCCTCCAGGCAGATGAATGAGGAGGCCGCGGCTGTGCTTGGCCGTATGAACATTCAGATTGACCCGGAAACGGTCGTCGGCGACCTGGCTGTTTCCAAACAGCAGATGGTTGAGATCGCCAAGGCACTTTCGACAAATGCGCGCATCCTGATTATGGACGAGCCGACCTCGGCGCTGACATCCAAGGAGATCGACGACTTGTTCGTCATCATCCACAAGCTGCGCGACGAGGGGTGCGGAATCGTTTACATCTCCCACCGCCTGGAGGAATTGCAGCATATCGTCGACCGCGTCACCATCATGCGCGACGGCAAATTCATCACCAGCGGCAATTTTGCTGATTTTTCGATGGATGAGATCATCGCCAACATGGTCGGCCGCGAGATCAAGGAAAAATTCCCGCGTGTGCAGTGCGAGCGCGGACGCAAGATTCTGGAGGTCAAACATCTGAACGCGGGGCGCATGGTCCGCGATGTCAGCTTCGATCTCTATGAGGGCGAGATTGTCGGCATCGCCGGCCTGATGGGAGCGGGACGCACGGAGACGACACGCGCGCTGTTCGGCGTCGATCCAAAGGATTCCGGCGAGGTTGTCCTCGACGGCAGACAGGTTAAAATTCATTGCCCCATGGACGCCATCCGCGCGGGCATTGTGCTTGCGCCGGAGGATCGCAAAAAGGACGGGCTGTGCACCAAGCTTTCAATCAGCGACAATATTGCGCTGCCAAACCTGGATATCCTGTGCAATTCTCTGGGGGTTGTCAACCGCAAAAAAGAACACGAGATGGTTGAGAAAGCACGCGGCAACCTGTCCATCAAGATGGCAAGCGCCGAAACGGACGCGGGCGGCCTGTCGGGCGGCAACCAGCAGAAGGTGGTCGTAGCCAAATGGCTGGCGCGCGATTCGCGTGTCGTCATCTTCGACGAGCCGACGCGCGGCATCGACGTCGCAGCCAAGGTGGAAATTTACAACCTGATGAACGAGCTGAAAAAGCAGGGGATCGGCGTTTTGTTTGTATCCTCGGAAATGCCGGAGGTGCTGGGTATCTCCGACCGGATCATCGTCATGTGCGACGGGCGCGTCACCGGCGAGCTTGACCCGCGCGAGACGACACAGAACGAGGTGCTGGAATACGCCACCCGGTTCGAGAGCAAAATCGACGGCTCGCGGCCGGCCTGAATTTGAAGCGAAGGAGCATTGGATATGGAAAAGAGATCCCCAATACGCAGAATCATGGCCATCCGCGGCATGGGCCAGGTGGTCACGGTTACAATCGGTTTAATCATCCTGTGCCTGGTGTTTGGCGCGATGAACCCATCGTTCTTCTCCGGCAAAAACATGGGCAACCTGCTGCGGCAGATCGCTCCGACGCTGATTATCGGCATCGGTCAGTCGTACATCCTGATTACGGGCAACATCGACCTGTCAATTGGCTCCGTCGTCGGCATGAGCTGTATGATTTCCGCCACTATGATGACCAAAGGCGTCAACCCCTGGGTCGCGGCGCTGATTACATTGGCCTGCTGCCTGCTGATCGGTTTTGTCAACGGCGAGCTGGTCGCGCGCTATAAGCTGCCGCCCTTCATCGCCACGCTCGGCACCATGCAGATCGCGCGCGGCATCGCGCAGATCGCCAACAATAACTACAACACCGACTCCATTGGCGACGCTGCCGCCGGTTTCCGCGATTTCTTCTATTACGGCAAGCTGCTTGGGCTATACAATACCATCTGGATCGCCATTGTGATCTGGCTTGTGTTTAACTTCATTCTCAGCCGCACCCGCACCGGCCGCCATATCTACGCAATCGGAAGCAACGTCGAGGCGTCCAAGCTTTCCGGCGTCAATGTGATCAGCACCACAAACAAGGCGTATCTCGTCAGCGCGTTCTGCGCGTGCGTGGTCGGTCTGATTATCTGCGCCACCAGCGGTATGGGTACAATGGATGCGGGCAATACTTACGAAATGTATGCGGTTGCCGCGTCGGTTATCGGCGGCGTTTCTCCGCTTGGCGGCCAAGGCATCCTGCTGGGCACTGTTATCGGCGCCGCGATCTGGGGCGTGCTCCAGAACGGTCTTCAGTTCATCGGCGCGCCGGTGGCCATCCGCAATATCCTCATCGGCGTGATCGTCGTCCTCTCCGTTTTGCTTGATGTGTTCCTGCGCGGCGGTAAACCGCGCCGCCGCAAGGCCAAAAAGGGCGAGAACGCCGGGACGGCGGCTGGTTGATTAAAATTTGGCGTTTGAAAAGCCAAAACAGGCTTTTACAAATATCTTTAGGAGGAAAACAGAAATGAAAAGAATTTTTGCAGCATTGCTGGCATCAGCCATGTTCGCCACAGCGTTCACCGCATGTAGCGGCGGCAGCTCGCCCGCTTCGCCATCCGCTCCGGCTGAGTCGGCCCCCGCAGCCTCTGACACAGCTCCGGCCGCGTCCACTCCGGCTGCTTCCGGCGACGCCTACAAGATCTATATGATCTCCATGGACCAGATGGATCAGCACTGGGTCAACATGGACAAGGGCTGCCAGGAGGCGGTTGCCGAGCTTGGCAACGTCGACTACAAGTGGACGGCGCCGGATGTCAAAGATGACGCAAAGCAGATTGAATGCATTAACAATGCCGTTGCTGACGGCGCGCAGGCCATTCTGCTGGCTGCGAACGGTCCGGACGCGGACGTGGCTGCCCTGAAGGAGGCCGAGGCCGCCGGCGTCAAGATCGTCTATGTCGATTCGCCGGCGAATCACCCGGCTGTCAAGACCTTTGCGACTGACAACACCGCCGCGGGCAGGACCGCTGGTGAGGAGATGCTCAAGGCTCTGAATGATAAGGGCGTCACTGAAGGCAAGATTGGTATTATCAACACGAATGCGGCCACCACTTCCACAGTTGACCGTGAGAATGGTTTCCGTTCCGCATTTGAAGGCACCAACTTTGAAATTGCCGAGACGCAGTACAGCGAAGGCGACGCCGCTAAGTCGAAGGATATCGCGACCAACTATATCGCGCAGGGCTGCGTGGGTATCTTCGGAACGAATGAAGGCTGCACCGTTGGTACGGGCAACGCCATCAAAGAGGACGGCGGCGATGTGATCGGCGTTGGCTTCGATAAATCCGATATGATCCAGAGCCTCATCAAGGACGGCTCCCTGTTGTGCACGATGGCTCAGAACCCGGATGTCATGGGTTATGAGGGCATCAAAGCCGCTGTCGCGGCGCTCGACGGCACCGATGCGGGCGACGGCTCCACGGTCGATACGGGCGTTACCGTTCTGAATACGGCTGCTCTGGCGTAAAAACAGTATACAAAGATCGCAGACCACTAAAAGGCCCGCGGCGGAATGTTCCGCCGCGGGCCTCAGGCTATCAAAAAAATCCGGCAGACATAGCGATGCGCTGTCTCCATAGGAATCTATTTTTGTCCGGACATGCGCCGGACAAAAATACCTCAAAGCGCAAAACCGCTCTGTGAGCGGTTTTGTAAGAGGAAGGGTGGTACTGGCGGGAAAACGGATGCACAAGGCGAGCCGGCGAGCCGCAGTAATTTCTGGTTGCCCGCCAGCAGCGTGTCGAATTTTCGACACGCTGAGGCCCGCGGCGGAATGTTCCGCCGCGGGCCTTTTTTGTCCCTGGGCCGGCGCATACGCTATGCGAAGGCATCCCGGACAATATCACACAGGCGCGGCAGGACCGATTCGACGATCAGCCGCCCCTTTTCGGCGCTGGACGAGCGCGCCGACGCAAGAACGCCCGACGCGGGGACACAGCCGGGCTTTACAGGATAGCGATGGTAGGCGCACGGCGCGGCCGCCGCGCTGTCGTCGATACGGTCCATATGGACAAGCTCCGGCGCGAAATAAAGCATCAGGGAGGTTTCCGTAATGGCGGCGTGTTCGGCGGCCCATCCGGGAAACGGCGTCTCGTCGAACAGGCGGCCGATCAGCTCGTCGGGCATTGGGTCCCACCAGTTGGACAAAACAAGCGTGACGCGCCCCGCATATTCGGCGGCGCAGAGATCCATGGCTTCGATCAGAAACGGATCGTTTTCAAAGTGGGCGTTCATGATGAAAATTTTCGTAAATCCGTCGCGCACGAATTCACCGATTAAATCGGCCGCAAGCTGCTGGAGAGTCGCTCCGGACAAGTCGATGGTACCGGGAAAAAGTGGTCCGCCGCCGCTTTGCGGCTTCGATTTATACCCATAGGATAGTGCTGGCGCAACAATACCATTTATTTTCTGCGCGAGACAGCGGGCAAACGCGCGCGCGAGCAGCACGTCAACACATAAGGGGAGATGCGGACCATGCTGCTCGGTCGCGCCGACGGGCAGAATCAGGATAGAATCGGTTTTTTCGCGGTATTCCAGCCAGGTCATCGTTTCCATATCAACCGAAGGGTACATAAGAATCCTCCTTGTTCGAAAGATGAATTGTACTTTTATCCTACAAATAAAGGATATATTGAATGCTAAATATTCACAATGTACAAAAAGTCTGAAAGCTTGATAAATGCTTGTACGATGCGTACAATGACGGGCCTCTTTGCCTGTGCTATGCTTTTAACAGAAATGAGCGGCACGGCCGCATACAGGAGGAACCCAAGTCATGGACAGGCTTTTATTTACAAATATACGGCGCCGCACGGATATATGTCCGGTCGATCTTTTGATAGACGGCGGCGTTTTTGCAGAGATCGCGCCGTCGCTGGCGCAGGCGTATCCCCAGGTACCGCGCATCGACCTTGGCGGGCGGCTGGTGCTGCCGCCATATGTCGAGCCTCATATACACCTCGATTATGTCTATACCGCGCGCGAACCTGGCGCTCTGGGCGCGGGCGACACGCTGTTTGAAGGAATTTCCCGCTGGTCGCGGACAAAGGCTGGCATGAGCGCACAGGATATGAAGCGCCGCGCGCGCATAGCAGTCAAAAAGCAGGTTTTAAGCGGCGTGCAGCACATCCGCACGCATGTCGATGTGACAGATCCGGCGCTGACGGGCCTAAGGGCTATGCTGGAGCTGCGGGAGGAGCTGCGGGACTTCGTCTCCATTCAGATTGTTGCCTTTCCGCAGGAGGGGATGTATGCCTATCCGGGCGGAGACCGTCTTGTGGAGGAGGCGCTCGAGATGGGCGCTGACGTTGTCGGCGCGATCCCACACTATGAATTTACCCGTGACTTTGGTATCCGCTCCGTACGCCGGGCAGTTCGCCTGGCGATGAAATATGGCCGCATGGTTGATGTGCATTGCGATGAAACGGATGACGAGCAGTCGCGCTTTTTGGAGGAGCTTGCTTCACAGGCGTACCTGCATGGCATAGGGGAGCTGACGACGGCCAGCCATACATGTGCGATGGGCTCCTACAACAATGCATATACCGCGCGCCTGTTCGGCCTGCTGCAGCGCGCGGGCATACATTTCGCGGTATGCCCGACGGAGAACCTGCATTTGCAGGGCCGCGGGGACGCATATCCACGCCGTCGCGGCGTGACGCGCGTACCGGAGCTGCTGGCTGCGGGGCTCAACGTGTGCTTTGCGCAGGATTCGATCTCCGATCCATGGTATCCGCTCGGTTCAGGCAACCTCATGAATGTGCTTGATGCGGGACTGCATGTATGCCAGCTGACAGAATCCGAACAGATTGAACATGCGCTCAGCCTGATTACCGACAACGGCGCGCAGGCGCTGCGCCTGGGGGAGGGGTATGGAATCGCCCCTGGCCGGCCGGCCAGTTTTATTGCGCTCAACGCGGACAATCCATTCGACGCCGTGTGTGAGCGCGCACCAGTCGCATGTTCGGTGCGCGGCGGACGGATTTTATTTATACGAAATGAACAAATCTATACACAGGAGCTGTTTTTGACAGGCGGAGAGTTATCAATGATTCAGAAAATCGGCGGCCAGCAGACTGTTGAACAGCTCGTGGCGGACAAGTGCGTCGTCTAAATCGCGGTCGAGCAGCCCACGGATGGTATTTAACCGGTAGATCAATGTATTGCGATGGATATAAAGCGCCTGCGACGTGCGCAAAAGGTTGCAGTTGTTGTAGAGATAGGAACGCAGCGTGCCGACCAGATCAGACCCGTTTTTGCGGTCGGCTTCAATAAGGCATTCCAGATTTTCCATATAGTAACGCCGGATCTCCTCACGATCCTGTATTTCGAAAAACAATTTGTATATTCCGAGATCAGAATAATGAAGTGTATTCCCACAGAATGAGCTGCCGCTCAAGAGCGCCAAGGCCTTTCCAGCATCGGTATAGCTGACGCGGACATTGCTTTCCGGTCCGCATACACGGCCGATCCCAAGCCGAAGCCCAGCATGCGGGTATCGGGAGCAAAGCGTTTCAAACGCGTCGGCGATGCTTCTGTTCAGCAGCCCGGCGGCGCGCGCGTCGTTGGCGAGCGCAAGGCAGACGACGGTGTTGAGATGTCCCATTGTGAGCGCAGTGTATCCGTCGCCGCCAGTGGATTTAAACGTATGGGAAATATCGGATTTTATACGCTCCTGAGCTGTCGGAGATAGGGAATCCGGCGGAAAATCGACCACCGTGACAAACCGGATCGGACGGCAGGGCACCTCGTAAAAGCCAGCTAGCTCCTCGAAGCTGCGCCGGTCGTCATCAGAAAACAGAAGCTGTTCAATGAACCGCTGCCCCTTTTTGCTCTGCGCCCTGCGGTAGAGAATCGCCTCGGAGATCTCCTGCGTAATATCGACCAGTTTGATGTCCCAGGGCATATCAAACAATGGAAAGGCCGCTTCGTCGCAAAGGTGGGACAGGGCGTGTGGAACAGTGGGGATGGAATCGCCGCCTGTCAGCAGGACCATACCGGAAAGCGCCTTTTCAACCGATTCGCGCGCGAGCGCGAGCAGGTCCGCTTCATCCGTATCGGGTCCGGCGTTTGAGATAAACAGCAATTCGCCGCCATGCAGCCATTGCGAGATGGTCGGCGTTGTACAGATAAACGGCCAGGATATCTGGCGGTAAAGCCCTTTTTCCCCGGCCGCCAAACGGACCTGTTTGAAGTGCTTTAGTTTTAAAAGATCGGCGCAACAGAACGACATCGACAGATAGCCTCCCTTTTCGACAGAAAATATAGGAATAGTATACAATAAAAGAAATCCGTTTTCCAATGGATTTGGATTCCTTTACAGGTAAAAAGTAGGAGTTGATTGCATGAAAAAAGCTTGGGAATGGGACTATGAGCTGTTTTGCAGCGCAGCGCCGGTCAAAAACCGCACCGATCTGATCGAATGGGACAGCCTTTTGGAGGGGAAATTTCTCGAGGAAGCGCGCCAGATGCTTGAAAACGGTAAGGGTGCCTGGTCAAAGCCGCTTCCTGAATCAAAAGCGCCGTATTCCAAGATGCTCGGCGCGATCAGCAGCATGGCGAATATGGGCTATGACGTGTCAAAGGCGGAAGCCCTGATCCCGCAGGCGTTTGACGCGATTCGGGATGACCGGCTGATCGATTTACAAATCATCAACGCGCGCGTGTTTAAACATCTCGCTGAAGCGCCGAAAATCCCTGGCCATCCATATTGGTCCTATACGATCTACGAGACGTTTGAACAGTATCTTGAAAATGTGCATTTGGAGGAATACCCCGATTACGCGCTGCCGCAGCGTGAGGAACTGTTCGACCGCGTGCACGGCGGCTGGCTCGGGGAGATCATCGGCTCCGCGCTTGGGACGGCGGTTGAAGGCTTTAAGTCGTCGCAGCTCTGGGAGGTGTTCGGCGAAATAGACGGATATGTCAAGCCTCCCGAGACGCTCAACGACGATATCACCTTTGAGCTTGCGCTGCTCGACGCGTTTTTGGAGAAGGGTTTTGCGATTTCGTCGGACGACATCGCGGATAAATGGGTCGGGTTGATCCCATTCGCCTATACGGCCGAGGAGGTTGCGCTGCGCCATATGCGCTCCGGCATCTATCCGCCGCAGAGCGGTTATCTTGTCAATCCATACCGCGAGATGATCGGCGCGGCGATGCGCGCCGCCGTCTGCGGCGCGCTCGCGCCTGGCAGGCCGCGCCTGGCGGCCGGGCTTGCATGGAAGGACGGGCGTGTTTCGCACCACAATAACGGTATCCTGGCGGAGGTGTTCAATGCGGTGCTCGTTTCGATGGCGTATGTTGAAACGGACATGCAGACCGTTTTGCAGAAGGCCATGCGGGCTGTCCCGCAGGACAGCGAGCTGTACACGGTGCTTGAATTTGCGTTTGACGCGTGTGAAAAGTCGCCTGATTACCGCGCCGCCTGGGAGCTGTGCGAGGAGCATTACAAGCGTTACAACTGGGTGCATACATATCCCAATCTCGCCTCCGAGGTTGTGGCGATCTACTTCGCCGGCAACGACTACAACAAGGCGATGAGCATTCTGATGATGTCCGGCCAGGACAATGACTGCACCGGCGGGCCGGTCGGCCATGCATACGGCGCGATGCTTGGCGCGAAGCGGCTTGATAAAAAGTTCACCGAGCCGCTTGAGGACCGTTTAGATACATATGTGCGCACGATGGAGACACAGAGCATCACTTCCCTGTCAGAAAAGACGATCGGCGCAATTTGCCGCCACTGGATATGACTGTTTTTTAAGGGGCGTACCCCTGGGATATGAATAAGCAAGAATGAAAGGATGTTGGAAATGAAAAGGACCATCGCAATGCTTTTAAGCCTGATGATGTGCGTAAGCCTGTTGGCGGGCTGCGGCGTCGCTCCGGCCCCGTCGAACGCGCCGGCTTCCGCCGCGGCTTCTGCGGCGCAGCCGGCCCCGGAACCGGCGGAGCAGGCCGCTCCAGCCGCTCCAGCCGCGTCAGCAGCGGACGCCGTGCCGACGGGCGACAAGCCGATCGCCCTGCTGATCCCGTCGCCGGTCGGCGACCCATTCATCGCGCTGTGTGTCAAGGGCCTGGAGAAGCTCTCCGCGGAGACGGGCGCGGAATTAAAGATCATCGAGACGCTTGACAAGGCGGAATATGAGGATCAGGTCCGCGCGATGGCGGAGCTTGGCGCGAACCCGGTCTACTGCATGTGGGGCGATTTGTCCGAGCTAGCCGTCAAGGTCGCTCCGGAATATCCCAATACAAAATTCATCCTGGCTGACGTCTATATGAAGACGAACCAGCCGAACGTCAGCTCCATTTCGGTCGACCCGTACGCGTCGTCGTTTATCACAGGGTATATCGCGGCGAACAACACACAGGTTAAGAAGGTTGGCTTCATCGCACACGCCGACCGCCCGGTCAGCCGCCGGTACCGCGACGGCTTCATCGCCGGCGTGCATTATGTCGACGAGAGCATCCCGGTCGAGGTCGCGTATGTCGGCAATGATCAGGACCCGGTCAAGGGCCAGGAGGTCGCCAAGCTGATGATCCAAAATAACGGCGTTGATCTGATCTTCCAGTCGGCGTCCCGCAGCGGGCTCGGCGTCATCGCGGGCTGCGCGGATCAGGGCATCAAGTGCATCGGCAGCGACGATTGGCAGGGCGATGTCGATCCGTGCGTATTCTGGTCGGCGCTCAAGCCGTTTGACGAGGCGCTTTATGTCGAAGGCAAGAGCGTGTTTGACGGCACATATGAAAGCGGCGACAAGGCGTATGGTCTTGAGCAGGGACTGCCCATGTATGATCAGCGCGATTTCGACAAGCTCCCCGAGGAGCTTCAGCAGGGTGTGCTGAAGGTCGTGGAAGGTATCAAGAGCGGCGAAATCCAGATTACGGAGGACGAAAACGTCGTCCAGTGAAAACCGCGGGCGGCGCGTGGCATCGCGCCGCCCGCTTGAAACCGACCGGGCTTTTCCCGAGGGAGGCAGGCAGTTTATGGAAGATGTGATTTTGGAGGTCCGGGGGATCTGCAAATATTTCGGCCAGCTTGTGGCCAATGAGGATATCAACATGAGCGTGCGGCGCGCGTCGGTGCATTCGATCATCGGGGAAAACGGCGCGGGCAAATCGACGCTGATGAATATGATCGCGGGCATCTATAAGCCGAGCCGCGGCGAAGTGTTCGTCAACGGCGAAAAGGTCGTGTTCCGCAGCCCGAACGACGCCGCCAAATGCGGCATCGGCATGGTGCATCAGGAGTTCATGCTCTATCAGGACCTGACGGTGCTTGAAAATCTGATGCTCGGCTTTGAGAGCACGCATATGGGCGTGTTTCTTGACAAGAAGAAGGCAAAGGCGGATATCGAGGCGATCTGCGAGCGGTACCATTTTTCCATCCCGCTGGGCGACCTGGCCCGCGACCTACCCGTATCGCTGCTCCAGCAGGTGGAGATTGTCAAGGTGCTCTATAAGGGGGCGGACATTATCATCCTCGACGAACCGACGGCGGTGCTGACGCCGCAGGGCATCGAGGGCCTGTTCGACGCGATCCGCTATCTGACCGCGCATGGCAAGACGGTGATTCTGATTACCCACAAGCTTGGCGAAGTCATGGAGATTTCTGATTATATCACTGTGCTTAAAAACGGACGCGTCACCGGAAATCTGACGCCTGCCGAAGCGAACGAACAGCTTCTTGCAAGCCTGATGGTGGGACGCGACGTCCTGTTTAACACAACCAAGCATGAAAAGAAGATCGGTGAAGATCTGCTGTCCGTCCGGGGTTTGAACGTCAAGAGCGACGACGGCGTTGAAAAGGTCCGCAATGTGAGCTTTTCCGTCAAAAAGGGTGAGATTGTCGGAATCGCGGGCGTGGCCGGTTCCGGCCAGGGCGAGCTGATTGAGAGCATTTTCGGCCTGCGCCGGCCGGAGTCGGGTACGATCACCTACGAGGGCGAGGATATCACGCGCCTGTCGCCGCGCGGGCACCGCGTCCGCCGCATCGGCTATGTTCCGCAGGACCGCCTGGGAACGGGATGCAGCCGGGAATCGAGTATTTTGGAAAACTGCATCATGGGGTACCATGTCGCGCACAAATTTAAAAACCCCCTGCTTGTCAACAAAAAGGAGGCCGAAAGCTTTGCCGGCCATGTGGTCCGTGATTTTTCGGTCAAAACGCCGGACGTTTATACACCAATCGGTTCGCTGTCAGGCGGCAATATCCAGAAGGTGGTGGTCGGGCGCGAATTTTTACAGGAAAACGACCTGCTGGTGATCGAGGACCCCACGCGCGGCATTGACGTGGGCGCAATCGAATTTATCTGGCAGAAGATTATACAGATCGCCGAGGCGGGCGTGTCCGTGCTGCTTGTAAGCCATGAGCTTGGCGAGATCATGGAATTAAGCGACCGCATCCTTGTGATGTATAACGGCGAAATCACAGGCGATCTGCCGAACACGGCCAAGCTTGACGAGCAGACGGTCGGTATGTATATGCTGGGAGGAAAGAAGGATGAAGCTTAAAGCAAAAATGCACGCCGGGTGGAGGCTCGAGCTGCTCAAGTACGCCGTCGCCGCATTGCTGGTTGTGCTGATCGGCTCCGTTATCATCCTCTCCCAGGGCAACAGCCCGGCCGAAGCATTTTCCGCCCTGCTTGTCGGCGCGTTTGGCAGCACCAGCGCCGTTGGAACCACCATCCGGTGGGCCACGCCGAGCATCATCACCGGCATTTCGGCGGTAATCGCCTTTAAATCCGGCATCTGGAATGTCGGTATCGAAGGGCAGATGTATTTCGGCGCGTTTGTGTCGGCCGTAATCGGCTATCAGCTTTTGATGCCACGCGGCGTACATATTGTGGTGTGTTTGCTTGTAGCGGGCCTGAGCGGTATGCTGTTTTCGTTCGTCCCTGCAATCCTCAAGCTGCTGCTCGACGTCAACGAGCTGATCAGCACGCTGATGCTCAACTATGCCGCGCTGCTGTTCACGGAATATCTGACGTTTAAGTACATGGGGTTCGACGCCTCGGAGCTTGCCGATGCGATCGCCACGCCAGATATGCAGCCGACCGCGCGCCTGTCCGTGCTGCTGCCGCGCACAAGCGCGTCTACCGCCATCTTCATCGCAATCGGTCTGGCAATCCTGGTGCACCTGCTCTATAAGTACACCGTCAAGGGATATGAGCTGAAGATGGTCGGCGAAAACTTAAAGTTTTCAAAGTTCGGCGGCGTCAATTATAAAAGCACCTTCTTAATGATTTTCCTCTTAAGCGGCTTTATAGCGGGCGTCTGCGGCGGGACGGAAATGATGGGCGCCTTTGGCAAATTCCGCCCGGGATTTGCGACGAACCTCGGCTGGGACGGCGTTATGATTGCCTCTATCGCCCGAAACAATCCCATTGCCGTCATCTTTATTTCGTTTATCTGGGGCGCGCTCAAGAGCGGGTCGTTCCACATGGAGCGCGTTACTTCAACGAACCGGCTTGTGATCTCGGTTTTGCAGGCTTTGTTCGTGCTGCTGGTTGCAATCGATTACGAGGCGCTCGGCAAGTGGTTTGGCGAGCAGCGCCAGCTAAGGATGCTCCGCCGCCAGGAAAAGGAGGTGCAGTAAGATGCTCGGAATGATTCTCAGCACGTCGACGCTTGCTGCGACCATTCGGCTGTCCGCGCCGCTGGCGCTGGCCACCATGGGAAGCGTATTCGGCCACAAGGCGAAAATCTTTAACATCGGCCTTGAAAGCTATGTGCTCACAAGCGCGTTTTTCGCCACATGGGGCAGCTATCTGTTTGAAAACGCGTTTATGGGATTATTGTTCGGCATTGTCAGCGGGATTGCCATGTCCGCAATTTTCGGCGTCTTTGTCCTGCACTTCAAGGCGGATCCAATCGTCGTCGGCATCGCGATGAATCTAAGCGCATGGGGTCTGACTTCGCTTTTGCTGTATAATATTTTCCATATCCGCGGCTCTATCATGGATCCGCGCATCAAGAGCTTTGGCTCGATTGATATTCCGATGCTCGGAAACATCCCGATCATCGGAGAGATGTTTAATAATCACAATATCCTTGTGTATGTGGCGCTTGTTGTGGTAATTCTTTCACAAATTTCGATGTATAAAACGCCGTTTGGCCTGCGTTTGCGCGGTGTTGGACTCAACGAAAAGGCCATCCAGAGCGCCGGCGTCTCTGTGCTCAAATATAAGTGGGCGTCGCTGCTGATCACCGGAATTCTGGCCGGCGCGGCCGGCGCGTGCCTGCCGCTCAGCGGCATCTCGATGTTTACGGAGAACATGTCGGCCGGCAAGGGGTTTCTGGCGGTATCGGCTGCGCGGATCGGCAAAGGCGACCCGCTCAAGGCGTTTTTCGCATGCCTGATCTTCGCCTTTGCGGACGCGGTTTCGGTCGGCCTGCAAAGCTTCAATATCCCATCGCAGCTCGTGCTGATGACGCCGTATATTGCGACAGTCGCCGTCATGTGCCTGACAAATCTGGATCAGCTCAAGAAAAACGCTGTCTGAACGCGGCGTGCGGAAAGGTTGGATTTTGTGCAGCTCAAGGCTGTCCCAATCAGGGACTTTGATTTTACCCCCTATGGAACGTATTACAGGATGCTGGACGCGCGCGAGGGCGTGTCGCATACGCTCGCTGCGGCCTATGAGGATCACATGACACGGTCGCCGCTGATCGATACGCCCGCCCATCTGGGGCTGACCTTCGGCGCGGCGGCGCCGTGCGCAGTCACATCGATGGAAAAGCACAGCCACACGCAGGAAGCGATTCTCTGCATGGCGGAACCGGTGATCCTGTGCGTGGCCGCCTGCGACGGCGACGCGCCGCCGCAGGCGTGCGATCTGCGCGCGGTGATCCTGAATCCCGGCGACGTCCTCGTCATGGACCGCAATGTCTGGCACGACGCCTGCCGCGGGCTTGGCCGGCGGACCGGGTATTATTACCTGGCCACAGCCGGAAAACAGCCGGCCGTATGGGTGGACGTGCAGGGTGGGCCAGTCACACTGTCATATTGAGCGCGCGTCTAAAAAGGGAATGTGCAATTGCCGCCTGGCAATTGCACATTCCCTTTTTTAGTTTCAGGCGGCATGAAAATGATTTGGCAAAAACGATATGCTATTTTTGCGCTGCCAAACGTTTGCTTTCAAACAGAACCCTGGCAAAAGCGCGCAGTGCTGCCGCGCACCTTCAGAATGGGGATTGAGCTTGGCGGTATCGGTCCTGTTTTGAGGGCCCTGCAACAGGTGAAGCATTCCATTCACAGCGCGGGCGGCGATTTCCGAAACCGGCTGCGCCACGGTTGTGAGGGGTGGATAGATGATATCGGACAGAAAAATATCGTCCACGCCGATGACGGACAGATCTCCAGGAATCAACAGGTTGTAGTTGCGGCATTCTTTATAGATGCCGTATGCGATCATATCGTTGAAGGCGAAAAGGGCGGACACAGTCAGCCCCAGCAGGCAGGGCAGGGCTTTCTGTCCGCATGCGATGGACAGGGAATCGCAAAAAAGCAGGTCGGGGTTGACTGTCAGGCCGTATTCCTCAAGGGCCATGCGGTACCCCAGGTACCGGCAGGCGTTGACGTTCAGCCGGATGGAGCCGGAGGCGCAGCCGATCTGCCTGTGTCCAAGCTCCAGCAGGTGCCGCGTGGCGGCGGCAAATCCGCATACGGTTGTCGTGCTCAACAACGGCGACGCGGCAGAAATGCCCTGGCGGGATCAGGTGACGGCCATTCTGGAGATGTGGTTCTCCGGCCAGGAGGGTACGCGCGCTGCGCTCGCCGTTTTGGAGGGTGCGGTCAATCCCGTGGGGCGTCTGCCGGTCACATTCCCAAAAAAGCTGGAGGATCTGGCGGCGCGCGATCCAGAGCATCCGGAGCGGTACGCTCCCTGCGGGCGCATCAGCGAAAAGGACGCGAAGCATCCCAATACCGCCCATTTTACAGAGAGGCTGCTCAACGGCTACCGCTGGTTTGACGCGATGGACAAAGAGCCGCTCTATCCCTTCGGATACGGGTTGAGCTACACCACCTTTGCCTATGGCGCGCTGGAGACGGCATGGAAAGATGGGACGCTTACGGTGCGCTGTGAAAATACTTGACAATTCAACTGTTGCTGATACAATAATGGCGTACACAATGATTGATTCGGCAACGATCTGCGGGGGCTGCCAGGAGGGAGGCGTTTTTATGATCCGCCGGATTTTATCCTATATGGGGCCGTATAAAAAGTATGCGTTCGGCGCGATCCTCTGCGTTGTGACGGAGGCGATGTTCGAGCTGGTCATTCCGCTGATTATGGCGGATATTGTGGATGTCGGCGTTGCGATGGGCGATCGGGCGTATATCTTCCGGCGCGGCGCGCTGATGACCGTCTGCGCCGGAGCGGCACTCATTTTGGGCGTCGGAAGCGCGCGCTTTTCGGCGCTGTGCGGCCAGGGGCTTGGCGCCGAGCTGCGCAAGGCTGAATACCGGCGTATGCAGGGGTTTTCATTCGGGAACATCGACCGGTTCAGTACGCCGTCGCTTGTGACGCGCCTGACCAGCGATGTGACGACGATACAGAATTCCGTCTCAAACGGGATACGGCCGGCGTTTCGCGCGCCTACCATGATGTTGACGGCGACGATCGTATCCTTTTCAATCAATGCCAGACTGGCGCTTGTGTTCCTGGTGGCCATGCCGCTGCTCGGCGTGCTGCTGTTTGAAATCATCCGGCGCGTGCGCCCGCTTTATACGTTGATGCAGTCGTCGATCGACCAGGTCAACTGCATCATCCAGGAAAACCTGACGGCGATCCGCGTTGTCAAGGCGTATGTGCGCGGCGATTATGAGATCGAAAAATTCAGCGCCGGCAACCGTGTGCTGCAAACGGCTTCGGAAAAGGCGTTCGGACTGTCTGCGCTCAATATGCCGGCCATGCAGCTTGTGATCTACGCCACCATCCTCGCCATCCTCTGGTTCGGCGGCGGCATGGTGCGCGTCGGCGGTATGCAGGTCGGCGAGCTGACAGGCTTTTTAAGCTACGTGCTCCAGGTGCTTAATTCCCTGATGATGATATCAAACGTATTTATGATGCTGACGCGCTCGCTCGCGTCGGGCCGGCGCATTCTGGAAATCATCGACGAGACGCCTGAAATCACCGACCGCAGCGCCTCGCCGGACTGCACGGTTTCGCGCGGCGAAATAGCATTCGACCATGTCTGGTTCAAGTACAGGCAGCAGGCGGCTGAATTTGTCCTGTCGGATATTTCTTTTACCGTTGGGGCGGGCCAGACAGTGGGCATCATCGGCCGGACCGGCTCTGCAAAGACAACGCTTGTCCAGTTGATCCCGCGGCTTTACGACGCTTCACAGGGCGAGGTGCGCATCGACGGCCGCCCTGTCAAAAGCTACCCGCTGCGCCACCTGCGCGACGCGGTCGCCGTCGTGCTCCAGAAAAACACGCTGTTCAGCGGCACGGTGCGCGACAATCTGCGGTGGGGCAGGCAGGACGCCGCGGATGAGGAGATCGCCGAGGCGTGCCGCATCGCCTGCGCGGACGAATTCATCGAGCGGCTTGCGAACGGCTACGATACCGAGCTTGGACAGGGGGGCGTCAATGTCTCGGGCGGGCAGAAACAGCGGCTGTGCATCGCACGCGCGATCCTCAAGCGGCCAAAGGTGCTGATTCTCGACGACTCGACAAGCGCGGTCGATACGGGGACGGAAGCGCGCATCCGTCAGCGTCTGGCTGAAAGCCTGCCGGGGATGACAAAGATCATCATCGCGCAGCGCGTTTCGTCGGTCGTACACGCTGACAAAATTATTATCATGGAGGACGGCCGCATCCTGGCCGAGGGAACGCACGCGTCACTTTTGGCGGATAATGCAGTTTATCAGGAGATTTATCAGTCGCAGCAGGAAGGGGCGGGTCTTTGATGGCGGCTGTCAACGGGTCCAAGCGGCCGAAAAATACGCGTCAAGCGGTCAAACGCCTGCTGCACTACATGGGCTACCATAAATTTTTGCTGGCGGTGGTGGCCGTGCTGGTTTGTGTCAGCAGCGGAGCGAATATCCTGGGGACATACCTGCTCAGCCCGGTGATCGACGGCTATATCCTGCCGGGCGACATACCAGGGCTGGTACGGATGATCGGGCTGATGGCGCTGATGTATCTGACCGGCGTGCTGGCGACCTGGGGTTATAATCAACTGATGGTGCGCGTCTCGCAGAAAGTGGTCGGCCGAATCCGCGGCGATCTGTTTTGCCATGTGCAGACGCTCCCGCTGCGTTATTTTGACGCGCATACGCACGGCGAGCTGATGAGCCGCTTTACAAACGATGTCGACACATTGACCGAGGCGCTCAACAACAGCTTCGCACTGCTGATTCAGAGCGCGATCGTTGTGACCGGGACAGTGGCGATGCTGCTGGCGCTCAACGTGCGGCTTTCGCTCATCGTTATCGCCTTTTTGGCGGTCATGTTTTTGTTCATCAAGCGCGATGGAAAGCACAGCAAACGGTATTATGCCGAGCAGCAGGCGTGTCTTGGCAGTATCAACGGCTTTGTGGAGGAGATGGTTTCCGGCCAGAAGGTCGAACAGGTCTTTAACCATGAGGACGCGGATTTTGAGGAGTTCTGCCGCCGCAACGAGGCGCTGCGCCTGGCCTCTACAAAGGCGCTCACCTTCTCCGGGCGCATGGTGCCGACGATCGTCGCGCTGTCCTATTTTAATTACGCCGTTTCGGCGTGCCTGGGCGGGCTGTTTGCGCTGACGGGCGGCATGACGCTCGGCGCGCTGGCCGCTTATCTTGTCTATGTGCGCCAGAGCGCCATGCCGCTCAATCAGTTTACGCAGCAGATCAATTTTATCCTGGCGGCGCTGTCCGGCGCGGAGCGTATTTTTGACCTGATGGATGAAAAGCCCGAGGAGGACGGCGGTACAGTGACGCTGTGCAACGCCACGCAGGGTGCGGACGGCGCGTTGACTGAATGCGGCGAATATACCGGCATGTTTGCATGGAAGCGCCCGGCTGCGGACGGCATGTATGAGCTTGTGCCGCTGCGCGGGGATGTTCGCTTTCACGGCGTGCGCTTTGGATACGCGCCCCAAAAGCCGGTGCTCGACGGGATCAGCCTGTACGCCAAGCCGGGGCAGAAGCTGGCGTTTGTCGGCTCGACCGGCGCGGGCAAGACGACAGTCATCAATTTGATCACGCGCTATTATGAGATCGACGCCGGCTCGATCACCTATGACGGCATCGACGTGCGCGATATCCGCAAGGACGACCTGCGCCGTTCAATCTCGATGGTCATCCAGGATACGCATCTGTTTACAGGTACGATCGCGGACAATATCCGCTATGGCCGCCTGGATGCAGGCGACGGCGATGTGCGTGCGGCCGCCAGGCTGGCCAACGCGGATTCCTTTATCCGCCGCCTGCCCGACGGCTATGATACGATGCTTGAAAGCGATGGCGCGAACCTGTCACAGGGGCAGAGGCAGCTCATCGCCATCGCGCGCGCGGCCATCGCGCGGCCGCCGGTGCTTATCCTCGACGAAGCGACCAGCTCGGTCGATACGCGCACGGAACGTTTGATTGAGCGCGGCATGGACGCGCTGATGGAGGGGCGCACGGTGCTCGTCATCGCGCACCGCCTGTCGACTGTACGCAACGCGCAGGCAATTTTTGTTTTGGAAAAAGGCGTGATCGTTGAGCGCGGAGACCATGACGGCCTGCTGGCGCAAAAGGGCCGTTATTATAAATTGTATACCGGCCAATACACATTGGAATAAGGAGGGAGCCGCAATGCATCAGGACTGTGATGTCTGGGAGGCTTTGCGCACGCTTGATTTTGTACGGCGCAGGGCGCTCAAGCCGCGTTTGCTTGCGCTGGGGCTGACGCTCGGCGAGGGACAGCCGCGCATTCTCAACAGTTTGCTCAGCCGCAGCGCGCCCATGACGCAGCGCGAGCTGGCGGACGCCTGCTGGCTTGATACGGCGACGCTTTCCCGCACGCTCGACCGTATGCAGGCGGCGGGGCTTCTGCGGCGTATGCCGGATGAGGAGAGCCGGCGCTCATACAGGATTGTTTTGACAGAAGCCGGCCGTGAAAAAGCCGCGCAGGTGCGCGCCGCCTTTGAGGAGGCCGACGCGCGGATGCTGCACGGCTTTACCGCCGCCGAGTCCGCCGCGCTCGCGGACAGCCTGCGCCGCGCCGCCGAAAATCTCGCGGGCGGCCCGTTATAAAAGCGGGGCGCTGTTCAGACTGCCAAAAAGGTTCGGCAGGCGCAGCGATACGCTAAAAGCAGGGGTGCTTCGCGCCCCCCGCTTTTACGTCGCTTATTGCGAAAACCTGCCCGGCTCTTTTTTTGTGACAGCCTCCCAAAGCTGCCGGGTGACGTCCTCTGTTATAAAGGACATATCCGGGCTGTACAGGGGCATATAGCCGAACGCCTCCAAAAACGCCTGTTCGGCGGCCTGGAGGGCGAGCTGTTCCGGCGATTTTGGATGCTCGCTGTACAATTCCTGCAAAAGATCCGTCATAATCAGTGGCTCCTTTTCACGTATTTTCTGTTATAAGCCACCCCAAGCTCCCCGAGAGCCGCCTTGTGGATGGTCCTCTGATAAGCCTGCATGGCGTTTGGCATGAATTCCTCAAAATAGAGCTGCTTTTCCATGTCGTCGTCCATGAAAGCCTCAGACATGTTGGCCATCATCTCGTGCAGTGTGCTGTGATTACCTTTGCGGGCGTCGCGATGCACGCCTAAGGTTTGGTCAGGCGTCTTCGTATTATAGTCGTAGTCGTGCCCCCAGGGAAGGCTTTTACTGAGATCTTCATTGAGTGCTTTCCGTTGCTTTTCCGCTGGGCTTGTGCCGGTGCTGTCGCGCATCTCCCGGTGAGCAAAGCCTCGGAAAGCGTCCTGCACGCCGGCTGACAGATTTGTTTTGCCGTTGCTGAATTTCCCCCGGCCAAGCGGGTTGGAATCAATCAGAAATTGGCGCTGCTCCTTGAGCGAAAGCGATTTGAGCTGTTCAAGCTTCATCCCAGCGATCTGCTGGGCTGCCTCCACGCTTCCTCCATATCTTTCCAGATCGCCGCCCCGGTCGGCCGTCGCCTGGGCGCGGCGAACGATATCGAAATACAGGCGCTTTTTGATCGCTTCCTCTACGGCGGCGCGGTCCGCTTCGCTTTTCCCTTTTCCGTGGGCGGCCTTGAAGAAGTTGTCGCGATAATTTTCAAAGTCCCTGTAGGCGCCTTCATACCATCCCGCGCTTTCCTCGCTATAGGTGCTGATGTGGCTGCTTGAATCTTGCTCCCACACCCCGCCCGGCTGGAACCCTTTTCGTTTTTTGTCCAGCTCCACTTCAAGCTGACTCAGCATTGCGCTATTCGAACCCATCTGCCTTGAAAGATTCAGTATTTTCTCACTCTCCGCAACGTCCGCCGGGAGAATGGCGTCGGCGCCGGCTTGGTTGTCCACAAAATGGTTGGCCTCGTGGAACAGCACGCTGTAGGCGCCGCGCTGATCCTGGGCGTCCTTTTCCGGTTCGATCGCAATTTTGTGCGTTCCGGGCTGGTAATAGGCGCCTCCGGGTTCTTTGGGCGCTTGAAATCCCCGGAAAGCGCCGCTTGTAAAGGCCCGGGAGAAAAGCGCTTGGTTGGCAAGCGGGCTGGCGTCGAACCTCCGCTGGATGCCAGCGCGGTCGCGAGCCAGATCGTACCCGCCCGCGCCGAACAGTCCCGGCAATTTGGAAACATCTCTTTCAAGTCCGATTTCCCCGCGGTCGATACGATCCTGAAGCTCCACCTGATAGGGCCGCAGCTCCCGCTGATTGCCGGCCAGTTTCTGCATATGCGCTTGGTGCATCGCGTCGAAAGCGGCGCCCTTGCTGGGCGTGGCGCTTTGAGCCGCCTGGATGTCGGCTGCCCGTGCCTGCTGGAGCTCCCGCAATTTCTGCGCCTTTTGCGCCGCCCGCGCTTCCTGTGCTTCCCGCGCCTTGCGCTCCGGCTTGCTTTCCTCAGGCTTGGCCTGGATGGGCGCGCTGTTCAACGCGTGGACAGGCCCGGGCGGCTCGCCGGCAATTTCGACCTGCGGCAGGGCGACCACTGCGGGCGCGACGGTCCGCCGTATCAGCGGAGCAGGCGTCCCGCTCCGTCCCGTCTGCGCAGCCAGGGCGGAGCGGCGGCCTCCGGCCCGGCGCTGCTTTGCCATAAACATGCATATTCCTCCCGCTGCATAGTTGCGTTTTTTATATACGATCAACACGCGAAAATCTTTCATGCAAAATAAAATTTTTCTCCAACCGGCGCACGGCCCTAAAGACGGCAAAAAAACGGGACGACCGGCCCATTTGGCCAGTCGTCCCGTTTTCGTTTGCCAATCAGGCCTTGAGATAGCGGCCGTTGATCTCCCCATAGGTCTTGCAAAAGTTGTTGTACTCCCCAAGCCCCTGCCGCGCATAGCTTTGATCGAGCTGGGGGTCAAAGGCGTAGGCGGTGCCGTCGATGGTGATTTCCGCCCATTTGTGGTATGCATAACCGCCGCCGGCGCTGCGCGTCTGGCCGGTGACAAGGTCTGCGTCAAGTCCGATGGCGCGCACCAACAGGATAAAACCGGCTGCGTATCCGTTGCAAAGCCCGTAATTTGAGGTGAGCGCGACCGCTCCAAAACCGTCGACCTCACCGTATGTATAAAAAATATTGGCGCATGTCGTGTCGCCCAACGGCACATTGAGATGATACATCGACGAGCCGTAACGCATATTGTCGGTCAGGTAGTCGTAGCAGGCGACGACTTTTTCATACGTCGTCATGTCCTCGCTGGTAATTTCGGCGAGCGTCTCGGCCACGAGCGCGTCAAGCGCGTCTATTCCGGTGACGGCCGGTTCAAGTTCCGCTGCGTTCAGAATAGACGCAGGCCCTGCGGCTGTTTGATTCTGTTCGTCAGCATCCGTTTGCGCCTGCGCTTCGTCCGGGCCGGCTGCCGCTGTATCCACGGAAAGAATCTTTTGAGCGCCGTCCATATCCTGCGCGGCCGCGCCGCACGGCAACACAGCCGCCAGAGTCACCGCCAGCAGGAGGCAAACAATGGGACGCATGTAAGCCGGTTTGGTATTTTTCATTCTGTTCCCGCCCATCTTCAATAAAGCTCTGCTCCATTCCGCCACCCCACAAAACGGCAAAATGGTCTGTTGGAAAGCGGCGGCCGCAAATGCGGCGTGCCGTCGTATCTCCTCCAACGTCATGACTAGGGGCTGTTTGAAAAATCAAAATACCCGTCTTTTTCTGCAAACAGGGGCGGATACCGCGTTAAAAAGCCTCGGAATCCGAAAGGATTCCTGCGTTTTTTGCCTTGCATTCTCCTGCTGCCTGCGAAGAATCCAGCAATTCCTCCTTTTTCAGACAAGCCCTAAGCTCTGGCTATTATATCAAAACATGCAGCGTTTTGTCAAATTCAGGGGGATCGAGCTGCTTGCTCCGGAAAGGCTTGCACCGGCTGCGTGGATGTAGTAAACTAAGACCAGAATATGGGGGATGGGCACATGGGCGGCGAGCAGCCTTTGGCGGGTGCAAAGCGTATGTTTAGGGTCCCCAACTGAAAAAGGAGGAATCATATGGTTACGATTCAGATGGAAAACGGTAAGGAAATAAAAATTGAGCTTTATCCTCAGATCGCGCCGATCACGGTGGAAAACTTTATCGGTCTTGTGAAGGACGGCTTTTATGACGGCCTGACCTTTCACCGCGTGATTCCAGGCTTCATGCTCCAGGGCGGCTGCCCCGACGGCACCGGCATGGGCGGACCAGGGCACACCATCAAAGGCGAGTTTTCATCCAACGGCGTCAAGAACACCCTAAAGCACACACGCGGCGTTTTGTCGATGGCGCGTGCGAATAACCCGGATTCGGCCGGGTCACAGTTTTTTATTATGCACGCGGACGCGCCGCATCTTGATGGTCAATACGCGGCCTTCGGCAAGGTGATAGAGGGTATGGAGGCCGTCGACGAAATCGCTTCGGTGCCAACCGATTATTCCGACCGTCCGCGCGTGGTGCAGCGCATGGCGAAGGTTACATATACGGAAGAATGAACGAGTGGGAGGTACAGGACGCCGCGCGCCGCGTTTACCGTTGGACCGGCCTTTCGCTGCTCCTGACGTTCTCGCTTCAGCTGCTGTTCGGCCTTCTGGTCGGGATGCTGTCCATCTGGATGCCGGAGAGCCTGGTCTATCCGACGGCGCTCTGCCTGAACACCGTCGCGTCGGCTGCCGGCGCGCTTTTGCTGGCGCATATGACCGGGTATTCCTTCAGGCCGAAGCCGCATAGCCTGCAGGCGCTGGAAACCTGGGGCTGGACGGCGGCTGTTGTCCTGATTGGGGTTGGGCTTGCGGGCAGCTTTTTGATGGCGCAGCTCGACAGCGCGCTGCGGGGAGCGGGGCTTGTGCTTTCACAGCCAGATTTTTCCCTGCCTGAGGAGTCGTTTTTTGGCAGTGTAATCATGACGCTTTCGCTGTGTGTGATCGGTCCGCTGTTTGAGGAGCTTTTGTTCCGCGGCGCCCTGCTGCATGCGCTCGCGCCCTATGGCGGACGGTTTGCCGCGCTGGTCAGCGCGCTTTTGTTTGCGATGATGCACGGCAATTTTATGCAGGGTGTTCCCACATTTGTGATCGGCCTTTATCTGGCGTGGATCACGTTGCGCGCCGGGTGT
Organism: Anaerotruncus colihominis; assembly: GCF_010206195.1. Classification (GTDB taxonomy): domain Bacteria; phylum Bacillota; class Clostridia; order Oscillospirales; family Ruminococcaceae; genus Anaerotruncus; species Anaerotruncus colihominis_A. The sequence goes on along the minus strand of NZ_VIQT01000003.1, from coordinate 187,484 downwards.
ATCCTGCCGGCGATCCTGGCGCACATGATCTATAACACGTATGCGACGCTGCTGTCGGAGATCATGCTGTCGGACAGTATGGGCCTGCTTGCGCTTGCGGCGCTGATTCATCTGCCGGTCATGGCGGGTGGGTTTGTGTTCGCGGCGGTGCAGACGGTCCGCGGGAAATTCATGCTGCCGCGCGACAGCGAGGAAACCCGCCCGCTACGGTGGAGCTGGATGCTACGTTCCGTCCCAATGTGGCTGGCATTTCTGACATTGGCGTCTCTGTTTGTGCTTGGAGCGATCCAAAGAATTTGAACAAATCCGAAGGAATAAAAAATAGTTGCTTTGCAACTATTTTTTTGCGCATCTGCCTGCTCTGCGGGCAGGCGCATTTTAATCAAACGGCCCCGCGCCGGGGACGGCGCGGATGGCCAATTATTTATAGATTGCGTTCCGCAATCTATAAATAATGTCCGCCGCCTTATGCTCGCATAAGGCGGCGGACGTTTTTGCTGTGGGAAATGGTTCACGAGGTCAGCGTGCCATCCGGCGTTTCAATCAGTATCAGGATTTGCTCTTCCGCACCGTTGACCGCGTTGATATAGACGAGCAGGCGGCGCGGCTGCTCGTCGTCGTTGTCAGTCGTCTGCGCCTGGAATTCCCAGGTGAGCACTTCGTTTTGACCGCTTGTTGGAATCAGCGCCAAACGGCTTGACAGGATGCGCAGCGACTGGTTGACGGATTGCTGCGCCTGCTCGGCGGTCAATTCCGGCGCAGGCAGCGCACGCGCGTGGTGATTACTGATATAGCCGCGCGCGTCGTAAAATACGATGCCGCCGTCGTCAAGCGCGACGCCGACCTTGATCAGATCGGTATAGAGAATAACATCGTCCTGCACAGCCGCGTAGTTGATAGTGCAGATGCCGTCGGCCGTTTCAAAATAGGTTGCGCGCATATTTTCAAAGCCAAGGCTTTTTAAATATGTTTCGGCAAAACGGAAAACAGCTTGGTTGCTCATACGCTGCGCGCCGATGGACCGCGCGTTGATCAGATATGCCGGGACGCCGCCCGCCTTTGTGACACCGACGCTGATGTCGCCGGCGCGGAACATATAAAGCGGCATATTTGAGTTTTCATCGTCGCCACGCGTCAGAGCGGACGGTTCCACGCGCGCCGCAAGCGCGGCTTTTTCAAGCGCCTGGTCGGGTGTCACCGCATCAAGCGCGGCTGTCATGCGTGGTCTTTGGTTGAGCAGATGGTCGGAAAACGGCCCGTCATAGATCAGTGTCGGATAGCCGGTCATCGTCTGCTCGACATCTTCAAATCCGCCCGCCAGACCGTGCGCGGCGCGCGTGCCTTTGGTGTCGCCGCCGCCCGACGGCAGAGCGTCCACAGTGATGCGTCCCTCGCGAATGTCGCGCTGCATATCGTCTACATAGTCGCGCAGCTTGAAGGCGTAATTACGCAGGGCCTCGGCGTTTTCCGCTTCTTCGGCGCTCGGCTCGCCGCCGGCCGCAGCCTTTTTGGAAAGAGCCATCGCATAATCGCCGACCTGTGAAAGAAATTTATAGGTGTTGTCCATGTGCAGGTCGCTGACCGGTAAGGTGGAAAGCGCCGATTTGGCGCCACCGCTTTCACGCCAGATGCGCGCGGCCATCAGCGCGAACTGCTCGCTTGTACCGACATAGCGGCCCTTTTCCAGATCGTTTGAGATGTTGACAAGATAGCTCGACAGGTCGCCGAGCGCGCGCGTATACGTATTTTCAAGTTGGCTGCGATAGTCGCGCGCCACCGCGTGCTGCTGGATGGCGATGCCGGCGGTCACGCCGAACGCCGCCGTAAGATAGCTGATCGCGCGCACAATCGTGCGCCGGGACAATGTAATTTTCATAACAGGGACCTCCGGTTCGGATGGATTGCTGGATAGGCACCATTATTTTGTGAACAGGAATTGAAATTATTTATAGATTGCAACGCAATCTATAAATAATCGGCCATCCGCGCCGTCCCCGGCGCGGGGCCATTTGATTAAAAATGCGCCTGCCCGCAGAGCGGGCAGATGCGCAAAAAATAGTTGCTTCGCAACTATTTTTATAGATTGCAACGCAATCTATAAATAATCGGCCATCCGCGCCGTCCCCGGCGCGGGGCCATTTGATTAAAAATGCGCCTGCCCGCAGAGCGGGCAGATGCGCAAAAAANATCGGCCATCCGCGCCGTCCCCGGCGCGGGGCCATTTGATTAAAAATGCGCCTGCCCGCAGAGCGGGCAGATGCGCAAAAAATAGTTGCTTCGCAACTATTTTTATAGATTGCAACGCAATCTATAAATAATCGGCCATCCGCGCCGTCCCCGGCGCGGGGCCATTTGATTAAAAATGCGCCTGCCCGCAGAGCGGGCAGATGCGCAAAAAATAGTTGCTTCGCAACTATTTTTTGTAGCTGTGATGGATATCCGTTGAAAAGAGTGTCATTTTGTTGTATAATGAGTCGGATAATAGGTTTGTATACCCAAAAACAGAAGCGCAGCTGCCGCCCCGATTTTGAAAGGGTAGGCGTTCAGGTCTTGCGCAGCGGGAGGAGGGTTTTTGTGCTGGAGACGGCGGCATATCTTGACAACGCGGCGACGACGCGCGTCTGCGACAGCGCGCTGGAGGCGGCGGTCGCGATGATGCGCGACTGCTACGGGAACCCTTCGTCTTTGCATGCGCTGGGCGCGGACTCCGCCAGGCGGATGGCCCAGGCGCGCGAGTCCGTTGCATCGCTGCTTGGCTGCCAGCCGGAATGCGTGTATTTCACCTCAGGCGGAAGCGAGGCGAACAATCTGGCCGTATTCGGAGCCGCCGGCGCGCGTGCGCGGCTGGGAAAAAGGATTGTCACGACAGCCGCCGAGCATTCGTCGGTTTCTGGCGCGGTGGGGCGCCTGGAGGGCGAGGGCTGGGACGTTGTACGCGTCCGCCCGGATGCGCATGGGCAGATCGACGCACGCGCGGTCGCGGATGCGGTGGATGGACAGACGGCGCTTGTCAGTATGATGTATGTCAACAATGAAACGGGTGCGGTTTTTCCGGTGGAACGGGCTGCGCGCCTGGTGCGGGCAAAAAATCCCAGGACGCTGATCCACTGCGACGGCGTGCAGGCATTCGGTAAACTGCCAGTTCATGTCGGGCGCACGGAGATCGATTTGATGAGCGTGAGCGGCCATAAGATCTGCGCGCCGAAAGGCTCCGGCGCGCTCTATATCCGGCGCGGCGTGCGCGTGCCGCCGCTGATTTTCGGCGGCGGGCAGGAGCGCGGGATGCGCGCCGGTACGGAAAACCTGCCGGCTATCGCGGCGCTGGGCGCGGCGTGCGCCGCGCTGGACGGCCGTGTGAAGGAGCATTTTGAACGCGCTGGCGCGCTGCGCGCCCATCTGCTTGATCTGCTCGCGCCGGTTGAGGGCGTACGCGTGCTTTCTCCGCCGGACGGCTCGCCATATATCACATGCATATCCGTACCAGGTTATCGGTCCGAGACAATGCTGCATTTTCTCGAAAGCCGGGATGTTTTTGTCTCAAGCGGGTCGGCCTGCTCAAAGGGGGCGTCCAGCCCGGTGCTGGCCGCAATGGGGTTGCCCCCGCCCGTGATCGACGGCGCGCTGCGCGTCAGCCTGATTTACACTTCACGGGAGGAAGAACTCAAACAGCTTGCGGACGCGCTGGCGGAAGGGATCCGCACAGTTGCGCACCGATAGATAAAATGATCAAAAGGATAGGCTGGTTGACTGATGAAAGAACTGATTTTATTAAAATGCGGGGAGCTTGCGCTCAAGGGGCTGAACCGCCATACCTTTGAGGATGTGCTTGTCAAAAACTGCCGCAGGCGCATCGAATCGCTCGGTACGTTTGAATTTTATAAGGCGCAGTCGACCATTTACATCGAGCCGCGCGGTGCGGACGCCGACCTCGACGGGGCCGTCGAGCGGCTGACGCGCGTATTCGGCGTCGCGGCGCTGACGCGTTCGGCTGTCGTGGAAAAGAATTTTGACGCGATCCGCGCGCAGGCGCCGGGTTATCTGGCCGGTGCGCTTGAGACGGCCAATACATTTAAAGTTGAGGCCAAGCGGTCCGATAAGAGCTTTCCAATGAAATCGCCGGAGCTTTGCACGGAGCTTGGGGCCGTGCTGCTGGAGGCGTTCCCGCATCTGACGGTCGACGTTCATCAGCCGGATATAACGGTCTATGTGGAGATCCGCGAACGCGGGGCCTACCTGCACACAGATCAGATCCGGGGCGCCGGCGGGCTGCCGGTGGGCACAAGCGGCCGCGCGATGCTGCTCATTTCGGGCGGCATTGACAGCCCGGTCGCCGGCTATATGATGGGAAAGCGCGGGCTGGAGATCGCGGCGGTTCATTTTGTCAGCCCACCATATACAAGCGCGCATGCGCTGGAAAAGGTGCGCACGCTCTGCAAAAAAATGGCGGCATGGTGCGGACGCGTGCGTCTGTTTGTTGTGCCGTTTACCGAAACGCAGCTTGCTATTCGGGACCGCTGTCCGGAGGATGTGTTCACGATTATTATGCGCCGCTGCATGATGAAAATTGCGGAGCGTCTTGCGCGCGAAAACGGGTGCGGCGCGTTGATCACCGGCGAAAGCGTCGCGCAGGTGGCCAGCCAGACGCTTGACGCGATCGCCTGTACCGACGCGGCCTGCACAATGCCTGTGCTGCGCCCGGTCATCGGAATGGATAAGGATGAGATTGTAAAGACCGCTTATAAAATCGACACCTTTGAAACGTCTATCCTGCCATATGAGGATTGCTGCACGGTATTCACGCCGAAGCATCCAAAGACAAAACCGCGTCTTGACTATGTGCTCGAGGCGGAGGAGAAGCTTGACGGCGGCGCACTTTTGGAGAGCGCCTTTGAAGGGACGACATCCGAATGGATCGAATAGAAGGCGCGGCGGCTGCCGCGCGCGGCCGGGCGGCTGCTCCCACGGCAGGGAGCGCCGGACGGCGCGCAGAAACGATCCGCCCGCTGGGCGGATGCAGGAGGGATTTTGCGTGATCGCTGAAATCATAGGCGTGGGGACGGCCCCTGAAAGCGAGGAAACCCTTTCGTCAAACGCCGCGCTGATCGTGCGCGAGCTTGAAGCCTGCGGGATTTCAGCCGGCCCGTGCACCTGGGCCGGCGGGGCGCAGCAGCTTCGCGGCGCGATTGCCAAGGCGCTTGGACGCGGCGACATTGTGATCATTATAGGAGGGCTTGGTCCAGGACCGGACGGGATCGCAAAACAGGTGGTCTGCGACGGACTGGGGCGCAAGCTTGTCATGCACGACGCGAGTCTGCGCCGTATCCGCGCGGCATATGAGCGCGCGGGGCGGCAGATGCCGCAGCAGGTGTCGCGGCTGGCTATGATGCCGGAGCAGTCGGTTGTCTTTCCGGGGGTGCGCGGCGTTACGCCGGGCTGCGCGCTGTCAGCGGGCAATCAGTTTATCATCCTGATGCCGGACGAACCGCGTGAATTTGTGCCGATGCTTCAGCACAGCGTGATGCCGTATCTGGCCAAGTTTTCCGAGGCGGCGGTCGTGACGCGCACCGTCAATGCGTTCGGACCTGACGAAGCGCAAATGCGCGAGCTGCTCGGCTCTATTTTAAGCTCGCAGAATCCAACGGTGGCCGTTTATCCGAAGCGAGGCGAATATCAGGTGCGTGTGACGGCGCGCGCCAAGGACAAAGGCGCGGCAGCCGCATTGTGCGAGCCGGTCATCCGTGAGATCACACGGCGGCTTGGGGAGGCGGCCTACGGCGTCGACGCCCAAAGCCTGGCGGCGCAGGCCGCCGGTGAGCTGCGCGGCGCGGGACTTGCCGTTTCGATCGCCGAATCCGGCACAGGCAGCCTGCTTGGCGAAATGCTTAAAGCGGCCCCGGAGGTGTTGGCCTACTGTGTGTCGGCCGGTTCGGACCGTATCAAGATCGAGACGCTCGGCGTTTCCGACAAGCTGCTTAAAAAATATGGATCGGCCAGCGCCCAGGCTGCCGCCGCGATGGCGGCGGGCGCGCTAAAGCAGGGCCGCTCGGCGATCGGCGTGGCTGTCGCGGTGGGCGCGCCGGATCAGAAAAAACAGCGCGACGCATTTGCCGCCTTGACGGATGGACAGCATGTCTGGATACGCCGTGTGCCAGCGCGGGACAATGAATCCGCAGACGCGGCGCGCCTGCGCGCCTGCCTTTCAGCGCTCGACCTGGTGCGGCTGTACATAACCGCTTTGCCGCAGCAGTATCGCGGCGCAAACCCGCTGCAGGCTGCGTTGTCTGGGAAGGCCCTCGAGCTGCTCGGAACAGAGGCGGGGCAATCCGCCTCCGCGGAAGGGGAGGCCGCCATGGCAAAGAAGAAAAAGGGAATTCTCGCGCGAATTTTTCCGTGCAAAGGAGACAGCACCGCCGATGTCGTGCGCAAGATGATTTTGATCGTTGCCGTCTGTGTGTTCGTCGCATCGGCCGGTTATCTGCTCCTGTTTTACGGCGAATCGGCGCGCAACCGAAAGGAAGCTGCCGGATGGGCCGACGCGTACAATACGGCGCTGGGTCTGGACGATACGGATGTTGAAGTACCCGACGGCTATCCGCAGGGGTATCAGCTCAAGTTTGCGAACCTGTATAAAATCAATGAGGATATAGCAGGCTGGCTGTTGATCGCTGATACGCAGGTCAATTATCCGGTGGTCCACTATCAGGACAACGAATACTATCTGCGGCGCGACTTCAACGGCAACGACAGCAAATATGGCACGCCGTGGCTTGAGGCGAACGATTCGCTTGATCCGCAGAGCGACAATTATATCATCTATGCGCACAATATGACCGATGGGCAGATGTTCGGCGAGCTGATGCAGTACAAGGGCGCGACCGGAACAAAGGACTTTGCAAATCCCGACGCCGGCATTGCGTACCTGCGCGAGCATCCGATCATCTCGTTCGATGATGTTTACCGCGACAACGATTATAAAATCGTTTCGGTGTTTATCACCAATGCCAAGGAAGCGTATGGCCCGATGTTCTATTATAACGATTATCTCGATCTGTCGGACCCTGAACGCTTTAACGCTTTTGTAGATGAGATCACAGCGCGTTCTTATTATAATTCCAACGTTGATATCAGGCAGGGCGATCAGTTCTTGATGCTCTCCACATGTTCCTATGAATATGGTCCTGTTTCTGATGACGCGCATGTACGCACCGTCGTTGTCGGCCGCCGCGTGCGAGACGGCGAAAAAAATGACGGCTCCGATATCGAGTACACCGTCAATCCGTCTCCGCGTATGCCCCAGGGCTTTGCTGGTGGAAAGCCGCCGGCCGATGTGGTCGCGCAGGCCAACGCGGAGCAGGGGACAGGCCTTGTTCCTGGCCCGACGACGCCGGCCGGCGGCGCTCCGGCAGCCCCGGCCGCTTCTGCGGCCGCGGGGACCTCGTCGGTTTCGGCTTCCCAGCCGCAGGCATCCTCCGCATCGTCCGTGTCCTCGGCGCCGGATGCGGAGCTGAACGATTACGAATATGAGGCCCGTCAGCTCGCGGCGGACGCACAGGCTGCCGAGCAGCGTGCGCGTGACGCACGGGATACAGCCAGGCAGTCCGCGCGCGAGGCTGAGCGCAACAGCACCTCCGCTTCACAAGCGCGCAGAGAGGCAGGCCGTGCGGAGGAAGCGGCCTCCAGCGCGGCGCGGTACTGGGAAACGGCGGACGACACGGCCTATGAGGCCGAGCGGATTTATAACGAATATGAATCGGCTGTGACGCGCGAAGCTTACGAAACAGCCGTCGCGGCCGCGAAGTCGGCGCGCAATTACCGCGATGAGGCGGAGGAATATGCGGCTGACGCGCGTTATGCGGCCGATAAAAAGGCGCCGGAATCCAGTTCGCAGCCAACCTCCTCGAGCCAGGCGCCATCCTCAAGCGAGCCGAAGCCATCCTCAAGCGAGCCGAAGCCATCCTCAAGCGAGCCGAAGCCGTCCTCAAGTGAGCCGAGGCCGTCCTCGAGTGAGCCGAAACCATCCTCAAGTGAGCCCAAGCCGTCCTCGAGTGAGGAGGAGGATCTGCTCGAACCGTCGAGTACCGCGCCGGAAAACAACAATAATGCGGCGGATGATACGGACAAATCTGAGGATGAATCCACAACCGGCGGGACGGACGTGCTTCCGGCATATTCCTCCAAGGAGAAGCTGACGGTTGTCTCGGGCGGCAAAAAGACGACTGGCAAGGCGCGCGATATTGTAGCGCAGGTCGTTATGACTGAAATGGGGGCAAGCTTCAACGAGGAGGCGCTCAAGGCGCAGGCCGTCGCCGCCTATACATATATCAAACAGCAGAATGCGAGCGGCGCCACGCCGTATCTTGGATTGCGCAGCCCTTCCTCCAATGTGGAGGAGGCGGTTGACAAGGTGATTGGCGAGGCGGTCTATTATAAAGGCAGCATTGCGTTTACACCGTTTTATGCGACAAGCGCGGGCGTTACCGCAGCCTCGGCCGATGTTTGGGGCGGCAGCTATCCATACCTTGTTTCAGTCGACAGTGAGATCGACGAACAGGCGCGTAATTATGAGGTCGCCACCACGATGAGCGCCAGCAAGGTCGCAGACCGCATTGGCAGCGTGTTTGGTGTGGACCTGTATGATTACAGCGACGATCCGAACAATTGGTTCGATATCCGAAGCTATACGGAGGGCGACCGCTACATAGACGTTATATATGTCGGTAATAAAAAGACGACCGGCCGCGCTGTACGCGAGCAGGCGCTTGGATTGCGTTCAGCTGCGTTTGACATCGATTACGACGCCGGCAGCGATGAATTCACCTTTACCACCTACGGCTACGGCCATGGTGTTGGCATGAGTCAGACTGGGGCGAACCTTTATGCAAATGAGGAAGGGTGGGATTATATCGAAATCCTCGAGCATTATTATCCCGGATGCCGCGTGCGCTGATTTTGTCATATGGCGGAATTCGACAGGGAATAATAAAAATTTTCCCGAAATTTCTATTTAATTTCCTCTCCACAATTTTGTGAGGTTATGGTATAATAACCACAAAGCGGTTATTATACCGGGTTATGCCCAACGGCTCGCCGCTTACGCGGCAACCGCCTTTTGATGGGCAATTATACCATGCCGCTTCGCGGACATGGTATAATAACCACAAAGCGGTTATTATACCGGGTTATGGCCAGGGCGATATACTATGTTTCATATTGTGTCTGGCGGCAATACAGCCATGTGAAAAAAAGATAAAGAGGGTATCGTATGAATTTGTTGAAGAAAGTGCTGCGCGGAATCTTTTATTTTTGCGTCGGCATCAAGACAGCTTTCAAAGATTTTGTGGAATGGTATACGACCAACCGTGCCGTTCCGCGCGCGCTGCGTAACCGCGCCTCACTCGCGGTGATCGCACTGGCTGTTGTAGCCGGTGGATGGGGGTTGTTCGCGGCGCTTTCAAACGCAGACAGCATTGAGCGGCGGGAGCCCGCCGCGGCTGTTTCCCAGGGGGATGTGTCCACGCCGGATGTGCCGGAGGAGTCGGAATCGGCTTCTGCGGAAGACAGCTCCATTTCGGGGATAGACGCTTCTGTGCCGGATAATGGGGATATTATTTCAGCGCCTTCACAGGACATGGCGGTGGTTTCGACTGTTCAGACGACACAGGTGGCGGCGGCTTCAACGTCGGAATCCGATACAAGCGTTGATGCGCTTGCCGGTGCGACGCGCTTTACGCCGGTAACGGCTGACCAGCTTTCCCGGCTGATCAAATCGCGCGCGAAGGATTACCAGGAGAATCCGGTTAATACGCCGCCCTCGGCAGGTGATATCAATGCCTGGAAAGCGGTAAACTCCGATGTATTTGGTTGGATCACCGTTCCAAATACAAATATCAGTTATCCGCTTGTTTATCATACAAATACCAACTATTATACAAGCCTTGGCTATTATAAGGAGCCGAGCCGCAACGGCGTTATCTGGGCTGATGCAGATACACGTTTCGATTCCAGCGGTGAAGTGACTTCGCGCAATCTGGTTTTGTATGGACACAACTGGACGAACTGCTGGAGGCCTGTGCGCATCGGTAATCCCGCTGATGTGATGTTTGCGCAGCTCGCCGCGTATGACGATGCGACCTTTGCAAAAGAGAACCAATACATAAGAATCGCAACCACAGGCGGCGATCACCTCTATCAGGTGTTTACAGTATTCTATACAGATCTGAGCTTTGGTTACAACTATGCGGATGGCGCTGTTGTCAATCAGATTATCAGTACTGCGAAAGCCAAGAGCATCCACGATTTTGGCGTGTCGGTTGGAGCGACCGATCAGATTGTAACGCTTTCGACCTGCACGCGCGTCCTTGGACCTGGAGATAATCAGCGTTTCGTTGTTATGGCAAAAAAGGTTAGCTGATCCGCCAAATGAAAAAATCCCCTCCGGCCGGAGGGGATTTTGCATCCCTTCAGGATGCAAAATTCGTATGATATCTTTACAGGCGCGTTTGACGTCCTGCGGCCCTTGGGAGGAAATTTGTGTTTAAAGAATTTATATTTTCCATACTGCGTCCCTTTTTGACGGCATACGCTATGCTGCGTTTTCATTCGATATGGGGATTGAAGGCGCATTTGCAGACGCACCCAAACCGTTTGCTCCGGCTTGTATATGGCCATTACTTTTTGCGGCGCGGCTGTTTTGTTGGCTTGCCGAGCACCTTTGCAGGCAAGCCATGCCTACCTCATGGATGGCAGGGAATTTTTATTTCAAATGAAGCGAAAATTGGCCGTGATGTCACTATTTTTCAGCAGGTGACAATTGGTTCGAACAACCTGCCAGGCAGCAAGAGCGAGGGAGCGCCGGTTATCGGCGATTATGTTTATATTGGCGCGGGTGCGAAAATTATTGGCGGCGTGACGATCGGCGATCACTGCCGCATTGGCGCTAATGCTGTGGTCTATACGGATATGCCGCCGCATTCTGTCGCTGTCTGTGCGCCGACACGTATCATTCAAAAGCAGTCGCTTGACAACACCTATACGACGGTGCTTGATGGACAGACATACCAGTTCCGGGAGGGGAAGCTGACTCGGGTGTAATCTTGGTCTTGTTTCATAAGCATCAGGCTTTTATTTTACAAGAAAAGCCAAGTCCTTATGGGCTTGGCTTTTGATTATGGCGGGTAACTCCTTTTGAAAAAGACTGCCGCTTGCAGGATGCGCGCCAACCGCGTGGCGTCTGCTACGCTTCCTGCCGGCGGAAAGCTCTGCATTTGAAAAGGCATCTTGCGGCCTGCGGACCGCGCTTTTATGAGGGCTGCGGCCCGGGAACAGGACTTTACCCTCGAGAAAGGCCAGGACCCCGCGAGGGGCCCTGGCCTTTCTTTCACCCACCGCCTTCCCTAAAAGGCGGGCGAAAACTTTTGATCGCGATGCGCCTGTCACACTATTTGCAGCGCAACCTGTATAAACGCAGTGTTTACCCCACTGTTCGCGGCACAGCCGAACTAAGTTTTTCGCCGAGGCCTTTTTTCAAAAAGGCCGGAAAGTTTTTCGCTGAGGCCTTTTTTCAAAAAGGCCGGAAAGTTTTTTGCTGAGGCCTTTTTTCAAAAAGGCCGGAAAGTTTTTCGCTGAGGCCTTTTTTCAAAAAGGCCGGGAAGTTTTTCGCTGAGGCCTTTTTTCAAAAAGGCCGGGAAGCTTTTCGCTGAGGCCTTTTTTCAAAAAGGCCGGAAAGTTTTTCGCTGAGGCCTTTTTTCAAAAAGGCCGGGAGAAAGCGGGAATGTTATTCTGTGACCTTGTCCATGGTTTTGAGCGGGTCGGCCCATTTGCCGGCGACCTTCATGGCGAAGTGCAGATGCGGATCAAGCGCGATTTCAGAAGGGATTTCGCCGATGGCGCCGATTGCCTGCCCCACCTGGACGGTATCGCCTTCCTTGATAAGCACATTCTTATCAAGGCCGCAATAGATGGAAACGATGTCGTCATGATGTGTGATCTCCACGGTCATACCCATAAGAGGATCATCGCGCACGGCGCTTACCTTGCCGTCACAGGCAGCCTTAACAGAGGCGCCTTTTTCAGCTTTGATATCGATGCCGTCGTGCGTGCGCCATTCCTTGAGCGTGGCATTCTTCACAAGCTCGTTGTTGCTATAGGGAGCGAAAATTTCTCCGGAGAGCGGCAAGATGAAGGAAGACGGCTGCGGCTCGGGCTGCGCCTTGACCTCGGCGGATGGCTCGGAGGCAGCGGGCGCCGCTGCGGAAGGTGACGAGGAAGCAGTAGATGAGGAGGAGGAAGCGGACGGCTTGTTGTTGTCTACGCCAACGCCGCTCTGAGCTTTTCCGGCTTCCTCCAAATCGGGGAAACCATAGGTTGGCTCCGGCGTGCTGGCTGTAGAAGGGGTTTGCTGTTGTTCAATAATTTCATTGTTGTTTTGATCGATCCGGTCGATCGTTTTGTCAACAGCGACCCATGCCGCAGTTCCCGCGCCGACAACACAAATTGCAAGCGCGATGTAAAAACCTTTGCCTGCCATGAATTTACTGAATTTGCTCTTAGGATTATACGAATCATTCATTTTGTGGTTAACACCTCCGGTATTATTTTGAACCCCTGCGAATCTGTTTATACCTTTGCCAAATTTTCTTTCGATACTTTGCCGATTTATTTTTGAAATAATTCACGCACGCCGATGATCAGCAGCAGCCCAGCAAATAATTTGCCTAAAAGGCCGCCGCCCGCAAGCCCGCCAAGCCAAACGCCAAGCAGTACGGCGGGTAATCCCGCAAGTATACAGACGCCCGCGGCTTTCCAACTGATCAACCCGTTGCGCGCATGAAATACAATGGAAAGCACGGCGATCGGCAGAAAGAAAATTAAATTGATCCCCTGCGCTTCAAATTGGCCGACGCCGCCGAACACGCGCAGATAAAGCAGCAGTACCGCGCCCGCGCCCATACCAAGCGAGCCGAGCAGGCCGCTTGCGAGCGATACGGCAATGATAACAGGCCAGCTCATTGCAAAAGCAGGCGCACAGCCGAATAAAGCACAACCGCGCCGAAGATGCGATGCAGCCATGCAGTCTTGACACGCGGCAAAAGCAGCGTACCAAGCCAGGCGCCAAGCAGTCCGAACGGTATGAAGCGCGCCGCGGCTGCTAAATCGATATAGCCGCGCTTCAGATAGAGCAGGCTGCTTGCGATGGACAGCGGCAAGATGATCGCGATCGACGTTGCATGAGCGCGCTGCGCCGGCAGGCCGTCGCGTTGAAGCATCGGCACAACGACCATACCGCCGCCGGCGCCAAACAGCCCGTTCAGCAGCCCGGCAGCCGCGCCGGTTACAATGAATTTCAGCTTTTTCATGCGGTTCCCCTTTCCGGCGCGGTTTTTAACGTGCTTGAATAAAAGAAATTGTCGTTTGCAGAAAATATAGAGACTTTCCATTTTTCAAACGCAGTTCGAGATTTGGCGATCCGCGCGCAGATTTATATGGCTTGGGCAGGCGGCGTTTTGTGCGGCAGGCAAAGGATCTGACAAAAAGCGCCGCTTGGGAATAGCTTTCCAAGCGGCGCTTTTTTTATTCAACAGCAGATACAGGATTCAGGGACGCCGGCTGCCTTTTTCAAGCAGCCGGCGTCCCCAATAAAATTGCATATGTAGATTTATTTTGTACCAAAAATGCGGTCGCCGGCGTCACCCAGACCAGGGACAATATACATATGGTCGTTCAGACGCTCGTCAAGCGCGCCGACATAGACCTGAACGTCCGGATGCGCCTTTTCCATTGCGGCAAGCCCCTCGGGCGCGGCGATAATGCACATGAACTTGATACTTGTACAGCCGTGCTCTTTGAGCTGATTGATTGCATCAATGGCTGAACCGCCCGTTGCAAGCATCGGATCGAGCACAATAATGTCGCGCTCCTGTACGTCGGAGGGCAGCTTGCAGTAATATTCAACGGGTTGGTGCGTGTCAGGATCGCGATACATGCCAATATGCCCGACCTTCGCGGCTGGAACGAGTGAAAGCAGGCCGTCGACCATGCCGAGGCCCGCGCGCAGGATCGGGACAAACGCGACCTTGCGTCCGGAAATCACTTTTGATTTCGCCACACAGATCGGCGTTTCAACCTCGACGGTTTTCATCGGCATATCACGTGTCGCCTCATAGCACATGAGCATGGCAATTTCATTAATCAGCTCGCGGAACTCCTTGGAACCGGTGTTCTTGTCGCGCAGCAGCGTGATTTTGTGCTGAATCAGCGGATGATCCATAATAAACGGTTTAGCCATATTGCTTATCCTCCTGTAAGCGGGGCGGCCATGCGGCGCCCCGCGTCATTATTTTTAACAGTCAGAAACGCGTGTTCAGCGGTTTTCCAAAGCGGCGATCTTATCAATACGGCGCTGATGACGGCCGCCCTCAAACTCCGTGTGTAAAAACACATCGATCAGCTCAATCGCCGCGCCGGGACCGATCACACGACCGCCCATGCACAGCACGTTCGCATCGTTGTGCAGGCGCGTATATTTGGCGCTGAAGTAATCGGAACAGCAGGCAGCCCGGATGCCCTTGATCTTATTGGCGGCCATCGAAATACCAATGCCGGTTCCACAGAATAAAAGCGCCTTGTCACATTCACCGGAAATAACCGCGTCGCAGGCGGGCGCGGCCATATCGGCGTAGTCACAGGACGCACCGTCGTGTGTACCGAAATCCTTATAGGAGATCTGTCGTTCATTAAGCCAGGCTTTGACCTCCTCTTTGAGGGCAAAACCACCGTGGTCGGCTGCAAGTGCGAGCATCGTTAACATCCTTCCCTTCCTGATGATGGAGCGCCGCCGGCCCTGGCCAGACGTTCCCGTTCGGCCTGCGGCAGACGCAGATATACGGGGGCGAGCGCATCGGGCGGCACAGCACCAGCCGCGCACGCCGCGGCAGCGAGCGCGGCTGAGGACGCGCGTGCGAAAAGCAGCGCAGGCGTGGGCAGCCGTAGGCTTTGCAAACGCCCATTCAATTTATTATAGCACATTTGTGCTCCGTCTCCAACAAGAAATACAGGCGTTTCCAAATTTTCAAGCCGTTCGGCGAGCGTATCAAGCGCAACGGCCTCATCGGGAAAAAGGCGCTCAAGGCCGCTGTCCGTCCAGCGAAACAGCGCTGTATAGACCTGATTGCAGCGTGCATCCAGCACAGGCGCGACAGTGCTGGGGATACCGCACAGGTTCCAGGCGAGCGCCTCGAGCGTAGATATGCCGATGCAGGCGCGGCCGAGCGCATGCGCCATACCCTTGACGGCGGACAATCCAATACGAAGGCCGGTAAAGGAACCGGGGCCTTCTGTGACAGCGAAGAGGCCGACGGATTCAATGGAGGTTTGTGTTTGGGCAAACAGCCCCTCGATCATCGGCATCAGCGTTTGTGAGTGCGTCAGACGGACATTTGCAAAGCATTCGCCAAGCAGACAGCCGTCTTCGACGAGCGCGCACGAGGCCGATTGGGACGAAGTGTCAACAGCGAGGATACGCATCAAAAGGGTCCTCCTTCCAGTGTGATCACGCGCGTGTCGTCGTCAATCCGCTCAAAGCGTACATGTATTGTATTTGGGGGCAACGCCTCGGCAGCATTTTCGCTCCATTCAATAAACAGGACGCCGCCGCGGTCCAGATAATCGTAAAAGCCGGTCGATTCAAGATCATAGACATCCCGGATACGGTACAGGTCAAAGTGGAACAGCGCCAGCGGGCCGCGCGTATACTCCTGTACGAGTGCGAAAGTCGGGCTGGAGACTTCATCGTCAAGCCCCAGACCGCGCGCCAGACCGCGTGCAAATGCTGTTTTGCCCATCCCCATGCCGCCGCGGCAGGCGAGCGTATCGCCCGCGCGCAGCTTCGCCGCGCATTGCGCGGCAAGCTGCTCTGTTTCAAGGACGCTGTGACTGGTGAATTCGGTCAATCAAAAACGCTCCCTATCCTTGTTGGTCTAAGAAGCTGTACCAATAGGAGACGCACACGCCTTGGCGGAACATTCCCCGCCTGAACTGCGTCAGAAAGGCTTGAAATCCGCTAGGATTCCTGCGCTTTCCGTCCTTGCCGGACAAAAGATTCTTACGCCAATCCATATACTTCCCCCAATTGGTACAGCTTCTAAAAATACATCAGAACAACCCGGAGATACGCCCATCGGCGCCGACGTCGATCTGACAGGCGGCCGGCGCCTTGGGCAGGCCAGGCATCGTCATGATATCGCCTGTTAAAGCGACGATGAAACCGGCGCCGGCGGATAGGCGGATTTCCTTGACGTTCAGGGTGAAGCCCGAGGGACGCCCAAGCTTGGATGGGTCGTCCGAAAGGGAATACTGTGTCTTTGCGATACAGACCGGGAGATCGGATTTACCGAGAGTCTCGATCTCGACGACCATCTTTTCAGCGGCCGGTGTATAGGCAACAGCACCCGCGCCGTAGATCTGCGTTGCGATCGCGAGAATTTTTTCCTTGACTGGCAGGGCTGCGTCGTAGAGCACACGAAAGTCGGACGGCTCTGCGCACGCCTCAACAACAGCCTCAGCCAGCGTCTTGCCTCCGTCGCCGCCATGCGCGAACACCTCGGACAGCGCGAAGCGGCAGCCTGTATGCGCGCAGAAATCGGACAGGATTTGCAGCTCGCCGTCGCTGTCCGTTTCAAAGCGGTTGATCGCCACGACAACAGGCACGCCGTATTTCTGCATGTTTTCAACATGTGCCGCCAGATTGACAAGCCCGCGCCGCAGAGCCGCCTCGTCCGGGCTCGCTGTTTCGGCTTTGGGGACGCCGCCGTTATATTTGAGCGCACGCACCGTCGCGACCAATACCACCGCCGAAGGCGCAAGCCCCGCGCAGCGGCATTTGATATCCATAAACTTTTCAGCCCCGAGGTCCGAACCGAATCCGGCCTCTGTAATCACATAGTCAGCCAGCTTGAGAGCCAGTTTTGTCGCGCGCACGGAATTACAGCCGTGCGCGATGTTTGCAAACGGACCGCCATGCATAAGCGCCGGGGTATTTTCAAGCGTTTGAACAAGGTTCGGCTTGAGCGCGTCCTTTAAGAGCGCAGCCATCGCGCCGTGAGCCTGCAAATCGCGGGCATAGACGGGTTTCTGATCGAAGGTATAGGCCACAAGGATATCGCCCAGGCGTTTTTTCAGATCGGCCAGGTCTGCCGCAAGGCAGAGGATTGCCATCACCTCGGACGCGACCGTAATCATAAAGCCGTCCTCGCGCGGCACGCCGTTAACACGGCCGCCAAGCCCCACGACAACATTGCGCAGCGCACGGTCGTTCATATCCATACAGCGTTTGATCAGAATCCGGCGCTGGTCGATCCCAAGCGCGTTACCCTGCTGAAGGTGATTGTCCAGAAGGGCGCAGAGCAGGTTGTTGGCCGCGGTGATCGCATGCATATCGCCGGTGAAATGTAGGTTGATATCCTCCATTGGAACCACCTGCGCATATCCGCCGCCGGCGGCTCCGCCCTTGATGCCGAACACCGGACCGAGCGAGGGCTCACGCAGTGCAATGACGGCGTTTTTGCCGATTTTTTTCATCGCCTGCCCAAGCCCGACGGTCGTTGTCGTTTTTCCTTCGCCGGCAGGGGTGGGATTGATAGCCGTGACAAGCACCAGTTTTCCGTCCGGCCGTCCGGCAAGACGTGTGAAAATCGATTCCGACAGCTTAGCTTTAAAACGCCCATACGGCTCAAGCTCCTCCGGCAGAATTCCAAGACGGCCGGCGATCTCTGTGATCGGCAGCATGGAAGCTGCCTGTGCGATTTCAATATCAGATTTCATGCGATCCTTCCTTTCAAGGCGTTGGGACTGCTTGAAAAATCGAAATCCCCGCCTTTTTCTACAAACAGCGGCGAATGCTGTCTTAAAAAGCCTGGGAATCCGAAAGAATGCCTACATCTTTTACCTTGCATTCTCCTTCTGTCTGCGAAAAATCCGGCAATTCCTTTATTATCAAACAAGCCCGGAGCGGCCGCAAGCATAATTGTCTGGCAGCCTTCAATTGCCGCTGAACAAATTCTTGGTGCTGTGCATATAGACCGAAAGCGCGATACCGATGCCAAGATAGCTTGCGAGCACCGATGATCCGCCATAGGACAAAAAAGGCAGGGTAATGCCGATGACTGGAAGAACGGTCAGGTTCATGCCGATGTTGACGATGGACTGCCCAGCGATCATAGCAAATACGCCTACACAGATTTGCCGGCCGAGGGTATCCTCGGCCAGCCGCGCGTCGTGTAATAGCTTGCAGCAGAGCGCGATGATTGCCACGATCGTTGCAAGGCTACCGACAAAGCCGAGCGACTCGGCGATGAATGAAAACATAAAATCACTTGAAAGGATAGGCACGTATACATGCCCGTCCGTAAAGATTCCCTTACCCCACACAAGTCCCGAACCGATGGCCAAACGAGCCTGATCCTGTTGATAGCCCAAGGCGGCGTCCGGTGTAAACAGCGAAAGAATACGTCCGCGCTGATCGTCGTTCATGATGCGCATCCATATGAACGGCGCGGCCGCAGCCGCGGCCGCAAAGGCCGCAAGGATATAGCGCCAGTTGAGTCCCGCCGCGAAGATCATGAATACAAAGATCATCGCAATGGCGAGCGCCGTGCCATCGTCGCCTTGGAAATGCACCAGCAGGACAGGGGCAGCGCCATGCAGGCAAAGCGCCAGAACATTCTGAGGGCGGTTGATCTGTTCCCGCAAAATATACAGGTGATAGGCGAACGCAAGAATAAATGAAATTTTGAGCAGTTCTGTCGGCTGGAGCGTCATACCGCCGGGCATCTGCAGCCAGGAACGGTCCTCAGGGCGCTCCCGCGTACCAACGCCGATGACAAAGGTGAGCAGCACCAGTCCATATGCGGCCGGCACATGCAGTTTCCATAGCTTGCCGAGGGTTTTGTAATCAAAGGTGGATAAAAAGACGGCACATGCCGCACCGCCAACAGCGGCGCCCGCCTGTACGGCGATGGTACGCAGCCCTACGGAAGCGGCGTTGATTGGCGAGCCATAAAAATGGATGCCGCAGAGCAACACAACGCTGAACGTGGACAACCCCAAGCAGAGCAGCCAGAGCCAACGGTCGGTATGACGTATATAATGAGAGATCACTCGGAATAAGCTTTTCATAGGATATCTTTCCGGCTTTCCGCGCAAAGCCTGCGAGAGCCTGTCTTAAATTTCCGCAACCCGTCGTTTCGGGCGCTCAGCGGACGAATATGCAAAGCGTTGGGTTGTCTGCGCTGCGGGCGCGGCTATCCTTTATATTATATTAAAAAGCGCCCGTCATTGCAAGACTTGTCCCGTTCGCCTTTGCGCGATTCCGGCCTTTTTTCAAAAAGGCCGGAGCAAAATCCACGCCAGCCGCGCGACGCCTGTCATGGATTTTGCTGGGGGCAGCCTGGCGCGCGCGACCCGTGCGCGGGTCGCTCACCGCCGGGCGCTAGGGCGCGCGCGACCCGTGCGCGGGTCGCTCACCGCCGGGTGCTTCGCTTGCCCGGCCGGCTATTCGGGGCTCTCCGGCGGCTATAGCCGCCGGGCGCGGACAAGCCGCGGCAGCGCCCCTCAGCGCGCCTCACAAGGGGAGGGTCGAGCGACCCCTCCCCTTATGTTATCCCCACCTCTGCCTGGCGCGATCGTACCAGGCGCACGCCAGTACGTCCGGCGGGGAATTGTTAAACTGCGCCCACCCCACTGTTCGCGGCGCAGCCGAACTAAGTTTTTCGCCGAAGCCTTTTTTCAAAAAGGCTGGAAAGCGGGCGCTGGCAAAATCCATGCCAGCCGCGCGGCGTCTGTCACGGATTTTGCTGGGGGAAGTGGGGCGCGTCTGAACGGGTGTCTTGCGGCCTGCGGGCCGCGCTTTTTATGAGGGCTGCGGCCCGGGGATAAGGGCTCTGCCCTCGATGGCGGCCAAAACCCGCAAGGGGCCTTGGCCGCCGTCTCACCCGCCGCCTTTTGAAAAAGGCGGGCGAAAACTTTTGATCGACGCGGCGTAAATCAGATTTACTGCGCCCGCCCCACTGTTCGCGGCGCAGCCGAACTAAGTTTTTCGCCGAAGCCTTTTTTCAAAAAGGCTGGAAAGTTTTTCGCCGAGGCCTTTTTTCAAAAAGGCTGGAAAGTTTTTTGCCAAGCTTTTTTTCAAAAAAGCGGGAAAAAGCTGAGCCTCCGTCGGAGGACGGAGGCCCTTTAAAAATCAGCGGGGATATTTGATCGCAGCCTGCGCAGCGGCAAGACGGGCGATCGGCACACGGAACGGCGAGCAGGAGACATAGTTGAGGCCAACACGATGGCAGAACTCGACAGAGGTCGGGTCGCCGCCGTGCTCGCCGCAGATGCCCAGATGAATGTCGGGGCGTGTCTGACGGCCAAGCTTGACAGCCGTTTCAACCAGTTTGCCGACGCCCTTCTGATCGAGGTGTGCAAACGGATCGGATTCATAGATCTTGTTCTCGTAATAGTAGTTAAGGAACTTGCCGGCGTCGTCACGGCTGAAGCCGAAGGTCATCTGCGTCAGGTCGTTCGTGCCGAAGCTGAAGAATTCGGCCTCCTTGGCGATCTCATCGGCAGTCAGCGCGGCGCGCGGGATCTCGATCATTGTACCGACCTCGTACTTCATATCGATGCCGGACTCCTTGATGATCTTATCGGCCGTCGCAACGACAACGTCCTTGACGAACTTGAGTTCCTTCTCCTCGCCAACCAGCGGGATCATGATGTTCGGGCTGATCTTGTACTGACCCTTCTTGGTGACGTTGATGGCTGCGTTGATAACAGCGGTCGTCTGCATCTCGGCGATCTCCGGATAGGAGACGCACAGGCGGCAGCCGCGATGGCCCATCATTGGGTTGAACTCATGCAGGCTTTCAATGACAGCGTGCAGCTTCTCAACGGAAATGCCCATTTCACCGGCGATCTCCTTGATGTCCTCCTCCTTGGTCGGCAGGAACTCATGCAGCGGCGGATCGAGGAAACGGATGATGACCGGGCAGCCCTCCATCGCCTCATAGATGCCCTCAAAGTCGCTCTGCTGATACGGCAGGATCTTCGCAAGGCCCTTCTTGCGGTCCTCGGTGTTGTCGGCGACGATCATTTCACGCATCGCCTTGATGCGCTCGCCTTCAAAGAACATGTGCTCGGTACGGCACAGACCGATGCCCTGCGCGCCGAAGGAACGGCCCTGCTTGGCGTCGCGCGGCGTGTCGGCGTTGGTGTAAACCTCCAGCTTGCGCGCCTTGTCGGCCCACTCCATAAAGCGGCCGAAATCGCCGGAAATGGAGGCCTCGACGGTCGGGATGGCCTGGCCGTAGATATTGCCGGTGGAGCCGTCGATGGAGATATAATCGCCCTCTTTGATCGTCATGCCGCCGAGGGTGAAGAATTTGGCGTCGTAATCGACTTCGATTTCGCCGCAGCCGGAGACACAGCAGGTACCCATGCCGCGCGCGACAACGGCCGCGTGGGAGGTCATACCGCCGCGGACGGTCAGGATACCCTGCGCGACAGCCATGCCCTCGATGTCCTCAGGGGAGGTTTCACGGCGGACAAGCACAACTTTTTCACCGCGCTCGGCCCACTCCTTGGCGTCCTCGGCGGAGAACACAACCTTGCCGCAGGCGGCGCCCGGGGAAGCGGCCAAGCCCTTGCCGATCAGCTTGGCGGCCTTGAGAGCGGCGGCGTCAAACTGCGGATGCAGCAGGGCGTCGAGCTGCTTCGGCTCCACGCGCAGGACAGCCTCGCGCTCGTCGATCATGCCTTCGTCGACGAGGTCGACGGCGACCTTCAAAGCGGCGGCGGCGGTGCGCTTGCCGTTACGGGTCTGGAGCATGTAGAGCTTGCCGGACTCGATGGTGAACTCCATGTCCTGCATGTCCTTATAATGCTTCTCAAGACGGTCGGCGATCTCAGCGAACTGGTTGTAAACCTCGGGCATGTCCTCTTTGAGGTGGCTGATCGGGGAGGGGGTGCGCACGCCGGCGACAACATCCTCACCCTGCGCGTTGATCAGGTATTCGCCGAACAGAGCCTTTTCGCCGGTGGCCGGATTGCGGGTGAACGCAACGCCCGTGCCGGAGCTTTCGCCGGAGTTGCCGAACACCATCTGCTGGACATTGACAGCGGTGCCCCAGTCATACGGGATTTCGTTCATGCGGCGGTAAACATTGGCGCGCGGGTTGTCCCAGGAACGGAAAACAGCCTTGACGGCTTCCATGAGCTGAACCTTTGGGTCGCTCGGGAAGTCCTCGCCTTTTTTCTCACGGTAAAACGTCTTAAAGCGGCGAACAAGCTCCTGCATGTCCTCAGCAGTCAGCTCAGTATCCTGCTTGACGCCCTTCTCCTCCTTGACCTGGTCGATGATCTTTTCAAATTCAGGCTTCGGCAGCTCCATGACGACATCGGAGAACATCTGAATGAAGCGACGGTAGGAGTCGTAAGCGAAACGCGGGTTGTTGGTAAATTTGGCAAAGCCCTCGACAACGGTGTCGTTAAGACCCAGATTGAGGATGGTGTCCATCATGCCGGGCATGGAAGCGCGCGCGCCCGAACGGACGGAGACGAGCAGCGGGTTGGACGGATCGGCGAACTTTTTGCCGCAGATTTCTTCCATCTTGGCAAGGCCATCATAAATCTGCTGCTGAATATCGTCGTTGATCTGGCGGCCGTCGTTATAGTACTGCGTGCACGCCTCGGTCGAGACGGTGAAGCCCTGCGGCACCGGCATACCGGCCTTTGTCATTTCGGCCAGGTTCGCGCCCTTGCCTCCGAGCAGCTCGCGCATGTCCCTGTTGCCCTCGGAGAACATGTAGACGTATTTTTTACCCACGATTGATCTACCTCCATTGTTTTTGAGCGTTTGAAAGGCGGCCCGTTTTCGCGCCGCACCGCCGGTGGACGGGAGCGGAACCCCTCAAAACGCCGCGTATTTTTGAACCCATCCGCAGATGACCCATACCCGGCGGCCATGGCCCGCGTAAAAACGTGCGGCGCGTCGGGTATGCCTGATCCGCGGACGGCGTCCACGTACATAAGGAGCCTGCCTGAAAAATCGAAGCCGCCTTTTTTCAGCCGCAATTTTTCGCTTTTCAAAACAGGCCCTGGCAGGCCGATTATTATTATAACAAGCTTTGCCCGGATTTACCACCCCCTTCATCCTTTTTTATACAAAATAATTTTAGGACAGCCGCCAAAATCCCCGCGGTCTCTCTTGAAAAGCGTCTGAAAAGTTGACATAATAGAATCAGTTCATCAATCCCGGGCGCTGCCCGGCGGAAAGGCGGAGAGAATTTGAACGAACAATCCAGGCGCGTCTGCGCCGTGATCCTGGCGGCGGGCGATGGAAAACGCATGAAGTCCGACCGCCCCAAAGCGTTGTGCGAGGTGCTTTTCAAGCCGATGCTCAAATGGGTGGAGGATGCCTGCCGCGCTGCCGGCATCGATGAAATCTGGGTGGTCGCCGGCGCGAACGCCGAACTGCTCGAGGCGGCCGCGCCGTCCTGCCGGTTTGTCTACCAGACAGAGCGGCGCGGGACGGGCCATGCGGCTATGATGGCCGCCGGGGCGTACCGCGCGGGCGGCGACGTGCTTGTGTTAAACGGCGACGCGCCGTTTGTACAGCCGCAGGCGCTATGCGATGCGCTCGCCATGCACCGCGCGCGGAAAAACGCCGTCACGCTTTTGTCAGCGCGCTTGGACGACCCGTTCGGTTATGGACGCGTCATCCGCGCCGGGGATGGAGGCGCCGCGGCGGTTGTAGAGGAAAAGGACGCCGATGAAGCGCAGCGCGCCGTTTGCGAGATCAACTCCGGGGCCTATTGGTTTGACGCCGCGTTTCTCACCAAAGCTCTGGAGGGGCTGACGCCTAAAAACGCGCAGGGCGAATATTATCTCACTGACGCGGTGGCCGCCGCAAATGCGGCGGGCCTGCGCGCTGGCGCGTTTGTCTGCCCGGATGCGGACATGACGCTCGGCGCCAACGACCGCAGGCAGCTGCGGACACTCAATGAGATCGCGCGGATGCGCGTATTGGAGCGTCACATGGATAACGGCGTCGATATCCCGTGCCTTGACGGCGTGATGATCGCGCCCGATGTGAAGATCGATCACGACGCCCGAATTTTACCGGGCACGGTGTTGCGCGGAAATACGCAAATCGGCGCGCACTGTGTGATTGGGCCGAATTCATATATTGAAAACGCCGCAATCGGCGCCGGCACGCAGGTGCTTGCTTCCTACATCACCGATTCCACAGTCGGCGCCGGCACGCGGATCGGCCCGTTTACACAGCTAAGGCCAGACAGCCATATCGGCGACGGGGTAAAGATCGGCGATTTTGTGGAGATTAAAAATTCCACCATCGGCGACCGCACCTCCCTGGCGCATCTGACGTACATCGGCGACAGCGACGTGGGAAGCGACTGCAATTTCGGCTGCGGCGTCGTGACGGCCAACTACGATGGCAATCATAAATTCCGCACGGTTGTGGGCGACCGCGCCTTTATCGGCTGCAACACCAATCTGGTGCCGCCGGTGCGCGTGGGCACCGGCGCTTATACAGCCGCCGGTACAACCGTCGACGCCGACGTGCCCGACGGGGCGCTTGCGATTGGACGTGTACGCCAGGAAATCAAGGAGGGCTGGTCGGACCGGAATATCAATTTCAAGGGCGGAAAAAAATAATTGTGCCAAAAGCGCTTGGGAGGTAGAGCCTAATGAATATTCACGGTAAAGATATCAAGATTTTTACGGCAAATGCGAACCCAAACGTCGCCGCCCAGATGGCGCGGCATCTCGGCCTCCCGCTCGGCAAGAGCGAGGTGCGCCATTTTTCCGACGGAGAAATTTCTGTCAATATCGGCGAATCGGTGCGCGGCTCGGATGTGTTCGTCGTGCAGTCGACCTGCTGTCCGGTCAACGACAATCTGATGGAGCTGCTCATCATGATCGACGCGTTCCGGCGCGCGTCCGCCGGGCGCATCACAGCGGTCATTCCCTATTTTGGCTATGCGCGCCAGGACCGCAAGGTCAAGGCGCGCGAGCCGATCTCCGCAAAGCTGTGCGCGAACCTGATCTCTACAGCCGGCGCCGACCGCGTTTTGACGATGGATCTGCACGCCTCGCAGATCCAGGGCTTTTTCGATATCCCGGTCGACCACCTGCTCGGCGTGCCGCTGCTGGCGCCGTATTTCGGCTCGCGCTTTGGCAGCCAGGAGCGCCGGGAACTTGTCGTTGTTTCCCCGGATCTCGGCTCTGTCACACGCGCGCGTAAATTTGCCGAACGGCTTGACGCGCCGCTTGCCATTGTCGACAAACGCCGCCAGAGGGCCAATGTATCCGAGGTGATGAACATCATCGGCGACGTAAAGGACAAACGCGTTATCCTGGTCGATGATATGATCGATACGGCCGGTACGCTTGTGAACGGCGCCCAGGCGATTTTGGAAAAGGGCGGGGCGGCGGAGGTTTACGCCTGTGCGACGCATGGAGTGCTGTCAGGCCCGGCCATTGAACGTATCCGCGATAGCTGCATCAAAGAGCTTGTCCTGCTCGATACAATTCCGGTCGGGCCGGACAAGATGCTCGATAAAATCACGATGCTGTCCGTCGCCCCCGTCTTTGCGGAGGCCATCGAACGCATCTATCAGGATAGGCCCGTTTCGCCCCTGTTCGGTTGATCCCGCTTTTCCCGGCTTTTTTGAAAAAAGCCTCGGCAAAAAACTTCATACCTTTTTTGAAAAATTTGAAAAAAAGGTATGCCAAAAAACTTTAGTCGGCTGCGCCGCAAACAGCGGGGCAGGCTCCAGGTTTTTTTACAGGCTGCGCCGCGAACAGCGGGGCAGGCTCCAGGTTTTTTACAGGCTGTGCCGCGGACAGCGGGGCAGGCGCGGCCTGACGATTCACCACAGAACGCACCGGCGTGCGCCAGATCCCCTTATGTCAGGCACAGGAGGGGATAACACAAGGGGAGGGTCACCGACCCTCCCCTTGTGAGGCGCGTCCAGAGAAAGGAGGGTTTGATTGTTTAACTGGTTTTCAAAACCGGCCGCCGTACCGGCAGGCCCGGTGGAGTGGATTGTCGTTGGGCTGGGAAATCCCGGCCGGGACTATGAAAATACGCGTCACAACGCGGGGTTTTGCGCGGTGGAGAGCGTCGCCGGCAAATGCGGTGTTAAAATCGACCGCCTGAAATTCAAATCGCTGTGCGCCGATACAACCTTTGGCGGGCGGCGCGTGCTTTTGATGAAGCCGTCGACCTTTATGAACTGCTCCGGCGAGGCGGTGCGTGAAGCGATGCAGTTTTATAAAATCCCGGCTGAACGCGTGTTGGTTCTCTTCGACGATGTGAGCCTGGATCCCGGCCGGCTGCGCGTCCGGCGGCGGGGCAGCGACGGCGGTCATAACGGGATTAAAAACATGATATATTTAACTGGGAAGGATACCTTCCCGCGTATAAAAATCGGTGTGGGAAAAAAGCCGCATCCCGAATACGATCTGGCGGCCTGGGTGCTCGGGAAGTTCCCGAAGGAGCTGTCCGATACGATGGACAAGGCGTATGAATGCGCCGCAGAAGCGGCACAGTTGATCATAGAGGGAAAAATTGATGAGGCGATGAACCGCTACAATTCATAAAGCGTGGCTTTAAAACAGGCTCTAAGGGGGGAAGGCGCGGATGAAGGGCTTTGAAAGCCTTCTGAGCGGGATGGACGCGTTTGAACGCATTAAGGGCGCAGTCGCCGGCCGCGCGACGCCGGTGCTCGCAACCGGGCTTTCGGCCGTACACAAGGCGCAGATGGTCGTTTCGATCACGGGCCTGCTCAAAATGGGCGGGCTTGTGATTGTTCCCGATGAAGCCGCCGCCGTGCGCATCTGCGAGGATATCAATATCATGGCGGGGCCCGGTACGGCGGTACAGTATCCGTCACGCGAGCCGACGTTTTACGATGTACAGGGCGTTTCGCGCGAATATGAGCACGCGCGGCTGTCGGTGCTTGGGCGGCTGCGCGCGGGCGATGCGCACATTGTCGCCGCGTCGGCACAGGCTGCGCTTCAATATACCATGCCGCCGTCTGTGCTCGCCGCGCGCACGCGCGCAATCGAATCCGGCAGTCAATACGATAT
Source organism: Anaerotruncus colihominis (assembly GCF_010206195.1). Taxonomy (GTDB): domain Bacteria; phylum Bacillota; class Clostridia; order Oscillospirales; family Ruminococcaceae; genus Anaerotruncus; species Anaerotruncus colihominis_A. The sequence continues at coordinate 160,331 of NZ_VIQT01000003.1, read as the reverse complement.
CAAAGAGCTGATCGCGTTTCTCGTCGCGGCCGGCTATACGCGTTGCGACCAGGTTGACGGCGTGTGTCAGTTTTCACAGCGCGGCGGAATCCTGGACTTTTCACCGCCGCATATGCCGGACCCGTTCCGCATCGAATTTTGGGGCGATGAAATCGATACGATTTCCACTTTTAAAACTGATACGCAGCGGCGTGTGGATACAGTCAGGCGCGTCGATATTACGCCCGCGGCCGAGGTGGTCGCGGACAGCCCGGCGCGCCTTGTAAGGCTTTTGGAATCCGCGGCGAAAGGGCTGCGCGGCACGCAGGGCAAGCGTGCAAAGGAAAAGCTGGCGCAGGAGATTGAGCAGATCGAAAACGGCGTGCTGCCGCAAAGCCTTGACCGGTGGATGCCGCTGCTCTACCCGGAGCCTGCCACGCTGTTCGATTACATGCCGGATGCGGCGCTGTTTTTATGCGATACGGCCAATTGCCGCGAGTCGCTTAAAACCGTACAGTGGCAGCAAAATGAGGATGTCAAAATCCTTTTGGAGGAGGGCGTCCTCTTTAAAGGCTGCGACCGCTTCGCAGAGGATTTTGTCGATTTGCAGCGGCGCGCCGCGCAGTCGAATACAGTGCTGCTCGACACGTTCGCCCGGTCGGTCGGAGATATCCCGCTGCGGGATATGGTCGACATCCGTGCGGTCCAGCTTTCCTCGTGGAGCGGCGAATTTTCCCTGCTGCGCGAGGATGTGCGGGAATATATCGGGCGCGGTTATCGTGTGGCGGTATTTGCCGGAACCGAGCGCGCGGCCGCTTCGCTGGCGGAGGATCTGACGCGCGCGGGCCTGGCCGCTGTGCAGAGCGGCGATCTAACGGATTTAAAGCCCGGCGCTGTGCGCGTAGCGCCGGCCAGTATGAGCGCTGGTATGGAGTACCCCGATGTCAGGCTTGCCATCATTTCGCAGGCAAAGACTGTCGCGCAGTCGGGCCGGCGCAAGCCGCGGCCAAAAGAGGGCAAAAAGCTGCGCGACATCAGCGATTTGACGCCGGGAGATTATGTTGTGCACACAGCGCATGGCATCGGTGTATTCGAAGGAATTGTCAAGCGCGATATACAGGGCATTGTCAAGGATTATATCAAAATTCGTTACGCAGGTACGGATACGCTGTTTGTGCCGGTGACGCAGCTTGATCTGGTAAGCAAATATATCGGTATGCGCGATGATGCAAACGTGCGTTTGAGCAAGCTCAATTCGATTGAGTGGCAAAAGACGCGTCAGCGTGTGAAAAAGGCCGTTGAGGATATGGCCAAGGAGTTGACGGAGCTGTATGCAAAGCGTATGGCGGTCAAGGGCTATGCGTTTTCACCGGATACCGACTGGCAGAACGACTTTGAACGGCGCTTTGCCTACGATGAGACAGACGATCAATTGCGCTGCATCGACGAGATCAAAGCCGATATGGAGTCGTCCGTACCGATGGACCGGCTGCTGTGCGGCGACGTCGGCTTCGGAAAGACGGAGGTCGCGCTGCGCGCCGCTTTCAAATGCGTGATGGACGGCAAGCAGTGCGCGCTGCTGGTGCCGACGACCATTCTGGCATGGCAGCATTACCAGACGGTCACGCGCCGTATGGAGGGCTTTCCGGTCAAGGTGGATCTGCTGTCGCGCTTTCGGTCGCCGCGCGAGCAAAAGCAGACGCTTGACGAATTGCGGCGCGGGGAAATCGATATCGTGATCGGTACGCACCGTCTGGTACAGAACGATGTGAAGTTTAAGGATCTTGGGCTGGCCATTATCGACGAGGAACAGCGGTTCGGCGTGCGCCACAAGGAAAAGTTTAAGGAAATCCGCGCGGCGGTCGATGTGTTGACGCTGTCGGCCACGCCGATTCCGCGCACGCTCAATATGGCGATGTCCGGCATCCGCGATATGTCGGTTATCGAGGAGGCGCCGCAGGACCGCCATCCGGTGCAGACATATGTGGTGGAACATGACTGGGGCGTGATCGCACAGGCAATTGAGCGCGAGCTGCGGCGCGGCGGGCAGGTATTCTATCTGCACAACCGCGTCGAGTCGATCGATTCGTGCGCATACCGCATCAAGCAGCTTGTACCGCAGGCGCGCATTGTTTCGGCGCATGGCAAAATGACGGAGGAGCAGCTTTCGCGCGTCTGGCAGCAGCTTCTCGACTATGAGGTTGATATTCTTGTCTGCACGACGATCATTGAGACGGGCGTCGATGTGCCCAACTGCAACACGCTGATCATCGAGGACGCCGACCGCATGGGCCTTTCACAGCTCTATCAGCTGCGCGGTCGTGTCGGCCGCTCCAACCGGCGCGCGTTCGCCTATCTGACCTTCCGGCGTGACAAGCAGTTAAGCGACGTTGCCTCCAAGCGGCTGGCGGCGATCCGCGAGTTTACAACGTTCGGCTCTGGTTTCCGCATCGCCATGCGCGACCTTGAAATCCGCGGCGCAGGCAATATCCTCGGCGCGCAGCAGCACGGCCATATGGAGGCCGTCGGTTACGATATGTATTTGAAGATGCTTTCCGAGGCGGTCGCACAGCAGCGCGGCGAAACGCCCGCGCAGACGGCGGCGGAATGCATGGTTGACGTGCGTGTCGGCGCGCATATTCCTGAAGATTATATCGACAATCTTGCGCAGCGCATTGATATTTATAAAAAGATTGCATCGATTCAAAATGAGGAAGACGCAATGGATTTGATCGACGAGCTGATCGACCGCTTCGGCGACCCACCGGAGGCGGTCAAAGGGCTTGTCGACGTCGCGCTGGTGCGCAACACAGCGTCTCTGATGGGAATCCGGGAGATATCGCAGCGCGGCGACGCAGTGCTGCTTTATCCGGAGGTCATGGATATGGCGCGCGCCGGAAGCCTGGCCGTCAAGCTACGCGGGCGCGTGCTTGTGAGCGCAGGCAGCAAACCGTACATCACTGTTAAAATGCAAAAGGGCGTGCAGCCGCTTGACACGATCCGCGAGGCGCTCGCCGCCATGAAGGACGGGGAGCCGGCATAGAGCGGCCATCCTGCCTGGCTGCCGGCTGTTTGCGGATAAGCTGCGGCGCGCAGCGCGGCAAAAAGGCGCAAAAAGCGCGCCGAGTGCCGGTTCGTGCATTTTTATTGTGGACTTTTGAAACCGGGCGTTGTATAATATCATGGTATGTAATGGGGCATAATCCCAAACAGGAGGACGATCAAAATGAATGTTGTGAAAAGACTGGCGGCGCTTGGCGCGGCTGCGCTTATGGTAAGCGGCCTCGCGGCGTGTTCGACCGGCGAGGATACAAAATGGGTGGCCAAATATGGCGAAACGACTGTCCCGGCGGGCGTTTATATCGACAAGCTGATCAGTTCCTATACGACCATTGTGTCGCAGCTTGACGCGGAGGTTAAGGACCCGCTCAAGGAGCAGATCGACGGCGTCAATGTGTCGCAGAAAATTACCGAGGATGCGCAGCAGCAGCTTCACGAATACATCGCGCTCGAGCGGAAATTTGCGGAAATGGGGCTGACCCTCTCCGATGCGGACACGGCGGCGATCGAACAGAATGTCGATCAGTTCTGGGCGTATGTCGGGGAAACATACCAGGCAAACGGCGTATCGCGCGAATCGTATGTGCTTAGTTACCTCAACGGCGCGAAACGTTCGCAGATTTTCCAGGCAATCTATGGCGAGGGCGGCACGGACGCCGTGCCCGAACAGGAATTGAAGGATAAGTTTTATAACGACTATGCAAAAATCCTTGTGATCCCGGCAACCTATAACAGCGGCGCGTTGGCGGCAAACTCCGAATCCGGCGAGGACGCGCAGGCAAAAGCCGATGAATCCAAGAAGAAAGCGTCCGATTTGATCGACAAGTACCTCGAGCAGGCGAAAGCCGCGACGACGCTTGAGGAGATGGAAAGCGTCGTCTACGAGGCCAAGAAGGAAATCACGGGGAATGAATCCCTTGAAAAGCCCGCGTCCGGCGAATCGTTTACGATTTTCAGCCGCGACAGCTCGCCGTATACCGACGAGATGACCAAGGCTGTATTCAGCGCGTCTTACGGTGTGCCGACAAAAATGGAAACCGACACGACCATGTACCTGTTTGTCCGTTATGACATCAGCGAGAATGTGGCTGATTTTACCGCATACCGCTCCTCCTTGGTCAGTGCGCTGCGCAGCGAAGCGTTCAGCAGCCAGGTCGCACAGTGGGCTGGCGATCTGACGGACGTTGCCTACAACGACGCCGCGCTCAAGCGGTACACGCCAGAAAAGATCAAAATTTAAAAAAAAGCGGCCCGTCGCAGGATGGGCCGCTTTAGACTTTTATAAGGAGGGGTTTTGTCATGGTGTATTCGACGTGGTATCCGTCCCCTGTGGGACGCCTGCTGCTGACCTGTGAGGACGGCGGGCTGACAGGGCTTTGGCTGGAGGGGCAGAAGTATTTTGCGGCCGGTCTTTCAGAAGAACCGGCGCAGGAACCTGACCGCCCGGAGCTGCGCGCCGCGTGTGAATGGCTGGACGCCTATTTTGCGGGCTGCGGCCCGTCTGTCTCAAGCCTCGCGCTTACGCCAAAAGGCAGCGAATTCCGCCGGATTGTCTGGACGCTGCTGTGTGAAATCCCCTATGGCACATACACGACCTATGGCGAGCTGGCTAAACGCACGGCCGTCCGGTTGGGCAGGGAAAGCATGTCCGGCCAGGCCGTGGGCGGCGCTGTTGGGCATAATCCCATTTCCATCATCATCCCGTGCCACCGCGTCGTCGGGGCGGATGGCAGTCTGACCGGGTACGCCGGGGGAATCAAGAATAAAATAAAGCTCCTCGAGCTTGAAGGCGTGGATCTGTCGCGCCTGTTTGTCCCGAAAAAGAGCGCCGCGCTTTAAATTTCGGACGCGCAGGGGATAACAAGGCCGGCACATCCATCCGGATGGCCGGCCGGTTTTTGTGTGGTGTTTCTTTCGGGGGCGCAGGGGGCAGGATGCGCGCCAGCCGCGCGGCGTCTGTCACACATCCTGCTGGCGAAAATTTCTGCCTCTGAACAGGTATCTTGCGGCCTGCGGGCCGCGCTTTTTATGAGGGCTGCGGCCCGGGGTAAAGGGCTCCGCCCTCGAAAAAAGGCAAGACCCGCGAGGGGCCTTGCCTTTTTTCTCACCCGCCGCCTCCCCCAAAAGGCGGGCGAAAACTTTTGATTGCGATGCGCCAAGCTTTCTGTTCGCGGCGCAGCCGGCTAAAGTTTTTTGGCATACCTTTTTTTCAAAAAAGGTATGAAGTTTTTCGCCGAGGCCTTTTTTCAAAAAGGCCGGAGCGTAGCCGGCTAAAGCTTTTCGAAGAAGGAAGCGGGCTTTTTGCAGATCGGGCAGATGTAATCGGAGGGCAGCTCCTCGCCCTCATAGACGTATCCGCAGACCTTGCAGCGCCAGCCGGTTTTTTGCTCGGGCTTCTTGTAGGACGGCGCGTTCGGAGGCGTTTCGCCCTTTTTGACGCGGTGGTAATAGTCGTAAGTCATGACCGGGTCGTCGGACAGCTTGACAGCCTCGACGGCCTTTCCAACGAACAGCATGTGCGTGTCGAGATCGAGCTTGTCGATCACCTTAAATGAGAACATCGCCGCGGCGTTCTGGGTCGGATACCAGACGCCGTGCGCGTCCACGCCGTGATCCAGGCCGGAGTATTTATCCTCCTCGCGGCCGCTGCGAAATCCAAAGCGCCCGATCAAATCCATTGTCGCTTTCTCAGTCAGCGGCACGGCGTTGAAAAATCCCGATTGTTCAATCAGTTCGGTCGTCAAATTCTGCTTTGAAACGGCGACGGTGGCCTTTGGCGGCTCAGCTGTCACCTGTGTGACCGTGTTGACAATGCAGCCGTTCTGCTTGCCGTCAAACGCGGCGCTTAAAACATAAAGACCATAAGACATCTTAAAAAACGCTTGCAAATCCATATTGTCGTCCTCCTTATATTCATTAATCAGTGCCGGTAAAATTTACAGCACGACCGCGCCGTAGCGCGCCGCGACCTCCTCAAGCTCCTCGCGCTCAAGTTCGCACGAGGTGGAGACAACAAGCGCCTTGCCGTTGTAATGCAACAGCGCGGCGTCAAGCGCCTCGAGCGATTCGGATTCAAACGCGACCGGCATATCGACCATATGCGCGTTGAGCGAGAAGCGGTAGCCGTCGTCCGGCGTGTCAAGATGGATCAGCACCGCGTCGCAGCTCTCATGTGAAGCCTCGAGCAGCGCGTCGGCCATATCGATCTCACAGGTGATCGGCTTGGAATATTCCAGATCGTTGTCGAGGTAGTAAACGTTGCGTCCCGCGGCCAGGATATCATAGTCGGCGGGCGCGATGTTTACACGGGCAATATCAAAGCTGTCAATCATATGGCGCAGCGCAGAGACATATTCAGAGGTTGTCCCACAGCAGCCGCCGATGATTTTGACCCCACGCCGCATCAGGCGCGCGCATTTGTCACAGAACTGCACCGGTGAAAGCGGCGGTTCGCCCGCGTTTGGCTTTGCGATCAGAGGCAGCTTTGCATATGGCGCGATGCGCTCAAACAGCGGGACCATATCGTCCGGGCCCTGCGAGCAGTTCAACCCAAACGCGCTGATGCCCATATCCTGCAAAACGATCATCGAAGCAAGCACATCGTCGCCCCACATGGTACGCCCCTCGGCGTCGACAGTCATGGTCAAAAAGATCGGAAGGCCTGTCTGACGCGCCGCAATGACCGCCGCGCGGCACTCGGAGAGCGCGCTCATCGTCTCGATCACAAGCAGGTCGGCGCCTGCGTCGGCCAGCGCCGACGCCTGTTCGGCGTAAATGCCGATCAGATGGACAAACTCTGTTTCGCCGAACGGCTCGCACATCAGACCGGTTGTGGACATGTCGCCGGCCACCAGCACATCCCGGCCGGCGAGCGCCTGCTTGACTGTGGACACAATCTTTGTGTTGAGCGGGATCACCTGTTCACTGAGTCCATATCCTTTCAGATTCCCTGCATTGGCCAGGAAGGTCGGCGCATAAACAATGCCGCTGCCCGCATCCGCATAGCCGCGCGCCACACGTGCCACGACATCGGGATGTTCGGCGGCCCACTGCTCAACGCATACGCCCGACGGCATCCCCGCTTTCATATACTCCGTGCCCGTCGCCCCGTCAAGCAGCAGCGGCAGGCGTAATCGTCCGTTTTGCTCCGTCGTCATAGTCAGTTATCCTCCAAAACAGCCCCTGGGAGTCGGGGACCATTGTTGTTACATGCTCTCAGGAACGGTGATCCTGAGCATCCCAAGAACATTTGCGATCACAGTGCGCGTTGCCAGATAGAGGTTCAGCCGCGCCTGCATCAGCGGTTCCGCTTCGCCGCGCACGCGGTGAACGGTATAGTATTTATGGAATATGGCCGCCAGATCAGCGGCGTATTTTGTCAGGCGCGCCGGGTCGTAGCCGCGCACGGAATCGATAATCTCCTGCGGGAAACGAGCCAGCGTGCGGATCAGCTCGATCTCCTCGGGCGCGCGCAGGGCGCACAGTTCGTCATAGGTGCAGGCGCGCGGCGCGACGCCCTCATCCTCCAGCTTTTTAAGCAGCGAGCAGATGCGCGCATGCGCATACTGGACATAGTAAACAGGATTCTGCATCGACTGCTCAACCGCAAGGTCCAGATCAAAGTCGACCATCGAATTGGGTTCGCGCATGTTAAAGAGGAAACGCGCCGCGTCGACGGGCACTTCCTCGATCAGATCGGTGAGGGAAATTGCCTTGCCTGTGCGTTTGGACATCTTGACGGGCTTGCCGTCCTGCATCAGGCGCACAAACTGCATGAGCACAATGTCGAGCTTGTCCCCGTTCAGGCCGATGGCGTCCATCGCGCCCTTGAGCCGCGCCACATGGCCGTGGTGGTCGGCGCCCCAGACGTTGATGACGCGCTCAAAGCCGCGCACGGCAAACTTATTATAATGATAGGCGATATCGGCCGCGAAATACGTCGGAAAACCGTTGGCGCGCACAAGCACCTCGTCCTTTTCGCCGCCGTTTTCAGTGGCACGGTACCAAAGCGCGCCGTCCTGCTCGTAGGTCATGCCACGCGCGGTGAGCACACGGATCGCCTCGTCAATCGCGCCGTGGTGCAGCTCGCTTTCGCGAAACCATACATCGTAATGGATGCGGTAGCGTTCCAGGTCCGCCCTGAGCTTTTCAATGTTGCGCGGCAGCGCGAAATCGACAAGCGCTTGCCTGCGCGCGTCCGGCTCAGACCCGACGAAGCGGTCGCCGTACTGATCGGCGAACTGCTGCGCGCGTTCGCGGATATCGTCTCCGTGATAACCGTCCTCCGGGAAGGCGACGGCGTCCTCGCCCTTAAAAATTTGCAGGTAGCGGGCCTCCAGCGAGCAGCCGAACTTTTCGATCTGATTGCCCGCGTCGTTGACGTAGAATTCACGCGTTACATTGTGCCCCGACCAGTCAAGCGCGGCGGCCAGGCAATCGCCGAGCGCGCCGCCGCGCGCGTTGCCCATATGCATCGGACCGGTCGGGTTGGCCGATACGAACTCAACCTGCACCTTTTCGCCGCGCCCATAATCCGTGCGGCCGTAATCCGCGCCGGCCGAGAGCACGCTTTTCACAACGTCCGCGAACCAGCGGGGGCTTAAAAAGAAATTGATGAAGCCCGGTCCGGCGATCTCAACGCGTTCAAAAACGGTGCCGGTCAGATTGAGAGCGGCGCAGATGGCTTCGGCGATTTTGCGCGGCGCGCATTTAAACGGGCGCGCGCACGCCATGGCAATGTTGGAGGCAAAGTCGCCGTGCGACGTGTCCGCCGGGATCTCGACGACAAAATCGGGCAGTTCGGACGCGGCCGGCAGGGCGCCTGATTCGACGGCGCGCTCAAGCGCGCCGTCAAGCAGGATCGCGATGTCCTGTTTTGCTTGGGAAACCGGATTGGTCATGCATTACACATCCTGTTCTGGAAATTTCTGTTTTCTGCAAGGATACGCTTGGAACCTGTATTTACAGCCGAAGGATGCCGGACAGACGAGGGGGTTTGTACCCGGTCAAGGCAAATTTTTGCAGGCGGGCTGTCGCCCGGCAAGAAAATTTAACACTGGACGGGGCCAAAAGACCCGCCTGGGCGGTATTCAACGGCTGTGAATACAGGTTCTTACTGCGGCTGCTCGCGCACATTGATATAGACGGCGTTTTCGCTCGCGAGCAGCGTGTTGACATCAAGGGAATAGGCGAATTCAAGCCTTCCGCCGCTGTCGCCAAGGTGCGAAACGATGCGGTCGCCTGAAACGCCGATGGTCATGGCGCCGTAACCGGTGTCGTAATGGCACTGATGGCGCACGCCGCGCTCAATGATGAGCTGGCTTCTGGAGGCGCCGCTGCGCGAAAGCGTCACGCGGTCGTTGTTTTCCACCTTTAAAAGCGTGCGCGTACCTTCAAAGCCGGTCGCCTCCGATTCATCATAAGCGATAAAATAGTTGCCGTTTCGCTTATAATAGGAGCCGGTTGTAAACAGCTCGATTTCGTCCTCGTCGCCCTCCTGCCGGTAGACGCCCCGGATTTCAATAATAACGTCCTTTTTCATAAATAACATCCTTTTCCCGCGCGTCGGCGCGTTCTGCGTGCGCGCCGCGCTGCTGCGCCTGCGCACGGTCCGGACAGGCTCCAAAGAGCGGTCAGAGCGTGTCAAGGTCGATCTGCGTGACATTGCCGTGAACATCCTCCCCAAGAAAAATCCCCGCCGTTTCGATAAACATCTCCGGCGAATCGCTGACATAATATTCCGCGCCGCCGTTTCCCGCGCCAAGCATGTCCTCGCGTGTGAGCAGCGTTTGCGCCCACCGCGCCACCTGCGCGCCGGAATCGATGAGCGTGACGCGCGACTGGAGCAGGCGGTCGATGACGGGGCGGATCAGCGGATAGTGCGTACAGCCGAGGATCAGCGTGTCGACTTCGTTTTCAATCATCGGCTGAAGATAGGTCTGCGCGACCTTCATGGTGATCTCATTGTCCGGCTGGATAAAACCGCTTTCCACAAGCGGCACAAACAGCGGACAGGCGTTGCCGAAGGTATGCGCGTCCGGACGGATGCCGCGGATGGCACGTCCGTAAGCGCCGGAGCGCAGCGTCGCGGCCGTGCCGATGACGCCGATGCGGCCGTTGGTGGAGGCGGCGCACGCCGCCTGCGCGGCCGGCAGCACGACGCCGGAAAAGGGGACCCCGGCCGACTCCACGATTTCAGGCGTGATAACGGAACTGACCGTGCCGCACGCCGCGATGATGATTTTTACATCGAACCGGCGCAGGAAGCGGATGTCCTGCACGGCGTATTTGCGTATGATCTCGCGTCCGCGGCTGCCATACGGCACGCGGCCGGTGTCGCCAAAATAGACGATGCGTTCCTCCGGCAAAAGCCGGCGCAGCTCGCGGACAGTTGTCAGCCCGCCAAGCCCCGAGTCAAAGACGCCGATGGCGCGTTGATCCATGATGGCACCCCTTTCCTTTTAAAAAACTGTATTCGCAGCCGCCAAGCGCTGTCCAGGCGGGCCTTTTGCCCCCGCTCCACGTGACAGCCAACCTGCAAAAATTTGCCTTGACCGGGTACACCCCCTCGCCTGCCCTGCATCCTCCGGTTGTGAATACGGGCTCTAAACAGGCCGCGCGGCGTTGCGTCAATGCCGGTTTGACTGATCAGATGTCTGCATGTTTGTCAAACGCCAGCTCGATCAGCCGGGAGATCAGCTCCGGATAAGGGACGCCCACGGCTTCGAACAGCTTTGGATACATGGAGATCGATGTGAATCCCGGCAGCGTGTTGATCTCATTGAGCACAACGCGCCCATCACGCGTCAAAAAGAAATCGACGCGCGAAAGGCCCGTGCAGCCCATCGCCGCAAAGGCGCGCACAGCCGCTTGACGGATGCGCTCGGACGCTTCGCCGGCGATGCGCGCCGGGATATACAGGTCGGTCGAATCATCAAGGTACTTGCCGCTATAGTCATAAAACTCATGGCGCGGTACGATCTCGCCGACGCAGGACGCTTCGGCGCGGTCGAAGTTGCCAAGCACGGCGCATTCAAGCTCGTCGCCAACGACAGCCGTCTCGGCGATGACCTTGCGGTCAAAGCGAAACGCCTCCGAAAGCGCCGCGCGCAGCCCGCCAGCGTCCTTCGCCTTGCCCACGCCGACGGAGGAACCTGTATTGGCCGGTTTGATAAACATCGGATAGCCGTGCTTTGCGGCGAGCATACGCTCCGTCTCGTCAAAATGTGCGAGCGCGCGGCGCGTCAAAACCGTATAGGGCGTCATTTCAATGCCGGCGGCTTCCAGGACGGTGTGTGTGACCGCCTTGTCCATACAGGCTGCCGAGGCGAGCACGCCGCAGCCGACATAGGCAAGCCCCGCCATCTCAAACAGCCCCTGGATGGTTCCGTCCTCGCTGTGCTCGCCGTGCAGCACGGGGAACACAGCGTCGACGGCGACGGTCTGCGGTCCGTCGGGCGAAAGGCGCAGAATTCCGCCAGCCGATCGGTCCGGGCTGATGAAAGCCGGCGTGATTGGGCCGTTTTGTAGCCAGCGGTCCGATTCGATATCGTCGATGGAGCCGGCGTATTCGAACCAGCGCCCGTCCTTTGTAATGCCGAGCATCACCACATCGTAGCGGTCGCGCGGGATATTGCGCAGCACGGACGCGGCCGAACGCAGCGAAACCTCATATTCGCTTGAAATGGAACCGAACAAAACCGCCACAGTTTTTTTGCCCAAGAAAATCCCTCCGCATTCGTTTCCCGGCGTGCTTTCCGGGCCGCCCGCCAGTGCGGACGCGTTTTTTATTCCATAGGTAATCAAATTATATTCTAGCACAATCGCCGATAGTCCGCAATGAGGAAACCTGTATGGATTTCGCCGGCCCGGTGTGTGAAAATGATCGAAAATCACAAACGCACAGCTTGACTTTGTCCGCGCGCCCCGGTACTATGGAGATAACAATGTGTGGGGAGTGGGGATTGTGCAAAGCCTGCAAACAGCGGTCAATGTGGTGGCGCCAATGTTTCTGATGCTGGCGCTCGGCTGCCTGCTGCGCATGGGGGGCCTTCTGGACCGTGAGACGCTCGAGCGGCTCAACAACGTCTGTTTTAAAGTATTTTTGTCGCTGCTCCTTTATTATAATATCTATACGGCGGATGTGGCGGATATCTTTAATCCGCGCCTGCTTGGGTTTGCGCTTCTGCTTCAGGCAGCGGTCTGGGGACTACTGTTTTTAACGGTCCCGCGCTTTGAAAAGTCAAATAAACGGCGCGGCGCAATGATCCAAGGGATTGGCCGCACAAACTTTGTCATCTTCGGCACGGCGATCGGTACGGCGCTGTGCGGCGAGGGGAACATCGGGCCGATCTCGCTTCTGGTGGCTGCCGTCGTGCCGTTTTACAATGTTCTGGCGGTGATTGCGCTTGAAATATTCCGCGGCGGCCGCGTGCGCCCTTTAACATTGGCGCGCAGCGTTGCGGCCAACCCCTATATCGTCGCAGCGGCGGCGGCGCTTGTTACGCTGCTGCTCGGCGTGCGCCTGCCCGGATTTGTCGAATCGGCGGTGCGCGACTTGACGCGCTGCGCTACGCCGCTGACGCTGATCGTGCTGGGCGGCCTGTTCAATTTCGGCGCCGTGCGCGGCAACCTGCGCCAGATCGCCGCCGCTGTCGTGTGCCGGCTTGTGGTCGTTCCCGCGCTGGCGCTGCCGGTCTGCATCTGGGCGGGCTTTCGCGGTGTCGAGCTGGTCGGCCTTGTCAGCATGCTCATCGCGCCGACGGCCGCTTCGTCGTTTAACATGGCGCAGTCCATGGACTCCGACGCGGATTTGGCGGGGCATCTGGTGGTGTTTACCTCCTTGTTTTCCGTGCTGACAATGTTCCTGTGGATTTTCGGGCTTGGCGCGGCGGGATACATATTTTAAACGAGCCTTAACAGTTAAGAAGGGATTTTGACGGTGAATAAAGAACAGATTTGTAAAACAGCCGCTGCGCTGTGCGCGCTGGCCGTTCTGGCCGGCTGCGGCGCGCCCGCGCAAAAGACGCGGGCGGAATCCGGGACAGCGGCTTCACAGATTGCCTCCAACAGTGCGGGGCCTGCCGCGGGCGATGCGCCGCGGGCCGGGACGATCGCGCGGCGGCCCGAGGCGAACACGGCCATGTGGACGGAAGGGATGAGCGCGGAGGAGCTTTTGGAGCCGGACAGAACAGGGTGCGTTGATGTGCGGGGGGCCGACCTGTCGGGCGCGGATCTTTCACAGGCGGGCGCGCTTTTGGAAAACGCGTCGTTCGACGGCCGTACAAAGTGGCCGGATACTCTGCCGGAGGGGCTGGATCTGTCAAAGCTGATGGAGCTTGGGCGAGATCCGGGCCTTGGCGTGCGCATCCTGCATGAGCAGGGGATCACGGGGAAGGGTGTCGGTATCGCAATCATTGACCAGACGCTGCTGACGGACCATCAGGAATATAAAGACAGGCTTCGTTTCTATGAGGAGTACAACACGGCTGCGCAGCAGGCGGCGCAGATGCACGGCGCAGCCGTGGCGTCGATCGCGCTTGGAGAAACAGCCGGCGTTGCGCCGGACGCGCTGCTTTATTATATCGCGGACGACACCGGCACATATAAGGACGAGACATACACGCAGGATATGCGCTTTTACGCGCGGGATATAGACCGGTTTGTGGCGCTTAACGAGACGCTTGCGGCCGATGAAAAGATCCGTGTAATTTCAATATCGCTTGGATATATGCCGGATACGCCAGGCGCGCAGGAGATGGACGCGGCGATCGCACGGGCGCGCGCCGCGGGGATCGCAGTCGTCTATGTAAGCGACAGCGACCGGATGATGAAAAATTATATGGGCGCGGGCCGCGCGCCCTATGGCGATCCGAACGATCCGGCACAGCGGCTGCCGGGGCGTTTCTGGCAGCCGGCCCTGTTTGGCGGGGAGTATACCACGTCAAGGGCCTTGCTCGTGCCGATGGACCGGCGAACGGCGGCTTCTCCGTCCGGAACGGACGAATACGCGTACTATGTGAACGGCGGCATGAGCTGGGCGATCCCGTATATAGCAGGACTGTACGCGCTTGCCTGCCAGGTCGACCCCGATGTGACGTTTGAGCAGTTCACAGGCGCGGCTATCGAGACGGCGCAGCCGCTTTCGCTCCTGCATGAAGGCCGGCAATATTCTTATGGACGCCTGGTGAATCCCGCGGCGCTGCTCGGGAAGATAAACGGTAAGCCGGTGCCCTGCTGGAGCGGCGCCTGTCCGGCTACATAAATAAAATGCGGCGCGGGGCACGTATGCCCCGCGCCTGTAAAATTGCCGGCCGCATGAAAAAACGTGTGAAAATCGGTAAAAAATGCCGCTTCGCCCCTTGACGGGACAGGCTGGCTGTGCTATGATAAGGACACCTCTAAAAGGGTTATTTTTTTATGTCCAAAAACCATGTGTTTCCTTTACGAGGGAGGCAAAAAAATCCGGTATAATCAGGAGGTGCCGATAACATGAGAGTGAAGATTACTCTGGCCTGCACGGAGTGCAAACAGCGCAACTACAACAAGATGAAAAACAAGAAAAACGATCCCGACAGACTTGAGATGAACAAATACTGCAAGTTCTGCCGCAAGCACACCCTTCACAGGGAAACAAAGTGATGATGAAAGGCGGGCTTTACCATGGCAGATAGCGCAGCACAGAAAAAACCCGGTTTCATCGCACGCGCCAAGAAGTTTTTCAAGGATATCAAGGGCGAAACCAAAAAGGTCGTCTGGCCCGACAAAAAGCAGATTGTCAACAATACTGGCATCGTCATCGTCATGGTGATAATCGCCGCTGTGTTCGTGGGCTGTTTGGACCTGATTGCAAAAGGACTGCTCGACCTGTTCGTCAAACTGCTGTGACAAAGATAACGGCTTTGAGCGGGAGGTATTCGCATGTCTGATTCCGCAATGCGGTGGTACGTGGTGCACACCTATTCCGGTTATGAGAACAAGGTCGCCACGAATATTGAAAAGGCGGTTGAAAACCGCAAACTCCACGACCTGTTCGGCGAGGTGAAGGTGCCCACCCAAACGGTTACGGAAATCAAGGACAACAAAAAACGCGAGGTCGAGCGCAAGATTTTTCCGGGTTATGTGCTTGTGAAAATGATTATGACCGACGACAGCTGGTATGTTGTGCGCAACATTCGCGGTGTGACCGGATTCGTCGGCCCGGGCAGCAAGCCTGTCCCACTGACCGAGGAGGAAGTCCAGCGCCTGGGCGTCGAGCAGCGCAATATCGAGGTCAACTTCGCGGTTGGCGATTCGGTCCGCGTGAGCGGCGGCTATCTGGAAGGCTTCATCGGCACGGTCGATGAAATCGACCTTCAGGACGCGCTTGTACGTGTGACCGTTTCGATGATGGGCAAGGATGTGCCTGTCGAGCTTGAACTCGACCAGGTCGAAACCCTGAATTAATCTTTTTGAGGATGCCGGTGCAATTCCGGCGTATGAGCCGGCGCAAGCCGGCTTGTGGGAGGAACGGGACCGCCCGTTCCGACAGGAACCACTAATTTTGGAGGTGCTTTTTTATGGCTCAGAAGGTAGTCGGCTTTATCAAGCTGCAAATCCCGGCAGGCAAGGCGACGCCCGCGCCGCCGGTCGGCCCGGCGCTCGGTCAGCACGGCGTCAACATCATGGCGTTCACAAAGGAATTCAACGAGCGCACCAAGAACGATGCGGGCATGATTATCCCGGTCGTCATTACCGTTTATGCCGACCGTTCGTTCAGCTTCATCACCAAGACGCCGCCCGCGGCCGTCCTGATCAAGAAGGCTCTGAACCTTGAGAGCGGTTCCGGCGTGCCGAACAAGACAAAGGTCGGCAAGATCACCAGGGACCAGCTCCAGAAGATCGCGGAAACAAAAATGCCGGACCTCAATGCCGCGAGCATTGACGCGGCGATCAGCATGATCGCCGGCACATGCCGCAGCATGGGCATCGAAGTCGCAGACTGAAACGCCCGGGTGGGAGGAAAAATCCGCTAATGACCACTCTAAGGAGGAAATATCAGAATGAAACACGGTAAGAAATATTCCGACAGCGCGAAGCTGGTTGACAGCCTCAAGCTGTATGATACGGCGGAGGCGCTTGATCTCTGCACAAAGACCGGCAAGGCCAAGTTCGACGAAACCGTCGAGGTGCACGTCCGCCTGGGCGTTGACTCCCGTCATGCCGATCAGCAGGTCCGCGGCGCCGTCGTGCTGCCCAACGGCACCGGCAAAAAGGTGCGCGTCGCTGTTTTCGCCAAGGGCGACAAGGTTCAGGCCGCCGTCGACGCGGGCGCTGAAATTGTTGGCGGCGAGGATCTGATGGAGCGTATCCAGAAGGAAAACTTCATGGAATTCGACGTTGTCATCGCCTCTCCCGATATGATGGGCGTCGTCGGCCGTCTCGGTAAGATTCTCGGACCGCGCGGCCTGATGCCTAACCCGAAGGCCGGCACCGTCACCCCGGATGTTGCGCGCGCCGTCACAGAGGCCAAGGCCGGTAAAATCGAGTACAGGCTCGACAAGACCAACATCATCCACTGCCCGATTGGTAAGGTTTCCTTCGGCGTCGAAAAGCTCCAGCAGAACTTTGACACGCTGCTTAGCGCGATCGTAAAGGCCAAACCGGCCGCCGCCAAGGGCCAGTATGTCAAGAGTTGCGTCGTCGCTACGACGATGGGGCCTGGCATCAAGATCAATCCTGGCCGGTTCGTTTAATTGTTGATCGATTCGCTTTTGCGGGGCATATGCCCCGCAAAAGCGTCTTGACATCCCGCCCATGGGATGATATACTATAAAAGCTGTCCTAAGACAGCAGGTGTCCGGAAGGACAGAAAAGACAGATTGTCTTACCTGCCGAGGAAAGGTGCGGATATCCGTGTGTGTTCACGCGGTTAACAGGCTCTTTCCGTTTGTGGAAAGAGCCATTTTTGTTTGCGCCGGGACGGTTTTAGGCGGATGGCATCCGCCGCCGGGCCTGCGTGCCCGATTGATGAACGACTTGGAGGTGAACGAATTTGCCAAGCGAGAAGATTCTCCAGAAAAAAAAGGACGAGGTTGTCGCGCTGACTGAAAAGCTGAAGGCTGCGACCGCCGGCGTTCTGGTCGACTACAAAGGCATCACTGTCGCCGATGACACGAAGCTGCGCAAGGAACTGAGAGAGGCTGGCGTCGAATACTCGATCGTCAAGAACACCATGCTCCGTTTCGCGGCCAAGGAAGTCGGTTATGAGGCGCTTGATTCCGTATTGGAAGGGCCGACCGCCCTTGCCGTCAGCAAGGACGATCCGGTGGCCGCCGCCAAAATCCTGACTAAGTATGCCGAGGACCATAAGGACAAATTCACGGTGAAAGCCGGTTTTGTCGACGGCGGCGTGATTGACGCCGCGAAGGTTGCCGAGCTGGGCAAGCTGCCGAACAGGGAGACGCTGCTCTCCATGCTGTGCAGCGCGTTGCAGGGCAACATCAGGGGTCTGGCCGTTGCGATCAACGCGATCGCCGAAAAGAACGGCGAGGGCGCACCCGCCGAAGAAGCTGCCGCCGAATAAGGCGCGCCTGTGTAAAAACGATTATAGGAGGTAACTGATCATGGCTTCTGAGAAAATTCTGAAGTTTGTAGAAGATATCAAAACCCTCACGGTCCTTGAGCTGAACGAGCTTGTCAAGGCCATCGAGGAGGAGTTCGGCGTTTCCGCTGCAGCTCCGGTTATGGTTGCTGGCCCGGCTGCGGCTGCTGGCGGCGGCGAGGCTGAAAAGACCGAGTTCGACGTTATCCTGGCCAGCGCTGGCGCTTCCAAGATGGGCGTCATCAAGCTGGTTAAGGAGATCACCGGCCTGGGTCTGAAAGAGGCTAAGGCGCTCGTTGACGAGGCTCCTAAGCCGGTCAAGGAGGGCATCTCCAAGGCTGACGCCGAGGATATCAAGGCGAAGCTGGAGGAAGCCGGCGCGACTGTCGAGCTGAAGTAAGCTTATCTGAAATAAAAAGGCGCGTGTCCTTTGGGACGCGCGCCTTTTTATTTTGCGCAAAAGCAAAAAGAGCGCCTTCACGCAGGTTTCCCCGTGTGAAGGCGCTGTGCTGGCAAGGTCCGCGCCCGCGTATCGCCCTGGCCATAAACGGTGAAATAACCGCAAAGCGGTTATTTTATCATGTCCGCGAGGCGGCATGATAAAATTGGCCATTGGGGCGGCAGCGGGCCGCACCCGCGTATCGCCCTGGCCATAAACGGTGAAATAACCGCAAAGCGGTTATTTTATCATGTCCGCGAGGCGGCATGATAAAATTGGCCATTGGGGCGGCAGCGGGCCGCACCCGCGTATCGCCCTGGCCATAAACGGTGAAATAACCGCAAAGCGGTTATTTTATCATGTCCGCGAGGCGGCATGATAAAATTGGCCATTGGGGCGGCAGCGGGCCGCACCCGCGTATCGCCCTGGCCATAAACGGTGAAATAACCGCAAAGCGGTTATTTCACCTTGTCCCCAGGCTCCTTGGGAGGAATATTGACGGCAGGCGGCTGGTCGGCGCGGGCGTTTTGTGCGGCGGCTTTCCTGGCGGCACGCTTTTGATCCGCACGCCGCTGAATGCGGCGGACGATCAGGATGATCGCACAGGCAAGCAGGCCGAGAATGACCAGCCATACGACCAGCACTGGACCGGCGGCCGCGCAGATAAGCATCGCGTTTTGAAGCGAGACGACGATCGAGTCGATCCCTTCTGTGAAGGCATTGGAAAGCCGTTTGGAGAAGGTCGGCGGCTGGTCGCTGATCTTTTGATATTCAACAACTTCGCGTAAATCCATATTGAGATACGAATACGTCACCTGGGAATCCATACGCCGCAGGGAGGCGGTGATCGATTCAATCTCATAGCGCACATCGCTCAGGGCGCTTTCGAGCGTAATAACATCCTCCAGGCTTTCCGCTTTTTCCAGAATGGAAAGCAGGCGTTCCTCCTGGATATTAAGCGTTTCCAAACGCGCCTGCGCGTCGAAATAGGTATCGGAAATGTCGTCCATTGATTCGCTGCGGGAGACGACGTTGCAAAGCGTTCCGACCTGGGAAGCAACTTCGTCAAGCTTTTCCGCTGGGATACGCGCCATGATAGAGGCGCTGCGTTCAAAATAGTCGCCCCGGTAGCTCAGGCTTTGCCCATCGATACTCTGGCTTTCGATATAACCGCCGCTGCCAGTCACGAGTGATTCAATTTCCCGCAGCGCCTCATCGAAGGCCTTTGTCTCCAGCGTCATATTGGCGTGCCGGATGATTTTGCGCTGCGCGCCGGCGCTCTGTTCCTCGGAAGGTCCACCGGCTGGCGTGGCGACTTCATTGGCCGCATCGTCGTTTTCCCCGCCCATATCGTAATTTATCTCCGCGGGAGCGGCGGCGTCGTAAAAGCCGGCGCTGTAATCCGCAGCGGTCTCCGTTGCCGCGGGCATCTCCTGGTATACACTGGCGATAGCTTGCGACGAATTCCCGGAGCTTGCGCCGCATCCGGACAACAATACGGCCAGGGAAAGCCCCGCCGCAAAAAGCGGGAGAAAATTCCTTTTCATATCAGATCCTCCTTTATTTGTGATGGATGGCATCTCTGTTCTGCCTTATCAGTGCGCGAAAGAGGGCGAATCCCTGCACAAAAAAGCCCGCTCCAAAAAGGGAGCGGGCTTTTTTGTGCATAATTACCTGCGCGGCCTTGGTCGCTGCTGCGGAGGCCGCCTGCGCCGATTCTGATAACGGCGGCGGTTATGGTTGCGCACAATCATCAGGGCTGTATACAGCACGATCAGAATAATAACAAGCGTAAGGACAAATTTAAAGATAAAAGTGTCGAAAAAGCCTTTGACCTGTTCCAGATAATAGAGCGCCTGGCTGCGTTCGATCGTTTTGGAGGCAACCAGCGGCACCTTGCCGATCTCCTCACCTTGGAAGTACAGATGGACGACGCCGACCTCCTGTCCTTTTTCAATCGGGGCGCCGATAAATTGCTCCGTCTTTCCCTTCTGGCCGCGGATCGGCTTTTCGACCGCGTTGTAGATTTCAACACGCGGTTCAATATCGTCCTCCGTGGCGTTTTTGGGGACAAGGCGCGCAAAGCTTTCATCGGCAAGCAGGTCGACATAATTCTCATCCCATGACATACGGACATTGACGCCCGCCACCTTTGTGCCGCGCTTCATCAGCGTTTTGACAGAGAAGGTATCGAACGCCCAATTATACAGGCGTTCCGTATCTTTAAAAGCAAGGTTGTACTGATAGATCTCCTGCGTATCGGGACTGCGGTAGGGCGCTCCGAGACAGACAAGCAGATAGGTATATCCGTCACGCGTTGCGGTGGAAACAAAATTGATGACATCCTGATCGGGCAGGCTACCAGTTTTGATGCCTTTGATGCCCTCGTAATAATAGCCCTCCCATTGGTTCGGGATCATCATTTTATTGGTGGTGGTCCAGGTGATGCCTTCGGGGTAACGGGACGTTGGCTGCGATGTATAGGCTGTGCGCGACACAATTTCAGCGAAATCGTTGTTCTGCATGGCGTACTGTGCGATGAGCGCCATATCATAAGCTGTTGTATAGCTCTCCTCGCTCTCAAGATACAGGCCCGAGGGGTTGCCGAAATGCGTGTTCATCGCACCGATTTCCTTAGCCTTTTGGTTCATCATTGCGACAAAATCCTCAATGCTGCCGTTGCCGATGTAATCGGCGATCATCATGGAAGCCTCGTTGACCGATTGAATCAGCATGGCGTTGAGCAGATCGTACAATACATACTGGTCGCCCTGATAGATGCCGCCTCCGCCGGCCTGCTGATTGTAGATATAATTTTGAATATACACCTTCAGGCCGGTCGTTTCCACTTTGAGGTCGTGGCCGCTCTCGAGTGCTACGACAGCCGTCATAATCTTTGTCAGGGACGCGGGATGGATTTTGTCCTGTGAGTTGCGTTCATATACGCGCTCTCCGGAGTCGATGTTAAGCATGAAAATGCCCCGCGACTGTAAAAGGTCCTCATCGGGAGGCGTATAAAGCGACGCTGAATTGGTACTTTTATCGCCGGCGGAGCCGCCTTCCCCCTCCTCCGGTGCGGACGAGGAGGACCCGCTTGAAGAAGCAGAGGAGCTGTCCGACGAAGTCTGCGACGCGGCGGAGCTTGATCCATCGGCAAAAACGGGCGCGGTTAAAGCAGAGCAGCCGACCGTCAGCGCGGCCAAAAACGCGAATATTTTTTTCATCGTTGAAATTCCATTCTCCCGCCGCCGGAAACGGGATTAAAAAGCCGAAGAGCGGCTTTGTATCGAATCGCGCTGCTTCTCGGCCGGATTCAAGCGCGCGAGGTCAATCGGAAAATCCTGCATTGCAGGCAGGCTTAAAATATGGTAAAATAAACGCAAGGCGTTTATTTTACCTCTTTCATGGCCAGGGCGATACGCGGGCGCAGCCCGCTGCCGCCCCAATGGCCAATTTTACCTTTCGCTTTGCTCAAGGTAAAATAAACGCAAGGCGTTTATTTTACCCCTTTTCATGGCCAGGGCGATACGCGGGCGCAGCCCGCTGCCGCCCCAATGGCCAATTTTACCTTTCGCTTTGCTCAAGGTAAAATAAACGCAAGGCGTTTATTTTACCTCTTTCATGGCCAGGGCGATACGCGGGCGCAGCCCGCTGCCGCCCCAATGGCCAATTTTACCTTTCGCTTTGCTCAAGGTAAAATAAACGCAAGGCGTTTATTTTACCCTTTTCATGGCCAGGGCGATACGCGGGCGCAGCCCGCTGCCGCCCCAATGGCCAATTTTACCTGATATAAAGAAGCCGCATGCACTATGTCAGCGGCGGTTGAACTACGATTGCATGATAGGATTGGCAAATACTACCCATAGTATACCAAACCGCGCCCAAAAAGAAAAGACAATTTTCGATGAATTTTGCGTGTTTTCAAGGAGGTAGGCAGATGCTCGAATTTGAAGGAAAGAATTATGGTTTTGACACGCTTATGGTTCACGCCGGTACGCAGCCGGACCCGGACACGCACGCGGTTGCTCCGCCGGTTTACCAGACAACAGCCTATACGTTTGACAGTGTGGACCATGCGGCGCGCCTGTTTGAACTGAAAGAGGCGGGCAATATCTATTCGCGCATAAGCAATCCGACAGTCGATGCGCTCGAGCGCCGCGTCGCAGCGCTCGATGGTGGAATCGGCGCGCTGGCAATGTCGTCGGGACATGCGGTGATATTCAACACATTTTTAAATCTGGCGGGCGCAGGCGATGAGATCGTTTCGTCGATCTGCATCTATGGCGGCGCGATCAATATGATGGGCGTTACGCTTGACCGCATCGGCATCAAGGTGCGTTTTGTCGATCCGGACGATCTCGATGCCTGGGAGACGGCGGTTAACGAGCGCACAAAGGCATTTTTTGTAGAGGGGATTGGAAATCCGAACGCTAATGTCGCGGATATCGGTGCGATCGCTGCGATTGCGCACCGCCACGGTATCCCCATGATTGTTGATTCCACATTCACAACGCCGTATCTTCAGAGGCCGATCGAGTATGGAGCAGATTTTGTGATTCATTCTGCGACTAAGTTTCTCGGCGGGCACGGTACGGCGATGTGCGGAATTGTGACCGACGCGGGTACCTTTGATTTCAGCGGCAATCCACGGTTCCCGCTTTATAATGAGCCGGATGTCAGCTATCACGGCGTTGTATTTGCGAAGGACTGCGGCAACGCAGGTTTTATCACGCGCCTGCGCACGATGATGCTGCGCGACCTTGGCGCGTGCTGCACCCCGCTCAACGCATTTTTGATCATGCAGGGTATCGAGACGCTGTCGCTGCGTATGCGCCGTATCAGCGACAGCGCGCTGGAAATTGCCCGCCATCTAAAGGCGCATCCTGATGTGGCGTTTGTCAATTATCCAGGGCTGGAGTCAAGCCAATATTACGACCGTGTGCAGAAGTATCTGCCAAAGGGCGCGGGCGGCGTCTTTACCTTTGGCTTGCACGGCGGACGGGAGCGCGGCGCCAAGCTGATTGATTCGCTTGGGCTGATCATGCATGTCACCAATGTCGGCGATGCGCGCACGCTGATCAGCCATCCTGCCAGCACAACGCACAGCCAGCTTTCCGACGAACAGCTCGCCGAAAGCGGCATCCGGCCGGAAACCGTGCGCTTGTCGGTCGGGCTGGAGGATCCGGTTGATTTGATCGCGGACCTGGAGCAGGCGATCGCCGCAGCCAAATAACTGTCCAAAAGGGGAGCGCAAACGTATGATCTATGTGACCGGCGATATACACGCTGATCTTGACCGCTTCAAGGGGAAGGAAGCCAAAAAGCTGAAAAAGGGCGACACGTTGATTGTCTGCGGTGATTTTGGATTCGTGTGGAACGGTTCGAAAAAGGAACAGCAGGTGCTTAAATGGATTGGCAAGCGCCCCTATCAGGTATTGTTTATTGAAGGCACGCACGACAATCTCTCCCTGCTCGGTACATATCCGCTCGTCGATTTCTGCGGCGGGCGCGCCCGGCAGATCAGCGGCCGCTGTTACCATTTGCTGCGCGGCGAAGTCTATACCATTGAAAGCGATCGGGTGTTTGCGTTCGGCGGCGGGGAAAGCTTTGACGCCGATACGCGCATAGAGGGGGAAACCTGGTGGCCTGGCGAGCTGCCCACACAGCAGGAGCTTG
The DNA here is from genome assembly GCF_010206195.1 of Anaerotruncus colihominis. Taxonomy (GTDB): domain Bacteria; phylum Bacillota; class Clostridia; order Oscillospirales; family Ruminococcaceae; genus Anaerotruncus; species Anaerotruncus colihominis_A. Next base: position 136,596 of record NZ_VIQT01000003.1, on the reverse strand, counting down.
CGCACGCGCGCGAGACGCTGGAGCGGTGCAGCTATGTTGTTGATTACATCATTACACATGAGGCGTCGTCGATTGTCAACGGCTTTCTAAATATGGACAGTCTGCACACCAACCAGATGCTGGCCTTTTTTGATGAGCTGTCCAAGATCGTGCGCTATAAGCAGTGGTTTTTTGGCGGCTGCCATTTCGATAAGGCGATCCCGCCAAAACACCGCGCCGTCTATCAACAGATCGTGCCGCTTAAGGAAATGTGCTGAAGGTGAAATGTGCAATCATGGATAAAAAGGAGGGGGCGCAAGCCCCCTCCTTTTTATCCATGATTTTGTTAAAGCGTCAGCGCATGCTCCAATGCATGGAGAAGCTGTGCACGGTCAAACGGTTTAAAGATGAATCCTTTCGCGCCAATTTTAACAGATTCATCGATTGTATCGTCGTAGGCGAGCGATGAAACCATAATGATCCGCGCGTCCGGCCAGTTGCTGATGATGGCGCGCGCAGCGGCCAAGCCATCCATACCAGGCATAATGATGTCCATAGTTACAAGATCGGGCTTGTGCTCGCCGTAAAAAGCAATTGCTTCCTCGCCGCTGCGGCAGCATCCGACGATTTCAAAATCGGTGTCAGCGAGCAGCTTTTTCACTTCAGTGTGGACGACACGGGAATCATCCACAACCATAATGCTCTTTCCCAAGGTTGAAGAAACTCCTTTCCTGATTTAAAAGCTATATCCATAAGCATAAAACACTGCTATTCAAAAACGATTTTATCATGCAGCAATTCGGCGTGTTCCGCCTGGTCGCTGGCATAACGAATGCGTATTTTATCCTTGTCTTTTTCCTCATCCGTATCCCCATAAGCAAAACAAGGAATATGGAATCTGGCGGGCAGCTTTGTCCGCCGGAATATTTCTGAAACAATGTGGCCGCAGAGGACATTGAAAAATTCCTTGGAATATTCCTCCATATCCTCCGGGTCTGTTGTTTCAGCCTGCATCATATTTTCAGTCAGCCTATGTAAAAGGGAACGATCCGCATGCAATACCAACTCCGTGTGGTAATCGCCGTCAATGGTTGTGTGCAACGTACACCATTCATTGGCGGGATTGGGATCCTGACTGCACAGCCGCAGATCAATTTTAGCGATCTGCCGTGTGATGTCGACAACAGTCCGGTGGATCAGTTCCTCAAGCGCATGTTCATCCAGCCTATCTGCGCCGCTCATGATACCGCCTCACTTTTTAATAAGGTATCTGCCAATAATACCTATTTTGCAGATCTCATTTTTATAACATGACAGATCTGCAATCGATTTGTGGAAACACCCAATATCGATTTACCTTTATTATAGAGTATTTCGATCACTAAAGCAAGGCGTGAATGAAAGTTTCATGTAATTTTGTACAGATATGCAAGAAAAATATTAAAAAATTTAGAGAGAGAACGGATTATATAACTGGGAAAAAGAGTACAAAAACATTTATATTTGTAAAACCGGGGCATTATGATCAGCAGCCTACTGTTTGCGGCGCAGACGCTTTGCAAAAATTTTGGCGAGCCGGGGCGCCAGCAGCATACCAAAGACGCCCAGGACAGCCGCAGCAATAAACAGCATAACGGCACTTTTGTAATTGCCTTCGATCAATGCGCCGCTTGCGAAGGTGTCGCAAAAGATCATCGGAATGCGCGCAGCCATTGAGATGCAGATGAAACGCCGGAAGGAAAGCGGCGTAAGCGCGGCCAGATATGTGAAAACATCCTTCGGCAGCGCGGGGATCAGGTACAGGATAAATACGATCAGCTCCAAGCGGTCCGTGTTGTCAAGAAAGGCGAGCTTGGCCTGGCGCTCCCTGGAAAAGATGCGGTCGATCAGCGGCCGCCCAAACCGCTTGACGAGCAGAAATACAATTGTGCTTCCGATAAAGATGCCTGTCATGCAGATCGCCAGGCCGCCAAATGGTCCGTATGTCAGCCCGGCCGCAAGCTGGATCGGCAACGCCGGGATGACGCCGGAAAGCACCTGCGCGGTCTGGATAGCGATCAAAACGAGCGCGCCGGCGACGCCGAACGAATCAAGCAGCGCCCGGAAACGTTCCATATTTTCCGGCTGCATCAGACCCTTGATCTGCGGATAGTATCGGATGATCAGCCACACGGCAGCCGCCAGCAGGGTTGCCGCCGCGCAGACGGCGAGCGTCCACAGCAGGCGTTTTTTCTTATCCTTCATCATTCATAGCCCTTCCTGCGTCTGTAGGGCTTGTTTGAAAATAGAGGAATTGCCCAATTTTGATTTTTCAAACAGCCCCTAGACAGAGCCTGTTTAAAGGCGCATCTTTAAACAGGCTCTCAGCACTAGCATAACCGCCGCGCCGTATTTTTAACGGAAATAACGGACGGCGCCTGAGAACAAATTCTGGAACTTGTCGCCCGGCACATTCTTGTAAAGACCGCTGCCGCTGCGCTCCGAATGTCCCATTTTGCCGAACACGCGCCCGTCGGGCGAGATGATGCCTTCGACCGCGCCGGTTGAACCATTCGGGTTGTAGCGGATATCAAGCGTGGGATGGCCGTCGGGATCGACATACTGCGTGGCGATCTGGCCGTTTTGCGCAAGCGTTTCAATCAGCTCCGGCGGCGCGACGAAGCGGCCTTCGCCGTGCGAAATGGCGACTGTGTGGATATCGCCGACGGACATCTCCGCCAGCCACGGCGAACGGTTGGATGCGATACGTGTGCGCACCAGCATACTTTGATGACGGCCGATCGAATTGTAGGTGAGCGTCGCGCAGTTTTCATCCATGTCGCGGATCTCGCCATAGGGAACAAGTCCGAGCTTGATAAGCGCCTGAAACCCGTTGCAGATGCCGCACATCAGGCCGTCGCGGTTTTTGAGCAGCTCCATGACCGCGTCGCGCACAGCCGGACCGCGCAGGAACGCCGTGATGAATTTGGCCGATCCGTCCGGCTCGTCGCCGCCGGAGAAGCCGCCCGGCAGCGCGACGATCTGCGCGCGCCCGACCGCCTCAGCAAAGGCGGCCGCGCTTTCGACAATATCGGACGCCGTCAGGTTGCGCACCACAAAGATATCCGCCCGCGCGCCCGCGCGCTCGAACGCGCGCGCCGTATCGTATTCGCAATTTGTGCCGGGGAACACTGGGATCAGCACGCGCGGGCGCGCCACGGATACGGCCGCGCGCCGCAGCTCGGCCGGCGCGGCGCTGTATACGGGCGCGCTGCCGCCGGTCGGCTTGAGATATGGGAACACCGGCTGCAAACGTTCCTCCCATTCCTCCTGGATATCGTCAAGCGACAGAAGGTCGAACCCGTAGCGGATCGTGTAGGCGGGCGAAACAGTCCCAATGCATGCAAGCCCTTCGACCGGCTCGGGCGCTTCAAGCAGGAACGCGCCGTACATCGGCTCGAACAGGGCGGCGTCGTCGAAGGTCGCCGCAAAGTCGAAGCCGAGGCGGTTGCCGAAGCACATCTTTGTGATGCCCTCGCACACGCCGCCGTAGCCGAGCGTCCAGGCGGAAACAACGCGCTTTTCGGCGATCAGGCGCTCGACGGTGTCAAAGACTGCCTTGACCGATTCAAAGACAGGCAGGCGGTGCTCGTCATACGCGGGCGCGAGCAGATAGACGCGGCTGCCTGCGCGTTTAAATTCAGGGGAGATGATATTCGCCTGATTGGCGAGGGATACGGCGAAGGAGACGAGCGTCGGCGGCACGTCGAGCGATTCGAACGTACCGGACATGGAGTCCTTTCCGCCGATCGAACCGATCCCAAGCTGAAGCTGGGCCTCAAGCGCGCCGAGCAGCGCGGCCATCGGCTTGCCCCAACGCTTCGGGTCGTTTTTTGTGCGCTCAAAGTATTCCTGAAACGTCAGCCAGCAGCGCCGGCGGCTGCCGCCGGCCGCAACGATCTTCGCAACGGATTCCACCACGGCGGCCATCGCTCCGTGATAGGGGCTGGCCGCGCAGACGCCGGGATTAAAGCCCCACCCCATCAGCGAGACAGCTGTCGTTTCGCCGCCAAGTACCGGGATTTTCGCGGCCATCGCCTGCGCGGGCGTCAGCTGCGCTTCACCGCCGAACGGCATCAATACGGTACCCGCGCCGATTGTGGAGTCAAACCGCTCGACAAGCCCTTTCTGAGAGCAGACGTTGAGATCGCCCATCATGGAAAGCCATTTTTCGCGCAGCGGCGCTTCCGATCGGGGGCGCGCGTAGGCGAGCGGCTGCTCAATCTCTACGTCGGTGCGTTTGGGCGCTCCGTTTGAATTGAGGAAATCGCGCGACAGGTCGACGATTTTCCGGCCGTTCCAGTCCATCACGAGACGCGGCTCGGCCGTCACCTCGGCGACGACGGTCGCCTCGAGGTTTTCCGCGCGCGCAAGCGCGATGAACGGTTCGACATGCTCCGGCGCGACGACGACGGCCATGCGCTCCTGAGATTCAGAGATGGCGAGCTCCGTGCCGTCGAGGCCGTCGTATTTTTTCGGTACGGCGTCCAGGTTGATGCGCAGCCCGTCGGCCAGCTCGCCGACGGCCACGGATACGCCGCCCGCACCGAAATCATTGCAGCGGCGGATCATGCGCGTGGCCTCGCCGTTTCGAAACAGGCGCTGAAGCTTGCGTTCAATTGGCGGGTTACCCTTCTGCACCTCGGCCCCGCAGCTTTCGAGCGATTGAAGCGTGTGCGATTTCGACGAGCCGGTGGCGCCGCCGCAGCCGTCGCGCCCTGTGCGCCCGCCGAGCAGAATCACAATGTCGCCCGGCGCGGGGCGCTCGCGCACAACATGCGCGGCAGGCGCTGCGCCGATGACCGCGCCGATTTCAAGGCGCTTGGCGGCGTAGCCGGGGTGATAGACCTCCGCGACATGGCCGGTCGCCAGCCCGATCTGGTTGCCGTAGGAGCTGTATCCCGCGGCGGCCGTCGTGACGATTTTGCGCTGCGGCAGCTTGCCGGGAAGCGTTTCGAACAACGGTGCGGTCGGGTCGGCCGCGCCGGTCACGCGCATCGCCTGATAGACATAGCTGCGCCCGGAAAGCGGGTCGCGGATCGCGCCGCCCAGGCAGGTCGCCGCGCCGCCGAACGGCTCAATCTCCGTCGGATGGTTGTGCGTTTCATTTTTGAACATGAGCAGCCAGTCCTGTTCCTTGCCATCGACGTCGACCTTGATTTTGACGGAACAGGCGTTGATTTCCTCACTTTCGTCGAGATCGCCGAGCAGGCCCTGCGCCCGCAGCGCTTTCGCGCCGATCACGGCCAGGTCCATCAGCGTCATCGGCTTGTCCTTGCCGGCATAGAGCTTTGCGCGCAGCTTTCGGTATTTTTCAAAGCTTTCGCGGATGTAAGGCGTTTCGATGCGCACGTTTTCAATGTGCGTCAAAAATGTCGTGTGGCGGCAGTGGTCCGACCAGTAGGTGTCGATCATGCGGATTTCCGTGATCGTCGGGTCGCGGCGCTCCATGGTTTTAAAGTAGTCCTGACAGAAAGCGATGTCGCTTTCATCCATCGCCAGGCCGTACTGTTCAACAAACCCGCGCAGACCCGCCGCGTCGAGCTTTGTAAAGCCCTCGAGCGTTTCGACCGTCGTTGGGATATCATAACGCGTATCGAGCGTCTTTGGCTTTTCAAGCGAAGCAAGGCGGCTTTCGACCGGGTTGATAAGGTACCGTTCGATCTGCTCCAGCGCCTCGCCGCCGATTTGGCCCGACAGGATGTATACGCGCGCCGTGCGCACGGCCGGCCGCGGTTTCGCAAAGGCGAGCGCGATGCACTGCGCGCATGAATCGGCACGCTGGTCGAACTGGCCGGGCAGATATTCGACAGCGAATACGCGCTCGTTTGCGGCCGGCTCGGGCAGCTCGTCGCAGGTGACGTCGACCTGCGGCTCGGAAAAAATGGTGCTGCGCGCGCTTTGAAAGTCGGCTTCGTCGATATGCTCGACATCATAGCGGTTGAGAATGCGCACATGCTCAACACAGCCAAGCCCTAAAACGGTGCGGATATCGGCGAGCACGCCGGCCGCCTCAACGGCAAAGGGCGGCTTTTTTTCCACGTAGATGCGATAGACGCTCATGTGTTCCCCTCCATCATACAGTCATGCCGCGCGTCTGGCGCAAGCGTGCCCACACACCGGGCGCCGCCGGCGGATGTGATCAGAACGCGGCGGATTTGTCCGCGCAGGTCCTCGTCGGTAAAGACGCGTACAGGCGTATAGTTTTCAGCATAGCCGTCGAGCGCGCCGCCGTCGCGTGTTTCAAAGAGCACATTGGCCGTGCGTCCGGCCTGCCCGGCCAGAAATGCGGCGCGCGTGCGGTTCGTCGCTTCGATCATGCGCGCGCTGCGAGCCTCTTTGACAGCCTCCGGAAGCTGGCCGGGCATGTCCGCCGCGCGCGTGCCCGGGCGGCGCGAATAGGCGAACACATGGGCCTTTGCAAGCCCGAGCGATTCGACAAAAGAGAGCGACCGCTTAAATTCCGCGTCGGTTTCGCCGGGAAAGCCGACCATCACGTCGGTAGTGATCGCACAGTTTTCAAAATACGCGCGCAGCGCCTGTACAATCCGCATGTATTCGGCAGTATCGTAGTGGCGGCGCATACGTGTAAGCGTCGCGTCGCAGCCGCTTTGCAGCGATAGATGAAACTGCGGGCAGAGCTTTGGCTGCCGCGCCATGCGCGCGATATCGTCGCCGGTGAGCAGCTCCGGCTCGAGCGAGCCGAGCCTCACGCGCTCAATGCCGTCGACCGCACAGGCAAGCTCCACCGCGTCAATCAGGCGCAGCCCAAGCTCGCGTCCATAGGACGGCAGGTTGATCCCGACGAGCACCGCCTCGCGGTAACCGGCGCGCGCCAACCCTTCCAGCTCGGCGCGCAGCTCACCGGGCGGCTTGGAGCGCACGGGGCCGCGTGCCTGCGGGATGATGCAGTAGGCGCAGTAGCGGTCGCAGCCGTCCTCGATCTTGACGAAAGCGCGCGTGCGCTCGCGGAAGGCGGCCGCACGCATCGGCTCAAACGCCTCGCCGCGCTCGTGCGGCGCGACGGCGACGACGCGCGCACGCGTTTCGCGCGCGCGGCGCACAAGCTCGACGAGGGCGGCGCGGTCGCGCGCGCCGGCGATCACATCGGCTTCGGCCAGGCGCGCGGCGTCGTCCGGGAACGCCTGCGGGTAACAGCCTGTCAGCACGACGGTGGCGTCCGGGCAGAGCGCACGGAAACGGCGCAGCACGCGGCGTGTTTTCTGGTCGCCGGAGGCAGTGACAGTGCAGGAATTGACGACATAGACGTCGGCGGGCATTTCCGGCGGCACAATTTCGTAGCCGGCGTCGGCGAACTGCTGCGCAAGGATCTGCGCCTCGTACTGGTTCACCTTGCAGCCCAGGGTGTAAAAAGCAGCTTTCATTTATACACTCCGTCCAAATTCGACTGAATTTGCATGTGCATGTTGCACAACAAACAAGCCGCGCGATGCGGCAGGATACACATATTATAATGAATTTCCAAAACAAATACAATAAGCAGTTGACTTAAAGAATAGGCGCTGATATAGTGGAATTGTAGGAAAAACAGAAATAAGTCATATGTTCAGAAGAAGGAGGACATAACGAATGCAATCAGTGATTATCAGACTCGATACCATCAACGATGTGAAAAGCTTTGTCAACACTGTCTCGAAGTACGACTTCGACGTTGACCTTATTTCCGGACGCTATGCCGTCGACGCAAAGTCGATCATGGGCATTTTCTCGCTCGACCTGTCCAAACCGATCAAGATGGAAATCTACGCCGATAACTGCCCCGAGTTTCTGGGCGAGGTAAAGCCGTTCATCACTGAATGAGCGCTGCACGCAAAGCGCAGACCGCGGGGCGCTCCCCGCATGGAAAAAAGCGGCCGCCCGCGGGCGGCCGCTTTTTTGAGCTTCAGGGCCTTTTAAGGCTCCGTCTTGTCGGAAAGCCCAAGCAGATAATCGGTTGTTACGCCGTAAAAACGCGCCAGCGCGATCAGATGGTGCGCAGGAATTTCGCTGGTGCCGGTTTCCCACCGGCTGTACTGCTTTTGGGACGTGCCAAGGACGGCTGCGACCTGCTTTTGCACCATATCGTGATCGTCGCGCAGGTCGCGCAGCCTGCGATAGCGATACATAGTTCACCCCCGGTGTCGCTGGTGCGCCCGTAACCGGACGCTCATGATGTTATCCCCTATCATATGAAAATCATAAGTTTGCATCTTGATTTTAGTACAAAACAGGGATAAAATAGTGAATGTCGTGGGCCTTGTAAGAGATGTCAGCTTCTTGTTTCCCACACAGACTGCACGAGGGGTCCGCGGCACAATCTGCATGGGTCCGGTGCGAAAAAGCAGCGGAAAGGGCGCGGCAATGCCGCGCCCTTTTGTATGATGTACCGTTGGGATTGACAATACAGGGAATTCATGTTATCCTCCATACAAACCGTTGGTCTGTATGGAGGATAACATGGCGCGAAATAAATACCCGGAAAGGACCGTCGTCCTGATTTTGGACGCCGCCGAGAGGCTCTTTTGGGAAAAGGGCTATGAGGCGACCTCGGTTCAGGACATCATCAATGAAACGAAATTGTCGAAGGGGGCGATTTACCATCATTTTGCCTCCAAAGAGGATATTTTCGTACAGATCTGTGAACGGATCAGCCGCAAAAACGAACGGCTGTTCAAAGCGGTGCGCGACAACAAATCGCTCAATGGCCATGAAAAACTGCGGGAAATTTTCCGCATAGCGGTCCTTGCCGGCGGTCAGGAGCGAATGCTCGGCATGATGCCGTACCTGGTGGACAGCCCGCGTTTTCTTGTTATGCTCATCCGCGACATTTATGATGATATCGTCCCCTGCTATATAAAGCCCATCCTGGAGCAGGGAATCGCCGACGGTTCCATCAGGACGGAGCACCCCGCGCAGCTTGCGGAGGCGCTGATGCTGCTGTGCAATATCTGGATGCATCCGGCGTTCCAGCCGGCTGCGCCCGAGGCGGTGCGCGCGCGGTGCAGGCTCTATAATGAAATGACAGGCGCCTTTGGACTGCATCTGCTGGACGATGATCTGATCGAGGCGTTTGTCCATTATAGCAAATGCCTGCAAAAAGAGAAAACAGAGGGACAAAAATAAGTCTGCGGCCGTTGTGCGCGGACAGTTGACGGACTGTCGCGCGCCAGATAAGAGGACGATAGGGCTTTTGCTGAATGACGCCGTCCTTTGGAGGGCGGTTTTCTTTCATTTATTAATAATAGACGGCCGGTATTAAAATTTGGGAGGAATCCAGATGAAAAAAGCTGAGAAAACGATGTGGAGACGCGATTTTACGCTTGTGGTGATCGGGCAGGTCGTTTCGTTGTTCGGCAATGCGGTGCTGCGTTTTGCGCTGCCGCTCTGGCTGCTGCGCGAAACAGGTTCCCCCGCGCTGTTCGGCATGGTCACTGCCGTATCCTTTATACCGATGATCGCGCTTTCATTGATGGGCGGCGTGCTGGCCGACCGGGTCAACAAGCGCAACATCATGGTGGGGCTTGATTTTTTGACCGCCGGCCTGATCACCGCATTTTACAGCTTGCAGGGACAGCTTCCCACCGTCCCGCTCATCATCGCCGCGCTGATGCTGCTGTACGCCGTTTCGGGCGCTTATCAGCCGGCGGTACAGGCAAGCATTCCGGCTCTGGTGGAGCCGGAACGCATTACGCAGGCGAACGCAGTTATCAATATGGTAAATACGCTGGCTGGACTGCTTGGTCCGGTGATCGGCGGCGTTTGGTTCGGCGCATGGGGCGTCGTTCCGATCCTGATCATCAGCGCCATATGCTTTGCGTGTTCAGCCGTAATGGAGATTTTTATCAGAATCCCCTTTCAAAAACAGCCGGCAGGCGCGGGCGTCCTGTCCACGCTCCGAAACGATCTGGGGGAGAGCTGGCGGTATATCACCCTGGAGAGGCCGGTTTTTCTCCAGACAGCCGCCGTCCTGGCGCTGTTTAACCTGGTGCTGTCGTCTGTGGTGATCGTGGGCATCCCCGTTGTGGTGGTGAATGTGCTCGGCATGGGCGACGAGGCGCTCGGAGCCGCGCAGGGCGCGCTCGGTCTGGGCGGCCTGGCCGGCGGCATGCTGGCAGGCGCTTTGGGCGGACGGCTGCGGCTGCGGCACGGCTATCTGCTGCTGGCTGTCTGCGCGGCCGCGGCGGCGCTGATGGGAGCGGCCCTGCTGCCGGGCGTTCCGCGGATTGTGGGCTATCTGACCACAGCCTCCATAAGTTTTGCCGCCATGGTTGCTTCCACGCTGTTCGTTGTACAGATCTGTGCCGTCATCCAGCGGCAGACGCCGCCACAGCTTGTCGGCAAGATCATGGCGTTTATCCTGGCTGTTTCCAACTGCGCCTCTCCGGTGGGGCAGGCGCTATACGGCCTGCTGTTCGATCTGGCGGCGGGGTCGGCCTGGGCCGTACTGCTCGGCGCGGCTGCCGCCGCTCTGGCCATCGCGCTGTATTCAAGGCCGGTATTCGCCAGGCTGGAACACGACTGAATGCGTTTTTTGAGTCCCACGGCTTCGCCTGTAAACATGTTCAGCCCGCGCCGCGCATACATATGATACCATGCGGGGCCTGCGAACAGGCTTCGAACGACGAATGCGAGAGGTGTGCGACTATGGCCAAAAAGCTCGCCGCTGTTTTCCTGGCGGCAGTCATGATGTTTGCGGCGGCGGCGCCGGTCTTTGCGGAGGATGAAGCTGATTTGACGGCGCTGGAGACGGCCGCGGCGGCCGACGATTCGCTGCCGGCACGTTCGGCGATCCTTATTGAACAGAACACGGGCCGGGTGCTTTTTGAAAAAAATGCCGACGAGCAGCTGCCGCCCGCTTCGATCACGAAGGTGATGACGCTTCTGCTTGTGATGGAGGCGCTCGACAGCGGCCAGATCACGCTTGGCGATATGGTGACGTGTTCCGAGCACGCGCAGTCGATGGGCGGCTCGCAGATCTGGTTTAAAACAGGCGAACAGCTTTCGGTCGACGATCTGCTCAAGGCGGCTGCGATTTCGAGCGCGAACGATGCGTCCGTTGCGCTGGCCGAGCATGTGGCAGGCAGCGAGGAGGCGTTCGTTGCCCTGATGAACGAAAAAGCGGCGCAACTGGGTATGACGAACACGCGCTTTGTCAATGCGACGGGGCTTGACGCCGACGGGCATCTGACGACGGCACGCGACATCGCGGCGATGAGCCGCGCGCTGCTTGCTTATCCGAAGATCACAGAGTATTCGGGCACATGGATGTCTGAGCTGCGCGGCGGAGCCACGCAGCTTGTCAATACAAATAAGCTGGTGCGTTTTTACGACGGCTGTACGGGGCTTAAAACCGGGACGACAGACGGCGCTGGCAGCTGCCTGAGCGCGAGTGCGGAGCGTGGCGGGTTGTCGCTCATCGCCGTAACGCTCGGCAGCCCCACATCGGCGGAGCGCTTTTCCGCGGCGCGCGGGCTGCTCGACTACGGTTTTGCAAACTATACGCGTGTCGAGCTGCCGCCGCTTGAGGAACTTGCGCCTGTGCCGGTGCGCGGCGGCGTCGCGCCCCAGGTCGGGGTTTTGTCCGAGACGCCGGGCGCTGTGATTGTGCGCACCGCCGACAAGGACGCGGTCGAACAGGACGTTACGCTTCTGCCGGATGTACAGGCGCCTGTTGAGACAGGGCAATTGCTTGGGCGGGTCGTTGTCCATATCGGGGGAAGCAAGCTGTGCGAATACGATCTGGTCGCGGCCGATGCAGTCGAACGGATGACGGCGCCGCGCGCGCTGTGCATGCTTCTGCGTGCGCTTGTGCAGCTCTGAAAGCTTTTTGCGCCGAATGACAGGAAAAGGCTTGAAAAAGAAGTGCAAATCAGGTACAATATGTGTAAGAAAGACCGGGTACATCGCGTGTCGAATTGTGCGATTTGTACAACGTTAAAATGGGAAGGAAGTCCTAGACATGGCAATCAAGCTGAACAGCAAATATCTCAAGGGCTTTGTAAATGAACACGAGCTGCGGGCAATCGAGCCGCAGGTAAAAGCGGCGCATCGGGTCCTGTCCGAGAAAACGGGCATTGGAAACGATTTTCTCGGCTGGACCACGCTGCCCGCCGATTATGACCGTGACGAATTCGCGCGGATCAAGGCGGCGGCGGCGCGCATCCGGGAGGACAGCGATGTCCTGCTCGTCATCGGGATCGGAGGCTCTTATCTGGGCGCGCGCGCGGCGCTTGAATTGTTGCGCAGCCCCTACTATAACAATCTGAAAAAGGACACGCCCGACATCTATTTTGTCGGCAACAGCATCAGCCCCGACTATCTGAACACAATCCTCGCGCTGTGCGAAGGCAAGCGCGTTTCGGTGAACATCATCTCCAAGTCCGGCACCACAACCGAGCCGGCGCTCGCGTTCCGCGTGTTCCGCGAGCTGCTGGAGCGGCAGTACGGCCGCGACGGCGCGAAAAGCCGCATCTACGCGACGACCGACAAGGCGCGCGGTACGCTTAAAGAGCTGTCCGACCGCGAAGGGTACGAGACGTTTGTGATCGCCGACGATGTCGGCGGCCGGTACTCCGTGCTCACGGCCGTGGGCCTTCTGCCGATGGCCGTTGCGGGCATCGATATCGACGCGGTCATGGCCGGCGCGGCTGACGCGATGAAAGCGCTCGACAACGACGATTTGTGCACAAACGACTGTTACAAATACGCCGCCTACCGCAACATCCTTTACCGCAAGGGCAAGGCGGTCGAGCTGCTTGTCAGCTATGAGCCTGCGTTTACGATGATGAACGAATGGTACAAGCAGCTCTTTGGCGAGAGCGAGGGCAAAGACCAGAAGGGGATTTTCCCGGCGTCCGTGGTTTTTTCGACAGATCTGCATTCGATGGGCCAGTATATCCAGGAGGGCAGCCGGATGCTTTTTGAGACGGTTGTCGATATCCAGAAGCCGTCGAAGGAGTTCTTTGTGAAGGACGATCCGGAAAATCTGGACGGCCTGAATTTCCTGTCCAACCAGGATATGTCGGTTGTCAACCGCAAGGCGATGCAGGGCACGGTGCTGGCGCACACGCAGGGCGGCGTTCCGAATATGATCCTTGAGGTGCCTGAAATCAATGAGCGCGAATTTGGCTACATGGTCTATTTCTTTGAAAAGGCGTGCGCAATCAGCGGCTATCTGCTCGGCGTCAATCCGTTTAACCAGCCGGGCGTTGAGAGCTATAAGAAAAATATGTTCGCACTGCTCGGCAAGCCGGGCTATGAGAGCGAGCGGGCAGCGCTGGAGGCGCAGCTTGGCTGACGCAGAAAAGCAGCAGGATTCCAAAATTTATATATTGGGAGGAATTTCATATGATTAAGCTGATCGTCGGCAACAAGGGTTCCGGCAAAACCAAAAGGCTGATCGACATGGTCAACGACGCCGTTAAAACCTCGAAAGGAAACGTGGTCTGCGTTGAAAAGGGCAACACGCTCAAATTTGACGTGAGTCATCAGGCGCGCCTGATTGATATTGAGGATTATGCCGTCTCCGGCTTTGAAATGTTCTATGGCTTTTTCAGCGGCCTGTTTGCAGGCAACTATGATATTACCGAGGTGTTTGTCGACGCCACGTTCAAGATCGGCGGTAAGGATTTTGAGGCGTTCGCCGTCATGATCGACCGTCTGGCCAAGCTGCTCGGCGAAAACGGCGCGACGATGACATTTACCGTCTCCTGTGATAAATCCGATCTGCCTGAGCGCGTGCATCAGTATCTTATCTGAGCCGCGGAATACAGCGGGACGCTCCGCCGCCGCGCCGCATGAAAATGCGGTGCGGCGGCTTTTTTTCTGCTGTGCAAAAGCACAGCAGAAACGGCGCACCGTCCGGTCGCCGGGGCGGGCGGCCATGAGCCAGAAAACTTCATGCGCAGGTATTTTATATGCAGCGCTGACAAACTGTTCATCGCATGAAGTTTTGCAGGGAAGATCTTGACAGGCAATGCAAAAATGGGTATAATAAATTTCGTGACATTTGCGGGGGAAGTGGGTCCAAATCCGCAAATGCAGCCCCTGGGTATTGAACCCTGAACGGAGTATGCAGTATGAAGGTTGATCTTTCCGAGCTGTTTGACAATCCAGGCCGCGCGCAGGATTTTTCCGGCGAAGTGGACCTTTCGGACGTGAAGCGGCACGGGGACAGGCTGTTTGAAGGCCCTGTCAGGATCGCCGGACGTGCGCAGAACCGTGCGGGGATCGTCGGCATTGGCTATCAGGCGGATTTCGTGCTCGGCGCGGTATGCGATCGGTGTCTTACGCCGCTGTCGCGCCCGCAGCATCTGGAATTCACGCACACGGCGGTTTTATCCCTGAACCGTGAGGACAACGATGAGTATATAGTAGTATCGGACGGGCAGCTTGATTTGGCAGAGCTGGCCACTGCCGATATTCTCCTCGAACTCCCCACCTCGGTTTTGTGCGTCGAAGGCTGCAAGGGGCTTTGTCCTGTCTGCGGCGCGAACCTCAATGAAGGGGATTGCGGCTGCGACCGCTCCCAGCGCGACCCACGGCTTGATAAGCTGCGGGAGCTGCTTGGCGAATAAGTGAAAAAAAGAATGCCCGCGCCCTGCGGGCGCGGTATGTCCTGACATACGACCACAAAAAGGAGGTGCCCAAAGATGGCAGTACCAAAGAGGAAAAGCTCGAAAGCACGTAAAAACAAAAGACGCTCCAACGTCTGGAAGCTGGAGGCCCCCGCGTTCTCGAAGTGCACTCACTGCGGCGAACTGAAAACGCCCCACAGGGTTTGCCCGAGCTGCGGTTACTACAAGGATCGTGAAGTGATCAAGGTCGAGGCGTAAACGCGCCGGTGACGATGGAGGCGGAAGGAATTCCGCCTCTTTTTGTTATACAGACGCTTCGCGGATTAGCAGCGCGCTGTAGCCGGACCGCTGTCATGTAATCTGGATGCGGGCCGTATTATAGGAGTGTAAAAATATGCCAGTCCTGATTCAAAGTGTCGAGTCTGCTTCATACGCCGCCCGCGCGGATATCCGCCCGGGCGATACGCTGTTGGCCGTCGACGGGCACCCGATTGCCGATGTGCTCGATTACCGCTTTTATGTGACGAGCCGCCGCGTCACGCTTGAGCTGCTGCGCGCAGGCAAGCCGTTTACTGCGCATATTTCAAAGGGCGAATACGACGATATCGGGCTGGAGTTTGAAACGTATCTGATGGACAAGCAGCATACCTGCAAAAACAAATGCGTGTTTTGCTTTGTAGATCAGATGCCGCCCGGTATGCGCGATTCGCTTTATTTTAAGGATGACGACAGCCGCATGTCGTTTTTGTTCGGCAATTATATCACCCTGACCAACTTGACGGACGCGGATATAGACCGTATTATAAAGATGCGTATATCCCCAGTGAATATTTCCGTCCATACAACCGACCCGGCGCTGCGCGTACAGCTTATGAAAAATCCTCAGGCGGCCGACAGCCTGCGCTATATCGGCCGCCTGACCGGGGCAGGCATCCGCGTCAACGCGCAGCTTGTGCTGTGCCCGGGGCTGAACGACGGCGCGGCGCTCGAGCGGACGCTTCTGGATCTCGACGCGCTGGGGCCGAACCTTCAGAGCATCGCGTGCGTGCCGGTCGGGCTGACAAAGTACCGCGACGGGCTGACGCCGCTCAAGCCCTTTACAAGCGAGGGTGCGGCGCGCACGATCGATATCATCGAGCGGTTCGCCGCGCGTCAGACCGCGCGCGGCGCGGCGCGCACGGTGTATCCGTCGGATGAATTTTTCCTCGCGGCCAGCCGGCCGCTTCCGGATGTCGAATATTACGGCGACTTCGACCAGCTTGACAACGGCGTCGGGTTGCTGACGCTTTTGGAAAGTGAATTTTCCGCGGCGCTCGCGCTCGACGGCGAGGACGGCGCGGCCGCCAGTGCCACGCTGGCGACCGGCGCCGCTGCCGCGCCGATGTTAAAAAGGCTGGCTGCGCGTGTGATGCAGCGTCATCCGGGCGTGACGGTCGATGTACGTCCGATTGCCAACCGCTTTTTCGGCGAGACGATCACTGTGGCGGGGCTTGTCACCGGGCGCGATCTGATCGAGCAGCTCGGCGGCGCGCCGCTTGGCGGGCGGCTGCTGATCCCATCGGTCATGCTGCGCCATGAACGCGACTGCTTTCTGGACGATGTGACGGCCGATGAGGTGGAAAGAACGCTTGGCGTCAAGCTTTGCGCTGTCGACAACGACGGCTATGCGCTC
This sequence comes from Anaerotruncus colihominis, assembly GCF_010206195.1. Classification (GTDB taxonomy): domain Bacteria; phylum Bacillota; class Clostridia; order Oscillospirales; family Ruminococcaceae; genus Anaerotruncus; species Anaerotruncus colihominis_A. Next base: position 120,330 of record NZ_VIQT01000003.1, on the reverse strand, counting down.
TATGACGCGATGACCGGGCGAAGCTGAGGCGTTTTGCCGGTCAACAGGCCCTTTGACGGCCCGCGGGGCGGGCGTCGGAAAGGAACAGACGGATGAGTAAACCATTGATTGCAATTGTAGGGCGGCCCAATGTGGGAAAATCGACCCTTTTTAATAAGCTGGCAGGCGCGCGCATATCCATTGTGGAGGATACGCCCGGCGTGACGCGCGACCGCGTCTATTACGAATGCGAGTGGCGTGCCAAGACGGTCATGCTTGTCGATACAGGCGGCATCGAGCCGTATTCAACCGACAAAATCCTTTCGCAGATGCGCCGCCAGGCACAGCTTGCCATTGACAGCGCCGATGTGATTATCCTGGTGACGGATATCCAATCGGGCGTGACGGCGACCGACCAGGATGTCGCCGTCATGCTGCAAAAAAGCGGAAAGCCGGTGGTGTTGGCGGTCAACAAATGCGACCGCCTCGGCGATGTACCGCCTGATTTTTATGAGTTTTACAACCTCGGCCTCGGCGACCCGATCGCCGTGTCGTCTGTGCATGGGCACGGCACCGGCGACCTGCTCGACGCATGTTATGAACATATTGATTTCGACCGCGCCGACGAGTATGGCGAGGATTATGTAAAGGTCGCCGTTATCGGTAAGCCGAACGTCGGGAAATCGTCGCTTGTCAACCGTGTGGCGGGCGAGGAACGGTCGATTGTCTCCGACATAGCGGGTACGACGCGCGACGCGGTCGACACGGTTGTCGAAAACGGATATGGCCATTTTGTGTTCATTGATACAGCCGGTATCCGGCGCAAGTCGCGCGTTGAGGAGCAGATCGAGCGGTACAGCGTGCTGCGCGCATATATGGCGGTCGACCGCAGCGACGTGTGCGTTATCATGATCGACGCGACGGTCGGCTTCACGGAGCAGGACAGCAAGATTGCCGGTTATGCGCATGAACGCGGCAAGGGCTGCATTGTCGCTGTCAACAAGTGGGACGCGATTGAAAAGGACGGCAAAACGATGCAGACGTTCCGTAAAAAGCTGGAGATGGATTTTTCCTTCATGTCCTACGCGCCGATCCTGTTTATCTCGGCGATGACGGGACAACGCATCGACAAGCTGTTTGAGCAGATACAATATGTTAACAGCCAGAACGCGATGCGTATCTCCACAGGACGGCTCAACGATATGCTGTCCGTGGCCACGGCGCGCGTACAGCCGCCAACAGATAAGGGAAAACGTCTGCGTATCTATTTCTGTACGCAGGCGGCAACGCGCCCGCCAACGTTTGTGTTTTTCTGCAACAACAGCGAGCTGTTCCACTTTTCCTATCAGCGTTACCTGGAAAATCAGATCCGTGAAACATTCGGCCTGTCCGGGACGCCGATCCGCATTGTGGTGCGCGAACGCGGCGATAAAAAACGGTAACGCCCATAAACCGACGGAATGATGACAAGGGGTGTGATATCATTGAGCGTGAAGTTCTGGTCTTTTGCGGCAGTTGTCGCGCTGGCGGCCTATCTGATCGGAAGCGTGAGCTTTGCGGTGATCGTCTCGCGCGTTGGCGCGCAGGACGATGTACGCCGCCACGGCAGCGGCAACGCCGGCATGACAAATATCCTGCGCAATTACGGTAAAAAAATGGCGGCCTTTACGGCGCTTGGTGATTTCGGCAAGGGAATTGTCGCTGTGGCGGTCGGGCGTATGATCTTTACACTGGCGGGGATTACAGTGCTTGACGGCGGCTATATCGCGGGCTTTTTTGTGGTGCTTGGCCACCTGTTTCCATTGTATTTCGGCTTCAAAGGCGGCAAGGGCGTGCTCACAAGCCTGGGCGTCGTGCTGATGCTCAATTGGGTTGTGTTTGCGCTGCTGGTCGTGCTGCTCCTGCCAGTGGTATTTATTGTAAAAATTGTTTCGCTCACTGTGATCATCGGGTATATCCTGTTCCCATTTTTTACACTGCTGGTCAATTATATCGAGGGGCGGCCGCTTCTGTTTAATTTTGCTTTCGCGTTGCTGTTAAGCTGCCTGGGCGCTTTTATGCACCGCGAAAATATCAAACGCCTGCTTGCCGGGACAGAATACCGGTTCGGGCAGAAAAAGGAAGGCTGACGACAGGAGGAATCTGCATGGCAGAAATTTTGATTCTCGGCGCGGGCGGCTTCGGCACGGCTCTGGCCGTCATGTGCGCGCAGAATGGACACGAAACAACGTTGTATTCACCGTTTCAGGAGGAGATCGAGACGCTGTCCGCCGCGCGGGAGCATAAGAAGCTTTTGCCGGGCGTGAAAATTCCGGAGACGGTCAAAATGGTTTGGGAGCTTCCACAGGCGGTCAGCGCGCCGCTGGTGATTGTGGCGGCGCCGTCGTTTGCCGTGCGCGGCGTCTGCGCGTCCATCAAGGGGCGCGTCGGCCGGGATGCGGTTGTGACATGCGTGGCAAAGGGCTTCGAAACAGGGACGCTTAAAACGCTCTCGCAGGTGATCTCAGAGGAGCTGCTGGAAAACAGCGTCGTTATCCTGTCTGGACCTTCCCACGCCGAGGAGGTTGCGCGCGGCGTCCCGACGACGGTCGTCGCCGCGTCGCGCAGCCGCGCGGCTGCGGAATTTGTACAGGACACGCTGATGAACCCGACGTTGCGCATCTATGTCAACGACGATGTGACGGGCGTTGAGCTTGGCGGCGCGCTTAAAAATGTTATTGCGCTTGCGGCCGGCACGGCTGACGGGCTTGGGTTGGGTGACAATTCGAAAGCGGCGCTGATGACGCGCGGCATCACCGAGATTGCGCGGCTTGGCGTGGCGATGGGCGCATCGATGGAGACGTTCGCGGGGCTTTCAGGCATCGGCGATTTGATCGTGACGTGCACGTCGATGCATTCGCGCAACCGGCGCACAGGCATCCTGATCGGGCAGGGCAAAACGGCGCAGGAAGCCATTGACGAGGTGGGTATGACCGTCGAGGGCTACACGGCGGCAAAATGCGCCTGGGAACTGGCGCGGCGCGCTGGTGTGGAGATGCCCATTATCCGTGAAGTCTACGCCGTGCTGTATGAGGGTAAGCGTCCCGACGCTGCGATCCGTGATCTGATGGGCCGGCCCAAGCGGCATGAATCCGAGGTTATCTGGCTTCTCAGCCGCTAAGGCAAAGAAAGAGCCGTTTTAAAAGATAAAGCATCCGCCGCGGCCAAAACCGCGGCGGATGCTTTATCTTAGAAAGAGGAATGCGGTGGCTGCACTGTTGCCAGAAAGGCGGAGCTTGCAAAATCCACACCCGCCCCCGCTGTTCGCGGCGCAGCCTGTAAAAATACTGGAACCTGCCCCACTATTCGCGGCGTAGCCGATTAAAGTTTTTCGCCGAAGCCTTTTTTCAAAAAGGCTGGAGCGCAGCCGACTAAAGTTTTTTGGCATACCTTTTTTTCAAAAAAGGTATGAAGTTTTTTGCCGAGCTTTTTTTCAAAAAAGCGGGAAAAGCGGGGGGCGGTTTACGAATCCGCAGACGCGCGCAAGCAGCGATTCCGGAGCGAGGCGGGCGGCGAACTTCATAACCTTCATTGTTTTGCCGGGGATGATCAGGCGCTTACGGCGGAACATCTGGTCGACCGCATAGGAAGCGACCTCGACACTTGGCAGCGACGGCATACAAAAACGCACATCGGCCGTCGCGCCAAACTCCGTGTCGACTGGACCGGGGCAGAGCATGCCGATATAAACGGCGCTTTTGCGGCGGCGCAGCTCCTCGCCGATCGACTGCGTCAGACGCAGCACATACGCCTTTGTCGCGTAGTAGCAGGCCATGCCGGGCCCCGGCATAAAACCGGCCATCGATGCCACGTTGAGAATATAGCCGCTGTCCCGCGCGACCAAATCACGCAGGAACAGCTTGGTCAGGATATGCACGGCGCGGATGTTTGTATCGATCATCCGCAGCTCCGTGTCGAGCTGTGTTTCGCAGAAAGCGCCGAACTGGCCAAACCCGGCGTTGTTGATAAGCAGGTCGATCTGCTCGCTGCGCGTTTCGTCGTACAGAGATTTGCAGCGGCCGGCGTCGGACAGGTCCGCACAGATGATGCGCGTCCTGGTCGGCAAGGTGCGCGCGAGCGCCTCGAGCCGGTCGCGGCGGCGCGCGACAAGAATCAGATCATAGCCGCGTCCGCTGAGGACACGCGCCAGATCACGCCCAAGACCGGAGCTGGCTCCGGTGATCAATGCTTTTCGCATGCCAATTACCTCTCTTTTTTACCGGCCGCCCGGGGCTTGTCTTGAAAGCAGGAGCGACCGGATATCCAGACATATGATAGCATATCGCGCTGTCGCAATGGGGAGAAAAGGCACAGTAGCCACAGATACAAAAAGGACGCCGTGAAGCGGCGTCCTCTCAAATTGCAGTTGGCTTACAGCGCGCGCTGAACCTTATCGGAACGCAGGCAGCGGGTGCAGGCATAGATGTGGCGGGGGGTCCCGTCTACAAGCGCCTTGACGCGCTGTACGTTGGGTTTCCATGCCCTGTTGGAGCGCCTGTGCGAGTGAGAAACCCTGATTCCGAACGTTACGCCTTTACCGCAGATATCGCATTTTGCCATGTTCTGCACCTCCTCTGTTTTATCCATTCTGTTTTTAAAGTCAACATTGGTATTCTATCAGATTTACCGGACAAATGCAAGGGCTTTTTTGCAAAATTTTCATTTTGACGGCGCAGCGAGCTGATTTCGGGCGAATCCGCTTGTATTTTACGTTGGGAATCGGTATAATAATCCATGATCATTACCATTATGAACAATGGGGAGAGGGGCATAGCCCTGCCCGGAAAGGCACGGATATGGGGATTTTTAACATGCAGACATTTTTTGTGACATTGATCGTACTGGTTACATCGCTGCCGGTACATGAATTCGCCCATGCCTGGATGGCGTATAAGCTTGGGGACGATACGGCCGCGCGCCAGGGAAGGCTTGATCTGAATCCTTTGCGTCATCTTGACCCGATTGGCGCTCTGATGCTGATTTTAACCCAGAGGTTTGGGTGGGCAAAGCCTGTGCCGGTGGACCCGCGGCGTTTTGACCGGCGTATTTCCATGCGCGCGGGCATGGCGCTCACATCGCTGGCTGGCCCGGCTGCTAATTTGCTCCTGGCGCTGCTTTCGCTGCTGATTGCCAAAATTTTAATGGTTATTATCCTGATGACGAATATAGGCGGGGCGCTGGCGATTTTGGAATGGGTTTTCATCACAATGGCGTCTATTAATGTGTCTCTTGCGGTGTTCAATCTTCTGCCGGTGCCGCCGCTCGACGGTTTTTCCATCCTCAGCTTTTTTGTGCCGGCAAAGTGGGAGTACAAGGTGCGCCAGTACCAGCAGGTCATTTACATCGTTCTGCTTGTGCTCGTCGTGAGCGGTGCGCTCAATATACCGCTGGTGTTCCTGAGCAATCTGCTGTTCAAAGGGCTGAATTTTTTGACCGGCTTTGTCAATGTGATCGCGGAGATGATCCTGTGAGCATGGAAAAGCCTCAGTTCAAGACGGGCGGGTTTGAAGGTCCGCTCGACCTTCTTTTGTATCTGATCCAAAAGCATAAGCTTGATATCTGCGATATAGAGATTTCAGCGCTGCTCGAGCAGTATCTGGCCTATATCGACGCGATGGGACAGGACGATCTGGAAATCGCCAGCGAATTTCTGGAGATGGCCGCGCGGCTTGTATATATTAAAACAGCAATGCTGCTGCCTCGCCACGAGGAGGAGGGCGTCAAGCTCAAGGCCGAATTGCAGGGGCAGCTTTTGGAGTATCAGGTCTGCCAACGGGTGGCCGCGCAGCTTGGCGCGCTCAGCCGGTTGTATCTGAATTTTGCGCGGCAGCCGATGAAGCTGCCCGCTGACCACTCCTACAAGCTGACGCATTCCCCGCAGGTCCTTTATAATGCGTACCGTGACGCGGCCGGGCGCGGCGCGCGGCGTCTGCCGCCGCCGGCGCGCGCCTTTTCGGGGATTGTGGCGCGCCGCGTCGTATCGGTCGGCAGCCGGATTCTGCATATCCTGCGCGGGCTTTACCGGACAGGCAGCGCGTCGTATGAGAGCCTGTTTTTGACAAGTACGGACCGCAGCGAGCTTGTCGCGACGTTTCTGGCGGTGCTTGAGCTTGTCAAGGCGCGCCGCATCACGGTTGACGGCGGTCAGGTTTCGTTTGAACGCGGCGGGCGGGCAAGGCCAAAACAGGAGGCGCTGACATGATCGATTTACCGCAGAAACAGATTCTCGCTATCCTGTTCGCGGGCGGCGAGGCGGTCGAGGCGTCGCGTGTGGCGCAGGCCATCGGCGCGGATGAGGAAACCGTCCTGCGCTATGTGCCGCATCTGCGCGACGCACTCGCCGACGCGGGGATGCCGTTCGAGGTGCTGCGCCTGGGCGACCGGCTCCAGCTGTGCACGTCGTCCGACTATGCGGCGGTCATCCGCGCGGCGCTGGAATTGCGCCGCAGCGCGCCGCTTTCGCAGGCGGCGCTGGAGGTGTTGGCCGTCATCGCCTACAACCAGCCTGTGACGCGCGCGTTTATTGAACAGGTACGCGGCGTCGACAGCTCCGGTGTCGTCAATTCCCTGATCGAAAAGTCGCTGATCGAGGAAGCGGGACGGCTCGACCTGCCCGGGCGGCCGATCGCTTACCGCACGACGCCGGATTTTCTGCGCTGCTTCGGTCTGGAAAGCCTTGACAAGCTGCCGGCGCTTCCATCCGCCGATGAGGACGCGCCGCCGGACGATGTGCTGGAAGGGCAGGTCGCTTTCGGCGAGTTGGAGGAGGCCAGGCCGGAATAACGGATGGGAGGGATCGCAATGGCGGCGGTCGGCTTTGTACTGCTGGCGATTCTGGCGCTTTTGCTGCTCTTGTTGTGCATCCCGATCGTTGGATCGGCGCGGTTTGACTCGGACGCGCCGGGCGAGGCGTATGTGCAATGGCTGTTTTACCGGCGGTGGCTATTGGGGCGGAAAAAGCCCCCGCGTCCAAAGAAAAAACAGGAACAGCCGCCAAAACAGGCGCCGGTCGCACCCGCGGGGAAGGAAAAGAAGGACCTTTCGGCCGCCATCGGCACAGCGATGGATTTCATTGCGTCGCTGGGCAGTGGCGCGAAGATGCTTTTACGGCGTGTGTGTATCTACCATGTGCATCTGCGCGTCGTCGTAGCGGAGGACGACGCGGCTCAGACCGCGATTGCCTTCGGCCGTATGAACGCGCTTGTCTATACGGCGTATACAGCGGCACGCGGGCTGTTTAATCTGAAAAAGCCGGATATTCTCATCACGCCGGATTTTATGGCGCAGGAGGGTTCCTGGCAGTTTGAGGCGCGCGGCCGGCTGCTGCCGATTGCCGCTGTCGCCGCCGCCGTGCGGATTGGCGCGGCGTTTCTTGTCAAGACTGTAAAAAGGCAGGCCGTCCGTGAAAAAGTGAAAGCACGGCGCGAACAGGTGTTCCAGCCAAAGGCCGGGACAGGCGCGCGCGGCCGGTGAACTGTAAAAGGAGGTTCTTTTCCATGAGCAATGAAAAGCATCCAATCAGCGAACTGATGGACAGCTCGCTTCAAAACCTGCGCACGCTTGTCGACGCGGACACCGTTGTCGGTGAGGCGATCACAACGCCCGATGGGACCGTAATCATTCCGGTTTCCAAGGTGAGCTTTGGTTTTGCTTCCGGCGGGTCGGACATCCCGACCATCAAGCAGGCCGGCCAGTTCGGCGGCGGCGCCGGCGGCGGCGTTTCGGTGCAGCCGATCGCGTTCCTTGTCATCAAGGACGGCCATGTGGAGCTTTTACAGATGAACGACAGCAAAACGACCGCCGACCGCATTGTCACTATGGCGCCTGAGATGGTAGATAAGTTCGCGGATCTGTTCGCCAAGCGGGATAAAAAGGAGCGCCGTTCACACAGCGAAGAGGCTGGCGGGGAAAGCAAAGGGTAATTTCGGGCGCGCGCGCGGCATAAAATGACCTGTATCGAAATTCGGAAACTGTTTGAAACATCCGCTGTGGATGGTGCGGCAGTTTCCAGGTGCGGGTGATGTGATGCTGAAACGGGCGATCCTTTTGTTGGCGGCCTTTGCGGCGCTGTTTATATGCGTGCGCTTGACGGATGCGCACGCCCTTGAGGCCGCGCCGGCGGCCGCACAATCGATTCCCGACACGATTGGCCTTGATACAAAGGCCAAAGCGGCCGTCGTGCTCGATGCCGCGACCGGGCGCGTGTTGTTTGCCAAAAACGCCAACGCGCGATTGCCGATGGCCTCCACGACAAAGATCATGAGCACGCTGCTCGCGCTGGAGCAGGACAGCCAGGACGAATGGTTTATTGTGGACCCGGATGCAATCCGCGTCGAAGGTTCGTCGATGGGATTGCGCGCCGGCGACCGCGTGACGCTCTCGGCGCTCGCCTATGGGATGATGCTGCCGTCAGGTAACGACGCTGCCAACGCGGCTGCCGTGCGAATCGCGGGCAGCAAGGAGGCGTTTGCGCAGATGATGAACGAGCGCGCCGCCGAGCTGGGGATGGAGGATTCTCATTTTGTCACGCCGAGCGGGCTGGACGACGACGCGCATTACTCAAGCGCCTATGATATGGCGCTATTGACGCGCGAGGCGCTTTCAAATCCGCGGTTTGCCGAAATCTGCTCCCAGAAAAGCGCGAAGGTGTGCTTTGGCAATCCGCCGGCCGACCGCTGGCTTTCCAACCACAACAGGCTTTTAAAGCTTTATCCTGATGCGGCGGGCGTCAAGACTGGGTTTACGGATGCGGCCGGCCGCTGCCTGGTGTCGTATGCCCAGCGTGACGGCGTGCGCCTGATCGTTGTGACGCTTAATTGTCCTGATGACTGGAACGAGCATATGAAGCTTTATGAACACTACTTCGGGGCGCTGACGCAGGCCGCGCCCGGCGAGCTGATCCCGGCGGCCGATCTGCCTGTAACGGGCGGCGTGCAGGCATATGCCGCCGTAACGTTTGACGAGCCGGAGCCTGTCGCGCTGATGCCCGGCGAGCGGCTGGATGTGACGGTTACAGCCAAGCCGTTTTTATACGCGCCGGTGAAAACGGGCGACGTGGTTGGTCACGCGCTGTTTTATGTTGACGGTCAGCCTGTGGCGGATGTAACACTGACGGCGGCAAATGATGTCGCAGCGGTAAAAGGAAAACCGTCGTTTTTCACACGCCTGATTGGCGGGTGACGGGCGGCGGACTGGAATGAATGAAAACGGAGGACGGCAATGGCAAAGGCAAACGGTATCCGCATCCAAAAGGTGCTTTCTGAAAACGGCGTCATGTCACGCCGCAAGGCCGAGGAGGCGATCGCACAGGGGCGCGTCACGGTCAACGGCCATCCGGCGCAGCCGGGCAATCCGGTTGATCCGTCGCGCGACGTGATCGCGATTGACGGCGTGCGTGTGCAGCTTCGCAAAAAGAAACAGAATGTGTATATCATGCTTCATAAGCCGCGCGGCTTTGTCACGACCACGTCGGATGAGCTTGGGCGCAGGTGTGTGACTGATCTTGTAAAGGACGCGCCGGCGCGCGTCTACCCTGTGGGGCGTCTCGACCGCAACAGCGAGGGGCTGCTTTTACTTACGAACGACGGCACGTTTGCCAATCTTGTGATGCATCCGTCGAACCATATCTCCAAGACGTACCGTGTGACGGCGCGCCCGGATGTTTCGGACGAGCAGGCTGCGAAGATGTCTGCCGGTGTGATGCTCGACGGGCGCATGACGCTGCCGGCGACGGTGCTTGTGTTGGAGAAGCGGGATGGGCGCGTTGTTTTGCAGATCACAATTCAGGAGGGGCGCAACCGGCAGGTACGCCGCATGTGCGAGGCGGTTGGGCTTGAGGTCGCGCGTCTCAAGCGCACGTCGGTCGGCCCGCTCAAGCTCGGTATGTTGCAGCCCGGACAGTGGCGCGAGCTGCGTCCGGCGGAGGTGGCCGCGCTGCGCAATGCGGCGTCGAAAAAACAGGCGGACAGGCTGTCCGAGTAACGTACCGGCCGGAAGGCGGGCCGCGCGCCCGTTTTCCGGTCGTTCTTATAGGGCGTGCGTTTGCCGTATACGGCGTACGCTGCGCAGAGGAGGTTTTTTTCGTGCTGACAATCAAACGGATCGCAGACGCGCGCCTGGCCGCGCGCGTCTGCGACAGCCTTGGAGCGGCGGGGCAGGGAGCGTTCGCTTACGGGGCGTTTCAGAATGGCGATGTGCTCGCAACAGCGGCTTTTTCAACGGCCGGCGGCTGTGTGACGCTCTGCGGCGCCGACACAGGGCGGCGCATGGATGCGGGGCTTGTCGACGGGATGGCACGGGCTGCCTTCGCGGCTGCATTGCGGACAGGAGCAAAGACAGCCAGGCTTGGCGCGGATCTTGCGCCAAAGCTGCGGTTGGCGTTGACGAAGCTTGGATATGAGGCGGACGCGCCATTTTCACTCGACGCGTTTTTCGCGCGTAAAAACTGCATGTCCGGCGGCCGCGGGCCGGAAGGTTAGAGGTGGAATATCTTCGTTAAAAAATCATCAAAAAAACGCAAATAATGCTTGTTATTTGAGTTTGAAGCGTGTATACTTTAAAATGGTTAGGTTTTGATGTTTTCAAGACTGGGAATGTGGAAAGTCCACAAAATAATTCCAAAGTTCGTTGTATTTTTCCCCGCCCGGCTGGGCGGGCGTCCGTGCAAAATCCCATTTGTGCGGATGACGAATCAGATAGGAGGATAAAAACATGAGTGACAAGGCGATGCCACTGGCCGACGCCCGCAAGGACGCGCTCAAGGACACGGCGGCCCGCAGGCGGATAGCGGCCCTCTTTGACCCCGACACCTTTGTCGAGGTTGGCGCTCTGGTCAAAAACGGCTGTGACGGCGCGGGCGTCATCACAGGCTACGGACTTGTGGACGGCAGTCCGGTTTACACGTTCGCGCAGGATACTTCTGTACGCAACGGCGCGGTCGGCGCTGCACACGGTTCCAAAATTAAAAAGATTTATGAGCTGGCGCTCAAGAGCGGCGCGCCGGTGGTCGGAATCTACGATTCCAACGGCGCGGCGATCGATGAAGGGCTTGACGCGATGGCCGCTTACGGCGATATGCTCTGCTGGACCAACAACCTTTCCGGCGTTGTTCCGCAGGTTTCCGTGGTGCTCGGACCCTGCGCCGGTTGTGCGGCGATGATTGCGGCTTCGGCGGATTTCGTAGTGGCCAGCGAGCAGGCGGAACTGTTTTTAGCGCCTGGCGACGAGGCGTGCGACGCGAAGAACGCCGCGCTGTCGGGTGTGGCGCACCTTGTCGAGAAGGATGAGGCTGCCGCTGTTGCGGCGGCGCGCAGACTGATCGCGCTTTTGCCCTCCAACAATCTTTCCGCTCTGCCGCTGTGCGAATTTAGGGAAGCGGACAAAGCGGCCGCCGCTTTGGAAGCCGCTGCCAAGGCGATGGACAAGGCGGATATGATGAAGATCATCGACAGCGTTGCCGATGCGGGCAGCGTGATCGAGCTTCAGAAGGATTTCACAAAGTGCGGCGTGCATGTCGCGCTGGGTACAGTGGCCGGCTCGACGGTTGGATTTGTGGCGGCTTCCGATTCAGGCAAAGTCTGCTCGAACGGCAGCAGCAAGATTGCGCGTTTTGTTGCGATCTGTGATTCGTTCCAGATCCCGGTTGTTACATTTGTCAACTGCGCAGGGTTTGCCGCGACAAACGGCCATGCATTCCGCGGCGGTGTGCGCGAGGTCGCAAAGCTGGCGCATGTTTACGCTGAGGCGACCACGCCAAAAATTGCTGTGATCTGCGGCGCGGCGTACGGTTCCGCCTATGTCGCCCTGGCAGGCCGCGGCGCCAACGCCGATTATGCGGTCGCGTGGCCGGATGCTGTGATCAGCGCGCTTTCCCCGGCGACGGCCGTTGCCTTTATGGAAGGCGACAAGATCACAAAGGATAAGACACGCGCCCAGGTGGAGGCCGAGTATGCAGCCAATGAGGCAGGCGCTGTGGCGGCTGCCGCGAAGGGTCATATTGATGATGTGGTCGATCCGGCCGATACCCGTGCGGCTGTTGTTTCCGCCATTGATATGCTGATCGGCAAACGTGTGAGCAGGCTGCCGAAAAAGCACGCCAATATCCCGATGTAACAGCGCCCGCGCGGCGCGCGATCCTGTATCAGCAGCGGCGGGTTTGCCCGCCCAACATATGGGCTGCCGGCCGATGCGGCGGACCCCGATTATTATAAGGAGGCAAATTGTTATGAAACGGTTTAATATAGTTGTCAACGGCAGGGCGTATGATGTTCAGGTCGATGAAATGGCTCCCGGCGCGCCGATGCCGGCGCCCGCCCCTGCCGCGATGCCGTCCGCGATCCCGTCGCCGGTTCCGTCGCCGGTTGGATATGCTGCTCCGGCCCCGGCCCCTGTCGCGCCGGCTCCGGCTGCCCCCGCGCCGGCTCCTGCCGCCGCGCCCGCGGCCGCTCCTGCGGCCCCCGCCCCGGCGCCGGCCGCCGCTGCGGCCGGCGCAACAAAGGTCACGGCCCCAATGCCCGGCAATATTCTTGATATCAAGGTCAAGGAGGGCGACCATGTCGGGGCGAACGATCTGCTGCTCATGCTGGAAGCGATGAAGATGGAAAACGAAATCTTCAGCCCGGTCTCCGGTACGGTCGTCGGCGTTCATGTCAAGAAAGGCGATGCCGTCAACTCCGATGATCTGCTGATCTCCATCGGTTAAGGGGGCGAAACATCAATGGCTCAGAAGGTAAAAATCTGTGAAACCATCCTACGTGACGCGCATCAATCCCTGATTGCGACGCGTATGCGTCTCGACGAGATGCTTCCGATCCTGCCCGCGATGGATGAGGTCGGCTTTTATTCGTGCGAATGCTGGGGCGGCGCCACGTTTGACGCATGCATCCGTTTTCTTGACGAAGATCCGTGGGAGCGGCTGCGTGTGATCCGCAAAAATATGCCGAACACAAAGCTGCAAATGCTGTTCCGCGGACAGAATATGCTCGGTTACCGCCACTATGCCGATGATGCGGTTGAATATTTTGTAAAGAAATCGGTCGACAACGGCATCGATATCATCCGCATTTTCGATGCGCTCAACGACATCCGCAATCTGGAGGCTTCGATCAAGGCGACAAAAAAGACAAGCGCGCATATGCAGGCGGCGATCTCTTATACGCTGTCGCCGGTGCACAATGTGGAATATTTTGTCCAGTATGCAAAACAGCTTGAGGACGCGGGCGCGGATTCGATCTGCATCAAGGATATGGCGGCGCTGATTACGCCGTCGGTGGCCTATGAGCTGACGGCGGCACTGAAAAAGGCGGTTAAGATCCCGGTCAACCTGCATACGCATTATACATCCGGGCTCGCCTCAATGTCGCTGCTCAAGAGCATCGAGGCTGGCTGCGACATCATCGACACGGCCATGTCGCCGCTCGCGATGGGCACGTCGCACGCGGCGACCGAATCGATGGTTGCGGCGCTTGAGGGAACGCCGTATGACACAGGGCTGGATTTGAAAAAGCTTGATGTGGTGCGGGCGCATTTTGCCAAGCTGCGTGAAAAATATCTGGCGGACGGGCTGCTCAATCCGAAGGTTATGGGCGTTGACGCGAATACGCTTATTTACCAGGTGCCGGGCGGCATGTTGTCGAACCTGGTTTCGCAGCTCAAGCAGGCCGGTAAGGAGGACAAATTCGAGGACGTTCTGCGCGAGGTTCCAAATGTGCGCAAGGACGCCGGTTATCCGCCGCTTGTCACACCGACTTCCCAGATCGTGGGTACACAGGCTGTGTTCAACGTGATCATGGGCGAGCGTTACAAGATGGTTACAAAGGAATTCAAAGGACTGGTCAAGGGCGAATACGGCAGGACGCCGGCGCCGATTGACGCTGCATTCCGTAAGAAAATCCTTGGTGACGAGCAGCCGATCGAATGCCGTCCGGCTGATCTGATCGAACCGGAGATGGAGAAGCTGCGCGCCGAGTTCCCGCCCGAATATCTCGAGCAGGAGGAGGATATCCTCACGATGGCAATGTTCCCGCAGGTAGCTCCCAAGTTCTTTGAGTCGCGCAAGAACAAAAAGTATGGTGTGGACGGTAAGCACGGCGACAAGGCAAGCAAAGTGCATCCCGTTTGATTAAGGTATAAGAGGGGCGCGTCCTTCGGGATGCGCCCCTCGGGGTTTGCTAGGAAAAAGAATGTGCAGGTGCAAGGCATAAAATGTGGGAATCTGTCCGATTTGAGGAGCTTTTGCGCTTCACACAGCCTTGCGTTGACAAATTAATAAAATACAAGTAAAATAGGAATATTAAGATGTGAGGCCAAACGGGGCCCGCTCGCAAAGGAGAGGTTGGGACCATGGTTACAAGCATGACAGGCTATGGTCGGTCGCAGCAGTCTGTAGATGGTCGTGATATCACAGTTGAGATCAAGTCGGTCAATCACCGATACTTTGAATTTTCCGCACGCGTGCCGCGTGCGTTTGGATATCTGGAAGAAAAACTTAAAGGATATTTGCAGGGTAAAATCTCAAGAGGAAAAGTTGAGGCTGGTGTGACAGTCGTTGATACAGACGCCGCCCATACGGCTGTTGATATCAACCATGATCTGGCCGCTTCCTATATCAATGCGATGCGCGCGGCAGGGGAGAAGCTGGATCTCCAGGATGACTTGACGGTTTCTTCGCTGATGCGGTTTTCCGATTTGTTTTCTGTGCACCGTGTGCAGGAGGATGAGGAGACGATCTGGGCAGAGGTCCGGCTGGTTGCTGACGGGGCGATCGAACGGTTTATTGCCATGCGTGCAGCGGAAGGCGAACGTCTGAAAGCAGATATTTTGGAACGGCTTGAAAGTATCGAATCACGGGTCGCGGCCGTGGAGGAGCAGTCTCCGCGTACCGAAGCCGCTTACCGCGAACGCCTGACGGCAAAAATCCGGGAGGTTTTGGAGGACCGCCAGATTGATGAAACGCGTATCGTCACCGAAGCGGCCATCTTTGCAGACAGGATTGCCGTCGATGAGGAAACGGTGCGCCTGCGCAGTCACATTGCGTCGTTTCGTGATATTCTGAGGATGTTCAACGGGCCTATCGGGCGCAAACTCGATTTTCTGGTGCAGGAAATGAACCGCGAGGCCAATACAATCGGTTCTAAGGCGCAGGATGCGGCAACCGCACAGGTCGTAGTGGAAATCAAGAGCGATATCGAGAAAATCCGTGAACAGATTCAGAATATTGAATAACGCAGCCGCGATCTATTAGCAGACAAAAAACCGGACCGCTGCGCCAGACATTTTGAGTATCCCGGTGCGGAACGGCGGAGGGGAGCATTTGTATGAAACTGATCAACATCGGATTTGGCAATATGGTGTGTGCAAACCGTTTGGTGGCGATCGTCAGCCCGGAATCGGCGCCGATCAAGCGGATTATTCAGGACGCGCGCGACCGTGGGACGCTGGTTGACGCGACCTATGGACGTAGGACCCGTGCGGTTATCATCACGGATTCGGATCATGTGATCCTGTCCGCGGTACAGCCGGAGACGGTTGCGAACCGTTTGGTCGACGAGGACGACGAGGTTGATGACGATGAGTGAAACCATACAGCCGGGGCTCTTGATTGTTTATTCCGGCCCGTCGGGCGTTGGCAAGGGAACGATTCTTGCGCCGTATCTGGCGGCGCATCCGGAGACCGTGCTCTCCGTCTCCGTGACGACGCGCGCGCCGCGCCCCGGTGAACGCGACGGGATTGACTATTCGTTTATAACGCGCGAGCGGTTTGACGAGCTGGCTGCCGGCGGCGGACTGCTCGAGTATGCCGAATATAGCGGAAATTGCTACGGCACGCCGAGAGCTGCTGTCGAGACACAGATCGCCGCGGGCCGCAATGTCCTCTTGGAGATCGAGGTGCAGGGGGCGATGAAGGTCCGCCGGACATTTCCGGAGGCTGTATTCATTTTTGTCCTGCCGCCGTCGTATGAAACGTTGCGGGAGCGCCTGACTGGGCGCAATACGGAGACGGCAGAGGTGGTCGAGCGGCGGCTGGCCGCCGCCCGGCTGGAGCTTTCCCATGCGGCTCAGTATGATTATGTAATTGTCAACGACGACGCGGAAAAGGCGCGCGCCAAGCTGGATGCGATTATCCGCGCTTCGAAATGCCGGACGAACTATATGCGAACTATGATTGATAAGGTGTGTGAATTTCATGAGTATGCTTAGACCCTCCATCAATTCAATTATCAAGCCGGGCGACAATTATTATTCGTTTGTCGTCGCGGTTGCAAAGCGTGCGCGTGAGATCGCGCAGGAGCAGGAGGAGGAACACTCTCTGAATGAGGAAAAGCCGGTCCAGAAGGCTGTCGAGGAATTTGCCGGCGGCAAGATCAGGGTGGGCCATGTTTCTCAAATTTCGGAATAACGGATACAGAGGCCCTGTCGTGTACAGGGCTTTTTTGTTTTAACAGGCCCGGCGGCACAGCCGGGCGGTGGGAGGATAACCATGTTTGAAGGCAAAACGATCGTTTTGGGCGTAAGCGGAGGCATCGCCGCCTATAAAGCCGCGCAGCTTGCCAGCGATCTTGGCAAGACGGCGGCCGATGTGCACGTCATTATGACAAGGAATGCTGCGCAGTTTGTGACGCCGCTGACCTTTGAGACGCTCGTCAACAACCGCGTTGCGATCGATACGTTTGACCGCAATTTTGAGTACAATGTCGAACACGTGTCGCTGGCGAAAAAAGCGGATGTATTTATCGTCGCGCCCGCCACGGCGAATGTGATTGCGAAAATGGCGGCCGGGATTGCCGACGATATGCTCACAACGACACTGCTTGCGGCGCGCTGTCCCAAGCTGGTTGCGCCGGCGATGAACACCGGGATGTACGACAACCCCGCCACGCAGCGCAATCTGGAGACGCTGCGCCGCTTCGGCGTGACGGTGCTCGAACCAGACAGCGGCCCGCTCGCCTGCGGCGACACAGGGCGCGGGCGCCTGCCCGCGCCAGCGGTGCTGTTCGAGGCGGTACGCCGTGCGCTGGCGCCGCAGGATTTGGCCGGGCTGCGCGTGCTGGTTACAGCAGGTCCGACGCGCGAGGCAGTCGATCCGGTGCGTTTTTTGAGCAATCGTTCCACTGGGCGCATGGGCTACGAGGTGGCCGCCGCCGCCAGCCGCCGCGGGGCGGCCGTCACGCTCGTGACCGGGCCGGTGGCGCTCGCTGTTCCGCAGGGCGTCGAAGCTGTACCGGTCGAATCGGCGCAGGAGATGTTCGAGGCGGTCGCGTCGCGCGCCTCTGCGCAGGATATCATCGTCAAATGCGCGGCTGTCGCTGATTTCAGGCCCAAAACCGCCGCGGCCGACAAGATCAAAAAGGGCGCGTCCGAGGGGATGACGCTGGAATTGGAACGCACGCGCGATATCCTGGCGTATCTTGGACAGACGCGCGCGCCAGAGCAGGTGCTCTGCGGGTTTTCGATGGAGACGCGCGACCTTGTCGCGCATTCGCAGGAGAAGCTGGAAAAGAAACATGTCGATATGATCGTAGCAAACAATCTGAATGAACCGGGCGCGGGCTTTGCGGTGCCGACAAACGCCGTCACGCTGCTGACAAAGGAGGGCGCCGAGAAATTGCCGCTGATGGGCAAGGACGCGCTTGCCGACAAACTCCTAGACCGGCTGCTGGCAATGCGGAGGGAACGGACATGACGGCGTACATCGATCCGGCCTGCTGGCCGCGCAAGGAGCAGTTCGAATTTTACCGCTCGCTCGACCGCCCGCAGTACAGCGTATGCGTCCAGCTTGACGTAACGCATTTTCACACGCGCGTCAAAAAACGGGGGATTTCATTCAGCCATACGTTCGGCTTTTTTGTGACGCACGCGGCCAACGAGGTTCCGGAGCTGCGTATGCGTATCAAGGGCGATCAGGTTGTTCTGTACGATGAGCTGCACCCCTCGTTTACCGAGCCGCGCGCCGGCGGTGCGCTGCATAAATATGTCAGCGTGCCGCTGTGCGGCGTGCTCGATGTGTTTTTACAGCGTACCGGCGAGGCGATCGCGCGGCAGGGGGGGCGGTTTTTCCTGCCCGACGAGGAGGCGCGTGACGACTGCCTGTACCTCTCGGCGATTCCATGGCTCTGCTTTACCGGGCTGACGCACGCCGAAAACCTGGATCGGGACGACGCAATCCCCAGGATCTCGTGGGGGCGCTGGTTTTGGCTTGGGGAACGCCTGCTACTGCCGTTTTCCGTGCAGGCGCATCACGCGCTTGTCGACGGCGTGCATCTCGGGCAGTTTATTGACGCGCTGCAAAAAAAGCTGGATGCTTTTTAACAGGCGGTTTGCGTTGCAAGGAGGGCGTTTTGGATGGCGCGTGTAGCGCGTGTAGCGGTTGAAAACGCTGCGCTGTCGTTTGATAAAATTTATACATATCTGATTCCGGACGGTATGGACGCGCGCCCCGGCTGCCGCGTGACGGCTCCGTTCGGCGCCGGAAACCGCACGCGCTTCGGCATTGTGATGGAGATGGCCGACGAGCCGGCGCCGCAGCGGGCAAAAACGCTCGCATCGCTTGTCGACGAAAAGCCGCTGCTCGACGCGGAGATGCTCGCGCTGGCGCGCTGGCTGCATGAAACGACGTTCTGCACCTATTTTGACGCGGTGCGTGCGCTGCTGCCGCCGGGCGCGGGCGTTCGGCTGCAATATCAATACCTGCTGCCGCACGGCGCGGCGCTGCCAGGTGGCGCGCATGGCGACTGGCGGCGCGTGTTTGAATATCTGAAAGGGCGCGGCCGGCCGGTGCGTGAGGAGACGCTCTGCGCGGCGCTGGCGCTTGCGCCAGACGCGCCTGTGCTGCGCGATCTGTGTGGGGAGGGGCTTTTGATCAAGTCGCAGCTTGTGCGCCAGCGCGTGCTGGACGGCAAGCTGGTGATGGTGCGCCTGGCCGACGGGATCGAAACGCTTTCCGATGTGGAGGTAAAGATCACCGCCAAACAGAAAGCGGTCGTCGAGCTGCTGCTTTTGGCCGGGCAGGCGTCGCTGAAAGAGGTCTGTTACTTCGCCGCGGCCGGGAAATCGGTCGTCGACCGGTTGGAGGCGGCGGGCGTCGTGCAGTATTACACGCGCGAGGTTTACCGCAGCCCATACGCCGCCGGGCCGGCGCGCGATACGGCCGCTGAAATCGAGCTGTCGGAGGAGCAGCGGGCGGCCTGCGATACGCTCTGCGGCCTGGCTGACAGCGGAAAACCGCAGACGGCGCTGCTCTACGGTGTGACCGGTTCCGGAAAGACGGAGGTTTTTTTGCGCGCCATCCGCCACGTGCTTGCGCGCGGGCGCGGCGTGATCGTGATGGTGCCGGAAATTTCGCTGACGCCGCAGACGGTTGAGCGTTTCCGGCGGCATTTCGGCAGCCGTGTTGCGGTGCTGCACAGCGGCCTTTCCATGACGGAACGCCTCGACGAATGGAAACGCATCCGGGACGGCGGCGCGCAGATTGTTGTCGGCACGCGCAGCGCCGTGTTCGCGCCGGTGCGCGATCTCGGGTTGATTGTGATGGACGAGGAACAGGAATCGACATATAAATCGGAGCAGTCGCCGCGCTATCATGCGCGCGATGTGGCGCGCCGGCGCGCCGCGTGGCATAAGTGCCTGCTGCTGCTCGCATCGGCCACGCCGTGTACGGAAAGCTTCTGGCGCGCCAGGCGCGGCGACTATACGCTGTTGACGCTGCGCGCGCGCTACGGCGCGGCGCGCCTGCCGGACGTGACGGTCGTGGATATGAACCTTCAGGAGCCGGACGCGCACAGCGCGTCGATTTCCCCGCAGCTCATCGGCGAGCTTGGGGAAAATCTTGCGCGCGGCGAGCAGAGCATCCTGCTGCTCAACCGGCGTGGTTATAACACGCTTGTCAAGTGCGCCGTCTGCCAGACCGTGGCGGAATGCCCGAACTGCTCTGTCGCGCTGACGTATCACAGCGCCAATGGCCATTTGATGTGCCATTACTGCGGCTATACAGCGCGCGCCGATGCGGTCTGCCCATCGTGTGGCAGCCGGTTCCGGCGCTTTTCGGGCGCGGGCACGCAGAAGGTGGAGCAGGAATTGAGCGAGCTGTTCCCGGACGCGCGCGTGTTGCGCATGGATATGGATACGACTATGGCAAGATTTTCGCATGAAAAGCATTTTGCCGACTTTTCAGCCGGAAAATATGATATAATAATCGGGACGCAGATGGTCGCAAAAGGGCTTGACTTTCCAAATGTGACGCTGGTCGGCGTGCTGTCGGCTGATTCGGCTCTGTACGCGCAGGATTACCGCAGCTTTGAGCGGGCATTTTCGTTGTTTACACAGGTGGTCGGCCGCAGCGGCCGTGCGCAAAAGGCGGGCCGCGCGTTTATCCAGACCTTCACGCCGGAAAATCCTGTGATTGCGCTTGCCGCTGCGCAGGATTACGATTCGTTTTATGAGGAGGAGATCGAAAGCCGCCGCCTGCATCTGTATCCGCCGTTCTGCGATATGGCGGGCATCGGCTTTTCGGGACTGCGGGGCGACGAGACGCGCGCTGCTGCGCGTTGCTTTTTGCAGGAATTGACAACGCTCGCGCAGAATGAATATACCGATTTGCCGCTGCGCGTGCTCGGCCCGTGCGAAAGCCAGATTTTAAAGATCGCCGGGAGGTACCGCTGGCGTATGGCGGTCAAATGCCGCTGGAATGCACGTACGCGCGAGCTGCTCTGGCGGGCTGTACAGAAGTATCTTGCTGTGCGGGAACATCATTCTGTCGCGCTTTCGATCGATCCGCGGTTTGAAAGCGCGCTGTAAGAACCTATCCATATACTTTGAGAATTTGGATAGGCCCCAGGGCAAATAATATGAAGGAGGATTTTTCATGGCGTTACGCAACATTCTCAAGGAGGGCGACGAGCGCCTGCGCAAAAAAAGCCGGCCTGTCACCGATTTTAACGAGCGCCTTTGGACGCTATTGGACGATATGTATGAGACGATGAAAGACGGAGGCGTGGGCATCGCCGCGCCGCAGGTGGGCGTTCTGCGCCGCGCCGTCGTCATCGACGTGGGCGAGGGCAAGCACGAGTTTGTCAATCCCGTGATTGTTGAACAGTCGGGCGATCAGTGCGGCGGCGAGGGCTGTCTTTCCATTCCCGGCCAATATGGGCTTGTGCACCGTCCCGCGCAGCTTCGGATCAAGGCGCAGGATCGTTATGGCAAACCCTTTGAACTGGAGGCCGAGGGTTATTTTGCCGTAGCTGTCTGTCATGAGGTCGATCATCTCGACGGTATTTTGTTCATTGATAAGGTTGAACGCATGCTCGATCCGGAGGAGATCGGCGAGGAATAGCTCAGGGAGGAAACGTGGATGCGCATTGTATTTATGGGGACGCCCGAATTTGCCGTGCCGTGCCTTTCGCGCCTCATTAGCGACGGGCACGCGGTCGCGGGCGTTTTTACACAGCCGGATAAACCGCAGGGGCGCGGTTACAAGCTCATGCCGCCGCCGGTCAAGGTTTGCGCGCTTGAAAACGGGCTGCCGGTTTACCAGCCGGCAAAGATGCGCGATGGCCAGGCGCTTGCAATTTTAAAGGAGCTTTCGCCCGAGCTGATCGTTGTGGTCGCGTATGGAAAAATTCTGCCGCCCGATATTTTAAACCTGCCGCCGCTTGGCTGCGTCAACGTGCATGGGTCGCTGCTGCCAAAATACAGGGGCGCCGCGCCGATTCAATGGAGCGTTTTAAACGGCGACCGGACGGCAGGCGTCACAACGATGTATATGGCCGAGGGGCTTGACACGGGCGATATGATTCTGACGCGCGAGACGCCGCTCGGACCGGATGAAACCACAGGCGCGCTGTATGAGCGGCTGGCGGAGCTTGGAGCGCAGGCATTGTCGGAGACGGTGCGTTTGATCGGCGAGGGGTGCGCGCCGCGCGTCCCGCAGGACGACGCGCTGGCAACTCATGCGCCGATGCTGACTAAGGAACTGGCGCGCATCGATTGGACGAAGCCGGCGGCCGAAGTCCACAACCTGATCCGCGGCATGAATCCGTGGCCTGTCGCGCATACGTCGCTTGACGGGCGTTCGCTCAAAATCTACCGCTCGCGGCTTGTGCCCAACGGCGCGGGCGCGCCCGGCACGCTGACCAAAAGCGGCGGTTTTGTGGTTGCCTGCGGGCAGGGGGCCGTCGAGCTTTTGGAAATCCAGGAGGCGGGGAAAAAACGGATGGCCGCCGCCGATTATCTGCGCGGTCATCCGGATGCCGCCGGCAAGACGCTTGGCTGACGGCGATCAAGGGAGGCTTGAAAGATGTTTATACCGTTCGACCGCTATTATTTGATACTGGTGATCCCGGCGTTGCTGTTTGCGGGGTGGGCGCAGATGTCCGTCTCGTCGGCGTTCAGCCGCTATTCGCGCGTGCGGAATATGCGCGGGATGACCGGCGCGCAGGCCGCGCGCCGTATTTTGGATGATAACGGGCTGCAAAATGTCCGGGTAGAGCATATCGGCGGCAAACTGACAGACCATTACGACCCGGGCGCGCAGGTGGTGCGCCTGTCCGACAGCGTTTATGCGGGCGATTCAATCGCGTCGCTTGGGGTAGCCGCCCATGAATGCGGCCATGCGGTCCAGCATGCGCGCCATTATTCGCCGCTGATGCTGCGGAATGCGATCATCCCGATTACAAATATCGGTTCCAAGCTGTCCATTCCTCTGATTCTCATTGGCTTGTTTACATCCGGGGTACTGATCAATCTGGGGCTTTTGCTGTTTTCACTGGCGGCCGTGTTTCAACTGATTACGCTGCCGGTCGAATTCAACGCTTCATCGCGCGCGCTTGCGACGCTGGAAAATACGGGATATCTTGCGCCCAATGAGCTTGGCGGCGCGCGGGCCGTGCTGCGGGCCGCCGCCCTGACGTATGTGGCGGCGCTGATTGTGGCGCTCGCGCAGCTTTTAAGGCTTGTGCTCCTGTTTGGCAACCGCCGCCGCGATTAGTTCCCGCTTTTTTGAAAAAAAGCTTGGCAAAAAACTTTAGCCGGCTGCGCCGCGAATAGTGGGGCGGGCGTTGCGTAAAAACAGGCTGCGCCGCGAACAGCGGGGCAGATACCGAGCAAAAACAGGCTGCACCGCGAACAGCGGGGCGGGCGCTGCGTGAAGGAGAAGTCAGATGGCCCGCCCGCGAGAAAAAACATCGATGGAAGACTGTATAAAAGGATGACTGCATGAAAAAAGACGCTCGCTATACGGCGGCGCAGGCATTGCTGCGTATGGAAGCTGCCGGCGCCTATTCAAATCTGACAATCGATTCACTGATCCCCAAAAACGGCCTTGACGCGCGTGAGGGCGCGTTTGCAGCCGCATTGTTCTATACAGTGCTGGAACGCCGCCTGACAATCGACCATGTGCTCGCCGCATACTGCGCGCGCGGACTTGCTTCGCTGTCGAAGCCGGTGCTCCAGGCTCTGCGGCTCGGCGTATGTCAGCTTGTCTGGATGGACGGTGTGGACGATTATGCGGCCGTATCTGAAAGCGTCAACCTGACGCGTGCGCTCGGCTGCGCCAAGGCGTCGGGATTTGTAAACGGTGTTTTGCGCGCATTTTTACGCGCGGATAAGGCCGTCCCGCCAGTGAAAGGCGGCGCGGCCGAGCGGCTCAGTGTGGAATATTCCTGTCCGGTTTGGTTGGTAGAAGCGTGGCTATCCGCCTATGGTGAGGCGGCCGCGCTGCGCGTTTTGCGCGCTTCGCTTGGGCGGCCGCCGCTCTACCTGCGCGCGAACACGCTGCGCGTGTCCGCGCGGCAGCTTTCCGAACGCTTGGCTGCGGAAGGGGTTGACGCATTGCCCGCCGAGCCGCCCGCTGGCTGCCTGCTGGCAAAGGGGCGTGTTGAGCCGGAGGCGCTCGCTTCGTTCGGCGAGGGGCTGTTTCATGTGCAGGACCGTGCATCGCAGCTATGCGCGGCGGCGCTCGGCGCGCTGCCCGGCGAGCATGTGCTGGATGTCTGCGCCGCACCGGGCGGAAAATCATTCACGATCGCCCAGCATATGCAAAACCGCGGCGTGCTGGTCGCGCGGGATCTGCATGAAAAGCGCGCGCGCATGGTACAAAATGGCGCGAAACAGCTGGGACTGTCGATCATACAGGCGTCCGCGGGCGACGCGGCCGTTTACGACGCGTCGCTTGGCAGCTTTGACCGCGTGCTGTGCGACGTGCCGTGCTCCGGCTTTGGAGTCATCCGCCGCAAGCCTGAAATTAAATATAAATCGAAAAAGTCGGTGGAGGGCCTGCCGGAAATCCAGTATAAAATTCTAAAAACTTCCACACACTATTTAAAGAGCGGCGGGACGCTCGTCTATTCAACCTGCACGCTGCTGCCGGCGGAAAACGAGCAGGTTGTGCGGCGGCTTTTGGACGAGATGGACGGCGCGTTTGACATTGTGGAGCAGCGCACCTATACGGGCGAGGATACCGACGGATTTTTCGTATCCGTACTGAAAAAGCGGTGAAAAAGATGGAACAAATTGATCTGAAATCATACACTTATCAGCAGATGGAGGAATTGGCTGCCCAAATGGAGCTGCCGCGCTTTCGCGCGGGGCAGATTTTTGGATGGCTGCACGAAAAACGGGTATCTGATTTTGATGAAATGACGAACCTTCCGGCGGCGCTGCGCAGTCAGCTTGCCGAAAAGTTCTACATAAATGCCATACGCGTCAAAAAAAGGCTTGTTTCCAGCATTGACGGTACGGTAAAATACCTGTATGAGCTGCGCGACGGCAATTGTGTCGAATCGGTGTTGATGCGTTACCATCATGGAAACACGCTGTGCATCTCCTCACAGGTGGGGTGTCGTATGGGCTGCCGCTTCTGTGCGTCGACCATCGGGGGACGCGTGCGCGATCTGACCGCATCAGAGATGCTCGACGAGGTTTATACGGCGCAGGCTGACAGCGGTGAACGCGTCGACGGCGTTGTGATGATGGGCATCGGCGAACCGCTCGACAATTTCGACAACGTGATGGCGTTTCTTCAAATCCTTTCGGACCCGCGCGGGCTGAACCTTGGCCTGCGCCATGTGTCGCTCTCAACCTGCGGGCTGGCCGACAGGATTTATGCGCTGGCCGAGCGCAGGCTCCAGCTCACGCTTTCCGTTTCGCTGCACGCGCCAAACGACGCCATCCGTTCGCGCTCCATGCCGGTGAATGCGCGCTACGATGTTGATACGCTGCTGCGTGCGTGCCGCGATTATTTCGCTGCGACCGGGCGGCGCATTTCGTTTGAATACGCGCTGATCGCCGGGGAAAACGACGCGCCGGAACATGCCGCTGAATTGGCCGCGCGTCTGCGCGGAATGGGCGCGCACGTCAATTTGATCCCGGTCAACCCGGTTGCGGAAACAGGGTACCGGCGCGGCGACCGGGCGGCGATCGAACGTTTTCAGAACGAACTGCGCCTGCGCGGCGTCAATGCGACAATCCGGCGTGAGCTGGGCGCTGATATCAGCGCCGCGTGCGGGCAGCTTCGGCGGCAAGACGCGGGCGCGTCAACCAGCGGGCGGATGCCCGTGACCAAAGGGGGAAGGCAGCTTTGATTCGAATTTTTGGCGGGACCGATCAGGGACGCGTGCGCGCGACAAACCAGGACGCCTTTGTTTATGAGGTGGTTTCCGAGGATACGGCGTATATTGTGCTGTGCGACGGGATGGGCAGCGAGAACGGCGGGCATATTGCCAGCGCCAAGGCTGTCGAGATCATTGGGCGCGCTATTGCGCGCGGGCTTGAGGCGCGTATGCCGCCCGTGTCGGTCAAGCCGATGCTCGTTTCGGCCGTTTCGGCAGCCAACGCTGTGATTCATGACATGGGCGCGGCCGACGAGGAGCTGCGCGGCATGGGAACAACGGTTGTAGCGGCTGTCCTGATGGATGGGGTGCTCTGCATCGCGCATGTGGGCGACAGCCGCGCCTATCTTTGCGAAAACGGCGTGCCGCCGCGACGGCTGACGCGCGACCACAGCGTTGTGCAGATGCTTGTCGAAAGCGGGGAGATCAGTGAAGAGGAGGCGCGCCAGCATCCGAAACGCAACTATATCACGCGTGCGCTCGGCGTGGAAGCCGCTGTTGAGATGGAGTATGCGGAGTACGCATACGCATCTGGCAGGCTGCTGCTGTGCACCGACGGGCTTTATAATTACGCGCCTCCAGAGGAACATGTCGATTTGATTATGACTTGTGAAAACGAGCAGGATATTTTCCTGTTGATCGATGAAGCGAACAAGGCCGGCGGGCCTGACAACATCACCGCCGTCATTGCCGCGATGTAAGCAGGAGGATATTTAAATGGATAAATATATGGGCAAAAAGCTCGACGGTCGCTATGAGATCACCGAGCTGATCGGCATCGGCGGTATGGCCAATGTCTATAAGGCCTACGATGTGATAGAGGACCGTGTTGTGGCGGTCAAAATTCTGCGCGAGGAATATATGGTCAACGACGATATGCGCCGCCGCTTTAAAAATGAAAGCAAAGCTATGGCGGTGCTTGACCATCCGAATGTCATGCGCGTTTATGACGTGAGCTTTTCCGACAGGATGCAGTCGATCGTGATGGAATATATCGACGGCATCACGCTCAAGGAATACATCGAGCAGGAAGGCGTGTTGAAATGGAAGGACGCTCTGCATTTTACTGTGCAGATCCTGCGGGCGCTCCAGCACGCGCATGATAAGGGGATTGTGCACCGGGATATCAAGCCGCAGAATATCATGCTGCTGTCGGATGGGACAATCAAGATCACGGATTTTGGGATCGCGCGTTTTGCACGCAGCGAGACGCACACGATCACCGATAAGGCGATCGGCTCGGTGCATTATATCTCCCCCGAACAAGCGGCCGGCGACACAATCGACGCGCGTACAGACCTTTATTCGGCCGGTGTGATGCTCTATGAAATGCTGACGGGACGCGTCCCGTTTGAAGCGGACACGCCTGTTTCCGTGGCGCTCAAGCAGATCCAGTCGAAGGCGGTGCTCCCGCGCGAGCTGAACCCCTCGATTCCCGAGGGCCTCCAGGAGATCACCATGCACGCCATGGAAAAGGATGTGAAAAAGCGTTATCAGAGCGCGGCGCAGATGCTGCGCGATATCGATGAATTTAAGCGCGACCCGTCCATCTCGTTTGAATACAAATATCTGAGCGCGCCGCGCGCGCACGATGAGAGCAAGTATTCCGACGCGATCAGGAACGCTCGCCGTGGAAAGAAGGAGAAGAAGGTGCGAAAGCAAAAACCGCGCCGCGCGCCGATCATCCCGGTGCTTGCCGGTGTGACGGCGGCGTTTGTCATCGTCACATGCGCGTTTATCGGATGGATGATCTGGCTCAACAACCCGTTTGCGACCGTGGCGGAGGAGGAAATCCCTAACCTGGTAGGTGAAAAATTCGACGCCGTCAAGGTTTCGTCCAAGTATGACGCCTTTAAGATCGAGCTTGACGGCGACCCGGTTTACAACCCCGATTATGATCAGGGTGTGATCTTTGAGCAAAGCCCTAAGGCGGGCACGGCTGTCAAGGTCGGTTCGGTTGTCCGCGTCAAGATCAGCAAGGGCCGGCAGATGATCACGCTGCCCGATTTTTCGGGACAGGACCTTGACCAGGTCAAGGCGCGCCTGACCGAATGGGGGCTGGTTCCGGAGGAAAAGAGCGTATTCAGCGATTCCGTGCCGCTTGGCAGCGTTGTGCGCACGGTTCCGGCCGAGGGGGACGAGGTGTCGGTCGGCGATACGGTCACGGTCTATAAGAGCCTTGGCCGTGAGGAGAAGCTGGCCACGGTGCCCGATCTGGAGGGCGTCGGTATTGAGGACGCCAAGAGCCTGCTGCGCAACGCAAAGCTTCAGATCGGCAAGATCACCTATGATGAAAACAACGACGACGAGGAGCGGCAGGGGCTTGTCGTCAGCCAAAGCCCGGCAAAGGATTCGCAGGTATCCCCGAACACGCAGGTTGACATTGTGATTGCCGGCGAGGCGGGCGCGACCGTGCGTCTGCGCCTGCTGATCAAGCTGCCCACGACGGTCAACCGCATGGTCACAATGACGGCCACGCAGGACGGCGTCGAGGTCGCCAACGAAACGGTCAATCCGTCAGAGCTGAAAACCTGGCCTGTGTTTTTCAATGGGGAAGGCTATGCGGATGTGAAAATCTATTTTGACGGCGAACTATACCAGGTTTATGACCTCGATTTTGACGAAAAGGGTTACTATCTGCTCAACGACTATTCGGATGAATTTACGGAATGAACGCGATGAATGATACAGAGGGATTGATTGTTAAGGCGACCGGCGGCTTTTACTATGTAAACGCCGCCGGCGCCCTGTATGAATGCCGCGCACGCGGCGTATTCCGCAAGCAGGGCGTCAGCCCGCTTGTCGGCGACCGTGCCGCAGTGGAACCGGCGGGCGAAGGCAAGGGCGTTGTCGCGGCGATTATGCCGCGCAAGAACGCCCTTGTGCGCCCGCCGCTTGCGAATGTGGATACATTCGCGGTCGTCGCCTCGGTGGCTGATCCTTCGCCGAACACGCTGGTCATCGATAAGCTGATGGCGATCGCGTGCCACAAGAATATTTCTCCAATCCTTGTCGTTACAAAGAGCGATCTGGGCAGGCCGGACGAGCTGGCCGGTATCTATCGGACGGCCGGCGTGCCGGTGTTTACAGTATCCAAAGCGGACGACAGCGGGTTGGACGCGCTGCGGAAGAAGCTGTCCGCCGGCGGCATCACCGCGTTTTCCGGCAACTCCGGCGTTGGAAAATCGAGTCTGCTTAACCGGCTCGACGGGCGGCTTTCTATCGCCACGGGTGAAACCAGCCGCAAACTGGGGCGCGGGCGGCATACGACGCGGCATGTCGAGCTGTATGCGTTTGGAGATGGCTACATAGCCGACACGCCGGGTTTTTCCGCTGTCGAGCTGGAGCGGTACGAGGTGATTCGCAAGGAAGAATTGGCCGGCTGCTTTCCGGAATTCGCGCCGTACAGCAAAGCCTGCAAATTTACTGGCTGCTCGCACACGGTCGAAAAGGGCTGCGCCGTGCTGGAGGCGGTGCGCGCCGGCGCTGTTCATCCGTCGCGCCATGCGAGCTACTGCGCGATGTATGAGGACGCGAAGAAGATAAAGGAATGGGAATTAAAGAATCATGCATAACGAGAGAAATGATTGTCCCTGTCCGCGCGACTGTCCGCGTCACGGCGACTGTAATGCCTGTATGGAACGCCATGCGCGCAGCGTCTATCCAGCGTATTGCCGCCGAAAGGGAGCGCGCGCGCAGAAGCGATGCGTTGTCGTGGCGGGCGGTCCGCTTTCCCTGTGCGATCAGGTGCGTGCGTCCGGCGATTTTGTAATCGCATGCGACGCCGGTTATACGGCCTGTGAGCAGCTCGGCCTGCGCCCGGATCTGGTTGTCGGCGATTTCGATTCCTACAGCGGGCCGATCGCCCCTTCCCTGCCGGTCAGCCGGATGCCGGCTGAAAAGGACGACACCGACACGCTGGCCGGGTTAAAGCTTGGACTCGCGCGCGGATACCGGGACTTTGTGATTCTCGGGGCGTTTGGAGGACGGCTTGATCACACGGTTGCGAATTTGCAGGCGCTTGTCTTTCTGTGTGAAAACGGCGCGCGCGGGACGATCCTTTCAAACGACAACCAGGCGTGGGCTGTTCGAAACGGTTCCATCGAAATTGAGCGCATGGACGGCTGGCATCTGTCCGTATTCGCCGCGGATGGTCCCTGCGAAGGCGTCACGCTTGAGCATGTTGCGTATCCGCTGCGCAACGCAGTCCTAACGCCCTCCTTTCCGATCGGCGTCAGCAATGAGTTCTGCGGCGAGGCCGCGCGTATATCGGTCAAACGCGGCACGCTTTTGATCGTCGCGTCAAGGGAACACCCGGAAAATCCCGCCGGGTGTAATGGACAAACCTCCGCGGCGGCGTTATAATGGAACAAAGCAATTAAGAACCTGTATTCACAGCCGCCAAACGCCGCCCAGGCGGGTCTTTTGTTCAGCATCCTCCGGCCGTGAATACAGGTTCTAATGGAGGTACAGCCCGTGACAAAAATTACAAAGGCCCCCGCGTTTATGACCGATTTTGGCCAGGCGACGCGCTATACGCTTGATAACGGAACCATCCGCACGGACATCTGCGATTTCGGCGCGCTGATTCTGACGTTGCTTGTACCGGACCGCGCCGGAAGACTGGCGGATGTGGTGCTCGGCTATGACGGGTACGAAGGATACCGGGAGCGTGTGACATTCTTTGGAGCGGCGGTTGGGCGCTGCTGTAACCGTATCGGCAAGGGGCGTTTTACCCTGAACGGAAAACAGTATCAGCTTGCCTGCAACGACCATGGCGTCAACCACCTGCACGGCGGCAACAGCGGATTGGATCAGAAGCTATGGAGCGCAGAGGTTGTATCGGGAAAAACCGGCGATGAACTGCGCCTGACCACCTTTATGGCCGACGGCGAGGAATCGTATCCCGGCCGCCTGGATGTGATGCTGACGGTTTCGCTGACAGAGGACAACGGCCTGTCGCTGCATTATGAGGCAGTCTGCGATACGGATACGATCTGCAACCTGACAAACCATTCGTTTTTCAACCTTGCCGGCCACGATACCGGCGACATGCTTGGGCAAAAGCTGAGGCTGTTCGCCGGCCGCTACACGGAAACGGACGATGCGCTCATCCCGACCGGGCGCATTCTGCCGGTGGAGGGAACGCCGCTTGACTTTCGCACATTCCATACAATTGGGGAGCGTATAGCAAAAACGGCCCATGGGGGCTATGATAACAACTATGTGATCGACGCACACAACGGACTTTTTATCTGCGCGCAGGCGTATGACGAGGTGAGCGGGCGTTTTATGGAGTGCCTGACAACCTGCCCGTGTGTGCAGCTTTATACGGCCAATGGGCTTGATGCGTCCGGCGGAAAGGGCGGCGCGCATTATGGCAATCACGCGGGTTTCTGCCTGGAGACACAGTACGCGCCGGACGCTGTCAACCATCCGGAATGGACCTGGACAAGTCCGATCCTGCGCGCAGGCAGCCGTTACGATCAGACCACAATCTATCGGTTCAAAAATGATCCCTGCGCGGGAGAGGACGTGGCCGGCGCGTTCTTTGTAAACAAAGACGGTGAAAAGAACAGTTGATACATCATCATACGCATAAAGAGACAGCCCCGGCCTGTGGCCGGGGCTGTCTCTTATGTTCAGTTCAGTCGACATAAATTTTGATTTTCGCCGTGACAGGATCATAGCGGCTGCTCTTGGGCGTAAAGGTGAAGCGGTAGGTTCCTGTCTCACGCACACGCGTATTTGAAGAATCGACCCAGTATGGTTCTCCGTCAATCTTGTCGCCGTCGTCGTTGCGCGCGACAACGGCGTCCTCAAGGTCGCTGAGGAGGGAACCAAGCCGCTTGGTTGAGGATGAAATGTGGATATCCTCGATCTCAAGCGTGTAATCGTCGTTGCCGTATGCGCTGTTATTACCATCATCCGAATCTGTGTCAACAATGATTTTGATTTCGCCGGTCACAGTCTTATAGCTGCTGCTGTCCGGCTTAAAAACGAATTGATAGGTGCCGGTTTTTTTGACTTGCGTGCTTGCCGAATCCTCCCACGAAACGTCGCCCCGCACCGAACTGCCGTCATAGTAGGCCTTGACGCTGTCCTCAAGCGCATCCTCCAGATCGCGCAGGCGCTTTGAAGTGGACGAAACCGTGATGGGGGAGACATACAGCCGCACCTTTTTTCCGCTCGATGAACTGCTGCCGCTGACCTCGATCCGGATGCTCCCGCGCACATCGTCGTAATCGTCGTCGTCCGGATAGAAATCAAATTTAAAGGAGCCTGACTTTGTCACCTTGGTGCTGTAGGAGGAGACCCATTCGGCTTTTCCGTCGACGCGGTCGCCGTCCCTGTCGTAGACCTTGACATAGTGGTTGAGATCGCTTTCAAGGTCGCGCAGCGTGTCGCCGCTGCGCGCGGAGATGGTCGAGGTTTTGATGGTCAGCCCGCCGGTTGTGGTATCGCCGTCATCGTCATCACCGCGTCCGCTGACAGAAATTTTGATTGTGCCGCGCACATCGTCGTAATCGTCGTCGTCCGGATAGAAATCAAATTTAAAGGAGCCTGACTTTGTCACCTTGGTGCTGTAGGAGGAGACCCATTCGGCTTTTCCGTCGACGCGGTCGCCGTCCCTGTCGTAGACCTTGACATAGTGGTTGAGGTCGCTTTCAAGGTCGCGCAGCGTGTCGCCGCTGCGCGCGGAGATGGTCGAGGTCTTGATGGTCAGACCGCCGGCTGTGGTATCGCCGTCATCGTCATCACCGCGTCCGCTGACAGAAATTTTGATTGTGCCGCGCACATTGTCGTAATCGTCGTCGTCCGGATAGAAATCAAACTTAAAGGAGCCTGACTTTGTCACCTTGGTGCTGTAGGAGGAGACCCATTCGGCTTTTCCGTCGACGCGGTCGCCGTCCCTGTCGTAGACCTTGACATAGTGGTTGAGGTCGCTTTCAAGGTCACGCAGCGTGTCGCCGCTGCGCGCGGAGATGGTCGAGGTCTTGATGGTCAGCCCGCCGGTTGTGGTATCGCCGTCATCGTCATCGCCGCGTCCGCTGACAGAAATTTTGATTGTGCCGCGTACATTGTCGTAATCGTCGTCGTCCGGATAAAAATCGAATTGATAGGAGCCGGTTTTTTTGACCTTGGTGCTGGGGGACGAAACCCATTCGGCTTTTCCGTCGACGCGGTCGCCGTCCCTGTCGTAGACCTTGACATAGTGGTTGAGGTCGCTTTCAAGGTCGCGCAGCGTGTCGCCGCTGCGCGCGGAGATGGTCGAAGTCTTGATGGTCAGCCCGCCGTCGGTCGTGGTGTTGTCGTCCCTGCCGTCGCTGTCGCTGCCTTTGACCTTGACCGTACCAATACCGCTGCCGGAGACGGACGATTTTTTGACTACAGTGGCGTTTTTCACCTGCGCACCCGTGCCTGCAATCAATACGGCGCTGCTGGAAGTAAGCGTGGCGTCTGTAACAACGCCGCCCTTGGATACGGTGACGCGTGCCGCGGATGAAACGGTCAGCGTATCCACCTTGCCGCGGATGGTGATTTTTCCGGGCGAAGCGATTTTCAGACTGGAAACACTGGAACCGGTGTCGAGCACAAGGCGCATGCTTGTGGGCAGGCTGCTGTCAAGCGTCAGCGATGAAGCGGCTCCCTGAATGGTCAAGCTGCTCTGCGTGCCAAGCGCGATATCGCGTGACAGGTTCTGCGCGTTTTTGTAGCTGAGAAGCAGTTTGCCGTATTCCTGTGAAAGGGTTAAGTCGGTGCTTTTGGTGTCGTAGGTCTCAACGGTCTTACCTTTGTTTTGGATAAGGATGCTGTTTTTCTGGATTTTGACGGAATAGATTGTGGTCGCGGCCTGAATTCCAGCAGCCAACGACAGCGCCGTGATGGCCGCCAGGGCCAGCGCGACGCACTTTTTGATCAAAGCTTTCATTGTGACGCCCTCTCCTTAATTCTCTCTGTTCTGTATGGGGATGATCTTTTTTTGTGTGCGCGGACATTGTCCGCTGTTGATACAGTGCCGCATTTTGGGGAAATTGATGCGGCGATTCAGGAAAAAATACCTAATTATATTCTAATGGATGAATGGTAACAAGTCAACCGTACCACAATGTGCAAAATGGTTGATTTTTCTGTCTGGCAGCGGTATACTGAAACGTAGTGTACTGTGCGTTTATGCAAAATTGGAAAGGACGATCAGGATGCAAAAGGGCTACGGTGCGGTGTGTTTGGCGATGGCCGCTGCAATGGCCGTATCCGCGGGTGTTTCGGCCGCTTTAGCTGTAACAGGCGAATATCTCCGCGGATGAGAACTGGAAAACGCTCAACATCACCTGCCGGGGCAGCACGATCACTTATTATATCAACGGGCAGCAGATCGGTTCATGTACGCTCAACGGGCCGGCTTCCCCGAAATACATGTCGCTTTCCATGCAGAACTTTGACCGTTCCGATGTGTCCATCTGGGACGATTGCTGCCTGTACGACGGCGCCTATAAAGAAGCCTGATCGGGCGGATGGCCAGAACCTGGCGTGCAGCCGTATATGGACAAAAACAGATCCTGACGAAATGATCCTGTCGTATGCGGGACAGACGTTTTGCAATTATCTGAATAATCGAAAACAACAGGCCGCGCGCTATGCAGCGCGCGGCCTGGAGGCGTGTCTGTGATTGTCAGTGCGAGCCGGCGCACGGATATTCCGGCTTTCTACAGCGCTTGGATGATGCAGCGGCTGTATGCAGGATATGCCCTTGTGCGCAGCACTTACAGCGCGCATCGTGTTTTCCATGTGCCGCTTACGCCTGATGTGGTCGATTGTATCGTATTCTGGACGAAAAATCCGATCCCGATGGAGGCGTCGTTCCCGCAGATCGGCGCGATGGGCTTCCCGTTTTATGTACAGTATACACTGACGCCATACGGCCCGGAGCTGGAACAAAACCTCCCGCCGAAGCAGGCGCTTGTGGAGGCGTTTTTACGGTTGTCCGATACGCTTGGCGCGGCGCGTGTTGTCTGGCGGTACGATCCCGTTGTCGTGGACCCGGCGCATCCCGTTTCATGGCATATCGAGGCGTTCGGGCGCATGTGCGAGCGGATAGCGGGTTTTACAGAGCGGTGTGTGTTCAGCTTTGTCGACATCTATAAACGGCGCGGCGGCATTGTCAAACCTGTATTAAAATCTGATCAGCAGGCGCTTGCACATGGATTTGCCGAACTTGCGCAGGCGCGCGGCATCGCGCTGTATACCTGCGCCGAGCAGGGCGATTTCAGCGCATATGGTATTTTGCCGGGCGCGTGCATCGATCGCGCGCTTATTGAACGGGCGACGGGCTGTCCGATCGGCGCGCGCGCCGACCAAAACCAGCGGCCAGCCTGCCGGTGCCTTGAGAGCGTTGATGTCGGGGCATATGATTCCTGTCAAAACGGATGTGTATATTGTTATGCGACAATGCCCGGTGCGGCTGTGAAAAACGCCGCCCTGCACGATCCGCTTTCGCCGCTGCTCATCGGCCGTCCGTTGCAGTCGGACGAAATACGAAAACGGTCCTTGCAGCCACAGCGCATGGACCAGCTTTCACTCTTTGAGGATCAATAGACACAGTGGGGGAGGAACATTTGTGCAGAGTGCATTTGAGACATGGTTGGCTGGTGAATATGAATGGATGCGAAGCTACAAGGCAAAGGTGCTTG
Source organism: Anaerotruncus colihominis (assembly GCF_010206195.1). GTDB lineage: Bacteria > Bacillota > Clostridia > Oscillospirales > Ruminococcaceae > Anaerotruncus > Anaerotruncus colihominis_A. The sequence goes on along the minus strand of NZ_VIQT01000003.1, from coordinate 85,022 downwards.
CACGCAGCCTGCGCATGATTGTGCCGCTTACGGTGATCGGCTCGGCCGGATTGCTCGCGGGGCTGGCGGCCATCGGTGGAGGCGGCGCCGAAGATGCGCTTTACGGCGCGCTTGGGGGCGTGTTTGCAGCGGCTGTGGTGCTGCTGATCTATTTTGCGATCCTGCTGCCGGGATTAAGCCCGGCGCGCTTTGTGCGTAAGGCTCAAAAAGCCGTCGGCACGCTGATTTCCGACGACGCGGAGCGCGAGGTCTTTGCGCGGGAGATGATCGCCGCCGCTGGCGACCCATCCCGGTCGTTTGGCTTTGAAATGGTCGGGCCTGGGTCCAATCATACGCCGGCCTGGTTTGCGCGTACGCAGCATTACGCCTGTATGCGGGGCGGAAGCCCGGCGTATATCGTGGTCCGGCTGGCGGATGTGTGGGAAATCCGTCCGGATGAGGAAAAGCGCACCGCGACGACGCGCTCGGGAAATACGCGCAGGATCCATTACTATACGCTGTATACCATCGGCTTTTTCCAAACGCCTAAAGCCAAGCTGCCGGAGCAGGCGATGGGCTTTTTTGATATGGAGATACGCGACCGCGCGCTCGCGATGCTGGAGCGGCGCTAGGAAAACAGGAGGCTTTGGGGCCTCCTGTTTTTTGTATACCGGTCACAAAAAAATAGTGCTTGCCGGGCTTGAAAAAGTGTGATATACTGCTTTCAATGGAATTATTTTTAAAAACAAGTCCATTGCGGAAAGGAGGAGCGCAGATGGGAACGGGCGCGATGATCGTCGCGGATGGGACAACCTCTCAGGGGGAACTGACCAGGCCGCTTGAAAAGCTGGGTTCGGTTTCCGTGGCGCAGCGTATGGTTGACACCTTCCGCCATGCGGGCGTCGACCGTATTGTGCTTGTTTCACAGCAGGAAAACAGACAGGCGCTTGAAAAAAATACCGCGCGCATGGGCGCGATCTGTCTAAGCCCGCCCGACGGCGGACCAGAGCAGATGTTCTCGCTTGTGCGGACGGGGCTTTCATATCTTGCAGATAAATGTGAGCGTATCTTCATCGCGCCGGTCGATGTGCCGCTGTTCACCGTAAAGACGGTGCGCGCGTTGATGGCGTCGGATGGACAGGTCGTCAACCCGCTTTATGAAGGGCGTCCGGGCCATCCGCTGCTGCTTGCATCCAGGCTGGCGCCGCGCATTCTGGCCTATGAGGGCGGCGGTGGGCTGCGCGGGGCGCTGCGGCGGTTAGCGGACAGACGCGTTTTTTTGCCAGTGGACGACAGCGGCGTACTGTTTAATTTAGCGCGTGAAGCAGACGTTGCGCAGCAGCTTGAACGTCATAACCGCGCGCGGCTGTATCCAGATATCAAGGTGCGTCTGATGCGCGAGCAGGCATTTTTCGGGCCGGGTGTGGCGCAGCTTTTGACACTGATCGATGAAACAGGTTCCGTAAGGCTGGCGTGCGGCCGGATGGGCGTTTCCTACAGCAAGGGCTGGAAGATGCTGTCCGTGCTGGAGGAGGAGACGGCGCGGGTGATGGTCGCGCGGCAGCAGGGCGGCAAAAATGGCGGCGCAGCGCAGCTGACGCCGGATGGCCGCGCGCTGCTGGAAAAATTCAGGCTGCTGGAGAGCCGCAGCCGGGCATTGGTCCAAGAGGTATTCGAGGAATTGTTTGCGGCACAGGAATCATAAAAAGCAAACAGGAGGGAACGGATGATGAAAAAAGCAGTATTGGCAGGCTTTATGGCGCTGGTCACAGCGGCTGCGCTCGGCGGGTGCGGGATGAAGCAGGCGTCCGGCACTTCTTCGCAGGCGCCCGCGGCGGCCTCATCGACAGCGTCCTCCTCACAGGCCCAAACGGACAAGGAGCCTGTGACGATCCTTGTCGCAGCGGCGGCCAGCCTGGAATATTCCTATACGGAACAGCTGATCCCGATGTTCCAGGATCAGTACCCATGGATCACGGTTGAGGGAACATATGACAGCTCCGGCAAGCTCCAGACCCAGATTGAGGAGGGGCTTGAGGCCGATGTGTTTATGTCCGCGGCTATGAAGCAGATGAACGCGCTCAACGACGAGGGGCTGATGGCTTCCGATTCGATCGTCGAGCTTTTGGAAAACAAGATTGTCCTGATCGAACCGGCCGGCTCTGAGAAGTTCTCCGCGTTTGAGGACATCGCAAGCGCTGACATGGTCGCGATCGGCGATCCTGAGAGCGTCCCCGCCGGCCAGTATGCAAAAGAGGCGCTGACAAACCTGGAGCTGTGGGATGCTGTTTCGGCGAAAATGAGCCTTGGCACAAACGTGACCGAGGTGCTTAACTGGATTGCCGAGGGCAGCGCGGACGCCGGCGTCGTCTATGCGACGGACGCTGCAACCACCGACAAGGTGCGTGTTGTGGCCCAAGCGCCCGACGGCAGCCTGGCCGAAAAGGTCATCTATCCGGTCGGCGTCGCCGCCAATTCGGCGCATCCCGAGGAGGCGAAGCTGTTTGCCGATTTTCTTGCGTCCGACGAGGCGCTCGCTGTCTTTGAGGAATACGGCTTCTCGCCGAACGTATAAGGATATGAAACAAAAGGGGGCGGCCATATGGACGTATCACCGATTCTCATTTCGATGAAAACTGCCGCCGTGTCAATCCTGGCGACGTTTTTTCTTGGGGTATTCTGCGCGCGGCTCGTTGTCGGGTTGCGCAGCGCCCGGCTCCGCATGGTGCTCGACGGCGTTTTGACGCTGCCGCTTGTGTTGCCCCCGACGGTGGCCGGCTTTTTTCTGTTGTATATCTTCGGCGTCAAACGGCCGGTCGGCCAGTTCTTTCTTGATTATTTCGGGGTGAAAATCGCTTTTTCATGGAGCGCGACCGTGATCGCGGCTGTTGTAATCTCTTTTCCTCTGATGTACCGGTCGGCGCGCGGCGCGTTTGAACAGGTGGACCGCAATATGGTCGACGCGGCGCGCACGCTTGGAATGCCGGAGGGCCGCATTTTCTGGCGTGTTGTCATGCCGATGGCGCTGCCGGGCGTCGCGTCGGGCGGCGTGCTGTCGTTTGCACGCGGGCTGGGGGAATTTGGCGCCACTGCCATGATCGCTGGAAACATCGCCGGAAAAACACGCACATTGCCGCTGGCCGTCTATTCAGCGGTGGCCGCGGGGGACATGGAATCGGCATATGGTTATGTGGCGATTATCGTGGCGATATCGTTCGCTGTCGTCGTGGCGATGAACTATTTTACCATGCGGGAAAATCGTCACGGAAGGAAGGAGAAGCCATGATTGAAGCCGCCATACAAAAACGGTTCCGCGGCTTTTCGCTGGAAACCGGGTTCACAACACATGGCGGCTGCCTTGGAATTTTGGGGGCGTCGGGATGCGGCAAGAGCATGACGCTGCGGTGTATTGCGGGAATTGAGCGCCCGGACGCGGGACGCGTTGTGGTCAACGGCCGTGTGCTGTACGATTCGTCCGTGCGGTTGAACCTTCCCCCGCAGAAACGGCGCGTGGGCTACCTGTTCCAAAATTATGCGCTGTTTCCACACATGACCGTGACCGAAAATATTGTCTGCGGTATGCATGGCGAAAAGAAGGGCCGGGAGCAGGCGGTTGAGGAGCTTCTCGCACGCTTTCACCTGAAAGGACTTGGCGGGCGGTATCCGGGCCAACTTTCCGGCGGGCAGCAACAGCGTGCGGCGCTTGCGCGTATGCTGGCAAGCGAACCGGACGTGCTCTTGTTTGACGAACCGTTTTCCGCGCTGGATGCGCACCTGAGGGAACAAATGCAGATGCAGGTTCTCGAGCTTTTGGAAAGCTATGGAAAGGACGCCGTGCTGGTCACACACAGCCGCGACGAGGCGTACCGCCTGTGCGGCGAGCTGATTGTGATGGACGCCGGCCGCCCAATCGCGCATGGCGGCACAAAGGAGCTGTTCCGTGCGCCAGGGCTTGTGCAGGTGGCGCGCCTGACCGGATGCAAAAATATTTCGCGTGCAAAAAAAGAAGGCGCGCACCGCGTGGAGGCGCTTGACTGGAGAATTTCGCTCGATACGGCCGATCCGGTTCCGGATGATGTAAGCCATGTCGGCGTGCGCGCGCATTCGTTTTTCCCTCCTTCTGACGCGTATGCGCCAAACCTGATTGCAATTGAAAATTGCGGCGCGTCGGAGGGACCGTTTGAATGGAACGTGCTCTTTCGCGCAGCTGGTGCGGCGTCTGAAAAAATCTGGTGGAAGATCGGGAAACACGCATACGCAGGCGTGCCGGATCATCTGGCGGTTTTACCGGAGGATGTGCTGGTACTGCGGGAAGGCTAAAAAAAGAACGCGCGGGCGATTGCCCGCGCGTTCTTTATCATTCCCTTTCATAAAGGGGAATTTACTTCATGGAGTTCTCGTACGCCTCGATCATCTTCTTGACCATCTGGCCGCCGACAGAACCGGCTTCACGAGAGGTCAGATCGCCGTTGTAGCCCTGCTTGAGGTTAACGCCGACTTCACGGGCGGCTTCCATTTTGAACTTATCAAGAGCCTCGCGGGCCTGCGGGACAACAGGATTATTGGAACTGGTCATGTTAGATACACTCCTTAATTTTCTTTTCAAATCGAAATTTGTTGTTTGCGTTTGCAGTAATAGTATGGTTTTGCTCTACAGGATTATGATTGTTAATTCCTGCGCGCATAACCAAAATCAACCGTTGCCCGAAGCGATCCGCCAAACGGACAATCCGGAAAGTGGGCTGCGCCGCCCCATCAGGCAAAAGATGGCCGCGGCGGCAAGCAGGTCGAACGGTTCTATATGTTGCGAAAATAAAACAGGTAATTCGAATGGGTCTGTTTCTGTGCCGTCAAAAGCCGTAATTTGCCGCTGCAAAGCAATCATTGCGCTGTCCGCTGTCAGAGAGGATAATGTGAGCGTATCAACTCCAGACAGCCCACAGGTGATTGCAGGCAGACGCCTGCGCGCCAAATGCTCCCGTACAGCGGCGTCGGCGCTGTCGACGACGGCTACCTGTTTTTCACAATCGATTCCTGTGGGCAAGCCGGCGCCGCGCCGTGCGATGAGCGCCGCGTTTTCACAGGAGATACGCAGCGGCGTGCGCGCTGAAAGAAAAATCAAGTCTGGCCCGTCTCCACAAAAAGACGCCTGCGCGGCGTCCGTGCACAGCATTGAAAGCGCGCCTGCGCTGCGCAGCAATTCGCGCAGGCGCCGGTTTTCACCGCCCGCGGCAATAACAATCATTTTGACACCCGCCTCAAACATTTTTAATAGGGAATGTTTTGCATACACAGGCTGTTATTGAAAATGAAACAATTTTTTGAATCGGCCCAATGAAGCGTTATCATTGCGGCTGATTCACGCGATGAATGATTCTGGTTTGTATGTTTTTGCAAAAGGGCGAACAAACCTGCTTCTTTATTCTTTCCCATAAAGAGGGATTAAACCGCAACGATCTTTGATTTTACACAGCTTATGAAAACAGCGGGCTTTCCTTGCAAGGAAAGCCCGCTGTTTTAAAAACTGGAATGCTCAGGCCTGCTCAACCATCTGCGTCAGCGTCAGCTTGGACTGAAGCCCAACAAGGCGGTTGACCTCCTCGCCATCCTTGAACAAAATGATGGTGGGGATGCTGACGACGCCATATTTGGCGGCGAGATCCGGTTCGTCGTCGATATTGACTTTGCCGACAACCGCTTTGCCGGACAGTTCATCGGCCAAACCGTCAATCACAGGGCCGAGCATTTTGCATGGGCCGCACCATGGCGCCCAGAAATCAACAAGGATTGGACCGCTGCCCGAAAGAACCTCTGATTGAAATGTATCGTTTGAAAAATGTTTGACAGACATATCATTGCCTCCTTATGTTATATATCTGATGATTATCTTTATTATACACTAAAAAAGTGTACGATCAAGTCCTTTCTGCAAATTTTTACCCTCAAAGCCGTAAAGCCGATACATTATGAAATATGTCATTAGTTTGGCCGGGATGCAAAGGGTGTATCCGTGCCGTTGCAGCAAAAAATAAAATCATAAAAGCACGATATATTGAAACGGCAGCGCCGCCGGACAAACCAGGCGAATCGAAAAAGTACAGGAGGCATCAGAAAAAAATATGGAATATTTGGCGAAAATATGCGGGAAAGCTATTGACTTTTACTGTTTTAGCGGTATAATATAATTCGTGACAAAACAGAACCCCAAAAAAGATTGCCCGATTGTGTAATGGTAGCACGACAGACTCTGACTCTGTTTGTCTGGGTTCGAATCCTAGTCGGGCAGCCACTTCGAGGTGTGGCTCAGTTTGGTAGAGCGCTGCGTTCGGGACGCAGAGGCCGCAGGTTCAAGTCCTGTCACCTCGACCACCAGGCAAGGGCCTGGAGCCATTTCGCGCTCCGGGCTTTTTCTTATATCCAAAGCAAATGCCTGCGTCCGGAGTGGTTCTAAACTGGGCAGGCTTGCTAAGTTGGAAATTACATTTCAGCCTTGTTCATAGGGTTGAAATGTGATTTTTTTTGTGGATTTTGAAAAAATACACCAGCGCGCATACTTTCAGAGAAGACGAGGATAAGCCCCGGCATCTCAAATAGTTTGAAAGCGTGGCTGAAGCCGCAAACAGAAATTCTTTTGTTTGCGGCTTTTTTCCAATGGTCCCACCCTGCAATGGATATCTGAGGCTATAAAAGATGTGGAATCAATTTCGCCAGGCGATGGGCCAATTGGGCATGACCCTGGCGGGTGAGATGCATATAGTCTATCTGATTGAATTCGCAGCCTGCCGCATCCAGAAAGTGAACCCCCAGCAATTTAGCTGAGGCGGCATAGAGGGAGGAGAGCTGCCGGGACTTTTGGACGCAGCCGCGGCCCATGGTGAATCCTACGCTGGAATCTTCCATTCGGTCGTTGATGGGGGGAGGCGCCACCACCAGGATGTTGGGTTTTTTGCAGGATTCCCAGCAATCCACTGTCATAGCTTTGCGAACCAGCCGCTGCATCCCCAGATCGATGCAGGCTGCACTCGCGCCGAAACGCTCCTTGGTGTCGTTGGTTCCCAGCATAATGATGAGCAATGCCACTGGTTCGTGGCTTTTGAGGCAGGGATAGAGATAATCCAAGGCGGACAATCCCTCATAGAGGGGATCTGAAAAGACAGTGGTGCGCCCGGAGAGGCCCTCCTCAACCACCAGGACGTCAGCTCCAAGCGCCTTCTGGAGCAGTTGGGTCCAACGCTCATCCTCATTGAAGCGCAGGAGATCGCTGTCCGCACAGTCAGTGGGATCTGCACAGTAGCCATGGGTATTTGAGTCACCCAGGCAGATGATATGAGGCTTCATTGGCTCCACATCCTTTTCATAATGTGTATCCAATATAGCACAGTAAAGGGGTGGGAACAAGATAAAAAAGAGATTTTTATCAAAATAAACCTTGAAAAATATTTTTTTCAGTGGTATGCTTATGATAGGTAAAAAGTTACAAAAAATGATTGTCGCGAGGTGTCTGTAATGGGAGTAATGGATAACAAGACATTTTTTGAGCAGGTAAGAGGGAAATTGATCGTATCCTGTCAGGCGCTGCCCGAGGAACCACTCCACAGCTCCTTCATCATGGGACGCATGGCGCTGGCGGCTGCCTGGGGTGGCGCGGCCGGTATCCGTGCCAATACGGTGGAGGATATCAAAGAGATCCGGAGGAATGTGGATCTGCCTATTATCGGCATTATCAAAAAGGTTTACGATGATCACCCCGACGTATATATTACTCCCACCATGACGGAGGTGGACGCCTTGGCAGCGTGCGGGGTGGAAGTGATCGCCCTGGACGCCACCAAACGGACCCGTCCGGGCAGCCGTGCTTTGGCGGACTTTTTCCGTGAGGTGCGGGAGAGGTATCCCGACCAGCTTTTCATGGCCGACTGTTCAAGCGTAGAGGAGGGGATGGCTGCGGCCGGCATGGGCTTTGATCTGATCGGGACGACAATGGCTGGTTACACTCCCTATACCGCTGGCCGCCGTCTGCCGCCTTTCGATATGATCAAAACGCTGGTTCATGAGTGCGGCAAGCCCGTTGTTGCCGAAGGTAATATCATCACGCCTGAGCACCTGCGCCATGCCATGGATATCGGTGTACTTACAGTGGTGGTCGGCTCCGCAATCACCCGGCCCATGGAAATTACCAAGCGGTTCGTGGCCGCCCTGGAGCCATGAGCGGGCGGCGCATAGCCGTCCTGGATATTGGCGGCACAAAAATAAAAGGATGCGTTTTTGTAGATGGAAAGCCCGGACAGAAGGGGGAAACCGATTCTGAGGCAAAGCAGGGAGCTTTACATCTGCTGGAACAGGCGTCTGCACTTCTGGAAAGCTTTCTGCCTTTCGACGCTGTCGGTATCAGCACTGCGGGGCAGGTGGATCCCAACAATGGAACCATCCGCTACGCAAACGACAACGTCCCCGGATATACAGGAACGGATGTGAAGGGATTTTTTGAGGGCCGTTTCGATGTACCCGCGGCGGTGATCAATGATGTGTATGCCGCCGCTTTGGGGGAGGGACGCAATGGAGCGGCCCAGGGAGAACGGGATTATCTCTGCCTTACCTATGGTACCGGTATTGGCGGCGGGGTGGTTCTGAACGGAAAACTTTATTACGGCGCGGGCGCATCCGCCGGGGTTATGCTGGGCGGTATCGTCCTTCATCCGGAGCTGTTCGATCCGGCCGATCCATTTGCCGGGACCTATGAGCGGTGCGCTTCCACCACCGCCCTGCGCGCTGCTATGGAGCAGGTGGTCCCTGGCCTCACAGGCCGGGGTATCTTTCAAAGATTGGAGGAACCTGTCGTAAAGGCGGCGGTGGATGCTTGGCTGGACCAGGTGGCCGCGGGGCTTTGCGCGCTGATCCATGCCTACAATGTGCCGTGCGTGGTGCTGGGCGGCGGCGTCATGGAACAGCCTTACGCCATCGAAGGGACGGCCCGGCGGGTTTATGAGCGTCTCATTCCGGGATTCCGGGGGGTAAAGGTCGTTGGAGCGAAGCTCGGCAATATGGCAGGGCTTTACGGGGCCTACAGCTTGGCTGAACGTCTTTAACAAAACAGGAGGAAAGGGGGGTGGCGCCGTGATTGCCAGCAGCGAGTCGGGAGATTTTCTGGCAAGAATACGCTCCATCTACAACCAATTTACCCGTGTGGAAAAAAAGGTGGCCGATTACATCATAGAGCATCCATGTGAGGTCGTCTTTATGTCCATCACCGAACTTTCCGACGCCTGCGGCGTGGGAGAAACCAGCGTGTTCCGCTTCTGCCGCACGATGGGGATGGGCGGCTACCAGGAGTTTAAGATGCGGTTCAGCCTGAGCATGCAGACCGATGTGGGGAAAGAGGACGTTCTTACAGGCGCCATTACTCCGCGGGATGATCTGAATGCATTGGTGCAAAAGGTGCTTCAGACCGAACAGCGCGCTCTCAGTGAAACGGCGGCCCTTCTGGATGTAAGAGAGCTGGACCGGGCTGTCGATTATCTCAGCCAGGCGCGGCGTATTATCTTTTTTGGCGTGGGCGCCTCCTTTACCGCCGCTTTAAAGACCTCCCATAAATTTTTGCGCATTGAACCGAAGGTGAACTGTGTAAACGACGCTCATACCCAGGCAATGCTGGCCGCCACCATGTCTGCGGAGGATGTAGCGGTGGTGTTTTCATACTCCGGTTCCACCAAAGATACCAATGCGGTGGCCGAGCTGGCCAAAAGAAGTGGAGCGAAAGTTATAGCTATCACCCGTTTCCAAAAATCGCCCTTGACAGAGTTCACCGATGTAATCCTGTTGTGCGGTGCAAATGAGGGCCCGTTACAAAGCGGTTCAACCAGCGCCGATATCAGCCAGGCTTTCTTGGTGGATCTGCTGTATACCGAATATTATCGACGCAATATGAGCCGCTGCGGGCCGAACAACGAGAAAACAGCCGCTTCCGTACTCGATAAGCTTTACTGAAATCTGGCCGTCTCCATGTGGAAAAGAGACGCTTGCAACAAATTTTAGGAAGAAATTTTTTCAGTTCTCACAAAATAAAAAAAATTTTCCAAACATGTATTGACAAAATTGGGAAACGATTATACAATTTAACCAGTTAATCCAGAAAGCATACTCTTAGATTTATAAAAATTGAGGAGGAACCGTCATATGAAGATGAAAAAAGTCCTGGCATTTGGGTTAAGTGCCGCTATGGTGTTTTCGTTGGCTGCTTGTTCCGGCGGCGGGAATGGAGAACCGCAGGCCACTGCGTCCCAGCCTGCGGGAACACAATCCTCTCAAGCCCAGCCGCCGGCTCAAGGCGATACCGCGGGCGCAGCTCAGGAAATCACTCTTTGGACCTATCCTATTGGTAACTGGGGCAAGGAGGACGCCGTCAAGGCGCTTACCGATGCGTTCAAGGCCGACACCGGGATCTCGGTCCAGGTGGAGTATCTGGCGTATGCCGACGGCGATGACAAGGTCAATTCCGCCATCACCGCAAACGATGCGCCCGACCTCATCATGGAAGGCCCCGAACGCCTTGTTGCCAACTGGGGAGCCAGCGGGTACATGGTGGACCTGTCCGATATGCTGACCGATCAGGATCGCGCGGAAATTCAGCAGTCCGTTCTGACCGCCTGCACCGCTCCCGATGGCGCTGTGTATGAATATCCGCTGGTTATGACCGCCCACTGCATGGCTGTCAACCTGGACGCGTTCAAAGCGGCCGGAGCCGACCAGTATCTGGATCTGGAGACGCACACCTGGACCACTGAGGACTTTATCAACGCGGTCCAGGCTTTATATGCCCACTACGGTGAGACGGTAGGGGCCGTCTACTGTGCCGGTCAGGGCGGCGACCAGGGTACGCGCGCACTTGTCAACAACCTTTACGGCGGTACGTTCACCAATGCCGAGCACACCCAGTACACCTGGGACGATCCTTTGAATATCAAGGCCCTTGAACAGCTTAAGGGCATGGAAGGCATCGCTTTCGACGCTTCCTTGGCGGGCGGCGACGAGATCACCAAGTTCTATCAGGGCGTGCTGAAGATGGCTTTCTGCTGGAATATCGCGCAGCAGCTCGATCCCAACACAGCCGGCACCGGCGCTGAGAAGACGATCACCGGTGAGCAGATCGCCTTTATGGGCTTCCCCTCCGAGAGCGGCGAACCTGCCCTTCAGGGCGGTATCTGGGGCTTTGGCATTTTCGATAACGGCGATCCCGCCCGCGTCGAGGCCGCCAAGACCTTCATCAACTACATGGCCAATTCCGAGCATACTGTGGATGCTGTGAAGACTGCAAACTACTTCCCTGTCCGTTCCGCTGCCGGCGGCGCCGATCTGTCCACGATCTGGGCCGACAACGAGATCATGGATGAGTATCAGGTTCTGATGCCTTACCTGGGAGACTATTATCAGGTCACCAGCGGATGGGCGCAGGCGCGCACCTCCTGGTGGAACATGCTCCAAAAGGTTGGAGAGGGCGCTGACATTGCCTCCACAGTCGCCAGCTATGCAGCAGAGGCGAATGCAGCCGCAAAATGATCACCCCGTAAAACACTGACGTGTGAGGGGGAATTTGTGTGCCCCTTTCCCGTGCACAGCGGGGAAGGGGCGCCTCCATATTCAGAGAATTCAATGATAAGAGAGGGGTGCTCAGGTTTGGCAAAACAAAACCAGCCCGCTATGGGACGGGCGTTGCAGCGGCGGGAGAATATCAATGGCTACCTGTTTATGCTGCCCAGCCTCGTTTTCTTTGTGGGCTTTGTTATCATCCCCATGTTTATCTGCATCTTTAATAGTCTCACCGACGCCAATATGCGTGACAGCGCAGTCCACTTCATCGGTCTGAACAACTTTGTAAACCTTTGGCAGGATAAAACCTTCCTTGAGGCGCTGAAAAATACCTTCATCATTGTTGTAGTCAGCGTCCCGACTGTATGCGCTTTCTCCCTGTGGGTGGCTTCGGCCATTTATAAGCTTAAGGGTCCTGTGCTCTCCACTTTCCGGTGTATCTTCTATCTGCCTGTTGTCACTGGTTCGGTAGCTGTTACGGTGGTCTGGAAATGGATGTACGACAACTACACCGGTATATTCAACGCTGTCCTCAAGGGCGCAGGGCTGATTGATAAAAATATCAACTTTTTGGGTGATTCCCGCTTTGCGTTGTGGTGTATCATCCTCATCCTGTTCACCACCTCTGTAGGTCAGCCGATCGTCCTCTATGTTTCCGCCCTGGGCAATGTGGATCAATCCCTGGTGGAAGCGTCCCGGGTGGACGGAGCCACCGGCTTGCAGGTGTTCTGGCGGATCAAGTGGCCGCAGATGATGCCAACCACCCTGTATATACTCGTTATCACCACAATTAACTCCTTCCAGTGCTTTGCGCTTATCCAATTGCTGACACAGGGCGGCTCCGGCACGAACACGGTCATGTATTACATTTATTATACCGCGTTTAAGCTGACTGAACAGTCCGGTCACTTTGGATATGCCAACGCCATGGGGGTCATGCTGGCCGTATTTATCGCCATACTGTCTGCTGTACAGTTCCGACTGGCGAAAGAAAAGTAGGAGGTGGAGAGAATGAAGACTATCAGCGGACAAAATAAGGCTTATAAGGTCCTTTCTATTGTCATTTTAGTGGTTCTGGCGATCTTGTTCCTTTTTCCTCTCTACTGGATCGTCACCGGCGCGTTCAAGCCGGCCACCGATATTTACGCAACCAAGCCCGTTTGGACGCCTTCGGAATGGGTGAGCACCAACTTTGAAAACCTGTTCAACAGGCGTTCTGCGCCTCTCTTTGAGATATTTGGGCTACAGGGTCCCACCGTGCCGGCGGCTTTCAGATGGCTCATCAACACCGTGTTTATGGCGGTGGTGGCCATGATCCTTACATGTATTACCGCAGCTATGGCCGGTTATGCTTTGGCTAAAAAACGGTTTCGCGGCAGAGCCATCCTCTTTGGTCTGATTGTCTGCGCCATGGCTTTGCCAAAGCAGGTCATTCTGATTCCGCTGCTGCGTGAGATGTCAGATTTGCACCTGTATGATACTCTGTGGGCCGTTATCTTTCCTACAGTGGGCTGGCCCTTCGGCGTGTTTTTGATGAAGCAGTTTTCTGAGAGTATCCCCGGCGAGATTCTGGAGGCGGCCCGTGTGGACGGTTCCAGCGAGCTGCGCACCTTTGCCACGATTGTCGTTCCCATGATAAAACCAGGTATCGGCGCATTGGCTATTTTTACTTTTATCAATTCCTGGAATGATTATTTTATGCAGCTCATCATGTTGAGCAGCGGCAGCAATTTTACTATTTCATTAGGCATTGCCACGCTCCAGGCTGAAACCACGATAGATATGGGAATGCTTATGGCTGGCGCAGCCTTGGCCGCAATTCCGATTATCGTTGTCTTTCTGGTGTTTCAAAAATATTTTACCCAAGGGATCACCATGGGCGCCGTCAAAGGTTGAATCTAACGCGGCGCGGCTGCTTGGCGCAGCCGCTTTGCCGCCATAAGGAGCGAAATGCAATGTCAAAAATTGAAAAATTCCAAGGGGTTATCCCTGCCTTTTACGCCTGTTACGACGATGCGGGAAATATCTCTCCCGAGCGGGTCCGGGCGCTGGCCCGTCATCTGCTTGAAAAGAACGTCAAGGGCCTTTACGTAGGCGGTTCCTCCGGGGAATGCATTTATCAAAGCGTTTGCGAGCGAAAGGCTGTGCTGGAGAACGTTATGGCCGAGGTGGGCGGCAAGCTTACAATCATTGCCCATGTGGCCTGCAACAACACCGCTGATTCCCAGGAGCTGGCCAAACATGCCGAAAGCCTGGGCGTGGACGCGATCGCGGCCATTCCGCCGATCTACTTCCACCTGCCCCCTTATGGCATCGCGCAGTATTGGAACGATATTTCCAATGCAGCCCCAAACACCGATTTCATCATTTATAATATCCCGCAGTTGGCAGGCGTGGCCCTGACATCTTCGCTGTTGGCTGAAATGCAGAAAAATCCCCGCGTAATCGGTGTGAAAAATTCCTCGGTGTCCACCCAGGACATCCAGATGTGGAAGGATCAGGGCGGAGAAGATTTCGTAGTCATGAATGGTCCGGATGAACAGTTTATTTCCGGCCTGGCCATGGGTGCTGCCGGCGGTATTGGCGGTACCTATGCCGTTATGCCGGAGCTGTTCATCAAGGCGCGGGAGCTTTTCTGTGCTGGGGATCCTGTCGGGGCTTTCGCGATACAAAACGATATCTGCCGTATTATCTATAAAATGTGCGCGGCCCACGGCAACCTGTATGCCGTGATGAAGGCTATCCTGAGAAAGCACGGCGTAGAATGTGGGGATGTCCGCAAACCACTGCCTTCCATGAACCAAGAGGATACCGCTATCGTTGAGGCTGCGAACGCTATGATTGAAGCCGCAATTTCCAAGTATTGCTAAACGTTTTTGTAGTTGGCCATCTGCATAAGTCCCTGTACATCTCAAAACAGGCTGCACGTCTCTACTCCTACTTTATAGGGATGTGAAAGCCATAAAAAAGGAGGAAGCAAATCCCGCCGGGCCGGCGGTGCGGCAGTGTGGAGACCTGTCGTAATGTCCACGCAGGTTCGCTCTGTGCGGACAAGGGACGCTTGCGGAGGCAGGCGGTCTCACGGCTTGTATACATGGCAACTGTGACTCTTAAAAATGTAAAGAAAATTTATGACAGCAAGGTGACCGCCGTCCACGATTTTAATCTGGAAATCGCGGATAAGGAGTTTATTGTACTGGTCGGGCCGTCCGGTTGTGGAAAATCCACCACCTTGCGCATGATTGCCGGATTGGAGGAGATCAGCGAGGGGGACCTCATGATTGGCGACAAGCGAATGAATGATGTTGAACCAAAAGATCGCGATATCGCCATGGTTTTCCAGAATTATGCCCTTTATCCGCATATGACTGTATACGAAAATATGGCTTTTTCCCTCCAGCTTCGTAAGACTCCCAAGGATGAGATTGACAGCAAGGTGCGGGAGGCCGCCGAAATCCTTGATATCACCAGCTATTTGGAGCGCAAACCCAAAGCTCTTTCCGGCGGACAGCGCCAGCGCGTTGCCATCGGCCGCGCCATTGTGCGAAATCCGCAGGTGTTTTTAATGGATGAACCGCTGTCAAACCTAGACGCCAAGCTGCGCAATCAGATGCGCGCTGAGATTATCAAGCTGCGCCAGCGTATCGATACCACCTTCATTTATGTTACTCACGATCAAACCGAAGCCATGACCCTGGGCGACCGTATTGTCATTATGAAGGATGGATTTATCCAACAGATTGGCACGCCGCAGGAGGTCTTTGAACATCCTATCAACATTTTTGTGGCCGGCTTCATTGGGTCTCCTCAGATGAACCTCTTTGACGCAAAGCTTATTAAGACTGAAAGCGGCTATCAGGTCGAAGTTCAGGGGGCAGTCATGCCCTTGTCCAAGAAAATACAGGGCGCCTTGGCGGCTAAAAATGTATCATCCCAACCTGTCAAGCTTGGGATTCGTCCCGAGCATATCCGCTTGGAGGAAACGGCCGGTGCGCACGCAATTTCCTCCAAGGTTGACGTATCTGAAATGATGGGCAGCGAGATCCATCTTCATGTGGACGCCAACGGCAAAGATGTTGTACTGCGTATCCCAACTACGGATTTAGCAGAGGAGTATCGCGGCGGTATAAGCTATGGAACAGAGATTTTGTTTACCTTCCGTGATGATCTGATCCATCTGTTTGATCCGGACAGTGGCTCCAACCTGTTGTAAGGGGGAATGCGTTAGGCATTGAATGGCGCTTACAGAAGAAGATCATTGGGCAGTACAAATCCTTACAACAGCCGCCTGTCCGGCGCTGGGGCGGATTAAGGCGCATTTTAATCAAACGGCCATCCGCGCCAGGGACGGCGCAGATGGCCAATTTTTTATAGATTGCGGAGCGCAATCTATAAAAAATAGTAAATATTCAGTGGCCATAAAATACTTTTTCCAGCCGGGAAAGCCCATAAATTCAGCATTCCTACCGTGTGCAACACAGTCCTGCAAAGGGTAAAATGGTGCCAGAATGGTGCTCACGCAAACAAACAGGGTTATGAACAGCAGCATAAAGTAATGAAACAAAATGAGGTGTTTGACATTTTTATGCGCTAATATTAGAATGAAGAAAGCTAGTAGAGTGTCTGTGCGCCTTAAGCGGATAAAGCGCAGTACGACAAATCGAAATTTGAGAGAGGAAAAGCTAATGGCAAAAGAAAAGGGTTCATTTAAAGAGTTTCTATCGGCAGTTGCGCCAGAACACCAAGCGTTTGTCGAGGAACTAAATAACAAACTTATTGAACAGGGCTGCGACCTTGTAATCAAGGAAGCAAAAAGCGGTTATGCGGCTTCATACCAGCTAGAGAAGAAAACAATAATGAATTGGGTATTTCGCAAGTCAGGTATTTTGGCACGTATTTACGGTGACAATGCTGGCAAGTATGAGGATATAATCGCTTCTCTGCCTGTTGATATGCAAGAAAAAATGACAGCTTCTCGTGACTGCAAGAGACTGATTGACCCTAATGCTTGTAGCGATACCTGTGTGAAAGGTTTTGTTTATGCCTTGAATGGCGATACACATAAAAAATGCCGTAATGACGGAATGTTCTTTCTGTTGACAAATGACACAGCAGAGCATATAGCCCGGCTGGTCTGTGCAGAGGTTGCGGTGCGTAAGTCGGCTTCATAGCGACAGAAACGTTAAGCCTGATACTTTTCAGTTTATCGGTCTGATTTAAGTACGCCTTATTGGAAAAAGGCGTACTGCTCATTTTGCTTGTTGGGATAACCAATCCCAAGCCCCTTTGAACGCCCTTTTTGGGGGCGGCTATACTCCTTACGGAGTTACAACAAATAGCAGTCTAGCCCTAGTCTTTCCACCGGCATTTAGACCACCTGGTATGGAGTGTATATCCCTCGTGCGATACCTAAATGTAGGCAGACGATGCTTCTACCCATACTCTCAAAAACACGCTTCTAATGTGTGACAGTGTACCGGATTTACCAACTGGAGAAGAATGCGTTGTGGTACCCAAATGGTGCCCAACCTTACAAAAACACGTTATCAGGAGCCTTGACACGATATTGTGGGATTTTGAGAAAACGCCCATTTCATACGGGTTTGCGGGGCTTTTTTATGAGAAGTCCCGGCACCTTTTGCTAGGTTATTCCGGTATCAGGCAATAAAAAATAGTTGCGAAGCAACTATTTTTTGAGCATCTGCCCGCTCTGCGGGCAGGCGCATTTTAATCAAATGGCCCCGCGCCGGGGACGGCGCGGATGGCCAATTTTTTATAGATTGCGCTCCGCAATCTATAAAAAATAAGAAAGGCGAAAGGCCGAATCAGCATGGTTTTTAAGCTGCTGATTCGGCCTTTCTTATTATGCTGTTTCCTATAATCAATCAGACTCAGATTGCAAAGCGGATCATAACAGGCAAATCCATATTGGTCGGATGAACATAGGCGGTTTCGGTTGCGACCATGTTGTCATCGATGTTGTAGATCTTTTCACCCAGCACAAAAGCATCTGGCCTGGGTCTAATTGCGAAGCCTCGTTCGCCGCCGAATTGCAGCGCATACGGGCCATCATGGTGCAGTAATCGACAGGCTTTTTCATATACTGGCGGCTGAATTGTATCAGTCTGGCGCACGGCTTATTTTCCTTTATGCTTCTCTCCATCCAAACTGTGGCAACTGTTAAGTCGTCATAAGTTAAGCAGACGGTGCAAGTGAAGTGGTATTACATTTTAAGGACAGAATGAACTATTTTTACAATACAACATGGGTAAAAATTATGCATATTAACGATAAAGGGCCTTCAAGTTTCTGTATTTCCCATAATTGACTCTGTATATCGACAAGCATATAATAAATTTATAAACTGGTTATGACAACATGACATCATAATATGTATGGTTTGATGGAGAGTGATGAAGAATGGCGACAGGATACAATCCGCCTAAATATTTCGCAGTTAAGAACTCCATTTTAAAGCTACTCGATTCAGGCGAGCTGGAGACGAACGCCCCTCTGCCAAGTGAACGGGAGCTGATGCTTGAGCATGCTGTCAGCCGGATTACGATCCGCAAGGCGATCGAGGAGCTTGAACAGGAGGGATATGTTTATAAAATACAAGGTAAAGGGACTTTCGTCAAAGGCGATCAGAAGCGGCAGAATCTGATTTCAATCACAAGCTGCACTGAGGATGTCAAACGGCAGGGAATGACGGCGACTCGAAAGGTGCTGTTTAACCATGTTATCGATGCAGATAGAAAGCGTCAGAGCCGTTTGCAGCTGATCGAAGGGGACAAGGTCTTTCATATGGCGCGTATCTATTATGCCGATGGAGAGCCGATCAACCACACGACGGTCTATTTGCCGTATAAACTCTTTGCCGGCATCGAAGCGTATGATTTTTCACAGTGCTCCCTCTATGGTGTGCTCGAGGAGGATTACGGCGTAAAGATCACACGGGCGGAACGGACGTTGGAGGCGGTGCTTGCCTATGAGGATATCTGCCGGTATTTAAACGTCAACGCTGGTGTTCCGCTGATCCTGTTTAATTGTGTGACATATGGAGAAATCAAGGGCCGGGAATATCCGATTGAAAATTTTAAATGTTACTATCGAAGCGACCGGTTCAAGTTTTATATCGATCAGGTACGGAAGGACCAATTTGAAAAGTAGACGTTTTGCGCATACGTTACTAAATTATGCCTTTGGAAAAGGAGCGACAAAGAATGAAAAGATTGTTCGTAAAAGCCTTGAGCCTGTGCCTGAGCGCCGCGGTGCTCATTATGGCGTCCGCCTGCTCAGGCGGCGCCGGAGAAAACGCCGCGTCCGCTGCGGGTGGAACCGGCAGCGCGTCCGCCGGAGGGAAAACGGATTTGAAGGTTGGGTTTGTGACAAGCGCCTCCGGCCAGAACGACAATGGGTATAACCGTTCGGCGGTGGAGGCGATCAAAACAGCGGCCGGTGAATATGGCTTCGAGTATCGCGTGGTGGAACCGTCAAGCTCTCTGACCGTGGGGCAGGCTATTGAGGCGCTGGCTGAGGAAGGGTATGGACTCATTTTCAATTTGGAATATGACTTTGCGGCGCTGATCGATGGTACTGGCGCAGCCGGAAATGTTCCAATCGCGCAGCAGTACCCAGATACCACCTTTGTAATTTACAACGACAATCCCAATGTCAACGAGGATGGCTCTGTCAAGTATAATAATGTTTATGCCTGTATGTTTAACGTCAACGAGGCGTCGTACCTGGCCGGATATCTGGCGGTGCAGATGAATGAAAACCAGGAGGCGCTGTTTCCAGAGGGCTACAATCTGGCTCCCTTGTCCGAGAGCCGGGGCATCGGCTTTATCGGCGGCACCGACTCCGCTGGAATTCGGGTGTATTCCTACGGCTATATGATGGGCATCCAGGCCGCCGCCGAGGAATATGATGTGCAATATGATTATTATCCTGTGTATGACGCCGGCTTTACAGATTCCGCAGCCGGCAACACGACCACCGGGAACATGTACCAAAACGGTGTAAACGTCGTCTTTGCGGACTGCGGCAATGTGGGCGACGGCATTACGGAACGCGCCGACTCCGACGGCCGTCTGGCTATCCAGACAGACGCTGATCTGGACAGCACTCATCCGGGGCATGTTATCACCAGCGTTCTGAAGATCACCGGCGTCCCCACACGCGCGCTGATCGACGCAAAGATCAGCGGTGAACTGGAGGGGATGGACAACCTGCTCAACTTTGATCTGGCCTCCGGAGCGACCGGCGTCACCGATCTGTCAGTGATGACGGAGGCTGTAGCGGACAAGGGACTGTTTGAACAGATCAAGACCAAGGTCAATGACCAGGCGGAGAAGATCAAATCAGGTGAGATCGATGTGGTCAATGCGCAGGTCGGCGAGGAGCTTGATCCGTCCATGTGTCCTCGTGTTATAATTCAGACAGCCTGACATCATTTTATAATGATAGAAGGGCTGTGCTGCAAAAAAGCCGTACAGCCCGCGTTTCGGATCGCTGCCGACAGCGCCCGCCGGGAAACCGGCGGGCGCTGTTATTTTTGGGGCGTCATACGACGGCGGGCGATTCCACAAGACAGGGGATGAAGCGAATGAATGCAATACAAACCATTGACCTGACCAAAAAGTTTGACAAATTTGTCGCCAATGACCGCATCAATCTGGCGGTGGAAAAGAACGAGATCAAATGCATTGTGGGTGAAAACGGCGCGGGCAAAACGACGCTGATGAACATGCTCTATGGCGTGCTTCAGCCTACCTTTGGCAAGATCCTTATCAACGGAGAGGAGGTCCGCTTTCGCAGCCCGCTGGACGCGATCGCCCACGGTATCGGTATGGTGCACCAGCACTTCAAGCTGGCGCCGAGCCTGACAGTGTATGAAAACATCATGTTGGGTGTGGAGATCCGGAAAAAGTGGGGTGCGCTGCAAACCCCGTTTATTGATAATGAAACGGAACGCAGGCGGGTACGCGAGCTGATTGACCAGTATCATTTTCAGCTTGATCCGTCGGAGCGGGTGTCCAATCTGTCGGTTGGCCAGTGCCAGCAGCTTGAGATATTGAAGATGCTGTACCGCAATGTGGATATCCTGATTCTGGATGAGCCAACCTCCGTGCTCACGCCCCAAGAGGTGGACTGGCTGATTGAAAACCTGAAAAATTTGAGCAAAAGCGGAAAGACGGTCATCGTCATCACACACAAGCTGCGGGAAATCATGGCTTTGAGCGATTCCGTCACGGTCATTCGCCACGGCCGGGTCGTGGGAGAGGCAAAAACAAGCGATACCAGTGAAAAGGAATTGGCACAGATGATGGTGGGGCGCGATGTGGTGCTCACTGTCAGCAATGAGGGCGGCTGCCCCTGCGGTTCCACTCCGGTCTACAGTGTGCGCGACCTGACCACTGTAAACGAGGCGGGGCAGCAGGCGCTTCACGGGGTCAGCTTCGATGTGTGTGAAAATGAGATCTATGGGATTGCCGGCGTGGAGGGCAACGGCCAGAGCGAGCTGGTCAAAATCCTGACCGGGATGATGCTGGCTACCGGCGGCAGCGTTACGATTGGCGGCGAGGATATCACCAACGTGTGGCCGGACAAGCTGCGCGGGAAAAAGATCGGCATCATCCCGGAGGACCGCTATAAGCATGGCCTCTGCCGGGATATGAGCCTGGCGGACAACTGCGCGGCGGGCTATCTGGGAGACCGGGAGCTGTGCGCCTGCGGCGTGCTCAAAAAGAAGGAGATGCAAAAGCGGTGCAGAAAGTACATTGAAAAGTACGATATACGCATTGCGGACGAGTATGGCAACGTCTCGCAGCTTTCCGGCGGCAACGCGCAGAAAATTATCGTGGCCAGGGAATTTGAAAGCCATCCGCGCCTGATGATCGCCTGTCAGCCGACGCGGGGCGTCGATGTAGGCTCTATCGAGTATATCCATCAAAGCCTGCTCAATTTCCGCAACGCGGGGTATTCCGTGCTGCTTATTTCCAGCGAGCTGTCCGAAATCATGAGCCTGTCCGACCGTGTGGGCGTGATGTACAAGGGCGGCATCATTGGAGAGGTCGACCCGAAAACAACGGCCACAGCCGATATCGGTTTATTGATGGCGGGTACCATACCTGAAGGATTGAAGGTGAAGGCGTGAAAACAAAACAGTCCTGTCATTTTGGAGTCAAGGCGCTCAACTCGGTTCTGCCTGTGCTGCTCGCTTTTGTGATCGGCGGAATCATCATTTTGGCTATTGGAGAAAATCCCCTGACCACCTACAGGGTTATGGTGGAGCGTTCCCTGTTCAGCCTGCGGGGAGTCACGCGCACTTTGCAGCTTGCCGCGCCGCTGCTTTTATCCGGCATGGCGATCTCTATCTGCTTTAAGGCTAATATCTTTAACATGGGTATTGAGGGCCAGCTTGTCTTTGGCGGTTTCATGGCCGGAATTGCGGGGCATTATCTGACGAATATGAACCCTGCGGCGCACAAGTTGATCTGCTTTGGCGTGGGTATTTTGTGCGGCGTTGCATTTGCTCTGCTCCCCGCCCTTCTGCGCGGTTACTTCCACGTGGACGAGATGGTGGTGACGCTGGTGCTCAACTACGCGATGGCCCGTGTGCTGGAATATCTGGCCTCGGTCGTGTTTCGCGACGCGGGGGCCGGATATGTGGCGACGCCCCCAATACAGGACAGCGCCCGGTTTTTTTTGATCGGCGGCAGCAGGGTGACGCCGTTTCTGTTTATCGCCATCGGCGTTTTCCTGGCGATGGCGTTTGTCATGACCAAGACAAAGCTCGGCTATACCATCACTGCCCTGGGGAAAAACCCCTCGTTCGCGGAGGCGACGGGCCTGCGTTCCCGCCGCGCTGTCATCCTTTTGATGCTGATTTCGGGCGCGCTGGCAGGTATTGCCGGAGCGGGGCATATGCTGTCGGAAAAGACCTTTTACACGTTGGATTTTTCCGGTTCGCCGGGCCTTGGGTGGGACGGTATGCTGATCGCCCTGCTCGGGCGCCATTCGCCGGGCGGTATCCTGGCGGCGGCCCTGTTTTACAGCGCCCTGAAAACAGGTTCGGAGGCCATCGGCCTGTACGCCAATGTGCCGAATGAAATTGTGGCGGTCATCCAGAGCCTGATCATCCTGTTTTTAGCGGTCCAGTTCTTGAATGAAAAGTACGGCCTGGCGGAACGCCTGCGCGAAAAGCTGGCCGCCCGCAGGGCGCTTGGAGAGGAGGGGAAGGCATGAGCGCCGTCAACAATATCATTTATCAGTCCGTCGTCTATCTGGCCCCTGTTCTGCTGTGCGTATTGGGCGGCATCTTCGCCTACAAGGCCAATGTGCTCAATATCGCGCTGGAGGGCATGATGATGGCCGGGGCGTTCGTATCGATGCTGATCGCAAACCTCACCGGGAGCGTTCCCGCCGGTTATCTGTCCGCGTTTGTAGCCTGCCTGCTGTTGGGCCTGGTGTTCTCCCTGATGGGGGTGACATTGAAAGGCAACGTTATTGTCATCGGACTGGCCATCAATATGCTGGTGCCTGCCGCAGCCGGCTTTATTATGAAGATCATGTCCGTGCCGAGTATCACCTTGCAGGGCTTTTCCACCAACAGCATCGTGCTGAACATTCCGGTTGTGGAGCATATCCCGGTTCTTGGACCGATCCTCAGCGGCCACCCGCCGATTACATACGTGGCGTATCTCATGATCGCCGTCATGTCCGTGCTGATGTACCGCACCCGCTTCGGCATTCATGTGCGCATGGTAGGCGAAAGTGAGGATACCGCTGTCAGCCTGGGGCTGAAAACCGACCTGTACAAGATTGCGGCCATTCTGATCGGCGCCGGCTGCTGCGCCCTGGCAGGGGTCGATCTGGCGCTGGAGCGGCTGTCTTTGTACACCAACAATATGACCGCGGGCCGCGGCTTTATTGCCATCGCCGCCATCTACTGCGGACGCGGCCGTCCGCTTGCCTGCACGCTGTATGCGGTGCTGTTCAGCCTGGCCAACGCCTTGGCGGAATACTTTTCCCTGCGCGTATCCGCGTCGCTGCTTTTAAAGGTGGTGCCCTATGTGGTCATGGTTGCCGTACTCACGGCCGCGTCCATCGTCAACCGGCGCGGGGTGCGCGTGCGCGGCGCGTTCGCGGAGAATTGAAAAGGAGAGAGCGTTTCATATGAGAATTGATCCTGCGATAATCAGGCCGTCGCAGACAGCTTTGGTGGTTGTCGATATGGTCCGGGACTTTACCGAACCGGACGGGCTTGTGTTCTACCCGATGAACCGGCAAATTCTGCCCGCGATTGTCCGGCTGGTCGAGCTGTGCCATCAGACCGGCACCCTGGTCATCTTTATGCAGCACCGCTACCGCAGCGGTAAATTTGACCGCAATCTTGAGACGATGCGGCCCAGTTGTATCGAAGGCAGCGGCGGCGAGGCGCTCGACCCCGCGCTCCCCGTGGATAAGCATCGCGATTATATCATCCCAAAGCGCCGTTACAGCGCCTTTTACGGCACAGATTTGGACCTTGTGCTGCGGGAGCACGGTATCAAAAATGTGGCCGTCGTCGGGACGAAAACCAACTGCTGCATCCGGGCCACCGTACACGACGCCTATTTCAACGACTATCTGCCCATTGTGATCAGCGATTGCGTGGGCACCAATTCCGAGGAGGTCAACCGGGTACATCTGGAGGATATGGACAAATATTTCGGCACGGTGATGACTGCCGGGCAGTTTTCCGACCGGTTAAAGGAGGATGGCTGATGCAAAACAATCCGCAGTATGATGTGATCACCAGCGGCTATGTAAGCATGGACCGCATTATCAAGCTGAAAACGCCCGCGCGCGTGGGCTTTACCTCTTTGGTGGAAAACCGGACAAGCGCAGATATCCGTTATGGCGGCTGCTCGGTCAATATTTCCTATGACCTGTGCCGGCTCGGCGTGCGCAGCCTGCCGGTCATGCGGGTGGGGGACGACTACGAACAGATTGGCTTTAAAGGGTTTTTGGAGCAGGGCAAAATTTCACTTACCGCCACCGAGGTGGTGCCAGGGGAGCGTACCTCCGTGTGCTATCTGCTCCAGGACAACGAGGGCCAGCACATCACCCTGTTTTACCCCGGCGCGATGGACGCCCGGTTCGCGCGGCCGCTGCCCGACAGCATTTTTACAGGGGCGCGGCTCGGGGTGATGACGGTAGGTTCGCGGCCGGACAATGAGGCGTTCTTTGCGATGTGCAAAAAGCATAGCCTGCCGCTTGTATTCTCCATGAAAGGGGATATGGACGCTTTCCCGCGGGACTTTCTGGAGGAGCTGCTCTCTTACAGCAGCATTATTTTTACAAACGAGGTGGAGCGGCAGGCCATCGAACAGATTTTAGGCGTCGATCTGCGCGCCATGCTGGATCGGGGACGCTGCTCCCTGCTGATTACCACGCTCGGCCGGCAGGGGAGCGACTGCTGGTATAAGGCGGACGGCGCAGGGGAAAAAACGCATGTGCCCATCTGCACCTGCGGCGGCCCGGTGGTCGACGCCACCGGCTCAGGCGACGCGTTCGTGGCTGGGTTTTTGTACGGCTTCCTGCGCGGGAAGGACCCGCGGACATGCGCCATGCTGGGCACGGTGCTTTCCTCCTTTGTGATTGAGCAGGAGGGCTGCTGTGCCGGCGCGCCCACGGAGGAACAGCTTTTGGAACGCTTGGGACAATTTGAACGGATGCTGAAAGGAGGCAGATGATATGGCCACGCTGTATATGGGCGGGACGCCCGAAACCGTTGGAAAATATGTGCTGTTTTCGGGGGACCCGTGGCGTGTCAATATAATCAAGCAGTTTTTGGACGATCCGCAGGAGGTCGCTTTTCTGCGGGAGTTTAACACCTGCACCGGGACCTATAAGGGGGAACGGATCACCGTCACCTCCACCGGCATCGGCGCGCCGAGCGCCGCCATCGCTATGGAGGAGATGTACGCCTGCGGCATGGAGGTGGCTGTGCGCATGGGTACTGTGATGTCCATGCAGGACGATATGCTCGGACACTTCATCATCCCGATCGCTTCGATGCGCCGGGAATCCACAAGTAAAACGTATGTGGAGGAAAGCTATCCGGCGGTGGCTGATCTGGAGCTGGTCAATCTTCTCAACGAGACGGCGGCCGACTTTGGAAAACGAAGTCTCAACGGCGTTTCCTGCACGATGGACGGGTTTTATACCCAGATGCACGACAGCCGGTTCAGCAAGGAGTGCGGCAGGGACCTGTCGCATGTGTTTGACGAGCTGCGCGCCCTGCATGTCTGCGGAATCGATATGGAATCGGCCTGTATGCTGACTGTAGGCCGCCTGATGGGGGTGAAGACCGCCGTCGTCACCATGGTCACGGTTCTGGAGAACCTGAAGGAGTCGCTGAAAGGACAGGAGCGCGCCGATGCGGAGGCGCTCTTATGCCGTGTCGCGCTGGAGGGCGTCTGGCGGTATGCGCAGGCGCACCGGGCGTAAACGGGATATCTGCCGGAACGAAAACGGCAAACCGAGAAAGGACGGATACAATGGAAATCAGAGAGCTGCTGGCGGTTGACCGGCAATTTGTAATCGGTATGGTACACTGTCTGCCGCTGCCTGGGACCACGGGCTACCGCGGCAGCGTGGAGGAAATTTACAGACAGGCTGTGCAGGATGCGCGCACCCTTGAGGAGAGCGGCGTCGACGCGGTAATCGTCGAGAATATGGGGGACGATCCGTTTGGCGTCACACTGGACCTCATACAGCGCACGACGCTGGCCGTCGCCGCCCAAAAGGTGCGCGACGCCGTACAGATCCCGGCGGGTGTGGACGCGGCTTTCTGTGACTGGGAGGCGTCGCTCTCCATCGCCTACAGCACAGGCTGTCAGTTTGTGCGTATCCCGGTGTTTGTCGACACTGTGGAATTTTACGGCGGGCTGATCACGCCCTGCGCAAAGGAGTGTATGCGCTACCGCCATCTGATGGGCATGGATCATATTATGGTGCTGGCCGATATCCAGGTCAAGCATACGAATATGCTGCTGCCGCATGTGCCGGTCGAGCAGTCGGCCAAGAATGCCGCCGCCTGCGGCGCGGACGGGATCATTGTTACCGGGTCTGCGATCGGTATGGAGACGCCTATTGAAATAATCGAAAAGGTGAAAAAAGTGGCGCCGGTCCCCGTGATCGCCGGCAGCGGCGTGAATGCCGCGAATATCGGCGAACAGCTAAAGATCGCCGACGGGGCAATCATCGGCTCCAGCCTGAAGGAGGGCGGCGTTGTGTCCAATCCCATCTCCGGCCGGCTGGTCAAAGAGGTGCTGGCGGGGCTGAACCGCTAAAGCGTTCATATTTTTTGCCGGTGGGCGCGATGCGTAACCCGTCTGCCGGCGCGAACATTCAATGCAAACGATAAGGAG
This sequence comes from Anaerotruncus colihominis, assembly GCF_010206195.1. Classification (GTDB taxonomy): domain Bacteria; phylum Bacillota; class Clostridia; order Oscillospirales; family Ruminococcaceae; genus Anaerotruncus; species Anaerotruncus colihominis_A. The sequence goes on along the minus strand of NZ_VIQT01000003.1, from coordinate 58,038 downwards.
CGGAAAATGATGATGAGACCGATGAAGCTGGCGGGCAGCCAATTGCTGTTTGGCGACGGCTGTCTTGCCTTTCTCAGAGATGTGGGCGCCAAGCGCGCGATGATTGTCACCGGTGGGGACAGCATGAAACGCTGTGGAATTCTTGATCAGGCGGCGGATTACCTGCGGGAGAGCGGCGCCAGGGTCGCCTTTTTCGAGGGCGTGGAACCGGACCCTTCCTTTGACACAGTGATGCGCGGGGCGCGGGCGATGGAGCAGTTTGGCCCCGATCTGATCGTTGCCCTGGGCGGCGGCAGCCCCATGGACGCGGCCAAGGCCATGTGGGTGTATTACGAGCATCCCGAGCTGACCACGCTGGAGGAGGTTTTGACAGCAAACCCCTTCCCAAAGCTGCGCGGCAAGGCGCGGTTCTGCTGTATCCCCTCCACAGCGGGCACCGCCTCCGAGGTGTCGCGGTCCTTTGTGATCTCCGACGGACAGGGGATCAAGCGTGGGCTTGGCAATATGGAGATGATGCCGGATATCGCGATCTGCGATCCGCGGGCGACGCTTTCCATGCCCGCACATATCACGGCTGAAACCGGCATGGACGCCATGACGCACGCGTTGGAGGCGCTTGTCAGCAACCGGGCCAATTACGTTTCTGACACGTTTGCCCGGCGCGCAATCGCAGATATCCACAGCGCCCTACCCAAAGCCTTTGACAACGGGCAGGACATCGCCGCCCGCGAGACGATGCTCAACGCCTCCATGATCGCCGGCATGGCGTTTACGAACGTCTCATTGGGGATTGTACACAGCATGGCGCATACAGTGGGCAGTCTGTTCCACATTGCCCATGGCCTGGCCGACGCAATTATCCTGCCTTATATTATCCGTTTCAACAGCGGGGACGAACGGGCCAGGGCGCTGTATGAAAGCGTTGCCGCGCCCCTCGGTACAGATGATATGGCGGCCGTCGTACAGGGGCTGAATAAAAAACTGTATATTCCCGCCGCGCTGTCCGACGTGATCAAGGACGCTGGCGGCTACCGCGGCAGGCTGGGCGAGATGGCGGCTATGGCGCTGGCGGACGGCTGCACAAAGACGAACCCCATCATCCCGACGGCGGGACAGATGGAGGCGCTGTTCACGCTTGTATTTGACGGAAGGGAGGCGTGACCGATGGATTTAATCTGTTATCTGAGCAACGGCTACCCCTCCATTGACAGCAGTAAGGAGACGGCGCAGCGTTATGTCGGCGCCGGCTGCGACATCATTGAAATTGATTTTCCCGCCCGCGCCCCCTATCTGGAAAGCGAATACATCGCCGGCCGCATGGCGGCGGCGCTGGAAGCCTGTAACGACTATACCGCCTATATGGACGGCATGGCGGAGATGAAAAAGCGTCTGCCTGACACGCGTTTTATCCTGATGACGTATGAATCGACTGTGACGGAAATCGGTTATGAGCGGTTCATCGTTTTCTGCAAAGCACAGGGTTTTGAGGATATCATTCTGGTGGGGCAGCAGGGCGACGCAGTTAAAAACCGGTTTATCGCGGACGGCATGCGGGTGAGCTGCTATGTGCAGTTTCAGATGCTGCCCGGCGAGGTGGAATCGGCCAAACAGTCCAACGGCTTCGTCTACATGCAGGGTAAGCCGGGCGAAGGCCAGACCAACCCCGCTTTTCCTGCGCTCAAGGACTGCATCGATCATCTGCGCGGCCAGGGGATTACACGGCCGATTTACTGTGGCGTCGGCATCCACACGCCTGCGGATGCGAAAATGGCCAAAGAGGCCGGTGCAGACGGCGTCTTTGTAGGCAGCGCAGTGCTCAAGCTTCATGACGACCCTGCGGCCATGACGAAAATGATTCAGGCGTTTAAACAGGAGTGCTGACATACGACGAAAAAGGAGAAACAATATGCAAGTGAAACTACCCGGCGCGGCTGCGAAAAGCGTGTCCATGCTGACATTAGGCGTGAAGGATGTACAGCGGTCCGTTGCCTTTTATGAGGCGATGGGGTGGGAGTATTCCCCCGATTCCGACGGGGCCTGTACATATGTGCTCAGTTCGAATATCGCCATCGGGTTGTTGCCGCACGATTTCTTGGCAAGGGAAATTGGCTTGCCGGTCGAACCGATTCCGCGCTACAACGGCCTGCTTTTGGCGATCAACGGCGCGAGCGCCGAGGAGGTGGACGCGATCTTTGAGCGGGCTGTCGCCGCAGGCGCAACTGTGCAGCAGAAGCCAGTCTGGAAGGACTGGGACGGAAAGCCCGGATACTCCGGTTTCATCATGGACCCAGACGGCTATGTATGGGAGATTGCATACGCCCCAGCCCTGCGCATCGGTGCGGACAACCGTCTGATGCCCACGACGAAGGCCGGGGCGGCCGCAGGGGACGATACATAAAACAGGACGGTGCCGCCCCGTTTCAGACTGTCAAAAAAGCCTGGCAGACGCAGCGTTATGCTGTCGCCGTAAAAATTTATGATTGTCCGGACATGTGCCGGACAATCATACCTTAACCATCGCCGCGCGGCAACAGCCGCACGGCGATGGTTTTTGTTATCAGCCGTCAGCTATGGAGCAAGGCCCACCCCATCCTCCAGGACATAGCCCCACGGTACCTGCTCACAGAGCCAGACGCCGTTTTCGGAGCGGTAAAACGCATAGCCGTCCCGCGCCATAGCGGCCGCGTCGATGGCAAGGACCACAGGGGGACCGTGGCGGCTGCCGACAGCCAGCGCCGTTTGACAGTCGGCGGACAGATGTACATGCTGCCGCGACTGGCGCGTGATTCCCTGTGCGCGGGCGGCTGCGCCTGCCGCAGTTCCACGTCGACCGCGATGGAATGGCCCTGGTTGGCCCGGATTTTTGTATGGTCGTCATTAAAGCTGTAGCGCTGCTTGTTGTTTTCGCGCACAATGCGCTCGAGCGTATCCCGGTCAATGCGCCGTCCCGCGCGGGCGCAGCCCGCAAGCAGCGCTTTTACATCGGCCCAGCCGTGTTCGTCGAGCGTGATCTGCGCCGCCGCGGGGTTGTGCCGCAGCACAAGGCTCAGGAACCGGCCGAGCTTCTCATCACTTTTTGATTGTCCCATCAGAATGCCTCCTGTGTGCCGAAGCGGCGTTCAAACGCGCGATAGCAGGTCTGGCTTTTGGACCGGTCGAGCACAGCGAAGGTGACAGAGGAAAAACGGTTTTTAAAGTCCGTATCCGTCAAAAGCGAGACCCACCAGGCGGCGATATCCTCCGGATCGTTGCGGAACACTCCGCAGCCATACGCGCCAAGCACCAGGTTTTCATCGCCCATCGCCGCAAAGAGCGTGAGCGCCAGCCGCATACGCGTTTTCATCACGCGTTTTGCGTGCGCGGTGTCTTCGCCCTTTATGAGCGCCTGCCCAAAGTTTACAGCCGGCAGCGTCAGCACTGACGCTGTGACCGGGCGCTCAAGCAGCGCGAACCATTCATCGCGGAAAAATACCACATCGGGCGAATAGATGGCGCAGTCGGTATAGCACATGGTGCCGCAGGCGCGGTTGCGCGCGTAATACTCCGGATGGATTGTCTGCGTGCGGTAAAGTCCGCTGGACGCGGCGATACTTTCCTCCTGCGCCATTGCGCCGTTTAAAAAGCCGCCGCCCGGGTTCTTGGCGCTGGCGAAGTTGAGCACGCCGATGCGCCCGGCTCCCTGCGCGCGAAGGTCGATGACCGCGCGCACAGCCGAACAGTTCCGAAGGGAAAGCGCCGTTGCCTTCTCGTGCGCGGCAGGCATGGGAGGCAGCGCAGGCTGTGTTTCCGGCGTAATCAGGCGGCTGCCTGCCAGGGACGCCTGATGCATGTCGGCGATTTCAATGCGCTCGCCAGCGTATTCATACCAACCCTGCTCTAAAATACGCAGGGTTTCATTTGCAATTGCCTTTCGATTCATAACGAATCCTCTTTCAATAAAGTCTGGTCCGCCGTGTCACCATTCGTTGACGGCGTACAGCACCGCCAACATGATCTGCCGGTGCAGCGCGGCGGATAATCGTTCATAGTCGCCGTCAAGACCCTGTTCGTGCGCCAGATACGGCGGGCTGTCGTTCCAGCTGCCCATGCCGCCGAATACCCACGCGCGCGAGGCGGCTGCGAACAGGGCCTTGTTTTTTTCCGGCAGATGGATATGCATCCAATCCGGCAGCGCTGCACATGGATCTGTCAGATAATGCCGCGCGCTGTCAAACTGGGCGGCGAACTGCTTCTCCCCGATGCGCCCGGCCAGCTTTGAAATCTGTGCGAGCACCGCGGAGAAATCGTCGCGGTATTCCTGAAAGCGGGGCGGTACAGCGGGCGCGTCTTTGAACGGCGCTTCGTTCCACTTGATATTCCAGCCGCGCGCAGACTGGTCGAACTCCCAATCAGCGCGCCAGCCGGTAACGGCTTTGTCCTTGTAAAAGCAGGCGGCCACAAAAGGCGCGCCGCCCGAAAAGGCGAGCAGTCCGCGGTCTTCGGCCGCTGTGGGCGCAAGCAGCTTGATATCGTGAAGGCGGCGCGCCGCCAGTTCGTGGTACCAGTCGGCCGCGCTGTCCGCCTGTGCGCCGTTTTGGAAAGTGAAATGCAGGGATTTTTCATAGTCCGCGCCCTCATAGGAAAAAGAGCCGGCACGTAGCGCCTGGCGCACCGCGGCCACAAGGGCGCACGCCTGATAAAGCTCCCCGTTCATAAAAGCACCCTCCTATCGCCGCTGTAAAAGCTCGCGCGCTTCGGTCAGTGCGAACCCTAAAAGATTTTTGCCGCGCCAAAGCGTCGGATTTTGGGCGTTGGGATTTTGCTTTCCCATACCGATGCCCCAAATCCGGTCGCGCGGGCTTGCCTCCACCAGGATACGCCCCCTTGTCCCAGCCAGAAATTCCCGCAGGTCGGCGTTTTGCTCGAACTTCGCCAGATTCCCGGCGAGCACCCGCTCATAACATCGGCTGTCCCACACCGCCTGATCAAAATTCCGCACAGCGCGTCCGTAAGCTTTCATTTCCTTGGGGAAATTGGACGCCATGATTTTTTCCAGCATCTCGCTGTCGCCGAACATCCGGGCCTTTTCCGCCATCATGTATTGTTCGGCGCAATTGTATTCCACCCCGTCCGCTGTGAAACGGCACATCCACCATTGGCTCAGGCAGCTTTCATTCACATGCCCGTCAGCCGGAGGGGTATGCCCCCAAAAAAAGAGGAAGCGGCAGCTCTCGCCCGAACAATATGCCTCCCGAAGCGTTTTCAGATCGTAACAAATCATGTTTTTTCCTCCTGTTTTCGCCGGTACAGACGCGAGGGCCTGTGCCCGGCATTCTGTGTCATCTGGTCCGTCTCCTGCACAAGCGGGGCGATTTTGCGTCTAAACGCCGCCTTGAGAAGCGGGCGGCCAAGCAGGACCTCGTGCACCTGCTGAAGCTCAGTCAGCGTAAAGCGTTCCGGCAGCAGATGAAAAGCCGCGCCGCCGGACGCTGTCTGCGCGCGCAGGCGCTCCAACGCGCAGACGATGATTTTTGCATGATCAAAGGCAAGCCCGTCGTTTTCAACGACTGTGTATTCCTCCGCGCCGGTGGGGCCTTCCAGCCGGCGCTCTACCAGCGCGCTGAGATGGATGCCGCCGTTGGTTAGCCGAAGTGTAAAGCGCGACGGCGCGTCCGGCTGCGCGGTGCACGACGCCAGAAACCACGCGGCGTTCTGCGCGTCGTCTCCGGCCCGGAGCCGGACCTTGCCGCCGTCGATCAGCGCCATGTGCGCGCAGCTCATGACCCAGGTGCGCGGGTCGCGGCCGGGATCGCTGAAAACGCCGAGCTGCTCCAGATAGACGTTTTCAACGCCTGCTTCCTCCCGCAGCTCGCGCGCGGCGGCCTGGCCCACGGTTTCAGTCGGGCGCACAAAGCCGCCGGGCAGCGCCCAGCATCCGAGATATGGATGGCCGCCGCGTTCGATCAGCAACACGCGCAGTTCCTTTTCCGGCAGGCGGCGGTAATTGCCGGCGTCTGTTTGCATAACCGTGAAAATGACCATATCGCACGCCACTGATGGACGCGTGTAATCACCCGGACGATATTGCTCCAAAAATTCCTGTTCGGTCAATCCGTTCCGATCCCGTAACTGCATAGAATCGCCTTCCTGGTCTTATGTTTAGTTAGATAATATCTCTTAGTTACTATCATGATATCACATATTCGCGGTTTGTCAAGTCCTAAAATCGTAGACGCATAAAGACAGGCCGTCAAAGCGTTTCCCATCATTGCCGCGCGGCTTGTTTTTATGCGGCGGCCCCGCTGCTGTTCGCGGCGCGTGCAATGGAAGTCTTGTGCGTTTTTTTCAGGAGCGCCGGAAAGCCCCCTGTTCCCAGGCGGCCAGAAGCGCAGCGTATTCCGCGTAACGGTGCGGACGGATAGGCCGCACCGGCGGAGATGTTGTAAAATACAGCACCAATGCCTCGCCGATGCGCGGATAGTCGCTGACAAAGTCGTATCCGCACAGCTCCCCGGCGCGAATACGCCGCTTGATCTGGTTGTGATATGGGTACAAATCGCATCGCCTCCTGCACCAGGCAAGGGCCTGGAACCATTTCGCGCTCTGGGCCTTTTCTTATGTCCAAAGCAAATGCCCGCGTCCGGGGTGGTTCCAAACTGGGCAGGCTTGCCACCAGGCAAGGGCCTGGAGCCATTTCGTGCTCTGGGCCTTTTCTTATGTCCAAAGCAACTGCCCGCGTCCGGGGTGGTTCCAAACTGGGCAGGCTTTCCAACTGGTATGCCGCAAATGCATACAAACATACAAACAGGTTGTTCAAACAGGATCATAGTGAAGCAATGAAGAATTCGCATGATTTGTTAGAGTGCTTATTTGTTTCCTGAATTTGATTTTTCAAACAGCCCCTGGCCAAATGGACGCGCTTTTAACAGAATGCCGCAACAATTTGTTTTTATTAATCAGAAAAAGTATGGGATTTTTTTAACGTCTGTTCGTATAAGAAACCAAGCAAAGAAACACTGCGATAAATACACAGGAGGAATCAGTAATGAGCGATGCTTTGCGCAGATTGTTGGCTCATACCTTATCCGACAGGCTGTCCGACCAAACCGGTTTTGAGCAGGCCGCACAGGCCGCCGGGCTGAACCTGCAGGAAACGCAGGAGGCCTGGCGGGATTGGCGGGACGGCGGTTTTGCCCCGCTTTCTGACGACGTCCTGTCCGATGTGGCCGGCGGGAGCTACCCCAAGGGCGGCCTTTGCTGATTTTAAAACCCTATGCGTAAAGGGGGAGGCCCGTGTACCGTGAATCCAGGAGGAAACGCTCCGGGCGCTTTGAAGAACAGCTTTCCGGAGCGAATTTCCTGCGCCGGGAGCTGCACGATCAGCTCTGCAGGCTCGCGTATCTGCCAGATATTGGATACAGAACGCGCGATCCGGTTTACTCGATCACAGAGGCCTTTTCCACGCGTTTTACCCTGGAAGGGCAAAGGCTGACCGGGCAGATGCTGGAGCAGAACGGACAACCGCTTGAAGGAGGAACGGCCCGTCCGGCGGAACAGATGCCTTATCAGGTGTCGGAGGCACAGCGGCAAAGCGGGCTGCGGCTGCAAAAATTCGCGGACGCCGCTTTTTCAAAGGGGACGCTTGCGGCCGGGATTCTCGGCGGGCAGGGACGTATGATGCTGGTAAGCAGCCTAAAAAGGACGCTTGGCCAGCCCGAACCGGTCAATGAACGCCAGCAAATCCTAAAGGGGAGCTCGTCCGTTCAGAAGAATCTGCCGGGAAACGAGGGACAGACCGTTTACAACCGGCAGGACGTTAAAAGCGCCGTCGGCCTGGTGGTGAGCAGCCTGCGCAGCGCGGGCCGCCTGTTTCAGACGATGGCCGAGGCCGCTGAAGGACCGCAGAGTCCTCTTGCGCAGGCCGATAACGAGGTCCTGCTCAGAATGTATCCGTTTTTATCCATACGCGATGACCAGAAAACGCTGAATGTCTGGCGGCTGCGCCTCAAGGAGCTTGAGGGTGTGGAGTCGGAGCGCGGGCCAGCTGATTTGCTCCGCCGCAGCATCTCCAGCCTTGAGGCGTTGATCCAGAGAAAACAGTCTCAGAAAATACAGTTTATCAGCCGGTTGAGCGTACTGCGCGACAATGCCGGGCAGGCGGAGCGGCTTTTTTCCGCCAAGGGCTTTGCGGAGGAGCTGGCTGCGGAATTGACAGCGGCCGCCATGCCGCCGGAGGATGGCCGCCGCCGCGGTGTGGCCCGAAGGTACAGCCAAAAGGAGGATGGGGATGAACCAGAGAGCGTCGCCGGCGAACAACCAAAGCCAGAGGACGCGGCAGGAGAGGACGCCGCCAATTCAGACGTCTGAACCCATCCAAAGCCGGTCTTTCCAGGCGGCGGAGGTCCTGCGGGCCGCCGCAGGCGCGCGTGGAACAGGCCGGGAGACGCTGCGGCGGTTGTGCGCCACACTTGGCAACAGCCGGATGCTGCGGCTCATCAACGCCGCGCCGGACCGTCCGCCCGATCCCATATGCGCGCGGACGCCGTCGGGACTGAAAGGGGCGGCGCAGGCAGTCCCGGAAAACAGGATTTCCCCTGGCGAAGCGCCCTGGGCGTCCGCCGCCCGGTTCGACGGGATGGAGCTGACGGCGCTTACACCGTCGCCGGCGCCATGGGCGGCAAAAGGAGGCTGCGATGGATACGCTGGCATCCCTGCTGGAGCAGGCGGGCTATGATTTCCTTGTCAGGGGGGAGGAAGCCCACCTGATCTTTACAGATGGACGGGTGCGCTGGCATGCCGTCTGTGTGGAACAAGCAGAAGCCGTTTTGATCTACTCCAAATACCCTTTCCGGATGGAGGACGAGACGCGGGCGCTGCGCGCCTGCAATCAGCTGAACGCCGCCGATCCCTGGGCGCATTTCTATTTGGAGGACGGCGGCGTGATCGTCCGCACCCGTGTGGACCTGACAGACGCGTTTTATGCGCGGGAATTGTTTTTACGCGGCGCGGGCGCGCATTGCGCGTCGGTATCCGGCCATTGGCGGGAGCTGTTTGCCTGCGCCGGCAAAAATCCGCCGCATTTTCAAATCACTGGTTAGTAAAGCTGGCCAAAGCGCCAATTTACGATAATTTTAAAATTCACTCATCCAACCGAAGCGATCAAAACGAGAGGAGGCATCCGATTTCGCAGGGAAATCGGAACGTTGTTATGGCAGAATACTTATCACCGGGCGTCTATGTCGAGGAAGTTGAATCCGGTGCGGTCCCAATGGAAGGGGTCAGCACCAGCACAGCCGGCTTTATTGGAATGGCGGAGCGCGGACCCGTGATCGGGCGTCCGCAGCTTGTGACCAATTTCGCCGATTACCAGCGGATGTATGGCTCCTACTTGTCCGAGGCGAAGTACGGCGATTACCGCTTTCTGCCCTATGCGGTGGAGCAGTTTTTCCTCAATGGCGGTTCCCGTGCGTTTATCATGCGCGTTGTGCCGCAGGGGGCGAAGTGCAGCGCCACCAGCGGCTCTGCGGTTTTAAAGTTCACAGCCGCTAATCCCGGCGAATGGGGCGACCGCCTGCGCGTGATCGTCACCCCAGCCAGCAAGGCCAAGACGCAGGCGCTTGAGGCGATCGACGACCGCAGCGTGCGCGTCAAGAGCTGCGATGGCTTTACGGCCGGCGATGTCGTTGAATTTTACGACGGCAGAACGCTCTCCCACAACAGGGTCAAGTCGGCCATCGACGGTGTGCTCTCCTTTGAGGAGCCGATCGGCTGCGATATTGTCGATACCAACCTGTTGCCGAAAAAGGTCATCAAGACTTGTGAATTCAATGTCTCGGTCCGCTTTGAGGACGCCGAGGAAACATATCTGAACGTTTCACTCAATGAGTCTGCGTCAAGCTACATCGCAGCCCGTATGCAGAAATCCGAACTTGTCACCGTCGAGGTGGGCAAGGTTCCGGCACAGCCCGCCGCTGCCCCGGCCTCCGCGGAGAAAAAGGACGACAAGAAAGACGATAAAGCTCCGGCCTTGGTCCCGGCGGCAAAAACTGCGGGCGTGATGCCGCCGTATAAGGCGGTCGGCGGCGTGGGCGAAAGCCTCTCGCTTGGTTTCTTTGGCGGCAGCGACGGCAATATTGAAGGAACCAAGGCGTCTGACTATATGGGTTCGGACAACGGGCCTGGCAAGCGCACCGGCATCCAGGCGTTTTTGGAGAACGCACAGGTCAGCATCATGGCGGTTCCGGGCGTCACCGATTCCGACGTTCAGCTTGCGCTGGTTGCGCACTGTGAGAACACAAAGAGCCGCTTTGCGGTTCTCGACATCCCGCTGGATAAGAAGAAGGTCGGCGATGTGCTCGACCATCGCAACATGTTCGATACCAGCTATGCGGCGCTCTATCATCCGTGGCTCGAGGTATTTGACCCGCTGGCGCGCAAAAGCTCCTATATGCCGCCCTCCGGCGCGATGGTCGGCATCTACGCCCGCACCGATACGGAACGCGGCGTCCAGAAGGCCCCCGCGAACGAGGTTGTCCGGGGCTGCACAGGGCTTTCCTGCCCATATAATGAGGGCGAGCAGGATATCCTGAATCCGCAGGGCGTCAACCTGATCCGCAGCTTTACCGGGCGCGGTATCCGCGTCTGGGGCGCGCGTACCGCCTCGTCCAACCCGCTGTGGAAATACATCAACGTCCGCCGCCTCTTTATCTTTGTGGAGGAATCGCTCAAGGCGAACACCAACTGGGTGGTCTTTGAACCGAACAGCGAAGCCCTCTGGAGCCGCGTGCAGCGCACAATCGAGCTGTTCCTCTCCTCCATGTGGCGCTCAGGTGCGCTGGCCGGCGCCTCGCCGGGCGAGGCGTTCTTTGTCAATATCGGCCGCAGTACCATGACTCAGGACGATATTGATAACGGCCGGCTGATCTGCAACATCGGCATTGCGCCGGTCAGGCCCGCCGAATTTGTGATCTTCCGCATCACGCAGCATACGGTCGAATCCGCTGGCTGATCACGGCAGTGGATGTGAATCTGATAGAAAGGATAGGCAACTATGGCTGACTCAACCATCAGGTACCCATACAGAACGTTCCGATACACCGTCGAGATTGACGGTATCGCCCGCGGCGGCTTCAGCGAGGTTTCCGGCTTTGACCTCAATGTAGACGTGGTGGAATACCGGGAGGGCGACGATTTGCGCAACACCCCGCGCAAGCTGCCCGGACTGACCAAATACGGCAACATCACCTTTAAATGGGGCGTTGTCGGCGACATGGAGATGCTCGACTGGCTTTATACTGTCGCCTCCAGCGACCAGGCGCCGCCGACCGGCGTCGAGCGCAAGAATATCACAGTCACGCTGATCGACGATACAGGCGCGGACGGCCCGCAGTGGACCATCATCAACGCCTGGCCGGTCCGCTACTCGATCCCCGACTTAAACGCTCTCGGCAGCGAGGTGGCCATCGAGTCGATCGAAATTTGCCACGAGGGACTCACCAGGGTAAGCTCCGGTGACGCCGGAACGCCCTCCGCGGTCTGACCAATCAGATCCTGACGGCCCGCGCCCGCCTTAAAAGGGCGGCGCGCGGGCGCTTATGATGATACCGGAGGTTACTATGCAGACGACGTTTGAATTTATGCTGCCGCGCGGCTATGTGGATGAAAACGGCGAGGTCCATCGCAGCGGGACTATGCGTCTGGCCACGGCGGCAGATGAAATCCTGCCGCTGCGCGACCCGCGGGTTCAGCAAAACGGGGGATATCTTTCGATCATCCTGCTTTCGCGGGTGATCACAAAGCTGGGCACACTGCCCGCCATCAGCACCAAGGTGATCGAAAACCTGTTTACGGTGGACATCGCCTATCTTCAGGACCTCTATCAAAGGATCAACCTGGCTGATACGCCGGTTTACAAGGCGGTCTGTCCCAAATGCGGCGAGGAGATAGAGCTGCCGCTGGATTTTTTGATCGAGTAGGGCTTGTCCTGTATCCCTCTGACAGGCTCTACGAGGAGATGGCGTTTTTGGCCTATTACCTGCACTGGGGGCACGATGAGGTCATGAGCCTCGACCACCGGGAACGCAGGCGGTGGTGCGCGGAGCTTTCCAAGATCAACAAGCGGCTCAACGGGACTCCTAAAAATGTATTTGAAGCCTGAACGGCCGCTTTCAGACGGCTTATAAAATCAACGGGAGGAGGCGCTGCCGCGGGACGCGGCGGAATGAACGATGGTATCTGGCGCAACGACCGAGATTTTAACCCATCCATATCGCGTCTTTCGATACAAGGTCGAGATCGAATCGATCACAGCGGGCGCCTTTTCCGAGGTGTCCGGCCTGGAGGCCACGGTCGACGTGGTGGAATACCGCACAGGAAATGCCAGCCGCCCAACCGTACAGAAGCTTCCAGGGCTGACACGGTATGGCAACGTGCGGCTTTCGCGTGGAATCATCGGGGAGCTGGATACGCTTGCCTGGCTGCATTCCGCGGCGGCGGACGGCACCAGCGGGCCGACCGGAATCCAGCGCAGGCTGGTGACCATTACCCTGCTGGACGACGCCGGCAACGACGGGCCGCGTTGGGAGCTGGTCAATGCCTGGCCGGTTTCCTATCGTGTGTCCGGCCTTAACGCCGCTTCCAGCGAGGTGGCTCTGGAAGTGTTGGAACTTGCGCATGAAGGGTTCACCAGGTTGGACCCGCCCGATTCCACCGGGACCTCCGATAAGAGCATCGGTTCCATTCTCTCCTATCTGGCCGCGCCGGCCGGCGGATGAAGCGATGTGAAAGGGGAAGGTCGGTATGGGTGTGTTTGATGAAAATCTAAACTGTTATTTCCATGTGGCGATCGGTGCGGATCTCGACGGAAATTTTTCATCGGTACAGGGTATCGGTTTTGAATTTGAGATGGAAACCTATGCGGAGGGCGGCCGCAACGACGGCCCGCTATTCTTCCGGCGCAACACTGTCCCACAGCGGCTCGTCCTGGAGGGTGGGATTATGTCGAGTTTCCAGATGGAGCTGTGGATGCGCGCAGCCGTACTCGGCACAACGGTTCCGGTTTTGGGGCTGATCCAGCTTTGCAATGAAAAGGGCGTTCCCATGCACGGCTGGACGATCACCGGCGCGTATCCGGTCAAATATGAAGGCCCGATTCTCAACGCTTTGGAGGGGCAGGTTGCCGTTTCCCGGATCGAGCTGATGCATACCGGGCTGCTGCAGCTATTTTAAGAGCCTTTTTGAGGGCTTCCATTGCTCTCCGGGGGCTTGCCGCAGCGGTTATTAACAGGCGTCCCCCTCCCCTGCCCGTTGACCAAAGACATTGGAATATGGGCGGGGTACTCTTATTTCATCATGGAGGATACAGACCGATGAAATGCCTGAGCGGAAAATTGCATACAGCCGTCAGAGCGGTCACTCCGAGCTTCGGCCGGCTTACCGCACGGACAGGCCGCCTGGAAGCTGGATGGACGCTCCGGACGGCGGGTGCGGGCAATTTTGCATGCAGAATAGCCGAGCGGGCGGTACGGCGCGCCCCCGACGGATGGCGAAGATTTTCCATGGTTGATCTGGAGGAGGGCGCGCAGGAAACGCCGGGACAGCAAGTACAGAGCCAGCCCTTCCCGCCTGTCCATATCCGTATGCTCTTTCGGATTTATGGTCCGGACCATGAGCCGCCGGCGTTTTATCTGCACTGGATGGAGCAGTTTTTGGAACGCCGGGCCGCGCGGGCGGACTGTGCCTTGTCTCCGGATGGACTCAGCGGTCGGCGTATAAGCGGTGCAGCCTATCCGCCGCCGCTGACGCGGACACTGCGGCAGCCGGCCGGGCTGTCCGGACGCACGCACGCGCTGCTGTGGAAAACAGCATGGACGCACGCTTTCGCGATGGAAACAGACAGGGCGCTGCTTTATGAGAGAAAAGCGTCGTTGGAAAAGAAGGAACCGCAGCATCGTCTGCTGTGTACGCCTATCCGGACCGTGTGGACAACCTCCCATGCAGCGCAGTCCGCGCCAGGGGAAGAACAGGCGAACCGTAAAACGGCTGGCCCAATGCGCCCCCATATGGCGGGCGATTGGTCTGGCCTGGCCTGTCCTGGCCGCATGGATGCTCCAGCGCCCTGGCGGCCGGAATGGCAGGCTGGGGGGATGACGGTTGGCGGCGCGGCGCCGGCGCTGTATCGAGAGGCTGATATGGGCGGCGTGTCTGGAAGCAGGCTCCCGTCTTGGACTTTGGCCGCTGCGTCCGCAGCGGCGCTGCCGCCTCAAAATGCCCGCGGATCTTTGGAGCGTCTTTTTGGTATCGCCGAAGCACAGAAAAACTTACCGGGCGGGATGCTGTATCCCGGTCGCGGCAGTGCGCCTTTTGGGTCGGCATGGGCGCGCGCCGGCGGCTTAAATGGACAGAGGTATCCCACGCTTCTTTTTGAACAGCCCGAGCAAGTGGGAGCCCTGCCGGCACAGGCTGGCGTGCCGATGCAGCCGGATGACGGCAGGCATATCCGGAAGCTTTTTTCCACGGGGCCGTATGCGATGCTGCAACGGCTGCTTCTGGCTTGCGTCCCGAAGCTTCTGAGACCATCAACCGCATGGGCGAAAGCCTCCGGGCGGGATGTGGCTGCTTTCATACAGGCGGCAAACGGCCATCGCCCGCCGCCCGCCCCCCTGCGGATGGGGCGGGCGGGGGAATCCGCGCAGAGGGCAGGCGCTCATGTTCGCCATCCGTCTGTTTTTCTACCGCAAGCCGGGTGGGGAGCAGCGTTTGCGCAGAATGCGAATCCCCGCCGCCTGTCTGCGCCGCCGCTCAAAGCGGCGGGGGGAAGCTCGAGGGTGCGAAGCCGGCTTCCCCGGGCCGTATACGGCGCGAAAGCGCCGCTGCCGGTTCTGTCGGGTAATATAACAGGAACGCCGCCCTTTGAACAGATTGAGTCGGACGGCGGCCCGCAGGCGGCCGTTCGGGGGCGAATGCGGGTTCCGGCTGTTTTGACGCCCGGACTGGACAGTCCTTTCAGCAAGAGCTTTCACGACACTGGTATTCCCCCCGGATTCGAAGGCATCCCGACAGGCGGCGTGTCTTTAACCGGCCGGTTGGCGTACTGTGGTATTGCGGGCCGCGCCCTGTTCAGTCAGAAGACAGGCAGCAGTGGTTTGCGGCCGCAGAGCGGTATGTCGGACGGATGGCGTCCTGGACGCGATCCGGTGTGGCTGATCGACCGCGAGGAGGCGTTTTCCCCGGCCTGGATGGATGCTCCCGCCGCTGTAGGAGAGCCGCGCGATGCGGTTTCCCTGAACGGGTCCGCACAGGCGCTGCGTATGGGGCTGACGCGGCTTTTAAGCGGCCTGGGAAGAACGCCCGGCCCGGTGCGCCCAATATGCGGCGGCCTCTTTGGCCACGGAGCGGATAGGGGGAACCAGCATGTGCCGCGTGCGCAATGGATGCCCTGGCCGCGGCGTCCGGCGTTCGGGGAAAGCGCATCGGGACAAATCGCCCCTGCGCTCTTTGCGTGGGAGGCGGGCCTTGCAGCCCCGCTGGCTCGATATCGATATGGAACATATACAGACAGCGCCGGCGCAAACGCGTCCGGCCGGCTTGAAAAGCGCTGGTTTTCAAGCCGGTATTCACAGGCGACTGCCCGGACAGCGACAGGAAGCCGCAAAGCCGGGTTTGCGCAAAGCCGGGACAGGCTGTTTTCACTGTGGACGAATGGCACAGACGCCGGACCGCTCATTCTGCTTGCCGAGAAAGCACGGGTGCAGCCAACCACGTTTTTGCCGGAAGGGACGATGTCCGGGCTGCAACCGCCGGCGTTGTTTTATCGTTTGCTTTCAAAACGCCTGGAGCGCCTGACGAATGTACCGGAAGGTTTAGAGCCGGAGGCGCAAAGGCTTCCGGTGGCAGGGGGGCACAGCCGGAGTGCGCGGCGCGCGTATAAACGGCCCGGCGCTAAGGTTTTGCCGGACACGCGCCGTGCGCCGGTACGCATCCGGCTTTCAGAACGTCTGACAAAGCTTGTGGAAGGCGCGCTGCCCGGACAGGAAACGACTGTGGAATCTACGGCGGGCACACGACGTATCGCGCTGCTTGCCGGACGTGCGCCGCAGACGCCCGCCACGCTTATGGAGCTTCTTTCCGGGCCGAGCCGGGAGGATGGCCGCATATTTTCCGCAGCGGAGCTTGTGCTTTATGCGCCGGAAGCGGCGGATGGCGGCGGCCCGCGGCTGGGCGGGGAGCATTGGCCGCCGTTTGGCGGCCAGCCGGCCGGCCGTGTGATAAGAACCGATGCGCGTGAGCGCCGGGACGGGCGGACGCAGGCTGCCATAGACGGGAGCCGTGCGCAGTCCGCAGACCGCGGCTGGGATGAGCTGCACGCCAGCCGCAGCCTGCGGCAAAACCGCAGCCTGCTCATGCAGGCGCGGGGAGGGCCTGCGCGGATGTCCGCGCGCCTTGCCGGGCAAACCCCTGATCTGGCCGGAGCGATTGAACGGCGGGGGCGGATCGCTCTTTTGACACTGGAACAGCAGCGGGCGGAGCAGACGCCGTTGTCGCTTGAAATGGCGCTCTCGGGCCGTCAGGGACCGATGCGCCAGGTATTCAATCCCTCGGAAATTGTGATGCTCAATCCGCCCGCCTATCTGGGGCGGTTCGGTGAAGGCTCCTCCAGGCCGGTTGGACGGCAGGACTGGAAAAAGGTCGGCTGGTCGGATGCTCCGCGCGGGACGTTCCCCGCAGGAGGGCAGGGCGCGGCCGAAGCGCAGCCAGGCGGCCCGCTTCCCGCGCAGACATCCGGCGAACGGGCGCGGCAGGCGCAGTCCTTTTTCCGTGCACGGGCCGAGCTGGCCCGGCGCGAACGTGAGGAGGGCGGCATTGTGCCGGCCGGCGTGCCGCCGCGCTTGAGGATGCCGGATATCGCTTATAAAGAGCGTGGGATGGCCGCCGCAGGGCGCTTGTCTTCTCAAGCGGCGGGACGGCCGCGTTCGCTCAACACACCTGTGCGGGCCATACGGGAAACGCAGGTGGTCCGGCAGTCCGGGCAGGTGAGCGAAGCGGAATTAAGCCGGATGGCGGATCAGATCTATCGGAAGCTGGAAAGCAGGATCAGCGCCGAACGCAGACGGTTCGGGCTGTAATACACAGAAAAGCGCAGGTGAAAACAAGATATGCCGTTATTGCTGCAAAAGGCGAAAATCTATCAGATCGACCCGCCGCCAACCCTTCTGCAATCGCCCATCACCGTCCTGTTCAATCCGTCTGAATATGTGATTGAACGCACGGTGAACTACGCGGAGCATGTGATCCAGGGGCTTGACCTGCCCATTGCGCAGTTTGTCAACGGCAGCGCCGAACGGCTCACCATGAACCTGTTTTTTGATACATATGAAGCGGGTTCGAGCGCCGGGAGCATCGTCGATTCAGTGAAGCTGGCGGCAACCAGCCTGCTGCCCGAGGTCGGGAAGATCAATGTAACTGAGTACACGAGCCGGATTTACGCGCTGATGGATGTGGCGGGTGACCGGCATGCACCGCCGCTGGTGGAATTTCGATGGGGCGGGCTTTCGTTTCAGGGGTATGTCGTTTCGGTGCGGCAGGAGTTTTTGATGTTCACCTTTACCGGCAAACCTGTGCGCGCCAGACTGGAGGTCACATTCCAGCGACATATTTCCCCGCAGGATCAGCTTACGGGGGAGCCGCGCAACTCGCCGGACCGCACAAAATATTGGACCGTACAGGCGGGGGATACCCTCACCGCCATCGCAGCGCAGGAGTACGGCGATCCGGAGCTGTGGCGCGAGATCGCCCGAGTCAACCGGATCGATAATCCAAGGCTGCTGAAAACCGGACAGGTAATCAAAATACCGGCGTGGCTGTAAACGCCGCGGCCGGACAAAGGAGGGCGGCGGATGGCGGCCATCACATTCAGCACAAGCAGCAGCTATGACTATGACCAGCTTGAACAGAAATATAAGGGCTTCGCCGCCCCGTCGTTTGAAATCCTAGTGGGAGGCGTGAAGCTCGCCGGCCAGATGTGCCAGCTGCAATCGATTGAGATCAACATTCCGGTCGGAGCCGGGGATGGCGCCCGGCGCAGCGAGGCCAGCTCCTGTACCTTTCAGCTTTCCGGCCAGTTCGATCTGGATAAAAGCGCGTTCACTGGGGATTTGCTCGCCAAGCTGGAGGTTGGGAAAAAGGTCGAGGTCAACGGCGGATATAACACGCGGATCACGCTCTTTGTGGGGCTGATCGTCCATGTGCGCCACACCTACAGCCCGGAGGGGATCAGCATCACGGTGGAGGCCATGGACGCATCTGTCCTGCTGCGCAATATCAAAAAATCGGTGGCTTATGAGCAGGAGGATCAGGACGCGGTGATTCAGAAGCTGTTGGAGCAGTGCACAGTCAACGGCTATGCCAAGCTGGGAAAGGTCAGCAAGATCGGCCAAAATAAGATCCGGTTGATTCAATCAGGTATGGATGACAGTGAATTCATCACACATCTGGCGCGCCGCGCAGGATATTGCTTTGCGATTATCCATGGGCAGGTAATTTTTACGGAGCTTTATAAAAAAACCGACGCCCTGATGACGCTGGAATATGGCAGGCACCTTAAAAGCTTTGAAAAGGAGCTTGACAGCAGCCGTCAGATCGGCAAGGTGACGGTCTGCTCCGTGGGCGTGGGGCTTGCCCCGGAGATGGCTGAAATCACTGCGACAGATATTTCCGGCACAGGCTCCAAGACGGCGCTTACGATGA
Organism: Anaerotruncus colihominis; assembly: GCF_010206195.1. Taxonomy (GTDB): domain Bacteria; phylum Bacillota; class Clostridia; order Oscillospirales; family Ruminococcaceae; genus Anaerotruncus; species Anaerotruncus colihominis_A. The sequence goes on along the minus strand of NZ_VIQT01000003.1, from coordinate 39,315 downwards.
TGCCGGCCCTCAAGACGCGCCAGCTCGATTATCAGGACCCGCTGGAGTTTACAGCCGCAGGCTTAAAAAGGGTAGCGCAGGCCATTTTTAACGAGCGGTCGATGGAATTTGTCAGCGGCCGCGGCTCCTGTATCGGACTGCCGGAGCTGGTGCCCGGCCGCTATCTGAAAATCGGTGGTATGGACAAGCATACAAACGGGCTTTATTTTATCTCGCGGGTGGTGCACCGTTATTCGGAACAGGGCTTTACCACCGACTTTGAATTGAAGGGGGCGCGCACCAATTGAGCATTCTGGACCAGCTTGACGCGAACCGCAGTGAAATGACACAGCTCGCAGCCGTCCCCGGGGTGGCGCTGGCAAAGGTCACAAACACCCAGGACCCGGACAAGCTTGACCGGGTGCGCTGTCAACTGCTTACAAAAAATCCCGAGGTCAAGGAAACAAACTGGGCCTGGGTCATGAACTTTATGGGCGGCAAGAGCTATGGGGCGACCTTTTTCCCGGATGTGGGAGATGTGGTGGTGCTTGGCTTTCTGGGCGGCGACCTGCACAGCCCGGTTGTGCTGGGCAGCGTTTGGACAAAGGAATCCGCCGGCCCTTACCACTATCAGGATGGCAAGAACGAAATTCGCAGCATCAGGACGCCGTCGGGAGCGGAGCTTCTTTTGGACGACACCAAGGACAAGGAGAAAATCAGCATCACCACCAAAAAGGGCAGCAGCCTTGTGCTTGACGATGGAGGAGAGACGCTTGCCTTTGCGGACAAGGATGGCAAAAACGGGATAACGGTTGCTTTGAAAAACGGCGAGATCACCATCCAGGCCGAGAAAAAAATTACGTTCAAGGCGGGAACGAACGCGACCGTTGTGCTTGATGGAACGGGCGGGAAGGTTTCAGCCGAGGGCAAGACAAAGCTGGAGCTGAAAAGCGCCCAGATCGGCATGGAAGCGTCGGGCCAGTGTGAAATCAAGGCAAGCGGCCAACTGACGCTCCAGGCGAGCGGGTTGGCGAATCTCAAAGGCTCGATGGTCAAGATTAACTGATATCCCGAAGATCGGGAAGGATGGGGGCAAGGTTATGGACAGCAGGGATTTTCTGGGCCGCGGATGGAGCTTTCCCATCGCGGTAGACCCGCGGACAGGGCGGATTGCAATGGTTTCCCATGAGGAGGATATCAAGCAATCGGTCGGTCTGATTCTGCGCACCTATCGGGGCGAGCGGGTCATGCGGCCGTCGTTCGGTTCCCGTGCGGCGGATTACGTTTTTGAATCGGACGCCCAGGACTTTGCGCTGTCGGTTTCCAGCGAGCTGGAGGGCGCGCTCACCCGCTGCGAGCCGCGCATTCGGGATGTGAAGGTTGCTGCCCGTATGGAGGGCAAAGATCACACAACCGCTGTGGTGGAGATCAGCTACACGGTCCGCAGTACCAACAACTACTTCAATCTGGTCTATCCGTTCCATATGCTTGAGGGGGTCGAAGCGTGAAACAGTTTCCAGTGCTCGACAGCCGGACCAAAGAGGATCTGCTCGTCCAGATTGCCGCGCGGGCGCGCCGGTATACGCCCGAATGGCGCCTGGATTTTGACCAGCCGGACGCAGGGACGGCGCTTGCCGAGCTCTTTGGCGGTATGCTTTATGAGACGATCTGCCGGTACAACCGGATTCCATATAAGCAGTTCCTTTATTTTCTGAATATGCTGGATACCCGCCGTACCCCGGCCACGCCGGCTATGGGATATGCGCGCTTTTCCTGGGAGGCGCCCGACGCGCGCGGAGCACGCGTGGAGAAAGGCACACAGCTTTATGCACAGAGCGGCAGTGGGGAGGATATCCTCTATGAAACCGACAGCGGCTTCGACGCGTCGGCCGCCGTGCTGAACGGCCTGTTTCTGGTGCAGCCGCAGGCGGATTGTATCGAATGGTACGACGATCTTTCCAGCGAGGCGGCCGAGCTGTTCGGGGCGCATCCCGAACGCAATTTGCAAAGCCATACCCTCTATCTGGGGCATCCGGATCTGTTTTTACTACACACGCCGTGCCTGGTGGAGGTGGAGCTGCATACAGATGTGGAGCTTTTGAGCGAGCAGGCCGCGGCGCAGCTCGCACAGCCGGAATCCGCCAAATGGGAGTATTATGACGGCGCGCGCTGGAACGCTTTTGACCATGTGCAGGCGCGGCAGAAAAGCATTTTGCTGCAAAAGGCCGCTTACGGTGCGATGGAGGCGGAAGAAGCGGACGCCCCGGCCTGTATCCGCTGCGTGATGCAGGGGACGCAGCCGGAGATTCGCCTGCGCGCGGCGCGGCTGCGTACAAGCCCGCTTGAGGGCGCCCCGCTCGAAGCGGAGGAACTTTTTTACAACGACCTGCCGATCGACCGCGCGCTGGGCGGCTACTGTTTCGGGCGGGAGCCAGTGCCCTATGACTGTTTTTATCTGGCCAGCGGCGAGGTGTTTTCCAAACGCGGGGCGCGGCTGAAAATTGAGCTGGAGATGCGCACCATAGTCGTGCAGCAGATGACGCCGGATCAGCGGTATGAATTCAACAAAAAATATATCATTGATAAAAACGACCGGCTCGCATCGGTGCCGGAAATCTACATTTCACAGGTGATCTGGGAATACTGGAACGGCACGGGCTGGAAACGGCTTTTAGTGGAGGGCGACGCCAACCCGTTCGCCTGCCGCAGAGAGGGACGGATGGAGCTTAGCGCCGTCTGTCCTGCAGACATGGAGCCAGTGGCTGTGGGAGCGGTGGAAAACTACTGGCTGCGCGCCCGCGTGGGTTTTGTGGAAAACAATTTCAGCACGACCGGCGACCGGCTCCTTCCGTTTGTACAGGGGGTCCGGCTGCAATATGCCTACGACGAGATGCAGCCGGCCCATTATGTGCGGGCGGACAACAACTGTGAAAGCCAAAGACTACCCAACGCGCACCGGCTGGACAATCTCGCACTGGATGCATTCCAAAAGCCGGAACAGACGCCGCCGGCTGTTTACCTTTGCTTTGACCGTCCGTTCTGCGGCTATCCGGTCAATCTGTTTTTTGATCTGGAGGGCCAGTGCGAAGGGCTTGACAGTCTGGAGGTGCAGGCGTTCTATTTGAACGGCTTTCAAAAAATAAACGCCGCCGACCGGACCGGCGGGCTTTCGGGCAGCGGTATTTTGAGCGCCTATCTGGGCGAACCGCCCGCCCGCGGCCGCCTGTTTGGGCGCGAGGGATATTTTCTGCGCATCCTGGGGGAACGCCGCGCGCGTAAAGGGGCGCTGCCTCGTTTGGCGCGCGTTCTGACCAACGTGGCGGGCATTACACAGTCGCACCGGGAACTGGACCAGCTCTTTGCGGCCGACATCCATGAGGCCGGGCGCGAAATTGTTCTGCCGCACAAATCCGTGCTCTCCTGCGAGGTCTGGGTGGACGAGCTGCCCGAGCTGTCACAGCAGGAGCGCGACCGCCTGCTGGGCGATCCCAAAACGCCCATACGTCCCGAGTACGACGAGGAGGGCGCGCTGATTCGTTTGCGGGTGCGCTGGGAAGAAACCAACAGCTTTTCGGGGACCGGGCCGGAAAGCCGTGTTTATCAGCTCGACCGGATCGGGGGGCGGCTCACCTTTGGAGACGGACGGCGCGGCAAAGTACCGGCCGCCGGGGAGGAAAGCATCCTTGTGCAGTATTCGTCAGGCGGAGGCAGCCGTGGGAATCTGCCCGCGGGGCGGATTGGCGGTATGGTCGGTTCGATTGCTTATATAACCGGCGTGACAAATATAACGCCTACCTGCGGAGGCAGCGATTTGCAAACGATGGAGGCGGTCGAGCGCCTGGGTCCGCGCCGTATCCGCCACCGCTACCGGGCAATCTGCGCCCGCGATTACGAGGATTTGATCGGCGAGCAGTTCGGCGAAGTGATGCAGGTCAAGTGCTTTTCAAATACCGGTGTAGACGGCCGGCCCGATCCGGGAGCTGTCACGGTTGTGGTGATGGCGCGCGATTTCGGCAACCGAGATTATGTGCTGCGCCTGTGCAGACGGATCCGCGCGATGCTGGAGGATTGCTGCGACTGCATGGCGCTGACGCGTCTTTCGGTGATCCCGGCAGTGGTTATGACGGTGAACGCCACTGTTCATCTGATACCGGACGATCTCGACAATGCCGCGCAGGTTGAGCGCGATGCAATCACTGCAATCGGTCTGCTGCTTGAACCGTCGGATGGACGCGGCCTCATCCACGGCATCGGGGAGCTGCCGGCCGCCGCTGATTTTTACAGCAGGCTTAAGTATGTAGAGCATGTGGCGGCGGTGCGCGATGTGTTTTTGGAGGGCGATTATTATGAGGATGGCCGCCGCCGGCTTGTCAGCCTGGATGGGTCGGTATCAGTACCGTTTACGGTGGTTCAGGGCGGAATCCACAGGGTCCGGATGTAGGAACCTATATTCACGGCCCCAAAAACCCGGCCGGATGGCGTTCATTGGTTATGGATACAAGTTCTGAGTAGTACAGATAGAAAGACGAGGTGAAAGGACTTGCTGAACCTGCCGGTTCTGGACGACCAGAGGTTTGAAGATATTGTAACCGGGGCGAAAAACCACATCCCGCAGCTGTGCGCGGAATGGACCGATTTTAATGAGCACGATCCGGGCGTCACCCTGATCGAGCTGTTTGCCTGGTATAAGCAGATGCAGCAGTACCATCTGGACCAGATCACAGCCGATCATTTGCGGATATTTTTAAAGCTGATGGGGATAGTGCCCGAGCGGGTCCGGGAGACGCGCGCCAACCTGCTTGCAGCCGGGCGGGACATACGGGGTCCGTTCGCGTGCGGAGAGCGCCTTTATTCGGCGGGCGGCGTCGCCTTTGAACTGGAGGAAGCATGGAACCCGGGGCGCGTGCGCCTGTGCGCCGCCTATGCAGGGAGAAAAGAACGCCCCGACGACATCACGGGCCTTTTGAACCAGTGGAAGGTGTTTTATACGCTGACGCGCGAGGAGACGCTTTACCTCGGCTTTACCCTTTCCGGGGAAGAAACGGAGTTTGAACTGTGGATGGAGGTAAGTGACCGCCATCCGGCGCCCCGCAACCGCCCGGCCGGGCCGGACGACCCGCCGCCGCGCGCCTTTGTGATCGAGGCGATGGACGGCGCGCGCGCCGTCCCGGTACAGGTGCTGCGGGATGAAACCTTTGCGCTTTCCTTCTCGGGCGGTTTGTCGCTGCGGCTCAAGGAGCCGTTAGAAGCTTCAGACGCCGGGGCGGGTCTGCCAAAATTGTGTTGGCTGCGGCTGCGCATCACAGATCCGGGCTGCGAGGAGGACCCCGCCATCCTGGGTGCCGCCGCCGGATGCGGCCGGCTGGTACAGCGGCAGACACGCGCTGAAAACAGTGATTTCACAGTGTCCCGCGGCGAGACAGCTTCGGTTGAGCGGTATACGCGTCTTGCTGCCAGCGGTGAGCGGGATTTGTTTGTACGCGACGAACGCGGCTGGCATCCGGTAAGCGCCGGGATGGAACCGGTTGTGCGCGATGGGATTGCCGGTGTGCGCTGTAGCTTTGCCGCACAGGATGTGGCGCAGGACGGCGCGCCGAATGTCCGCCTGTGTTGCCGGGAGCGTGATTTCGTCGTGCGGCGCGCGCTTACCGGCCTGCCCGGCGGCCGAATAGGTTTGCTCGACGGCGAGGAAACGGTAGCGACGGGCCGTCTCAGGCTGATGTGCGCGCGTACTTTCCCAGATGGGAGCGTGCGTTACGAGGATTGGGCATATATCGATACGCTGGAGCAGGCGGGGCCGTTTGACCGGGTCTACACCCTGGATGGGGATGGGCTGTTGTTTGGGGATAACCTGCACGGAGCCGCGCCGGAAGGCGGCGAAGAGGCAGTCTATCTGGCCGGTTTTGCGCTGACGGACGGCGCGCGGGGCGCATTGCCGCACGGACAGGCCCTGTTGGCTCCGGGGCGCGGCGGCGATGAACAGCCGCAGGTTGGCGCCGCCTTTTACGTGCGGCCGGGCCGGGATGCCGAGACGCCGGAGGATGCGGCGGCGCGGCTGCGGGAGCAGTGGCTCTGCGATTCGCGCGCGGCCACGGCGCGGGACTATGAGCAAGTTGCGCGCCGCACGCCGGGACGGCGTGTGGGCCTTGTGAAAGCCATCCCGCATTACCAGCCGGAGAATCTTTTTTCACAGATGGAGCCGAACACGCTGACTTTGGTGGCTGCGCCTTACAGCGGCCGTCCGCGGCCGCTGCCGGACCAGCGTTTTCTGGACTGTGTGGCGGCGCAGATGGAGCGGCACCGCACTGTCTGTACGCGCGTCGTTGTCACGGCGCCGGTCTATGTGCCTATACTGGTGCGGGCGGAGGTGCTCTCCAAAAATGGGGTGGAGGAGACGGCTCGCCAGGCGCAGGAACGTCTGGAGCTTTATTTCAGGCAATGCGAGCCGGGCGCCCCGGTGCTGCTCAACGATCTGTTGGGCGTGCTGGGCGCGGCGGAAAGCGTCATCGGCGTGCGGCGCGCGGCCCTGTCCTATAAAGGCCCTCAGTGCCGGCACAGTGAACAGGGGGATGTGCTGATCCCAAAACATGCCGTCGCCTATCTGGAGAAATTGGAACTACATGTATCGGAACATTAGGGCTTGTTTGAAAAAAGAGGGGAATTTTGATTTTTCAAACAGCCCCTAAGCGGACCGGATGAACGGGGGGAACGAAATGCAGCGCAGGAGCTTCATCACGATGAACAGCGAAGCGCACTGGCGCGCAGGCTTCTGTGACAAAATGGAGATTGCCGGCGGTTGTCTCACGCCCGGGGCCGGCGGCGGTGTGGCGCGCGGCGTCTGGTACAGCCCCGCCTTTGACAGCCGGGAGCGTGATTTTGAATGGACCCGCCTGACTCTGGAGGGACAGCTGCCTGAAAATACGCTGATTTCGGTGGGCGTGTGCGCTTCAAACGCATCCGACCCCGGCGGCGTGCCGGTAAAGCGGCTGCTGAGGGAAGGGCGGGTGCGGGAGCTTGACGCGCTCTTTGAGGAACGGTATGAGGGCGCAGATCTGCTGCTTTCCTGCCGGGGCCGGTATCTGTGGGTGCGCCTGGAGCTTGTTTTTGCTGAATCCGCGCCGCTGATGGTGCGCGCTGTCCGCGCGCAGTATCAGGGCGATCATATGGCGGACTATCTGCCCGCCTGTTACCGTCTTGGCGGGCGGGAAAGCTTCGGCTGGCGGTTTTTAAGCATCTTCGATAGCCTGTCGCTCGATTTGGAGGAGGCGGTTTATCACACTGCCGGCCTGTTTGATGTCGAGCGGGCACAAGGGGAAATGTTGCGTTTTCTCGCGTCCTGGGTGGACGCCGACGTACAGGGCCTTACAGACAGCCAGCTGCGGGAGGAAATTTCCCGGACGGTCCGTGCAGGCAGCCTGGCGCAGACGCCCTGGGGAATTCGGGCGCTGGTAAAGCTGTGGACCAAAAGCGAGCCGATTCTGCTGGAGCACTGGCAGGTGGAGGAGATGATTAAAAAGGGCCGCGACCGTGCGCTTTACAGCCAGCTTTACGGCTCCAACCCCAATCAGTTCTTTTTGCTGATGGAGGAGACAGCCTTCCGCGACCCTGGCGAGGCCGACCGCCTGCTGGAGCGCCTGGAGCGGGCGCTGCCGGCCAATGTAACCGCGAAGCTGGTTCTGCTTCGTAAGAGTACTTATCTGGATTGGCACACCTACCTCGGCATCAACTCCGGGATCGGCGGATATGCGCCGGCCTTGATCAATGAGAGCGCGGCCATCCGGTATGATACCATGATTGGAGGGGATGACCATGACAAATCTGAGCCTGTTTCCGATTGAACGCAACCGCTATTTTTATGGAAAGCTGCTGACGGTGCGGGATTTTGAGCTTGAACAGAAATATCTCAACGATAAGCGGCGGCTGCTCAACCTGGCGATCGCCGGATCCGGGGTGGTCTGCGGACTGACAGTCAGCAAAAGCGACGACATGACGCTGATGCTCGAGAGCGGGTTGGCGCTCGACTGCCTGGGCCGCGAGATCGTGGTGGATGCGCCGGTGATTAAAAAGCTTCAGATGCTCGATGGATTTGAGGAAACCATCGGCAAACGGGAGGCGTTTGTCTGTCTGCGCTACTGCGAACAGGCTGCGGAACAGGTGAACGCGGTCGGCGCACAGAGCGGTGAAAATGTCCAGTACAATAAATTCGTCGAAGGATACGCCCTTTCGCTTGAAACAGGCGAACCGGATATCGGAGCGATTTTCGACGCCTCAGGCATGACGCATACATGCCTGACCTACAGCGCGAACGGGGTGCGTATAGCGCTGAGTTTTCCGGTCTGTGTGACAGCCGGGGAGGAGTTCGCCGCCGAATGCATTGTGATGAAGGAGGCGGGCGGCCTTCCGATGCATTTCACCCTCGATTTTCCGTCGGACGCCTGTGTGTCGGAGGAAGGAAGCGGCGAGATCCATCTCGAATTCACAGAAAACGCGCTGGAGCAGAAGGGCCTTTATCGCCATGCAATGAAGCTGCGGGCCTCGTCCCTCATGCGCATGACCGTGCCGATAGCTTCCGGTCAGGCGCGGCTGCGGATTTCGATGGGGGATTTGCAGGATGAGGTGCAGGTGGTGTTGGATAACAGCATTTATCTTGCCGCCAGCCGCCCGGAGACAGAACAATATCTGGCCCGGCGCGACACGCTTGCGCGCCGCCTGGAGCAAAACGACCTGCCTATCTATCTGGCGCGGCTCGATCTTGTCCCGGCCGGCTCGTCGAGCATCATAAGCAGCGTTGCGCCGCTGCCGTTCGGGCAGCGGCTGCGCCGTCCGCAGGAGGGCGGCGCAGCGGGCGGATATGGGCTGGAGAAGGTTGCCAGCCAGGTGCGCTCGCTCAAATACTGGCAGAAGCCGGAGGTCGGGGTCAGCTATAACCGCTCGACCGGCTCGCTCGATTTTCAGTTCGGGATCCCGACAGCGCAGGCATACGATTACGACACATCCTCCGGTGTGGTGGAGATCCCGATGAGCAGCGGTATGCGCGTGAACGCGCGATACTATTCGGATGAGGTGCCCCATAACCTGGGCCCGGGAAATGTGAGCATCCAGCTTGCGGTGGAATTCACAGAGGACGACCAGCCCCGCCTTTTCTTCGGCAACGGCGAGGTCTTTCGCACCAGGAACGGCAACCGCGCTGTCCCGCAGGTGGAGACGGGCGTCATCCTGTATCCTGAAAAGGGAACCTTCCAGGTGGGCGTCTGGCTTCAGGATACGGTGCCCGGCACAGTGCTGCGGGTGCGGTATTTTGCCTCCAAGGTCAGCCGCGATGTAGAAAGCCTCAGGCTCCATGACCATGTGGCGATCCAGGTGCTCCCGGAGGTCCAGCGCGTGCATGTGCGCGAACGGCTGCGTTTGAAGGCGCTTGTCACCGGCACAGAGGATAAACAGGTACTTTGGGAGGTGCGGGATCTGAACGGCGGCAGCGTCGATCAGAATGGACTTTATCAGGCGCCGGATATGTGCGGCACCTACGAGGTTGTGGCGCGCAGCGCCGCCGACCCGGAAACGGCGGCGAGCACCTTTGTGATTGTAGAAGAATAAGAACCTGTATCCACAGCCGGAGGATGCCGGACAGGCGAGGGGACAAAAGACCTGCCCGGCGCTTGGCGGCTGTGAATACAGGTTCTAAAGGAATGAGGCGGCGATGGAGGCACTGGCGAACAGGGGAAAATATAAGGTGATCGACTGTCTGGAGTCCGGCGGCGGCTATGAGGCGTTTACCGCTGTGGATATCGAGGCGCGGGAACGCGCCGAGGTGCTTGTCAACCGCTATGGCGACCCGGAGACGGTGCGGCGCCTGCTGCCGCTCTTTTATGAAGCGCGCGAGCGCGGATGTCCCGGCCTGGTGGAGCTGTTCACCGACTACGGCCGCTTCGCCGCGGTCTTTCGCGCTGCGCGCGGCATTCCGCTGCGCGCGGCCGTCAAACGCGGTCTTTCACACGAGCTGCGGCGCGAGCTGGAGGAGCGGATGTTCCTTCAGGCGATCGCCCTTTCCCAACTGCCTTTGGAGCTTCAAAACAGCCTGCTGTGCGAGGAAAATATTCTGGTAGAGCTTGACAGCCGCCGCGTATCGGTGCAGATGCAGGCGCGGCCGGAACGGGTTCAGCCCGGAGATACGGCTGTGCTGGAGCTTGGGAAATTAAGCGAATGCCTGTTGGGGCGCGGATTTTGCTCTATGCGGGCCGAACTGGAGTTTCTCGACGCGCTGCGCACAGGTTCCTGTCGGACAGTGGGAGCCGCCTATGCGGCCTGGCGCACGCTGTGCGACCGCCAGGAGGAATGGAAGGCTTACAACCTGAAAAGCGCGCCTGCGCGGCTGCTGTATGGTTTGCTTACCTGGCTGCGGCGGCGTAAAGGGGCACGCGCGCTGCGCGCGCGATACAGATATTGATGATTATCCTGAGGGAAAACCACTGAGAAGAGGAGGCGCGGCCAGCTGTGGCGAAAAAAATACTGTCCTATCTGCTGATTCTTTTTGTGACGGCCGCAGCGGCTTGGAGTGTCTTTGGCGGATATATCATCCAGGTGCTCAACCCGGACGCCGTCAGCCGCAGGCAGTCGCTTGGCGCGGTCTGCCTCGACCCCAGGGGCAATGTCTACTGCCTACAAAATACCGGCGGCAGGCTTCTGCTGATCGGCGTGGACGACACCGGACAGCGTTTTCTGGAAAAGGCGCTCTTTGAGGAGGACGAGCAGGAGCGGCTTGCCATGGATCTTTATGCGGCTGAAACCGGCTCCCTGCTGGTGGCCAGCGCCGCTGTCGACCCCCTGACCGAGCGTATTTGCTCCATCGCTATGGACGCCTTTTATGAAAACGGAACCCATGCGGGGCGGCTCTTTGAGCTTGCCTGCGATCAGAGCGCCGAACAGGCGCTCTCCGGCGGCGTGCGGTTTTCCTCTGTGAGCGAGGCGGGCGGTGAAATCCTGTTTGGACTCTTTACAGGCGGCGCGGCCGGCCGGCGGGTGATCGAGCTGTACACGGCGGCGGAAGGCTCTTTTGAGACGGCCCGCAAGGTAGCGGAATATCAGGATAACGGCTACACCGGTTTTTTGGCCCTGGACAGCCGCACCGCGATCGCGGCGTCCCCGGGGCGGTTATCGCTTTTATCCGCGGACAACGCGCGCGAAATCGCGGTTGATGACAGGCTGCTGCCGGGCCGGTTCTGGCGGCAGGGCGACGGCGGAACCGTTTTCCAGGATATGGCCAGTGGGGATCTTTATCTGGCGGACCCGGTGAATATGACCGCATATCCCTGCGCGCGGGGAGAAACCGTCGTTTATGAGGAGAGCGGCCTGCGGCTGCGGCAGTTCGATCTGGTGTCGGTCAATCCGTCCCTGCGCATTGTGGGCGTAATACGCACGCCCATGGGCGGTGATTTGTATACCGGCGGCAGCAGCTATATGGATTACACAGGCAGCGCCGAGCAGCGCGGCTTTAACCTGCAAATTTTCTGGGTCGCAGCGATCATCCTTGGGGTACTGCTTGTGACGACTTTCCTTTGGGATGTGTACGTAGACTTTTTAAAAATGCGCGTGTCGATTGTCTTTAAACAGACGATTACGATTATATTGAGCATGGCCGCCATGACCGGACTGCTGATTCAGCTTGTGTTTGCTCAAAGCCTGGAACAAACACTGACCTGGCATTACCGTGAACGCCTGTTCGCGGCTGCGCAGACAGCCGAGGCCGCTATCCGGGCCGGGCAGGGGCAGGCGCTTTGGGATGAACTTGAAAAAGGCAGCGTCCTGCACGAAGGGGGCGGATCCGCCGAGATCCCTCTGAGGTATGATTTGCTGCGCGAGGCGAACGGAAGCTGGCGGGTGGAGCTTTCAAGCGCTCACGGGATGGAGGGCGTTTTGCTCCAGCACCTTCCTCTGAGGGATAAGCAGGCGGCGATTGCCGTGAGCGTCCCGGAGGTCGCCGCGCTTGCAGAGGGCGGCGTGGTCTATGTCGATACCTATGAACAGCTCGGCCCGCAGTTCTATCTGTTTGCCCGGCTGCCGGAGGGGCGGCTTTTGAGCGTATCCTCCAGCGCAGTCGGTATGCAGCGCACGATCGATCTGTTTTTGCGCGACATTGCGCTTGTTTTGAGTGTCGGCGGCGCAGTGATGCTGCTGGTGCTGCTTGTCGTGCAGTGGTTTGTGGTGCGCGGGCTGCGCAGACTCAAGCGTGGGGTTGACGCGGTGAGCGCGGGCAACTACGCTGTACATACGGAGATTTGCTCTGGCGACGAGGTGGAGGACCTGTCGCGTGCTTTCAACACGATGACAGGCATTATCCGGCGGCAGGTGGCAAGTTTGGCAGGCGTCAACAAAACAGTTCTCCGGTTTGTACCGGAAAATCTGCTTCGGCTGATCGGCGCGCATTCGCTGGAGGAGATCGACAAGACGGCCTTTGTTAAGGCCGACATGACAACCCTGCTGGTGCGCTTCGCATTTCCAGACGGCGCGCCGCAGACAGCCGACGCCCTGTTCTCTGCAATCAATCGGGTGATCGAGCGTATTGCGCCGCTTGTGAGCGCCAACGGCGGAACGGTTTATGACTTCAGGCACGACGGCTTCCATGCCGTTTTCAGCGGCGAACCGGCGGACGCCGTGCGCTGCGCCATTCAGATTCGTGAGGCGCAATCCGCTCTGAACGCGGCTTTAGATATCACAGGCCGGGTGGATATCCGCGCGGCAATCGTTTCAGGCGAGGTGCTGCTCGGAATTATTGGAGATGAACAGCGCATGTCGCCCACCGCGGTTTCAGATGCCATGGACACTGCCCGCCGCATGATGGAGCTGTGCTGGGACAGCAGCCTCTACATCATTTGTACCGGACAGGTATTTGAACGGATCGAAGGCTATCGCAGCCGCTTTGTCGGGCTGGTGGACCTGGGCGACCACAGGGAACGGCTGTTTGATCTTTACGACGGCGATCCCTATTCATTGCTCAAGCATAAGCAGTCCTATGCAAAGGTTTACCGCCGGGCGGTGGACGCCTTCTACCAGCAGCGGTATGAACCGGCGCGGGCGCTGTTTATGCAGATTTTACAAGCCTCGTTGGAGGATGGCGTCTCCCGCAACTATATGTACTGGGCCGACCGGTACTGCACCCAGGGGTGCAGCGATCCGGTATACCGCATTTTCGAGGGCTGAAAGCCAGGCGCGGGGCTTTCGGAGGGTTTCGGCTCGTCCCATTGGACACGCTCACGGAGGAAATTGGAAAAATGTTATTTAGACAACTGACAAGCTCCCTGCGGATGGGGCTGCGTATGCTTCGGACAGCGGTTACACGCCCGTTTCGCGCCGTCTGGTTCAGGCTGCGCCGCGCAACCAATTTAGGCCGGCAGTTCTCCAAGGTGGTGCCGGCGGTCACCAAGGGCGTGACAAAGGTGAAACTTAAGCCCGAGACGCGCGCCGATTATATCAACGCCGGGCCTGTATTCATCGCCAAGAGCCTGTTTGTGGTGATTGCCCTGGTATTGATCGCGGGCGGGCTGTTCATTTATTATATTGGCTGGCCATTTGTGCAGAGCCGCTTTCTGACCGCCCGCCTGCCGGTATCCGACGCGCGTGTGGAGACATATACCGGCCGGGTGAAGCTCTATGCGGACGATGGCAAAACGGCGCTCCTGTTCCATGGGAAGCTGGAGGAGGGGGCAAAAACCGGCAGGGGCAAGGAGTATTATGAGAACGGCCAGCTTCAATATGAGGGTATGTTTGCCGGCGGCCTGTATGAAGGCAAGGGGACGCTTTATGACGAACAGAACCACCGCCTTTATGAGGGTGATTTTCTGGCGGGAGTCCCACAGGGACATGGAATCATTTATGAAAACGGGCTGCCGCAGTATGAAGGAAATTTGGAGCAGGGCGTCTATCAGGGAGCGGGCAGGCTCTTTTGGGAGGACGGGAAAACCGTGCTCTATGAGGGGAGCTTCGACCAGGGAAGCTACAGCGGGACCGGCACGCTTTATAATGCGGATGGACGAAAGCTGTATGAAGGCGGCTTTGTCTCCGGGCAGTATGAGGGCAAGGGCACGCTCTTTGCGGATGGAGCCGCGCAGTTCACCGGGACCTTTTCCGGCGGACTGCTCTCCGGCGCCGGCGCCGAGTTTTACCCCGATGGAACCGTCAAATACCAGGGGGATTTTGAACAGGGCGTATACAGCGGGGCCGGGGCGCTTTTTTGGCCGGACGGGTCGCTTTCCTATAAGGGCGGTTTCCTGCTGGGAAAGTATGACGGCGAAGGAAGCGAATATTTTAAGGATGGCGCAATCCTCTATACAGGCAGTTATGTGATGGGGCAGCGCACCGGCTCCGGAAAGCTCTATGACGAGGGCGGTAAGCTCCTTTATGAAGGGGAGCTGTTCGACGGCGTTTACCAGGGCGCGGGCCGGCTCTTGCTTTCCTCGGGCGATGTGCTTGAATGTAGCTTTGAACAGGGCGTTGCCCAAGGCTCCGGAACCGTCTATAGAAACGGCAAGCTTTATCTGGAAGGTTCTTTTACCAATGGACTGCTTTCGGGCGGAGGGACCCTCTATAATACGCGCGGCAAGGCGATCTATCAGGGCAACTTTGAAAGCGCGGTTCCATGCCCGATTGAGCTGCTCGGCCAAACGGCGGACAACGCCGTTGAAGCATTTGCACAGGCGCGCACTGAAACGCGTGAGGAGTCCGGTTATGGCCTGGTGATCAACCGGGACGCCGGGATCGCGCTTGTGACCGATCTGCCCGCCGCAGAAGACACGCCCGCCAAGGTATATGAGGTTTATGTCTATAATGAGGAGCTGCTTTTGGCATGCGGCCTGGAACAGTTTGGCACGCTGGACGAACCTGTTTCGACCGGATCGGAGCTGTTGGCTCTGCCGGTTTTTGCCGGCGGACAGGGGCTTTCGCAGATGCTTGGCGGCGCGGCGGACGCGGCGGCCGCCTCGGCCAAAGCGCCCGACCAGTCCCGTTGGTTTGAATATGACGGATATACCATAACCGCCTGGGGATGGACAAATCCGGACGCTGCGCAGCAGGCGAAATCGGCCGGTGGAGCCTCTGAAGCTAAGGACTCATCGCAAATGCAGGCGTCCTCCGAAACGGAGGATTCACCCGATCCGGCACGGGAACAGGAAGCGCGGGAGCATCTTCCAAAGGTACCGATGGTATTTCTGGCGCTGCGTTCCCATGAACAGATACCGGCGCCGGCCGAACAACCGGCGGACAAGGAGGAAGCGGCGGACAATATACGGGACGATCAAGCCTCCTCTAAAGCGGCGGAGGAAAAGCAGGGCCGGCTGAAGCCGCCAAAAACAAAGGAATAAACGCGGCGGGCCAGGGGCTGTTTGAAAAAATAAAATCCCCGCCTTTTTCTGCAAACAGCGGCGGACGCCGTGTTAAAAAGCCTCGGAATCCGAAAGGATTCCTGCGTTTTTTGCCTTGCGTTCTCCTGCTGTCTGCGAAAAATCCGGCAATTCCTCTATTTTCAAACAAGCCCTGGGGGCTGTTTGAAAAATCAAAATCCCCGCCTGTTTCTGCAAATATTTTTAAATAAGCCCTGTGCACAGGCAACAACTGTAAGGAGGAATCGGATATGGCTGGTTATACGGCGATCGCAGAGGCTGGACAGGCCATTGTGGCGCTGCTGCGCCGGGAAATGACGCCGGAGCCGGTGAGCAAACCGGAGCTGATCGGCTTGGGCAGCCCGTTTGAGCCGGAGGACTTCCAGCTCACGGTCCATCTGCTGCATCTGGAGGAGAACGCGGAGGGACGGCAGGGATTTATACAGGAGGGGCGCAATACGCAGAGGATGGCTCCTTTGCAGCTCAAGCTGACGTATCTGATCACCGCCCACTCCAAAGCGCCGGTCACAAACCGCGCGGAGGACGAATACCGTATCCTTGGACGGGCCGTACAGGCGCTGCGCGACAATCCTGCCATTGACAGCGGGGTGTTGAGCGGTTCGCTCGCACAAAGCGGGGAGGCGTTGCTCGTCTCCATCCCGAAGCTGACGATGGAGGCGCTCCAGCACATGTGGAATTCCAATTCCAAGCCATATAAAGCGTCCTTTGCGGTGAACTGTACCGTCTTGATTGAATCCACCAGGACCCGTACAGCTGGACGCGTCGGTCAAATCAGCGTTGTGCTCGATGAAAAGAGCACGGGGAGGGATACGCGGTGATACACAGAGCTTCTCTGGTGCTGCGGCTGACGGACGGCTTTCGCGGCCAACCGGTCGCAAGCGCGGCGGCGGTGTGTTTCTGGCTCAATGGGCAGGTTGTGAAGCCGCTCTATAAGCCGGGCGGATGGTTTGTTTTGATCGACCTGCCGCCGGGAGAATACACAGTACGCGTGGCCGGCCCGGGTTTTTGTCCGCTGGAATGGACAGCCGTCCTGCCGGATGGTACGGGCTTTTTGGAATATTACCGGGAACTCAATCCCGCGGAGGATTATCCGTTTGGCGGCGCAGCGATTCGTTTTTATGGAACCGTGCTTGCCTCAGGCGCGCCCGCCGCAGGGCGGCAGGCGCTGCTGATGCAGCCCGGGCGGGGGCAGATCAAGCTCGCAGAGGATGGCGTCCAGGCCGGACGGAAGCGGCTGCGCCTGTTCCTCTCCTCAAGAAATCTGATGCAGGCGGTGCCGGGGGAATTCTTTTTGCCGGATGGCAAGGCCAGTGAGGCGGTGATGCTTTTGGAGGAACGCGACGGGCTGTTCTTGCTGGCAGCGCCGCTGAAGGCTGCGCATAAGCGCGGGACCGCGCTCTATCCGGTACGCCGTTACCAGACAGGGGCAGACGGCCGCTTTTTTGCCGCGCTGATGGAGGAGGCGCAGGCGGAACTCTATCTTGAGACGGATGGAACATACCGGCGTTTTTCTGTCGACGCGGCCAGCGGTGAACAGACCTTTGAGCTTTGAAGGGGGCGGTTAAATGGCGATACCCGTTGTAAACGGCGCGATGTGCAATTGTACGTTTGGCGCCGCGCCGTGCCCGCTTATGGCGACGAGCCAGCAGCAGGCATTGGCGGTCAACATGCCGATGGCGACTATTTCCGATGTGACGTTGGCCACCTTTGGGATGTGTTCGTCCATGGCAAATCCCACGGTTGCCAGCGCGACAGCAGCCGCATTAGGCGTTTTGACGCCGATGCCGTGTACGCCTGTCCCGGCCGGCGTGTGGGCGCCCGGCTCTCCGACCGTACTGGTAGGCGGGAAACCGGCGCTTAACAACACCTCCAAGCTGATGTGCGCTTATGGCGGGGTGATCAGCGTGACGATGAGTCCCGCCTCCACGGTCAATGTGCCATGAAGGGCCGCCGGGAGGCGTTCCGTATGAAGCTGTAAAAGGAGCGTCACGGATGGGGCTGAGAGCAAAAAAAATACTGGCGATTTTGGCTGTGTTTGCAGTATTTCTGACCGGGATGTTGTTTACCCTCTCGGTCAAGCGGTCGATGATCGACGCGGTTTATGCCGAAAATAACCGCTTACAGCTTGCTTTTTCCGCAGGGCAATATGTGAGCCGGATTGAATATTCCATTCATTACGGCAAACAACTGGAGGCATATTATAATATGGACAGCCTGCTGGAGCAGATGCGTCAGACCTCCTCCTATATGGAGGGGGTCTGTGTGGTGTCCGCAGAAGGAAAGCTGTGCGGACAGGCGGGCCGGTTTGACAAACAGATTTTGAATCCCGCGCCGCTGCCTGAGGCGACCGGGTTGTATGGAAGCCTGGATACAGCGGATGAAGCGTGGCTCTGGCTGGATATCGAGGGGAAGGAAGGGCTTGCGGGCCGGATGCTGCTGCGGCTCAACCGCGCCGCCCTCAACGCGGAGGCCAAACAGGAAAAACAATCGGCAGCGTTGCAATCGCTGGTGATCTGGTTGGAGGCGGCCTCGGTTGTTGCGCTTGTGATTATGCGCGCGAAGGAGAAGCGCCGTCCCCACGCTGCGTTTCGATTTTGTGTTTTACTTTGCGTGTTTATCCTTGCGGCACAGACAGTTGACCTGGGATTGGAAACCGTGCAGGCCGGATGGCGGACAGAATCGATGGCCCGGCGCAGCGTCCATCAGGTCGTCCAGACCATCCAGGAGGAGGTGAACGGCGTGATCGCAAAGGGAGCGCAGCCGGACAGCCTCGCCGATCTCAACAGCTACCTGCGCAAGACTGAAGGAAGCATCGACGTGATCCGCACGCTTTACAGCGATCAGAATGCGGTGATATATGGACAGCATTCCTCCGAATACGTCAGCCGGCGCACATGGGGCTACACTGCCAGGGCGTTGGCAGCAGCCGGTGCTGTGCTTGGATGCTGTACGGCCGTTTGCCTGACTGCCTGGTTGGCGCCTGCCGCCATACGGCGCTATCGCTATGGAAAAAAGAAGGTGATGGCATGAGGCGGCGAATACGACTGGCAGCCCTGCTCTGTGCCGTTCTTCTGTTGTTTTTGCACGGCTGTGTTCCGGCTGCACAGGAAACACAGATGATACCATCCCGGCTTGCGCTGGAAATATCCGAAATAGAAAGCACGGTCCGCACGCCGGAGCTGCGAGCGGACGGGAAACCGTACAGAATGCTGATAGTGGCAATTTCGTTTGACGCCACCGTGTCTGTAGCCGATTGTTACCTGCGTGAACTCAAGCAGTCTGGATGGATATTGGAAAATCCGTTGGAGGACGGTCAGGCTGTACGGTACGACGGGCTGTTTGACGGATGTGACCTGGGACCTTATCTGGAGGTTTGCGGAGGAAAGATCTATGACATTGCAGCCGATGGGCAACAGGCTGTGAATCAGGCGATTCAGGAGCATGTGGACGCCGGTGAAGCCGATGTGATTTTAGCGCTGGGCACGGAGGCGGCGCAGCTTGGTAAGCAGTGCGCGCGCGGCCGCGTACCGCTGATCGCTTTCCCGCTCGCGGACGCCGTCGGCAGCGGGATTGTGAAAGGGGAGCAATACTCAGGGATTCCGAACGTATGGGCGCACACTGACCCGGAGCGGTATCAGCGCCAGCTTGTGCTCTATCACGACCTGATTCCCTTTAAAAAGCTTGGGCTGATCTACTATGACGAGGGGCTTGGCGGCCGCACCGGTTATCTAAAGGCGGCTGCGCAGATGGGAATCGAGCTTGTGGAACGGCGGATCGATCCGCCGCCCATGTCCGACAGCGCAGATAGTGAGGCGGCGCTAGCCGCTTACTGGGACAGTTTGGAGGCTGCCTGCGACAACCTGCTGGAACAGGAAAGCATCGATGCATTTATGCTGACGACACAGATTGTCCGTCCACAGGAGCGTGCTAAATCGTTTATCCAAAGGTTTCATGACGCGGGCGTGCCCGTTTTTATCCAGACCGGCGAACCGTTGGTCGAGGCGGGCGGCCTGATTATGCAGGAAAGCCTTGTTGACGAGGAGATCGGACAGCTCGCCGCGGATGTAACGGCGCGAGTGCTTTGTGGAGAGCAGCCCGGGAATATCATGCAGCCCTACACCTGCACCCCGTATATCGTTGTCAATCAGCGGGCAGCGCGCGCGTTAAATATTCAGCTTCCATTTGAACTGCTTATCTCCTGTGAAAAAATTTATTAGAAACCGGCGTCCCACAGGCTGGGGCGCGGCCTGAAACAGCGCAGCGCCCGCCCCACTGTTCGCGGCGCAGCCGAACTAAGTTTTTCGCCGAAGCCTTTTTTCAAAAAGGCTGGAGCGCAGCCGAACTAAGTTTTTCGCCGAAGCCTTTTTTCAAAAAGGCTGGAGCGCAGCCGATTAAAGTTTTTTGCCAAGCTTTTTTTCAAAAAAGCGGGAAAGGAGCGGTTATGAGCCTTGATTTTATAAACGCGGGCAAGCCTTATACGGATCAGAAATCCTTTCTGGAGGACTGGAAGGCGCTGCTCGATTGGCGTATCTACCTGGTCTATCAAAACCACGCCTGGCTCGGGCCGGAAAACAGGCTCCAAAATATGATGGGGCTTGTGGTATCCCGCGAGGAGTTTGAATATAATCTCGCCCGCTGTGCACAGGAGCGGGCGTATCAAGGTCTGTCAGACGAGGAGGTGCGCGATCTCGAGGCAGCCGGCGCGCTGGTGGAAAACCGCATTGACTGTACAGGCGGCGCGCTGCCCGCCCTCGCTCTGGCACAAACGCTGGGACTGAGCCGGTTTGAGCGGGACTGCGTGCTACTCGGCTTTGTGGCGGCTACAGATTTGAAGTATGAAAAGATATTTTCATACTTGCAGGACGACGCGGCGCGCAAGCTGCCCGGGATGGCGTTGTGCTGTCAGCTTTTTACAAAGCCCGGTGAATTGATCGCTGGCAGTATGTCCGGCTTTCGGGCTGGCGGGCTGTTTTCCGCCCTGTTTGAACCGCGCGGATGGGAAAACGCCGATTTGGAACTGCGCCCGTTTGTGATGGATTATCTGATTGGCGGCGCGTTCCGGCTCGCGCCGGGAATGACGCTCGCGACGGCCAGCGCGCCGCGTGAACCGTTGGTGATTCATGGGGAGATGGCTGCGGAATTGGGCCGTCTGGCCTGCGGGCCGGTTGGAATGCTGGTGCTCCGGGGGGAATCCGGCAGCGGCAAGCGCCTGCTGTGCCGTCACGCCCTTGCACAGGCCGGGAAGGGCGCGTTATTTGCCGATCTGCGCGACGGTTTGGATGATATTCCAGGGATGGTACGTCACGCGGCGGCAGCGGCCCTGCTTGCCGGAGCCTGCCCCTGTTTTCTGCATGGGGAAGCGTTGGATACACCGGAAAAGCCTTTGGAACCAGTTTTTGAGGAGGCCGTCGGCGCCCTTCCGGATGGATGCGCGCCGGTCTTTTTGCTGACGGAAAACAATTACCGGGCCTGTGGACTTTCAAACCGGCGGGTGATATTCACTTACGAACTGCCCGAAACAACCCAGGAGGAGCGCGCGGCCCTGTTTGAAGCCTTTTTGGATGGATGGACGCTGGGGGCGGGAATCGATACGCGGGAGCTTTCGGCCAAATTCCGGTTTACCCCCATGCAGATTTACAATGCCGTGAGACAGGCCAAGGGCACTGCGGCTGAATCTGCACGCCGGATGATTGGAGCGGAGGAGATCCACCGCTGCTGCTATGGACAGGCGGTTCACCGCCTGGACGCGCTGGCCGCGAAGGTGCGGCCAGCTTACGATTGGGACGATCTGATCCTGCCGCCCGGACAGGTGCGGCTGCTCAGGGAGGCATGTTCGCATGTGCGCCAGAGCTACAAGGTCTATGGCCAATGGGGCTTTGGAGGCCGCGTGCAGTATGGGCGCGGCGTTTCCATGCTTTTTGCAGGGCCGCCAGGAACCGGAAAGACGATGGGCGCGCAGGTGATCGCCAATCAGCTTCACATGGAGCTTTATAAGATTCAGATTTCGCAGGTGGTGAGCAAATACATCGGCGAAACGGAAAAGAACCTGCGGGAGGTCTTTACCGAGGCGCGTAAATCGAACAGCATCCTGTTTTTTGACGAGTGCGACGCGCTGTTTGGAAAACGCGCTTCGGAAGTCAAGGATTCAAACGACCGAAACGCCAACATGGAAACCGCCTATCTGCTCCAGCAGGTGGAGGATCACGACGGCGTTGCCATTATGGCGACCAACCTGCTCCAGAATATCGATCCGGCATTCATGCGGCGTATCGGGTTTGTCGTTCACTTTCCCTTCCCAGAGAAGGAGATGCGCGAACGCCTTTACCGCGGAATGCTGCCGGCGGCCGCCCCTGTCGCGGATGACGTCGACTTTGCCTTTCTGGCCGAACGGTTTAGGGTGTCAGGCGGCGGGATTAAAAATATTGTCCTGCACGCGGCGTTTCTTGCCGCCGAGGAGGACGCGCCGATCTGTATGAGGCATCTTGTCCGGTCAGCGGTGGGGGAGCTGCGTAAAAATGAGATTGTCGTCGTCCGGGAGGATTTGCGGGAATATGCCGACCTTGCCTTTGACTGAACGGAAAAGAGCCGCCCCTCCTATTCCGTATGGGCGGCTCTTTATACCGTATGGGCCAGTCAATTGCCGGCGGCGCGGCGGCGGCGTATTTCCGCCTGTCCCGCCATGAAATTGGCGTAATTTTCGTTCCCTTTTCCGCCAAAACTGTTTTGGACGTCAAGAAATGCCGCCCGGTCGCCCGGATCCTTTTTGCCCCGCTCGCCTCTGGAAGAATACGCCATCAGGCCCTTTACATATTCGCAGATATCGGATGCGTAGTTGTACTGCTCCTGAAGCTGCGCGGCTTGCGCTTCGGGCAAATTCTGCGAGGTACCGGCCTTTAACAGCATACTGGCTATGTCCCGGGTGATCTGCGCTTTTTTATAAAGCTCCGCTGTTTGCTCATAGCGCATGGCGGCGTCGTCGGTGGAAAGGATACGCTTGTTGTGCACATCCTCAAACTGGCCCATTTCCGCTTGAAGATCGGCTACGGACCGGCCGACCATGCCAACCAACGGTAAGCCCGCCTGCGCAGCCTGCTGCCCATAGCCGTTCGCCGCGCCGGAGTCCCCCTGGCGCGCCGCGCGGCCCTGCTCACGCATTGCCCCTTTCACAGCATGCTCTGCGTCCAGAGCGGACGAAAGCGCGTCGTCGCTGGCGCCCAGCGTTGCGTCGCCATTGGCGATCGCCTGGCTGCGCTGGTCATGGGAGGTCAGAAAACGCACCATATCGCGGTTTGTGGTACTGCCAATATCATATTGGGAATGCGTCCCCTTAAAAGCGTCGGTGCGCTGCTTGATCGCTTGCCCCATCTGATCTGCCTTTGCTATCGCGTCGACTCTGGCCCCGGCGGTATCGGTACCGCTGTTGGTGAATGAACCTGCGCGGAAACCGGCGATTGAATCTTCGGGATCGGCTTTAGCGCGGCCCACCCAATAGTCTTTCTGTTGTGCGAACCGCGCCGTCATATCTTTTTTCCATGCGCCGATTTGCCGTTCACGGGCCTTGCGTTCCTTTTTGGACTCCTCGGTTGCGCTGGCCTGGAGTGCGGCTCCTGCCAGCGGCGCGGCGCTCATCGGCGCAATCTGAGCGCCCGACGCCTGGGGGATAGCGGTTTCGCCGCGCGCGGCCATCACGCCCTGCGCGTCGGCCTGACGCTCGAAGGCGCTGTTCTGGACAAGGCCGCTACCCGAAACCTCGCCGCGCGATTGCTGGCCGATATGCGCCAGCTCGTGGCCAAGCAGCGCCTGGCCGGAAAAGGAACCCATATTGAACTTACCGGGCGCGAACGCGATTTCATTGCCCATCGCGGCGGCCTGCGCCCCTTGTTGGCCGACCAGCGGGCTTTCATAGATCTTTACAGAGGAAAAATCCATGCCGAGCGAAGCGCCCATTTTTTCGCGGACAGGCCGGGGGATGGCGCGGGGCCTGCCTGAAGAACGGACGGCCTGGACAATGTCCGGAGACGCAGCTTGTTTTTTAGCGCGTTGTACATAGCTTTGCATTCTGTACGGCTCCCTTCAAGGATATTTGGATATTGTCAGTGCGCCCCTGTAAACCAACGGCTGCTAAAAAGGCGTGTCGCGGCGTTTGAACGCAGCGCCCGCGCGCCCATACGCCGCAAAAGCGGATGGCGCTGCGCGTTAAATCCTGTGACGCCACGTGCGCGGTTGTCCTGCACTTCGTCACGGGTGGGAACGCGGCCGATAAAGTGGGCGATATCGTCGCGGTAATCCTCCCGTGCCGCCCCTTCTAAGGAAAGGTAACGGTTGCGGAAAGACTGGATACCGCCGAGCACCGAGCCTTCCGCATATTCCCGGTCCCAGAAGCCGGGCCGACGCGCGGCGGGCTCCGCCGCCTCCAGTGCAGGCGTCGGATTGTTGTCGAGTTCGCCAAGGGCGGCCTCGGGCGGCGGATTGTTTTCATTCTCGCCGAAAGTGGGTTCGGGCGGCGGGGTGATCGGGTGATTCACTTCATACTCCATAGCGGCAATCGCTTCGCCGTCCGGTACAGCCGGCTGCGCATCGCGCTGTGCCCGGCGGCGCGCGATGCGCTCCGGCTTGGAGCCAGGGGAGATTCGGGCCTGGACCGGCGCGCCGCCAAGCGGGAGAACAGGCTGCGCGCTTTCAACAATCGGCGGGTTGGGTGGTTCGACCGGTCGCTGGACGGCATCTGTCCGGGCCATACGCGCGGACATGGCCCGTCCTGCCAATGGTTGTTGTACATGTGGGGAAGAAAACGGCGCTGTGCGCCGCCGTTCGGACTCATACATACTGGCTCGCCTCCTGGGGAAGTATTTCTGCCGTTTTGGGAAAATGACAGAGCATTGTTTTTTCACGCTCCATAGCGGTTGAAATGCTGGAGATAAAGTGTCTGACCAGACCTTCGGAGGTGGAGTTGATCGCGGTGATGCGCATCGGCTGCTCCTCCGGAAAACCGGGCAGGGCAAGCGTGAGGGCGCGGCTTGCCATCGCCGCCATCACGCCGAGATCGCGCCTGACTGTTATACAGTCGGAAAGCTCAAGCTCGCCGCCTTCCTCCCGCATCAGCAGGCAGCCGGCGAGCGTTTCGCCATGGAAAGCGGCCACAGAAACGTCCAGGAGGGTAGCTTCATCCAAGAGAAGGCCGCTCAGGGGATTGTTTAATGTATTCATCGCTTCATCAATCAGACCGGCCTGCGCATCAGTCAGAGCAGCCAGTGGAAGAATCTGCAGCCCATTTCCCGCCATCCGCTCCAGACGAGGCAAATAGGCGGAACGGCGCACCTCCCCGACTGTGGAACGGTAGGTGACAGCCGTCATGCCAATGGTGTAAAAGCCGCGTCGATGTAAAAAGTCCTCAAAGGCATCCGACTGCGCAAAGGGCAGGGTGAAGCGGATACGCAGCGTTTTGGCTCCGCCCTCGGCGGCAAGCTTCTGCGCGCCTGCCAGCAGGAGAGAACCTGCACCCTGTCCGCGCGCCTGCCCGTCAACAAAAAACCAGCTCAGACGCCAGTCCTCCTCACTGGGAAAAGGCGGCTCTACGACAGCGGCCGCACAGAGCAGCCCGTCCCGCGTAACACATCCGATTGTCCGGCATTCCCCGGTGAGTAAAAATGGATGCAGATAGGATGGAATATATGGAAGAAATGCGGACAGCTGCGGCTGCGACAAACGGAGCAGATACATAGGACGCCTCCTGGCTCATGAGAGAATTTGTTATATATACGAGCGAGCGTGGAAAAAATCCCCTTGCCAAAAGAGAATTTTTTGGTAAGAGTGGCCGTTCCCTTTCCAACACGTTATAATGAGATCCAGGCGGCGCCGATGTATGTTCGACGATTTTTTCGCTGTTTATCGCAACGCTTGATTGGGGTTGCCTGCTCCTGAAAATCATTGAAGGGGAGATATCCTTGAATCAATCCATAAAAAATTGCCGCATACGCAGGGTGGCTGCTCTGCTGCCGGCATTTCTGTTGATCCTTTCTATATTGGCGCCGGTACAGGCGCAGGAACGGACCGCTGCAAAAGAAACGTCCTCTGCGGCCGGCATGGCGGCGCCCGGCCCCGCGGCAGTGCTGGATTCGGGGGCGGATAACCTTCCCCCCACGAATCTGGGAGGAATTCAAAAGCCGCCGCCCACAGGCGACATGCCGCAGGGCGACGCCGGGGCGCTCGCGGGACTGCTCGGCTGGCTGGAAAGCGATGAACCGGAATATACGCTGACCGGCGACGTGGTCTGGCCCGGAGGCGGGTTCCCAGCAGCCGGGAACAGGGGCAAAACACTGCATATGGGCGGCCGCAATATTCTTGTCCCAAAAGGGAAGATGCTTCTTGTCATTGGAAACTACCGGTTTATCGGAGACGGCGGCGCGCCAATGTTTACCATCCAGACAGGCGGGCTGCTCAAGCTCAATATGGATGTAACGTTGGAGACGACGGATGGCTGCGCCGTGGAATTGGAGGGGGATTCGCGCGAAAATCCTGATCAGGCGGGGTTTTCGGCGGGTTACGGCGCCGTGATTGCAAGAGGGGCGGATGCGGTGGCGGTCCGGTCCGGCGGCGATCTGTTCCTTAAGAGGGTCGATATCCGGACGGAAGACGGCGCAAAGGCGATTGAAGCCGCAGGCGATGTCCGGCTGTATCTTTCAGTGACGGCGGGGGCGGTCACGGCGGGCGGGACGCTGACGGCTGACGCGAGCGCCCTCTCGCCAGTTCCGGAAAACGCCCGGATCATCAGGCGCACCGCCCGCCTGTATCGGAGCGCGCTCAATTTCCCGCTGTTCCGTCCCGCATATGGAGAAGACCCGATTCTGCTGGAAACCATGACTTATGAATTGGCGGCGCAGGGAGGGGGGGACGTCCCCGATACGTATGCCGACCTGCATGTGGATTGGCGGAGCGGCGGCCAGGATATCACACAGCCCGGTATTTATCAGGTCGCAGCGGCAGCGCGGCCCCCTTTTGAGGGGGTTCCGCTCGCCTGCCCGGAGGAGGAGATCACCCTGACGGTGATGGAGGAGGGGCGGCCGTATCTGTGGCACGCTTGTCATTATGCCAATACAAATCAGGATGTGCTTGAACTGTATGGTTCCGTACCAAGGGGATGGAAAGGGCAGGTCTACTGCTCTGAGGACAGAGGCGAAACCTGGACAGCTTGGGGAGAGTGGTCGCCCATTGCGAACAACGGTGTCATCGAATTGGACCGGCGATTGGAAAACGGGAAAACTTATTGGTTTCAGGTGGATGTGGATATGGGCGGCCGGATCATGCGGACAAACCTGATGGAGGTCTCGGTCGGAGAAAATGGCCTGCCGCAAAGCAGGCCGCTCAGCGGCGACCGTGACGACAGCCGCCGGGGCGACCGCCCCGCGCGTCCATCGGAGGACAGTGGGGCCGACGGTTCAGATTTGAACGGCATACGTCTGACTGAATCGGCTGACAGAGCGCCTGCGGCTTCACAAGCGCTTCCCGCGGCAGAGCTTGCTGGCCAGGCGCAAGCGCCACAGTCTGCATCAGCAAAGCCGGATCACGGGCGTGATCCGGCTTGCAGCCCTCCGGCAAAGCCCGGAGGGCTGCAACCCAACGAGTCTGGCGCGGACGCGTCCGTCTCCTCCCATCCACAGGTACAAAGCGGCTTGGAGGCTTTAAAAACCCTGCCGTCTCAAGACAGTGTAGGGGAATGGGAATCAGGCGGCGGCTTAAAACCCATATTGCCGATCGCCATACTGGTCTGCACCGCAGCGGCGGTGGGCGGTGTATTTTACCGCTGGATTTGCCGGCGAAGGAGGCGGCAAAAGCCTTGAAAAAACAACGCGTTTTATTCATCGTGCTGTTTTGTGGGCTGCTGGCATGCAGCCTCACCGGATTTTTGCTTCTCTGCCGGTACGATAATAAATACAACTGGCCCGGCCCGCGCGGCCGCCAAGGGGTGCTTTGGATGAAGCCGGGCGACCGGCAGCGGTATCCACTGTTTTTCCTGGCCGACGGGTGGGAATTTTACCGCGGCTACCACACACCGGACGAACTGGACGGTCTGTCGCCCGACCGGGTGCTTTATCTCGGACAGTACGGCGGATATGAACTGGACGATCCTGCGGCCGATCCGCGCGGCAGCGCGACCTACCGTTTGACCATTCTGACGGAAGGCGGGAACGACTGGCTGCTTGAAATGCCGGAGGCATATTCCGCCTGCCGCCTGTGGGTAAACGGAGAAGCGTACTACTCGTCAGGCGAGCCGGACCCGGAGCGGTACAGCCCCGCTATTGCGGACGCGCCGGTGGCGATCCGGGCAAAAGGCGCGATTGAACTTGTCATTGCGGTCAGTAATTTTGACAGCTTTTACAGCGGGTTGATCTATCCGCCTGCCTTTGGAACGCCAAAAGCTGTCGGCTTGCTGCGATCCCTGCGCCTGGCGCTGCACAGCGCCGCCGTCGCCGCCGCGCTGCTTGTGGGCGCCGCCTGTCTGCTGCTTGGGCTGCGCCAGGGCAGACGGGCGGGTTCGGCCGGATTTGCACTGCTCTGCCTGTGTTATTTCGGTTATGCCGGATACCCTGTGGCGCATGCGGTGGGGATCACTGGTGTCTGGTGGTATCTCTTTGAAAAATTGAGCCTGTATGGGATGCTGTTCGCGCTCACAGTGGTCGCCGGACAGCTCTGCAAAGCGCCGCTGCATATACGTACCGCTGCTTTTTCAGCCGGGATGGCGGTGTGTACGCTGGTGATAGGCTTCCCGCTGCTGCCCGGCGCTTGGGATACGGCGGCCATGCGCCTTTACAGTGCGCTTCTGCATCTCTATCAGTGGACAGCGGCCGTTTATTTGATTGTTTTGTGTATAGCGGCCGCATGGCGGGGAAATCAGCGGGCGCGCGCCCTGCTCTGTGGGACAGGTGTGTTTGGGTGTGCGCTGCTGGCGCGTGCGGCCGCGCCGCTTTATGAGCCGGCTGTCACCGGCTGGCCCCTGGAATGGGGCGGACTGGCGCTGATTTTTGTCATTGCCGGGATTTTAATCGGGGAGAATCTCCGCGTCTGGCGGGAGGGCCTGGCTGCGCAGTCGGCGTTGGCAGTCCAGAAGGAGGAGGCGGATCTGTTGGCCCAATATCTGGAGACAACGGCGCGCAGAAACCATGAGGTGCAGCAAAATTATGGGCTGCTGCGGTTTTATCAGACACAGGGCGAAACAGAGAAGCTGGCCCGTCTTTTGGAACGGCTCTGCGGCGAAACGGCGGACGTTTTGCAGGTCTATGCGCCGCACCGGCTGCTCAATGCCATTTTAACGGTTAAGCTGGCGCGGGCACGCGCGCTCAATATCGATGTACGGCAGGAGGTGGCCTGTGTGCCGTCCGAACTGCCGTATGAGGATGTTGATCTGTGCAGCCTGCTGGCCAATCTGTTGGATAACGCGGTGGAAGCATGTGAACGGATGCCGGAGGGGATGGCTCGTGTGATCTGGGTGGGCGTTCAGTGCGCCAATGGAAGCTTTTCTGTGATTATCCGCAATACGGTCCATGGGGATTTGCCGGGAAGGACCGCGAAGCGGGATGTGGTACTGCATGGGCATGGATTGACGGTCGTCACGGAGATTGTGGAGAAGTATGGAGGGATACAGACAGCTTATCTGGAGGACGGCTATTTTACGCACAGCGTCGCATTGCCCGTTTGTGCAACCATAAACTGAGCCACAGGCGACTCTGCGGCGGCGATGGAGCCGCCCTCAAGGCGACCCCGTCGTTTTTGGTAGGTTCGACCATATTTTTTCAAGCCCTATGCTATAGAGATGCTTTTCTGCACAAGATTTCCATGGTTTTCCTAGATAATTCTCCAAAAGTAGTAAGGATTGTCTCTGGATTCTTGACATTTTCTATCTAGAATGGTAGAGTGAAGCTATCAAGAGATTGTATCCAAAAGGAGGGATGGAACCTGCTGATCACGCGGGAGATTGATTATGCGCTGCGCATTTTACGGGCGTTGTCCGAGGGGGAACAGGTAAGCGCGGCGCAGCTCTGTCAGCGGGAATTGATCCCGCAGCCGTTCGCATATAAAATTATGCGTAAGCTGTCAAAGGCGGGCTTCGTTTTAATCACCAGAGGCGCTGACGGAGGATGCCGTCTGGTGGTCGATCTGAAAGAAAAGACACTCTACGATCTTTTGTCCGCCATGGATTCCGTTGAATTTGTCAATGCTTGTATGGCGCTGGGATATCAATGCCCTTGGCGGGAACGCTACGGCGGCAAATGCGGTATCCATATGAAGCTTGAATCGATCCAGCAGGCGATAGACCGTGAATTGCAGTCGCACAGTCTGGCGTCCATTCTCTCCAGCGGTCTGGATTGATCCGGCGCCGGGATTGTTTTTCAGCCGAAAAGTGGATGAAAATTGTCCTGTATGTGACGGGCTGTTTATATCCACATGATCAAAGCACGAAATTGCGCAAGATAAAGGAGGCCGACCCTATGTTGTTTCAAACCACCCAGGCGCACGAGGCGCTGCGTGCAAAGGTAAGGGAGTTTGCGGAAAACGAAATCAAACCGATTGCCTTTGTCATGGACCAGAACAATGAGTTTCCCGACGAGCAGATCAAGCACTTTGGCGAAATGGGGCTGATGGGCATCCCATATCCCAAGGAGTACGGCGGCGCGGGGCTTGACGTCTTAAGCTACGCCATCGCGGTTGAGGAGCTTTCCCGTGTCGACGGCGGTACGGGCGTCATCCTCTCCGCACATGTTTCGCTCGGCTCCTGGCCGATTTTCGCCTTTGGAACGGAGGAGCAGAAGCAGAAGTATCTTGTCCCGCTGGCGCGCGGCGAAAAGCTCGGGTCGTTTGGCCTGACGGAGCAGAACGCCGGCTCGGACGCGGGCGGCACCGAGACGACCGCGGTGCTCAAGGGCGATTATTATCTGCTCAACGGCAGCAAGATCTTTATTACCAACGCGCCCAAGTCGGATATCTATGTCGTTTTTGCCGTGACAACGCCGGATATCGGCACGCGCGGAATCTCGGCCTTTATTGTGGAAAAGGGCTGGGAGGGCTTCACCTTCGGCGATCACTACGACAAGATGGGTATCCGCTCCTCCAGTACCGCGGAGCTGATCTTCAACGATGTCAAGGTCCCCAAGGAAAACCTGCTCGGCAAGGAAGGGGACGGCTTTAAAATTGCGATGGCGACGCTCGACGGCGGACGCATCGGTATTGCGGCCCAGGCGCTCGGCATCGCGCAGGGCGCGTTTGAGCACGCGGTCGAATATGCCAAGGAGCGCATCCAGTTTGGCAAGCCGATCGCTTTCCAGCAGGCGCTTTCCTTTAAGATCGCCGACATGGCCACCAAGCTGCGCTGCGCGCGTATGCTCATCTACAGCTCGGCCGAGCTGAAGGAACACCATGTCCCCTATGGTATGGAATCGGCGATGGCCAAAATGTACGCCTCCGATATCGCGCTGGAGGTTACAAACGACGCGCTGCAGATTTTCGGCGGCAGCGGCTATCTCAAGGGTATGGAGGTCGAACGCGCCTATCGCGACGCTAAGATCACCACCATTTATGAGGGCACCAACGAAATTCAGCGCGTGGTCATCGCATCGCACCTGCTTGGAAAGCCTCCGAAGGAGTCCTCCGATGGCGGCAAGCTGCGTAAAAAGCCCGCGCCGGTCACGGGTCTGCGCAAGACGATGATCTTTAAGGAGGGCGACGCCTCCGACCGGGTTGCGGCGCTTGTCGCAGCGCTCGAAAAGGACGGCCACGATTTCACGGTCGGTATCCCGCTCGATACTCCTATCGCTCAGGCGGAACGCGTCGTTTCGGCGGGCAAAGGCATCGGCGACAAGAAGAACATGAAGCTGATAGAGGCGCTGGCCGCCCAGGCGGGCGCGGCAATCGGTTCGTCCCGTCCGGTCGCGGAGACGCTCAAGTACGTTCCGCTTGGCCGTTATGTCGGAATGTCCGGCCAGAAATTTACAGGGAACCTTTACATAGCCTGCGGTATCTCAGGCGCCACACAGCACCTCAAGGGAATTAAGGACGCTTCGACAATTGTGGCGATCAATAAAAACGCCAATGCACCGATCTTTAAAAACTGCGACTACGGGATCGTCGGCGATCTGACGGAAATTCTGCCGCTGCTGACGGCCGCGCTTGACCGGGGCGAGAAACAGCCCGCGCCCCCGATGGTTAAGATGAAGCGTCCGACTCCGCCTAAGCCGGCCCCTATTGGCAAAACATATGTCTGCGGCGGCTGCGGCTACGAATACAATCCGGAATTTGGCGACCCGGACAGCGACGCCGCGCCGGGAACACTCTTTGAAAAGCTGCCGGAGGATTGGGTCTGTCCGGAATGCGCGGAAGGTAAGGAGCAGTTTATCGAGGCGTAAGAATCTGTGCGCCGCCATCATAAGGAGGAATCAATTATGTATTGCGTCCGTAATGTGACAGAGGATCTTTACTGGGTCGGAGCAAACGACCACCGGCTCCATCTGTTTGAAAATATTCATCCCATCCCGCGCGGCGTTTCATATAACGCCTATCTCCT
The DNA here is from genome assembly GCF_010206195.1 of Anaerotruncus colihominis. GTDB lineage: Bacteria > Bacillota > Clostridia > Oscillospirales > Ruminococcaceae > Anaerotruncus > Anaerotruncus colihominis_A. Next base: position 7,395 of record NZ_VIQT01000003.1, on the reverse strand, counting down.
GCTCGATGAAAGCACCGTGCTTTTTGACACCGTCGATTGGTCGGCCTGCCGGCAGCTCCTTGAAAATGTCGAGCACCTGCTCGACGGCCGCCCGCTCGATTATCTGCTGATCAACCATATGGAGCCGGACCACGGCGCGTCCATCGAGGAAATCCTGCTTCGCTGGCCAAAGGTCAAGGTGATCAGCACGGAGAAGGCGTTTATGCTGATGCGGCAGTTTGGTTTCAGGATCGACGACCATGAGCTGATTGAGGTCAAGGAAGGCGATACGCAGTGCTTTGGTAAGCATACCGTCACCTTTGTGGCTGCGCCGATGGTGCATTGGCCCGAGGCGATGGTGACGTTTGATCTGACAAACGGCGTCCTCTTTTCCGCTGATGCGTTCGGTTCGTTCGGCGCGCTCGATGGAAAGCTTTTTAACGACGAGGTCGATTTTGACCGCGACTGGCTCGACGACGCCCGCCGCTATTTTACCAATATTGTTGGAAAGTACGGGCCGCATGTCCAATTGCTTTTGAAAAAAGCCGGCGGCATCCTGGACAAGATCAAGGTGTTCTGCCCCCTGCATGGTCCGGTCTGGCGCAATAATCTGACTTATCTGATCGATAAATACGACCACTGGAGCCGCTACGCGCCGGAGGAGCAGGGCGTTATGATCGCATACGCCTCCATGTATGGAAACACTCAGGACGCTGCGCAGGCTCTGGCCGCACGGCTGTGCGACAAAGGTTTGACCAAGGTGGCCCTTTACGATGTCTCCAATACGCATGTCTCCACCCTGATCTCCGAGGCGTTTAAGTACAGTCACATCGTGCTTGCTTCTGTGACGTATAATCTGGGCATTTATCCGGTTATGCACAACTTCCTGATTGATATGAAGGCGCTGAACCTGCAAAACAGGACCTTCGCCCTGATCGAAAATGGTTCCTGGGCCTGCAAATCGGGCGATTTGATGCAGAAGTTCATCGACGAGGAAATGAAGGACATGACTGTTCTCAACGAACGGCTTTCGATGGCCTCATCGCTGCACGCTGATAAAGCAGTCGAGCTGGAGGCGCTCGCCAACGCGCTTCTTGAATCAGTAGGTCATACGGCGGAATAAGTGTCATAAACCAGCAAATAAAAAGAGCCTTTGCGCTTGCAAAGGCTCTTTTTGCGTGATTGAGCGCACGGACCGTCAGCCGCAGCCGCAATCGCTGTGTTTGCTGCGCTTGGGCACTACATACGGAGCAGCGATTGGAGCGCAGCCGCAGTTTTTGAAGCCGATCGGCTCCGGCTCACACGATTGGAAAATCGGTGCGGCGGCCGGCGCCGTATCCGGACAATCGCAGGCAGGCGCAGGTTTTGCAGCGGCGCAGCCGCAGGCGGGCGCAGGCTTTGCAGCGGCGCAGCCGCAGGCAGGTGCAGGCTTTGCAGCGGCGCAGCCGCAGGCGGGCTCGGCCTGGCAGTTATCCGCAACTGCTGTAGCGGGGCAGTCGCATGTATTTGCAGCCGCAGCAGTTGACATACAGCCGCAGGCGGGTGCAGCGGCGCGTGCGCAGGTGTTCGCCTGCGCCGTGTTTGTACGTCCGCAGACGGGGGCTGCGCACCGGCCGCGGGCATTTGACGGGGCGCGGTCGCGGCAGGCTGTGGACGCACAGGCCGATTCGGCCGCGTTAACAACGGTTTTCCCCTCTCCAGACGCAGTACATGGCGGCGAGAACAGCTTGTCGGGCGGGTTGCAGGCTTTATCAAAGCTCGGGTTAAACGCATAGAAGTTCTTTGCGTTCGTGTTCTCCTGGGTGATGCGCAGAGCGTCGCCGAAACGCTGGAAGTGTACAATTTCGCGCTCGCGCAGGAATTTGATCGGATCGCGTACATCGGGGTCATCCGCAAGACGCAGGATATTGTCATACGTTTTGCGGGCTTTCTGCTCTGCTGCAATCATATAAGAACAACTTTTTGATCAGGGGCTGTTTTCAAACAAGCCTTAAAAGTTCCAGTGAATTTCAATCGGAACGTCCCTTGTTCCCGGAATGCGCTTGCCGACAGATATATAATCAATCAGCGTTTCCACAATTTCGCGGGTAAGATGTTCCGGGTTGGTGTATTGTTCAATCAGTTCGCGGCGATTGTCGCCCGCCGCTTGTTTTTCTTCGATTTCAGCTAACCGCTTTTTTCCGTCAGCAATCACACGTTCTATACGGTCGCGCTCTGTGATAAAGCCTTTTGACATATCCACATAATCACTTTCGGAAATCAAGCCCTTTACCTTATCCATGTAAAGCTCCCGAATACCCTTTGAATATTCATCAATCTTTTTTTGATAAATGGTAAGGTCAGAGAGCAGACGTTTTTTTTGCCCTTGCAAATTTCCGCAAAACTCAATATTTTGTTCCAATGCATCCCTATCAAGGTATTCAGCCGATAGTCGGTTTAACTCATCAATGACAAGCCTCTCCAATTTATCGACAGAAATAAAAGAACCAATACAAGCGTCTTTCGCTGCATGGCGATTTGAGCATTGTAAATAGTGCTTGCTTCCACGCCCCGGCGCAGTTTTAGATGAGCGCATTGTATAGCCGCAGTTGGCGCAACGGGCTTTTCTTGCAAATAAACCGATTGTGCCAGCGTCAAAGGGTTTTGCCCTCTCTGCGACTAATGCTTGCACTCTGTTCCATAACTCGCGGTCAATAATTGGTTCGTGCGTCCCCTTAACAATATACCATTCGCTTTTGGGGCGCGGCTTATTTTGCTTTGTTTTATAGGAAACGCTGCCATACCTTCCTTGTACCATATTGCCGATATAGATTTCATTTACCAACATATTGGAAATAGAAAAGTATTTCCAAAGAGTGCTGTTTTTCGTTTTCGGCTGTTGGTATCGCAGACCACGCAGACGCTTATATTCTGTTGGATTTGGTATGCCCCTATCATTGAGCATACGGGCGATTGCTGTCTTTCCATAACCCTGTGAAAACAAGGTAAAAACCTCTCTGACAACGGCGGCGGCTTCCTCGTCAATTATTAAATGCCCCTTTTGGTCGGGATCTTTCTTATAACCGTATAGAGCAAATGCGCCGATATGAAATCCGTTTTTCCGTCTGTTGGTTAAAACGCTGCGGATATTTTCGGACATATCCTCTAAGTACCATTCATTGACAAGCCCGTTGATTTGACGGGATTTTTTATTTCCCTTGTTTGCGGTATCTGCGTTGTCAACAATGCTGATAAAGCGAATACCCCAAATAGGAAAAAGTCCGTGTATGTACTTTTCGACAAGCTCCAATTCGCGGGTAAACCGCGATTGCGTCTTACATAAAATAATGTCAAATCTGCGCTGTTCAGCGTCTTTTAGCAAACGGTTAAATTCTGGACGCCGTCGATCTGACCCGGTATAGTCGTCGTCGCTGTAAATGTTGTAAAGTTCCCATCCCTGTTCCATAGCGTATTGCAGCAGCATCGTTTTTTGATTCTGTATGCTGTTGCTGTCGTCGGTTTCAAATTGCTTGTTTCTATCTTCTTCGGATAAGCGGCAGTAAATAGCTACTTTCATGTTCATATTTCCTTGGAGATAGGAACAGGCCGCCTCATTTATGTTATACTATAAAAGAGGAGGCTTGTTATTATTGCCGTACTGCGGCTATTCCTTTATTCTTTTCAATTTTATTGATAAGCTCAATCCATTTTTGTGTGAATTGGCTTGTGGTAGTCGTGCTTTCGCCGCTTTTAAAAACACTACTACAAATGCTCTTGGATTTTTTGTTGTTTTTCATAATTAACCCCCTTTCAAGAATGGCTAATATACTATATGAACAGCGGCAAGTCCACTATTATAACATCATTCAAATGAATGGCAATTGCGGACGCTTGTTAGGACAAGGTCAGGGGAGTTTCATCTCCGCTCATTTAAGGCAGCCTTACCAAATGCCAGCGACGCTTCTAACGCTCGGAGTATGGCTATGTAGAATCCTGCTCTAAGAAAGTGGCGGGCTGCGCTGTGCTGGCTTTTGCCGTTTTCCACCGGCTTGCGGGGCTGGGATTGCGCCAGCTTTGCGGCTCTATTTTCTTCTGCTGTAAAGCTGGGGATAGCCAAAACGGGCGTAAAAAGACAGGAAACCCTTTCCTCGATTTCCTGTCTTGGCGCGCCGTTCTGCATGTACAGCAGTTATTCAGTTTTTAGCTGGCTTTGATTTTATAAATCGGAGCTTATCACAATACCGTCACTACAAAACCAACTACCGAGAATAGGTTGCATAAACAATGAAAACATATACTTATATACAAATTCTTTTTCTTATATGCCACATATGCAACTGGTGCAAACGCTAATATACGAAATATATTATTAAAAGGCAACCAAAAATGATAGAGTGAAAACAAAACTCCTATAAGTATTGGGAGAAGTGAGAATTGCTTTTTATAATGTGAAGTTAAATATCCTCTGAAAAACAATTCTTCTGTTATTGGTGCAATTAGCCCATTAAAAATGCCATAATATATGCAGGTTAAAATCAGTATTGGTTTGGAAAACAATTTTATATATTCATAATTTGTCCAATCAAAACCGATCGGTAAATTACTAAGTAAAGTGGATCTCATCTTATCAAAAATCTGATTTTCTAAGGGTGCAACAAATACCGACAGCAATCCTGTCACTACAAAGAAAACAAGTGCAATTATTAGTATATTCCATAGCGGTAATTTTTCTTGCCCAACAAATGCACTTTTAAGTGAGTACGCTCCATTTTCCCTTTTGCTTGCAGATAAAATCATGCCTAACTCCATTGGCACCAATATAAGCGTTCCCAAGATACAAAATAGTAGTATGTGCGGTATGTTGCAAAAATTTCCCAATAACAAATAAATCAAACTTAAAACGATTGCGGGTATAAAAATTCTTAATATAAGTCCTTTCGTATCTATTTTGTCCATCTGAAACATCCTCCATTAAATTCCGATTTTCCATTGTTTTATTATACATTTATTTTTCCAAAAATGAAAGCGTTTTCTTATACTTTCTATCCATCAAAACGGAACTTAAACAGGATGGCGGCAAGCCGCTGTCTTATGTGGTATCGGGTGTATCCATGATTTCTCCCCTTATTGTAGAAAGGCGTTGGGAACGGCAAGTGTCCCAACGCCGATTTTTTATAGGTTAACGAGACGATTTAATGCCTCAAAAATGCCGGATTGTATATGAGGGAAGATTTCCGTTCCGAACATAGCCGCCATATCATCATTCATCTCAGCCACTATTTTATGTGTCACTTGAATATTGCCTTCAAAGGATTTGATGATGTGAGAGGTCGTGATTTTTCCAAAAGGTAAAACCGTCTGGTCTGTAAACTCCTCATTTTCCTTTACAGAAACAATGGTCATGCAGCGTGGCTCATCATCTCCCTCTGTATGACAGCGAATGGTACTGCCTACTTGAAACGCCCCGTCGATTTCAACTTTTGTGGAATCATCCCATTTTGTCCAATTCGCAATATCTGTCCAGATATCCCATATTTCCTTATCGCTTTTTCCTGTCATTAAGCTGACTTGTGCTTCAAATTTTTTCATGTTTACGCTCCTTTTTGTTTTTGCCCATCATAGCATAAAATTCTTGACAGTTATATGTCAAGAATTTATAATTGAAATAAAAAATCGAATGGATTTGAATTATGAAAATTGATAGGCTCATTGCAATTATTATGATACTGTTGGAGCGCGATAAAATCAAAGCCGAGGAATTGGCAAATATGTTTGAGGTATCTCCACGCACAATTTATAGAGATTTAGATTCCATCAATCAAGCAGGTATTCCTATTGTTGCGCTATCTGGGCCGGGGAACGGTGTCAGTATCCTAAAATCCTATAAGATCGAAAAAAACTTGTTTTCTATGAATGAAATTACAGCCCTGTTGATGGCGTTGGGCAGTATTCAAAGCAATCTGCCCAGCAAAGAAATTACAACAGCTTTAGCAAAGGTCAAGGGGATGGTTCCCCCAGAAAAACAAGAGCAACTAAACTTCAAAGCAAATCAAATTAAAATTGATTTTTCTCCTTGGCTTTACTCCGAAAGTGTTCTTAAAAGAATTCAACTGATTCAAAAGGCAATGGAGCAACAATTCCTTTTACAGTTTGAGTATAAAGATAATAAAAATTCTGATACAAGCCGAACAATAGAACCCTATTGTTTATTGCTAAAGGGTGAGGACTGGTATTTACAGGGCTTTTGTCTCATAAGGCAGGATTTTCGTACATTCAAAATTTTGCGGATGAAGAATATCACGATTAACGAACAGTTTTTTGAGTTGCGTCAATTTCCATCGGAACAGATGAAACAAGCGCGTTTCAGTGACAATACTCTTGTGCCTATAAAGCTGCGTGTTCATGGGGATATTCTTGACAAAATCATTTCTCGTTTTGGAGAGGATTGCCTTACAAGAGAGAATGAAAACGATTATATTGCACAGGTACATATGCCAATCAGCGAACTTGCAATTAACTACTTGCTGGGCTTTGGAACAAAATGCGAGTGTATAGAGCCTGTTGCTATGCGAAATAAAATGCGCGAAATCGCCAGTGAGGTTTATCGAATGTATGGGGGGAGCGTCGGATTTAAAAATTTTCTAATGGGGGTAAGCATTTTTAGGCTTCCACATCTTGACTGCCATAAAGTAAAACAGATGGTAACTGTCAATGGCGGCTTGTAGAGCCGTTTATCTCGACTACATTTATAATTTACAGGGGCGGCAGTATTGTAGGTTGCCGCCCCTTGATTACCCCGAGCTTTCTTTGTTATTTTAGCTGCCTATCGGATGTTCTTTTTGTTGAGCAACAATATAACAAATCAATATAATTACAAATGATAGAGTCTGCGCAATGCTTATCCTTACAACCATAAATTTATCGATACCTGTACTTGACACAACATGGAGAATATTAACAATCGTATTGTTTATGAAATGATGTCCCATTGCCATATACAAGCTGCGAGTCAATTTTGTCATCAGCGCAAATTCGAAGCCTACTAAACTTGATGTAACAACCAGTAATATAGAGTTTAAAACAAAACCTTTATAACTCATTGTTCCGTCATAATAACTTCTGATGGGAGCCATGATATGCCATAATCCAAACAGACCTGCGGCAATAATGGAAGATATAATAAAGGAATATTTCTTTTCCAATATTTTTTGAAATAATCCTCTAAAAATGCCTTCTTCCATAATTACATTGATAATATTTCCAACAATACAGATTGCAAAGAAAAGAAAGCCTGTCTGGTTGCCAATGGTACCGTTAACAGAATAAGAACTTACATACAATTCAAGATTTTCAAATTCACCTTGCATTATGGAAATCATAATTTCAACTAAATACGCAGGCACAAATACAAATAAACCAAAAGCCAAACCCTCTAAC
>NZ_VIQT01000021.1 GCF_010206195.1 Anaerotruncus colihominis | reverse complement strand
CCATTATCCATTATCAAAGAGTTTGATCCTGGCTCAGGACGAACGCTGGCGGCGCGCCTAACACATGCAAGTCGAACGGGGCTTACATTCTGAAGTTTTCGGATGGACGAGTGTAAGCTTAGTGGCGGACGGGTGAGTAACACGTGAGCAACCTGCCTTTCAGAGGGGGATAACAGCCGGAAACGGCTGCTAATACCGCATGAAGTTGCGGGGACACATGTCCTTGCAACCAAAGGAGCAATCCGCTGAAAGATGGGCTCGCGTCCGATTAGCCAGTTGGCGGGGTAACGGCCCACCAAAGCGACGATCGGTAGCCGGACTGAGAGGTTGAACGGCCACATTGGGACTGAGACACGGCCCAGACTCCTACGGGAGGCAGCAGTGGGGGATATTGCACAATGGGCGAAAGCCTGATGCAGCGACGCCGCGTGAGGGAAGACGGTCTTCGGATTGTAAACCTCTGTCTTTGGGGAAGAAAATGACGGTACCCAAAGAGGAAGCTCCGGCTAACTACGTGCCAGCAGCCGCGGTAATACGTAGGGAGCAAGCGTTGTCCGGAATTACTGGGTGTAAAGGGAGCGTAGGCGGGATGGCAAGTAGAATGTTAAATCCATCGGCTCAACCGGTGGCTGCGTTCTAAACTGCCGTTCTTGAGTGAAGTAGAGGCAGGCGGAATTCCTAGTGTAGCGGTGAAATGCGTAGATATTAGGAGGAACACCAGTGGCGAAGGCGGCCTGCTGGGCTTTAACTGACGCTGAGGCTCGAAAGCGTGGGGAGCAAACAGGATTAGATACCCTGGTAGTCCACGCTGTAAACGATGATTACTAGGTGTGGGGGGACTGACCCCTTCCGTGCCGCAGTTAACACAATAAGTAATCCACCTGGGGAGTACGGCCGCAAGGTTGAAACTCAAAGGAATTGACGGGGGCCCGCACAAGCAGTGGAGTATGTGGTTTAATTCGAAGCAACGCGAAGAACCTTACCAGGTCTTGACATCGGATGCATAGCCTAGAGATAGGTGAAGCCCTTCGGGGCATCCAGACAGGTGGTGCATGGTTGTCGTCAGCTCGTGTCGTGAGATGTTGGGTTAAGTCCCGCAACGAGCGCAACCCCTATTATTAGTTGCTACGCAAGAGCACTCTAATGAGACTGCCGTTGACAAAACGGAGGAAGGTGGGGATGACGTCAAATCATCATGCCCCTTATGACCTGGGCTACACACGTACTACAATGGCACTTAAACAGAGGGCGGCGACATCGCGAGGTGAAGCGAATCCCGAAAAAGTGTCTCAGTTCAGATTGCAGGCTGCAACCCGCCTGCATGAAGTCGGAATTGCTAGTAATCGCGGATCAGCATGCCGCGGTGAATACGTTCCCGGGCCTTGTACACACCGCCCGTCACACCATGGGAGTCGGTAACACCCGAAGCCAGTAGCCTAACCGCAAGGGGGGCGCTGTCGAAGGTGGGATTGATGACTGGGGTGAAGTCGTAACAAGGTAGCCGTATCGGAAGGTGCGGCTGGATCACCTCCTTTCTAAGGAGCGAAGCCGGCAGAGAGCCGGCGGACTCTGGTCAGACAGGGACCTGCCTTGCACGCAGGGGGTCAGGAGTTCGATCCTCCTCATCTCCACCAACAAAGCCGAAAGGCTTTGAAGAACGCACCTTGAAAATTGAACAATGAAACAAAACTGCAAGAAAGTTTTATGTAATGCAAATATCATAAAAGAAGGGTATAAGCACTACAATAAAGCCGAAAGAGAACCAAGATTCAAGCATGGTCAAGCTACAAAGGGCACAGGGTGAATGCCTTGGCACTGGGAGCCGACGAAAGACGTGATAAGCTGCGAAAAGCCACGGGGAGCTGCAAATAAGCCTTGATCCGTGGATGTCTGAATGGAGCAATCCGGCGGATGTAACGATCCGTCATGGCATACTGAATCCATAGGTATGTCAGGGGAACCGCCTGAACTGAAACATCTAAGTAGGGCGAGGAAGAGAAATCAACCGAGATTCCGTAAGTATACTCCCCAGTGACCGATAGAGAATAGTACTGTGAAGGAAAGGTGAAAAGCACCCCGGGAGGGGAGTGAAAKAGCACCTGAAACCCTGCGCCTACAAGCACATAGAGCACGTCAAAGTGTGATATGGTACCTTTTGTAGAATGGTCCGGCGAGCGTATGTATGCAGCAAGGTTAAGCGCTTAAGGCGTGGAGCCGAAGGGAAACCGAGTCTGAATAGGGCGTAGAGTTGCATGCATAGGGCCCGAAACCGGGTGACCTATCCATGTCCAGGTTGAAGTGGGAGTAAAATCCCATGGAGGACCGAACCGACCTCCGTTGAAAAGGCGGCGGATGAGGTGTGGATAGCGGAGAAATTCCAATCGAACCCGGAGATAGCTGGTTCTCCCCGAAATAGCTTTAGGGCTAGCGTTGTATTAGATTACCGGAGGTAAAGCACTGAATGGGCTAGGGGCCGAGAGGTTACTGAACCCTATCAAACTCTGAATGCCGGATAATTGATGTACAGCAGTCAGACTACGTGAGATAAGTCTCGTGGTCGAAAGGGAAAAAGCCCAGACCCACAGCTAAGGTCCCAAATACACGTTAAGTGGAAAAGGATGTGGAGTTGCACAGACAACCAGGATGTTGGCTTAGAAGCAGCCACTCATTAAAAGAGTGCGTAATAGCTCACTGGTCGAGTGACTCTGCGCCGAAAATTCAACGGGGCTAAACGTGTAACCGAAGCTTGGGATTCCGAAAGGGATGGTAGGGGAGCGTCGTATACGGGGTGAAGTATGAGCGGAAGCGCATGTGGACTGTATACGAGTGAGAATGCCGGAATGAGTAGCGAGAAATATGTGAGAATCATATTGGCCGAAAGTCTAAGGTTTCCGGAGGAAGGTTCGTCCGCTCCGGGTAAGCCGGGAGCTAAGGTGAGGCCGGAAGGCGTAGCCGATGCACATACGGTAGAGATTCCGTAGCTGCCGGAGGATTTAAGCAGAGGGACACTGTCAAAGGGTATGACCCGGGCGTTGGTAGCCCCGGGCGAAAGGGACTGAAATATAGTAGGGAAGCATACTTGGCGGCAGGCGAGAAAAGCTCTGTGAATATCTGAGGCACCCGTACCGCAAACCGACACAGGTAGACAGGAAGAGAATTCTAAGGCCAACGGGAGAAGGGTTGTTAAGGAACTCGGCAAGTTGACCCCGTAACTTAGGGAAAAGGGGTGCTCCTGAAAGGGAGCCGCAGAGAATAGGTCCAGGCGACTGTTTAGCAAAAACACAGCTCTATGCTAAATCGAAAGATGACGTATATGGGGTGACACCTGCCCGGTGCCGGAAGGTTAAGAGGAGGAGTGAGAGCTCTGAATTGAAGCCCCGGTAAACGGCGGCCGTAACTATAACGGTCCTAAGGTAGCGAAATTCCTTGTCAGGTAAGTTCTGACCCGCACGAATGGTGTAACGATCTGGACACTGTCTCAACAGCCCGCCCGGCGAAATTGTAGTACCGGTGAAGATGCCGGTTACCCGCGACAAGACGGAAAGACCCCATGGAGCTTTACTGCAGCTTAATATTGGATTTCGGTATTTCATGTACAGGATAGGTGGGAGGCAGAGAAGGCAGCACGCCAGTGTTGCTGGAGCCGACGTTGGGATACCACTCTTGAGGTGCTGAAATTCTAACCTGCGGCCGTGAATCCGGTCGGGGGACAGTGTTAGGCGGGCAGTTTGACTGGGGCGGTCGCCTCCAAAAAGGTAACGGAGGCGCTCAAAGGTTGGCTCAGCATGGACGGAAACCATGCCARAGAGTGTAAACGCAAAAGCCAGCCTAACTGCGAGAGCGACAGTTCGAGCAGTAACGAAAGTTGGAGTTAGTGATCCGGTGGTATGTGAGTGGAAATGCCATCGCTCAACGGATAAAAGCTACCCTGGGGATAACAGGCTGATCTCCCCCAAGAGTCCACATCGTCGGGGAGGTTTGGCACCTCGATGTCGGCTCATCGCATCCTGGGGCTGAATTCGGTCCCAAGGGTTTGGCTGTTCGCCAATTAAAGCGGTACGCGAGCTGGGTTCAGAACGTCGTGAGACAGTTCGGTCCCTATCTGTCGTGGGCGCAGGATATTTGAGAGGAGCTGTCCCTAGTACGAGAGGACCGGGATGGACGTACCTCTGGTGCACCAGTTGTCGTGCCAACGGCACAGCTGGGCAGCTAAGTACGGATCGGATAAACGCTGAAGGCATCTAAGCGTGAAGCCGGCCTCAAGATAAGATATGCCACTGAGTAATCAGGTAAGACCCCTTGAAGACTACAAGGTTGATAGGCCGCATGTGGAAGCGTCGTGAGGCGTGCAGCAAGGCGGTACTAATCGGTCGAGGGCTTGACCAGGCGAAGCTTGGTTTTGAAAGCAGGGAAGTTTCATTGTTCGATTTTGAGGGTGGTAGTACGAGAGGACCGGGATGGACGTACCTCTGGTGCACCAGTTGTCGTGCCAACGGCACAGCTGGGCAGCTAAGTACGGATCGGATAAACGCTGAAGGCATCTAAGCGTGAAGCCGGCCTCAAGATAAGATATGCCACTGAGTAATCAGGTAAGACCCCTTGAAGACTACAAGGTTGATAGGCCGCATGTGGAAGCGTCGTGAGGCGTGCAGCAAGGCGGTACTAATCGGTCGAGGGCTTGACCAGGCGAAGCTTGGTTTTGAAAGCAGGGAAGTTTCATTGTTCGATTTTGAGGGTGTGTGAAGAGACATGCGCCATTAGCTCAGTTGGTAGAGCAGCTGACTCTTAATCAGCGGGTCCCGGGTTCGAGTCCCTGATGGCGCACCAGAAGAAGCTGTGCCTTTAGGGCGCTTGCGATAGAGGTTCCGGCCGAAGGGGGCCAAAGAAGAGCGGTACCGGAGGAAGGCAATCCTTTCGAGGGGACGCACGAGACGGCCCGTTGGTCAAGCGGTTAAGACACCGGCCTCTCACGCCGGTAACGCGGGTTCGATTCCCGCACGGGTCACCAGAGGTCATAGCCGCCTATGTGCGGTGGATGATATATACAGAGCCTTTACGGCAGGCGATGCGGAAGGGTACTTCTGTCGGTGAAATATGTCGTTTCCATAGCTGGTATTTATTACGCTGAGGTCCCACCTGTTCCCATCCCGAACACAGCAGTTAAGCTCAGTTGTGCCGACAATACTTGGCGGGTGACTGCCTGGAAAGATAGGTCTTTGCCAGCACTTGCCGCAGTATGTTTCTCATGCTGCGGCATCCATCTTCTTTTATATTCCTCAATAGCTCAGCCGGTAGAGCATGCGGCTGTTAACCGCAGGGTCGTTGGTTCGAGTCCAACTTGGGGAGCCAATTGCTGGTGTTTATTACGCTGAGGTCCCACCTGTTCCCATCCCGAACACAGTAGTTAAGCTCAGTTGTGCCGACAATACTTGGTGGGTGACTACCTGGGAAGATAGGTCTTCGCCAGCACAAAAAGCCTTCACTTTATAGTGAAGGCTTTTTATTATATAAAATGATCTAAATGATGAGCATCCAGGCCGAAGATCCCAGATGCTCATTCAATCAAAAATAATTATTATCTTTATAGGAGATTGGTTCTGTTAAAAAATAAACGGCAGGAATTGTTTAAAGGCGTTGAGGATACCATCATGATCAACATCAGTCGTTACATAGTTGGCCACTTTTTTAACAGCGTCGCTGGCATTACCCATAGCGACGCCAATACCAGCTGCGCGTAACATATCGATGTCATTCTCCCCGTCGCCAATCGCCATGACATCCGACATCGGGATGGAAAAATGTGCAGCAAGCTTTTCAATTCCGACTGCTTTGGAACCACCGCGCGGCCCGATATCTGAGAAATATGGACTCCAGCGCGTCGCAATGCTGTGCGGCATAGCGTCCATATAGAAAGCTTCCTGCTCCTGCGGCAGGAATAGATTGATTTGATAGATATGATTGTGCAGAGCTTGGCGGACGTCCCCTATCGGAGGTATGGAAAATTTAACCGCCGACCAGGCCCGTTTGACGTGTTCATTGATCAGATTAGCATACATCCGGTCACGTTCGATCAGCAGGCAAGCGCTCGATTTTTCCTCAAGGCGCGCGAGCAGACCTGCGATGTCCGTGGGATCGACGCACTGCTCATGGATCATCTGACCGTCCCTTGTGTAACAGTACTGCCCATTTAAGGTCACATATCCGTCAAACGGAAGATCCCCCAGGATATTTCCTTCCTTTAAAAGTAGCCTGTGACGTCCCGTTGCAATAAAAAGACGCACGCCATGTGCATGCGCAGTGCAGAGCGCACGCTTGGCACTTTCCGGAATGGTGTGCGTTTGAAAGCTGACAAGCGTGCCGTCAATATCGAAAAAAATTGCTTTAATCAAATTCTGTTCAGTCCTTTCAAAGGCTGCTGTATGAGCTGTGGCTGCCCAACGCGGGGTCTGTCAAAATTCACGGATCAGTGCAACCACCTGGCCGAGAATTGTCACATGATCCGTATAAATCGGTTCCATCGCGTCGTTTTCCGGCTGGAGGCGGTAGCGGTTTTTTTCACGGAAAAACCGCTTGACTGTAGCCTCGTCGCCGATCAGCGCAACTACGATATCGCCGTTATCGGCGTTGTCACGCCGCTGTACTATAACAATGTCGCCGTCCAGGATAGCTGCTTTGATCATGCTGGAGCCGCGCACACGCAGCGCAAACAGCTCCTTGGCGTCGCTGCGTACCGGTACGGGAAGATACGCTTCAATGGATTCAACAGCAAGGATTGGCTGGCCGGCTGTCACTGTGCCAACAAGCGGGACGCGCGTCACATCGTCGCATGGCAGGCGGATCGCCCTATTAAGGCGGCCTTTACGTTCAATATATCCTTTTTCTTCAAGGCTTTTTAAATAGCGATGTGCGGTCGATGTAGATTTCATACCAAGGCGTGCACATATTTCCCGCACGCTTGGGGCAAGCCCGTGATCGATTGCGTCACGGACAACCTCGAGCACAGCTGCTTCCTTGGCGTTCAGATCCCGCATGGCCCCTCCTTCTTTCCGGCCTTTTTGAAAAAAGGCCTCAGCGAAAAACTTCATACCTTTTTTGAAAAAAAGTATGCCAAAAAACTTTAGTCGGCTGCGCCGCGAACAGTGGGGCAGATACTGCGTTTATGCAGGCTGCAAGAGCCTGTTCAGAGGCGGCTGTTCCACCGGCAAAATAATCCGTGACGGACGCCGCGTGGCTGGCATGCTGCCTGCAAGCGTTGAGCTGTCGAGCTTTTGGAAAAGCATCCAGAAGATATTATAACAAAGAGAAAAATAGAATGCAAATTCCTTCCTGCTATCGCTGACGCCACAGGTAAAACAGCGCACAATTTTGAAACATATGTTACCGGTATTTATAGTTTGTTAAGAGAAGATATCACTTTTTTTTATAATTCAGACATAAGTCCGTAACAAACAAATTTTGAATTGGGGTATAATAAAAACGTACTCAAGATTAGCCGCAAATATCTTGAGTATCTCTACCCTCCTCAAAACACACCTCAAACAGATTCGGACCGGATGTCAGGACATCCGGTCCCTTTTTTTGTCCATGGGAGGGGAGTGCGCCCCCTAAAAACAGTCCGCAGTGTTCTGTTGACATGCGATCGTGTAGCCTCCGTTGGCAAGCACGTGAATGGCGCGGTCAAAATCAGTTTCACGCGTCAGGATGTAATCCGTGTCATATGTTGATACTGCAAAGACAGGAATTTGGGCAGCGGCCAGGAGCGCGGTAAGTCTGGAAAGCACACCGGTCAGTGAAAAATCAAGCGTCCCCGCAATGCGCAGCGCGCGCCACCCATGTTCACAGGAGCAAGCGTTCGCAGGCGCCCGGCCAGTCGAACAGACGAGGGAGTATTCGGCGTCCGTCCTAGCCAGAAAGAGAAGAGGGTCTGACCAATCGACCAGTGAAAAATCTGGAAGCTTACAGACCGAAAAGCAACCGTCAAGCCGTTCAATAATCATAATAAAGTCAGCTCCTTCAACCCTTAAATCCCGTGCGTAAAAAATGGTTACAGGCTGTTAAAACGCGACCTGATAGCCGAACAGCGGGAGCACGATGGCAAACAGGCCGATCAGCAGGGGCTGATGAGCCAGATAGATCAACAGGGAATGACGCCCAATCCATGAAAGCGCGGCGCAATGCCCGCGGTAAAACACCGCCGGCAGGCGTTTTTTCTTTGCCAAAACGCCAAAGCAGGACCCGGCGAAAAATACAAACGCCCATGGGAAAAACGGGAAATAATCAGCGGAGACAAATCCCGGCGCAGGCAGGCCGAGCCAGAACAGATACGGATTTGTATACAGCGCGTCCGGCAGCCGCACGGACAGCGGCCCCATACCAGCGATATGCCAGGGAAGATTGTACGTTGCCAAAAAGCAGACTGCGAACAGACAAACGCCGGCGGCGGGCTGGATCCGGTCAAGCAGCGGCCGCAGCGGAATAAACAGCAGCATACACACGCCCAAAAGATGCAGAATGCCGAAGAGATCGGGCGTGGCCGGCATGGCAAAGAAGGTGACGGCCGTCACAGAGAAGGCACAGGCGAGCGCCGCCATCCCGCGCCGCAGGTTGCTGCGCGAATAGCGGCTGACCGCGCCGGAAATAAAGATAAAGGTACCGGCGACAGCCGGCTGCAAAAACCGCTGCATAACCGGTGAAAAAAACCATGTCAGATTGAGGCCGCTTGTAACGAGATCGAGCATGGCATGATAAAACACCATCAGGATCAGGCACAGGCCGCGCACCTCGTCAAAGAGGGCGACGCGGCCGGCCGGATTCGCTTTGGACATGGGTCGGCTCCTTTCGGCGCGCCGTTATCAGGTGCGCGGAATATACTGATCAATGATCGTGCGCGCGCGCTCGGTATCAGCAAGCGTCAGCATGATAATATAGCCGCCCTGCTCAAATATCTGGGCGTCCTGCGCGATCTGATAGGAATCGTAAACATCATAATTTTCAAATTCCTTAATCCGTGAAAGCTTGACGCTTTCCAGCATCTCGCGCACCTTGGGCGCGTCGTTCTGGCTTGACGGCTTGAGAATAAACACATCAGCCACGCCGAACCGGCCCGAGGAATAACGAACATAAAACTCATCCAGAAGCAACGTATCAATAAAGAACTTGTCCGTCAAATCCTCCTCGGAAGCATTGGACAGGCCGTCGATCGCAACCGTTTCATAAATTTTTTCAATGGCGGCCTCCGGGTCGGGCTCGCTGACAACAGGCCCTGTCCGCATGACGGCCACGCCGCTGTCGGCGGCAGGCTGATTGCCGCCGCAGGCGGCCAGGCTCAGGCTGGCGAGCAGCGCACAGCACAGCGCGAGACGCCGTATATATTGAATCATAAATATCCCCCATTCCGCCGCACTTGCGCGGCATAAACAGAAATAAAAGCGCCGTGGCCAGGGACAGACTTGCGGCCGCCATGGCTAGCAGCCGCAGAGGCGGCGCTTTCGCCTTTGCAGGCGTACTGAAACCGGCTGTTAATAGTATACCGCATCAGCGCGATTCGTCAAGCGCCGTCTTTTGGAAGCCATGCGGTTGCCAAAGCGGGGCAATCTATGATACAATAGCTTCATCATAACCGGCCATACCGGTGAAGGGGCTGGATGATCTGCGGATGGTTTTGCGCGGTCCGGCGTTGTGCAGATCATTGCGCAATATGCGGGGGGAGACACATTATGCAAACAGGACAAATGATTTTTCTGGCGCTTTGCGCCGTGGTGTTCATCATTGGCGTCGCGCTTTTTATTTATAAAAAGGCGCATCCCGATACGGTCGAAAATGAAAAGCGTAAAGTATCCAAACGGCTGCGTACATTTGCAGCGCCGCGCGGCTTTCGCGTGCTGGACAATGTGCGGCTTGTTTCAGGAGGGCTGTCCGGTTGGGCCGATCATGTGTTGGTGGGTTATTTCGGCGTGCTGCTTGTATATGATTTGTGCTATGGCGGCGAATATTACGGCGCCAACGACGACAAGCAATGGATTATCAACGACGGCGGCAAGCGGTATGCCGCCGACAATCCGCGTATTCATGCGCAGCAGTGCTCCGGCCGCGTCATCACATTGCTGCGCGAGGCGGGATACAGGGTGAACGTCGACAGCGTCGCTGTTATAACTGTCGGCGGCAAAAAAACGGAAAGCTTTCTCAAGGCGGACAACGTCATTAAGCTTTCAAAGCTCGGCGCCTATCTGGGGCGCGGGAAATTTGACGAGGACAAGGGCCTTGACGTGGCAAAAGCCGCGGCGGTTTTGGAAGCCGCGAGCCGATAGCGGGGCGGCCAAGGGGTGATGGTACCGATGGAAAAACGCACGATTCTGGAATTGCGCGGTTTATGCCGCCGGATCAACAGTGAATTTTATCTGCATGATATTGACCTGACGCTGCGCGAAGGGGAGGTATGCGCCATCGTAGGGCGCAATGCCTCGGGTAAAAGCACGTTGTTTTCGGTAATGATGGGCGTATTTGAGGCGGATAGCGGAGAGATATATATAGATGGCCGCCGCACAGCGATCCGCAATACGACGGAGGCCACCGCCAATGGTCTGATCCTGACGGCGCAGAACCAGCAGTTATTTATGAATCTGTCGGTCTATGAAAACATCTTTTTTGGGCAGGAGCTGCGTGCATCGGGCCTGCCGGTGATCAGCAACAGGCGTATGATCGCCGCCGCGCAGGAATTGTTTCGTGATATGGGGTTGTCGATTGATCCGCGCGCGCCGGCGTCTGCGCTCAGTCCGGCACAGCGCCAGTTGATTCAGATCGCGCGCGCGTGCATCTCTGAGAATGCAAAGATTTTTTTACTGGATGAGCCGTCGACGCATCTGAATGCAGAGGAAAAGCAATGCCTGTATCATGCGGTCAACGGACTGAAAGCGCGCGGCAAATCGTTTTTGATTATCTCGCACGATCTCGATGAGGTGCTTGCCGTGGCAGATACGGTATGTGTGATGGAGGAGGGCGCGCTTGTGCGCGAGGCTCCGGCCAGTACATTTGATAAGGCTGCGCTGATCGAAGCGGTCTATGGCATCAAAGCCAAAGATCTCTACAAACGGGAACCGGTTGAATTGGGAGACGAGGCGTTGCGCGCCGAACATCTGTGCGGGCCGGACTTTTCGGACGTATCACTGACGCTGCGGCGCGGGCAGATCATTGCTTTGACAGGCGCAGCGGGGTGCGGCAAGGAGGGGCTTGCGCGCGCTTTGGCGGGGCTGTATGAATATACGGGAACGTTGTATGTCGGCGGCAGGCCGCTGGAGCCGCGTTCGCCGGTCGCGGCAATGAACGCAGGCGTCGTGCTTGCGCTCGACGCACAGGATGAAGCGCTGATCCGCTCCTATGATCAGGCTTCGCAGGGCGGCCGGCGCGACGGACTGGGCGTGCGCGCAAGCGTTGGATGGGAAATCTTTACCAAGCGGCTGGGCCGCACCTTCGGCGCTTATATTGGTATGCGCGAGCGCGGGGAATACATCACCGGCGGCAACCGCCGCCGCGAGCTGGTCGAACGCGCCATACGCCGCCGCGGTATTGTTTATATTCTTTGTGACGCGACGGCCGGCGTCGATATCCCGGCGCGGATGCGCCTCTATTTTGAGGTAAACAAACTGCTGCAAAACGGCGCGGCTGTGCTGTGGCTGACTTCGGACGCCGACGAGGCTGCGGGCCTGTGCGACGAGACAATTGTGATGGACCGGGGGCGGATTGCAGGCGCGTGACCGGGGACGTGGGCAATCCGTGTGCGGTTCGCTCACCGCCGGCCGCTACGCTTGCCCGCCGGCTATTCGGAGCCTTCCGGCGCTATAGCGCCGGGCGCGGACAGGCTGCGGCAGCGCCCCTTTTCGCGCCTCATAAGGGGAGGGTCACTGCCCCTCCCCTTATATTATCCCCACCCCTGTTTGGTGCAAGCGTATCCGGCGCACGCCGGAACGTCTGGAGGGGAATCGTTACGCCGCGCCCAGCAGGATTGACGAATACGCGAAATCGAAATATAATGACGGTAATGATTTTTTTCGGGTATGGTCCATATAAAATGGATGTTGGGCCAAATTTGAACACAGGGAGGTAATTATATTGGGAAGGGTTTACAATTTCTCGGCAGGCCCCTCGATGCTGCCGGAGGCGGTGCTCAAGCGCGCAGCGTCTGAAATGCTCGACTATCAGGGAACGGGCGAATCGGTCATGGAGATGAGCCATCGTTCCAAGGAGTATCAGGCCATCATTGACCATTGCGAGGCGCTGCTGCGCGAAGTTATGAATATCCCGGACAATTATAAGGTGCTGTTTTTACAGGGCGGCGCGTCAAGCCAGTTTGCGATGATCCCGCTCAATCTGTTAAACGGTTCCGGGAAGGCTGATTTTGTCCTGACCGGACAGTGGGCGACGAAAGCGTACCAGGAGGCGTCGCGTTATGGCTCCTGTAAGGCGATCGCTTCCTCCAAGGATCGAACCTTCTCTTATATCCCCAAGCTGGACCCGGCTTCCTTTACGCCGGACGCCGATTATTTTCATATCTGTCTGAATAACACGATCTATGGAACACTCTGGCATGAGCTCCCGGAAACGGGAAACGTGCCGCTTGTCGCCGATATTTCATCGTGCGTGCTGTCGCAGCCGATCGATGTCGGGCGGTTCGGTCTGCTTTATGCGGGTGCACAGAAGAATATGGGGCCTGCTGGACTGACGGTAGTGATTATACGCGAGGATTTGATCGGACGCGCGCGTGAAACAACGCCGACTATGTTTAATTACACAACCCATGTTGAGAATGGCTCCATGTACAATACGCCGCCAACATATGCAATTTACATCTGCGGCTTGGTGCTCGAATGGCTAAAGCACGAAATTGGCGGGCTGGAAGCCATGCAGGCGGTCAATGAGAAAAAAGCGAAACTACTTTATGATTTCCTGGACAGCTCAAAGCTGTTTAAAGGTACAGTCGTCCCCGAGGACCGCTCGCTGATGAACATCCCGTTTGTGACAGGCAGCGACGAACTTGACGCCAAATTTGTCGCTGAGGCGAAAAAAGCCGGATTTATCAACCTGAAGGGCCATCGTTCCGTGGGCGGTATGCGCGCTTCCATTTACAATGCGATGCCGGTTGAAGGCGTCGAAAAGCTGGCTGCGCTGATGGCGCGCTTTGAAAAGGAGAACGCCTGATATGTATCATATTAAAACGCTTAATAAGATCAGCCCCTATGGAATGGATGTATTTGACCGCAGCAAATATGTTTGCGGCGACCATGTCGAGATTCCCAACGGCATTTTGGTCCGGTCGGCCGCAATGCACGATATGGAGCTCGGTCCCGAGCTTGCGGCCATCGCGCGCGCCGGCGCGGGAGTCAACAACATCCCTGTGGAGCGGTGCAGCGAGCAGGGCATCGTCGTATTCAACACCCCCGGCGCCAACGCCAACGCTGTTAAGGAGCTGGTGATCTGCGCGCTTTTGATGTCCGCACGCAGGGTATACCCAGCGATGGAGTGGGCGCAGACGCTCAAAGGACAGGGCGACGAGGTGCCCAAGTTGGTTGAAAAGGGAAAATCGCAGTTTGTTGGTCCGGAGCTGGCCGGAAAATCGCTCGGTGTGGTCGGTTTGGGCGCGATCGGCGCGCGCATAGCGAATTTTGCCCGCCATCTTGATATGGAGGTCTGGGGATACGACCCGTATATGTCGGTTGAGACAGCCTGGAACGTTTCGCGCAGCATCCGCCGCGCGGCCAGCCTGAAGGAGATCTATGAAAACTGTGATTTTATCACGCTGCATATTCCTTCCACGCCGGAAACAAAGGGCATGATCAATTCGCAGTCCATTCAGATGATGCGCCATGGCGTGCGCCTGCTCAACTTTGCGCGCGGCGATCTGGTTATCAATGAGGATCTGCTCGCCGGGCTGGAGGAAAAACAGATCCGCTGCTATTTCACAGATTTTCCGAGCGACGAGCTGCTCGGCCATCCCGGCGTTATGGCGATTCCGCATCTGGGCGCATCCACACCGGAAAGCGAGGATAACTGCGCCCGTATGGCGGCGGAGGAACTGGTCGACTATCTGGAAAATGGGAACATCAAAAATTCCGTCAATATGCCGTCCGTTTCAATGCCGCGCAGCGGTGATTTCCGTGTTGCGCTGATTCACCGGAATATTCCCGCGATGCTGACGAAAATTTCTGTGCTGATTTCCGACGCGGGTATGAATATTGAAAATCTGACAAATAAATCGCGTCAGAACTACGCGTACACGATGATCGATCTCAAGGGCGCGCCGACCGATGAGCTGGCCGCCAAGCTGCGCGCCGTTGAGGATGTGATCCGCGTGACCATCTATCGTTAAAACACATATATCAAAGCCCCCGCGCAAAGCATGTCGCTTCACGCGGGGGCTTTTTTGAAAGAAAGGCCACACAGCATGCAGGGCAATGCTCCGGCAAGAACGGCCAGTCGGACGTATGGGGGCGATTGGGCGCGTGCGCGTTCGATCGGACAAGATAGAGCGCAATGACGCGCTGCGAAAAATCCGTGTAGGCAGAAATTTCAGAATAGGAATTCATTCGCGTATTGTGAAATAAGCATGAAATGTGGTACAATATATGCAGGGCAAACAGCTATACCATGCCGCTTCGCGGACATGGTATCATAAACACAACGGTTCCTGTGGGGACCGGCCGTATATCAGGAAGGGAGGATTGCCAGCATGGAATTAAACTATGTACCGATCATCTGGCTCGCGCTTGGGATCGCCTTTGCGGTCGCGGAGGGCCTGACCGTCCAGCTTGTTTCCATTTGGTTGGCGATCGGCGCGGCCGTAACGGCCCTTGTAACAGCCTTGATCGACATCCCCTGGCCGTCGCAGCTTTTGATCTTTGTAATTGTGGCCGGGGTGCTGCTGGCAGCGACACGCCCGCTCGCCAAAAAGCTGCTGCATGTCAAAAAGCAGAGCACAAACGCGGACAGCGTCATTGGCCAGGTGGGCGTGGTGCTCCAGGCGATCGACAATGACCTGGCCGCCGGCCGCGTCAAGGTGAACGGCCTGGACTGGAGCGCGCGCTCCACAAGCAAAGACGCCATCGCGGAAAATACGAAAGTGCGCGTGCTTGCGATCGACGGCGTGAAATTGATCGTTGAACCTTGTGAATAAACAAACATTGAGGAGGATTGTATTATGCCGATCGTTTTGGGGATTCTGCTGCTGATTATCCTGATCATTGTAATCAGCAATATTAAAATTGTCCCGCAGGCGTCCGTTTATGTCGTTGAACGGCTGGGGACATATGCCGGGACATGGGAAACGGGATTTCACATCAAGGTGCCGTTTATCGACCGCATCGCCAAAAAGGTTTCGCTCAAGGAGCAGGTGGTCGACTTTGCGCCGCAGCCTGTGATTACAAAGGATAACGTCACCATGCAGATCGACACGGTTGTGTTCTATCAGGTGACGGACGCCAAGCTGTTCACCTATGGCGTGGAGAGGCCGATGTCCGCGATTGAAAACCTGACGGCGACGACGCTGAGAAATATCATCGGCGAGATGGAGCTTGACAGCACGCTGACTTCACGCGATACCATCAATACAAAGATCACCGCCACGCTCGACGAGGCGACGGACAAATGGGGCATCAAGGTCAACCGCGTCGAATTAAAAAATATTCTGCCGCCGCGTGAAATCCAGGACGCGATGGAAAAGCAGATGAAAGCGGAGCGCGAACGCCGGGAAGCGATTCTGCGTGCTGAAGGTGAAAAACACAGCCAGATCCTGGTGGCCGAGGGCGAAAAAGAATCTGCGATTTTACGCGCCGAGGCTGAAAAGGAATCGGCGATCCTGCGTGCGGAAGGCGTCCGCGAACAGAAAATCCGGGAAGCGCAGGGCGAGGCTGAAGCGATTAAGATGGTTCAGACGGCGTTTGCGGAGTCGCTGCGGATGTTAAACGACGCGAATCCGAGCGACAACGTCATCAGGATCAAGGGCCTGGAGGCGTTCTCCAAGGCCGCGGACGGCAAAGCCACCAAGATCATCATTCCAAGCGAGATCCAGTCGCTTGCGGGGCTGGCTACGTCGTTTAAGGAGTTTGTGACCGACAAGTAAACCGCGCCGCATGGCGAAAACAGGGCGGGTTTTAGACCCGCCCTGTTTTTCTTTCCAGGATCGCTTTGCATTATGCGCGGTCACTCAAGGCGCCGAACGTGTCAAACGCGTCCGTGTCCCATGCGCCTGAAAGAAGACGCGCGAGCAGAGACAAATCGCTTTCCTCCTCGAAAAAATCCCAGTTGTTTTCCTGTGCGGCCGCGCGTGCGGCAAGGCTTTCATCGGGCAGGCCGAGCGAGGCGTCCGCAATATAACAAAGACACGCGCAATCGCCGCGCGCGCTGTCAAACAGCGGCTCGGGGCAGAGCGGCAGCCGCCAGCACACGCCGCCGTCAAACCGGCGGAACAGGCGGCGGTAGCGGGCCGGGCCAAGCAGCAGGGAAGCGGCGCTATGTACACGGGGCAGAATAATTGGGCGCGCGCAGGAGGCGATCGGCGCGCCGTCCTCCGGCAGCCAGATTTCGCCGTCTGCGAGCAGCAGCGCGTCATAGGCAGCCGCGTCGGCAGCCAGTCCGCGCAGGGCCTGTTCGTCCGGCGCCGCCGGCAGATAGACCGGATCGATCCGGTGCGGGGAGGCGGGCAGCATCCGTTCGAGATAGGGCCGCAGAGGCGCGCTGGCCGCGAGAAGAAGCTTCATCGATCGTTCACATCCAATTCATGAATTTCTATTATGAGTGTATCCCATCTGCGCGAGAAGTGCAATGCAAAGAATTTGGTAAAAGGCCCGCTGGGGCAAAGGAGAGGCTATGTTCGATAATCAAAAGGAAACGGTTCAGCGCGCTGTGCTGGTCGCGGTTGATACAGGCGAATATGACGTACAGGCGTCGCTGGACGAGCTGGAGGCGCTTGCGCAGACCGCTGGCGCACAGACTGTCGCAAAGCTGGTTCAAAAGCGCCCGTCCTGCGATCCGGCAACCGTAATCGGAAGTGGACGGCTGGAGGAATTGGCGCAGCTATGTGAAAATGACGGGGCGGATTTGGTGATCTTTGACTGCGAGCTGTCCCCGGCCCAACTGCGCAACATTGAAAACGCATGCGGCGTGGCTGTAGTTGACCGCACGGCGCTGATTCTTGATATTTTTGCGCAGCGCGCCGTAACAGCCGAGGGAAAGCTCCAGGTCGAGCTGGCGCAGCTGCGGTACCGGCTGCCGCGGCTTAGCGGCATGGGAAAGGCGCTTTCACGCCTGGGCGGCGGCATCGGTACGCGGGGGCCGGGCGAGACGCAGCTTGAGACGGACCGGCGCCATATCCGGCGGCGGATTGCAGCTTTACAGGAGCAGCTTGCGGAATTGAAAAAACGCCGCGGCCTTTTGCGGGCGCGCCGCAAAAAGGAGGGCGTGACGACAGTGGCGATTGTCGGTTATACAAATGTCGGCAAAAGCACGCTGCTCAACGCGCTGACCGGTGCGGGCGTGCTGGCCGAGGATAAGCTGTTCGCCACGCTTGATCCGACTTCGCGCGCGCTCACACTGCCGGATGGCCGCTCCGTCATGCTGATCGATACGGTCGGACTTGTCCGCCGCCTGCCGCATCAGCTTGTAGAAGCGTTTCAATCGACGCTGGAGGAGGCGGCGGGCGCCGACCTGTTGTGGTGCGTGTGCGATGCGGCCAGCGATGAAATGTCCGAACAGGTCGAGGTGACGCGCCAATTGATGCAGGAGCTGGGCGCGCGAGATATCCCGATGCTTGTGATTCTCAATAAATGCGACCTGATCGCTGATGCGCCGCGCGCGCTTAATCAGCAGACGGCACTGATCTCGGCGCGGACCGGTTTTGGCTTTGACGCGCTTTTGCAAAAGACCTCGGAGCTGCTTGCCCCAACGCATCGGCGCGTCACGCTGATGCTGCCGTATGACAGGACAGGGCTTATCAGCGAGATCATGGCGTCCGGCAAAGTATATGCGCAGACGTATGAGCCTGAAGGGACGCGCGTCGATGCGCTGGTTGACGTGCGTTTGCTTCACAAGGTCTCCCAATGGCGCGTCTGATAAAAACAGCGGGTCCGCGATTGCGGACCCGCTGTTTTTTGCGTAGCAGCTGCCCCACTGTTCGCGGCGCAGCCCGTATAAATGCCGGGAGCCGCCCCACTGTTCGCGGCGCAGCCGACTAAAGTTTTTTGGCATACCTTTTTTTCAAAAAAGGTATGAAGTTTTTCGCTGAGGCCTTTTTTCAAAAAGGCCGGAAAGTTTTTTGGCATACCTTTTTTCAAAAAAGGTATAAAGTTTTTCGCTGAGGCCTTTTTTCAAAAAGGCCGAAGCTTAAAAAAGCGGGCGCTGGCAAAATCCGCGCCAGCCGCAGAGCGTTTGTCACGGATTTTGCTGAGGGAAGGCAGAGCGCCCCAACGGGTGTCTTGCGGCCTGTGGGCCGCGCTTTTTGTGAGGGCTGCGGCCCGGGAAAAGGGCGCTGCCCTCGAAAACGACCAAGACCCGCGAGGGGCCTTGGCCGTTTTCTCACCCGCCGCCTTTTGAAAAAGGCGGGCGAAAACTTTTGATCGACGCGGCGTAAAACTAATTACAACGCCTGCCCCACTATTTGCGGCGCAGCCCGTATAAATGCCGGGAGCTGCCCCACTGTTCGCGGCGCAGCCGACTAAAGTTTTTTGGCATACCTTTTTTTCAAAAAAGGTATGCGCTGAGGATCTCGGATACATACATAAAATGATAGTCCTTTTGCGGATAGTTGGCGGCGTCGAGAGCCGGGTCGATAAAGCCGGCTGGGTCGAGTTGCTGGCAAAACAGCTTGCGGCAGGTCAGCGCCGTCTGCGACTGGGCAAGCACGGGCGCGCCGTCGAGATGAAGCGCCGAAAAACCGCAGGCGGCGAGCTTATCCCCGTCGCGTCCGGAGTGCGCGCCGCAATAGCTAAGCTGCTTGCGGTAATCTTCGGGCAGAAAGCATACGGAGAACAGCTCGCTGCCGTCGAGCAGCTCGCGTGTGAAACGCTGTGGGCGCAGGAAAACGTAGGTGACGGGTTTGTTCCAAAGGATTCCGACGCCGCCCCAACTGGCGGTCATAGTATTGACCGTATCGCCGCGCTGCGTCGTAATCATGGCCCATTGCTTGCCAATGGCTTCAAAAGCGTTGAGCGGCAGTTCATAAGGGGAAAGTTTTTGCATAAATTCGCATCCTTTCGTCAATTGAACCGGCGTGCCGTCCAGCTGCCGGCTTCTGATATTGCTTTGACGGTATACCTGCGCAGCGGGATGCCGTCTCCATGTCCGCAAAGCGGGAACGGCGGATCATTGGTCCGCCGGGTGAAAAACGCAAATTGCGTTTTTTGGGGCGTTGACTATATTATAGCACGCCCCGGCGGGAAAAAGAACTGTCAGCAATATGCATATGAATGCATATTTTATCATTTCCACTGCTGGAAGAAAGCGATACAATGGGTGAAATCCCTGTCTGTTTGTGCAATAATACCCAATTCGTCAACTCTCAACATGAATATTTATGCAAAAATAGGGCTTGCAATTGCATAAATATAATGTATAATAGGGTACAGATCACATAACGCCGATATTGGAGGAATCACTGTGGAGCAGAAAACGTATAAAAAAGTTGTGCTCGCCTATTCGGGCGGCTTGGATACATCCGTCATCATCCCATGGCTCAAAGAGCATTACAGTTGCGAGGTGATCGCCGTCGCCGCTGATGTCGGCCAGGGCAGCGAGCTTGACGGCCTGCGTGAGAAGGCGATTAAAACCGGTGCTTCCAAAATTTATATCGAGGATCTGACCGAGGCGTTTGTCGACGAGTTCATCGTCCCCACGCTCAAGGCCGGCGCGGTTTATGAGGGGAAATACCTGCTTGGCACTTCGTTTGCCCGGCCGATCATTGCAAAGCGCCTTGTTGAAATCGCCAAAAAGGAGGGCGCCGACGCGATTGCGCACGGCTGTACCGGAAAGGGCAACGACCAGGTGCGCTTTGAATTGACCATCAAGGCGTTCGCGCCGAATATGGATATCATCGCGCCGTGGCGCTTTTGGGAACTGAACAGCCGTGAAAAAGAAATCGCCTATGCCGAGGCGCACGATATCCCGCTGAAGATCAACCGCGAAACGAATTATTCGAAGGACAAAAACCTCTGGCATCTGTCGCATGAGGGGCTGGATCTGGAGGACCCCGCCAACGAGCCGGATTACGACAAGATCCTGGAGATGGGCGTCTCGCCGGAGAAGGCTCCGGATACGCCGGTGTATGTCACGATCAGCTTTGAAAAGGGCGTTCCGGTCGCGGTGGACGGGCAGAAGATGACTGCGACGGAGATTGTCAAAAAGCTCAACGACCTGGGCGGCAAAAACGGCGTCGGCATCGTCGATATGGTTGAAAACCGCCTTGTCGGCATGAAAAGCCGCGGCGTGTACGAAACGCCTGGCGGCACGATCCTTTATGCGGCGCACCAGTCGCTTGAGGAGATCACGCTCGACAAGGAGACGCAGCATTATAAAATGCAGATGGCCATCAAATTCAGCGAGATTGTCTATAACGGCCAGTGGTATACGCCGCTGCGCGAGGCGATGAGCGCGTTTGTCGACAAGACGCAGGAGACGGTCACGGGTGATGTGAAGCTCAAGCTCTACAAGGGAAACATCATCAACGCCGGCATGACTTCGCCGCATTCGCTGTATTCGGAGGAGATCGCTACGTTCGGCGAGGACCATGTCTATGACCAGGCCGACTCCGCGGGCTTTATCAACCTGTTCGGTCTGCCGATCAAGGTCAAGGCGCTGCTCGACGAAAAGAAGATTAAGTGAACATCTTTTGGATAGCAAAAACGGGGCTGCGGTACGGGGACACAACCCCGCATCGCGGCCGTTTTACTTTCGCCGTCCGCTGTCTGCGGAGGGCTGACTGTATGGAGGAAATCAAATGAAGCTGTGGGCGGGACGCTTTTCCAAGGAGGCGGATGAGCGGGTCAACGATTTTAACTCGTCAATCCGGTTTGATTCGCGCATGTATGCGCATGATATCAAGGGTTCGATGGCGCACGCGCAGATGCTCGGCGCGCAGGGGGTTATACCGCGCGCCAGCGCCGATGCGATCTGCGACGGGCTTGGCGGCATTTACGACGATCTGCAAAGCGGCGCGCTGTTGTTCGATCCGCAGGCCGAGGATATCCACATGTTCATTGAGCAGGAGCTGACAAAGCGCATCGGCGACGCGGGCAAGCGCTTGCATACGGCGCGCTCGCGCAACGATCAGGTTGCGCTGGATGTACGGTTGTATCTGCGCGACGAGGCCGCCGCCGTGCGCACGCTGCTTTTAAAGCTTTTGGAAACGCTGTGCGACCTGGCCGGCGAGCATCTGGAAACAGTGATGCCCGGCTATACGCATTTGCAGCGCGCGCAGCCGGTCACGCTGGCGCATCATCTGATGGCGTATGCTTCAATGTTTATGCGCGACGTGGGGCGCATCGCCGATGCGTCGGCGCGGATGAACGTCTGTCCGCTCGGCTCGGGCGCGCTGGCCGGTACGACCTACCCGATCGACCGTGCGATGACGGCCGCGGCGCTCGGCTTTGCCGGGCCCATGGAAAATTCGCTCGACGGCGTGTCCGACCGCGATTTCTGCATCGAGCTTGCCGCCGCGTTTTCCACGGTGATGATGCACCTGTCGCGCTTCTCGGAGGAGATCATCGCATGGTGTTCGTGGGAATTCAAGTTCATCGAGCTAGACGACGCGTTTGCAACCGGATCGTCGATCATGCCGCAGAAGAAAAATCCCGACGTGGCCGAGCTGGTACGCGGAAAGACGGCGCGCGTTTACGGCGATCTGGTGACGCTCCTCACAATGATGAAGGGCCTGCCGCTGGCTTACAACAAGGATATGCAGGAGGACAAGGAAGCGATCTTCGACGCGCTCGACACTGTGAAGCTGTGCCTTGTGACCTTCACGCCGATGCTGCGCACGATGACGGTTTTAAAGGAAAATATGCGCGCGGCCGCTGCGCGCGGCTTTATCAACGCGACCGACTGCGCCGATTATCTGACGAAAAAGGGCGTGCCGTTTCGCGATGCGTACAAGATCACGGGCGGGCTTGTGGCGCAGTGTATTGCGCGCGGGCTGACGCTGGAGACGCTGCCGCTCGGCGATTACAAGGCGGCCAGCGCGGCGTTTGATTCGGATATTTATGAGGCCATCGCGCTGGAAACCTGCGTGCGCGGCCGCACGAGCGCCGGCGGTCCGTCGCCGGAGGCGGTGAAAACGCAGATCGCGTCGGCGCGGGCGTTTTTGCAGCGTGAAGCTGCGGCCGGCGGTTTGGAGGGGTAAGGAATGAAAACAATCAAAGCGGGCGTGATCGGCGCGACCGGCTACGCGGGTCTTGAGCTTGTGCGGCTGCTGCTTGCGCATCCGCACGCGGGGGTAGCGGCCGTCTCCTCGGTCAGCTATACCGGACAGGCGATCAGCGCCGTCTATCCGCAGCTTACAGGGCTGTGCGATCTGACGCTGACGGACGATGGCGGCGTGATCGACACGTGCGACGTGGTGTTCACATCGATGCCGGCCGGCCACGCGGAGCCGTTGGCCCGCCGGTGTTTTGACGCGGGAAAGCTGATGATTGACCTTGGGGCCGATTTCCGTTTGGAAAACGAAGCCGATTACCGCCAGTGGTACGGCGGGCAGTACGCCGACCCGGCGCTGCATCAGCAGGCTGTCTACTGCATCCCGGAGCTGCACCGCGCACGCGCGCGCGGTGCGAAGCTGATCGCGAATCCCGGCTGTTATGTCACATCGGCGTGCCTGGGGCTGACGCCGGCCGTAAAATCCGGCGCGGTCGATCCCACAACGATTGTGATCGACGCCAAATCCGGTGCGACGGGCGCGGGACGCTCGCTGGCGCTGAACACGCATTACGCCGAATGCAATGAGGCGTTCGCGCCGTACAAGGTCGCGGCGCACCGCCATACGCCCGAGATCGAGCAGGTGCTTGGCGGCGTAGCGGGCGCGCCTCTGACAGTGACGTTTGTGCCGCATCTGCTACCGGCGAACCGCGGCATTGTCTCCACGGCTTACGCTTCGCTCGTGCCCGGCTTTGATCTGGCGCGCGTGCGCGCACTCTATGAGGATTTTTACTGTGACGAGGCGTTTGTGCGCGTGCTGCCCGACGGCGCGGTTGCGAACATCAAAAATGTCAAATATTCTAATCTCTGTCACATTTCGCTGCACGCCGACACGCGTACCGGCCGCCTGATTGTCGTATCAGCCATCGACAACATGGTCAAAGGCGCGGCTGGCCAGGCGATTCAGAACATGAACATCGCGTGCGGACTGCCTGAGGCCGCAGGCCTTTCGATTGTGCCGCCCGCATTTTAACAGAAGGAGAAACCGTTTTATGGCTTTTACATTTGTGGAGGGCGGCGTCTGCGCCGCGCAGGGGTTTTCGGCGGGCGCGGTCCATGCGGGCGTCCGCAAAAACCACGATAAAAAGGACCTGGCGCTGATCTTCGCCGACCGGATGTGCAATGCGGCGGCCATCTACACACAGAACAAGGTCAAGGGCGCGCCGCTCATTGTGACGCGCGAGCACCTCAAAAATAGCCGGGCGCGCGCGATTTTGTGCAATTCCGGCAACGCGAACACGTGCAACGCCGACGGCGTCGATATTGCCAACGCAATGTGCAAAAGCGCCGCCCGGGCGCTGAAAATTGAGGAGGACGACGTGGTGATCGCATCGACGGGCGTAATCGGCCAACCGCTGCCGATCGGGCCGATTACGGACGCCATGCCCGCGCTTGTGGCGTCGCTTTCCGCGAGCGGCAGCGCGGACGCCGCCAGGGCGATCATGACGACCGATACGAAGCTTAAACAGGTCGCTGTGCGCTTTCCGATCGGGAAGAAGATGTGCACGATCGGCGGCGTCGCAAAAGGCTCCGGCATGATTCACCCCAATATGGCGACGATGCTCTGCTTTGTCACGACGGACGCGGACATCGCGCCGGAGCTTTTGCAGAAGGCGTGCAAGGATGTGGCCGACGAGACGTTCAACATGATCTCGGTCGACGGCGATACATCGACGAACGATATGCTCGCCGTTTTGGCCAGCGGCGCGGTCGGCAACGAGCCGATTAAATCCCCCGGCAGGGAATACGATCACTTTCAGCAGGGGCTGATGATCGTCTGCCGGCGTCTGGCGCGTGAGCTGGCGGCCGACGGCGAAGGCGCAACCAAGCTGCTTGAATGCGCCGTGATAGGCGCGCCCGACTGCCAGACTGCCAAAAAGGTTGCAAAGTCAGTGATCTGCTCGAGCCTGTTTAAGGCGGCGATGTTCGGCGGCGACGCCAACTGGGGACGTGTGCTGTGCGCCATCGGCTATACGGACGCGGAATTTGACGTGGGCCGTGTAGGCGTAACGCTTTCATCCGCCGCGGGCAGCGTACCTGTCTGTTCGAACGGGGCAGGCGTGCCGTTTTCCGAGGAACAGGCCGCCAAAATCCTGGCACAGCCGGAAATCCGCATTGAGATCGATATGGCTCAGGGCGGTGAAACCGCCACGGCATGGGGCTGCGATCTCACATACGATTATGTGAAAATCAACGGCGATTACCGCACCTGACGGCAGGGGAGGGATTCAAGTGCAGATTGCAAATCAGGAGAAAGCGCAGGTGCTTGCCGAGGCGCTTCCATATATCCGGGAATACAGCGGCAAGGTGGTCGTTGTCAAATACGGCGGCAACGCCATGATTGACGACCGGCTCAAGGCGGCCGTCATGAGCGATCTGGTTTTGTTGTCGCTCGTTGGTATCCGCATTGTGCTGGTACATGGCGGCGGGCCTGAGATCAACGAGGCGCTGCGCGCTGTCGGCAAAGAGAGCCGGTTTGTCGGCGGGCTGCGCTACACGGACGCCGAGACGCTGCGCATCGTACAGATGGTGCTGGCCGGAAAGACGAACAAGGACCTTGTCAATCTGCTTGAGCGGCAGGGCGGCCACGCGTTGGGCCTGTGCGGCATTGACGGCGGCATGATCCATGCGCAGCGCGTTACAAGGGACGGCGAGGACATCGGGTTTGTCGGAGAAGTGACAGGGGTGGACACAAAACCGATTCTCGATACGCTCGAGCGCGGTTACATTCCCGTAATCGCCACGCTCGGCTGCGGCGGCGACGGCACGGTCTACAACATCAACGCCGACGCTGCCGCGGCGCGCATCGCGGCGGAGCTTGGGGCTGAAAACCTCGTTTCAATGACAGATGTGCGCGGGCTGCTGCGGGACCGCACAGACGAGAGTACGCTGATTCCCGAGGTTTGCGTCAGCGACGTGCCGCAGCTTGTGCGTCAGGGGATTATTCAAGGGGGCATGATTCCAAAGGTGGAGTGCTGCGTCGAGGCCGTGCGCCGCGGCGTGCGCCGTGCGTTTATCATCGACGGGCGCATCCCGCATTCGCTGCTCATTGAATTGATGACAAACGAGGGTATCGGCACCATGTTTGTCGGATGATGCCCAGGCTTGCCGCTGCGGCGGCGGAAAGGCGGTTTTAAAAATGAGTGTTGAACAACGCGATCAACAGTATATCGCGCCGACATACACGCGGTCGCCCCTGGAGGCGGTCAGCGGCGCGGGCGCTGTCTGCACCGGCGCAGACGGACGGCGGTATATCGATTTTTCAAGCGGCATCGGCGTCAATTCGCTCGGTTTCTGCGACCCCGGATGGGTTGCAGCTGTCAGCGGCCAGGCGGCAAAGCTCCAGCATTTATCAAATCTATACTATACCCGGCCGATGGTGGATCTGGCTGAGCTGCTCTGTACGCGCACATTCGCAAAAAAGGTGTTTTTTGCCAACTCGGGCGCGGAGGCGAACGAGGGAATGATTAAGGCTGCGCGCAAATACAGCTTTGACCGCTACGGCAAGGGCCGGCATACAATTGTTTCACTTGTCAATTCGTTCCATGGACGCACGGTCACAACGCTGTCGGCCACGGGGCAGGACGTTTTCCACCAGTATTTTGATCCCTTTACCGAGGGGTTTCGCTTTATCCCGGCGGGCGATATCGACGCGCTGCGCGCGGCTGTAGAGGCAGGCGGCGTCTGCGGCGTGCTGCTCGAGCTGATCCAGGGCGAGGGCGGAGTCGTGCCGCTTGACGGGGCGTTTGTCGGCGCGGCCGCCGCGCTCTGCCGCGAAAACGACGTCCTGTTTATGGCCGACGAGGTGCAGACCGGCGTCGGGCGCACGGGCAGGCTGCTTTGTTGCGAACACTATGGCGTGACGCCGGATCTTGTCTCGCTCGCCAAGGGGCTTGGCGGCGGGCTGCCGGTTGGGGCGGTGCTGCTCGGCGAAAAATGTGAGGATACGCTCGGGCCGGGCGCGCACGGATCAACCTTCGGCGGCAATCCCGTCGCGTGCGCCGGCGCCTGCGAGGTGCTGCGCCGCCTTGACGGCGCGCTGCTTTGCGAGATCGAAGAAAAGGGCGCTTACATTACGGAGCGGGCGCTTGCAATGCCGCGCGTCAAACGCGTTGACGGCAAGGGGCTGATGCTTGGCGTAACGCTCGACGGCATAGACAGTAAAACGGCCGCGGCAGCCTGCCTGGAGCGTGGGCTGATCATTTTGACCGCAAAGGAAAAGCTGCGGATGCTACCGCCGCTGACGATTACATATGCGGAAATTGACGAAGGGCTACAGAGTTTAAGAGAGGTGTTGTCACAATGAAGCATTTGTTAAAGCTGCTCGACCTTTCCGGCGAACAGATCACGGAGCTGCTCAACCTGGGCGACCAGCTCAAATATGAGCAGAAGCATGGGATTGACCATCAGAGATTGAAGGGTCAGACGCTCGGTATGATCTTTCAGAAAAGCTCCACGCGCACGCGCGTATCGTTCGAGGTAGGCATTCACCAGCTCGGCGGCACGGGACTGTTCCTTTCGGCCAATGATCTCCAGATCGGCCGCGGCGAACCGGTGCAGGACACGGCGCGCGTGCTTTCACGCTATCTCGACGGCATCATGATCCGCACATTTGCGCAGCAGGAGGTCGAAGATCTCGCAAAATTCGGTTCCATTCCGGTCATCAATGGCCTGACCGATTTCTGCCATCCCTGCCAGGTGCTCGCCGACCTGATGACGGTGCGCGAGCATAAGGGCGGGCTGGCGGGCCTGAAGCTCTGCTATATCGGCGACGGCAACAATATGGCCAATTCCCTGATTGTCGGCGGCTTAAAGGTGGGGATGCATGTGTCGGTCGCCACGCCGAAAGCATATCAGCCGGATGAAACGGTACTTGCGTTCGCGGCGGCATATGGCGACAAATTCAGTCTGACTGACGATATCCACACAGCCGCCGCCGGCGCGGATGTTGTGTTTACAGATGTCTGGGCGTCGATGGGCATGGAGGGCGAGGCGCAGCAGCGCCGCGCGGCCTTTGCCGGTTATCAGGTCAACGACGAGCTGCTCTCCGTATGCGCCAAAGACGTTATGGTGCAACACTGTCTGCCCGCGCACCGCGGCGAGGAGATCACCGAGTCCGTGTTCGAGGCGCATGCCGATGAAATCTTTGACGAGGCCGAGAACCGCCTGCACGCGCAGAAAGCCGTCATGGTCAAACTCATGGAGAAACCCCCGCTTTTTTGAAAAAAAGCTTGGCAAAAAACTTTCCGGCTTTTTTGAAAAAAGCCTCGGCAAAAAACTTTCCGGCTTTTTTGAAAAAAGCCTCGGCAAAAAACTTTCCGGCTTTTTTGAAAAAAGCCTCGGCAAAAAACTTTCCGGCTTTTTTGAAAAAAAGCCTCGGCAAAAAACTTTAGTCGGCTGCGCCGCGAATAGTGGGGCAGGTTCCGGTATTTATACAGGCTGCGCCGCGAATAATGGGGCAGGCGCTGCGTTTATACAGGCTATGCAGCAAACAGCGGGGCTCCTGGGCGCGCCCGCGCATTTGACAGCGATACTCTGATAGGATAAAATGGGGTATGAAAACGCTTAAAAACCACTTGAAAATAACCCTTTAGCCGGAGAGGTATCGATATGAATCATTTGCGCTTTATGGCGCTGTTGCTTGCCGCGCTGCTGGCCTGCTCGCTGACCGCGTGCTTTGGCGGCGGGGAACGTAGGGAGACGTCCTCATCCCCGTCGCAGGCGCAGCAGGAGCCGGACCCGAACTGGCCGGTTGCGATTGACGATATCCGCGTGACGGAAAAGCCAAAGCGGATCGTTTCGCTGTCGCCCGCGCTGACAGAGGTGCTCTATGAGCTTGGCGGCGGGGACCGGATGGCCGGCGTGAGCGCTAACTGCGACTTTCCTATGGACATTGGGGCTCTGCCCGATTGCGGTACGGCTCAGTCGCCCGATCTTGACCGTCTGCGCGAGCTGAATCCGGATGTGGTATTCGTGTCCGCACCGATGGCGCAGGAGCATACAATCGCGCTCCAGCAGATGGGCGCGGAGGTGATTGTGTTGCCGCGCGCCGAAAACATTGACGCGTTGGAGACGACGTATGTCACAGCCGCAACGGTTCTTGACGGGATGCGGGACGGCGCCGAAAATGGCAGACGCGTGTTTGACGCGCTGCGCGCCCGCTATGACGCGCTTACAGACGCCGCCCGCGGGATTGCGGATCGTGTATCCGGCATCTATCTGCGCGCGGCTCCTCTGCTGATCGCAACGGGCGATACATTTGAAGGG
Source organism: Anaerotruncus colihominis (assembly GCF_010206195.1). GTDB lineage: Bacteria > Bacillota > Clostridia > Oscillospirales > Ruminococcaceae > Anaerotruncus > Anaerotruncus colihominis_A. Next base: position 172,275 of record NZ_VIQT01000021.1, on the reverse strand, counting down.
CAGCTTTTAGAGGCGATTGGCGTCGACAATGACGCAGCCGCATTTACAGGCTGGGATTATCCGGCCGACGAGGCGGTCAATCTTTATCCGGATGTGATCTTTTATGATTCGTCCATCGATCCGGCGTATTTTTCCGGCACGCAGATTTACAGCACGACGGACGCTTATCTGAATGGACGGTTGTATCCGGTTGACGCGGTAGCGCTGGAGCGCCAGAGCGCGCGTATGTTTGAGGAATTGGAGCGGATGTTCGCGCAGGTTTATCCCGATGTATCCGTTGGGACGCCGCCCCTCGGCCATGAACCGGACGCGGATGGGCACGCGTCTGCCTCCATGCCGCAGGCAGAGGACGCCGCCTCCTCCAGAAGTGAAATGCTTGATATTGACGGCGCGACGCAGATTATTGATTAGGGCTTGTTTGAAAATAGAGGAATTGCCGAATTTTTCGCAAACAGCAGGAGAACGCAAGGGAGAAAACGCAGGAATCCTTCCGGATTCCGAGGCTTTTTAACGCGGCGTCCGCCGTTGTTTGTAGATAAAGACGGTAATTTTGATTTTCAAACAGCCCCTAAGTTGATTAAAATGAATACGCTGCAAAAAAACAGACCCGCTGCCGGGTCTGTTTTTGCTTTATCAACTGTTGATTACGATGGCGTCGGTGAATGCGTCGAGCAGCGCGAGCGCCCGTTTATCATCCTGATCGGCGTCTATCGCAAGCATTGTAATATACAGGGCGCCGTCCGCAAAGAATGCCTGATAACGCGCGAGGACGCCCTCATGATAGGCGTCTGCAATGATACACGCTTGCGCGCCGTCGGGCGCGGCGTCCGGCTTGTAGGAAAATTGCTGGCCGGTCAGCCCCGATTCAAGCGCCTGTGTAACGATATCCTCCATCTCTTTGGCGCTCAGGTCGGAAAAGAGGCCGTCGCCGGCGATGCGGTCAAGGCCGGCGAATGTTTTATTTGAATAGCTGCGGACGCTCTGTATACCATCAGCCATGCTGAATTCGGGCGCGCCAGGTATTGGTATTGTCACAAGGCCGTCTGTGGTAGTATAGGTTTCCCAGGTGGAAGGGTCATAGCTGACGCGGCCGCTTATCCAAAAACTATAGATACCGGCAATCAGGACCGAGGCTGAGAGCAGCAAAAAAATAATGGTTCCCGCTGAAATACGAAAATGGCCGCGGGAAAACAGCGCGGCGATCGTCGGGTTGGGGTCGCCGGAAAACCGCCGCTTATAGGAATGGTATTGGAACGCGCCGATAAGCCCCATAATCAGCGCGTAAAGGATGAAGCCGCGCATGATGAAATAAGCGATGTTGCCGTTCCTGAGCAGGGCGGGCAGATCGGAAAGGGCGGTATCCACAACCATAAACAGAAGTCCGATGATGACACAGACGCGGCTTTTATAGTGGATACCGGCGGCGACGGCGAACATGATAAAGCCGCTCAGGCAGTAGAACCAGCCGAGGCCGCCGAATTCCAGGATGTTTAAAATATTGGGCGTGAAGATCGCGGCTATGCCGATCAGCGTATTGATCACAGCAATAAAGACGGCCGCGCCGAAAGCTGTTGAAATCATGCGGTGATTTTTGTTCATCAGCCCGGAGAGCCTGTTTGCGCGCGTATCGTCGGACAGGACCGGGGTATTTGGCGATTCATCCATCGTTGTTTACCTCCATGCTTTTTCACGTGCCTTGCGGGAGTGAGACGCCCTTCCTTATTATAGCAGATGATACAGTAGGACGCGAGGGCTTTTCCCGTTTTACATAAAAACTTGGCGGCTCTGCGGGTTGACGCGGCCCAAAGCGGGCGCGTATAATAAAGGTTATTCACCGCGCTGTCCAGAGGTTTTGAGGAGGCGTGGGATTTATAACCGATCGGAGGAGATGCCGGCTATGATCAGCGGCGCGCAGGCAATGGTAAACTGTCTTGAGGCACAGGGCGTAACCGTCGTGTTTGGCTATCCCGGAGCGGCGATCTGCCCGTTTTATGACTGCCTGGCACAGTCCGGCATCCGCCATATCCTGGTGCGCAGCGAACAAAACGCCGGCCATGCGGCCAGCGGCTACGCGCGGGTGGCAGGCAGGCCGGGCGTCTGCATTGCGACAAGCGGACCCGGCGCGACCAACCTGCTTACAGCGCTGGCTACGGCGTATGCCGACAGCATCCCGATTGTGGCGATTACCGGGCAGGTGGAGACAAGCCTGCTCGGCCGCGACGTGTTCCAGGAGGTCGATACGACCGGCGCGGCTTCTCCGTTTATCAAATACAGCTATCTGGTCGAGGACGCCAGGGATATCCCGCGCGTGTTCAGGGAGGCCTTTTACATCGCCTCCACCGGACGGCCGGGGCCCGTGCTGATCGATATACCCGTCGACATCCAGCGCGCGCAGCTCGATTTCGTTTATCCGGAGATGGTTTCCATCCGCGGATATAAGCCGCGCATTCAGGGGCATTCCGGCCAGATCGAGCGCGTGTCCAAAGCGCTTTGCGCGGCCAAACGGCCGCTGCTGGTTGTGGGGGGCGGCGCGATAGGCGCACGCGGCAGCGTGCGCGCGCTGTGTGAATCGTGCGGCCTGCCCGCTGTTTCCACGATGATGGGTATTGGCACGCTGCCGTCAAAGCATCCGCTTTATTTCGGTATGCTTGGTCAGAGCGGTTCGGACGCCGCCAACGAGGCCGTTGGCCAAAGCGACCTGCTGATGATCCTCGGCGCGCGCGCGGGCAACCGGGCGGTGGGCCGGCCTGGCTGTCTGGGCGCGGATAAGACTGTGATCCACATTGATATTGATACAGCGGAAATTGGCAAGAACGTCGGCACAACAATCCCGCTGGTTGGCGATGCGGCGTCGGTTCTGGCACAGCTCTGCGAGCGGCAGCCGCACGGCGACTGGCAGGCATGGCGCGATTGGCTCTGCGCCCGGCGGACAGCGCCGCCGGCGGCATCCGGCGCGGGCTGCGGATTTGTTGACCCGGAGGCGTTTGTACGGCTTCTCTCGCAGGAGCTGGACGACGACGCGGTTTATGTTTCGGACGTCGGCCAAAACCAGATCTGGTCGGCGAAAAACTACGACGCGCGCGATGGCTTGTTTTTGACGACGGGAGGCATGGGGACCATGGGCTACGCGCTGCCTGCCGCGATCGGCGCACGCCTGGCCGCGCCGGAGCGGCAGGTTGCGGCGGTCTGCGGCGACGGGGCGTTTCAGATGGAAATGATGGAATTGGCGACCGCCAATCAGCACGGCGTAACGGTCAAGCTGGTTGTGATGAATAATCAGATGCTTGGTATGGTGCGTGAAATCCAGCGGGACGGCTATGGCGGGCGTGAAACAGCCGTGGCGCTTGGCGGCGGTCCGGAGATCGAGAAGCTGGCGGAGGCATATCATTTGCAGTATCTGTGCCTCGATGCAATGGAACATGCGCATGAAACGGTGCGCGCTTTTCTGGACGCGGAGGGCTCCTGTATCCTGGAGTGCGCCGTGGACCCGCGCGCAGCCACACATTGAGCGGAAAGGGATGGTCGTGATGAAAGAAATTATTTCGGCGCTTGTTGAAAACAAAGCGGGCGTTTTATCGCGCATGGCGGGGCTGTTCGCGCGGCGGGGCTTTAACATCGCAAGCCTGGCCGTGGGCGAAACGGACGATCCATCCGTTTCGCGCATGACAATTGTGGCCGAGGGCGACGAGCGCACGATTGAGCAGATCGAAAAACAGCTCAATAAACAGATTGATGTGATCAAGGTGCGCGTTCTGGAACACGACGCTTCCACGCGCCGCGAATTGATCCTGATTAAAATAAACGCCGCGCAGCAGACGCGCGGCGAAATTATCGATATTGCGGCGATTATGGATGCGAAGATTGTCGACCTGTCGCGCACCACCCTGACGATCGAGCTGTGCGACCGTCCGGAGCGTGTCGATCTGCTGATCGATATGGTGACGCCCTACGGCATTGTTGAGATCGCACGCACCGGTATGATTGCCCTGCAAAAAGGGGTCGGGCATATCGGCAGGCGGTGACGCGGCGTAAAACCTGATTACGCAGCGCCCGCCCCACTGTTCGCGGCGCGGCCTGTAAAAATACTGGAACCTGCCCCACTATTCGCGGCGCAGCCGAACTAAGTTTTTCGCTGAGGCCTTTTTTCAAAAAGGCCGGGAAGTTTTTCGCTGAGGCCTTTTTTCAAAAAGGCCGGGAAGTTTTTTACCAAGCTTTTTTTTCAAAAAAGCGGGCGCGGATGGAATAGATGGGTTGGCCGAGATTGGAAAAATAGGTTTCATATTCAGTCATGATGTTGTCGGCGGCATATTCGCTGTGATGCAGGTCGCCGGTGGAAAAATAGCGGTCCATGCAGGCGTCGAATTCAAATGTTGAAAAATGATACAACATGTAATTGTCGGTCTTAAACCAGATCTCACCGTTGGGGGCCAGCAGCGTCTTGTACATTTCCAGACGGCCGCGCCAGGTCAGCCTTTTTTTATATTGCCGGCGCTTGTGCCAGGGATCGCAGAAATTGATGTAAATGCGCGAAAGTTCGCCCGGCTCAAAGATGCCAGGCAGGCGGTCCGCGTCGCCCAAAATAAAAAGCAGATTCGGAAGCTGTGCCGGCAGCGCCTGTTCCATCGCTGTCACTATGACGTTCGGTTCGCGTTCGATTGCGATAAAGTTGCATTCCGGATGCCGGGCGGCAAGCGTGCGGATAAAAAGTCCCTTGCCGCAGCCAAGCTCTACATGCAAAGGCAGCGATGGATCGGCGAATCGTTCGCGAATGTGTCCTTTTTCGGATTCAGGCTCTAAAATAGTGATCGCTTCACATGCTGCCAGCCGCGGCGCCAGGTTGTGTTTTTTTCTTGGGCGCATAATTGCTGCTCCTTTTATTACAATTTGTATAGAATTCTATAAAATATCCGAATTGGCCGCAAGCACATCGTCGGCCAGCCGTCGGGCGTCGTCAAAAACGGTGAGCGCCCCTGCCTGCTTTCGGAAAGCGGCCGCGCCGCGCATCCCCTTCATATACCAGGCCGCGTGCTTGCGTGCCTCGCGCATGGCTTGGCGTTCCCCTTTGTTTTCGCAGATCAGGGAAATATGCCGGAGCATAACATCCATGCGTGTTTGCAGGTCGGGCGCGGGCAAGGTGACGCCGTCTTTTAAGTAGCGGGCTACCTGTGAAAAGATCCAGGGACTTCCAAGCGCGCCGCGTCCGATCATGACAAGATCGCATTTTGTATAATCATACATATTAACAACGGATTGTATATCTGTGCAGTCGCCATTTCCGATCACCGGGATCGATACCGCAGCCTTAACCGCCGCAATGATGTCAAGGTCGACGGGCGGCGCATAATACTGCATCCGGGTGCGGCCGTGAACCGTCAGAGCAGCCGCGCCGCTCTGCTCCATGGCGCGGGCAAATTCAACGGCATTGACATGCTCGTCATCCCACCCCTTACGAAATTTGACCGTAACTGGCAGGTCGACAGCCTTTACAGCCGCCTCTGTAACACGCGCAGCCAACGCCACATTTTTCATCAGCGCCGAACCGCCGCCATTGCCGGCGACCTTGGGCGCGGGACATCCCATATTGATATCAATGACATCTGGACAAAATGCAAGCGCCTTTTTAGCCGCTTCCGCGACAATTTCCGGTTCATCGCCAAATAGCTGCACTGCAACAGGCCGCTCCGCGTCGTGTACGCCGAGCAGCTTGGCTGTTTTGCGGTCGGAATAATGCATCCCCTTGGCGCTGGCCATCTCGCCGACCATATAGGCCGCGCCAAATTGCTTGCAGATCTGCCGGAAAGCGCTGTCAGCCACGCCGGCCATTGGCGCGAGCGCGGCGGTGCGTTCAATTTCAATTGTACCGATTCTCAATGGATAACCTCCGGGAAAAAATTCATGGTTCACATGCAATATCTTAACAGAAATTTGACCATGAGGCAACGTTTTGTGGTATACTAATAAAACATGCGGAACATAAAAAATGATGGGAAAAAAGCTGCTTGTGCGGGCTTCAGACGCAGCTGGATGGAACGAGGGGGTGGCCGGCAGTGAAATTACTGGCGGTTGATGGAAATAGCATATTAAACAGAGCGTATTATGGCATCAAGGCGCTGACAACGAAAAATGGCGAATTTACCAATGGAATCTATGGATTTTTAAATATTTTGCTGCGTGTTCTCGACGAGGTTGAACCGGATGCGGCGGCGGTCGCATTCGATCTGCGCGCGCCGACTTTCCGGCACAAACTGTATGACGGCTATAAGGCGCAGCGCAAGGGGATGCCCCATGAGCTGGCGTCGCAGCTTGAGCCGCTCAAAGAGCTGCTCGGCGCGCTCGGTTTTCAGATTGTAACCTGCGAGGGCTATGAAGCGGACGACATCCTCGGCACGCTTGCGCGCAGCAGCACCGAAACGGGATGGGACTGCGTGATCGCGACAGGCGACCGCGACAGCCTCCAGCTTGTCGGGCCGCATGTATCGGTACGGCTGGCCACAACAAAGATGGGGCAGCCCGCTTCGACGCTGTATGACGAGGCGGCGGTTCGTGAAAAGTATGGCGTTGAACCGGCGCAGCTTATCGACGTCAAGGCGCTGATGGGCGATGCGTCCGACAACATCCCGGGTGTTGCCGGGATCGGTGAAAAGACGGCGCTGTCGCTGATCGGGCAGTACCACGATATCGATGCGATTTATGCACAGCTTGATACGCTCGAGATCAAGCCTGGCGTGCGTAAAAAGCTCGGCGAGGGCAAAGAGATGGCTTATACAAGCCGAAAGCTTGGTGAAATCTGCTGCGATGCGCCCATCGACGCTTCGCCCGCGGCATACCGGCGTGCGCCGGTCGACCAGGCGAAGGCGGCCGCGCTGCTCGCGCGGCTCGAGATGTTCAAGATGATGGAGCGTTGGGGCGTCGACCCGTCAGCCGCGCGGGAGACGGAGGGGGGCGGCGGCGCCGCGCCGGAAACGGCGCGGGAGCCGTCCAGGCCGATGCGGGTCATTGCTGGCGCGCCCGATTTTGCGCAGCGGGTGATCGGGGCCGGGGCGGCCGATCTGGCGTTCGGCCTGGACGGCGGCGGCGACATCGTCGCCGTCGCCGCCGCCCTGCCTGACGGGACGCTGCTGCTTTCCGGCGGCGAGACGCTCGGGCCGCTGCTTGCCGCTGGTGTGAAGCTGCGCGTATGGAGCAGCAAACCGCTGCACCGTATGGCGTACCGGCGCGGCGCGCATCTGGAAAATGTGACGTTTGACGGCGAGCTGGCCGCTTACTTGTTAAGTCCAACAAGCGCCGGCTATGACCCCGTTCAGCTCTGTGCGCAGTATAGGACTGAAATGCGCGCGCTCGAAGGCGAAATCCCGGAGCAGTACGCGGCGCTTGTGGCGCAGGCCGCGGCGCTGCCCGCGCTGCTTGATAAACTGACGGATGAAATCCGGGAGCATGAACAGGAGAAGCTGCTTTACGAGATTGAAATGCCGTTGGCGCGCGTGCTGGCGGGCATGGAATGCGAGGGCTTCGCGCTCGATGCCCAGGCGCTCAGGGACTACGGTGGCGAGCTTGACGACCGGATCGATGAGACGCACGCGGCGATTGTCGGCTATGCCGGTTATGACTTTAACCTCAATTCCCCAAAGCAGCTCGGAGACGTGCTGTTTGTGAAATTGGGCCTGCCTGCTAAGAAAAAGACAAAGACTGGCTATTCCACCAATGTGGACGTGCTTGAGGCGCTGCGCCCGCAGCATCCGATCATCGGGGAGATATTGGAGTACCGCAAGCTTTCCAAGCTTAAATCGACCTATGTGGACGGGCTTTTAAAGGTGGTTGGTCCAGACGGCCGCGTGCGGTCGACCTTCCAGCAGACAGAGACGCGCACCGGCCGCATCAGTTCGACCGAACCAAATTTGCAGAATATCCCCATACGCACTGAGGAGGGCAGCCGGATGCGCCGTTTTTTCACAGCGCGTCCGGGGTGGAAGCTGGTTGACGCCGACTATTCGCAGATCGAGCTGCGTGTGCTGGCCGACCTGGCCGATGATCAGAATATGATCGCAGCATTCCAAAGCGGCGAGGATATCCATGCCACAACGGCGGCGCAGGTGTTCGGAATGCCGGGCGGGACGGTCACGCCGCTGATGCGTTCGCGTGCCAAGGCGGTTAATTTTGGGATCGTCTATGGCATCGGGGCATTTTCACTGTCGCAGGATATCGGCGTCACGATTTCCGAAGCTGACAGCTATATCAAAAGCTATCTGGCCCACTACGCGGGCGTGCGCAAATACATGGAGGATACCATCGCCTTTGCGCGGGAAAACGGCTATGTCAAGACGCTGTTCGGCCGCCGGCGCTACCTGCCTGAGCTTGCCGCCTCCAACAAGGTGACGCAGGCTTTCGGCGAGCGCGTTGCGCGCAATACGCCCATTCAGGGCACAGCGGCCGACATCATTAAAATTGCCATGGTACGCGTGTTTGAGCGTCTGCGCCGCGAAGGGCTGCGCGCGCGCCTGATCTTGCAGGTGCACGACGAGCTGCTTGTGGAGGCGCCGGACGATGAAATTGACCGTGCACGCGCCGTCTTAAAGGAGGAAATGGAACATGCCATTGCGCTCAAGGTCCCCCTTGAAGCGGATACAAACGTTGGAGACAACTGGTTTGCAGCAAAATAGCCGGCGGCTTTGGACACGCCGGTTTTCGGACTATCCATGCGCCCGCATGCGCGCGGTGCGCTGTCGCCGTATGACGGCAGAGGATATCGTGGGCGTGGCGTCGCTTGAGCGGGCCTGCTTCTCGCAGCCGTGGAGCGCGCGTGTGTTGGAAACGGAGCTTGCCAACCCGAACGCCGTCTTTTTTGTGGCTGTGTCGGGAACGCGAGTGCTCGGCTATGTGGGGATGCACCGCGTATTGGACGAGGGCTACATCGCCAATGTCGCTGTCGCAAAGCCAGTGCGGCGGCATGGCCTGGCCACACGGCTGATGGAGCGGCTGTTCGCTTTCGCGCGCCGCGCGCGGCTCGGCTTTATCACGCTCGAGGTGCGTGAAAGCAACGCGCCGGCGATCGCCTTTTATGAAAAGTCCGGGTTCGGCGTGGTGGGACGGCGCAGACGCTACTACGCCAACCCGACGGAGGACGCCGTGCTGATGACCGCTTTTTTAACTGTAACGCCGCAGGGGCGCAGGAGGGACGACGCATGAATATACTGGCGATTGAAAGCTCCTGTGACGAGACGGCTGCGGCCGTTGTGACGGATGGACGGACAATCCGTTCGTCCGCAATCGATTCGCAGGTGGCGGAGCACCAGCTCTACGGCGGCGTCGTGCCGGAGATCGCGTCGCGCCGCCACTGTGAAAACATCGTACCCGTTGTAAAAAAGGCGCTTGGCGACGCGGGCTGCACGCTCGCGGGAATCGACGCCGTGGCCGTGACCGCTGCGCCCGGGCTGATCGGCGCGCTGCTTGTCGGCGTCAATTACGCCAAGGGGCTTGCGTATGCCGCGGGAAAACCGCTCGTGCCGGTGCACCACATCCGCGGGCATATCGCGGCCAACTATCTGGCGCATCCCGGCTTGGAGCCGCCGTTTTTGTGTCTGGTCGTCTCAGGCGGGCACACGCATATTGTGCGGGTAAACGGCTATACCGATTTTCAGGTGATCGGCCGCACGCGCGACGATGCGGCCGGCGAGGCGTTTGATAAGGCCGCGCGCGCGATGGGTTTTGCATATCCAGGCGGCGTGTACATCGATCAGGCGGCCGGCCGCGGCGATCCGGATCGGTACCGCCTGCCAAAGCCGCGTGTCGACGGCGCGCCGTATGATTTCAGCTTTTCGGGGCTGAAAACAGCTGTGATCAACCTTCTGCATAACGCGCGGCAGAAGGGGGAGACTGTGGATATCGATTCTCTGGCCGCATCGTTTCAGCGCACAGTGTGCGAAGTGCTGACGGACAAGCTGTGCGCAGCCGCGCGTGCGCACGGCTGCGCAACAATCGCCGCAGCCGGCGGCGTCAGCGCCAACAGCGGCCTGCGCGCCGCATTGGAGCAGATGTGCCGCACGCAGGGCTGGCGGTATTTTGCGCCGCCGCTTTCACTCTGCGGGGATAACGCCGCGATGATCGGCGCGCAGGCATATTACGAATATCAGGCCGGCGTGCGCGCGGGCGCGGACCTGAATGCAGCGCCGTCAATGGATATTGCCGAAGATTTTGCGCAGGCGTGCGGAAGGCGGGCCTTTGGCGCCCCCGCCTGACCCGCGGGCGGCGCGGATTGATCAAAATGGACCCGGTGGATTTTGCAGATTGCAGCGCAATCTATAAAAAAAGAGGCGGTGCCGGCGGCGATTTTTGTGGCGGTTGCAGATATTGACGAAAATTTAACAGAAAGCGCGTCAAGCGCCTTGCAATCGGGCCGGACGAGGGGTATAATGCTAAACGTGGGAGATTTCGGATTTTCCGGGATAAAGCCGCAAAAGTCTGAAAAAAACCGCGTTTGTTATTTCCTCTATATCGTTTTAAAAACCGTTCCAAATACATCGAGAGGAGTAAAATCATGACCAACAACAAAAATGTCCTCAACTGGATTGAGGAAATGAAGGCGCTTGTCGAACCTGACAAGGTTGTTTGGATCGACGGAAGCGAGGCGCAGCTTAAAGAGCTGCGCGACCAGGCGCTCGCCACCGGCGAGATGGAAGCCCTCAACCCTGAAAAGCTGCCCGGTTGCCTGCTGCATAGGACGGCTGTCAACGATGTCGCACGCGTCGAGGGACGTACGTTCATTTGCTCGCGCAAAAAAGAGGACGCCGGCCCGACCAACAACTGGGAGGACCCGAACGTCATGTACGACAAGCTGCGCAAGCTGTTTGACGGCGCGATGAAGGGCCGCACCATGTACGTCATCCCGTACTGCATGGGCCCGATCGGCTCCCCGTTCTCCAAGGTCGGCGTCGAGCTGACTGATTCGATCTATGTTGTGCTCAACATGGATATCATGACCCGCATGGGCCAGCAGGCGTTTGACCAGCTCGGCGAAACATCCAACGACTTTGTCCGCGGCCTGCACTCCAAGGCGCAGATGGACGAGGAAAACCGCTATATCGTCCAGTTCCCGGAGGACAACACCATCTGGTCCGTCAACTCCGGTTACGGCGGCAACGTTCTGCTTGGAAAGAAGTGCTTCGCGTTGCGCATCGCCTCGTATCAGGCGAAAAATGAGGGCTGGATGGCCGAGCATATGCTCATTCTCGGCCTTGAGAACCCGCAGGGCGAGATCAAGTATGTCTGCGCTGCGTTCCCGTCCGCCTGCGGCAAGACAAACCTGGCCATGCTGATCCCGCCCGAGAAGTTCAAGAAGGCTGGTTACAAGGTCTGGACCGTCGGCGACGATATCGCCTGGCTGCGCATCGGACCGGACGGCCGCCTGTGGGCGATCAACCCGGAAAACGGCTTCTTCGGCGTCGCGCCCGGTACCAACATGAAGTCCAATCCGAACGCGCTGATCTCCACGCAGAAGAACACGATCTTTACCAATGTTGTCCACAACCTTGACGACAACACCGTCTGGTGGGAGGGACTCGACAAGAACCCGCCAAAGAACGCGCTCAACTGGAAGGGCGAAAAGTGGGATTGCACCGATGGCAGCAAGGGCGCGCATCCGAACTCCCGTTTCACCGCGCCGGCGATCAACTGCCCGTGCATTTCCTCCGAGTTCAACAACCCCAACGGCGTGCCCATCTCCGCAATCATCTTCGGCGGCCGCCGCGCCAAGACCGCTCCGCTTGTCTATCAGGCGCGCGACTGGCAGCACGGCGTGTTTGTCGGTTCCACGATGGCTTCTGAGACGACTGCCGCCGCGGCCGGCGCAGTTGGCGTTGTCCGCCGCGACCCGATGGCCATGCTGCCCTTCTGCGGTTATAATATGGGCGATTACTGGGCGCACTGGCTTGAAATGGGCAAGAAGCTCGGCGACAAGGCTCCGAAGATCTTCAATGTCAACTGGTTCCGCACCGATGACGAAGGCCACTTCATCTGGCCGGGCTTCGGCGACAATATGCGCGTGCTCAACTGGATTGTTGACCGCTGCGAGGGCAAGGCTGACGCTGTAGAAACGCCGATCGGCTACGAGCCGAAACCTGAGGACATCGATGTGGAGGGCCTGGACATCACGACCGATACGGTCCGCGATCTGCTTTCCGTCGATAAGAGCCTCTGGAAAGAGGAAGTCAAGGGCATCAAGGAGTTCTATGCCAAATTTGGCGACAAGCTGCCGAAGGCGCTTGAGTCCGAACTGGCCACCCTTGAAAGCAACCTGAACAAGTAAGCCTATGCGCAGCTTGAGGCTTTTTAATCCCTGGCGCGGTATTACGGCTGTGACGCTCGTTATTATGGGCGCATCCGTTGCGATTACCTGCGGAGTGATGGCGGCCGTCCTCTTTTTGAAGGATCGTTGACCCGTCTGGGAAAGGATAATAGAGGGCATGACCGATAGGTCATGCCTTTTTTTGAAGTAGAAATTACTTTAAATTGATAAAAATAAAAAATTGGGAAAAGTTGTCCCCAAAATGTCTTTCGAATGGTTTATAAAGTAAGAGCAAATAAAAATTATAATCAGGAGAGGTGTGATTCCAATGTACGTGAAAAAAGTCCGACTGTAGAACCAGAAACATCTGAGAAAGGACGGAAATTATGAAAAAGTTTTTGAGCGTCTTTTTGGCAGCGGCTTTGTTGATAACAATGGGCGTGACAGCGATGGCGGCAACAGAATGGAACCCGGAACCCAACATTGAGATAGCAGAATAAGATGGGATTGCAAGAGCGCCGATGTATATCGAATACTCAGAATATTTTTATTTTCCCAATGACCGTTATTCTGGTCCGGGAGATGCTCCGGCACGCAAGTCGGTAACGGTAACGCGCGGCGGCGTTAAATTTTCGGGGTATATTTATAAAACCAGCGATGTCCGCAAAATAAACAATCCCGATGGAACCGGCGGATGGGAAATCCTTTATGAAGGGACACTGGCAGGCCATTCCTGACAGCTAAAAGATGGATGGTCCCGCCCTGTCCGCAGGGCGGGACCGCTTTGAGATCAAGGGGGAATATGATGGCGAAAAAAACATTTTCTGTAAAAGGTGTTTTATGTGCTCTGTTGTGCCCAGTACTCATTTTGATATCGTTTACAGGTTGTGCATCCTCGGCAGGGCAATCACAGAATGCAGAACCGTCGGAAGCGTCGTCCGTGAATCCAGATATCGGATATGTACAGGAATTCCGTTTTGAATACGATTCTTTGAGCGATTTGCTTCCGCTGCTTCCTTTAACGGATACAACGCGCTATTGCGAGGAATATAATGAAGAATATCAGGCGACGTATTCGGGACAGCTTCCTTTGGTATCCATCAACCGTATCGGTGATTCAGAAAGATTTGAAGCTGTTTATAAAGGAATGGTTACACGGGAGCCGGGATAATGCTAATCTTACGGTCTGATCGATTATTCCGGAAAACCGTATGTTATCCTGATGCGTTTCAACGGTCATTTGTATCTTTTAAAATAAAACTCATAAATGAAATGCAGGGAAGTGCCGCGGCTAAAAGCCGCGGCGGTTTTTTTAGATTGCGGAGCGCAAATCTATAAATATTTGATCGTCTGATTAAAATACGCATCTGCGCGCTCTGCGGGCGGATGCGCAAAAAATAGCTGCAAAGCAGCTATTTTTTCATAGGAATGTGTTGACAAATCCAAAATATAGATTATAATAATAGTAATTATTATTATTTTTATAAAAGGGGATTAACAGATGGATTTAAAAGGGACAAAAACGGAACAAAATGTGAAAGCGGCGCTGATGGGAGAATCGGTTGCCCGGAACAAGTATACATATTATGCGGATCAAGCGCGCAAGGAGGGCAACCAGGAGCTTGCCGCGCTGTTCGACAGAATGGCAGGCAATGAATCAGTCCATGCCAAGATCTGGTTTACAACGCTCAACGGCGCAATCAAGGGCAATTTGGAAAACCTCAAGGATGCGGCCGCCGGCGAATTTGACGAGTGGTCGGACATGTATCCACAGTTTGCCGCGGTCGCCCGTGAGGAGGGGTTTGAGCAGCTGGCAGTGATGTTTGAGAAGGTTGCGGAGATTGAAAAGAGCCATGAAAAACAGTTCATGGAGGCGATGGTCCGCCTGATTAAAAGCGACAAGGAGACGCCGGCGGCTGATCAGCAGGAGCAGCCCGCCAAGCCTGCACAGCCGGTCAAGAAAAAACACGGTTATCGCTGCATGTTCTGCGGCGCGATTTATGAGGACCGTTTGGATGTATGTCCTGTCTGTCAGGCGATCGGTTCCTTTGAGGATTGCGAAATACCCGCGTAAAAAATATATAAGATGGGACGGCCGGCAGGCCGTCCCATCTTTTTGCTCCACATACACATATGGGCTTATTGATTTCCGTATGCTTTGACAACGCCGGACGACCAAGTGAGCAGCGACTCCGAAGCTGTATCAAAGCCGGTTGCCGCGCCGCGGGCATACGTAAGCAGCGCGCGTTCGTCCCCCTCCAGTACGCCGGCCAAATCAGCGTGCCTTTTAATATAGGTATCCGTTTCATAAAAATGCTTGGCCTGAAGGGTGAATACAGCCGCCTTCAAAAGCGAACGCAGGATCTCCGGATCCTTCTCGTGCAGAACATTATGTACGCAAGCGTGATAAATAGTGCAGGCGCCGGTCAGAACGGCTCTTTGGATATCCTCGCGGGTGATCAATGGAGGCAGAAAATCAAGGCTGCCATACAGAACGGTTGTGTCGTGGTAAAATTGGAACAGCTCCGCGCGGTCCCACCGCGCCAGTTCGTCCCGGCCTGAGAGAAATCCGCAGATCATCGCCCTGCGCGGCAGCTTTGAAATGGCGGCGTCATAGACCTTTAAATCGCGGTATGACAGCGCATCCAGAATAACCACGATGTCAATATCGCTTTGTTCGGTCGCTTCGCCGCGTCCATGGCTGCCCTGAATGCCGATGGCCTCGACGCGCGCGCCAAAGGTTTGCCGGACGGCTGCTGTAAATTGTTCAAGCCAGAGCTTCATTGCATGTTCCATGCTCATTCCTCCATTTCAGTTATATGTGTCCGGCGATGTAGAGTGGCGGCCCTGTTTGCGTGGAACGCCGTCTTTCGGATGCCGCGGGCCTGCAAAATACGCGCCAGCCGCGCGGCGTCTGTCACGCATTCTGCTGCCGGGAGGCACTTCGTCTGAACAGGATTCTTGCGGCCTGCGGGCCGCACTTTTTTACGAGGGCTGCGGCCCGGGGAAAAGGGCTTCGCCCTCGTCCGGTACAAAGACCCGCAGGGCCTTTGTACCGTCCTCACCCACCGCCTTTTGAAAAAGGCGGGCGAAAACTTTTGATTGATGCTGCGCAAAACTAATTGCGCAACGCCCGTCCCACTGTTCGCGGCGCAGTCTGTATAAACGCAGTGCCAAACCCACTGTTCGCGGCACAGCCGACTAAAGTTTTTTGCCAAGCTTTTTTTCAAAAAAGCGGGCGAGGTTGTCAGGGGTGTCATTGCCGGGAAGGATGACGGAGGCGGCGGTTTGATAGGCGGCGCGGCGCGTCTCAAAGAGCCGGCGCAGCTCATCGGGGGTGCTGCGGCGGACAATAGGGCGGTCGCTGTCCCTGATTCGCTCGTAACAGACATCAAACGGCGTGTCGAGAAAGACAATACGGTCGTCGGGGGAGACGGCCGAAACATTGCGCGGGAACGTCATCGCGCCGCCGCCTGTCGATACGATGCAGCCGATGCGCCGGGCGAGCGCGGCGACGGCCGCGTGTTCGCGGTCGCGGAACTCCTGTTCGCCGAACCGCTCGAACAGCTCCGGGATGGTCATGCCCGCTTCCAGCTCAATCTCGCGGTCGAGATCGATGTATTCGCGCCCGGTCAAAGCGGCCAGCCGCTTTCCGACCGTCGTCTTTCCACAGCCCATAAAGCCGCACAGCAGAATATTGTTCATTGGCCGCGCTCCTTTTCCGTGAGCGCCCGCTCCATATCCGTGATGATACGCGCGACGTCCGCCTCCTGAAAATGCGTGCCGTGCCAGCGTTCATGCGCGATCGCCGCCTGCCAGACCAGCATGGCCATGCCGCCGGCTGTTTTTTTGCCGTATGCGCGTGCGCGCCCGAGCAAAAGCGTTTCAGAAGGGTTGTACACACAGTCGAACACCGCGTCCACACCGGCAAGAAAGTCCTCGGAAACCGGACACGCATCAATTTTGGGATACATGCCGACAGGCGTGCCGTTGATCACAAGGCCGTAATGTCCGCGCAGCTCAGAAAGTGCGCATGTCCGGGGGCGTTTGCCGCAGAGCGTTTCGATTTCAGCGGCGAGCGCCTGCGCCTTATCCAGGTTTGTTCCACGCACGGCGATTGTAACAAGCGCGCCGCGCCGTGCGCATTCGATTGCAAACATGCGCCCCACGCCGCCCGCACCGAGCACGCACACGGAAGTTTCCAGAGCGATGCCGGCGGCCTGCATCGCGCGCAAAAAGCCGCCGCAGTCGGTGTTGTCGCCCTCGGCATGGCCATCGCCGCCGATCGAGACGGAGTTGACCGCCCCGTATAAGCGCGCGTTTTCTGTGAGCGAATCAATCAGCGGGATGACCGCGCGTTTGTGTGGAATCGTTACGTTGAAGGCCCGCAGATGCCGGCGTAGCAGCGGCATCTGCGCGGTCAAATCTTCAGGCGCGATGTCGGTCAGCTCATAGCGCGCGTCGAGGCCCTCGAGTGCGAACAGGCGCGCGTGAATCTGAGGGGAAAGCGAATGGCCGAGCGGATGGCCAATCAGGGCGTAAGACTGCATGATGATACCTCCTTGGTGACGTCGGGCCGGACAGAAAGAAGGGACGCCGCGCGGGCGTCCCTTCCGGACTATCCTGAAATTAAAGCGTTTCCTTGAGCTTCTCGACGGCGCTTGGCTTTTCAACGTTGCAGGCGGAAACCTGCTTAAAGCCGCGCTTAATCAGCGAAGTAAGCACCTTGTTCGGGCCAAGCTCGATGAACAGGTTGATCCCTTCCTCGACCATGCCGCGGACCTCCTCGTGGAAGTGGACCGGCGAGATCAGATGCTCGACAAGATACTCGTGCAGGTCGGCGCCGGCGGGGAGCATGTGGCCGGTCAGATTGGAATAGAACGGGATGCTCAGCGGGTTCATGCGTACACCGGCGATCGCCTCGGAAAATTCCTCGGCCGCACTGGACATCAGCTTGGAATGAAACGCGCTGGAAACGGCAAGCTTCGTCGCACGGAAGCCCATGCCGGCGAGCGTATCGGCGGCGGCCTGCGCGGCGGCGCTCTCGCCGGCGATCACGGTCTGGGTGGCGTTGTTGTAGTTGACCGGCAGCACGTAGCCGGCCGTTTCGCGGCAGACGCGCGCGATGGTTTCCTCGTCACTGCCCATGATGGCGAACATGCTGCCCGGATTGCGGTCAGCCGCGCGCTGCATGGCCGCGCCGCGCGCCGCGATCATCTTAAAGCCGTCCTCAAGGGAAAAAGCGCCGGCGGCGGTGAGCGCCGCGTACTCGCCGAGCGAGTGGCCGGCGACAGCCTGCGGCTCGCACAGCTCGGAGACGACGGAGTAGGCCGCCATGGAAACAGCGTAAATGGCCGGCTGAGAGATCTTGGTCTGCGCCAGCGTGGCCGCGTCGCCCTCGAAGGAGAGCTTGGCGATGTCAAAACCCAGGATGTCGTTGGCGCATTCATAAACGTTGCGCGCGGACTCAAAGTTCTCATAAAGCTCGCGGCCCATGCCGGGATACTGGGAACCCTGGCCGCTGAAAACGAAAGCAAGTTTGTTCATCTCAAAAAATCCCCCTGTGCGTACAAATTAGATTGTCTCTTTTTAAATCTTTTCCATTAAAAGAATTTTTAACAATTTTATAGTTGACAAATTGTGTCTGAAACCTGTATGATAGCAATTGTGAAATATAACACTTGTTACATTTCGGACTCATTATAACACAACAAAAATCCGGATGCAAGAGGGAATTTGCAATCGGTGGGGAGAAAACATGGCAGGTATTCAAATATGCGGAACGGGCCGCTGCCTTCCCGAAAATATTGTTGATAATAACGAATATGCCAGGATTGTGGACACCTCGGATGAGTGGATCAGGCCGCGCACGGGCATCGTAACGCGCCATATCGCAAACGGTGAAACAACCTGGAGGCTGGGCGAGCGCGCCGCGCGCCAGGCCATTGAGGACGCCGGAATTTCTCCGGAACAGATTGGACTTATTATTGTGTCGTCGGTATCGGCTGATTTTGCAACGCCCTCGATGAGCTGTATCATCCAGGGGGCGGTCGGCGCGAAAAACGCAATGTGTTATGATATCGCGTGCGCGTGCGCGGGATATGTCTATGGGCTTGACATGGCGCGCCGCTTTCTCGCCTGTGGAGATATCGAATATGCGCTTGTTGTTGGGGCAGAAATGCTCTCGCGTCTGACAAATTATGAGGATCGCAGCACCTGCGTGCTGTTCGGCGACGGCGCCGGCGCGGCTGTGGTGCGCGCAGCCGGCGCGCTTTACGGCGCTTCGCTCGGCGCGGACGGGACCGGCTACGGCCTGATGTTCTGCAAAAACCCGCCGCCCGCGTCGCCCTTTACCCACAACCCGCCGGAGCAGGACGCTGTTTACAGCCGTCCGGAGGGTCCCGGACATATGGTCATGGGCGGGCGCGAGGTTTACAAATTTGCGACAAAGGTGATGCCGCAGTCGCTGCTGCAAGCCTGTGAAAAGGCCGGCGTCAAGGCGGAGGAGCTGGATTGGATTGTACCGCATCAGGCCAATGTGCGCATTGTCCAGACTGCGATGGACCGCCTGGGGCTGCCAATGGAAAAAGCGTGGATGACCATCGATCATACGGGCAACACCTCGTCTGCGTCCATTCCGATCGCCCTTGACGAGCTGAACCGCGCCGGACGCGTCAAGCGCGGCGATAAGATTGGGCTTTCTGGATTCGGCGCGGGCCTGATTTATGCAAGCCTCGTTTTTGAATGGTAAAATAATCGCGGAGCGGCCGTTTCACCTGATTATGGCCGGGGCGGTGCGCGGGCGCAGCCCGCTGCCGCCCTGCCGGCCGGTTATACAATGCCGCTTTGCAAAGATGGCAAAATATCGTTTCCTTCTGGACATCGGCGGCGCGCGCAGGTATCATAAAGTAAAAAGCTTTCGACATAACGTTTGAAATCTGTCAAAAATTCCGTATGGACGGGTGTTTTGAGCAGGATTTTATGATTCCCCGCGCGCATCGGCGCTATGCCTGCCAAACAAAGGCGCGTTGGCCGGACTGGAAAACCATGTGGTGAATGACAGGGAGGATTTAACATGTTAAAAACAAAGATAACTGAAATGCTCGGCATCCAGCATCCGCTCTTTCAGGGCGGTATGGCGTGGGTGGCCGACGCGAAGCTGGCTGCGGCTGTCTCCAACGCGGGCGGCCTGGGGCTGATCGGCGCGGCGGCCGCGCCCGGCGACGTGGTGCAGGCCATGATCCGCGAGGCAAAAACGCTTACTGATAAACCGTTCGGCGTCAATGTGATGCTGCTCAGCCCGTTTGCCGACGATGTGGCGCGTATCTGTGCCGAGGAAAGGGTCGCGGTCGTTACGACGGGCGCGGGCAATCCCGGCAAATACATGGATTCCTGGAAAGGCGCCGGCATCAAGGTGATCCCGGTCGTGGCGTCCGCCGCGCTGGCCAAGCGCATGGAACGCGCGGGCGCGGACGCCGTGATCGCCGAGGGGTGTGAATCCGGCGGGCACATCGGCGAACTGACGACAATGGCGCTTGTCCCGCAGGTTGCGGACGCGGTGGGCGTGCCTGTGATCGCGGCCGGCGGCATCGCGGACGGCCGCGGCGTGGCCGCAGCGTTCGCGCTCGGCGCGCAGGCCGTGCAGTGCGGCACCGTTTTTGTCTGCGCCCAGGAAAGCCCCGCGTGCGACGTTTACCGCCGGCAGATCATTGACGCGAAGGATACCGATACGATTGTGACGGGCCGTGAGGGCGGCGCGCCGATCCGTTCAATCAAGACAAAATTTACACGCCGCCTGCTCAAGATGGAAAACCAGAATATTGACCGCATCGAATTTGAGAAGGCGGCCGCGGGTTCCCTGCGCAAAGCAGTGCAGGACGGCAATCTCGACGAGGGCACGTTCATGGCCGGTCAGATTTCGGGGCTTGTCAAGGCTGTTGAGCCGGCGCAGGCGATTGTTGACCGCCTGATGCATGAGGGAGAAGAACTGATGAAAAACCTGTTTTCGGAAAGGGGTATTACCATTGAATAAGACAGCTTTGATTACAGGCGCGGCGACCGGAATTGGCCGCGCCATCGCCCTGACGCTTGCGCGCGACGGCTTTGATATTGCCGTCAACTGCCTTGGAAGCCTGTTTGCGCAGGCGCAGGCCGTCGCGGAGGAATGCCGCGCCCACGGCGTGCAGGCGGAGTGCTTTGTCGCCGATATCTCAAAATTTGACGAATGCGCCGCGATGGTTAAGTCGGTCCAGGAGCGGTTTGGCAGCATCGACGCGCTTGTAAATAACGCGGGCATCACGCGCGACGGCCTGATCGCGCGCATGAGCGAGGAACAGTATGACAGTGTGATCGCCGTCAACCAGAAGGGCGTATTTAATATGGTGCGCCATGTCACGCCCGTTATGATGAAGCAGCGCGGCGGCCGCATTGTCAGCATGGCGTCCGTTTCGGGCCTCTATGGTAACGCCGGCCAGTTTAATTACTCTGCTTCAAAGGCCGCGATCGTCGGCATGACAAAGACGGCGGCCAAAGAGTTGGGCGGCCGTGGCATCACGGTCAACGCGATTGCGCCGGGCTTCATTGAGACGGATATGACCGCCAAGCTGCCCGACAAGGCCAAGGAAGCGATTCTTTCCGGCGTTGCGCTGCGGCGCATGGGCCGTCCTGAGGATGTCGCCGAGGCGGTCGCTTTCCTCGTCAGCGACCGCGCCTCCTACATCACCGGCCAGATCCTCGCTGTCGATGGCGGCTTCTAGTTACCTTTTTTGAAAAAAAGGTAACCCAAAAAACTTTCCGGCCTTTTTGAAAAAAGGCCTCGGCGAAAAACTTTAGTCGGCTATGCCGCGAACAGTGGGGCGGGCGCTGCGTTTATACAGGCTGCGCCGCAAATAGTGGGGCAAGCGCAGCGGCCGGCGGTGGGCAGCCCGCGCACGGGTCGCGCGCCCCCCCTGGCCCTTCAAAAAGGCGGATCGATTATATTTTCGGGGAAAGACCCAAAATGAAGAAAAGCAGGGCCGCGCGCGGCGGGGGGAACGGCGTGCGACGGAGCTGAAAGGAGAGCGGATATGAAACGAGTGGTGATTACCTCGACAGGCGTCGTTTCGCCGGTCGGGCTGGATACAAAGACCTTCTGGGACAGTGTTGTCCACGGCAGGCACAATTTCAAGCCGATCACGTCGTTTGACACGTCGGCGCTCAAGGTGAAATGCGCCGCGCAGATCGACGATTGGGACCCGGTTGCGATGGGGCTGAATAAGAAGGAAGCGCGCCGTATGGACCGCTTCACGCAGTTTGCAATGGCTGCGGCCAAGCAGGTTATGGACGGCGCGGGCGAATTGGGGGAATTTGACCCCTTTCGCGCGGGCGTGATTGTCGGCAGCGGCATCGGCGGGTTCCAGACGACGCTGGTTGAGCACAAAAAATTCCTTGAGAAAGGGCCGGACCGCGTATCCGTATTTATGATCCCGATGATGATCTGTAATATGGCCGCGGGACAGATTGCGATTGAATATGGGTTTAAGGGCGATAACTTCGCCGTTGTGACCGCATGCGCCACGGGTAACCACTCGATCGGCGAGGCGTTCCGAAAGATCAAATACGGCTATCTTGATTTAGCAATTGCCGGAGGCACGGAAGCGCCGATCAACGATGTTGCGATCGCGGGCTTTTACAATATGCAGGCGCTTTCCGACACGACCGATTGCGACCGGCTGTGCATCCCGTTTGATAAGGAGCGTAACGGCTTTGTCATGAGCGAGGGCGCGGGGCTTGTGATGCTCGAGGAGCTTGAGCGCGCGAAAAAGCGCGGCGCGTCGATCCTTGCGGAGGTCGTCGGCTACGGCGCGACGGACGACGCCTATCATATCACCGGACCGGATCCCGAGGGCATGGGCGCGGCGATGGCTATGAAAAACGCGCTGGCCGACGCGGGCGTCGCGCCCGGGCAGGTCGCCTATATCAACGCGCACGGCACCTCCACGCCGCTCAACGAGCAGATCGAGACGCGCGCGATCAAGACCGCTTTCGGCGATCATGCCTACAAGCTGGCCGTCAGTTCCACAAAATCCGTCACCGGCCACATGCTCGGTGCGGCCGGCGGCGTCGAGGCCATTATAACGGCATTTGCGCTGCACAACGGCGTGATACCGCCGACAATTGGCTACAAGGTGCCTGATGAGGACTGCGATCTCGATTATGTCACCGAGGGCGCGCGCCGCGTTGATTTTGAATATGCGATGTCCAATTCGCTTGGGTTCGGCGGGCACAATGCGAGCCTGCTGCTGAAAAAATACGAAGGCTGAACAGGCCTGTAATCATGACGTTAAGGCAGGAGGCATACAAATGGCGTTGCTTGATAAAAATCAGATTATGGAAATCATCCCGCACCGCGATCCGTTTTTGCTGATCGACGAGGTGGAGGAGCTTGAAATCGGAAAACGCGTCGTAGCAAAAAAGTTCATCGCGCCGGATTCATTCTGGTTCCGGGGGCACTTTCCCGAGCATCCGGTTACGCCGGGCGTGCTGATTATTGAAATGCTCGCGCAGGCGGGCGCGGTCTGCGCGCTGGCTCTGCCGGAGAACAAGGGCAAGATCGCATTTTTTGCCGGTATTGACAAGGCGAAATTCCGCCGCCAGGTGCTCCCGGGCGACACGCTGCGGCTGGAGGTGGAAATGCTCAAGATGCGCGGCAGCTTCGGAGTCGGAAAAGCCGTCGCCACGGTCGACGGCGAGCGCGCGGTGACGGCCGAAATCACGTTTGCACTTGGCAAATAGCAAGCGCGGCGCAGATTCCTTGTGCACGCCCGCCAGATTGGCCGGCTGGGGAGATATAAATTTATGTATAAATACCTATTGCCAAACCGTGGCAAAACAGGTATGATAAAATTCGTCGGAAACGGGACGGCGCGCGGCGCGCCGCTCCATGCATCTGAAATAAAGATTTTTATAATTCAAAAAGTATGTTCAGGAGGCTGCTAATTATGGTATTCGAAAAAGTAAGGGAAATTTTGGTTGATCAGCTCGATGTGGATGAGGACGCCGTCACAATGGAAGCCAGCATCCAAAACGATCTGGGCGCCGATTCGCTCGACATCGTCGATCTTGTGATGTCGCTCGAGGAGGAGTTCGACTGCGAGATCCCCGACGAGGAGATTGAAAACATCAAGACTGTCGGCGACATTGTCAAGTACATCGAGGACCATCAGTAAGGCGTTTGTATAAAAGCCCCCGCAGCGGCGGGGGCTTTTGCATACGAAAAATGTCTCATGGCGCGCTCCCTTTTCAGATTGGCGCTGTTGAAAGCCGCTTTGCAAAGCCGTTCGTTAAAAAGGCCAAAGGGGGCAAGCCGCCCATTGCCGGAGGGCTGCCGATAAACTGGAATTTACTCCGTACCTCCACGAATTTGATTACAGCTATCGTCAGTCCAAGGATACTCAATTAGGCCAAATGTCACGCCATGCTTTTCGTTAATAATTTTTATAGCCTCCAGTGTAAAGCACCGCGCAAAATATAGAGCAGTGACATTTTGGTTTTTAATCTTTTTAAGAGCTTTCTCCACATTTTTACTTGTGACAGCCATTTTTTCAACAGGAAAACAAACGAATGTCACAATTCGCTCGTAATAGTTTTTATTTACCAAAGACGCATAACGCGCAGCAGATATTTTTTTAGATTACGATCATCACAGCATATTTCTTCCCGGATAACGATTTTCAATTTTGTGTTCGCCTTTCATAAAAATTCCGATTTGTTGAACCGATTATGGCACAAGGCAATTGCCATAACAATCTTTCTTTATAGAAACCGCCAAATCGATCATCCGGCAACACTTTTTTAAAAGCGACATGGCGCCGGACCGCTTGCAATTGCGGGCGTTTTCGGCTATGATAAGAGCAAAGACTTTTGCCGGCGGGACCGGCGACCGATATGGAGGGATAGATACTATGTATACGAATGGAAACGCGGATATGTCCTATGTGGAGATGCACACAAAAAGCCCGCTTTATAAGCATGTGGCCAAAACATATGCCTGGATGTTTTTAGGGCTGCTGCTCACCTTTTTGACCTGTATGGCGCTGTACGCGACAAAGCTGGTCATCGCGCTGTTTATCACATGGTGGCTGCCGTTTGCACTTTTGGTCGCAAAGCTGGCGCTTGTCGTCTTTTTGACGGCGCGCCTTCACAAAATGTCCGTCGGTGCGGCGCGGGGGATTTTTCTCGGCTTTTCCGTGCTGACCGGCGTGACGCTGTCGCCGCTGATGCTCATGTATGAGGCCGGTTCGGCTATTTTCCTGTTCGGTGTGGCCGCGCTGTTCTTCGGTGTGATGGCCGGCGCCGGCCTGATCACCAAGCGTGACGTGTCAGGCTTTGCGCCGATTGTGTTGTTCGGCCTGATCACGCTGGTGGTCATGGAGCTTGTCAGCCTGTTTATCCATATGCCGGTGCTCGATACGGCCATCTGCTTTATTGGAATCGCAATCTTCCTCGGCGTCACCACCTATGACGCGAAGAAGTGTAAGGATTATTACCACGCTTATGAGAACGACGCGCAGATGCTTGATAAGGTCTCCATCTATTCGGCGCTCAATCTCTATCTTGATTTTATCAATCTGTTTTTATATCTGTTGCGTCTGCTTGGCAAACGCAAATAATATCATTGTGTGGCGAAGGAGTTCATAACGAATGGCGGATCAGAAAAAAATGGTGGAAGCGATTACCTCGATGGACGAGGATTTCGCGAAATGGTATACAGACATTGTAAAAAAAGCCGATCTCGCGGATTATTCATCCGTGCGCGGATGTATGATTGTGCGCCCTTACGGCTGCGCGATCTGGGAAAATATTCAGCGCATCCTTGACACACGCTTCAAAGAGCTTGGGCATGAGAATGTACAGATGCCGATGTTTATCCCTGAGAGCCTGCTTCAGAAGGAAAAGGATCACGTCGAGGGCTTCGCTCCGGAGGTGGCCTGGGTGACGCACGGCGGGGAGGAAAAGCTGACGGAGCGCCTGTGTGTGCGCCCGACCTCTGAAACGCTGTTCTGCGAGCACTACGCAAAGATTATCAACTCATATCGCGACCTGCCTAAACTCTACAATCAATGGTGCTCAGTCGTCCGGTGGGAAAAGACGACGCGCCCATTTTTGCGCACCTGTGAATTCTGGTGGCAGGAAGGCCATACCATGCATGAGACGCAGCAGGAGGCGATGGAGGAGACGGAGCGGATGCTCGGCGTATACGCCGAATTCTGTGAAAATTCCCTTGCCATCCCTGTGACGAAGGGCCGCAAGACAAAAAAGGAACAGTTTGCCGGCGCGGAAGCGACCTACACAATCGAAGCGATGATGCACGACGGCAAGGCGCTTCAGTCGGGCACGTCGCATTATTTCGGGGACGGTTTTTCCCGCGCCTTCGGCATTACATTCCAGGGACGCGACAACAAGCCCCAATACCCGCATCAGACCTCGTGGGGCATGTCGACGCGCATCATCGGCGCGATCATCATGACGCATGGCGACAACGACGGCCTTGTGCTGCCGCCGGCCATCGCGCCGGTTCAGGTGGTTGTGCTGCCGATTGCGCAGCACAAGGAGGGCGTGCTCGAAGCGGCGCGCGCCGTGGCGCAGCGCCTGGGAGGCGTCTGCCGTGTGAAGATTGACGACAGCGACAACAGCGCCGGCTGGAAATTTGCCGAATATGAGATGAAGGGCGTGCCGCTCCGCCTGGAGATGGGTCCGCGCGACATTGCGGCGGGACAGTGCGTCGTTGTACGCCGCGACAACCGCGAAAAGACGGTCGTTGCGCTTGACGAGCTGGAGCAAAGGATACCCGAGCTGCTGCGCGCGGTGCACGACGGCCTTTACAACAAGGCGCTTGCCAACCGCGAGGCGCGCACCTGGACGGCAAAAACATTCGATGAGCTTAAACAGCTGGCCGTGGAGAAAACCGGCTTCATCAAGTCGATGTGGTGCGGCGACGAGGCGTGCGAACTGCGCGTCAAGGAGGAGGCGGGACTGACCTCCCGCTGTATGCCCTTCGAGCAGGAGCACATCGGCGATACCTGCCCGATCTGCGGCAAACCGGCCGTTACCAGCATCATCTGGGGCAAAGCCTATTAAGCCTCCCGCTTTTTTGAAAAAAGCTCAGCAAAAAACTTTCCGGCTTTTTTGAAAAAAGCTCAGCAAAAAACTTTCCGGCTTTTTTGAAAAAAAGCCTCAGCAAAAAACTTTAGTCGGCTGCGCCGCGAATAGTGGGGCGGGCGCTGCGTTTATACAGGCTGCGCCGCGAACAGTGGGGCGGGCGCTGCGTTTATACAGGCTGCGCCGCGAACAGTGGGGCGGGCGCTGCGTTTATACAGACTGCGCCGCGAACAGCGGGGTGGGCTGTACATAACATGATTTACGCCGCGGCGATCAAAAGTTTTCGCCCGCCTTTTTCAAAAGGCGGTGGGTGAGTCCAAGCAAAAGGCCCCGCGGGTCTTTGGCTTGGACGAGGGCAAAGCCCTGAACTTTGGGCCGCAGCCCTCATAAAAAGCGCGGCCCGCAGGCCGCAAGAGCCTGTTCAGGCGCAGGGCCTTCCGCCAGCAGGAAGCGTGACAGACGCCGTGCGGCTGGCGCGCTTCTTGCAAGCGGCAGCTTTCCGCCTCCGGCTTTTTTGAAAAAAAGCTCGGCAAAAAACTTCATACCTTTTTTGAAAAAAAGGTATGCCAAAAAACTTTAGCCGGCTGTGCCGCAAACAGTGGGGCAGGCGCTGCGTCTATACAGGCTGCGCCGCGAATAGTGGGGTGGGCGTTGCGTCTATACAGGCTGCGCCGCGAACAGCGGGGCTGGCGCTGCGTCTATACAGGCTGCGCCGCGAACAGTGGGGCAGGCGCTGCCTATCAGGGGCCGCGCCGAGGTATGGGAAACAAATTGTAAACAAGGGGGAGCATTTATGGAGAACGGGTACAAGAATACGCTTTTGAAGGTCACGGCCATTTTGCTGATCGTATCGGCGATACTCGGTGTTGTGTCGGCGGTGATGCTGGCTGCGGGCGTCGGCCGTGAAATCGGCGGAGTCGACGGCATCGGCGGTATGATGATGCAGATGGCGCTTGACGATCCCGCCTTTTTGGCTGACGCCGGCGTTTCCAGCCCGGAAGAGCTGCAACGTGTGCTTGAAACCGACGAGTTTCAGGATATCATGGGCGCGACGCTCGGCGTTGTGTACGCCATGATGATTGTAGTCGCTGCCATTGCGGCAATTCCGCGTCTGATTGCGGGTATTATGGGGCTGTCGCGCGCGTCCAGGCCGGAGAAAAGCGGATTTTTCCTTGGCTGGGGCATCACGCTTCTGGTGCTCGGCGTCATTGGAATGCTGTTCGCGGGCGGGCTTTTCTCGCTCAATGGTATGATCAGTTTTGTCGGCGGCGTGGTCCTGCCCATTCTTTACCTGGTCGGTTCCTCGCAGCTTAAAAAAGAGTTCTGGCGCAGGCATGCCGCTGGAGAGGTTGGCGGACCGGCCTTCTGATGAAACCTTCCCCGCCGGGGCGCCGCCCCGGCGGTTTTTTTAATGGCCGCACGTGCGCTGTGGCGGAGGGGCGCAGGCGTGCGCAGTCCATTGTCACAAGTGATGAAAAAAGACGAAAAAAATTTGTAAAAGCGCCGGGAAAATACTTGCAATCCGACAGGGAATATGGTATTATACTAAGGCACGACTGCACTAGATATGCGAAGATGCGGGAGGTGGCCGCCCTTGAGGCGGGGAATTTCCGCGGAGTATGTCCGATTTTAAACCGGGCGACTTTAATACTGATAAAGCGGCGCATGCACGCGTTTTGCGGGCAAGCTGTGCGCCGGGGCGGCGGTATGAAGTCCGGATAAACTTGCGGGTTTACCGGATTTTTTGTATGTCCGTCCGCGGAACACCCGGAGGGGTGTGCTGGGATTTACGGTATATGAAGCGTCGTCTAGTCAAACATTTAAGGAGGCGATCTTCAGTGGCAGTCAAGGAAAAAATCAGAATCAGGCTCAAAGGTTACGATCATCAGCTCGTCGACGCGTCGGCGGAAAAGATTGTTGAGACGGCAAAGCGCACAGGCGCGCGCGTTTCCGGTC
Organism: Anaerotruncus colihominis; assembly: GCF_010206195.1. Classification (GTDB taxonomy): domain Bacteria; phylum Bacillota; class Clostridia; order Oscillospirales; family Ruminococcaceae; genus Anaerotruncus; species Anaerotruncus colihominis_A. The sequence continues at coordinate 143,903 of NZ_VIQT01000021.1, read as the reverse complement.
CGATTCCGCTGCCGACCGAGAAGGAAATTGTCACCATCCTGCGCGCCGTCCATAAATACAAGGACAGCCGCGAGCAGTTCGAGATGCGCACCCATAAGCGGCTGATCGACATTCTGCGTCCGTCGAACAAGACGGTCGAGGCTCTGACGGGGCTTGAGCTTCCCGCCGGCGTCGAGATTGAAATCAAGCTCTGATTTAGGCAAACCCCGACGACGGTTTTTCGCCGTCAGGTCAAGTCGGCCAAGCGCCGACCAATAACCTTCAGGAGGTACAGAAAGGTATGCAAAAGTGCATCGTAGGCAAGAAAATCGGCATGACGCAGCTTTTTGACGAAAGCGGCAAAATGATCCCTGTGACGGTCGTTGAGGCCGGCCCGTGTGTTGTCGTTCAAAAGAAGACAACCGAAAACGACGGCTATGAAGCCGTGCAGCTCGGTTTCGGCGACATCTCCGAAAAGGCCGTCAACAAACCGCTCAAGGGCCATTTCGCCAAGGCGGGCGTCGCGCTCAAGCGCGTGCTGCGTGAATTTAGGCTCGACGACTGCTCGGCTCTGAGCGTCGGCGACATCATCAAGGCCGATACATTCGCCGTCGGCGACGCGGTCGACGTTGCGGGCGTTTCCAAAGGTAAGGGCTACGCCGGCACCATCAAGCGGTTCGGCAACCACCGCCTCAAGGAGACGCACGGTTCCGGTCCGGTTGCGCGCCACGCCGGTTCCAACGGCGCGTGCTCGTCGCCGTCAAGGGTCTTTAAGGGCAAGGGACTTCCGGGCCACATGGGCGCCGAGAACGTCACGGTTCAGAACCTCTCTATCGTAAAGATCGATGCGGAAAACAATCTCATCGCTATCAGAGGAGCAATCCCCGGCGCCAAGGGCGGCGTGGTATTTATCACGGATAGCGTCAAGGCGTAAGGGAAGGAGGATACACACAATGCCAAAGGTTCAAGTTTTTGATATGGCCGGCAAGGCCGTCAGCGAAATCGAGCTTTCCGACGCCGTTTTCGGCATTACGCCGAACCCTGTGGCCGTCCACGCGTGCGTCGTGAACTATCTGGCCAACCAGCGCCAGGGCACGCAGTCTACACTGACCCGCACCGAGGTCAGCGGCGGCGGCCGCAAGCCCTGGAGGCAGAAGGGCACCGGCCATGCGCGCCAGGGCTCCATCCGCGCGCCGCAGTGGCGCAAGGGCGGCATCGCGCTCGGCCCGAAGCCGCGCAGCTACCGCTATACGCTCAACAAGAAGCTTAAAAGGCTTGCGATCAAATCGGTCTTTTCCGATAAGGTCGCCGGCAGCAACCTGATTGTTGTCGATTCCATCGCGCTCGAGGGCTTTAGGACGAAAGCCGTCGTCGAGATGCTCAAGGCGCTCGGCGCCGATAAAAAGGCGCTTATTCTGATGCCTGAGCTTGATCGGAAGCTTGTCAAGAGCGCCGCCAACATCCCGGGCGTCAAGACGGCGCTGGTCAACACCATCAACGTCTACGACCTGGTCAACTGCGACAAGTTCATTGTCTGCAAGGACGCGGTCGCCAAACTCGAGGAGGTGTACGCGTAATGAAAGCTCCGCAGGATATCATTCTTAACCCGGTCATCACGGAAGCGTCAATGGGCAACGTGCAGCAGAAGAAGTACACCTTCCGCGTTGCCAAAGACGCCAACAAGATCGAGATTACAAAGGCTGTTGAAAGCCTGTTCCCCGGCACGAAGGTTGCGAAAGTCAACACAGTGAGCTGCCGCGGGCGCATGAAACGCATGGGCCGTACGATGGGCATGACCGCCTCGTGGAAAAAGGCGATTGTGACGCTGACCGAGGCGTCCAAGACGATCGAATTCTTCGACACCATGCTGTAAGGACCTGTAGTCATAGCCGGGGGATGCCGGACAGACGGCGACAACGACTGTGAGTACAGGTTCCAAGGGCCGCCAGGGCCCGCGTATGGGGTATCTCATATGCCCCGCTAACCAGAATTATGAGGAGTGAAACCGAATGGCTATCAAAAGCTATAAGCCGACAACGCCGTCGCGCCGCCAGATGACGGTGACCGATTACAGCGAATTGTCGAAGGTTGCACCGGAAAAGAGCCTGCTTGAGCCGCTCAAAAAGCATTCCGGACGCAATTCCAACGGCCGCATCACCGTGCGCCACCGCGGCGGCGGCAACCGCCGCAAATACCGCGTGATCGATTTTAAGCGCGACAAAACCGAGATGCCCGCCAAGGTGCTCACGCTGGAGTACGACCCCAACCGCAGCGCGCACATCGCGCTGGTGCAGTATGAGGACGGCGAAAAACGCTATATCATCGCGCCCAACGGACTCAAGGTCGGCGATACCGTCGTTGCCGGTCCGGGAGCGGACATCAAGCCGGGCAACTCCCTGCCGATGGCCAGCATCCCGACGGGTACGTTCATCCACAACATCGAGCTTTATCCCGGCAAAGGCGCGCAGCTGGCGCGTTCCGCCGGCGTCATGGCGCAGCTCATGGCCAAGGAGAACGGCTACGCGCTTGTGCGCCTGCCCTCCGGCGAGCTGCGCAACATCCCGGAGATCTGCGTGGCCACGATCGGCCAGGTCGGCAACATCGACTATGAAAACGTCAACTACGGCAAAGCCGGCCGCCGCCGCCATATGGGCTGGCGCCCGACCGTCCGCGGTTCCGTCATGAACCCCTGCGACCATCCGCACGGCGGCGGCGAGGGCAAAAGCCCGATCGGCCGTCCCGGCCCTGTCACCCCGTGGGGCAAGCCGGCGCTTGGCTACAAGACGCGCGCGACCCACAACCGTTCCGACAAGTTTATTGTCAGACGCCGCAACGCGAAGTAAGACGGGCTGAAAGGAGGCAATCGATTTATGGGTAGAAGTGTTAAAAAGGGACCGTTCGTTCAGCCCGTTCTGCTGGCCAGGGTCCAAAAGATGAACGAGAGCGGCGAGAAAAAGCAGGTCCTCAAGACCTGGAGCCGCGCTTCAACGATATTCCCGGATTTTGTCGGACACACCTTCGCGGTTCACGACGGCCGCAAGCATGTGCCGGTTTATGTGACCGAGGATATGGTCGGCCACAAGCTCGGCGAGTTCGCCCCCACCAGGACGTACCGCGGCCATGCCGGCGCGAAGAAAACAAAATAAGAGCGGCCGAAAGGAGGAACACATTCAATGGAAGCAAAAGCTTCGCTGAGACATGCGCGCATCTCGCCCCGCAAGGTGCAGATCGTGCTTGATCTGATCAGGAATAAACCCGCCGATCAGGCGATGGCGATACTCCGCCACACCCCCAAGGCCGCCTGCGAGCCGCTGTCCAAGCTGCTCAAATCGGCTATGGCCAACGCGGAGAACAACTTTAACATGGACAGGGATTCCCTGTATGTTTCGGAGTGCTATGTGACCCCGGGCCCGACGATGAAGCGCATCCGTCCCCGCGCCCAGGGCCGCGCCTTCAGGGTGCTCAAGAGGACTTCACACGTGTTCATCACCGTCAAGGAACGGGAATAAAGCTGAAAGAGGAGGTAAACTATGGGCCAAAAAGTGAATCCGCACGGCCTTCGTGTCGGTGTAATTAAGGATTGGGATTCCCGCTGGTTTGCTAAGGACGATGCTTTCGGCGATATCCTTGTCGAGGATTACAAGCTGCGCAAGTTCTTAAAGAAAACCCTGTATGACGCAGGTATCCCGAAAATTGAAATCGAGAGGGATGCGACCCGTGTGCGCATCCATGTGCATTGCTCGCGCCCGGGCATCGTAATCGGAAAGGGCGGCGCGGAGATCGAAAAGGTCCGCCGCCAGTGCGACGCGATGATCAACAAGGGCAAGGCTGACGCCGACAAGCGTCAGGTTTTCATCAATGTCGTTGAGATCAAGCAGCCCGACAAAAACGCGCAGCTCGTCGCCGAGTCGATCGCTTCGCAGCTTGAAGCGCGCGTTTCGTTCCGCCGTGCGATGAAGCAGGCCATCGGCCGCGCGATGAAGTTCGGCGCCAAGGGCATCAAGGTTGCGGTTTCCGGACGCCTGGGCGGCGCCGAAATCGCCAGAAGCGAACATTACCACGAGGGCACCATCCCGCTGCAGACCATCCGCGCGGACATCGACTACGGCTTCGCCGAGGCGAACACGACTTACGGAAGGATCGGCGTCAAGGTCTGGATCTACGCCGGCGAGGTGCTCGGGGATGCCAAGCGTCCCCGCAGGGAAGGAGGCAACAAGTAATGCTGCTGCCGAAAAGGGTTAAATACCGCAGGGTACAGCGCGGCCGCCTCAAGGGCAAGGCCATGCGCGGCAACAAGGTCACTTACGGCGACTTCGGCCTTCAGGCGCTCGAGCCGGCCTGGGTCACCTCCAATCAGATCGAGGCCGCCCGTATCGCCATGACGCGCTACATCAAGCGCGGCGGTCAGGTCTGGATCAAGATTTTCCCGGATAAGCCGATCACTGAAAAGCCGGCTGAGACCCGCATGGGTTCCGGTAAGGGCAGCCCGGAGTACTGGGTCGCCGTCGTCAAGCCCGGCCGCGTGATGTTTGAGATCGGCGGCGTGAGCGAGGAGCTGGCCCGCGAGGCCATGCGTCTGGCCGCGCATAAGCTGCCGGTAAAATGCAAATTCATTGCCAAGGAATCTGAGGAAAAGGGGAGTGACGAGTGATGAAGGCAAGCGAGATCAGAGAGCTTAGCGACAAGGAACTGGGCGAGAAGCTGCGCGACCTCAAAGCCGAGCTTTTCAACCTCCGTTTCCAGCACGCGATCAATCAGCTCGACAACCCCAAGCGTTTAAGCGACGTCAAAAAGGACATCGCGCGGGTCAAGACGCAAATTCGGGCCAACGAGCTGAAAAGCGCGCAGTAAGCGGAAGGGAGGACAAAGCAGATGAGTGAACGCAATCTCAGAAAGACACGCGTCGGCACGGTTGTCAGCGACAAGATGGACAAAACAGTCGTCGTCGCCATTCAGGACAATGTCCGGCACCCCCTTTACAAAAAGATTATCAAGCGTACCGTGAAGTTTAAAGCGCATGACGAGCAGAACGCCTGCGGCGTCGGCGACAAGGTCGAGATCATGGAGACACGCCCCCTGTCCAAGGACAAACGGTGGAGAGTGACCGCGATCATCACGAAGGCGAAATAATAGATTCAGTTTTGCTGAAAGGAGGAACGCTCTGTGATACAGATGCAGACCTATCTCAAAGTAGCCGACAATACCGGCGCCAAGGAGCTTATGTGCATCCGGGTGCTCGGCGGTTCCCGCAGGAGATACGCCAATATCGGCGATGTGGTCGTGGCTTCGGTCAAAAAGGCTGCGCCCGGCGGTCAGGTGAAAAAAGGCGACGTGGTCAAGGCGGTCATCGTCCGCTCCGCCAAAGGCGTGCGGCGCGACGACGGCACATACATCCGCTTTGACGAGAACGCGGCGGTTATCATAAGAGAAGACAAAAACCCGAGGGGCACGCGTATCTTTGGACCGGTTGCCAGGGAACTGCGCGAGAAGGAATACCTCAAGATTTTAAGCCTCGCCCCCGAGGTGCTGTAATGGAGGTGCTCAGATAGTGAAGAAGCTTCACGTGAAAAAGGGCGATACAGTCGTTGTCCTGTCCGGCAAGGACAAGGGCAAAAAGGGCAAGGTGCTTGAGGTAAGCCCCAAGGAGGGCAAGGTCATTGTGGAACGCATCAACATGGTGACCAAGCACGTCAAGCCCCGCAGGGCGGGCGACCCGGGCGGCATTGTGAAAGCCGAGGGCGCCATGTATGCATGCAAGGTGATGCTTGTGTGCCCCAAGTGCGGCAAGCCGACGCGTATCGCGCATAAGATGCTCAACGACGGCTCCAAGGAGCGCGTCTGCAAAAACCCCAAATGCGGTGAAACTTTTTAAGTAAGGAGGAGAAATCATGGCAAGACTCAAAGAACAGTACGCGAGCGAATTTGCTCCCGCGCTGATGAAGAAATTCGGCTATACCTCTGTCATGCAGATCCCCAAGCTTGATAAGGTTGTCATCAACGTCGGCTGCGGCGAGGCGCGCGATAATCCAAAGATCATCGACGCGATCGTCTCCGATCTTTCCAAGATTACGGGCCAGCGCCCGGTCATCTGCAAGGCAAAAAAGTCCGTCGCGAACTTCAAGCTGCGCGAGGGTATGAATATCGGCGCAAAGGTGACGCTGCGCGGCGAGCGCATGTATGAGTTTGTCGACCGTCTCTTTAACGTGGCCCTGCCGCGCGTGCGCGACTTCCGCGGCATCAACCCGAACGGCTTCGACGGCCGCGGCAACTACAACATGGGCCTTCGCGAGCAGCTCATCTTCCCGGAGATCGATTACGACAAGATCGACAAGGTCCGGGGCATGGACATCTGCTTTGTCACCACTGCGAAAACCGACGAGGAGTCCCGCGAGCTGCTCACGCTCATGGGCGCTCCGTTTGCCAAGTAAGGGGGAAGTATTTTGGCTAAAACATCCATGAAAATCAAGCAGCGCCGCCCGGCGAAGTTTTCTTCCCGCGAGTATACGCGCTGCAAAATCTGCGGAAGGCCACATGCTTACCTTCGCAAATTCGGCGTCTGCCGCATTTGCTTTAGGGAACTGGCGTATAAAGGGCAGATCCCGGGCGTCAGGAAGGCAAGCTGGTAAGAACAAAGCTGAGCTAAAAGGAGGTTGACGGCATGCATATCACCGATACGATCGCTGACATGCTGACACGTATCAGAAATGCAAACAATGCAAAACATGATACGGTCGATATTCCTGCTTCCAACATGAAGAAAGCAATCGCTCAGATTTTGTTGGATGAAGGATATATAAAGGGTTTCCAGGTCGTCGAAGACGGCAAGCAGGGCAACATTCGCGTTGTCCTCAAATACGGGCAGGGCAAGTCCCCGGTTATCCAGGGCCTTCGCAGGGTTTCCAAACCCGGCCTGCGCATTTATACAAGCTGTGAGGATATGCCGCGCGTGATGAAGGGACTGGGCGTCGCCATTCTGTCCACAAACAAGGGCGTTATGACCGACCGCCAGGCGCGCAAGGAAAACGTCGGCGGCGAAGTCCTCGCATTCATCTGGTAAGGGGGTACGGAAGATGAGCAGAATCGGCAGAAAACCCATCGCCGTGCCCGCGGGCGTCGATGTCAAGATCGACGGCAGCACGGTTACGGTCAAAGGACCCAAGGGCACGCTGACGCAGACCTTCCGTCCGGAGATCGGCATCAAATTTGAAAACGGCGAGATCCTTGTCACCCGTCCGAACGACGAGAAAACGGAAAAAAGCCTGCACGGGCTTACCCGGACACTGATTGCGAACATGGTCCACGGCGTGACCGAGGAATTCAAAAAAGAGCTTGAGATCAACGGCGTCGGCTACCGCGCCGCTAAGCAGGGCAAGCAGCTTGTCATGACGCTTGGTTTCTCCCATCAGGTGTTTATGGAGGATACCGCAGACGTCACCATCGACGTGCCCGCTCCCAACAAGATCATCGTCCACGGCCCCGACAAGCAGAAGGTCGGCCAGTTCGCGGCGGAAATCCGTGAGAAGCGCCCGCCCGAGCCGTATAAGGGCAAAGGCATCAAGTATATCGACGAAGTGATCATCCGCAAGGAAGGCAAAGCGGGTAAGGGCAAGAAGTAAAGGAGTGAAATCAGAATGGTAACGAAGCCTGACAAGAACATCGCCAGACTCAAACGGCATAAGAGGGTCAGGGCAAAGATCAGCGGCACGCCCGAGTGTCCGCGCCTGGATGTTTTCCGCTCCGCCAAACACATCTACGCCCAGATCATCGACGATGTCAACGGCGTCACACTGTGCTCGGCCTCCACGATGGATAAGGATTTCGAGGGCAACGGCGGCAACAAGGAAGCGGCAAAGAAAGTCGGCGCCGCGCTTGCAAAGCGCGCGGCCGACAAGGGGATCGCCGAGGTTGTGTTTGACCGCGGCGGATATATTTACCATGGGCGCGTCAAGGAGCTTGCCGAGGCGGCCCGTGAAGGCGGACTCAAATTCTGAAGAAGGAGGGATACTTTTGGCTTTGATAGATGCAGCGAATCTCGAACTGAAGGAAAGAGTTGTTTCGATCAACCGCGTTTCCAAAACGGTGAAGGGCGGTCGTATCTTTAAGTTCGCGGCCCTCGTGGTTGTCGGCGACGGCAACGGCACGGTCGGTTTCGGACTTGGCAAGGCGGGCGAGGTTCCCGACGCAATCCGCAAGGGAATTGAGGACGCCAAAAAGAACCTGCACAAGATTGCGCTCAAGGGCACGACGATCCCGCATGAGATCATCGGCGCTTACGGCGCCGGACGCGTACTGATGAAGCCCGCCCCGGAAGGTACTGGCGTCATCGCCGGCGGTCCGGTCCGTGCCGTGCTTGAGACGGCCGGCATCAAGGACATCCGTACAAAGTGCCTGCGTTCCAACAATCCCTGCAATGTCGTTTCCGCGACCATTCAGGGACTCTGCGCGCTGCGCGACGCCGAAAAGGTTGCGGCCATTCGCGGCAAATCCGTGAAGGATATTATTGGTTAAAGGAGGCTGGCGCAAATGGCACAGCTTAAAATCAAGCTCGTAAAGAGCCTTGTCGGCAGAAAAGACGACCAGATCGCCACCGCCGAATCCCTTGGGCTGCGCAAGATCGGCAGCGAGACGATCCAGCCCGACAACAGCGCGACCAAAGGCAAGATTGCGAAAATTTCCCACCTCGTCGAGGTTACGAACGCATAAAGCAAGGAGGTGCAGGTATGAAATTGCATGAACTTTCCCCGGCGCCGGGCGCCAGCAAGGACGTGTTCCGCAAGGGGCGCGGCCATGGCTCCGGCAACGGTAAGACGGCCGGCAAGGGCCACAAGGGCCAGAAAGCGCGTTCCGGCGCCAAACAGCCCGGGTTTGAAGGCGGCCAGATGCCGCTTCAGCGCCGCGTGCCGAAGCGTGGCTTTACCAACATCTTCGCCACAAAGTATACGACCGTGAATGTCGGCGCCCTCGAGCGCTTTGAGGACGGCGCGGTGGTTGACGCGCAGGCTCTGATCGATGCGGGCCTCATTAAGAAGGTCCTTGACGGCGTCAAGGTGCTCGGCAACGGCGAGCTGACAAAGAAACTGACGGTCAATTGCGCGGCTTTTTCCGCTTCCGCCAAGGAGAAGATTGAAAAGGCGGGCGGAAAGGCTGAGGTGAAGTAAACATGTTCACGACGTTAAAGAACGCCTGGCATATTGCGGAGCTGCGCAAAAAGATCTGCTATACGCTGCTGATTTTGATCCTGTTTAGGATCGGTTCGGCGGTGCCGGTGCCGTTCCTTGACTCCACGGCGCTGCAGGCGATGGTTACCGGCAGCGGCAGCCTGCTTGGATACATCGATATCCTTTCGGGCGGCGCGTTCTCCCGCGCAACTGTGTTTGCTCTGTCAATCACTCCGTATATCACCTCGTCTATCGTCATCCAGCTGCTTACGGTGGCGATCCCCGCTCTGGAGCGCCTTTCAAAGGAGGGCGAGGACGGGCGCAAAAAGATCAACAAGATCACGCGTTATGTCACCGTCGCGCTCGCGCTGCTCCAGGCGTTTGCTTATTACACCCTGCTGCGCAACCAGAGCCGTGCGGTCCTTTACCGCAGCGGTTTCGCCGGAATCTTTTCCGCGCTGGTTATCATTGCGGCCTTTACGGCCGGCGCAATGCTCGTCGTCTATATGGGCGAGCGTATTGATGAAAAGGGTATTGGAAACGGTATCTCGCTGATCCTGTTTGCCGGCATCGTCTCGCGCGGGCCGAATGCGATCAATACGCTCTGGTCGTATCTGAAGCTCGCAGCTGAGGGCGAAACGATGTACTATTTCACTGTCCCGCTGATCGTCGTGTTGTTTTTGGCGCTGATTGTCGTCATTATCATCATGACGAACGCCGAGCGCCGCATCCCGGTGCAGTACGCAAAGCGGGTCGTTGGACGCAAACTGTACGGCGGACAGTCGACCTTTATTCCGATCAAAGTCAACATGTCGGGCGTTTTGCCGATCATCTTTGCATCCTCTTTGCTGGCAATCCCTGGCACGGTTCTCGGCTTTATGCCGAATAAGACGGGCCTGGCCGGCAAAATCCTCAGCGCTTTCAATTACGATACGGCGCTGTACGCGGTCCTGTATTTTATACTGATCCTCGCCTTTAATTACTTCTATGTGGCGATTCAGTATAACCCGATTGAGATGTCGAACAACCTGCGCAACAACAACGGCACGATCCCGGGCATCCGGCCGGGCCGCCCAACCTCCGACTTTATCGCGCGCATCATTTCAAAGATCACGCTGGTCGGCGGCATCTTCCTCGCGCTCATCGCGGTCCTTCCGATCGGCGTCGGCGCGATCACAAAGATGAACATTGCGCTGGGCGGTACGTCGATCATCATTGTCGTCGGCGTCGCGCTTGATACGTTCAGGCAGCTTGAATCGCAAATGATGATGCGTCATTATAAGGGCTTCTTAGAGTAAAGGAGACGTCGATATGAAACTGATACTCCTTGGCGCTCCCGGCGCCGGCAAAGGCACCCAGGCGGAAATCATCTGTGAGCGTCTCGGCATTCCCGCGATCAGCACGGGCAACATTATCCGTGAGGCGCTCAAGAATGGGACAGAAATGGGGCTGCGTGCGAAATCCTATATGGAAAGCGGCGCGCTGGTCCCGGACGACGTGGTCATCGGCATCATTAAGGAGCGCCTTGCCGCGGATGACTGCAAAAACGGATTCATCCTTGACGGCTTCCCGCGCACCGTGCCGCAGGCCGAGGCGCTGGATCAGATGGGCGTGGAAATCGACCGTGTGATCGATATCGAGGTTGCCGACGAGGCGATCGAGCGGCGCATGTCGGGCCGCCGCGTCTGCGGTGGCTGCGGCGCGAGCTACCATCTTGACTACAAGGCCCCCAAGGCCGAGGGCGTCTGTGACAAATGCGGCGGCGGGCTGATCATCCGCAAGGACGACGAGCCTGAAACCGTCCGCGGCCGCCTGAAAACGTACCACGAACAGACTGAGCCGCTCAAGGATTTCTACGCATCCAAGGGCAAGCTGCGCATCGTGGAGGGCCAGGCGGAAGTCGCAGATACGACGAAGCTTACGCTCGCCGCCTTGGAGGCGTGACGTATGGTCGTGCTGAAAACTTCGGGTGAGCTGGCCAAGATGAGAAAAGCCGGCTCGCTCGCGGCGCAGGCCCTCAGGGCCGGCGGCGCGGCCGTTCGGCCGGGCGTTACAACCGGCGAGATCGACCGCATCATCAAGCATTATATTGTTTCCAGGGGCGCCACCCCCTCGTTTTTGGGGTATGGTGGTTTTCCGGGCAGCGCGTGCGTGTCCGTCAACGACGTGATTATTCACGGTATACCGGGCGGACGCGTGATCCAGGAAGGCGATATCGTCAGCATCGATGTCGGCGCGCTTGTCGACGGCTATCACGGCGACACGGCCGCCACGTTCGCGGCCGGGACCATCAGCGTGCCGGCGCAGGCTTTGATGGACGCCACGCGTGAAAGCCTGCTTGCGGCCATTGCCGCCGCAAAGCCGGGCGCGCGTATCGGCGACATCGGCCATGCCGTGCAGTCGTATGTGGAAGCGCGCGGCTACGGCGTGGTGCGCGAGTATGTCGGGCACGGCGTCGGGCGCAAGCTGCACGAAGAGCCTGAGGTTCCCAACTATGGAAAGCCGGGCCACGGCGTGCGGCTGACGCCGGGCATGGTCATCGCTATCGAGCCGATGATCACCGAGCATTCGCCGGCTTTACACGTGCTGGACGACGACTGGACGGTCGTGACGAACGATCACGGCCTGGCCGCGCATTTTGAACACACAATCGCGATCACCGCGGACGGCCCGGTGATCCTGACGCTTCCCTGATGGGGGCGGTTGGGATGCCGGTCGGGACAGGACGCGTCGTGCGCTCCATCGCTGGACGCGATGCAGGCGTGTTTTATGTGGTTCTTGAAGACCGGAACGGACGTGTGCTGCTCGCGGACGGCAAACGCCGGCCGCTTGAGCGGCCAAAATGCAAAAGCCGCAGGCATATCCGGAAAACCAACACGGTGCTGGAGCTGTCCGGCGCCGCCACCAACAAAATGCTGCGAAGGGCGCTTCGGCCCTTCTATGAAAACGAGGGAGGAGAACCGCTTGTCTAAAGAAGACGTCATCGAGATTGAGGGCACCGTTGTGGAAAGCCTGCCGAACGCGCAGTTTCGTGTCGAGCTGCCGAACGGACATCAGTTGCTGGCGCATATTTCCGGCAAACTGCGGATGAACTTTATCCGTATCCTGCCGGGAGACAAGGTCACGCTGGAGATGTCCCCTTACGATCTGACAAAGGGGCGCATCACCTGGCGTTCCAAATAATCAGACCCCTACCGTTACCGAACGAAGGAGGTAATTCCAAATGAAAGTCAGACCTTCCGTGAAACCCATTTGCGAAAAATGCAAGGTTATCAAGCGCAAGGGCCGCATCATGGTGATATGCTCAAACCCCAAGCACAAACAGCGTCAGGGCTAAGTGTGCAAACCAAATAATGGAGGTGCAACAGAAGTATGGCTCGTATAGCTGGCGTTGACCTGCCCAAGGATAAGCGGGTCGAAATCGGGCTGACCTATATTTTCGGCATTGGCCGGAAGACCGCGCAGCAGATTCTTGAAGCCACCGGGGTGAATCCGGACACGCGCGTCAAGAATCTGACCGAGGACGACGTTTCAAAGCTGCGTGAATATATCGACCACAACGTCCATGTGGAAGGCGATCTCCGCCGTGAAGTCGCGCTGAACATCAAGCGCCTGGTGGAAATTGGCTGCTACCGCGGCGTGCGTCACCGCAAGGGGCTGCCTGTCCGTGGACAGCGCACCAAGACAAACGCGCGCACGCGCAAGGGTCCGAAAAAGACCATCGCCAACAAGAAGAAATAAGGGAGGGATATAAACGATGGCGAAAGCTACCGCTACTAAAAGAACGGCGACCCGCAGGCGCCGTGAACGCAAAAACATTGAGCGTGGCGCCGCGCATATCCAGTCCACCTTCAACAATACGATTGTCACCATCACCGACACCCAGGGCAACGCCCTTTCTTGGGCTTCGGCCGGCGGGCTTGGTTTCCGCGGTTCGCGCAAGAGCACTCCGTTCGCCGCGCAGACAGCCGCCGAGGTTGCCGCGAAGGCCGCTATGGAGCATGGCCTCAAGACGGTCGAGGTGTTCGTGAAAGGCCCCGGTTCGGGCCGTGAAGCCGCCATCCGCGCGCTCCAGGCCGCGGGTCTTGAGGTCAACATGATCAAGGATGTCACGCCGATTCCGCACAACGGCTGCCGCCCGCCCAAGAGAAGGCGCGTTTAACGAATCAGGGCGACGCGCAAAGGCGCGGAGCCGCAAACCATTTTGGAGGTGCAATTCATGGCAAGATATACCGGTGCTGTATGCAGGCTTTGCCGCAGGGAGAACAAGAAACTGTTCCTCAAGGGCGAACGCTGCTACACCGATAAATGCGCCGTCACCCGCAGGGCGACTGTCCCCGGGCAGCACGGCAAGGCGCGCACCCGCAAGGCTTCCGAGTATGGAGTCCAGCTGCGCGCGAAACAGCAGGCCAGGCGCTACTATGGCGTGCTTGAGAGCCAGTTCTCCAAGTATTTCGAGATGGCTGCGTCCAAAAGCGGCGTCACAGGCGAAAACCTGCTGCGCATCTGCGAGAGCAGGCTTGACAATGTCGTCTACCGTCTGGGCTTCGCCGCATCCCGCAAGGAAGCGCGCCAGCTCGTCCGTCACGGCCATTTCACTGTGAACGGCAAAAAAGCAAATATCCCCTCGATCCTGCTCAAGGCCGGCGATGTCGTCGCGGTTGCTTCCAAGAGCGACAAGATCAAGGGCGTCGTCGAGGCGTTCGGCTCCAGGCCGGTCGCAAGATGGCTCGAATGCAACAAGACCAATATGACCGGCCGTGTCATTGAGCTTCCGAACCGTGAGGACATTGACCTTGATGTCGAGGAACATCTGATTGTCGAGTTGTACAGCAAGTAATTGCTTTGCGGCGATTTTGCGCCGCGGACATGTTCGTTATGGTTGCAGGGAAACGGGAATGACAGGGCGGGTTCTCCCCGCCGCAGAAGGAGGGTCCATATTTGGTTAAGATCATAGAGCCTAAGATAGAAACGGTCGAGCTCAAATCGGACGGCAGTTACGGTAAGTTTGTAGCGGAACCGCTGGACAGGGGATTCGGTACTACGCTTGGCAACAGCCTTCGCCGTGTGCTGCTTTCTTCTCTTCCTGGTGTTGCAGTCATTTCTGTCAAGATTGACGGTATTCAGCACGAATTCTCGACAATCCCGGGCGTCAAGGAGGATGTGACAGAAATCATCCTCAACATCAAAGGGCTGACCGCAAAGCTGTATTGCGATGAGCCTAAAACCGTGCGGATCGACGCGCAGGGCGAATGCGAGGTCACGGCCGGCAGCATCGAGTGCGATTCGGAGGTTGAGATCCTCGACCCAAGTATGCACATCGCCACGCTGGACACGGGCGCAAAGCTCTCCATGGAGATCACGCTCAAAAAAGGGCAGGGCTATGTTTCCGCCGACCGCAACAAGCATACTGAGCTTGAAAAAGCGCCGGTTGGCACCATCGCGGTCGATAGCATTTACACCCCTGTCCTCAAGGTGAATTACACGGTTGAAAACACGCGCGTTGAACAGATAACCGACTATGATAAGCTTACGCTGGAAGTCTGGACAGACGGCACGATCTCCGCAAAGGAGGCGGTCAGTCTGGCGGCCAAGATCCTCAATAGACAACTCAATCATTTCGTCGATCTTTCCGACGAGGTGAGTGCCACTGAGATCATGGACAAAAAGGAAGACACGGGCAAGGATAAGCTCCTTGAGATGACCATTGAAGAGCTTGACTTATCCGTCCGCGCGTTCAACTGCCTGAAACGGGCCGGCGTCAATACCGTGGCGGACCTTATCAACAAGTCGCCGGACGAAATGATGAAGGTGCGCAATCTCGGTAAAAAGTCGCTGGAGGAAGTCATCCTGAAATTGCAGTCTCTGGGATTTGACCTTTCAAAGGACGACGATAACTAAATCTATGGGCCGCAGCGGCCCGTGGTCCCGGCGGCGGCGCGCCGCCAGGGTTACAATGCATGGGTAAGGAGTGAAATTCGATGCCAGGAACCAGAAAGCTCGGCAGAACGTCCAGCCACAGGATGGCGATGCTCAGGGCAATGGTGACGTTCTTGCTGGAAAACGGCCGGATCGAAACCACTGTCACGAGGGCCAAGGAAGTGCGCTCAATGACCGAGAAGATGATTACAACGGCGAAAACCAACGACCTCCACTCCAAGCGTCAGGTACTCTCTTTCGTTACGAAAGAGGACGTTGCGAAGAAGCTCTTTGACGAAATCGCCCCGAAGTATGCCGATACCAAGGGCGGCTATACGCGAATCGTCAAGATCGGACCTCGCCGCGGCGACGCAGCGGAAATGGCGATCATCGAGCTTGTCTGAGCTTGATGTTCAGAGGATATAGAAAAGGAGGCATCCGCTGTGGATGTCTCCTTTTTTACGGGGAGAGATGAATATGTATGCAAATATTAAGCGGCGTATGCACGGAAGAATGCTTGTTATCACAATCCTGTTTTTCATACTGGCGGGGACGCTGCTGACCAATGGCTTTAACATGCTTTTTACTGAAGGCCCTTCCTATACATATCTGGAGCAGACGGAAAAGATTTTTAAGGAGCGCGGGCAGGTTTTGCCGGAAAAGGAGCGCGTGCGCCTCATGGAAATGGACGCCAATATGAACGCACAGATGCGCAGGGAACGCCGGCTGTGGGCGCCGGTATTGATGCTGTTTGGTTTAGCAGCCGGCGCAGCCGGCCTGCTGACGCTTGTGCGCGGGATGAATGTGCCGGGCAGCAAGCTTGGAAAGCTTGTCGCGCTATATATGGCACAGTGCGGCGAAACGGACCTGAATCAGGTGCTGGCAGAGCTCGACCGGGAGTTAGCCGTGCCGCTTTACGATTCGCGCCATATAACGCTTACGGCAAACTGGCTGGTCGGCCATACCGGCATTACGCGGCAGGCCGTCGCGATCCCATACAGTTGTATCACAGGCGTCTATTATTATCATTTGCTGCGTATCCGGCCTGGGCGCGGCACGACGCGGCAGTTTCATATTATGCTCAACGACCGATTTGACAAGGAGCGGCAGCTCTGGATGGCGAGCCTAAAGCAGCTTGACGAGCTGTATCCGCTTGTATGCGAGCACTGCCCGCACGCCGCGCACGGCACATATAAAGAGGATTACGCGCGCTATCGCAGCCGTCCGAAGCAGGAACGGGAGGAGCAGATCAGACGCATCCTCGACGCGAACCGCGCCGATGGGATGCTGCATGTAAATTGATTGGCGCGGTTTGCTTTACGAAGCGCCCGCCAACCATTTGCGGCACAGCCTGTATAAACACAACAGCTGCCCCGCTGTTCGCGGCGCAGCCTGTATAAACGTAGCGGCAGCCCCGCTGTTCGCGGCGCAGCCTGTATAAACGCAGCGGCTGCCCCACTGTTTGCGGCGCAGCCGACTAAAGTTTTTTGCCGAGGCTTTTTTTCAAAAAAGCCGGAAAGTTTTTTGCCGAGGCTTTTTTCAAAAAAGCCGGAAAGTTTTTTGCCGAGGCTTTTTTTTCAAAAAAGCCGGAAAGTTTTTTTGGCATACCTTTTTTCAAAAATGGAAAGGTGACAACCCGATAAACTGAAAGTTGTCAATCTCTTTTCATATATAACAATGGATAAGGATTCCCTTGTTCGTCCAACTCCGTCCTTTTATAAACTTCAAAGCCCATATGCTCGTAAAATCCTTTCGCAAGAGGATTTTGTTCATTGACGGCAAGTTCATTGACAGAATAAATATCAATGCCATATTGCAGTAATTGTGTTCCGATTCCCTGTCCTCTGCTTTCATTTGAAATAAATAACATTTCAAGCATTTTGTCTACAATCCCCATAAAACCCACGGGATTTCCGTTCTCATTTTTTGCAACCACTAAAACAGGGACACTATGCAAAGCCTGGGGAACATATTGTTTAATATTGCTTATTTCATCGGTTGATAAAAACAAATGAGTCGCTTTAACAGAACTTTCCCATACTTTTAATAATTGCTCAATCAAAAGTGCATTTCTGCCTGTTACCTCTATGATTTTCATATCCTTGTCCTCCGTAAATTCAAGTTTGTCGAATCGATTATAGCACAAGGTAACTACCATAACAATCTTTCTTTGTGGAAATTGCCAAAGTGATAATCCAGCAACACTTTTCTTAAAAGGGACAAAAGAGATGATGATTGTAAAGAGGGGCATTTTGTGATATCATCAAAGCATCAATGCGATTAGGGAGATGCAGGATGACAACCACATTGTATCTGGTGCGCCATGCCGAGGCCGAGGGCAATTGGAAGCGTACCTTTCAGGGGCATATTGACAGCAAGGTGAGCGAAAAGGGCTGGATGCAGCTTGACTATCTGGCGCGCCGTTTTGAACAGGTCCATCTGGACGCGGTATATTCAAGTCCGCTCAAACGCGCCTGGGCGACAGCCGAGGCGATGAATCGCTTTGCCGGGCTGCCCATTACACCGGAACGCGGCCTGATGGAGATCGACGGCGGTGCGTTTGAGGGTCTGCCGTTCGCGGAGCTACCCACGCGTTATCCGGAGGAAAACGCCCAATGGGACAATACACCGTGGCTCTTTCAAGCGCCGGGCGGCGAGAGTATGCGGCATGTGTTCGAGCGTATGCAGACGGCCATCGACGCCATTGTGCGTGCCAATCCGGGACGGGTGATCGCCGCGGCCTCGCATGGATGCGCTATCCGCAACTATCTTTGTTATGCGCTCGGCTGGCCGTTGGAGCGTATCGCGGATGTCTGCTGGTGCGATAATACGGCAGTCAGCCTGATTGAGTTTGACGACAGCTTCCGGCCGCATATAGTCTATCTGAGCGACGCGTCGCATCTGCCGGAGCATGCGTCAACGTTTGCCACACAGTCCTGGTGGCGGCGTGAAGAGCAGCACGCTGCATCTGCCGCACAATAAAGCGGGGAGAACGTCTATAATCAAAATGATTTTTAGAGCCTGTATCCACAGCCGGAGGATACAGGGCAGGCGAGGTGTTTTGTACCCGATCAAGGAAAAATTTTTGCAGGGCGGGGCAAAAGGCCCGTCTGGACGGCGCCGGGCGGCTGTGAATACAGGTTCTTGAAGCCTCAATAAGCCATTGACTAGGGGCTGTTTGAAAAATTAAAATTCCCGCCTTTTTCTACAAACAGGGGTGAATGCTGCTTTAAAAAGCCTCCGAATCGGAACGGATACCGGCGTTTTTTGCCTTGCATTCTCCTGATGTCTGCGAACAATCCGGCAATTCCTCTTTTTTCAAACAAGCCCTAAGAATAGGAGCTTTCAATATGAAAATACTTGCTGTTGATTTTGGAGACGCACGCACAGGGCTTGCCTGCTGCGACCGGACAGAATATCTCGCTTCGCCCATCGGCGTGTTGCATGATAAGGACTTTGGGAGTGTCCTGCAAAAGGTGGCCGCGGCCGCCAGCGAATACGATGCGCAGGAGATCATTGTGGGTCATCCGATCAATATGAACGGTACCGAAGGCCCGCGCGCGCAGCTTTGCGCCGACTTTGCCGAGCAGCTTGCAAAACTTGTGACTGTGCCGGTACGCCTTTGGGACGAGCGCGGAACCACCGTTTCGGCGACAGGATTCTTGAACGCAACGAATACACGCGGCAAAAAGCGTAAAGAGGTCATCGATGAGGTCGCCGCTACGATTATTTTGGAAAGCTATCTCAACTATCGGAGAAATCATCCGCAGGAGTCGTGATCGCAATGTACCAACAGGTTTTTTGTATATATTGTAGAATTTTTCACACAGATATAGTATCATATGCGCAGGGCAAACGGCAAAGCCGTTTGCAGCCGCCGGACGGCGGCTGCCGCTGAAAAGCAGCGGACTGCGCATGGGGCATCAGAGCTAAAACCGGCTTTGCCGGTTTAACCGCCGCTTTGCAGCAGACAAGCCCAAATGGGCTTGCCGCTGTGGACGAATGAGCCGAGGGGCTGTCTTTATAAGGCGACCCGCATTGCAGCATGTTATGAACGATTGTGAAGTCAACATAGAAGGAGTCTGAATCATGGATTATTCCGCACTTGCCGATTTGCTGTTCCCCGGTATCGACACAACGCCTGCCGATATTGAGGCGCGTTACCCGGCGCGCGCGCTGCCCGAGGGCGCGAAAGTGACGCGCATGGCGCCCAGCCCGACCGGCTTTATGCATCTGGGCAACCTGTTCGGCGCGATCGCGGACGAGCGCCTGGCCCACCAGAGCGGCGGCGTGTTCTATCTGCGCATCGAGGATACCGACCAAAAGCGCGAGGTACCCGGCGCGGTTGAGACGATTTTGCAGGTCTTTTCCGACTATGAGCTGCCGTTTGACGAGGGAGCGGCCGCCGATGGAGACAACGGTCTTTACGGGCCGTACCGGCAGCGACAGCGTGCGGAAATCTATCAGACGTATGCCAAATGGCTTGTCGGGCAGGGTAAGGCATATCCGTGCTTTTGTACGGAGGATGAGCTTGCGGCCATTCGTGAGAAGCAGGCGGAACGCAAGGAAAACTTTGGTTACTACGGTAGATGGGCCGTCCACCGTGATATGCCGTTCGATGCAGTCCGGGAAAAGATCGAGGCGGGAGAAGCGTTTGTGCTGCGCTTTCGCAGCGAGGGCGATCCCGCGCGGCGCGTCAAATTCACGGATCTTGTGAAGGGGACGATGGAGCTGCCGGAAAACGATCAAGACGTTGTGCTGCTCAAGTCGGACGGAATCCCCACGTATCATTTCGCGCATGTTGTCGACGATCATCTCATGGGCACAACGCATGTGGTGCGCGGCGAGGAATGGCTTGCCACGCTGCCTATCCATATCCAGCTCTTTGCCGCGATGGGATGGCGGATGCCAAAATATGTCCATACGGCGCAACTTATGAAGCTGGACAACGGCAATAAACGCAAGCTCTCCAAACGCAAGGACCCGGAGCTGGCGCTCGATTTTTACCAGCGGCAGGGATACTGCGTCGCAGCGGTCAAGGAATACCTGTTGACGCTTTTAAACTCCAATTTTGAGGATTGGCGGCTGGCCAATCCTGAAACGCCGGTCGATCAATTTCCGTTTAACACAAAGAAGATGGGGGTTTCCGGCGCGCTGTTTGATATGGAAAAGCTTGACGACGTTTCCAAAAATGTCATTTCCCGCATGACGGCCGGCGAGGTCTACACGCATCTGACCGATTGGGCGCGCCGGTATGATCCCGATTTCTGCGCGCTGCTCGAGCGCGATCCCGCGTATTCGAAAGCGATCCTTTCCATCGGACGCGGCGGCAAAAAGCCGCGCAAGGACATCACGGTCTGGAGCGGCGCGAAGGAGTATTTATCGTTTTTCTTTGACGAGCTGTTCAAGCCCGATCTGACATATCCGGAGCATGTGACGGCAGCCGACGCAAAAAAACTGCTGACCGATTACCAGACGATGTACGACCCGGCCGACGACGGCGGGATGTGGTTTGAGCGCGTCAAGACGCTCGCTGAGTCGGTCGGCTATGCGACCAATATGAAGGAATACAAAAAGGACCCCGCGGCCTGGCCGGGCAACGTGGCCGACGCGAGCATGGTGCTGCGCGTTGCGATCACTGGGCGGCAGAATTCGCCCGACCTGTGCGAGGTCATGAAGCTGCTCGGCCCGGCGCGTTCGATCGAACGCCTGCGCGCGGCGGCGGAAAAACTGTGATGGAAGGGGCGTGCGCATGATGGAAATCGCACCAAATTTTTTAACGGATATCATCGATGAGGATATTGAAAACGGTCTGAAGGAACGTATTCACACGCGCTTTCCGCCGGAGCCGAACGGTTATCTGCACATCGGCAGCGCAAAGGCGATCTTTATCAATTATTTTATCGCAAAGAAATATAACGGTCTGTTCAACCTGCGTTACGACGACACGAATCCCGTCAAGGAGGACACGGAGTTCGTCGAGTCGATCGAGGAGGATTTGCGTTGGCTCGGCGCGAACCCGGAGGCGATCTTTTACGGTTCCGATTACTTTGACCAGTGCTATGAATATGCGGTCAAGCTCATTCGCGAGGGTAAGGCTTATGTCTGCGATTTAACGCCCGATGAAATGCGCGAATATCGCGGCACGCTGACGCAGCCGGGACGTGAAAGCCCATACCGTAGCCGCACGCCGGAGGAAAACCTTGATTTGTTCGAGCGCATGAAAAACGGGGAGTTCCCGGATGGCAGCCGTACCCTGCGTGCCAAGATCGATATGGCGTCGCCCAACCTAAATCTGCGCGACCCGGCGATCTACCGCATTGTGCGCGCGCACCATCACCGGCAGGGCGACAAGTGGTGCATCTACCCATTGTATGATTTTGCGCATCCTATACAAGATGCAATTGAGGGCATCACCCATTCGATGTGCTCGCTGGAGTTTGAGAACCACCGCCCACTGTATGAGTGGGTTGTCGACAACATCGGCTTTGACCCGAAGCCGAAGCAGCGTGAATTTGCACGCCTGAATATCACAAACACGGTGATGTCGAAACGGTATCTGCGCGAGCTTGTCGAGACAAAGCGCGTTGACGGATGGGACGATCCGCGTATGCCGACGCTGTGCGGCCTGCGCCGCCGCGGCTACACGCCGTCGGCAATCTTTTCGTTTGTGCAGCGCGCCGGCATCGCCAAGACGAACAGCCTTGTCGATCAGCGCCTGCTGGAATATTGCATCCGCGAGGAGCTGAATGCGAATGCGCCGCGCCGTATGGCCGTCACCGAGCCTGTCAAGATGATCATCGACAACTATCCGGAGGGCAAGGTTGAGTATTTTGAGATCGCCAACAATCCGGTCGACCCTGAAGCGGGCACGCGCAAGGTTGCTTTCTCGCGCGAATTGTACATCGAAAAAACCGACTTTGCCGAGGTACCGCCGCCGAAATTCCAGCGCCTCAAGCCAGATGGCGAGGTGCGTTTGATGGGCGCATACATTGTGCGCTGCGCGCAGATCGTCAAAAATGACGCCGGGGAGATCGTCGAGCTGCACTGCACGGCTGATCTGGAGACGGGCAACGGGATGCCGGCGGATGGACGCAAGGTGCGCGGAACCATCCATTGGGTGTCAGCGGCGCACGCGGTCGACGCCGATGTGATGCTTTACGACAACCTGTTTACTCTTGAGGATGTCAACGCCGTGCCGGAGGGGACAAATTACCTCGATTATCTCAATCCCGATTCCTTGCGCGCGCTGAAGGGCTGCAAGCTGGAGGCAAGCCTGGCCGAAGCGAAGCCCGGCGACCGGTTCCAGTTTGTGCGTATGGGATATTTTTGTAAGGACAGCCATGACGCGCACACCTTTAACCGCATTGTCACACTCAAGGACAGCTTTAAGCTCTGATGACAGAAAGGACCCTTGCAGCTTTGGGCTGCAAGGGTCCTTTCTGCGTCATGTTTTTGGCTGTTCGATGGGAACTCCTTCTTGAGACTTTGCAACGTTTTGTATATATTGTCTATTCATATACCATTCGTTAAATGTGTCGCGTCCATAGACACTGAGGGAATAAAGCTGTTCCAAGGCGAGCAGGCCACGCGGCGTGACGAGGCAGGCATATTTTTTGCGCCAGGCTTCAAATTCATTGAGCGGGTCAAGTGTAAAGTTATATTCCTTGCCCATCAGCGTCACGTCAAGGCGCAGTGATTCCGGACGCTCAAGCTCGAAGGCATGGAGTCCGGGGCTGTTTTCATAGCGGGCGCTCTCGATATCCACGAAGAAAAAGAGCACAAGCCAGGCGGAAAGCAGAAGGGTTGAGAAGAAAGAAGCGACGAACAGACGGGTATCCTTTGTTAACATATTGTATAATCACCTTATTTTTCAACGTCTTGTTGCATTTCGCGGCTCTCATCCAGCAGGCGTGCCAGCGATTTGCCCACGAGCTGCGCCGTATAGACGCTTTCATCCAGCGTGTTTGCATTGGAGCCGAACTCCAAAAGCAGTGAACCAGTTGTCAGATCCATATTGTATTTGCGGTAACAGAAGAAAATCGGACGGGTCAGCTGAGGCGTATCCTGTTCGATCGCGTCCTGAAGCGAAGCGGCAAAGCGCAGGTTTTCACGCCACTTTGGCACATTCATGGTGCCGTCGTCGCTGCCGGTGATAATCATGAGCTGCGCGGCCTTTTTACCATCCACTTCGATGGTGGGCTTGACAATCAGATCCTCCTCGCGCTGAATGGCGTCGCGGTGCACATCGAGCGCGATCTTGATCGTCGGGTATTTTTCCAGATACGATTTGATTGTCTCGGCGCTGCGCTCATAGGCGCCGTTGTATGAGGGATAGTCATGCTGCGTGCGGTCATGGACGACGCCAATACCGGCGTCCTTGAGCGCCTGTTCCAGGGCGTCGCCCACAACGATCATATTATTAGTGTTGTCGGTTGAACGCCAGGTATTCCGCATGTCATAATTTTCACTGTCGTATGGCTCATAGCTTTCCGTGGCATGTGTATGGAAAATAAGCACTTGCGGCTCAGGCGTATCCTCCAGATGGATATTCATGCCCTGCTTCATGATCGATTCAATTTCGCTGGCCGGCAGCTCGGTGTAGTTGCGCAGCAGCCCTTCGCCATAGGCGATCAGGTTGGTGCCGGAGCCGGCCATATTTTCCTGAAGAATTGTGCCGCGGTATTCCTCGCTGATTTTATGAGAATTATCCCTGGCTGGCGAGGGGTTGGCTGTTTTGACTGGGCCGTCTGCGCTTTCCGGAGTGGAGGAGGTGGGCGCGGACTCCTCGGAGGGCGCCTGAGAGTCCGCGCTTTCGCCATCGTCAAACGGCTCTACATAGGACGCGACCTGGTTTTCACCCTCCTGGTAATAGCTCTCGTCGATCTTGTCCGCAAATCGGGACTCCAAAAGAGCGATAGAACCTTCAGGCATGTTCACCATCGCAGAAAGCAGCGCCGCTTTTTCCGTAAGCTCTCCAACATCCGGAGAAAGCGAAAAAGCCGCGATCAACGACAGCGGCAGGACAAAAATGGCGGTCAGCAAAAATGGGGAGCGGCGTGCCGGTCTGTGTTTTCGGACATGCCTATTCATACTCGCCGCCCCCTTTTCGGATAGAACCGTTTACATGCATTTTATTCAGGCCGCGGCGGTTTTATGACGGCGAAAGGGTGTTTTTACGAGGTCAGATAAACGATGTCTTCAAGCGAAAGCTGAGGCTGGAGCGCGGCGTTGATGGAAAAGGAAAGCGTTTTTGCACCGCGGTCAATGACCGCATCGATGTCGCGCGGCGTGACCATCATGGCGTCCGCGCCCGGCGCGGCGGCGCGGTCATCCGCATCGTGCAGGATGTCGCGCGCGAGCGTTTCGCCGTCGACCACGGTTGGGATCCCGATGGAGACAACAGGCGCTCCGAGCGTCGCTGCATTTAGCTCGCGCCGCGCGTTGAACACACCCGAGCCGGGAGAGATGCCGCTGTCTGCGAGCTGAATTGTTCGGCCCAGACGGTCGAGCGAACGTGAGGCGAGCGCGTCGATCACAATGACGGCGGCCGGCGAGAGATCGCGTGCCACCGAGTGGACAATCTCACCGGTTTCGATCCCTGTTTGGCCAAGAACGCCCGGCGCGATCACTGCGACAGGCCGCAACGTGCCAAGTCCCGTGCGCGCCGCCAGCTCGCGCGGGATATGGCGTGTGGCAAGGATTTGCCGCGCGGCGCGCGGGCCAAGCGCGTCCGGGGTGATGCGGTCGTTTCCCAACCCGACGACGAGCACAGGCCCGCTTTTAGGGAGCAGGGATTGAAGCTCCGCCGCACAGGCGTGGGTTGCGTCGTCCGCGCCGCTGCTTTCACAGACAGGCGGCGTCTCAATTGTGATATAGCGTCCGCACGGCCGGCCAAGCCGGCGCGCAGCGTCGTCTGTATCGATGGTGATCCGCGTGATCCGCGCGCTGCCGCGTGTTTCCTCCTGCATGGATACGCCGTGCGGCAGGCGCTGCTCAAATTCGGCGGCTGCCTCGACCGCCAGATCAGTCCGGTACAGGCGCATGGGCGTCCCTCCTTTGGCGGGGCAAAAGGCCCCGCGCATGTTACGAATCTGTTAAACTTCGCGGCGCGGTTGTAAAAACACGCCGGTTGGTGTATATTATAAGAGCCGTTTCCTTTTCACACGGCCGTGGCTGCACGCCGCAACGGGAAGCTGTTCAGGCTGCTTTCCACAATAAAAAAGGATTGATGCAAACAATGACGAAACGAAAAATAGGCCGCGTTTTCCTTGTCGCGGGCATAACAATATTGTTGGTTGCCCTGCTGCTTTTATTCAATACGAATTCACCCTGGGCCTTGATTACGCTGGTCCTTTCGATCATCCTGAACACAATCGGTCTATCCGTCCTGATGGTCCGCAGCGTCCGGGATGGTACGGATGATGATTAAGAAGCTGTACCAATGGGAGAGGCACACGCCCTGGCGGAAAATTTCCTGTCCGGACCGTGCCAGAAAAGCTTGAAATTCGCCGGGATTCCCACGCTTTCCTTCCTTGCCGGACAAAAAATTTTCTTGCCAATCCATGCGCTTTCCCCCATTGGTACAGCTTCTAATCGTTTCCGCCGGGGCTTTTTTGATGAAAGGCCCTGGCGAGAGAATGGATGGGGCTGTTTTGCCGTCTGTTATATATAGATTTGATCCTGCTAAAAACTGGAGGGATTTTGGGGCGATGGATTATCTGCGCCGCACCTGGGCGGAAATTGATCTTGACCGCATTGTACATAACCACCGAATCATCAGGCAACGCCTTGCGCCGGGCTGCCGGACCATGGCGGTCGTCAAGGCCGACGCATACGGCCATGGGGACGGTTATGTATCGCGCGCGCTCCAGCGGGACGGCGCGGATTGGTTCGCTGTTTCCAATATCAATGAAGCTGTTTCCCTGCGCCGGCAGGGGGTTGTACGGCCGGTTCTGGTTTTGGGGTATACACCGCCGGAGATGGTGGGGCTTCTTGTTGAGCAATCGCTGTCCCAGACCGTTTATTCCGGCGAATATGCCCACGCGCTGTCAAAACAGGCTGCGGCGCATGGATTGACCGTTGACTGCCATATTAAAATCGATACAGGTATGAGCCGTATCGGATTTTTTGCGCAGCAGGGCCACGCGGCGCAGGCGGCCGGTGAGATCGCTCAGGTCTGCGCGCTGCCAGGGCTTTCGTGTACGGGGGCATTTACGCATTTTTCCTGCGCCGATGAATATAACAGCGACAGCCGCTCTTTTACGCGGCATCAATTTGATGTGTTTATGGAAACGCTCGGCCTGCTGACGCAGGCGGGCGTAGAGTTTGAGCTGCGTCACTGCTGCAACAGCGCGGCGACGCTTGCATACCCGGAATATCATCTTGATATGGTGCGGCCGGGCGTTGTGCTCTATGGCCTGTCGCCATCGCCGGAATGTGCGGATATGGCAAAGCTGCTGCCTGCGATGTCGCTTTATACAACGGTTACGATGGTGAAAACGTTGGATCAGGATGCAGCTGTCAGCTATGGGCGCCGCTATGTGACGCCCAGGGGTGGGCGGCGGATTGCCTCGATCGCCATTGGCTATGCCGATGGGTACCGGCGCAATTTTACAAATAAGGGCCGTGTTATGCTTCGGGGCCAATATGCGCCGATAACAGGCGCGGTTTGCATGGATCAACTGATGGTGGATGTCAGCGCGATTGACGGCGTTCAAAGCGGCGACGTTGTGACGCTGATCGGCGAAAGCGGCGGCGCGGCGATTACGCTTGACGATTTTGCAGCGCTCAATGGTACGATCAACTACGAGGAATGCTGTCTGATCGGCCGGCGCGTTCCGCGCGTTTACATGCAGGGCGGCCGCGAGATCGCAGCTGTCGATTATGTCATTGCAGCCGCCGGCGAACACACCGGCCGGCCGTTGTAGGCAAAAAAACAGCCGGACGCTGACGCGGCCGGCTGTTTTATAATTATTTTAGAGGGTTCCGAAAATCCGGTTTTCCAGATGGCTCCTTTCAAGCGCCCACACCAGAAGCAGGCCAAGCACACAGCAGGGGACGATCTGCCCGATACCAACAGACAGTGCCGATGATACAAATACACCGGTGTTCCAGCCGCCCGGAGAGACAAGGGTGATTTCAGCACCGATGACAACTGCATTGACAAGCACGGGCGGCAGCGACGAGAGTACGGGAAGTCCATGGATACGCACATTGCGCAGCGCGTAGCTCATCAGCGCGGCGATCAAAGTGGCGCTGGTGCCAAAGACTACGTCAATCAGCCCCATCGACGAACCGAGCGCATTCGACAGCGCACAGCCAAGCGTGACGCCCCAGATAGCGGCGGGGCTGAATACGGGCAGCAGCGTGAATGCTTCCGACACGCGCATCTGCACCACGCCGAAGGAGAGCGGCGCAAGCGCGAGGCTGACGGCGCAATAAGCCGCGGCGAGCATAGCCGCCGCGGCCATGCGCCTTGTTGTGAAGGTTTTCTGCATATTCTTTTTTCCTCTTTTCCGGAGCCTTGCCGCGCTGCGGCCGCCCCTAGTTTTTGTTTTAGGTCAGGATGTTGCGAACTGACCGCTGCTTTGCAGCATGGAATATTGTACCTGATTTCAGCCGAAAAAGCAAGCTCCCCCGCTTTTTTGAAAAAAAAAGCTCGGCAAAAAACTTTCCGGCTTTTTTGAAAAAAAGCCTCGGCAAAAAACTTTCCGGCTTTTTTGAAAAAAAGCCTCGGCAAAAAACTTTAGTCGGCTGTGCCGCGAACAGTGGGGCAGGTTCCGGTACTTTTACAGGCCGCGCCGCGAACAGCGGGGCAGCCTGGTGGAGCGTGAAAATGAAGGATAAAAAGGAGACTGCCTATGTGCTGTGACGCCCTGTATCTGCATATCCCGTTTTGTGAGAGCAAATGCCCGTACTGCGATTTTTATTCCGTGAAAGCGGATGACGATTTGATGGACCGCTACATAGACGCGCTGGAACGCGCTTTGAAAACACAGCCGTACAGGGTGCGACGGCTGGATACCGTTTATTTTGGAGGCGGGACGCCGTCGGTGCTCGGTGGGCGGCGGCTGACGCGCCTGATGGATGCAGTGTGCCGGACATTTGCAGTTTCGCCGGACGCGGAGATCACGGTGGAATGCAACCCGCATTCTGCATTGGAGCCAGTGCTGCGGGCACTGCGCGGCGCGGGGGTCAATCGCTTGTCCTTTGGAATGCAGAGCGCTGACGACAAACAGCTTTGCACGCTTGGACGGCGGCATACAGCCGAGGGCTTTGCCTTTGCTGTCAGAACGGCCCAACAGTGCGGATTCGAACATCTTTCATTTGATCTGATGCTTGCCACCCCCGGACAGACAAACGCCGACATCGAATCGGCCGTAAAGCTGTGCGCGCGGCTTGGCGCGGAGCATGTGAGTGCGTATCTTTTAAAGATCGAGCCTGGCACACCGTTTGCAGCGCGCCATATCGAGGCGGAATGCCCGGATGAGGACGGCCAGGCCGACCTTTACCTCTATGCTATTGAGGCGCTCGCGCGGCAAGGATATGGACAGTATGAGATCAGCAACTTTGCACGCGGGGGCTGTATCGCGCGTCATAACCTCAAATACTGGGACGGCAGGGAATATCTTGGCGTCGGGCCGGCGGCGCATTCCTTCATAAGCGGCCGGCGGTTCTTTTTCCCGCGCGACCTGGCGGCGTTTTTGCAGGCGGACGAGCCGTTTGCGTTGTGTGTCGGAGACGGCCCGGGCGGCGGCGTACAGGAATATATCCTCCTGCGCCTGCGCCTGACAGAAGGCGTTGTATGGGAGACGCTCGCGGCGCGCTTTCCCGGTTATGACGCGCGCGCGCTGCGTGAAAAAGCCCGCCGGATTCCCGGCGGGCTGCTGGTATCGGATATGCGCGGCCTGCGTTTGACGCCACAGGGGTTTCTTGTCTCGAACGCAGTGATCGGACAACTGCTTTTATAGCGTTCTTATGCATCCATCAGGCGGCGTAGCTGCTTGCCAAAATCAGCGGCGACGCCGCGCACGCCGTCGATAATTTCATTGATGCCGGCTTCGATCTCTCCGGCGGCAGCGGCCTTGAAAAAGTCGCGCGAATGCGTTTTGCGGTACCGCTTGACCACTTGACGGATTTTTTCCGTCTCTTCGGCGGTCAAAGGCTGGTTCGGGCGCTTGAGCATCAGGAGCACGTTGGCGCAGTCAGCCAACAGCTCCGTATATTCGTCGTCCACCTGTTTTTTGAAACGGGCCGTCGTTTGCAGCTCGTCTGCGGGGTCTGTGAAACGCAGCTCGACAATCGACGCTTCGCCGCCCATCTGGCGGATTTTTTGGGCAAGCGCAGAAAACTGCTGCATACTCTGCGCGGTATTCGGCAGCAGAGCGACGCCTTGTTTAAAATATTCTGCGCCGATTTCCTTGAGCTTGCGCCACACATAGACGCGCGCTTTTGACGGCTTGATCGGCACATTGTAACTGATTGCCAGCCAGACGGTTCTTTGCATTGGGCGCACCCCCTCATTATCTCTGTCACAGATCCATTTTATTTTACCCTTTGAGAGCGATTTCGTCAACACCCGCATGCAGGCCGGAGAAATTTTCCTTGCAAGGCGGCGTGCGGAGTGATAAAATAAACGCAAGGCGTTTATTTTATCCTTCATGGCTGGGGCGATACGCGGGCGCGGCCTGCTGCCGCCCTGATGGCCAATTGTATCATGCCGCTCTGCGGGCATGATACGATAAACACGGAATATTTATTTTATCATTTATAGGCGGAGTGATGCACGGACGCACACAAATCAAGCAAAATTTTGAATGTGCCGTCTGTCCGGGCGGACACTGCACGCTCTTTGCGATTGTCCATTGTCCGTTTTTGAAGGACAGCCGGCAATGATGAACGCAAGGCCTCTATTCGCTGGGGGTGCATTTTATTTCTTTCTATGCCGCATATTGCGGCGGAATGGGGGATTTTTTATTTATGTCAGTCAAAAACCTGATGCTGCCTGAGCACTATTTTTCCAAGCTGGACATTATGGAGACGGAAATCGCAATTAAGCTGGCCAAAGACACCTTTGAACGGGAATTGGCGCGCGCTCTGACACTGACGCGCGTATCTGCACCGCTGTTTGTCCGTCCGGAGACAGGGCTGAACGACGACCTCAATGGTGTCGAACGCCCGGTTCAGTTTGATATCCTTGATCTTGGCGCGGATGTGCAGATCGTCCACTCACTCGCCAAATGGAAACGAATGGCGCTCGGCCGCTACGGCTTTGCTCCGCAGACCGGCCTGTACACTGATATGAATGCGATCCGCCGTGATGAGGAGCTTGATAACCTGCATTCAGTTTATGTTGATCAGTGGGATTGGGAAAAGGTGATCACACGCGAGCAGCGCACCATGGAGACAGTTGAGGACACTGTCAGGTCGATTATGCGCGCGCTGTGCAAAACACAGAATGTCCTGGCCGATGCATTCACGGCGCTTGAACGGTTTTTGCCGGAACAGATTTCGTTTGTTACAAGCCAGCAGCTTGAGGATGAATATCCGGGACTGACGCCAAAGGAACGTGAAAACGCCGCAGCCCAAAAATATGGCGCGGTATTTGTCTCCCAAATCGGCGGCGCGCTGCGCTCCGGCAAGCCGCACGACGGACGCGCGCCCGACTATGACGACTGGTCGCTCAACGGCGATATCCTGATCTGGTATCCGGTGCTTGGGCGTGCGCTTGAGATCTCATCGATGGGTATCCGTGTGGACGCCGCCGCACTGAAACGGCAGCTTGAGACGGCGGGATGTATGCAGCGTGCCGGACTGCCGTTTCACAGGATGCTGCTGGAGGACCGCCTGCCGCTGACGATGGGCGGCGGCATCGGTCAAAGCCGTATCTGTATGGCGCTGCTGCAAAAGGCGCACATCGGCGAGGTGCAGGCCTCCGTCTGGCCGGATGATATGCACGACGCCTGCGCCGCGTCGGGGATACATCTGCTTTAATTGGGATGTGCGGACGGCTTTTGCGCCAGAGATGG
The DNA here is from genome assembly GCF_010206195.1 of Anaerotruncus colihominis. Taxonomy (GTDB): domain Bacteria; phylum Bacillota; class Clostridia; order Oscillospirales; family Ruminococcaceae; genus Anaerotruncus; species Anaerotruncus colihominis_A. The sequence goes on along the minus strand of NZ_VIQT01000021.1, from coordinate 112,816 downwards.
GATGTGTGAATGGAGGATGGGTATGGATCTGATCGAATTATACGGAAGCCGCGTTTTTAACGACGCGGCAATGCGCAAATATCTTGTGCCGGCTGTTTATGAAAGCCTGCGGCGCACACAGCGGGAAGGTCTGCCGCTTGATTCTGATATCGCGCAGGCGGTCGCGGCGGGAATGGCCAAATGGGCTGTCGAACAGGGTGCGACGCACTATACCCATTGGTTTCAGCCGCTTACAAATATCACTGCTGGTAAGCACGACGCGTTTTTAGAACCATTGGGCGACGGCGCGGCGCTGGCTTTTTCCGGAAAGGCGCTGATCCGCGGGGAACCGGACGCGTCCAGCTTTCCGTCCGGCGGCCTGCGCGCCACGTTTGAGGCGCGCGGATATACCGCCTGGGACCCGACATCGCCGGCTTTTGTGCGCGATGGGACGCTGTACATACCGACGGCGTTCTGTTCCTACGGCGGCGAGGCGCTTGACCAGAAAACGCCGCTGCTGCGTTCCATGGAGGCGGTCAGCGCGGCTGCGGTGCGGCTGCTGCATGCGCTTGGGGAACCAGCGGTTACATGCGTTACGCCGACAGTCGGTTCGGAGCAGGAATATTTTTTAATTGACCGCGCGCTTTATGAGAAGCGTCTCGATTTGAAAATCTGCGGCCGCACGTTGCTTGGCGCCAAGCCGCCCAAGGGACAGGAGCTTGACGATCATTACTGTGGGCGTATCCGCCTGCGCGTTTCCGATTATATGCGCGCGCTTGACGGGGAACTTTGGTCGCTTGGCGTGCCCGCCAAGACAAAACACAATGAGGCTGCGCCCGCGCAGCACGAACTTGCGCCGATGTACGATCAGGCAAATATCGCCTGCGACCACAATCAGCTCACGATGGAACTGATGCGCATTATTGCCAAGCAAAAGGGGTTGGCGTGCCTGCTGCATGAAAAGCCGTTTTCAGGAATCAACGGGTCGGGCAAGCACAACAACTATTCGCTGATTACAAACGACGGACAAAATCTGCTGTCGCAGTCCGATGATCCAGCGTGCAACCGGCGCTTTTTGCTGATCCTGGCGGCTTTCATCGAAGCGGTCGACGAATATGCCGATCTGCTGCGCGCTTCGGCCGCGTGCGCAGGAAATGATCAGAGGCTTGGCGGCTGTGAAGCGCCGCCGGCAATTATCTCGGTATTCCTCGGCGAAAGCCTGACGCGCGCGCTGTTTTCCCTGGCGCAGGGCGTCAGTGCCGCCGGTGAGGAGCGCCGGCACATCCATACCGGCGTCAGCGCGCTGCCTGATTTGGAACAGGATGATTCCGACCGCAACAGGACATCGCCGTTTGCCTTCACAGGGAATAAATTTGAGTTTCGTATGCTCGGCTCGTCCCAGTCGATTGCGTTGACAAATGTTGTGCTCAACACGGCGCTCGCGGAGGTGTTTGGCCGGTTCGCCGGTTGTCTGGAGACGGCGGAGGACCGCGATGCGGCCTTAGCGGCCATTGTCGCGGATGTTCTGCGCGATCATGGCCGCGTGATCTTCAATGGGGATAATTATTCGGACGCATGGGTCCAGGAGGCGAAAAAACGCGGCCTGCCGGTCATCAATTCCACAGTGGAGGCGTTCGACTGTTTGATCGCGCCGAAAAATATTGCGCTTTTTGAGCGTCATCAGGTGTTCACTGAGACGGAATGCCGGTCGCGGCGTGAAATCCTGCTTGAAAATTACGTCAAGACGACGGCAATCGAGGCCGCAACCATGATTGAAATGGTGCGCCGCCAGATTTATCCGGCTGTCGCGCGCTATGCCGGCGAGATCGCAGGCGTTGTCAATGCGATGCGCACGGCAGGTGCGCCGTCCGCTTCGGCGATCCGTCTGCTTGATGCGCTCGCCGCACTGACCGATCAGATTGACAGCGAGCTTGACGCGCTGCGCGACGCCTATGCGCGCAGCCAATCAATCGAGCAGCCGCGCGCGCACGCTGAATTTATGCGCACGACGTTGCGTAGCTGCATGGAGAGCCTGCGTGCCGCCTGTGACGCCGCAGAAACCGTGATGGACGGCGAACGCTGGCCGATCCCAACGTATACAGATTTGCTGCTGCGTGTTTGATGGATGAAGGAGGGGCTGGCTTGGCGGCTTATGATGCGCAGGAAAAGGATGGGCAGCACAGCGGACAGGCGTCCGCGCCGCAGGAAGCCAGCAGGCCCGCGCCGGTTCAGGATGATGCGTCCGGTCAGCCAGGTTCCGAACCAGCCGCCGATGATCGGTGTATGCTTGCGCTGTTCTTCGATTTGTTCCAGATGGAATTGGCGTTTCGGCTGTTGGCCGAAAATGGTATCGACGCCGAACAGCGCGGCGGTGCAGCCATTGGATATTCCTTGTTTGTAAAACCGGGGCAGGCCGCGCGCGCACATGAGCTGCTGGACGCTTTTTTGGCAAACGCGCCGGCTGTGCAGGAAAAAGCGCAGGATTCCGTTTCGGCTATTCCCAACAGTGCGGACGGGCAAGGCTCGGAGAAGCATTCTGATGTTGATCCTGACGCCGACGATTTTGATATCGACGATTTGGACGACGACGATATCGGCGAGACATTGACGCTGCACAGCTTTTTAAAGGATCAGGCGTTTAAATACACATCGCTGATCCTGTTTGTGGGACTGCCGGTCGGTGCGCTGCTGCTGATACTGTTTTTGCAGTGGCTTGCTTCCTTTTTTTGAATATCAGGATGAAAAAAGCCCGGCCCTGCGCCGCCTTGAAAGGCGGCGCAGGGCCGGGCTTTTTTGGTTGGTGCACTGCCGCATGAAGTTCCGGGGGCGTTGGCAAAATCCACGCCAGCCGCGCAGCGTCTGTCACTGATTTTGCTGGAGGCGGGCGGCGCGCCTGAACAGGGAGTCTTGCGGCCTGCGGGCCGCGCTTTGTACGAGGGCTGCGGCCCGGGTTCAGGGCTCCGCCCTCAAAAAAAGGCAAGACCCGCGAGGGGCCTTGCCTTTTTTCTCACCCGCCGCCTTTTGAAAAAGGCGGGCGAAAACTTTTGATTGCGATGCGCCAAACCTTCTGTTCGCGGCGCAGCCGACTAAAGTTTTTTGCCAAGCTTTTTTTCAAAAAAGCGGGGGCGCAGCCGAACTAAGTTTTTCGCCGAGGCCTTTTTTCAAAAAGGCCGGAAAGCTTTTTTTCAAAAAAGCGGGGAAAATATTACTCAACCTCGTAGAGCTTGGAGAGCTTGAGCAGGTGCTGATAACGATCGGCAGCGGTCTTGGCGGCCCTTTCGGACAGTTCCTCGGCGCGATCCGGGAAGGAGCGGGCCAGCGAGCTGTAACGGACCTCGTTGGAGATGAAGGCCTTGTAATCCGCGGACGGCGCCTTGGAATCGAGCTGGAACGGGTTCTTGCCCTCAAGCTCGAGGCGCGGATCGTAACGGAACATATGCCAATAACCGGACTCGACAGCGCGCTTGATCTCGGTCTGCGCAATGCCCATGCCGCCCTTGATGCCGTGGTTGATGCACGGCGCGTAAGCGATGATGAGCGACGGACCGTGATAGCTTTCCGCCTCGGTGATCGCCTTGATGCACTGGTTGTAGTCAGCGCCCATCGCGACCTGCGCAACATAGACATAGCCGTAGCTCATCGCCATAGCGGCCAAGTCTTTCTGTTTGATGGTCTTGCCGGCCGCGGCGAACTGCGCGACAGCGCCGGTCGGGGTCGCCTTGGAGGACTGGCCACCCGTGTTGGAGTAAACCTCGGTGTTGAAACAGAAGATGTTGATATCCTCGCCGGAAGCAATGACATGGTCAAGGCCGCCGTAACCGATATCGAACGCCCAGCCGTCGCCTCCGAAGACCCAGTTGGACTTCTTGGCCAAGAACTCCTTATCCTTGAGAATCGCCTTAGCCGCGTCGCAGCCGCAGGCTTCAAGCGCTTCAATCAGCTTGATGGTCGCCAGCTTGTTGGCGCTGCCGTCATCAACCGTGGAGAGGTACGCCTCGCAGGCGGCCTTCACATCGGCCTTGTCAGTGCTCTTGGAAAGCTCGAGAACCTTGGAAACAAGCTGCTGGCGCAGGGTATTCTGAGCCAGGAACATACCATAGCCGTATTCGGCGTTGTCCTCAAACAGGGAGTTCGCCCAGGCCGGGCCATGGCCGTCCTTGTTGACGGTATACGGCGTCGACGGCGCAGAACCGCCCCAGATGGAGGAGCAGCCGGTGGCGTTGGCGATATACATCCGGTCGCCGTAGAGCTGTGTGATCAGCTTGGCATACGGGGTTTCGCCGCAGCCCGCGCATGCGCCGGAGAATTCAAGCAGCGGCTGTTTGAACTGGCTGCCCTTGACCGTTGTCTCCTTGAACTTCTCGTTCACTTCCGTCTTGACCGGCAGGGACTGGCCGTAAGCGAAGATTTCCTGCTGCGCAAGCTGCGTATCGAGCTTCTTCATCTCGAGCGCCTTGTTGCCGCGCTTGCCCGGGCAGACATTCGCGCACGAGCCGCAGCCGGTGCAGTCGAGCACGGAAATTGTCATGCCGAACTTGTAGCCGGGCATACCGGTCATATCGACCATCTTCATGCCCTCGGGAGCCTTCTCGGCTTCCTCAGCGGTCATGACGGCCGGACGAATGACGGCGTGCGGGCAGACATACGAGCAGAAGTTGCACTGGATGCAGTTGTCCGGAATCCAACACGGCGTGTCGACAGCGATACCGCGCTTTTCATAAGCGGCGGAACCCTGCGGGAACGTGCCGTCCTCGGCGCCCACGAACGTGGAAACAGGAAGCTGCTCACCGCGCTGCGCGTTTGCCGGGATGAGGATGTTGTTGACAAAATCAACGAGATCCTTGCGCTCGCCGACAGCCTTCGCGTCGGTCGCGTCATCGGCAGCGTTCGCCCAGGAAGCCGGGACGTTGACTTTGACGACAGCCTTTGCACCCTCATCGATGGCGTCGTGGTTCATCTTGACAATCTTGTCGCCCTTGGCGCCGTAGGATTTGGTCGCGGCGTCCTTCATATATTTGATCGCGTCGGCTTCGTCGATGATCTTGGCCAGCTTGAAGAATGCGGACTGAAGCACTGTGTTGATGCGGGTGCCCAGGCCGAGCTTACGGCCGATATCGATGCCGTCGATCGTGTAGAACTGAATGTTGTGCTGCGCAATGAAGCGTTTGACTTTACCGGGCAGGCGCTCCTCAAGCTCCTCTGCGCTCCACGGGCAGTTGAGCAGGAAGGTGCCGCCGTCGACGAGATCCTCGACCATATCGTACTTGGTGATATACGACGGGTTGTGGCACGCGACGAAATTCGCCTTGCTGATCAGATAGGTGGAGTGGATCGGGGTATGGCCGAAACGCAGATGCGAAACAGTGACGCCGCCCGACTTCTTGGAGTCATAAGCGAAATAAGCCTGCGCATACATATCGGTATGGTCGCCGATGATCTTGATGGAGTTCTTGTTCGCGCCGACGGTGCCGTCGGAGCCAAGGCCCCAGAATTTACAGGCGGTCGTGCCGTCCGGAGCGGTATTCGGGTTCTCGTCAACCGGCAGGGAGAGGAATGTGACATCGTCCTCAATGCCGATGGTGAAGCGTTCCTTCGCGCCGGTTTCACCGTTCTTGTACACGGCGATGATCTGCGCCGGCGTTGTATCGCGGGAACCGAGGCCGTAGCGGCCGCCGTAAACAGGAACATTGGCAAACTGCGTGCCTTTAAGCGCGGCGACAACATCAAGGAACAGCGGCTCGCCGAAAGCGCCGGGCTCCTTGGTGCGGTCGAGCACAGAAATGGATTTGACCGTAGACGGAATCGCAGCGATCAGGCGGTCGGCCGCAAACGGACGGTACAGGCGCACCTTGATCAGGCCGACCTTTTTGCCGTGCGCGTTGAGATAATCGATCGTCTCGTCGATCGTCTCACAGACAGAACCCATCGCAATGATGACGTTGTCGGCGTCGGGCGCGCCGTAGTAGTTAAAGAGCTTGTAGTCAGTGCCAATTTTGGCGTTGACCTTGTCCATATATTCCTCAACAATGCCCGGAACAGCGTCATAGAATTTGTTGCAGCTCTCGCGCGCGGTAAAGAAAATGTCGGGGTTCTGAGCGGAACCGCGCAGGACTGGATGCTCCGGATTGAGGGCGCGGCGGCGGAACGCGTCAATCGCGTCGTGGTCGACCATCTCGTTGAGGTCCTCGTAGTCCCAGACCTCAACCTTCTGGATTTCATGGGAGGTGCGGAAGCCGTCAAAGAAGTTGAGGAACGGCACGCGGCCTTTGATGGCGGCGCAGTGAGCGACAGCCGTCAGGTCCATAACCTCCTGGACGCTGCCTTCGCAGAGCATGGCAAAGCCGGTCTGACGGCAGGCATAAACGTCGGAGTGATCGCCGAAGATGTTCAGCGCGTGGGAAGCGACGCAGCGCGCGGAAACATCGATGACGCCCGGCAGCAGCTCGCCGGCCATTTTGTACATGTTCGGGATCATGAGCAGCAGGCCCTGGGAAGCGGTAAACGTGGTGGTCAGAGCGCCGGCGGCCAAAGAGCCGTGGACCGTTCCGGCCGCGCCGGCTTCGGACTGCATCTCGACAACCTTGACTTCATTGCCGAAGATATTCTTGCGGCCCTGCGAGGACCACTCGTCCGTGACTTCAGCCATCACGGACGACGGCGTGATCGGATAGATCGCGGCCAGATCGGTGAACGCATATGATACGTGCGCCGCGGCGTTGTTTCCATCCATGGTTTTCATTTTTCTTGCCATGTTTTATCTTCCTCCTACACAAGATTGACCATGCCAAATATTCAGGGACGGTTTGAAAAATTGGAAATACCATCTTTTTCTGCAAACAGCGGCGAATACTGCGTTCAAAAGCCTCGGAATCTGAAAGGCATTCTGCATTTTTTGCCTTGCGTTCATCCGCAGCTTGCAAACAATCCGGCAATCCCTCTGTTTTCAAACAAACCCTAGATTTTGGGCGGCGGCACAACAAAACAAAGCGCCGGGCGCCCATCCTTATAAAGGATATCATTTTTGGGGCTTCTTGTAAATAAAAAAAACCCGAAAATTATGGATTCTGATAAAAAATTTGCCTCGCTGCGTAGTTGCCGGACAACTATTTTTTGTAAATTTCTGTGGCGAAATTGACAGCAGGGAAAAAAATGTTTATCATATTTTTATTATGCCCCAATATGCATGCCAACAAAAATACAGTTGTCCGCATAAAACCGATGCGGGCACAAAAGGAATGACAGAATCATGGACCCCTATCCCAGTATGATGGCGCTGCTGCCGGCGCTACTTTCCGCCCTGCTGTGCGCCGGACGCACGGCGCTGACCGTCCTGAAGGATCAAAGCGTTAAGAAAATGGCCTCTTCGGAGGATCGCCGCGAGCGATCCATTGCCAGGTTGCTTGAAAAGCCCGCTGCGCTGCTCGACGGCGTCAAGCTGGCGTGCTTTTTCTGCAATGCCGCTGTCGTGCTGCTTGTGCACAACACGCTCTCCGGTGCGGTTGTGCATCTGCTGCCGCGCCTGTTTTCCGGCGCTGCGCCCGCTTGGGCGGTATTGCTGACGCATGTGCTTGTATTTATGATCGTCATCTTTCTGCTCGATGTGTTGTGCACGCAGCTCCCATACCGCGCCGCGAGCCGCCGTCCGCGCGGCGCGGCCTTCGCGCTGGTAGGCCTGTGCCGTCTGGCGGCGTTTGTTATGCGGCCGTTTGCCGCGGCGAGCGCCGCCGCGGCCGAGCTGCTCTCACGGTTGTTCGGCGCGCGCGGCGACGATGAAACGGAGCGCGTCACCGAGGAGGAAATCCGCATGATGGTCGATGTGGGCAATGAAAAGGGCGCGATTGAACAGAGCGAAAAGGATATGATCAACAATATCTTTGAATTCGACGACCGCAATGTTTCCGAGGTCATGACGCACCGCACCGATATGACGGCTGTCCCCAAGGATGTGACGATTGACAGGATCGTCGCAATCGCGATTGAGGCGGGTTTTTCACGTATTCCTGTTTATGACGAGGATATTGACGATATCATGGGAATCGTTTATGTCAAGGATCTTTTATGCCTGATCGGTACGCCGGGCGTTGATTTTGACGCGCAAAAATATATGCGCCCCGCGCTGTTTGTCCCGGAAAGCATGAGCTGTGTCGATCTGTTCGCCCAGTTTAAGCAGAAAAAGGTTATGGTTGCCATTGTCGTGGATGAATACGGCGGCACGGCCGGAATTGCTTCAATGGAGGACCTGCTGGAATCGATCGTCGGCAACATTCAGGATGAATACGACGATGAGGATGAGGAGATCTGCAAGCTGTCGGATGGCGTCTATACGCTTGACGGCGCTGTTTCCATCGAGGACGTCGAGCGTCTGTTTGACATTGAGCTTGATGAGGATTCGGAATATGACACGATCGGCGGGCTGCTGATCGAAAAGTTGGAGCGCATTCCTTCACCGCACGAGCATCCTGCTTTGGAGCTTTCCGGCGTGCGCTTTACCGTCCTGCTCGTCGAGGATCGCCGCATCGCCCGTATCCGCGCCGAAAAGTCCTCAACCCCGGGGCAGGAAACAGCTTGACGGTTTTACCACAGAGCGCACCGGTATGCGCCCGAATAATCCGCGCCAAGCGAAGGTGGGGATAACACAAGGGGAGGGGTCGCCGACCCTCCCCTTGTGAGGCGCGCTGAGGGGCGCAGCCGCGGCTTGTCCGCGCCCGGCGGCTATAGCCGCCGGAGAGCCCCGAATAGCCGGCCGGGCAAGCGCAGCGCCCGGCGGTGAGCGACCCGCGCACGGGTCGCGCGCGCCCCAGCGCCCGGCGGCTATAGCCGCCGGAGAGCCCCGAATAGCCGGCCGGGCAAGCGCAGCGCCCGGCGGTGAGCGACCCGCGCACGGGTCGCGCGCGCCCCAGCGCCCGGCGGCTATAGCCGCCGGAGAGCCCCGAATAGCCGGCCGGGCAAGCGCAGCGGCCGGCGGTGAGCGGCCTGCGCACAGGTCGCACGCGCCACAGAAAGGGAGTACTTATGCAGGAAATTATGGGATATATCCGCCGCGCTGTGACAGAGTACGGTATGATCGCGGATGGAGACACGGTCGCCGTCGGGGTGTCCGGCGGGAAGGATTCGGTTGCGCTGCTGGCCGGATTGGCAGGCGTGCGGCGGTTTATTGGGATTGCCTTTACGCTCAAGGCGATTACGCTGGACAACCAGTTCGGCGGCGTCGAGACGGATTACGGTCCGGTCGCCGCGCTGTGTGAGCGGCTCGGGGTCGAATATATATTAAAACGCACGGATATTGGACGCATCATCTTTGACGAGCGAAACGAATCAAATCCGTGCAGCCTTTGCGCGCGTATGCGCCGGGGACTGCTGCATGATACGGCCAAGGAAAGCGGCTGCAACAAGATCGCGCTTGGACACCATTATAATGACGCAGTCGAGACGTTTTTGATGAATCTGTTTAATGAAGGGCGGATCGGCTGTTTTTCTCCGGTGACGTATCTGTCGCGTAAGGACCTGACGATGGTCCGGCCGCTTGTGTTCGCCACGGAACGCGAAATCCGCAACGCCGTCAACCGTGCGGGCCTGCCGGTCGTCAAAAGCGCCTGTCCGGTGGATGGATGTACAGAGCGCCAATGGACGAAGGAGTTTTTATACAATATGGAAAAAGATCATCCAGGCATAACAAAACGTATTTTTGGCGCGATGCGGCGCGGCCAGGTTTCGGGGTGGTGACGGTATGCAGAATTGGCAAAAGCGGACGGCGTTGCTGATCGGCGAGGATGGCGTCGGCCGGCTGGATCGGGCGCGTGTGGCCGTGTTGGGGCTTGGCGGCGTCGGGTCGGCCGCGGCCGAGGCGCTCTGCCGCGCAGGTGTTGGGCATCTTCTGCTGATCGACCATGACACAGTGGATGAAACAAACCTGAATCGACAGCTTGTTGCCACGCGGCCAGTCATTGGGATGCCCAAGACGCAGGCCGCTTTGCTGCGTCTGCGCGCCATCCGCCCGGACGGCGATTTCACGCCCGCCGGGCAATTTTATCTGCCTGATAACAGCGCTTTTTTGTTTGACTGGCAGCCCGATTATGTGATCGACGCAATCGACACCGTTACGGCCAAGCTGCATTTGGCCGGTGCGTGCGCGGCCCAAGGCGTGCCGCTTCTCATGTGCCTGGGTACCGGCAACCGGCTCGACCCGTCGGCGCTGCGTACCGGTGATATCACCGACACGGCCGGCTGCGGCTGCGGGCTCGCGCGCGTGATGCGCCGCGAGCTGCGGCGGCGCGGTATTGGGCGGCAGGCGGTTGTTTTTTCCACGGAGGAGCCGTCCAAATCGGTCTGTCCCAGTGAGCACGGCCGCCACGCCCCCGGAAGCATCGCGTTTGTACCGCCCGCGGCGGGGATGCTGATGGCCTCCCGTGCAGTGCGCGATCTGCTTGCGCGGTAAAGGCGGGCGCATGTGAGGTATTTAATAAATAAAAATGGCCGTCCCGCTGCTGCGGGACGGCCATTTTCTTATGATGACTGGTCGTTTAAAAACACATCGGCAATATATTTTGGCCGGCGCTTGACCTCCTTATAAATCTTGCCGATATATTCACCGAGGATTCCAAGGCACAAAAGCTGGATGCCGCCGAGCGCCCAGATGGATCCCATGAGCGTAGTCCAGCCGGTCACGGTGTAGCCAAACAGCTTTGTGATAAGCAGCCAGAGCAGGCACAGCCCGCTGGCTGCAAAGATAATGACACCCAGGGCGGTGATTAGGCGGATTGGCTTGACGGAGAAAGAGGTGATGCCGTCGATAGCAAAGGCGAGCATCTTTTTGAGCGGGTATTTCGATTCGCCCGCAAACCGCTCATGGCGCTCGTAGGCAACGACCGACGTGCGAAAGCCGATCAGCGGCACAATGCCGCGCAAAAACAGGTTGACCTCGCTGTATTGGGCGAGCGCGTCGAGCGCGCGGCGGCTCATCAGGCGGTAATCGGCGTGGTTTTCCACAATTTCGACGCCCATCCAGCGCAGAAACCGGTAGTATCCGACCGCCGTCGACCGCTTGAAGACCGTATCTGTTTTGCGGGACGAACGCACGCCATAAACGATGTCGCTACCTGCCTGGTACTCCGCGACGAACCGGTCGATCGCGTCCACGTCGTCCTGCAAATCGGCGTCGAGTGAAATTGCGATGTCACAGAACCGCTTCGCCTCCATCAAGCCCGCTACAAGCGCGTTTTGATGGCCCTGGTTGTGCGACAGCTTCAGCCCTGAAAAGCGAGGGTTTTCGCTGTGCAGGCGCGTGATGATCTCCCAGGTCGTGTCGCGGCTGCCGTCGTCGACAAACAACACGCGGCTGTCCGGCGAAACGATTCCTGCCGCGATCATGCCGCTGAGCTTTTCATCAAGCCGGCACGCCGTTTCAGGCAGGACCTCCTGTTCGTTATAGCAGGGGATCACAAGATAAAGCGTCTCGTTCATTTGGGTTCCTCCTTGGGCCCGTCGTCCGGTCCGGCGGGCGGCTGCGGTTCGTCAAACCATTCGGCGGGCGGCGTCAGCAGCCCGTCGCCGTCCGGTTCGCCGCGCTGATCGTTTTCAAGCCATTCGGCGGGCGGTTCCTGCTCCTTGCCGTCGAGGCGGTCAAAATCGCTGTGCGCGGAATATGGTTCAGTGGGGCCTTTCACGCCGCCGTATTTTTTGTAGAGCAGCAGATAGATAATCAGGATGATCAGTGCACCGGCGCTGACGGCAAGACCGGGATAGAGCCCCGGTGTCGTGTAGGTGAACCGGATGGTATTGTCGCCGGCAGGCGCGCGCACCGCCATGAAACCGAGATCGACCTTTTCAATTTCAGCGGGGACGCCGTTGACGGTAGCGGACCAGCCTTCGTCGTAGGGGACAGAATAAAAGACGAGATTTTCACGCGGCAGATTGATTTTGGAGGTAAAGCCGCGGTTGTCGATTTCAAACGAGTAGCCGGCTGTCGCGCGGCGGTTTTCACAGTCGGAATCATATTCATCCTCGCCCAGATTGCTGTAGTAGCTTTCGGGCATCCGTTCCAACAGATCGTTGTGGCGGGCGGCTGCTTCATCCTTGAGCACGAGCGCCCGCAGCAGGACCGCCGCGCGGTCGTCCTCCGGGATCTGTTCAAGGTCGCGCACCGTGATATAGTAATCGAATGTAAAGCCCATCGGTATAAAATACTGGTTTTCATAAACATTGTAGCCAAGCTGTGTCGATTGCAGCTCATAGCCGGGCATCACGTCCTGTTCGTCGCTGTTCTCTGAAACAAAGAGCCAACGCACAGACAGGAGGGGGCGAAGCTGGTAATACTGTGTTTCCGGCTTGGAGGAGACGTCGCGCTTGACGCCGACCTTCGGATAAAATTCCATGGTTGAAACAGGGATGATACTGTGAAACGCCTGAATATTCGGCAGGTGCCAGTACATCCCCAGGTTGTCCATGCCCTTATAAATATCGGAGCGCGCAAAGGCGTCGTCCGGCAGCTCCAATTGGTAGCGGCCGTCAAGCGCGATATCACGGATAAAATCGGTATCGTCGGAATGCGTTTTGCCCATGGCGATGAAGGTAATTGAATAGACGACGCTGACAAAGCAGCAGGCGGCTGTCATAACGCGCATAAAGAGCTTTGGCGTATCGCGCAGGCGCTTAACGATCAGCCAGAGCGCGCCCAATCCAAGCAGGGCGATCGCCGCAGTGGCAGCAAAGCGGTCGGGATATTTTGCAAGGCAGAATTTGACCGAACCGTCCGACTGGAGTGTCGGCGTCAGGCCGAGGATGATTGTCACGCCGGCGGTAAAAATAAAGGTCCAGCGAATTCCGCGCGCCAGATCGATTGACCGGCTGCGCAGCGCCTGCACGGTGGCCAGCGCCATCAAAAGGACGGGCATATAGAACCAGCGCGCATAGTAGGAGGAATTAAAAAGGATAAACATGCTGTTCAGCCCCGGCACCAAAGCGGCCAAGAGACAGAACAGAAGGATGCGGCGCAGCCAGTCGCGCTTTGACTGGACATAGGCGATTACGCCGCTCATGCTGATAAACGGCAGCCAGGCGGAAAGCGACGCCCATTTTGCGCCGCGGTCCGGAAACAGGTTGGGCCGGCTTGGCAGGTCCGGCGGGAAAAACGCGCTGCTGACAATGGCCGGATAGAGCTGATTATGCCAGTAAAGCCAGAAATTCCAGCCGTTGAGCGTTTCGCTCGCGCCAGTGCGTGGGTTGCCGAGGATTGCCAGCACCGACGGCAGAAAAAGCGCCATGGCCAAAAGCAGGCCGACGACCGATTCGAAAGCGGTCCAGAAAAAACGCTTCCAGGTCACATGCCAGTCGGGCGACGCGGCGCGGAAGGCAAAATAGATCAGGACAAAGACAACCTCGCCGATGAAAAACCAGTAGTTGACAAACGCGTTGATTGCGACAGCCAGCGCAAACACGCCGCGCCGGTTGTTGACCATCAGCTCCTCAAGCCCGACCAGAAGAAGCGGGAAAAAGATAATCGCTTCATGAAAGTGATTGAAAAAAATATTGTAAACGGTAAAACCGCTGAACGCATAGAGCAGACCGCCGAAAACCGCATAGGAACGCGGGGCGACAAACCGCTTGAAATAGAGTGTGCCGGCCGCTGCCGCGCAGGCGTGCTTGAGGATCAGCAGAGGGCCGATCAGGTGCGGGACAAATTCTGTCGGAAAAGGCAGCGTCAGCCAGAAAAACGGGCTGCCGAGCAGATAAAAGCTGTATGAACCGATGAAGTTCGCGCCGAGATCGGTATACCAGTTCCAGAACAGATCGCCGCTGCGCGCCGCCTCGTGCGCGAGCTTATAGAAAGGGATCTGCTGGACGTTAAAATCTCCGTAAAAAAAGAAGTACCCCTTGTCCCAGATGATGAAGGGTATGAAGATGAACGCGGCCGTGATCAGCGCGATCAAGAACGCCCGGCGGCACGCGCCTTTATTCTGTTCCAGTGAAACAAGCAACATCGATCTCTCCTTGTCCATAAAGCGGATGGGTATCGTTTTAAATCGGATGATACCGGACCGCCGGTCCCGCGTAAGCGGCGAGCCGTTGGGCATAAGCTGGTATAATAACCGCTTTGCGGTTATTATACCATGTCCGCGAAGCGGCATGGTATAATCGGCCATGAGGGCGGCAGCGGGCAGCGTCCGCGTATCGCCCTGGCCATAACCCGGTATAATAACCGCTTTGCGGTTATTATACCATGTCCGCGAAGCGGCATGGTATAATTGCCCATCAAAAGGCGGTTGCCGCGTAAGCGGCGAGCCGTTGGGCATAACCCAGTATAATAACCGCTTTGCGGTTATTATACCACAGCGGCAAGCCCTTTCGGGCTTGGCTGCCGCAAAGCGGCAGCTAAACCAGCAGAGCTGGTTTTGGCTGTGGTGTAACATGCGCAGCCCGCTGTTTTGCAGCGGTAGCCGCCGGATGGCGGCCGCAAACGGCGCAGCCGTTTGCCCTGCGCATATTATACCATGTTCGCGAAGCGGCATGGTATAATTGGCCATCGGGGCGGCAGCGGGCAACGCCCGCGTATCGCCCTGGCCATAACCCGGTATAATAACCGCTTTGCGGTTATTATACCACCAAATTCCTGTTTTAAAAGATCGCGCGGCCAGTACAGGGAAATTTTGCCCCGGCGCGCTTCTTTTCATTCAGTGCGCGATTTGCTATAATTGACTGCATAAAAAGGGGGAACGGATATGAAAACACACGGCTTTTTCGCGATGCTGTCGCGTATGAAATACATCGCCCGGTGGGGGTTGATGCGCAATGTGCGCCAGGAAAACCTGAGCGAGCACACGCTGGAGGTCGCTTATTTCGCGCACGCGCTGGCGCTTTTGTCCGGCATTGACCCGGCGCGCCCGGTGTTCTGCGCGCTTTACCACGACTGCGCCGAAATTTTGACCGGAGATCTTCCCACGCCTGTCAAATACGATAGCGCCGCCATCCGCGACAGCTATAAGCAGGTGGAACGCGCGGCCGCTGAACGGCTTTTGGCCGCGCTGCCCGATACGCTGGCTGCGGCGTACCGGCCGAGCTTTTTCGAGCGGGACGAGCAGGTGTTGCGCATTGTGAAGGCGGCCGACAAGCTGTCGGCGCTCGTCAAATGCATCGAGGAGGAACGTTCTGGGAACCGCGACTTTGAAAGCGCCAAGCACGCCCAGCTCGAGGCGCTGCGCGCGCTCGGCCTGCCGGCGGCCGGCGAGTTTTTAAAGACGTTTCTCCCGGCGTATGAGCTGACGCTTGATGAAATCGAGCTGTCGGGCGAGACGCTATAGCCGGATGCGTTCGGTGCGCGCGCGTCCGTTTAAATCGCGCCGCATGTAATCGAACAGAAGCGCCGTTTCGCCCGGCGCGCGCGCCGGGTCCGTCACGTCGAAGGGGAACAGCTCAACATGCGTATTTGTTCCCGGACGCACGGCACGCCGCGCGGCGGGCGCCGTCTCGGGGCAGCATACCGGCAGGCGGCGCGGGCGCTCATGCAGGCACAAATCGTATTTTAAAAGCCAGCGGCAGACTGCGGGGTCGCCGCCCCGGGCGACGCAGAAATCATACAGCAGGTCGTACCGCTCATATTTGCTGACGCTGCGCGCGGGCGCTGCTTCGCCCAGCGCGAGCAGCCCGTCAAACGGCGACGGGCACAGGGCGAGCGCATAGGAAAGCGTATGGGAAAAGCGGCCGCTGTTATAATAGACCTCCGTCATGTCCTCAACAATTTTCAGCCGCGCAAGCTCTAAAAAGGAAAGCTGCGGCGTGCGCAGGATCTCATACGGCGGCGCTTCGCTATGCACGAGGCCATACTGTGCGCGCTCGGCGTACAGAGCGGAGCCGCGCAGCAGCTTTAGAAAGCCGAGCTGCAATTGATGTGGGCGCAGTGCGAACACATCGTTAAAGGACTGCGCGAAACGTGAGAAGCCCTCGAGCGGCAAGCCGGCGATCAGATCAAGGTGCAGGGGGATATTGCCCGCGTCCCGCAGCGCGTGAAGATTTTCAGCCAGGCGCGCGAGGTCTGTTTTACGGCAGATTTCCTCCAGCGTGCGCACGCACGTGCTCTGCACACCGATTTCGAACTGAAAAAGGCCGGGTCGTGCCGTGCGCAGCAGTTCGAGCTGATCAGGCGTCAAAAGGTCGCCGCCAAGCTCCATCTGAAAGCTGGTGACGCCGTTGTCGTGTTCGATGAGAAAGCGCCAGACCGCCTCGGCGCGCGCTGCGTCCAGATTGAAGGTGCGGTCGACAAATTTGACCTGCATGGCGCGCGCGTCAAGAAAGCGCCGCAGGTCGTCAAAGACGAGCGGCAGCGCGCGCGTGCGGACTGTTCTGTCCGCGGATGAGAGGCAATAGCTGCATCCATATGGGCAGCCGCGCGTCGATTCGTAATAAAGCACACGGTTTGAAAGGGCGCAGAGATCGCCGTAGGGAAACGGCAGGGCGTTCAGATCGGCAAAGGACCGCGCGGCAAAGACGCCGCGCGGCTTTTTCATGCGCACAATCTCCGCGATCACTGGCTCGCCCTCGCCGCTGATGACCGCGTTGGCCCAGGGCGCCGCGTCAAGCTGCGCCTGTGCGTCAAACGACACCTCCGGCCCGCCGAGCACGATGGCCGCGCCGGGATTCAGTAGACGAAAATCCGCGCCAATGCGGCGGATATAATCGATGTTCCAGATATAACAGGAGAACAGCAGCAGATCAGGAGCGCGGCGCGCGATATCCGCAAGGATGGCGCGCACCGGTTCGTTGATGGTATACTCCGCGATCTCCGACACAATGCCCGCCTGCATCAGCGCGTTCTGCAAATAACGCACCGCCAGGTTGGTATGGCTGTAGCGCGCGTTCACAGCGGTCAGAAGGATGTTCATAGCGCGCCCCCTGTCAGCAAACCGCGTCCTTCGGCTTTTTCATCGTCAGGGAGATGCGCTTTTTCGGCACATCGACCGACAGCACCCAGACCGTGACAATGTCGCCGACACGCAGCACCTCGCTTGGATGGCGGATATAGCGGTTTGTGATCTGCGAGATATGGACAAGCCCGTCCTGATGGACGCCGATATCGACAAAGACGCCGAAATCAATGACATTGCGCACGGTGCCGCGCAGCTCCATGCCGGGTTTTAAATCCTTGAGATCCATGATGTCGCTGCGCAGCATCGGCGGCGGCAGCTCGTCGCGCAGGTCGCGGCCGGGTTTGCACAGGTCACAGACGATGTCCCGCAGCGTCGGCACGCCGACGCCGCACGCGTCCGCCACGGCGGTTTCACCGGCCTGCTTCACACGCGCCGTCAAATCGTCCAGGCACTTGGCCGCCACGTCGTCAAGTGTATAGCCGAACCGCTCGAGCAGCTTTTTGGCGGCGTCATACGATTCGGGATGGACGCCTGTTTCGTCGAGCACGTTCTTTGCGCGCGGGATGCGCAGAAAACCGGCGCACTGCTCGAATGCCTTTGGGCCGAGCTTCGGTACCTTCTTTAACTGCGCGCGCGATGTAAACGCCCCGTTTTCCTCGCGGAAGGCGACGACGTTTTTTGCAACGGCCGACGACAGCCCCGCCACGTAGCCGAGTAGGGGGGCGGATGCGGTGTTCAGGTCGACTCCGACGCTGTTGACGCAGTCCTCCACCACGCCGGTCAGCGTTTCGTCAAGGCGCTTCTGCGGCATATCGTGCTGGTACTGGCCGACGCCCACAGATTTCGGATCGATCTTGACAAGCTCCGCCAGCGGGTCCTGGAGCCGCCGCGCAATTGACACGGCGCTGCGCAGGGACACGTCGTATTCGGGGAACTCCTCGGCCCCCAGCTTTGACGCCGAATAGACAGACGCGCCCGCCTCATTGACCATCATATAGGAAAGGCCGCAGTCAAGCTCGCGGATGAGCTCGGCTGCGAACAGCTCGCTTTCCTTGGAGGCTGTCCCGTTGCCAATGGAAAGCACCTGGACGCCGTGTTTTTTGATAAGCGCGCCAAGCGCGCGCTTTGCTTCGGCGACCTTGTTCTGCGGCGGGGTGGGATAGACGACCGCTGTGTCGAGCACCTTTCCGGTTGGGTCCACGACGGCGATTTTGCAGCCGGTGCGGTAGGCCGGGTCGATGGCCAGCACAGTCTTGCCCTTGATGGGCGGCTGCATCAAAAGCGCCTTGAGGTTGACGCCGAAATTTTTGATCGCCTGTTCGTTGGCGGCGTCGGTCAGCTCTGCACGCAGCTCGCGCTCGAGCGACGGGTGGATCAGGCGTTTGTATGCGTCGGCGACGGCCGACAGGACCGTTTCGGTTGTAATGCTCCCCTTTTTGACGAACAAGCCCGCCAACAGGCCGGTCGCATAGTCGGCGTCCACATCGACGGACACCTTGAGCACGCCCTCGCTCTCGCCGCGGTTGACGGCGAGCACGCGGTGGCTCGGCGCTTTTGCAACCGGCTCCGCGTATTCATAATACATGGTATAAACAGACTCCTTGTCCGGGTCCGCGGCCACGCTGCACAGGCGCGCGTTGCGCCAATAATAGTCGCGCAGGCGTGCGCGGCCCTCGGCGCTGTCGGAAATCTGCTCGGCGATGATATCGCACGCGCCGGCGATCGCGTCCGCCGCTGTGGGCACATCCTTTTCGGCGCCGGCATACGGCGCGGCAAGCGCCTCGACGCTGCCGGACGTCTGATCCTGGGCGAGAAGCAATTGCGCGAGCGGCTCCAGCCCGCGTTCGCGCGCGACAGTCGCACGCGTGCGGCGCTTCTGCTTATAGGGGCGGTAAATATCCTCCAGCCGCGCGAGCGTTTCAGCCGCGGCGATATCGGCGGCGAGCGCGTCGGTCAGCTTGCCCTGTTCGTCGATGGCGGATAAAACCTCCTCGCGCCGCTTTTGCAGGCCGCGCAGATATGCCAGCCGGTCGGCGAATGCGCGCAGGGTTTGGTCGTCACACGAGCCGGTGCGCTCCTTGCGGTAGCGGGCGATGAAGGGGATGGTATTGCCCTCGTCAATCAGGGCGATGATATTTTCAACAAGCGGCGGTGCGATGTTGAATTCCTTGGAGAGAAGCGCGGTACAATCCATGATGTTAATTCCTATTCGTAAAATTTTATGATAAAAACACTATTGGTTATTAGAGCTGTGCTTCATTTTCATGAGGCAATACGCAGCGAATCCACCAGCGGAAAGCAGCGCGAACAGTACGGACCAGCAGATCAGGATAAGACTAGGGTCGATCCACGTGGTGACAAAAATGGCTGTGGGACCATCCGCGCCGCCGATGACGCCGATGGAACTGGCGGCGATTTCATGCGGGAAAAAGAAATGGGCAAACAGGCGGTCGCCAAGTACAGTCACGCCTGCT
Source organism: Anaerotruncus colihominis (assembly GCF_010206195.1). Taxonomy (GTDB): domain Bacteria; phylum Bacillota; class Clostridia; order Oscillospirales; family Ruminococcaceae; genus Anaerotruncus; species Anaerotruncus colihominis_A. The sequence continues at coordinate 93,507 of NZ_VIQT01000021.1, read as the reverse complement.
GTAAAGAGCGCGGCCGCGCCGGACACCAGGGATAGTATACCGGTCACGCGCTGCGCGATAGACTGATTCATGCTCATGCCTCCTATTCAGATCAATGCTTCCTATTTTATCAATCATTGTCCGCTGCGTCAATCTCCCGCTTTTTTGAAAAAAAGCTCGGCAAAAAACTTCATACCTTTTTTGAAAAAAAGGTATGCCAAAAAACTTTAGCCGGCTGTGCCGCAAACAGTGGGGCAGGCGCTGCGTTTATACAGGCTGCGCCGCGAACAGAGGGGCAGGCGTTGCATTTACACAGGCTGCGCCGCGAACAGAGGGGCAGGCGCTGCGTTTATACAGGCTGTGCCGCAAACAGTGGGGCAGGCGCTGCGTTTATACAGGCTGCGCCGCGAACAGAGGGGCAGGCGTTGCATTTACACAGGCTGCGCCGCGAACAGAGGGGCAGGCGCTGCGTTTATACAGGCTGTGCCGCGAACCGTGGGAAGGGCGTATTTCAATCAAACGGCCCCGCGCCGGGGACGGCGCGGCTGGCGGATTTTTTATAGATTGTGGAACGCAATCTATAAAAAATCTATTTAAAGTTTGTGATTTTTATGGATTTTGTTGGTGCAGTGTTGTATATAAGCCGCTGATTATTTATAATGGAGGGAAAACATGGAAATTATTTAAATCTATAACAAAAACAGGGGGAATGAATACCTACTATTGAAATAGCTCAAAAAAATCAAGAAAGGACTTATGTTCCGGCGGCAAAATGGTTTGGTCTGCCTGGAGAATATGTTGAAAGATGTAGACCTTTGCGCGCAGTACAAACCGGATATGATACAAATAACGCCTTTTTCGGCCCGTGATCGGTACGGCGCCGTTTTGGCCGGATATCTGAAGGAGAAGCAGTCATGAAGAAAGCGATGAAGCAATCTGTCCTGGTAGCAATTTTGAATACAGTCTCCATTCTCCTGCTGGTGGGAGTGGCAGCTTCTGTTTTTTTGTTTGTAAATTTTAATAAGCAGATTGAAAAGGCGAATACTGACCGTTTTAACCTCACTTATAATGCAAACCGATTTATGAACGGCTCGGCCAATCTCACCAATGCTGTGCGCGCCTATGCCGCTACTGCGGATCAGACGTATTATGACGCTTATATGACAGAGGTTAACGAGCTGAAAAATCGGGAAATCGGTGTCGCCAATTTGCGGGAGATTGGCATCACGGAGGACGAGGAGGCGATGATTTCCGAGATGTCCACTCTGTCGAATGATCTGGTGCCGCTGGAGGAAAAGGCGATGGCTGCCGCTGCCGCAGGCCGTATACAGGAAGCGCAGACCTATGTATTCGGCGAAAAATACATGACTGCGATTCAGCAGATCAGCCAGCTCAAGACAAAATTTTTAGAGGTATTGGATATCCGGGCCGCCGGTGAGGTACAAAAGCTGAGCGTAATGTGCATGCTGATCAAATGGATGGTGTACGTCTTTCTGCTGCTGTCGGTCGCTATCCAGGCGGTTCAGGTCTGTATTGTGAAAAGGAAGGTGATTCGTCCTGTGCTCCACATCAGGGATGAAATGCTGGAGCTGTCCAGGGGGAATCTTTCCACAGTGTTCAGGCTGGAAGCGGACAGTTCCGAGATTGGGATGCTGGTGGATGCGATCCATAAAACAAAGAGTGAATTGAAAAAATATATAGATGATATCTCGTTTCATTTGGAGGAGATGTCAAAGGGGAATATGGGTTTAAGTATGGATTGTGATTATATCGGTGATTTTAAGCCGATCCGGCAATCGCTCCAGATTATCCTTGATTCCATGAACAAGACCATCAGGGGTATCGATGATGTAGCGGCGCAGGTATCCGCACATTCTGAACAGGTGTCAGATGGCGCACAGGCATTGGCGCAGGGAGCCACTCAGCAGGCCAGCTCGGTTCAGGAGCTGGCGGCGACGGTTCAGGAATTGACGCACCGGATGGCCGAGATTGCAAAAAATGCGGGACAGGCCCGCGCGCTGACAAGCCAGGCGGCCGATGCCCTTGAGCTTGGCGATGAGAAGATGCGGGAAATGCAGCAGTCCATGCGGGATATCACCGAGGCGTCCGAGGCGATCAGCAATATTATCAAGACGATTGACGATATTGCGTTCCAGACCAATATTCTTGCGCTGAACGCTGCTGTGGAGGCCGCCCGGGCCGGAGCTGCGGGCAAGGGTTTTGCTGTGGTCGCCGACGAGGTGCGCAATCTGGCAAATAAAAGCTCGGAGGCGTCCAAGCAGACAACGCTGCTGATCCAACAGTCCGCCCAGGCGGTGGAACAGGGGGTGGCGCTTGCGGAGGATACGGCGCAGGCATTGAATACAGCTGTAGAACAGGCCCGTAGCTCCACTGGCTATGTCGACTCCATTGCAACGGATTCGGAAGATCAGGCGGGCGCCCTGCATCAGATCAGCATCGGCGTCGACCAGATTTCCGCTGTTATTCAGACAAATTCTGCGACTGCGCAACAGAGTGCTGCCGCCAGCCAGGAGCTGCACACCCGCGCCGGTCAGCTCAAGCAGCAGATTTCTGTTTTTCACCTGCGCGATCAAACGTTCGCGCAGGCGGCATCCGTGCGGTTGACGGCGGCGCGCTGTGCAGGCAGGGAACAGGCGGAGTATACGGATGTATACGGAACATAAAAGTTATAAAGTGAAGGTGGGCCGTCCGGCAAAAAGCCCGCTTTCTTTTATTAAAAAAAGAAGCCGCCGCGGGGCCACTTTCCTATGAAAGTGGCCTCGCGGCGGTTCCCACAAATGAAAATCGTTCAATCAGGACGGCGTGGCGGTTGCTACGCCGTCTTTTTCCTGCGCTTTTGCGTGGACTGATAGCAGGCCGCATATTCCTGTTCCAGCGTTTCCGGCTCCAGCGCTGCCCGCAGGCCGATGGCGTTGTAGTAAATATCCGCCCATTGACGCCGCTTGCCGTCTATCTTGCCGGGCTTGGACATCGCAATTTTGTCAATAAACTTGTGGGTGGTCTCAGGCGTTAACTCCGTCAGCCGTGTTGCCCATATAGCCCGCGCAATGAACCGTTGCAGGCCAGCGGCCTGCCTGTGGCTGCCTCCAAACTGGCTTCCATCTCCGGGATAGCCGCAATAGCCCTTGCAAAGCGTGGGTTAATGCGCCGCAATATCCTGCCGCTTATCTCATTGGCATTTTAAATTCTGAAAGGGCCTTGTTCAAATAGTCGTTGAACGGTTTCATTCGGTGGAAGATATCCACCGCTTTGGGCAGGAACAGACCGCCGTCTGCAAGCTCTTCATCTTGGAGCGGATATTCCAGGTACCAGCTCTTATACTTCAGATATTCGGCCTGGGGATGTTCCTTTTCGTATCCAGCCGGGACATTTTTCAGGGCCGCACCGTTCACGGTAAAATACTCCTTGAAAGACGGGGCGGTGATGATCGTCTCCCACTCGCCGCCATGCTCCGAGATATAATCCCGCACCATCCGGGTGGCATCCTTGAACATATCAGCGAACAGGCCGCCGCCCAGGAAAGATTGGCCGCCCGGCTTGAGCATCAGGTAGTAGCCCACTGGGATGGGCAGTTTTCCCATGGACGAGATGTGCGCCCGGAACGCGGGGGTGTAGGGAGATTTATCATGACTGAATCTGGTGTCCCGAACCAGCTTAAAGGTCAGCTCCTTGGGCGCGTGGCCGAGAATACTGCCGTCAAATTCCCCGATTTGAAGGAGCAGAGCCTGTATCAGCTCCTCAAACTGCGCGTTGGCCTCCTGGTACGCGGCCTTATGTGCGTGATACCATTCCCGGTTATTGTTGGCGCTCAGTTTGGTCAGATAGTCCAAAATTATTTGTGTATTCATCTCTCCGCCCCCTATGCTTGCGCAACCGTGGAAAAGGCCGGACCATTCAGAAAGTCCCGAATCATCTGCTTTAGCCGCTCCGTAGACTGGTACGTCCGGCAGAACGAGAATTGCTGGGAGTAGCCGTCAATCTCCTCCATGGCCGCAGTTACCTCCACGGCGGTATCGCTTGGCTTGGCGGTGGTAAAGTCCAGCCGGTCAGGGGCGATCCGGCGATTTTGTATCGCATAGTTCACCCGGCCGGCGCAATGGCAGGCGCCCTGCCCATACTCACCGCAGTATTCTAAAAGGAACTCAGCCATCTTTTTCCGCACCCTGGAAAGCCGCTGGCGATAGGCTTCCGGGGTGATACCCAGGATGTCCCCGGCAATCCGGCTGTCAACCTGAAACATCGTACCCAGAATGAAGATACACCGGCTCTCCGGGTCCAGACATTGCAGCATGACGTTCGTGCAGGAGAGCTTTAATTCCTCGGCCAGGAGCGCCTTCTCTACATTTTGGGTCAGGTCGGGCACATCCTGCGTTTTTCCGTTTCGGATATCATCCCCGTAAAACTCAAAGCTCAGGGGAAACTGGGCGAACAGATGCTTCTTGTAGTCCTTGAGATGGTTCACCGCAATACGGAATACCCAGGTGGTGAAGGCGCTGTCCCCTTTGAAGGAAGATAGATGGGTCATTACCTTCAGAAGAATGTCCTGGGATGCATCCTCTGCATCGTGGAATGTACCCAGCATACGCAGGGATAGATTGAATACTAAATCCTGCATATCTGCCAGCACTGTTTCCAGTGCAGACTTGTCCCCGGCGATAGCCTGTTCAATCAATGTAAGCAGTTCTTGATTTTCTTTTGTGCTCATTAAAGACACCTCCTAATAAGATTAGACTGGTGTAAGTTGGATTTGTGACAGGGGAATTGGACAATTTCAAACTGCATTCATATCAATCACATTCGGCTGGCTACAAAAAGTGTGGGAGAGGCCACTTCCTTATGTTGCTTCTCCCGCGGACAGTCCCTTTTTTGCCATGCAAAAACTGCATGAACCGCCAATTTTGCCTGCTATCGCGGCGCGCCCACAGCGCATAAAGGTTTGTGCGCTCACAGGCGCGCGGCGTCCTGCTCGTGGTAATAGGCCATCGCGCGGCGCACAAAGTCCTCGGGCAGCGCGGCGTGTTCCGCGATTTCCCAGGGCTGTGTCAGGCCGTCAGCGTAAAGCGCGTACAGCTCGTCGCGCGGGAGCAGCTTTTCGATCGCCCATTTGTTGGCGCGGTGCTCGTGACGTTCCACAAGGTCATAGGGGCTGCAGACGCGGTGCGTCGTCCCGGTTGCAATGTGGCCGTATTCATGCGCGATTACAGCCGCTTCCTCGGCTGCGGATGTGATGTTGTCAAAATCGACGAACAGGGCATAGGCGCCCTTGAGTTCGATGGTCGCGGCTTTTTCGGAACCGAGCGTCCAGGAGAAACAGGACACGCCCGCTTCATGCAGCTCGCGATAGAGGCTGAGGGCTTTGTTCAAGGCGACCCCTTCTCTTTTTCCTGCTGCTGCTTGAAAAATTTTGCCATCTCAAGCAGCTTTTGTTTGTTTTCTTCTGTCAACTGCTTGCCTTCCTCATACATGGCATAGGTAAAATCGTCAAAGGCAAGCTCTTTGGTTTGCGCCGGCGGGTCCGGCTGCAGAAGCGCGTCGACCGACACGCCAAAAAATGCCGCGAGGCGCAGCAGCGTATCATAATCGGCCTGGCGCTTTCCGGTTTCATAGTTGCCGTATGCCTGGCGGGTGATCCCCAGGCAGTTGGCGACGGTCTGCTGCGAGACGCCCTTGGACTCGCGCAGTGCTTTGAGATTTGTCATGGCAGCCACCTCACCTGCATTATAGCAACTATTTGTTGCATATGCAAGTTTGGTAACAAAATGTTTCGTTATTGCTGTTTTTTCTAGTGGTTTTATAGTTTTTAGAAACAAACTGTTGACAAACGGAAAAAATAATGGTACGATTAGGGCAACGAAATGTTTCGAAGTGAAGATGGATGATGCAGGAAGCTATACAGGGAAGAAACAAAATGTAGCGTTAATCACTTCGAAAATATTTTGTAGTTATATGATACAGGATTACATGTCCTATAAAAAGGACAGGAACGGAGGTGCGAATGGGGACAATCGATGAATGGGCAAGGGCAATCCACAGCGTGCTCAAGGAGGCGTTCGATGAGACATGCGCGGTCGGCGATGAAACGGAACAGATGGAACCGCCTTGCCTAGCGGTGATGCTGTCACAGGCCTCGCAGAAACCGGGACCGAACGGCCGCGGTCAGCGCGCGGTTGTATTTGAGGTGCGCGGCCGCTTTACAAGCGCGGTACAGATGCGCGAAGCGGCTGATACGTTGTTCTCGGCTCTTGGCCTGCTGCCTCTGCCGGACGGCACGTGTCTGCGCGGCTGTGGGATGCGGTGCGAGGCGGCGTATGGCCTGCTGCATTTTTTTGTGCGGTATGAAGGATTGGTATCGGCCGGGCGGGAAATTCCTGTGATGGAGGATCTGAAGTGTGTGCAGACGTCTGATTGATTCGGGTGTATGCTTGAAAAACCGGCGCCTGTAAAAAATGCTGAAAGCGTATCGATTCAGGCAGGTTCCGGGATTGTTTTGAGGCGTGTACACGGACAGAGCAGAGCTGATAAGAACGGATGAAAGGGGGATCGGCTTGGGGACGAAAAGAAACAGGGAAGCCTCCGGCGCCGCGGCGACGGGCGAACCGCTGCACAGCAAGGCGCAGCTTGTGACATTCATGCGGTACCGGGGGCGGAGGGATTTGCTGGAGGCGCTGCTGGAGGATGGAAAGGCGTATACGCAAAAACAGGCGGACGCCGCAATTGAAACATTTATGAAAGGGTGATTTGTATGGCGCTTGGAGGCGGCACGTTTACAACCATGAACAAAATTCTGCCGGGAACATACATCAATTTCGTATCGGCGCCGCGGGCGTCGGCCGCGCTGTCAGACCGTGGGATTGCGGCGATGCCGGCGGAGCTTGACTGGGGGCCGGAGGGTGCGGTGTTTGCTGTCCTGCCGGAGGAATTTGAAAAGCGTTCGCTGGAGCTGTTCGGCTACCCATACACGCATGAAAAGCTCAAAGGGCTACGCGATCTGTTCCGGAATATCAGGAAGGGTTATTTTTACCGGCTGAATACCGGTGGGGAACACGCGAAAAACGACTTTGCGACCGCATTGTACGCCGGCGCGCGTGGAAACAGCCTGCGCATTGTGATCGAGGCGGCCGAGGCTTCCACAGAGGAAACGCCGGTTTACGATGTTTCAACCTGGATGGACGATACGCGCGTCGATCTTCAGACGGTGAAAACGGCAACGGAGCTGCGTGACAACGCGTTTGTGCGTTTTCAGGCCGAGGCGGCGCTTGCGGCGACGGCCGGCGCGAATCTGACGGGTGGGACAGACGGAGCGTCCAGCGACGCGGCGTACCAGACATTTCTGGATCAGATTGAGCCGTATACGTTCCACGCGCTCGGATGCCTGTCGGACAAGCCCGCGGTCAAAGCGCTGTTTACAGCGTTTACAAAGCGTATGCGCGACGAATCAGGCGTGAAGTTCCAGACGGTGCTGCACCAGTATGGACAGGCCGATTATGAGGGCGTTATTTCAGTCGAAAACGGACTGACGGGCGCGGCGGACGATACGTCGGCGGTCTGGTGGGTGACGGGCGCGCAGGCGGGCTGTGCGGTCAACAGAAGCCTGACAAACCGCGTCTATGACGGCGAATTCGAGATCGACACGCAGTACACACAGGCGCAGCTTGAGCAAGGCGTTCAATCCGGCGGGTTCCTGCTGCATCGGGCCGGCGACGAGACGCGCGTGCTGACCGATATCAACACGTTCGTTTCAGCAACAGAGGAGCGGTCGTCTGATTTTGGCAGCAATCAGACGATTCGGGTGCTCGACCAGATCGGTAACGATATCGCCGCGCTGTTCAATACGAAATATAACGGCCAGGTGCCGAACGATGCGGCCGGACGCGTTTCGCTGTGGAACGATGTTGTGCGCCACCACCAGCAGTTGCAGACATTGCGCGCCATTCAGGCGTTTGAACCGGACGATGTGACGGTGGAGGCGGGCGATACGAAAAAATCGGTCGTTGTGACGGACCGCGTCACGCCGGTAAACGCGATGGAGCAGCTTTATATGGTTTGTGTTGTTGCTTAAAAAGGAGGATGACAGATGATTGACAGGCCGATTATGCATGCGAAGGATACTGTCAGCGCGGCTTTGGCGGAATGCTATGTCACGATTGACGGTAATAGATACTGCTTTATGCAGGCAATCAACCTGGAGGCAAAGGTTGAGAAGATCAAAAGCGAGGTGCCGATCCTTGGAAAACCCGGCCGCGGCAATAAAGCGGCCGGCTGGAAGGGCACCGGCAGCGCAACGTTCCATTACAATACATCGCTGTTCAGGGAGCTGCTGTACCGCTACAAGCAGACGGGGGCGGATGTCTATTTCGACATCCAGATCACAAACGAGGATGCAACTTCCGCTTCGGGACGGCAGACGGTGATTCTGCGCGACTGCAATGTGGACGGCGGTATCCTGGCCAAGTTCGACGCGGACGCGGAGTATCTTGATGAGGAAATGGATTTCACCTTTGAGGACTTTGAAATCCCGGAGAAATTTACAGTGCTGGAAGGTATGCAGTAAGAGAAAGGACGGATGAAGATGGCGGGAGGACTCAGCGCCTTTTTGGCGCAGAACGCGGTAAAGCCCGAAAATATCAGGTTTGCGGCGTCGCGCCGCTTTGTGGATGAGGACGGAAAGCCCATGCTGTGGGAGCTGCGGCCGCTGATGAGCGAGGAAGACGAGGCGCTGCGCAGGCGTTTTACGCGGATGGTGCAGGTGCCGGGCAAGAGCAGCCAGTTCCGGCAGGAGTTTGATTCAAACGGGTATCTGGCGGCAATGGCTGCGGGATGCACGGTGTTCCCAAATCTCAACGACAAGGGCTTGCAGGACAGCTACGGCGTGATGGGCGCCGAGGCGCTGCTCAAGGCGATGCTGACCTCGGGAGAATCGGCCAACTATTTTCAGAAGGCGCAGGAGGTCTGTGGCTTCACGCCGATTGAGGAGCTGGCCGAACAGGCAAAAAACTGATTGAGGAGGGCGACGGGGAGGCGAATGTGGCGTATTACTGCCTGCATAAGTTTCACTGGCCGCCCTCCCGGTTCCTGGATATGACAGCGCGCGAAAAGGCGTTTGTGATCGCGGCCATCCGCAAAAAGGCGGCGGCTGATAAAAAGGAAGCCGAGAGGCTGAGAAGCAAGAAACGCTGAACACGATTTTTCAGAGGGGAGGGGATGCATACGGCGACGATTGTAACGACAGTACAATTGATTGACGCGATGAGCCCGGCTTTAGGTGTGATACAAAATGCGCAGGCGCTTGTGGCGCAGGGCTTTTTGAAGATCCGCGATGCGGCGGACCGTGCGTTTGACACATCGGCGGCAGCGGCGTTTCAAGCGAAGCTTGACGGCATCGCAGCTTCGCTTGAACGGGTTGCGCAGCAAGCGGATCTGTCCGCCGCCGAATCGTCGTATGAACGTCTGGCCGCGCTGGCCGGCGAGCTTGAAAGACGGCTGAACCGAATCGGCGGTCAATCCGGCGGCTCAGGCGGCGATTCAGACGGCGATTCAGACGGCGGGTCGGGCGGCGATTCAGGCGGCGATTCCGGTGGCGGTTCCGGCGGCGGTTCGGGCGAGGGCGGACAGGACGGCGCGGCAAAGCAATGGGATACTTTAAAAAAAAATGCGGAAAAGATCGGGGGGATTATCAAGAAAACCACGGAGCTTGCCGACCAAACGGCGCGGACGAACGCATATATTGCGCAGATGAACGACGGCTTGCAGACCGCGGATCAGCTTCAAGGGATGCTGTTCACAGCCGCACAGAATTCCGCGACGGCCTATTCGGAGGTGGTAAAGACTGCCGGCGCGCTGAGCGCCTCGGCGGGCGGCGCGTTCTCCTCGAATCAGGAGGCGGTCGTATTTACGGAGCTGATGAACAAGCAGTTTGTCGCAGGCGGCACGGATCAGCAGGATCAGGCGGCGGTCATGGGGAAACTGACGAACGCAATGGGGGCGGGCGTCATCAAAGCGGACATGTTCTCCGAGCTTGAGGCGCGGATTCCTCAAATCGGCACGCTGTTGTCAAACGCGTTTGGAATCGGTCAGGCCGAGCTTGATAAGCTGGTTGCCAGCGGCGGGCTTACGGCGGAGCTGTTTAAAAACGCGATGCTTGCCTCGTCTGACGAGATCAACGCGCAGTTCGGCGGGACGCCGATTACCTGGGCGCGCGTGTGGACGGCGGCGACAGATGAATTGCTGATGGCGCTACAGCCGGTTTTGGGGGCGATTAGCGGGCTTGCGCAGCACGCGGAGATTTTGATTCCGGTGATCTTTGGCGTTGTAGCGGCGTTTCAAGCATACACGATTCTTTCCAGCATTATGGAGGCGAAATCATGGTTGGCAAGCGGAGCGTTCAAAGATTTATTCGCTGCATTGAAATCAAATCCAATCCTGATGATTGCAACTGCTATTGGCATTGTAATCACTCTGATTTACGCGTGGATACAGTCCGTCGGCGGGATACAGGTTGCATGGCTGATGGTAAAAAATGTGCTGTTATCTGTTTGGGGAGTAATTAAAATTGCGTTTTTTACAGGCGTTTTTTGGGTTATGAATTTGATGGACAAGATGGCGCTGAAGTGGTTGACAATGGCTGTGAATCTGCAAAACACAGCGGGCGACATGAAGGCTAATATTCTGATGATTCTGCAAGGGATGATCAACGGCGCGATTGACATTATTAATAAGTTTATCGGAGCGTTAAATAAAATTCCAGGCGTATCAATTGATACAATCCAGCATGTGACGTTTGGCACGGAAGAAATGCTGAAAAACGAAGCAGAGAAGCAGAAACGCAATGAGCTGCTCAATGCAGCGGCAGAGGAAGCTGAAAACCGGAGGGCCGAGCGGGAACGGACGCTGGATAAAATGAAGGCGGAGGAACTGATAAACGCGGCGAAGCGCCAGAGCGAAATTGAAGCGGCGCGCAACCAGGCCAATGCCAACGCACAGGCGAACAGCTATCTGCCGTCGGGCATTGACCTGAAGGGACAGGGCGGTAACGGGGCAAACGGTTCAGGCAATGGGCCTGGTGATTTGGAGGACCCGTACGGAGAGGTGCTTGAAACAATCGCCGATAACACGGCGGCGTCAGCGGATTCATTGGATCTGAACAACGAGGAGCTGGAATGGATGCGCGACCTTGCGGAGCAGGAGGCGATCAACCGTTTTACAACGACGGAAATCCGTGTAGATATGGGCGGCGTAACGCAGAACGTGGCGTCATATCTGGATGCCGAGACGCTGACGCACCGCATGGTAGAGGCCATCAACAGCGGCACGGCAATGGGTGTGGAAGGGGTGTATGCATAAATGCCGTATACATTTTACCTGGATGGCGTACAATTGCCGGTGACGCCCGGCAGGCTGCAAGCGCAGATCGGAAATCAAAACAAGACCTACAGCCTCATCAACGGCGACGAGATCAATGTGCTCAAGACGCCCGGACTGATGGAACTGTCGTTTGATATGCGGCTGCCGCAGACATCCTATCCGTTTGCGCGCGATGATGACGCGGCGTCGTACATCGACCGGCTTGAGACGCTCAAGGAAAGAAGAAAGCCGTTTCGGCTGATCATTACACGTACATTGCCGGGCGGACGGATGCTGTTCGATACAAATATCCGGGTTTCGTTGGAGGACTACACGCTCAAGGAGGACGCGGGCGAGGGGTTTGACGTGATAGCTGGCTTAAAGCTGAAGGAATACCGGCCGTATGGAACCAAGACCATCCCGGTGCCGGACGATTTGCTGACCCCGCCGGACAGCGGCGCGCCCCGGCCGGGCGACAATCCGCCATCGGCGGGGACGCACACGGTGGTTGCAGGCGACTGCCTGTGGAACATCGCGCAGCGGTATCTTGGGGACGGCAGCCGCTATCCGGAGGTATATCGCCTCAATCAATCCGTTATAGATAAGGGCAACGAGGGTACGGGCAACCCGAAATATACGATTTATCCGGGACAGGTCCTCAAGCTGCCCGCGGCTTAAAGGGGGCGGCGCTATGGATGTAAAGCTGTTGATTCGCAACGGCGGCCTTTACTATGAGCCGGCGGTCGAAGGGGCGGTTTCACTCAATCTGGAACGGCGCGGCGCGCCCGGAAAGCTTACGTTTACTGCCATCGACGACAGCGCGCTTAAAGTGGAGGAGGGCAACCGCGTACAACTGACCGTCGATGGGACGGAGGTTTTTTCCGGTTTTTTGTTCTCACGGCAGTACGATCAGGACGGCCAGGTCAAAATGACGGCGTATGATCAGCTGCGCTACCTGAAAAACAAGGACATTTATATTTATGAAAACCTGACGGCAACACAGGTCGTGGAGATGATCGCAGACGACTATATGCTTCAAAAAGGGGTGCTGGAGGACACAAAGTGGGTGATCGGCAACCGTGTGGAGGACAACCGGTCGCTGTTTGACATCATCCTGTCGGCGCTCGATCTGACGCTCCAGAACACGGGACGGCTGTTTGTCCTCTATGATGAATGCGGCAAGCTGACGCTGCGCGACATCGAAAACATGAAGCTTGACTTGCTCGTCGACGCGCAGACGGCGTCCGGTTACAATTACACGGCCAGCATCGATTCTGATACATACAATCAGATCAGTCTGGTCTATGACAATCAGGACGCCGGCCGGCGCGAGGTCACCGGCGCGCGTGACGCCGGAAACATTGAACGGTGGGGCGTGCTGCAATACTTTGAGAAGGTTCAGAAGGATGAGAACGCCGAGGCAAAAGCGGCGGCGCTGCTCCAGCTTTATAACCGCACGGCCCGCAGCCTGACGGTCAAGGGGGCGCTTGGCGACGTGCGTGTGCGCGGCGGTTCGTCTGTGGTCGTGCGCATGAAGCTGGGGGATGTCACGGTGAGCAATTATATGGTGGTTGAAAAGGTCAGCCACAAATTTGACACGCAGTTTCATACGATGGATTTGACGCTTAGGGGAGGGGAGATCAATGTATAACGAAACGGACCTCGCCGCCGCTCTGCGCCGGCTGGCGATCGGTGCGGTGGAAGGACAGAAGCCCAGTTCGCTGTGCTATGGCACAGTGCTGGGCGTCGCTCCCTTGCAGGTGCAGGTAGATGAAAAGCTCGTGCTCGGTCCTGCGCAGCTTGCGCTTTCTTCACTCGTAAGCAATTTTTCAGTTGAGATGCAGGTGCGGCACGAGACAGAGGAAGCGGAAGGGCACAGGCACGCGTATGAGGGGAAAAAAACGTTTGAAGTGCTGATGGGGCTTGCGCCCGGTGAAAGGGTTGCCTTGCTGCGCGTGCAGGGCGGGCAGCAGTATTACATACTGGATCGTGTGAGGTGATGGGGAATGCTGCCGGCAACAGGCGGATTTGAAAACTTGAGGACAGGAACGCGGCGGGCAAGCCGGACCTGGAAGCTGAATACCAGCGTGGGGACGATTGCCGGGACGACGGACGAAAAAGACGCGATGATGCAGGCGATTTACCTGATCCTGTCGACCGAGCGGTATCAATACCTGATCTACGGGTGGGATTACGGGATTGAAACAGGCGATTTGATCGGCCGGCCGCCCGATTATGTACAGTCGGAATTAAAGCGGCGTATCCGGGAGGCGCTTATGTGGGACGACCGGGTCACGGCGGTGGACGGCTTTTCGTTTACAGTTTCACGCAATCAGGTGAGCTGTACCTTTACAGTATCGACGGTCTTCGGCGATGTAAAGGCGGACAAGGAGGTGGCGGTTTGAATGTTTGAGGAACAGACGTATGAAGCGATTCTGCGGCGCATGATGGCCGTGGCTGTCGAAGGACGGCCGGAGGTGGATACGCGCACGGCGTCGATTTTGTTCAGCGCCCTGGCGCCGGCGGCCGTTGAGCTGACAAATCTGTATATCATGGCGGACAGCGTGCTCGACGAGGCGTTCGCGGACACACAGTCGCGCGATTTTCTGATTCGGCGGTGCGCCGAGCGCGGGATGCATCCGTATCCGGCGACCGCGGCGGTGTGGCGCGGACAGTTCAATAAGACGCCGCCGGTGGGCACGCGCTTTTCCCTGGAGGGTCTGAACTATGTCCTGACGGAAAGCATCTCGGAGACAGACGCGCGGCTGGAATGCGAGACGCCGGGCGAAACCGGCAACACGCTTTCGGGGCGGCTGATACCGATTGAATACGTCGCAGGCCTGACGAAAGCGCAGCTTGTGGAGCTTTTGATCCCCGGCGAGGATGAGGAGGACACGGAGCATCTGCGCAAGCGATACCTTACGTCATTCCGGTCGCAGGCGTTCGGGGGAAACGTACAGGACTATCTGGATAAGGTGGGCGCGATTGCCGGCGTGGGCGGCTGCAAGGTGTATCCCGTTTGGAACGGCGGCGGCAGCGTGCGCGTTGTGGTCATCGACAGCACCTTTGCGCCGCCCAAACAGACGCTGATCGATGCGGTACAGGAGGCGCTTGACCCAAAGGGTTCGTCCGGGCAGGGGCACGGCATCGCGCCGATTGGGCACACAGTGACGGTGGACGGCGTAACGGCGGCGCGCATCGATGTGAAAATCAGCCTGACCTTGCAGGAGGGCTGGGTGTTTGAGGATGTCAGGCCGTATGCGGAGCAGGCAATTGACGCGTATTTCCAGGAGCTTGCAAAGCAGTGGGCTGGTTCGGACGCGCTGGTTGTGCGTGTGTCGCAGATTGAAACGCGCCTGTTGGAATTGGACGGCGTGATCGATGTGGGCGATACGGCGCTTGACGGCGTACAGGGAAATAAAACGCTTGGGGCGGATGAGATACCGGTGCGGGGTGATGTGGTTGGATAGGAAACTGATCGATTATCTTCCACCGGTACTACAGCAAACGCGCGAGATGCAGGCGGTCATGGAGGGCGAACAGCCCGCAGTGGCTGGGTTGTGGGACGCGTGGAAAACGGTGCTGGACGCGCTGTTTGTCCGGTATGCAAACGAACAGGGGCTTGCACGGTGGGAGAGGATGCTTGGAATCCGGCCGCGCGGGACTGACAGCGTGGAAGCGCGGCGGGCGGCGGTTCTGGCCCGGCTCAATGAACAGCTCCCGTTTACCGAGCGGACGCTGCGCCTGATGCTGGACGGCGTCTGCGGGCCGGATGGATACACGCTAGTCGTAATTACATCAGTCTTTACGGTCAACGTCAAAGTGGCGCTCACAGTAAAAAAGCAGGCGGAAATTATCAGTGAAATGCTTGAGCGCGTCCTGCCGTGCAATATGGCGTTTACGGTCGAAATTATCTATAACACATGGGTAAAAGTAAAGCCGTTTACTTGGGGCGCACTCAATGCGTTTACGTGGAGAGAAATCAAAGAGGAGGTGCTTCCCTGAATGGCTTCTTATACAGAAAAATACAAGCTGAAAAAGCCGGCGCCTGAGGACTTTGCAGACATTGCAGACATCAACGAAAATATGGACCTGCTTGAGGGCGCGCTTCTTAAAAAAGCTGATCTTGACGAGGCTGGAAAAATCCCCCTGGAACAGCTTCCCGAGTCCGGCTCTGACCTGGAGCTCGGCGAAACAAGCGATACCGCTTATCGGGGCGACCACGGCAAAACCGCCTATGAGCATAGCCAGGCGAACGGGAATCCGCATGGCGCGGCTGCCCGGGATATTGGCTACACCGACACTGAAAAGCTCGGCGCTACCAATGTTCAGGACGCAATCGACGTTACTGCGAGAATGGCGAAGACCGCCCAGCGTACCGCTGACGACGCTTTGCAGGCCGTCACCGATATGCTCTTTACCATCAACTCAGTTCCGACGCAAAGCGGCAGCTTAACCTATACAGGCGCGTCGCTGTCTCCGGCCTGGAACAGCTACGACCCGAACGCCCTGGCCATCGGCGGCACGACTACTGCTGTAAACGCAGGCGCCTATACCGCAACCTTTACGCCCAAAGCAAACTACAAGTGGAGCGACGGCACGACCACGGCTAAGAGCGTGACATGGAGCATTGGCCGGGCGAGTATTGCCGTGCCAACGCAAAGCGGCAGCCTGACCTATTCCGGCTCGGCGCAGTCCCCGTCGTGGAACGGCTACGACGCAAATAAAATGACCATCGGCAGTACGATCTCCGGAACAAATGCCGGAAGTTATACCGCAGCTTTTACGCCCAAAGCAAATTACAGATGGAGCGACGGCACAGTCACGGCTAAGAGCGTGACATGGAGTATTGCCAAAGCCGCAGGCAGTCTGTCCCTGAATAAAACAAGTCTGTCGCTCGGCTCCGGAAATCTCACCGGTACCATTGTCGTTACCCGCGCCGGCAACGGCGCTGTTACCGCGACTTCCGGCAATACAAGCATTGCCGTTTGCAGCGTGAACGGTACTACAATCACCGTCACCGCGAAGGCGACCGGCAGCGCCACAATTACGGTTAAGGTTGCGGCGGGCACAAACCACAACGCCCCTGCCAATAAGACCTGTGCTGTGACGGTGCAGATGTATAACCCTACGCTTGCGGCGAACAGTTGGGCGCAGATTGCCGAGGCGTCCGCGGCAGGCAAGGCGTCTTCCATCTGGAAGGTCGGCGATACAAAGGACATTGTCGTGGGCGGCGAGACGCTGACGCTCGCTATTATGGGCTTTAATCACGACGACTTACAGTCTGGCGGCAAGGCGGGTATCACCTTCGGTCTGAAAAACCTGATGAAGACGACCCGCCAGATGAATGGTTCTGATTCGGGCCGCAACAGTTTTATCAGTTCAACTATGTACTCGTGGCTGCAAAGTACTCTGTTAAACAGCCTGCCCTCTGACCTGCAGGCCGTTATTAAGATGGTCAACAAGAAGACATCGGCCGGTAAGGTGAGTACCGTTATTAACACAAATGCAATGAAGCTGTTCCTCTTCTCTGTGTGGGAAATCTTCGGCGCAAAAGGCTATTCAGCTGGAAATGAGGGCGCGCAGTACAGCTACTTTGCAACCGCCGCGAATAGGGCCAAAAGACTTGCCAACGGTACAGGGTCTGGCAATACCTGGTGGACGCGTTCTCCTGACGTGTATAACGGAAACGGTTTCTGCTATGCGAACCGCGATGGTAGCACCCCACCCCCCCACGAGATGGTCATCGGGGACACGCGTGGCGTTTGCTTCGGCTTCTGCGTTTAAAACGGAGGAATGCGCAATGTACCTAATCATTAACTCTAATAATCTGATTGCGGAAATCTGCAAGCACCCGAGCTATGTGCGCCAGCAGGACAACGGCGTCGTTATCCTGAGCGACGAGAAAGATGCAGACGCAATCTATTCCAACGATTCCGATACCTTCTGGCCCACCGCGCCTTTTGGGTATGCCAACGAGAGCCATACGCTCGTTGAGGTGGACGCTGTTCCGCCTGAGGTCAAAGCCGGTTATTATTTCTATCACGCCGGAGAGTTCTACACGACCGAGCAAAACCGCGCCGCGCTGGCAAGGGCCAAAGCGTCGGAAGTGGCGAGCCTTATGTTCGTCCGCATGGCGGAGAACGGCGCGTTTGACGATACCACGATCGCCGAACATGCTGAACAATTTTCTATGTGGGCCTGCTCTATAGCCTACGCTGAGGGCGCTATCTGCCAATATAACGGCAGGCTCTACCGATGCTTGCAGGCGCACACCTCTCAGGAAACCTGGACGCCCGAGGCCGCGCCGAGCCAGTGGAAAGAGATTGGCGACCCGACCGGCGAATGGCCGGAGTGGAGTCAGCCTGTAGGCGCTATCGATACCTACCCGCTCGGCGCGAAGGTATCGTACAATGGGAAACACTGGGTCAGTACGGCTGGCAACAATGTGTGGGAACCGAACGTATATGGCTGGGAGGAAGCTGTATAACAGAAGGAGGGAACGCACATATGGCGGATGAAAAATGCATCGTAGATCCGCAGCGGGACTGCCTTGGCCTGCATAAGGCGAATTTCCTTCGAGCAGGGGCTTGCGCGGTGGGAGAGGATGCTCGGTATCCGGCCGCGTGGGACCGACAGCGTGGAAGCGCGGCGGGCGGCGGTTCTGGCCCGGCTCAACGAACAGCTCCCGTTTACCGAGCGGACGCTGCGCCTGATGCTGGACGGCGTCTGCGGGCCGGATGGATACACGCTGGAAGTCATTTATAGGGAGTATCGCGTGTTTGTACGCGTATATCTGTGGGAAAAACGGGCGATGGACGAGGCGGCGGCGCTGCTTAGCCGTGTTGTCCCGGCGAACATGGTCATTGACCTGGAGCTGCGGTACAACACGCACAGGATGCTCCGGCCGCGGCTGCACAGGATGCTGCGCGGGACGACGCACCGCGCGCTGCGTGAGGAGGTGCTTGCTTGAGAGAAAGCAAATGGTATGGGCTTCGAATTCCGGAACAGGATGACGAATGCAATGTGGACGACTTTGGAGCGGCGTTCGACAAAACAGACGATGCGCTGCACCGGCTGTCCGCGGCGCTGGAGACAGAAGGCGAGCTGGTGCGCATTGATCACGGGCTTGGGACGTATCCGCAGGTGACGCTCGGCGCGCTGCAATACGGGCTTGGCGTGGCAGGGCTTGACGAAGGCCCGCTGGGCGGCACGGACACCGCGCAGTATCCGGCGCGGGCGGTTTATCACAGCAGCCAGTCGCTGACCGTCATGACGACAAAAAGCATTGCGCGGCTCGGCACAAACCCGACGCTGCACAAAATGAACGACCGGGAATACACGGTGACATGGCCCGACAACCAGACGGACAGCCTGTATATCCGGCTGATATAGGGAGGGATTGACTTTATGAGCTTTGAGACTTTTACCAAGGGGATGCAGGACGCAAACGAGATGCTCAACCGCAATTTTGCCGCTACAGAGACGCAATTGTCTAATAAGGCGGCGCTTGGGGAGTTTAAAACATTGCAGTCCGACTATTACGCCGGGACTGTGATAACGGAATTCTCATCGCCCCGGCAGCTCCCGCACGCGGGGCTTTACCATATCGCCGCCATGACGGCGGAAGTAAACGCCCATTTGGACGACGCGGCGTATTCCATGACGGATTATAACGCCGGGGATTTTTACGCCCAGCTTCTTACAAGTTTCGGCATAGAGCACGGCGGCTGCGCGTTTGGGACACTGATTGTCACATCACCGCGCCTAGCAAAAAAGGTATGGGTCGCCCGCATTTGGGAGTATGAAATAAAAGAATGGGTGCTGCTGGCCCACGCATCAGCGCCGCAAAGGTTTGACCTTACGCTGCACAATGAGCTGTTGGGGCGTGCTAAATACTCAAAAGATCAATTCGGGATGGTCTGGCTTGATTTTAATATCTACAAGAGCGAAACCGAAGACCACATCAGCCACAATATCCTTGTTGGCTATCTGCCGGAAGGTTTCCGCCCGAAAGATAACACGCTTATTCCGGTTTGGGCTGGCAAGGGCGAAGGCGACAACACAAAAATGATGGGAAACCTGATTCTTTATCCCAGCGGCGAAATCTGGTTCTATGTGGGATATGGTATCGAAGTCCGCAGCTTTGCGGCGCAATGTGGATTTTACATCTGATTATGCAGATACGTAAGGCTAAAGCAATATTATACAGTGAAAATACTTGTAATAAGCACGATTGACTCTGCAGTCGTATCACGTGGTGCGTGCATTGATACTTCACCGTTCTGTTTAATAAGTATGCAGCCTAATATACTGGCGGTATTGTTCGCAGCTCTCAACCCCACCACTATCCAAGCTCCCGCATTATTCCCGGGGCGGTATCCTTCCGGCAGACAGCCAAATACATAGTCGTCGCCGGCCGTAAAAGGGGCTCCGGCATCTCTTGCAATATCGCCTCTAAGTATAACTTCTCCGAATTGATTTTTTGAGTATGTCAGACTACCAAAAAATCCACTCTGGAACGGAAAAGAGTAAAAAGGCCGGCTCCCGATCTCCGCCTTATTAGACCAAGGCGAACATTTATGAGAAAGGAATGACAGCATGGATTACAAACATTGCTGCGTCATTGACGCACAAAACAGATACAAAACCCTTGTGCTGGTAGTTAATGAATCGGATGAAACCGGAGAGATACAGGAAAGGGTTCAGTACTACACGCTTTTGGAAGGAGAACGCCTGATAGATACAGCGCCGCCTGTGATGCGCCCCCATGCCGGTGCGGATGGATTTATCAAACCGGCTTGGGAAGGCTCAGAGTGGATAGAATCCGCCACAAGCGAGGAAATCGAGGCATGGGAAGCGGAGCACCCCGCCCCGCCTCCTGGGCCGCCTTCCGAAAGTGAACGCATCGCATCTCTGGAGACGCAGATGACAGACACACAGATGGCGCTCGTTGAGGCATACGAGGCGGCGGACGATCAGGCAACGACGATCATGCTGGCGCAGGCCGAAGCGTATGAGACAGCGGACAGGCAGAACACGGACGCCCTGCTCGCGCTGGCCGAAGTGTACGAATCCATGCTTGCGCTGCAAGCGCGTGTGACGGCACTGGAGGGAGGTGAAGTAAATGGCTAAAGTATACGCGGAGCTGATTCGCAAGGGCTTAAAGGCAATCGGGGACGTACCCAATGCCTTACAGGCCGAGGTGAGAGAGCTGCTCGAAAATGAGTAGTTTTTTTCTCGTTCTCGCAAAAATATTCTGCCGGAAGGAGGTATGCATAATGGCAGTTGTTTACGCGACGCTGATCGTGAAAGGTAAGAAGACGCTGGACGATGTCCCGGCGCTGCTCAAGGAGCAGGTACAGGATATCCTCGTCGATCTCGATGTCTCCCTGTAAGAAAAAAGGAGGCGGGCAGGTTCCCGCCTCCTATACAGCCGCCTTAGTCTAATAAGGCGGCGCTTGGGGAGTTTAAAACATTGCAGTCCGACTATTACGCCGGGACTGTGATAACGGAATTCTCATCGCCCCGACAGCTCCCGCACGCGGGGCTTTACCATATCGCCGCCATGACGGCGGAAGTAAACGCCCATTTGGACGACGCGGCGTATTCCATGACGGATTATAACGCCGGGGATTTTTACGCCCAGCTTCTTACAAGTTTCGGCATAGAGCACGGCGGCTGCGCGTTTGGGACACTGATTGTCACATCACCGCGCCTAGCAAAAAAGGTATGGGTCGCCCGCATTTGGGAGTATGAAATAAAAGAATGGGTGCTGCTGGCCCACGCATCAGCGCCGCAAAAATTTGAACTTCCATTGGCGGAGGGATGGACTAAATATCAGCAGCCATATTACCAACGTAACGCATTCGGGGAAGTAACCATATGGGGGTCGGTAAAAAAAAATTCCGCGATCGAAAGAAGCGACGTAATTGCCACGCTCCCCAGGGGGTTTTGGCCGCCGGCTCCATTTGAAACGCCAGCAATGAAATTTGTGGACGGCGCGCCGGTCGCAGTCATGATATTTGTACATGGCAACGGACAAATATCAACTAGCGCTACGACATCGACAGGCGGTGCGGCTCTGTCATTTGTAATCACATATGCCGGACAATGAAAGGGGTCGATCATATGAATTATAGACACTGTTGTGTCGTTGATGCGCAGAATGCATACAAGATGTTTGTGCTGGTGCTCAATGAACCAGATGAAACCGGCCAATTACAAGAGAAAGCCCAGTACTACACGCTTTCGGAAGGGGAGCGCCTGATAGATACAGCGCCGCCCGTGATGCGCCCCCATGCTGGCGCGGATGGATTTATCAAGCCGGTGTGGGAAGGCTCGGAATGGATGGAATCCGCTACGGATGAAGAAATTACGGTGTGGGAGACGGAGTATCCGGCCCCGCCGTCTCCGGCACTGAGCCGGGAAGAACAGGGACTTGCCGATATGGCGTTGAAACTGGCGCAGCAGGAGGCTGCTATAAAACAATTGCAGCAATCCAATTCCATGTTGATGATGCAGCTTTTGCAAGTGCAGGAAGGGGTGAAGCGGCATGTTTGATTGGTATGACCAGATCAAGATGTATTATGATCTTGGGATTTACGGCGCGGATCAGGTGCAGGTATTTGTTGCCGCAGGCTGGATCAGCCGGGAGCAGGGGGCAAAAATTACAGGGCAAGGATGAGATGCGCTTGTATGGACGCCTTTAAACACAGGAAAGAGAGGGAAAAATGAGTTTTGAGACTTTTACCAAGGGGATGCAGGACGCAAACGAGATGCTCAACCGCAACTTTGCCGCTGTAGAGACGCAATTGTCAAATAAGGCGGAAGCAATGCCTGTTAATATTGACGAGACGGTGGATATTTTTACCCTGCAAAATGGGATATACCGGTATGAAGGAAAAATCCCCGCGGGAAAAAATTATCCGCCGGATCTGCCTGCTGGCAATACGGTCCATGTGTCTGTGCTGGCGCTGGACCGTAAGGATTGGGAGACAGGCAGTGGCTACGGGATACTGATCGTCTGCGACAACCTCACGCGTGTTATGTGGCAAAACTGTAAAAGCTACGGCCTCTGGCGAGGGTGGCGGCCCATAGCAACGGCAGAACGGCCGAAAGGATATACAGTGGCTCTTGCTTCCGGGATTAACATGTTTGCAAACAATTCCATATACAAAAAGCAAAATGGGGAGGTTGTCATAAACCTGTCTTTTACCAGTTCGAAAGAGATTGCGCATGAGAGTGTGATCGGGACGTTGCCGGAAGGGTTCCGGCCTGCGTCCCGGCTTGAGATCGCTTTTTGGATGCGCGGCTCAGGCGGCGGGACAATCAGCATCGGAACAAACGGCGCTATGACGGTCTATAAAACGGGGAATATAGCTGCCAATACGCCGTGCTTTATTAACAGCCTTACGTATCTGGCCGCGCCATAATCAGATGTAAAATCCGCACTGCGCTGTAAAACTGCGGACTGTGACGCCATATCCCACATAGAACCAGATTTCGCCGCTGGGATAAAGGATCAGGTTCCCCATCATTTTTGTGTTGTCGCCTTCGCTCTTGCCGACCCAAACCGGGATAAGCGTGTTATCTTTCGGGCGGAAACCTTCCGGCAGATAGCTGACAAGGATATTGTGGCTGATATGGTCTTCGGTTTCGCTCTTGTAGATATTAAAATCAAGCCAGACCATCCCGAATTGATCTTTTGAGTATTTAGCGCGCCCCAACAGCTCATTGTGCAGCGTAAGGTCAAACCTTTGCGGCGCTGATGCGTGGGCCAGCAGCACCCATTCTTTTATTTCATACTCCCAAATGCGGGCAACCCATACCTTTTGTTTTTCCTGCTACGCCTAATACAGTTTTTGTTAGCGCGTGTACATATGTATATATCGCCGGTCGAATTTTAAGAATCTGTTAAAAACTTTGGCCGGCTCTTGACAAACGAAATAGCGGGAATATAATAGATCTTTAATAAACAGTTTTAAATAAAACAGTTATAATAAAAACGATTTTACGGGGAGGGACGCCTGTGATGAGCCGCACGGCGGAGTTTTTGATAAATATCCGGTCGATCATCAAATTGCACGAGAGCATGCTGCGGGAAATCTGCGGAGAATATAAGCTTGCGCTGATTGAAGCGACGATCGTCAGCTTTCTGCACAACAATCCGGGTAAGGATACAGCCGCCGATATTGTGGAGCTGCGGATGCTATCCAAGGGAAATGTGTCCCAGGCGGTGGAAAGCCTTATCCAGCGGTCCCTGCTCCGGCGGGAACAGGACGCGGCGGACCGCAGGCGCATCCATCTGTTTCTGACGCCGGCCGCTGAACCGATTATACAATCGATGGAACGCCTTTGGGCTCGGTTTGAGGATGAGATTTTCGCTGGCCTGTCGCGCGATGAGCGCGCAATATTTGAACGGGTCAACGACCGGATCAGCGCTAATACCAGGCAGGCTATGGCAGGGAGGATAAGAAAATGAATGACGAAAAGGATTTTCTTGGAACGCAGCCGGTAGGGAAGCTTCTGATGCGGCTGGCGCTTCCGACAGTGACCGCTCAGATTATCAATATGCTTTACAACATCGTGGACCGCATTTACATCGGCCATATCCCCGATGTGGGGGCGCTGGCGCTTACCGGCGTGGGTGTCTGTATGCCGCTGATCATGATTGTGACCGCATTCGCCGCCTTCGTGGGGTATGGCGGCGCGCCGCGGGCGTCTATCTTTATGGGCAGGAACGACCAAAAATCGGCGGAACAGACCTTGGGAAACTGTTTTATTGTGCAGATCGCCGTCTCGGCTCTTTTGACAGCGGCGCTGCTGCTGTGGAACCGTGATTTTCTGATGGCATTTGGCGCGAGTGAGAACACAATTGAATATGGCGTCGCCTATATGAACATCTATGCCATAGGAACCGTATTTGTGCAGATCACACTCGGTATGAACGCGTTTATCACAGCGCAGGGGTTTGCCAAGACGGGGATGCTTTCTGTGCTGATTGGAGCTGTGGCCAACATTATCCTCGATCCCATCTTCATTTTCGGCTTGAGGTTGGGCGTGCGGGGCGCGGCTCTGGCGACGATTATCTCCCAGGCCATGTCGTGCGCCTGGGTGCTGGCTTTTTTGTTCGGAAAAAAGACGCGCTTAAAAATCAGGTTGAAAAACCTGCGTCTGCGGGCCAATATCATTTTGCCAAGCCTGGCGCTTGGCCTGTCCGTATTTATTATGCAGGCCAGTGAAAGCATCATTTCCGTCTGCTTTAATTCCTCACTGCTCCGCTATGGCGGCGACATCGCCGTGGGCGCGATGACGATTCTGACCAGCGTGATGCAGTTCGCCATGCTGCCGCTTCAGGGATTGGGACAGGGCGCACAGCCGATCATCAGCTATAATTTCGGCGCACAGAACGCAGAACGGGTGAAAGGCGCTTTCAAACTGCTTTTGAAAGCCAGCCTCTGCTATTCCACCTTGCTGTGGGTATTTGTTATGGCCTTCCCACAGGTGTTCGCCGCCCTGTTTACCACAGATCCGGCGCTGCTGGAATTTACAAAGACGGCGCTTCGCATCTATACGGCATGCCTTCTGTTGTTCGGCGTTCAGGTGGCCTGTCAGATGACATTTACAGCCCTGGGCAACGCGCCGGCCTCTATTATTGTTGCTGTAATGCGCAAATTTGTCCTGCTGCTCCCCCTGATCTTCCTGCTGCCGCAGATTTTTACATCCGACCGGACAACAGCGGTCTATCTGGCGGAACCGGTCGCCGATTTTTTTGCAGTCAGCTTTACGGCGGTCCTGTTTACCTTCCAGTTTAAGAGGGCGCTGAAAAAAATAGATGGTGGAAAGAAGCGTGCCGGCGCCCAGGACGCGAATTGACGCAAAAACAATCAGAGAAAGAAAGCGACCGCTTCAAACCGCCGGCTATATAGGGATTCTTTTATAAAACTCCGCTGTGCAGTTGTCAAAATCGGAGGTTGAGTATCGGTTTAGGGAGGATAGGACTTGTTTGATAATAGAAGAATAGCGTTTTCGCCGGCACGTTTCAAAGTTAAGAAAAATCGGGAGCCAGTCGGCTCCCGATTTTGTGTTATACAGGGATTGCCAATGGACATATCCCAGAACCCGGAGTATATGCTTTCGAAATCAGTTTAGCGGGAAAAATAAAAAGCAGGACAAGAAATCCTGCTTTGCCCAGTTTGGAATCACCCCGGACGCGGGCAGTTGTTTTAGATATAGAAAAAAGCCCAGAGCGCGAAATGGCTCAAGGCCCTTGCCTGGTGTGATAGCGAAACACTATAGCATAGATATCCGTTCGATACAAAGTCCGCGACGACACGTAACATCCCGCCGCTGTAGACGATATTTATAGAATTTACGGATTACAGCTCTTTCTCTGAAATGTTATCCGGGGAATCCACATCGTCGTCAGAACTGGAAATAAACATTTCCTCCGTAGTCTGCTGCGCCAGCTTCAGCTTTTCGGTAATGTCGACCAACGCATTGGTGGTTGCTTCCAATGCATCAATAGCAGTTGCCATGCGGCCCGCCAAGTGATAATACATCGCCTTGTAATCTGGCATACAGAACCCTCCCAAGCAAATTTTTAATAATCGGCACTGCTCTATAAAGCGGTGCCGATTATTGTTGGCAAGCCTGCCCAGCTTAGAACCACCCCGGACACGGGCAGTTGTTTTAGATATAGGAAAAAGGCCCAGAGCGCGAAACGGCTCCAGGCCCTTGCCTGGTGGTGCGGGCGGTGGGACTTGAACCCACACCCCGAAAGACTGGCTCCTAAGACCAGCGCGTCTGCCATTCCGCCACGCCCGCACAAAAAGCCGAAACGTAGACGGCGCCATAGCGGCAAGCCCATAGGGCTTGCTGCGCCGCGCTTCGCGCGGCGTCAAACCGGCTGCGGCCGGTTTGGCTATGGCGCCCCTGCCGTTAGACGGCATCCGCCTGCAAACGGCAGAACCGTTTGTTCTGCGGCTATGATACCATACACACACGCTGTCTGTCAACTGCCCAAAGCAGCGCCGCACGCCAATTACAGCTCGATCTGCCCCGCCTCTAGAAGCGATTGGGCAGCCAACAGCACGCCTGTTTTTCCACTTGGCCAGGTAAGCCCCCCTTGCATCCAGGCGGCATACGGCGGGCGCATCGGTCCATCGGCTGACAGCTCGATGGAAGCGCCCATTGTAAACGCTCCGGCCGCCATAATCACCTGGCTGTCATATCCTGGCATGTCCCACGCTTCAGGCGTCACGAATGCATCGACCGGCGCGCCGCGCTGTATGCCCTGGCAGAACGCCTCTAGTCCCGCGGGCGTATCAAGCCGCACCGCTTGGATGATATCGGCGCGCGGCGCGGCGTATGACGGATAGACCGCGAATCTGAGACGTTCAAACAGCGCCGCCGCGAAAACGGCTGTTTTCAGTGCGGCGGCTGTCACAGTCGGCGCATGAAACAGCCCCATATACATCCCGCGCAATTCGCCGAGCGTGCAGCCGACCTCTTTGCCGACGCCCGGCGCTGTCAGCCGGCATGCGCACAGCTCGATCAGATCGGCGCGCCCGGCAATATACCCCCCCGTCTTTGCGATGCCGCCACCGGGATTTTTAATCAGCGAACCGACGATCAAATCGGCGCCGGCCTGCGTTGGCTCGCGCTTCTCAACAAATTCGCCATAGCAGTTGTCAACAATGACAACCGCATCGGGATTGACGGCGCGCACCTCATCAATCAAACGGCCGATCTCATCGATATGCAGGGATTCTCGCAGCGTATAACCGCGCGACCGCTGGATATATGCCACGCGCACCCCACGCGCCGCCTGTGCGATGCTATCGTAGTCAGGCATACCGTCCGCGCGCAGATCAAGCTGTTCATACTGCACCCCAAATTCCCTGAGCGAGCCGTGCCCACCCGGAACAATCCCAATAACCGGCTGAAGCGTATCATATGGCGCGCCGGTCAGCGACACCATCCGGTCGCCCGGACGCAGCACACCAAACAAAGCTGTTGTGATCGCATGCGTGCCGGAGACAAAATTGTGACGGATCAACGCGTCCTCGGTCCCCATGATCTGGGCGAGCACAGCGTCGAGCGTGTCCCGGCCCCGGTCGCCGTATCCATATCCGGTTGTTCCTGCAAAATGACTTTCACTCACGCGGTTGTCAATAAAAGCCGCCAGCACCTTGCAGGCATTGTATTCCGCGGTTTCATCGATCGCCTCAAACGGCGCGCGGCAGTCGCCAAGCGCAGCGTCTGCGATATCCAGCAGACGTGGATCGATCTTAAAAAACTGTTCGATCAAATTTGACTATCCTTTCCGTTTACCATTCCAACCGTGCCCACCGGCCGGCGTCCATAAATCCACAGGCAGTATAAAACGCACCGAGCCGGTCGTCCGCCGTCAGCAGATACGGTGTCAAGCCCTGTGCCAACGCGGCCGCAGCCGTATATTCTACCAGGCGGCGGCCATAACCGCGCCCACGCATGGCCGGAGCGGTTGCCACGCCGGCAAGAATCGCACTGTCTGCATCCTTAAAATAAATACCTGAGGTTGATATTAGAGTATTTTCTACTTTTAGTATGTAAATTTCCGCCAAATCATGCCGTGTTTTGTGCGAAAGCTCCGTCAGCCAAGCGGCTTCATCCGCCTTGGCTGCGAATATGGGGTCGGCCGCACAAAGCAGCGCATAGACTGGGGCGAGGCGGTCCGCGGGACAGGGCGCGCCGTCCGCGCCGCAAGGCGCGGGAGCGTGCAGGCAGCCACAGCTGTCTGCACGCATGACGCGCGACGAACGAAGTTCGCCGCGTGTTACGGCGCGCACCCTCTCGATCAGCGGCAGTGTCCCTTCCACAGCGCGGCCGCCCACAGCGCGCAGGAACACCGCCAGCTCCTCGATGTCCGCCTGCGGCGCACATGCGGCGGTCAGCAGACCGCCGAGTCGGGAAACGCAGCCGGTTACATGCGTATCATTAAACAACAGCCACAGATCGAGAATGCCGCTCTGTGCGCCATACGTTTGATACTGCGAGTATATTTTTGTTCCAAATATACCAAACTGTGCGGATTTTTCACAAAACAGCGCCTCAAGCTCCAGCGTTACAAAACGGATCACGCGCCAAACACATCAATCAAAAGCCGCAGCAGGCGCAGTGTCTCGTCGATGTCGAAACGATTGGCTACGCATGACGGCGTGTGCAGATATCTGCACGGGACGGACACCGCCAATACGCGTGCGCCGTCTCCCGCTGTCTGCACCGAACGCGCCTCGTTGCCGCCGAAGACGCCCTGCTTTGGTTGACAAGCGATCCCGGCAGCGGCCGCCTCCTTCATCGCACGCGCGTACAGCGTCGCGTCGTAAATCGTTCCCCGATCCATAAAGGAAAGCACAGGGCCTTTTTTCAGTGAACAGACCGTCTTTTCCGGCGGCGTCCCCGGAATATCGCAGGCTGTCGTCGTCTCAACCGCAATCGCAATATCGGGACAAATCTGCGCGGCGGCTGTTTTTGCGCCGGTCGTGCCGGTTTCCTCCTGGACTGTGAAGGCGATGTGTACATCGTATGGCAATTGCTCCGACAACAGCAGCTCCACAAGCAGCGCGCAGCCTACACGATCGTCCAGCGCGCGGCCGCGCAGGAAACCGTCGCCGAACAAAGCGTACTGCGAATCAAATACAGCGCAGTCGCCGGGGCTGATAAGCGCCGCCGCCTCGTCGCGCGTTTTTGCGCCGACGTCGATGCACAGCGCATCGAGCGCCGCCGCCTTGCCGCGCTCCTCGGCCGATTTCAGATGCGTCGCTTTTGTACCGATTACGCCGCGTGTCTTTCCAATGCGCACCGTCTTGCCAACAACTGTACGGCGGTCTATTCCGCCGACTGTCGCAAACCGCAGAAGGCCGCTGTCTTCAATATAGGTGACGATCAACCCGACCTCATCCATATGCGCGGAAAGCATCAGGCGGTTTGCCGGCTTCTTTGCGCCGCGCTTAAAAGCAAGCAGATTGCCCAAGGCGTCAACCTGACAGTCGCAGCGGCCGTCAAGCAGCTCCAATAAAGCTGCGCGCACAGCCTCCTCACGCCCGGATACGCCGGGCAGCGCGCTCAGACGTTCGATATTCTCATACAGCATTAGCGCGCACCCCCAAATTCATCCGTCACATAAGCCGCGATCAGCGCGGCGGTCTGTTCCACATCACGCGCGTCGATCAATTCAGCAGGCGTATGCATGTACCGCAGCGGAATCGACACAAGCGCGCACCGCACCCCCGCGCCCGCTACGGCGACCCCATCAACGTCCGTGCCGGTATTGCCGCCCATCACCTCGACCTGAAAATTGATGCTGTGGCGCTTTGCACACGCCTTCATCCCCTCGAACATCGTATGATCGAGAATCGGCGATACGCCGATCATCGGGCCCTCCCCCATAACGCCGCATTTTGGACGCGGCGCATCGGGCGTGTGGCCGAACGACACGTCGACCGCAACAGCGTGCGTCGGCGCCAACAGGTTGGCCGCCGTGCGCGCCCCCTGTCCGCCGACCTCCTCCATCACCGTCAGCGCGACACTCAATCCGCACGCGAGCGGCTGCCGCGCCAGCTTTTGCGCCGCCAGAATCACGGCGGCGCAGCCGGCGCGGTCGTCGAGCGCGCGCGAGCAAACAAGCCCCGAGGGCGTCGTAAACGGCGTGCAGTCAAACGTTATGCGGTCGCCAGGCGCGATTTGGGCACGCGCCGCCTCGGCTGCAAGTCCGACATCGACGCTGATCTCGTCGACTTTCGGCAGTACGCCGTCATCCTCCGTCAGATGCGGCGGCACGGTGCAGACAACGCCGGGCAGCGCGCCCGACGCGGTGTGAACCGTCACCTGCGCGGCTGGCAGCGCCGCGCGGTCCACGCCGCCGCAGCCAGCCACACGCAAAAATCCGTTGTCGTCAATAAACGTTACGATCATGCCGATGCTGTCCATATGCGCCGTCAGCAGCAGATGCGCCCCGCTCTCCGGGACGGGCCTCACGCGGCAGACCAGCGAGCCGAGCGCGGCCGTCTCACACGGGCCAAGCGGCTCGAGCAGGCGGCGCGCCGCGTCCCGCGCGCCGTTTTCCGCGCCCGAAACGCCGGCCGCACCGCTCAGCGTTAAAAGCAGTTCATTCGTCGTCATAGCACCCTCCTGGTTACAGCGCGTTGACAAGCTCTTTGAAGCGGCGTCCACGCGTCTCATAATTTGGGAACATATCAAAGCTGGCGCACGCCGGCGACAACGATACAATATCGCCGGCGCGCGCGGCCGCCGCCGCCTGTTCGACCGCCTCCTCAAGGCTGCCGGCGCGGATAATCGTCATCCCGGAGGCGGAAAACCCGCTGTCCGCCCGGACAGCCGCCTCGATTTTGTCGGCCGTCGCACCAATGAGGACAAGCGTTTTCACCTTTTCAACGACCTTGGGGACCATCGGATCGAACGGCACCTTTTTATCGTATCCGCCCGCTATTACAATCAGCTTTTGGCTGAAGCTGTCAAGCCCCGCGATTGTGCGCGTCGGCGTTGTCGCGATCGAGTCGTTGTACCAGCGCACGCCGTCCCTTTCGCGCACAAACTCAATGCGGTGCTCCACACCGCCGAATTCCATGGCTACATTGCGGATGGCCTCAATATCGACCACACCCCACACGGCACAGATGGCCGCCAGATAGTTCTGGATGTTGTGCATCCCCGGCAGACGCAGTTCATTTTGATTGATAATCTTTGTGCGTTCACCGTTGACCGATGCGTATAGGATGCCGTCCTCGCCGAGAAAAGCGCCTGTGCGCACAGGGCGCCGGACAGAAAATTCAAACAGACGGCCGCGCACATCGGCGGCAAAGGAAGCGGCCAGCTCGTTGTCAACGCCGAGCACCGTGCGTGAAAATGCGTTTTGATGCAGCACAATGTTGCGCTTGGCGTCGATATACTCCTGCATGTTCCCATGCACGTCAAGGTGATTCGGGCTGATGTTTGTGACAACTGCGACGTCGGGGCTTTCACGCATGGAGATCAGCTGGAAGCTCGACAACTCCGCGACGGCAAAGTCATTGTCGCGGATATCGCGCAGAATCGGCATCAGCGGACGCCCAATGTTGCCGCCGATGTGCGCGCGGCGGCCGCCTTCCTTTAAAATCTCAGCGATCAGCGTCGTCGTCGTCGTTTTGCCGTCGCTGCCTGTAATACCAATGGTCCGGCACGGGCAGAGATCAAAAAACAGCTCCATTTCGCTTGTCACAACAACGCCGTCGCGCTGCAGCGCATCGATCACCGGCTGATGAAAATACATGCCGGGCGTGCGTAGCACAATATCCGCGTCGATGTTTTCAAGATAATCCTCTCCCAGGCGCAGCGCGATGCCCTGCGCCTCAAAATTGTTGCAGATCGCCTCGCCGACCGCGCTGCGCGCGCGCCGGTCATGCGCCGTCACCTTCGCGCCGTAGTCACGCAGGCGGCTGATCAGATCGGAATGGCTTACGCCGATGCCGATCATCGAGATTTTCTTACCCTTCAATCCATTGTAAAAGCGTTCGACCCTGCTGTCCATCGATTCTTCCTCCATCCAGCGGTTCTTTTTTCCTGTAACGTTCCTATTATATTCTTACAGCCCGATTTTATCAAGCATTCGCGTGTTTCTTTGATCGCGATGATATCAGCATGTTATCATGAATACAACCTGCGCCCATATTGCATAGGCGGCGGCTGGTATGCTATAATTTAACAGTATAGTGATTTTGAGTTGCCCGGGGTTTTGATCGGAACAAACACCCTGTGGCGGAAACGGCGGGAAAACATGGACAAACGAAAAAACATCCGGAATTTCTGCATCATCGCGCATATTGATCACGGCAAGAGCACGCTTGCCGACCGCATCCTTGAATTGACGGAAACCGTTTCAAAGCGCGATATGGAGGATCAGATCCTTGACAATATGGACATCGAGCGCGAGCGCGGCATCACCATCAAGGCGCGCGCCGTGTCGCTGACCTACCGCGCCGACGACGGCGGGGAGTATCAGTTCAATCTGATCGACACCCCCGGCCACGTCGATTTCAACTACGAGGTGTCGCGTTCGCTCGCCGCGTGCGAGGGCGCCATTCTGGTTGTTGACGCGTCGCAGGGCATCGAGGCGCAGACGCTCGCCAACACGTATCTGGCGATCGAGCACGACCTTGAAGTCACACCCGTCGTCAACAAAATCGACCTGCCTGCCGCTGAGCCGGAGCGCGTCGCGCAGGAGGTCGAGGACATCATTGGTATCCCATGCATGGACGCGCCGCGCATCTCGGCAAAAACGGGTGAAAACATCCACGCGGTGCTCGAGCGCGTCGTGTCCGATATCCCCGCGCCGCGCGGCGACGAGGCCGCGCCGCTTCAGGCGCTCATCTTTGACAGCTACTATGACGCCTACCGCGGCGTTATCGTCTATGTCCGCGTCAAAAACGGCGTCGTGCGCCCGGGTATGCGCATCCGCATGATGGCCACCGGAGCGGAATTCGACGTTGTGGAATGCGGCGTTATGGGCGCGACCAGCCTTGTCCCGCGCGGCGAGCTGTTTGCCGGCCAGGTCGGATATATCACCGCGTCAATCAAAACGGTGCGCGACACAGCTGTCGGCGACACCGTCACGGACGCCGCCAATCCCGCGGCCGAGCCGCTGCCCGGCTACCGCAAGGTGCTGCCGATGGTCTTTTCTGGCATCTTCCCGCAGGATGGCGCCAAATATCCCGACCTGCGCGACGCGCTTGAAAAGCTCCAGCTCAACGACGCGTCCCTCTCCTTTGAGCCTGAGACGTCCGTTGCGCTCGGGTTTGGCTTCCGGTGCGGATTTTTGGGGCTTTTGCATATGGAAATCATCCAGGAGCGGCTGGAGCGGGAATTCAACCTCGATATCGTCACAACGCTGCCGAGCGTTGTCTATAAGCTGATCCTTTCAAACGGCGAGGAAATCTCGATCGACAATCCCGCCAGCTATCCCGATCCTGGGCAGATCACCGCCGCGCAGGAGCCGTTTGTCAAAGCGAACATCTTTACCCCAACAGCTTATATCGGCAACATCATGGACCTCTGCCAGGACCGGCGCGGCGTTTACATCGATACAAAATATCTTGACGCCGACCGTGTCGAGCTGCATTACGAGCTGCCGCTCAACGAGATTGTCTACGATTTCTTCGACGCGCTCAAGTCGCGCACGCGCGGCTATGCGTCGTTCGATTACGAGATGTGCGGTTACCGCGATTCGAAGCTTGTCAAGCTCGACATTCTCTTAAACGGCGAAGTGGTCGACGCGCTGTCGTTTATCGCGCACGCCGACAAGGCCTATCCGCGCGCGCGGCGCATCTGCGAAAACCTGCGCGACAATATCCCGCGTCAATTGTTCGAAGTGCCCATCCAGGCCGCGATTGGCGGCAAGGTGATCGCGCGCGAAACCGTACGCGCCATGCGCAAGGATGTGCTCGCCAAATGCTACGGCGGCGATATCACGCGCAAAAAGAAGCTGCTTGAAAAACAGAAGGAAGGCAAAAAGAAGATGCGCCAGCTTGGGTCCGTCTCCGTGCCGCCCGAAGCGTTTACAGCGGTCCTCAAGCTCGACAGCAAGGATTAAGAAGCTGTACCAATGGGAGACATACACGCCCTGGCGGAATATTTCCTGTCTGAACTGCGATTGACAGGGATAACGTTCACATCATCTTCATCCGTCCTCAAGCAGTTGCGTTACCTCCGCCTCGGTCATATAGGCAACGCCTGTGATTTTGTTGTCCGCATCACGGAGAATTTTGATATTGACCGTTCCTTTGGGGTTCATGCTCAAAACGTAGAAAGATTTATTTTGCTGCACAATGTCCAAGAAAATATCGACTAACTGCCCTTGGTAGTAATAGTTTTTTCCATTGATCGTAACGCCTACCGCTCCATATTCCGCTTTCCGCGCTTCGTCCCATTCCTTCTCCCGCTTTTCTTCCAGTTCGTCAAATTCGTCGTTCCGACCCAGTTTATCAAAGAGCATGGATTGAAACGCCCAGTTCCCATCTTCCAAAGCCCGGTCCAGCCAAAGCCCCAGCTCCGCTTCTTCCATGCAGTCCGTCAAGATGGAGAAAAACGCTGTTTCTTCCTCCGCATACGCTTTTTCAGCAAAATCAGTAAGCAGAGAAGAATTTTCGTCAAGTCCCTGTGCAGCAACAGAGAAAAATGCAGAGTCGCCGTCATCATAGAGTTTTTCAAGCCATTTCTTTTGCGTACTTTCATCCAATCGGGAAAAAGCGATTTGAAACAGCGGCAGGCTGTCCGCCTCATAATACCGTTCTATGTCTGTAGAAGCTGCATCCGCTTTTTCAGGCCGCTCGCCAGGTGCGGCGGGAACCTTTGGGGTATCATCTTCCTGCCAAGTATTTTGCTGCCAATCATCTTCCCAGGGCTTACCCTGCCATTCGTTCCGCCACAAATTTTTCCATCCATCAGGAAAGCTTGACGTGTCAAATGCGTTCGAGGTATAAATCCCCATCACGCCGGAGCCTTGTCTTGTTACCCGGATTACATTATTTCCTGTGCCATCTGTGAACGTGGCCGTATTCCCATTTTCCTTGAAATTCTTCGGTTTGTATATCTCACCCCAACTGCCGTGATCTGTAATAGTCGTAGTGGTATTCTTGAAATCATCTTGGGAAATTAGCTGGAAATACCCACTGTTGGCTGTAGCGTCCACCGAGCCAGCGAAGCCCTCTGGCAGGGTCAAAAAGACGGACGCCATATTGAAGTTGCCTACGATATTTCCAGACCGGATAAGATCGCAAGTCAAATGCCCGTTGTCCACGTTCAAAGTTACATCCCCATACGCAATATCGGGAATATACAGTTTGATGGTCTCATCATTGTTGTTTGTATTTGTCTTGCATGAGATCGACATGCTCCAGATATCCTGCTGTCCATCAATGTGAGGCTCAACCTGATACACATCTTCGTTAAACTCAGCATAGATCTTGCTGCCCCGGGGAGCCGCCAACACATTGACGGCGGCACTGCGGATATCCAGTGATAAGGCGGGCCTGCCCGTTATATCCAGCGGTGTATTGGGGAGAGGGGCGGCTTGAGCGGTTCCAGCTGTATAAACCCCGACAAAAGACGCGCCCGCGGCCAAGAATAAAGTCAGCATAATCGTCAAAATCTTAACCGCCTTTGAAGGCTCCTTAAACTTCATGATAGCGCCCAACCTCTCTTTCAAAAGCTGTTTATTTTCGCTTAAAGTGACAGCCCCAAGATTTTCCTTGTATTTTCCCACTGCCGCCATTGCGTCAAGCAGGGTTTTCCCATAGTCCTGCGCGTTGCCGCTTCCCATTTTAGCAAGTACAGCTTCATCACAGGAAAATTCACAGGCCTTGGTAATCTCCCGGCTCATAAGATGTACAAGGGGATTAAACCAATGCAGGCAGACGGTAACTTGAACCAGCCATTTATAGAACATATCCCGCCGTTTATAGTGCGTCAGTTCATGCAGGACGATATAGCGAAAATCCTTTTCGGGAATATCTGCGCTTGGCAGTACAATACATGGATGGAAAAAGCCAATCAGCAGCGGGGAAGAAACCAACGGATTGACACATAATTCAATCGGCTTTTTGACGCCTGATTGCTCCGCGGCAATGGAAAGCCGGTCTAACCGTTCAATGTCAGAAACCGGGGTTAATCCAGCCCTGATATACCGTATAAAGCCCTGATAGATTGTTATTTTTCGTATCAGCAGGCCCAGCGCAACCGTCAGCCAAACCAGCCAAATATAATTTATCAGCAGCATCCCAATAGCTTGAAATGAGTGGGCTGCTGCTACATCCTCTGCCGGACTATTCACAGTTTCATTATGCTGATCCGCCCCAACAGCGAAAGCGGGATTGTCTCCCGGAACGTTTAGCGGGGGCTGTTGCCGCGGCGGTAAAGGAGCTGCCTGAGATATTGCCTGATCGACAGCCTCATAGGTCTTTCCCAGCAGATTTACTTCCGGCCCGAACGGGAGCAGCAGCCGCAAAACAACAACCAGCCAGATATAATACTGCCATTGCCGGCTGATTTTATCTTTGAAAAATCGTTTTCCCAATAGCAGGAGCAGGATAAGCAATCCGCCGGAAACGGACATGGACAGGAAGATTTTCAAAACTGCGTTCATTGTTGCTCATTTCCTTTCTCCAGCAGCCTTTTCAATTCCTCATATTCCTCCTCTGCCAGCAAGTCGCCCAAAATCAAATTAGAAACCAGACCTTTTGCGCTGCCCTCATAAATCTTATCCAGGAAATTTTTCGTCTGCGCTGTCTGGTATTCCGTTTCCGAAACGAGCGTGGTATATTCATTGCGGCGCCCAATTTTCCTGGCGCTCAAAAAGCCCTTGTTCATCAACCGCGACAGCAGTACAATCAAGGTGTTTTTTTGACACGGCTTGCCCCTGGCCGCCAGCCCGTCCATGATGTAGGGAAAGAGCGTCACCCCCTCCGGGTTCCCCCACACGATTTTCATAATTTCAAGTTCGGCATCGGAAATTTGCTGTATCACGGGTTTAACCTCCTTTATGTATAACAAGTTGTTGTCAATTAAAATATAACACCGCGTCATCCTTTTGTCAAGCAGGTTTTTGCAGCCGCTGGAAATAAGGAACGCTAATGCAGCAAGCATACGGTCACGCAGGGGGCAATACGATTTGGCCTAATCATCAATATGGGCCTTACAGATGGACGTAAAAAAGCCAGGGCGGGGAGGCCGGCATCCCGGCGCTCCTGTCCTGGCTTCTGACTGATAACCCAAATGCCTTTTATTTTCTGACTTTTAGGCGAAAAGAAAGAACCGCGATTTTGATACTTATCGTATCAAAATCGCGGTTCTTTTTTGGCAAGCCTGCCCAGTTTAAAACCATCCCGGACACGGGCAGTTGTTTTAGATATAGGAAAAGGCCCAGAGCGCGAAATGGCTCTGGGCCCTTGCCTGGTGGCGCAGCGGGAGGGATTCGAACCCTCGTGCGATTGCTCGCAAACTGATTTCGAGTCAGCCCCGTTATGACCACTTCGATACCGCTGCATTTTAAGCTGTGGAAGCAAAACGCGGGAAAACAGCACACATTCTGACTGTGTCTTGTCCATCCTCTGTCTAAGCATTCCAAATAGATTTTTATTATATCAGATAACGGCGCCCCTGTCAATCGATTCCAATCAAAAAAATCCGTTTTTATTTTCAGGCAGGCCCGATCGGGCCGCGCGGCAGCGATCATCAAAAGATAACGATGAAACACCTTGATTATCCAAATTGTTTGTATTATTATTATGATAGGTATTTATGCGGGCGTTGCCGGCCGCAGCGTCTGGGAAATATCGTATCCGAACAGGTGAAAGGATGAGCAAAATGGAGCAAACTCGCGCCAAGGAATTAACAATCACCGCGGCAAAGATCAGGCTTGCTGGTCTTGAGGCGGTACATACCGCGGCGTCCGGCCATATCGGCGGTTCGCTGTCGGTTACGGATGTTTTGACAGTTCTTTATTTTGACAAAATGCACATTGACCCTCAAAACCCACAGGATCCGGACCGCGACCGTTTCGTGTTGTCCAAAGGACACTGCACGCCTGCGCTGTATCCCACGCTTGCACTGCGCGGCTTCTTCCCTGTTGATGATCTCAAGCTGTTCCGCAGTATTGACGGTCATGTTTCCGGACATGCCGAGATGCGTTATGTCAAGGGCGTCGATATGTCGACAGGCTCCTTGGGCCAGGGGCTTTCCGTAGCGGTCGGCATGGCGCTTTCTGGCAAAATTGACAAAAAGGATTATCGCGTTTATGCGGTCATGGGCGACGGCGAGATCGAGGAAGGCCAGATTTGGGAAGCTGCTATGGCTGCTGCTAAATTCGGTTTGGACAATCTGTGCGGCGTTGTCGACGTCAATGGCCTGCAAATCGACGGCAAAACAGCCGATGTCATGCCGTCCGAGCCGCTCGATAAAAAATGGGAATCGTTCGGCTGGAACGTCATCAAATGCGACGGCCACGATATCGCGGCTATTTCCGATGCCTTTGACGCTGCGGCCGCCTGCAAGGGCAAGCCTTCCGTGATTTTAGCCAAAACAGTCAAAGGAAAGGGCGTTTCCTTTATGGAAAACAACGCCGGCTGGCATGGAAAAGCGCCCAATGACGAGCAGTATGAAACCGCGAAAGCCGAGCTTGAGGCTACTTTGAAAGGTCTGGAGGGTTAATCATGGGAGAAGTCATTGCTACGCGCGCCGCTTATGGGAAGGCGCTTGTGAAATTTGGTGAGAACCCAAATCTGGTTGTCTTGGACGCCGATCTGTCCGGTGCGACGATGACCAACAGCTTTGCCAAAGCGTTTCCTGACAAGTTTTTTAATATCGGCATCGCTGAGGCCGATATGATCGGCATTGCTGCCGGTCTGGCCACCTGTGGCAAGATGCCGTTTGCCAATTCCTTCGCCATGTTCTCCGCCGGCCGCGCTTATGAGCAGGTGCGCAATTCGGTCGCATATCCGCGTCTCAATGTCAAAGTTATCGGTTCGCACGGCGGCTTGTCCGTCGGTGAGGACGGCGCGACACATCAGTGCATCGAAGATTTCGCACTTATGCGTGTTATCCCTGGCATGACGGTCCTGTGTCCGTGCGATGGGCATGAAATGGAAGCCGCTGTCGAGGCGCTGCTCAACTATGATGGTCCCGCCTATATGCGTCTTGGGCGTCTTGCGGTCGAAACAGTCACCGATTCGATCCCGGGCTACCGCTTTGAGCTTGGCAAGGGCGTCCAGCTTGCCGGCGGAAAGGATGTCACGATCATCGCGGTCGGCATGATGGTACAGGAGGCGCTCAAAGCCGCCGAGCTGCTGAAAGCTGACGGTATCTCCGCGCGCGTGATCGATATGCATACGATCAAACCGCTTGACACGGAAATTGTGCTTAAAGCCGCGAAGGAAACCGGCTGTATCGTCACCTCCGAGGAACACAATGTGATCGGCGGACTCGGCGCGGCCGTCAGCGAATTCCTTTCTGAAAACTGCCCGACCCCGGTGGTTAAGCACGGCGTCAACGATGAATTCGGCCGCAGCGGTAAGGCTCCGCTTGTTATGAAAGCCTATGACCTTACGCCTGAAGGTATCGCCGCCAAGGCGAAACAGGCCATTGCCATGAAAAAATAATCGCGAAGCGATTATTTTTTCCATCTATGGCCAGGGCGATACGCGGGCGCAGCCCGCTGCCGCCCTGATGGCCAATTTTATCATGCCGCTTTGCGGACATGATAAAATAATCGCAAAGCGATTATTTTTTCCATCTATGGCCAGGGCGATACGCGGGCGCAGCCCGCTGCCGCCCTGATGGCCAATTTTATCATGCCGCTTTGCGGACATGATAAAATAATCGCAAAGCGATTATTTTTTCCATCTATGGCCAGGGCGATACGCGGGCGCAGCCCGCTGCCCTTTCGGACAAAAAACGGAGGAGCGCCCAGCGCTCCTCTGTTTTTTGATGATTAAAAGAGCCGCCAGCTATGCTGGCGGTTCTTTTAATCATACAAGGGGGACTGATTCGGCCTGCCCCTTTATGCAGTGCACCTTCCAAGCGCAACCGCAACGGCTCGCGCCCGGCAGGGCGGCTATTGCCGCCCGCCGGGCGCATAAAAACCCTTTCAGAAGCCGCTGCCTCACTATTCGCGGCGCAGCCGGCTAAAGTTTTTTGGCATACCTTTTTTTCAAAAAAGGTATGAAGTTTTTCGCCGGGGCCTTTTTTCAAAAAGGCCGGAAAAAGGCCGGAGCCTAGAAGCGGGAACGCTCTGTGTAGCTCGTGTGCAGAATTCTGTGCGCAAGGTGGCTGCCGAACTCGCCGAAATATTCCTTGTAGATTGTAAGCAGCGCCGGATTTTCATGGCTCTTACGCAGGGTCTTTGCCTCGTCGGCGTCATAGAGCGCCTTGGCGCGAATGGACTTGAGGTCGACGAAATTGCGCACACTGGCTGGCTGAACCGGCTGGCCACCCCCGTTGACACAGCCGCCGGGGCAACCCATGATCTCGATAAAGTGATAATTCTTCATACCGCTCTTGACCTGCTCAAGCAGCTTTTTCGCGTTGGCAAGCCCCGAGACGACAGCCACGTTGACCGTCAGATCGCCGATCTGATAGCTGGCCTCCTTGATGCCGGCCGTGCCGCGCACATCGGTAAACTCGACCTGCTCGAGCGGCTTGCCGCCGACCCATTCCGCCGCCGTGCGCAGCGCCGCCTCCATGACGCCGCCTGTCGCGCCGAAGATAACGCTGGCGCCGGTGCTCTCACCCATCGGGGAATCGAACTCCTCATCGGGCAGCTCTGTAAACTGGATGCCCGCACGGTCGATCATGCGCGCGATTTCACGCGTTGTCAGCGCGATATCCACATCCGGGATACCGGAGCCGGCCGCATCCTCGTCGTCGCGCTGCACTTCAAACTTCTTGGCTGTGCAGGGCATAACGCCCACAACAACGATATCCTTTTTATCCCATCCCATTTTTTCAGCGTACCAGGTCTTAACCGTTGCGCCAAACATCTGCTGCGGCGATTTGCACGTCGAAAGATTGGGGATCATATCGGGATGATAGTGCTCACAGTATTTGATCCAGCCCGGCGAACAGGACGTGATCATCGGCAGGACACCGCCGTTTTTGACGCGCTCAACGAACTCGTGCGCCTCCTCAACAATCGTCATATCAGCGGCAAGATCGGTGTCAAACACCTTTTCAAAGCCGATGCGGCGCAGTGCGGCAGCCATTTTGCCGGTGACGTTCGTACCGACCGGCATTCCAAACGCTTCGCCGAGCGTAGCGCGGATGGATGGGGCTGTCTGAACGACGACATGCTTGGCCGGGTCGTTCAGCGCCGCCCAAACCTCATCCGTCTGGTCCTTTTCATAGATCGCGCCCGTCGGGCAGACGACGATACACTGGCCGCAGCTTACGCAGGCGACCTCGTCGAGGTTCTGCTCAAACGCACAGGCAATATGCGTATTGAAGCCGCGTTCATTCGGGCCGATGACGCCAATGCCCTGCCATTTGGCGCAGGCCGCAACGCAGCGGCGGCAAAGGATGCACTTGTTGTCGTCACGGACCATATGGACCGCGGAATCGTCCTTTGGCCATTCGGGATTGTTTCCGTCATAACGGTGCTCGTCGTCAACCTTGAAGTCGTGACAGAGCTTTTGCAGCTCGCAGTTGCCGCTGCGCACGCAGGAGAGACATTCCTTTTTATGCGTGGAAAGAATCAGCTCGAGCGTAATTTTACGCGACTGCTGAACCTTCTTGGAGTTTGTGATGATCTCCATTCCCTCGGCCACCGGATACACGCACGCCGCCACAAGCGAACGCGCCCCCTTGACCTCGACAACGCAGATGCGGCACGCGCCGATCGCGTTGATTTCCTTGAGGTAGCACAGCGTCGGGATCTGGATGCCGGCGTACCGCGCGGCTTCCAGGATGGTGCTGTCCTTCGGCACAGAGAAGGGCATACCGTTGATCTTTATATTTACCATTTCTTTTTCCATGTTGGTACACTCCTTTCTTATTTCTTGACGATCGCGCCGAATTTGCATTTTTCCATGCAGGCCCCGCACTTGATGCACTTGGTCTGATCGATCACATGCGGATTTTTAACCGATCCGCTGATAGCGCCCACCGGGCACTGACGCGCGCAGAGCGTACAGCCCTTGCACTTTTCCTTTTCAATGCGGTACTGAAGCAAATGCTTGCAGACGCCTGCCGGGCACCGCTTGTCGACAACATGTGCGATGTATTCGTCGCGGAAATAGCGCAGCGTGGACAGCACCGGGTTCGGGGCGGTCTGCCCCAGGCCGCACAGCGCGTTTTCCTTGATGTAATAGCACAGCTCCTCCATCTTGTCGAGATCCTCAAGCGTGGCGTTTCCGCGGGTGATCTTGTCAAGCATCTCATAAAGGCGCTTGGTGCCGATCCGGCACGGCGTGCACTTGCCGCAGCTCTCGTCGACGGTAAATTCGAGGAAGAACTTGGCGATATCCACCATACAGTTGTCCTCGTCCATGACGATCAAGCCGCCCGATCCCATCATCGAGCCGATGGCGAGCAGGTTGTCATAGTCGATCTCCGTGTCGATGAGCGACGCGGGGATACAGCCGCCGGACGGTCCGCCCGTCTGCGCGGCCTTGAATTTCTTTCCATTCGGGATGCCGCCGCCGATCTCCTCGATGATCTCGCGCAGCGTCGTGCCCATCGGTACCTCCACAAGCCCCGTGTTGTGGATCTTGCCACCAAGCGCAAACACCTTGGTGCCCTTGCTCTTTTCGGTGCCCATCGACGCGAACCACTCCGGTCCCTTGAGGATGATCTGCGGGATGTTGGCCCATGTCTCAACGTTATTCAGAATGGACGGCTTGCCGAACAGGCCCTTGACCGCCGGGAACGGGGGACGCGGACGCGGCTCGCCGCGATGGCCTTCGATCGAGGTCATCAGCGCCGTTTCCTCGCCGCAGACAAACGCGCCTGCGCCCAGGCGCAGCTCGATGTCAAAGTCAAAGCCGGTGCCGAAGATATCCTTACCCAAAAATCCCATCTCGCGGGACTGCGCAATGGCGATCTCAAGGCGCTTGACGGCGATCGGATACTCCGCGCGCACATAAATATAACCCTGATTGGAACCAATTGTATAACCGGCAATCGTCATGGCCTCCAACACGGCGTGCGGGTCGCCCTCGAGCACCGAACGGTCCATGAACGCGCCCGGGTCGCCCTCGTCGGCGTTGCAGCAGACATATTTCTGGCCGGCGGGCTGCGCCTTGGCAAAGTTCCACTTGAGCCACGTCGGGAACCCCGCGCCGCCGCGGCCGCGCAAGCCGGACGTTTTGAGGATTTCAATCACATCGTCCGGCGTCATTTCGGTCAGCACCCGGCCGAGCGCCTGATAGCCGTCGTAGGCGATGTATTCGTTGATGTCCTCCGGGTCGATGACGCCGCAGTTGCGCAGCGCGACACGCATCTGTTTTTTATAAAAGTCGGTCTGGTCGAGCGATTTGATCTTATCCTCGGCAACCGTCTCGGTGTACAGCAGGCGTTTGACGATGCGCCCCTTGAGCAAGTGCTCGTCGACAATCTCCTTGACATCCTCCGCCTTGACGCGGGAATAGAACGAGCCTTCCGGGTAGACGATGACGACCGGACCGAGCGCGCACAGGCCGAAGCAGCCCGTTTTGACGACCTTGACCTCCTCCGTCAGACCTGTCGCGGCAAGCTCGCGCTCAAACTCTTCAATGATTTTGACTGAGCCGGAGGATGTACAGCCAGTACCCCCGCAGACCAGCACATGGGAACGATACATGATGCAGATCCTCCTTTTTTATTGATTCATCGCGCCGATGGTATATTCCGCCACAGGCTTGCCGTTGATCAGATGTTCGGCGACAACACGCGCAGCCTTTTCCGGCGTCATTTTGACGTATGTAACCTTTTCCCTGCCAGGCTCGAATACCTCGACGACCGGCTCGTACTGACAGATTCCGATGCAGCCTGTCTGCGCGATTGTCACATTGGAGACGCCGCGCCGCGCGACCTCGTCCGTAAAGGCGGCGAGCACCGGACGCGCGCCGGCGGCGATGCCACAGGTGGCCATGCCGACCACGACGCGCGTATTGCCGCTGTCGTCGGCGCGGATACCCATATTGCTTTTCACCTTATCCCTGAGAGCCTGAAGCTCCGCCAAGCTTTTCATAAATAGCGTTTCCTCCCGTTCGCATAGCGCGGCGCCTACTGCGCCTGCGCCGTAATTTCCTGCGTGTTCTCCCGGATGAACGAACCGATAAACGCGACCACCTCCGGATTGGAAAGCGGCACGTCGCCGAGCACCGCGCAAAATTC
Source organism: Anaerotruncus colihominis (assembly GCF_010206195.1). Taxonomy (GTDB): domain Bacteria; phylum Bacillota; class Clostridia; order Oscillospirales; family Ruminococcaceae; genus Anaerotruncus; species Anaerotruncus colihominis_A. The sequence continues at coordinate 49,266 of NZ_VIQT01000021.1, read as the reverse complement.
GCGCGTGTCCGCCGTAAACGAGGACTCGCCGCGGCGATACGTATATGTAAAGTCGATCTCCGGGTTGCATTGGATGAGCGAGCAGATTGTCGCGGCGATATCCCCCAGCGGCATACGGTCGATATGTGTCAGGCCAAAAACGGCGCGCACCGTTGTACCACATCCTGGGGCCGTTTCAATTGTCAGACCGCCGCCTGTCATCTCGGCCGCCATCTTCAGAAACGGCACGCCAAGCCCCACCCTGCGTGTCGTGCGCGTTGTAAAAAACGGGTCCGTCACATGCGTGGCCTGTTCGGGCGTCATGCCGCAGCCGTCGTCGGCTACTGTGATCGTCATGGTATCGCTTCCGGGCTGTTCATCAACCATAATCTCAATCAACCGGGCGCTGGCGCGCACCGAGTTCTGAGCGATATCCAGCACATTCAACGACAATTCCTGCATCAAAGCTCACCTGTACTTCGCGAGGATTGTGTCAACATCGTCCACAGTCAAACGGCCGTAGACCTCGTCATTGATCGTCATAACCGGGGCCAGCCCGCAGGCGCCGATACAGCGGCAGGCGTCCAGGCTGAACTTGCCGTCCGGCGTGCACATACCGCTTTCGATGCCGAGCTTTTCCTGCAAGCGGTTAAAGATATCGCCCGCACCCTTGACGTAGCAGGCGGTGCCCAGGCAGACGGAAATTTTGTATTGCCCCTTGGGGTTAAGCGTAAACTGCGAATAAAACGTCGCGACGCCGTAAATCTCCTCCAGCGGGATATCGAGCCCGTTGGAAATCATCTTCTGCACCTCGATGGGCAGATAGCCGTAGATTTCCTGCGCGCCCTGCAACACGGGCATCAATGCGCCTTTCTGCCCCTTGTGAGCCGCGATCACCTCGCAAAGCTTCGCCTCCTGCTCCGCCGTGCCGGTGAACGGGACCACGGTTTTGGTGTTCGCCATTCGATTGAAAACCTCCTTCAAGTCTGGTTGCGCGCGGCGCGGCCGCGCGCGGTCAACGTAATTGTTATAATTATATCAGATTCACAGGACCACGTCTAGGCATTTTCACAGGAAACTCATTCATTTCTTACAAAAACACCGTTTTAGTAGACAAAAGGTTCTTATAATTTTAACAAATTTTTCATTGCCATATTGTATCTGATGCACAATCGAATGCAATCATTTTCCATTTGTTGCAATTCATTCCGCCGCGTAAAAAAGGCATCCCCCACAGGGGACGCCTTTTCTGCGAAATGTGATTAGTTCTGCTTAAATTCGGTCCAGATGTCGTTATAAAGATCGGCTGTCCCGCCGACATCCATGATAAATTCAGCGCCGGAGATCGCCTCGTCCGGGATGACGAGCGCCTGATTGGACAGATACGGCGTCGCGGCGGAATTACAACTGATATAGTAAATCTGGTCGGTGATATGCGCCGAGCGTTCGCCGTCAAGAATAAAGTCTAAAAACGCGTGCGCATTGTCGGCGTGCGGCGCTTTGGCCGGAATGAAACAGGAATCGATGCCAAAGCCAAGCCCTTCCTTGGGGAACACGACCTCAAAATTTGGGTTCTCGTTGAGGACTGTCAGCACCTGCGACGTAAACATATAACCGACAGACGTCTCTCCGCTTAACATCAGGTTATACGGCGTGTTGTAATCAAGCGCACGAATATTTGGGCGCAGGGTCAGAAGCTTTTCCTTGGCCTCGTCGAGTACGGCCGGGTCCGTCTCGTTAAAGCTCTTGCCCATCGTTTTCAGCGTGATGCCGATGACATTGCGCGCGTCGTCCATCACAACAACCGAGTCGGCGAGCGCAGGATTCCACAGATCCTCATAACCGGTGATCGCCAAACCGCCGACCAGCTCGGGATTGTAGATGATCAGCGGAATGCCCGCTGAATATGGGACGGTATATTCGTTGTTTTCATCATAGAACTTGCCTTGGAAAGCCGGGTTGATATTTTTAAAATTGGGGATCTTCGATTTATCCAGCTTCATCAGCAAATCCTGGCTGCGCGCAATATCAATGATATAGTCGCTGGCCAGCACCAGGTCGTAATCTCCGCCCTGCTGGATTTTCATGAGCATTTCCTCATTCGACTGGAACACGCTGTAATTGATCTTGATACCCGTCTGCTCCGTAAATTCGGCGAGCACATCGTCCGGAAAATATGTGGCCCAGGTGAAGATATTGAGGACCTTCTCGTCAGCCTTTTTGCCACATGCCGCCAGCCCTAAGGCCAATACCGCCGCCATCAGCAGCGCCAGAATTCGTTTTGCCTTTTTCATTTCTTCTCTCCTTCTGTTTTATTGCATATTGTCAACCGTATCCAGCCGCCGAACTGTTCCTATATTTCACGCGCAATGATCTTTCATTCGCAGCGGCGGCGCGGCCGGTTTTTATACATTGTCTGTCCCAGGAAAGGCCAGGGGAGCAAAATCCGCGTCAGCGCCCCTCAGCGCGCCTCACGGGGCAGGGGCGGGCCGCCCCTATCCCATGGACCCAACCCTGGGGCAGGTGCAGCCTGCATAAACGCAGCGCCCGCCCCACTGTTCGCGGCGCAGCCGACTAAAGTTTTTTGCCAAGCTTTTTTTCAAAAAAGCGGGAACGGGAGCTCTTTTTAAGAAGGCCGGAGAGTGCGACGAGGAGAAAGACGGCGCCGAGCAGGACGGTGCACAGGGCGTTGATTTCAGGGGTGACGCCCATGCGCAGCATTGAGTAGATCTCAAGCGGAAGCGTGCTTGTCTGCGCACCCGTGACAAAGAAGCTGATCACCACATCGTCCATGCTCATGGCAAAGGCGAGCAGCGCGCCCGACAGGATCGCGGGCGCGATCAGCGGCAGCGTGATGTCGAAAAAGGCGCGCTGCGCCGACGCGCCCAAATCGCGCGCGGCCTCCCCGATCGACGGGTCGAGCGCCGACAGGCGCGCCTTGACGTTGATAAAGATGTATGGGACGCAGAAGGTCGTATGCGCAAGCACCAACGTGAGCATACCGGCGGGCAGACGCACAAACGTAAAAAACGACAGATACGCCATGCCGAGGATAATCTCCGGCACCATGATCGGGATCATGGAGAGGTTTTCAAGCGCGCCGCGCGCCTTGAAATGGCGGCCGGACAATCCCACCGCCCCAAGCGTGCCAAGCACTGCGGCCGACGCGCTGCTGACCAGCGCAAGCTCCAGACTGTTCAAGAACGCGTTGATGAGCGTGCGGTTGCGGAACAGCTTTCCATACCAGGAAAATGTAAAGCCCGCCCAATGAAACAGCTTTGTATCGTTAAACGAATAAGCGATGACAACCGCGATCGGCAGGTACAGCAGCAGCAGAATCAGCACGACGTAAATCCCGGGGAACCTTGAACGCTTTTTCACACGATCCCCTCCAGACTTTTTTCGCCGGACAGGCGGCGGTAACCGCCGATTACAAGCAGGGTCGCCGCCATCATCACAACGGACAGCGCGGCGCCAAGCGGCCAGTTGCGCGCGGTGAGCAGCTCGTCGCGGATCAGGTTGCCAAGCAGCATGGTTTTGGAGCCGCCGAGCAGGTCGGAAATGAAAAACAACCCGATCGATGGGATAAAGACCAGCACGCAGCCGGCCATGATGCCCGCACGCGTCATCGGGACGGTGATCGTCCAGAACGCGCGCCAGCGGCCCGCGCCGAGGTCGCGCGCCGCCTCAATGAGCGCGGGATCCAGCTTGGCCACCGCGTTGTAAACCGAAAGGATCATAAACGGAATCAGCGCATACACCATGCCAACCAGCACCGCACCAAAATTATACAATAGCTTGAGCGGAGCGTCAATCAGCCCGAGTGCAGCCAGAAGCGAATTGACAACGCCCTGTCCACGCAGCAGGATCATCCAGCCGTAAATACGCACAAGCGAATTCGTCCAAAACGGCACGATCACAAGCATCAGCGCAAGCGACCGTTTTTTCGGCGGCAGCCCGGCGGTAAAATAAGCGAATGGATAGCCGATCAAAAGCGTCAGCAGCGTTGTCAGCACAGCCAGCCACAGACTGCGTCCAAAGACGCTTAAGTAATTCGGGTCGAGCAGTTTTTGATAGCTCTCCAGCGTAAACGCCGCCTCAACGCCCCAGGTGTCGGCGCGGCGCATAAAGCTCATGCACAGGATATAGATCAGCGGCACCGCCACAAATACCGCCGTCCAAAGGATAAACGGCGCAGCCGCCAGCGGGAACCGGCATCTTTTGTTCATGGATGACCGCCCCTTTCCACGATCACGGCACAAGCCGGCTTCCAATGGATGCGCACCGTTTCGCCCACCTCGGCCCGGTCGCCTCCGCCGCCCATGCCGCTGACAGTCAATTCCTGCCCGTCAGCCAGGCGCAGTGTTGTGCGCAGCATTCCGCCTGTATAGCTGTGCGCCTGTACGACGCCCGTCAAATCGAAGCCGTAGCGGCTCTCCTCGCCGAAGCGGATACGTTCGGTGCGCACGGAGAGCGTCACGCGCTCGCCCGGCGCGCCGTCGCCGGCCGCTTTGATTACGCCGCCGGCGAACGCCAGCGTCAGCGCGCCTGTCTCGTCGCGGCCGGTGATGGCCGCGGTAAAAATATTGCTCTGCCCGATAAATTCCGCGGCGAAACGCGTCTGCGGGCGCTCATAGATATCATCCGGCGTGCCAAGCTGGAGGATGCGCCCCTCGTTCATGATGCCGATGCGGTCGCTCATATTGAGGGCTTCCTCCTGGTCGTGCGTAATATAGATAAATGTGATACCCAAATTTTTCTGAAGCGTCTTCAGCTCCGTCTGCATCTGGCGGCGCAGCTGCAGATCGAGCGCGCCGAGCGGCTCGTCGAGCAGCAGCACGGCCGGATCGTTGACAATCGCGCGCGCAATGGCCACGCGCTGGCGCTGCCCGCCTGAAAGCTGCGACGGCATCCGCGCGCCATAGCCCGGCAATTGCACAAGCGAAAGCATCTCGTCGACGCGCCTGCGGATTTCATCCCTTGGCGTCTTTTTCAGCCGCAGGCCATATCCAATGTTGCGCGCGACATTCATATGCGGGAACAGCGCGTAGCTTTGAAACACTGTGTTGACATTGCGCCGGTTCGGCTCCCAGTCGGTCACGTCGCTGCCCTGGAGCAGCACGCGGCCGCCGTCGGGCGCCTCAAGCCCCGCAATGATGCGCAGCGTCGTCGTTTTGCCGCAGCCGGACGGCCCGAGCAGCGTCAAAAATTCGCCCGCCTGTACGTCGAGGCTCACGCCGGTCAGCGCCTCGGTCGTTCCAAAGGTCTTGTGAACGTCGCGCAGCGATAAAATCAATTCCTCCATGCTATCTCCTCCCTGGGATCTGTGTCCGGGTCCCGTCCGCCAAAGCGCCCGGTTCTTCTGTTCAGCGGATAATCAAGCCCAGCAGCTTCGCCAGGCCGCACGCCTGTTCGGCGGTGACAACCGCGCCACGCAGGCTCGGCGGGTCGACGATCAGGCCGTCAATTTGACAGGTTGTCAAATCCATCCCCTCAAGCGGCGTTTTAAACAGCTCCGCAGCCATGAGCGAGCACGCTTCAAACGTCAGGGTGCGCCACCGCGTCTCATGAAACGCGGCGCAGTCACAGTCGCACCGTTCAAAGCGCGTATCCCGAAGCTGCGCGCGCGAAAACTGCGCATAGCCGCAGGCGCACCCGCTGAACAGCGCGTCCGTAAACGCCGCTTCTCCAAAGTCCGCGCCAGTCAGGCGGCAGTCCTCAAATGAAACGCGCGTCATGGAGCAGCTGCGCAAATCGGCGTTTGACAAATCGCAGCGTATAAACGACACGTCCGTAAAAAACGACTTGGCCAGCGACGCGCCGGAAAAGCGCGCGCCCTCGAACCGCACGCGCGTAAACGCGCCTTTTTCTAGGCGCGCGTCCGCAAAGCCGCACCGGCGCAGCGCCGTGTCGGCAAAGCAGGCCTCCGGCAGCGCTAAAGCGTCAAGCGAAACGCCCTCCAGGACGCATCCCGTACATTCGCAGTCAGGCTGTCCATCCGGCAAATCGGCCGCCTGCGTGATCAGCAGCCCCTCGGCCGGCGCCCCGTGCGCCCAAAGCCCGCGCAGCGCGCCGGGCGGCGCCGGGGACAGCGCCGGCATACGCGGCGGCTCAGGCCGCCGCGGCTCCCGCGCCTTCGGCGCGCTCACCGCGTCACCACCCGGCCGGCGCGCGCGCCGGTCATCCGGTCGTGCTCCACGGCCGCCGCACCGCCAACAAATACGTAATCAAAGCCGCGCGCAAACACAACCGGGTTCTCATACGAGGCGTCCGCTGCCAGACACCCAAGTTCAAATACATTGATATCAGCGTCGTATCCCTCCCGGAGCAGGCCCTTGCCGCGCAGCCCGAGCACCGAGGCAGGGCGGGCGGTCATCTTGTGGACAGCCTGCTCCAGTGTGAGCACCGGCTCCCTGCGCACATAATCAATCAGCACCTTTGGGAACGCCGCGTACAGCCGCGGATGCGGCGTCCCGCCGGACGGATAGACCGCGTCGGAAATCACATTGCTGTACGGATACCGCAGCACCGTGCGGATATCCTCCTCAAAGGTGATGAAATCGATCATCGAAACCCGGCAGTCCTCACTGGCAAGCAGGCGGCAGGCGCAGGCGCACGGGTCCTCGCCGCGCGCCGCTGCGATCTCCGCCACGCTCATGCCGGTATACGCCTGGTTCTCCGGCTGTGTAAACGTGGTACAGCGGATGTTCTCCCAGCCAACCAGATTCACAAGGTTTTCAAACCGGTCGGAAGGCTTTGCAAAAATCTCCCGCAGCGCGTCGACCTGCGCCGGATCGCGCAGGCGGCGCGCGATCGCGGGCGCGCCGCCATCGAGAAACCAGGGCGGCAAAATCTGCAAAAGCTGCGTCGAGCCGGCTGTATACGGATATACGTCACAGTCGACGCACAGGCTGCTTTCACGCGCCTCATCAAGGATTTTTAGCGCACGTGCCATGCCATGCCCCCAATTGCGCCGCCCGATGCATTTGAAATGGCTGACGTGCAGCGGCGCTCCGAGCCGCCTTGCGACATCGATCACCTCGTCAAGCGACTGATGAAACGTGTCGCCCTCGCCACGCACATGCGTGACCAGCGGCACGCCGCTCCCGCGCACGGGCGCGAGCACCTGTGCAAAGCCGCCGGCGTCGTAGCAGTATTCAGGCGCGTAGACGATGCCCATCGACACGCCGAGCGCGCCGGCGGAAAGCGCGTCCTCCAGCAGGCCGCGCGCCGCGGCAAGCTCGCCCGGCGTCAGGACGCCCGGCGCATAGCCGCGTACCGCGGCGCGCACCGTCCCGTTTCCCACCAGCATCCCGACATTGAGCGGCAGCGGCGTTTGGCGCACAAGCGCCAGATAGTCCGCAAACGTTTCAAACGGCGCGGGCGCGTTTATATCGCCGATCACCGGCTGCAAAAACCGATGGATTTCATCGCGCCGCGCGGCCGGGCACGGCGCGGCCGACAGCCCGCAGTTGCCGTTGACGATCGTCGTCAAGCCCTGACGCAATTCAGCTTCTCCAAAGTCCGGGGAGAACAGCCGCATATCGGCATGGCGGTGAATGTCGATAAACCCCGGCGTCACAAGCCGTCCCGCAGCGTCGATCAGGCGCGCCGCGCCGCCCTCAATATGCGGCGCGACCGCCGCGATTTTACCGTCCAGGACCGCCACATCGGCCAGCATGGCCGCGCTGCCGCTGCCATCGACGACCGTGCCGCCGCTGATCAAAAGATCATACACGCTCCGTTTTCCCCCTTCCCGTCCCGTCCGGGACGCAGTTGACCAGATAAACGCCGCCGCAGACGAGCGCCAGCGCCGCCAGGTTTTTTATGCTGAAAAACCGTTCGCCGAGCACAACCGCCGAGCACAGCGCGCCGAACACCGGCGTCAGCGAATTGTAGATGCTGATTTTAGCGACCGGGTTGTATTTGAGCAAAAGCGTCCAGATTGTGAACGCCACAGCCGACAGTATTGCGAGATATCCGAGCAGCAGCCATGCCGCCCCAGATGGCGGGACTGCGCGCCCGCCCATCGCAGCACCACCCGCCAGCAAAAGCGCGCCGCCGCCGAGCAGCTGCCAGCCGGTGACGGCCGCCGGGTCCAGGCCGCGCGCCGCACGGCCGCTGATGACGCCGCCGAACGCGAACGAAGCCGCAGCCAACAGCATCAGCCCATCGCCGCGCCACGAAAAGCCGCCCACACCGTCCGCGCCGAGGTTTACGAGCACAACGCCCAGAAATCCAATGACACAGCCTGCGGCGCGGCGTGCGGTCATCCGCTCGCCGGCGCACAAAAAATGCGCCAGGATCACGCCGATAAACGCGGCGCTCGAATCAATAATCGCGCCTTTCGTGCCAGTGGTATGCGCCATGCCGGCGTAAAAGAACAGGTATTGCAGCGTTGTCTGCACAAGCGCGAGCAGCGCCACGCCGCCCCACCGGCCGCGCGGGAGCGACGGCGGCCGCCCCGTAAACACAGCCGCGCAGACAAGCGTCAGCGCCCCTGCGAGCACAAACCGCTCCCCCGCGAAGACCATGCGCCCGGCCATATCGTCCGGCGCGAGCAAAAACAGCGCGTACCCGCGCTTGACCGCCGGAAACGCCGTCCCCCACAAAAAGACGGCGCACACCGCAAGCAGGTTCGCCAGCGGGCCGCCGCGCAGCGCGCGCGGCCCGGCTCCGTCGTTCACGCGCCAATCTGGCGCGCCAGACGCAGAAAATCGTCGGCAAACCGCTCGACGGCCGTTTCCGGCGTCGCCCAGGACGTGACAAAACGCATTGCACAATGCGTTTCATCGACGCGCATCTGAAGCTCAAACCTGTAATCCGCAGCCTGAAGCGCCTCAATCAGCCGGTCGGGCAGCACAACAAACTGCTGGTTTGTCAAAGAATCGCTCATCATGGGATAGTCGTTTTCCGTGAACAGGTCGCGCAGGCGGCGGCCCAACGCGTTGGCATGCGCGCCAATCTCTGTATACAGATTGTCCGCCAATAGCGCCTCAAACTGGAGGCCAAGCAGGCGCCCTTTTGCCAGCATGCCGCCGCGCTGCTTGATGTGATAGCGAAAATCCGGTTTCAGAGCGTCATTTGTGATGACAACCGCCTCGCCGAACAGAGCGCCGCATTTTGTCCCGCCGATTGTAAACACATCGCACAGCCGCGCCAGATCCGGCAGCGTCACACCGCTGTGCCCATCGGCCAGCGCCATCGCCAAACGCGCGCCGTCCAAATACAGCCAAAGCCCGTTGGCACGGCAAAAAGCGGAAAGCTCCTCAAGCTGCCTGAGCGTATATGTTGTGCCGATCTCGGTCGTATCCGATATGTAAACCATCTTCGGCTGAACCATATGCTCGTCAGGATGCGCGGCAAACGCCTCGGCCGCCACCTTTGGAGACAGGCGTCCGTCAAGTGAAGCCAGGCCGATCGCCTTGTGTCCCGTGGCTTCAATCGCGCCTGTTTCATGCACGCAGATATGGCCCGTATGTGCGGCCAGCACCGCCTGGTGCGGACGGAGCGACGCAGCGATCACGGTCATATTCGCCTGGGTGCCTCCCACAAGAAAATGCACGGCGGCTTCGGGCGCGTTACAGAGCGTCCGCACCCGCTCGCGGGCGCGCGCGCAGTAATCGTCTGTGCCGTAGCCGTCGGTCTGTTCAGCGTTTGTACGCGTGAGCGCCTCAAGCACCCGCGGATGCGCGCCCTCGCTGTAATCATTTTTGAAACTGTACCCCATTATGAAAACACTTCCCTATCGTATACTCAAAAGATACATTTTATTATAGTACGATTTTCCGGATAACACAACCTTTTTCTGGGGAACCGGACCCGGCGGGCTGTTTCGGCGGCCCCATTGTAAAAAGTTTATAAAGATAGCGGCGGATGATTGTTTTTTACAGGCAGCAGGGATACAATAAATAGGAACAGATGAATGAAATGGAGACAGGCTGATGATTACCTTTGAGCAGATCTTTGAAAACGAACAGATTAAAACCTACATACGCAAGGCCGACGACGCGCTGCGGGTGCTTGGTTTCACAGAGCACAGTTTCGCTCATGTCGGCAAGGTGGCGCGGCAGGCGCGCGATATCCTGCTGACGCTCGGATATCCGGAGCACACCGCCGAACTGGCGCAGATCGCGGGCTATCTGCATGATATCGGCAATGTGATCAACCGCGTCGATCACGCGCAAAGCGGCGCCGTCATGGCGTTTCGCCTATTGGACAATATGGGCGCGGACGCCGAGGACATCGCCACTATTATCAGCGCGATCGGCAACCACGATGAAGGCACGGCCGTGGCGGTGGACGCCGTGGCCGCCGCGCTGATTCTGGCGGACAAGACGGATGTGCGCCGCACACGCGTGCGTAACCGCGATATGGCAACCTTTGACATCCATGACCGTGTCAACTACGCTGTCGAGGAATCGTCGACGGCAATCTCCGACGACAAAAAATCGATCAGGCTCCAAATCTACATCGATACGGAGCTTTCCTCCGTCATGGACTATTTCGAAATCTTCCTTGACCGTATGCTGCTCTGCCGCAAGGCGGCCGAACGACTGGGGCTTAAATTCCGCCTGGTCATCAACGGGCAGACCGTGCTCTGAGGCTTAAACAGGTCCGCTTTCCTTCGGGCCGTACCATACGCACCGATTCAGGTCGACACGGCCGTCCGCAAAAAACGGGACGCCCTCCGCCTCGAGTAGGTCGCGCTGCGCCTGCGGGCCGCCGAACGCAAATGCCGGCGCAAGCCGGCCTTCGCGGTTGACGACACGATGGCACGGAATCTCCGTTCCCGGCGCAGGGTTGCGCCGCAAAGCCCAGCCAACCGCGCGCGAGGCGCGCGGATTGCCGCACAGCAGGGCGATCTGGCCATAGGTGGCCACGCAGCCGCGCGGAATCAGCCGGACAGCCGCGTAAACGCTTTCGTCAAACGTCATAAGGGCACCCCTTTTTTAAAAAATTCAGATCAGCCCCATACCCAACCGGCATGGAGCTGATCTTTTTTGCCTGCTCATATGCTTTCAGCCTGCCCGGAGCCGCCGGCGCGCCGCTCATTTATCCGCGGCAGATGTCTCTCTGTCAGCAGCGCAGCCTGTAAAAATCCGGAACCCGCCCCACTGTTCGCGGCACAGCCGACGAAAGTTTTTTGTCGAGGCTTTTTTCAAAAAAGAGGGAAAGCTGGCGCCAGCAAAAGCCACGCCAGCCACGCGGCGTCTGTCATGGCTTTTGCTGGGGCCAGGCTCTGCCTCTGAACAGGCTCTTGCGGCCTGCGGGCCGCGCTTTTATGAGGGCTGCGGCCCGGAGAAAAGGGCGCTGCCCTCGGCGGGAGCCAAAGCCCGCAAGGAGCTTTGGCTCCCGCCTTCACCCGCCGCCTTTTAAAAAAGGCGGGCGAAAACCTTTGATCGACGCGGCGTAAAATCCGATTATGCAGAGCCTGTCCCGCTGTTTGCGGCGCAGCCTGTAAAAATACCGGAACCCGCCCCGCTGTTCGCGGCGCAGCCCGTAAAAATCTGAAACCCGCCCCGCTGTTCGCGGCACAGCCTGTAAAAATACCGGAACCCGCCCCACTGTTCGCGGCGCAGCCGATTAAAGTTTTTCGCCGAGGCCTTTTTTCAAAAAGGCCGGAAAGTTTTTTGGCTTACCTTTTTTTCAAAAAAGGTAAGTTTCAAAAAAGCCGGAGCTGGAGAGGGAAGCAGACTTCCGTCACCCAATTGTCAGGATTTTGATCCATCGCAGGGCTGACATGATAGATTGAGAACATGCAGCCGCCGATCTGGCGGCCGTTCGCTTCGATCCATGCGCCGAGCGCCGCACAGGCGGCTGAGGTCTGATCATGGCGGCCATGCACCATTGTCGACGCCGCTTCAACCGCCGCAAGCTCACGGTAAAGCGGATGGGACGGGTCAGCCGCGTCCGAAACCATGCATACCTGTACATCGACATCCGACTCGCGGTAGCCCTCGTCGAAATATACCGATACAGCCTGATATGTCCCGTCCGGGACCTGTTCGCCCAAACGCCGCCAAAGAATCCCTTCATCCTCATAACGCGGGATGATATCCCGCAGGCAGTACGCCTTTCTGACAGAAAATTTCTTGCATTCAACCGGATAATTCATAAACGTTTCGTCCTTTCCCACCTGTTCGATGGCCGATGCAAGCAGCACGGCGCGGGCCTCGAGCGCCCGCGCCTGCGCCTGCGTGCGGGAAAGGCTCTGCATCAGATAGCGCCGCAGGCTGTCCGCGTCGCCATACCGGGTCAGAATTTCGGACGTTTCCGCCAGGCCAAAACCCAGCGCCCGCAAGGCGCGGATACGTCCGGCTGTACAAAGCTGTGCCGCCTCATAATAGCGGTATCCCGAATCAGGGTCGATATACCCCGGACGCAGCAGGCCAAGCTTATCGTAATGGCGCAGCATACGGATACTGATCATCGCCAGACGGGAAAATTTGCCGATCCTGAACATACAAAGCCGCCCCTTTCCTTCTTAAATCTTTGCGCGCAACGCAAGTATACACTATGACACAATGTAAGAGGCAAGGGGCAATTGAATTAAAATGAGACTGACCGCCCGGCAGCCTGGACGGTAAGTTTATGAATCCTTTATAATCATAACCGGAATCGGCGGGCAATTCGGCCGGTTGGCAAACTGCGCCGTAATAACGGTAAAAGCGCGATGGTTGATTGTTTTAAAATATTCCATCAGCGCGTCGCGCTCGGCAAAGCCCGTATCGCGTCCATAGTAGATGCATAAACTCATGACGCCGCGCGGCTTTAAGAGCCCAAGGCCCGCTGTAATTGCGGCAATGCTGCTTTCGGCGCGCGTATTGATCGTATGATCGCCGCCGGGCAGCCATCCAAAATTAAACGTGATGCAGCTCACCGATTCCGGCGCAGCATACGCGGCCATATTGGCATGGCTGTCGAGCACGGCGCGTCCAATTCCCGCAAAGCCGCGCGTATGCAGCAGTTCGGTTGTGCTGTCAATCGCCTCCTGCTGAATATCAAAAGCAAGCACGCGCCCCGACTCGCCGACAAGCGAACAGAGAAAAGCCGTATCGTGTCCACGGCCCGCGGTCGCGTCGATGCAGAAGTCCCCGGGCTTTACATGCCGCGCGATGAAATCATGCGCCACCTGAAGCGCGCTGAATTTATCCGCCATCATACTCCTCCCTCATCGCCTGGAATATGCCGGCCGCTTTTAGCCATGTCTATTCCCAGGTTTTCCATATCTCGGGACAGTACCCGACCGTGGCCTGACGGCCATTTCGCACAATCGGTGTCTTGAGTACGGACGGCAGCTCGAGCAGCTTTTCGATCACCGCCTCCTCGCTGGCCAGATAGGCGACATACGAGCGGTCGTAATCCTTTGATTTCTCGTCGATCAGCGGCTTTAGCCCACCGACCGCGCGGCGCACACTATCCAGTTCGCCGCGGCTCATGCCGTAACGCGGCAGGTCGATGCTTTGGAATTTGACGCCGCGTTCTTTAAAATACCGCTCAGCCTTTTTTGTATCAAAGCATTTCGACTTCCCATAAATTTGTATATTCATATCAGACCATCCATTTCCATACTGCGCACGGGGCTGGTGTTTTTCGCCGGAACGTTTTTTATAAAAGCTAGCGCCAGAAAAATCCACGCCAGGCGCACAGCGTCTGTCATGGATTTTGCTGTCGAAAGGGGCTGCCTCTGAACAGGCTCTTGCGGCCTGCGGGCCGCGCTTTTATGAGGGCTGCGGCCCGGAGTAAAGGGCTTCGCCCTCGTCCGTGACAAAGACCCGCAGGGCCTTTGCCACGTCCTCACCCACCGCCTTTTGAAAAAGGCGGGCGAAAACCTTTGATCGACGCGGCGTAAAATCCGATTATGCAGCGCCCGTCCCACTGTTCGCGGCGCAGCCTGTAAAAATACCGGAACCTGCCCCGCTGTTCGCGGCGCAGCCGACTAAAGTTTTTTGCCGAGGCTTTTTTTCAAAAAAGCCGGAAAGTTTTTCGCCGAGGCCTTTTTTCAAAAAGGCCGGAAAGTTTTTTGGCTTACCTTTTTTTCAAAAAAGGTAAGTTTCAAAAAAGCGGGAGAGGGGGGCGCGCGCGCCGGTCAGGGCGCCCTGCACCAGGCCGGGCTTCCCGCCGCCGCGGCCGTCAAACGCTTTGTTGAGCGCGGTGCCAAGCGGACGCACATCCGTCTGTTCGCTGCCGACCGCATAGTTCCAGCGGTCCTCTTCGCCGCCCGCCAGAATGACGGCCACGCCGCAGCGGCCGGTAAGCGCCATGCACAGATGACGCAGATCGGCCGGATCCATCGCCTCCTCAAACAAAACGGCGAAGGGCGCGCCCTGCTCAACCTCTTTCGCACGGTATGCGAAAAGCTGCCTGCGCAGCGTGGAAAGCCGCTGCTTGAGCGCCTCGTTTTCGCCCCGCATACGCGCGGCCGCGCCGGCGACTTCGCCGGGCTTTGCGGACAGCAGCGCCGATATCGCATGAACCGACGCGTTCTTCGCTTCATAGTCCCCGAGCGCGCGGTCGCCGCAGCAGAGCCATACGCGCGTGCCGCCCTTATATCGCTGCGCTGTCAACAGCTTGATCATGCCGATCTCGCCGGTGCGTGCCGTATGCGTCCCGCAGCAGGCGCAGATATCGGCGTCCGGTACGGTTACAATGCGCACCGCACCGGAAAGCGCCTTTTTGCTTCTGTAAGCAAGCGCCGCCAGAGCCCCGGCGTCCGGATATTCGATCCGCACTGGTACATCGCGCCAGACCGTCTCATTTGCAAGCCGCTCGGCGCACAGCAATTCATCCCATGAAAGCTCGCGGCCAAGATCAATCGTCACAGCGTCGCGCCCCATATGAAACCCAACGTTGTCAACACCGTACAGGCTGTGCAGCAATCCTGAAAGGATGTGCTCCCCGGTATGGTGCTGCATACGTGAAAAGCGAGCCGGCCAATCGATCTGGCCGTGTACCGCTGTTCCGACGGCAAGCGGCCCGTCGGTTATATGGCGGATCTCCCCGTCCGGCCCATCTTGGGTATCGCATACGCGCACGCCGCCAAGCACGCCCGTATCGCCGGGCTGGCCGCCGCCTTCGGGATAAAACGCGGTCTGATCAAGCGTGACGGACCATGCGTCAACGATCATTTCGCAGCCGGTTACAACAGCGTCAAACGCATTTATATAGGCGTCCTCGTAAAACAGGCGGCGCGTCATGCCTTGAGCCGCTCCCATTCGGCGGGCTTAAAGCCCGCGAGCACAAAGCCGTCTCCGATCACAAGCGGACGTTTCACCAGCATTCCATCTGTCGCAAGCAGTGCGAACTGCTCCTCGTCGCTCATATTGGGGAGCTTGTCCTTTAATACCAGCGCCTTATAACGCAGGCCGCTGGTATTGAAAAAACGCTTGAGCGGCAGCCCGGAACGCCCCGCCCAATCGCGCAGCTCATCGGCGGACGGATTTTGTTCAACAATATGACGCGCCGTATAGGCCACGCTGTTTTCATCGAGCCACTTTTTTGCCTTTTGGCAGGTGCTGCACTTGGGATATTCCAAAAATAAAACCATCTGCCGTTCCTCCTTATTCGTCGTCCAAAATTGCCTGTACGCGGCCGACACGGCCATCCGCCAACATCACCTTGATCCCATGCGGATGCGTGCGGCTGTTTGTCAGAATCCGAGACACACGGCCGCGCGTCAGCGCCCCGGTCGGCTGATCCTTTTTCAAAACGATATCTACAAGCGCGCCGGGTTTTATATCGGCGCGGTTTCTGCCATCCATCATACGCCCTCCGGCACGCTGTCTGCGCAGACATTCTCGCGCGCAATATCGAGTATAAACGGCTTAAACCGTTCCATGCGCTCCATCAGCGCATCCAATCCATAGTTAAGCTTATACTCCATCTCCTCACGGTACAGAGGAAGCGCCATATAAAGATTGATATGGACGCCGTCACGCGTCTTAAGCGGGCCGGCAATCGCCGGCTGATCGATCAGGATCGTTCCGCTCAGGGCTGTATTCTCGGCATAGGGTAAATAATCGGCTGTATTGGGAATGGTATGGCCTGCGCCAAACCATGTATCATATTCATGCGGGAAGCGTGCGAGAAATTTGAGCAGGCGCGCAGGCCAGCAGCCTTCCCGCACATCGCCGCCGAGCGCCTGCATGTCCCAATCGCCCGGCAGCAGCATCATCAGCTCCGCACGCTCCAGGTTTTGCCGTCCCTGGATATCGCGCGGCACCGACATGGGCAAATCGCTCATACCGGTCGTATAAAGGACAAAATATCCGCCGGCCGTGTCCGGCTGCATCACATGCAGGTCAATATGGATAAAATCCGATATCAGTTCATGCAGCACATGAACCTGCCGTCCTGAAAAGGCGCTGTCCATATGCGCTTCGATTTCCTTGCAGTAAAGCGTCGGCGCAGGCGGCCGCCAGCCTGTTTCACGCGCATCCCCATAGCGGTAAACCGGCGTGCCGTCCGCCGTATATGTTTTTGGATCAACACGCCGGCCGGCGCGCCGGCGTTTTTCATTCGCGGATTTATTAAACAGTGACATATCATCTTCCTCCCAACATTGCATCGGCTTGCAACGCGCCCGAACAGCCAAGATATCCGTAGCCAGAATTCAAATATGAGATACTGCGCCGTCACATGGATCGCAGCTGCCATGTCTCGCTTGTGGCGTCCTTGAATTCAATGCGCTTAGCAAAGGTAATGTGATTAACAGCCTTAGAAAAATTTTCGCTGCCAATTTGTTTCAGGGTTGTTTAAAGGACCAAAATCTCATGAAAAAACCTTTTCAAGAATCACTTCTTCAGCATCTGGAAGAAATGTGAGGCGATTTGTATATGCCTGGGCAGTTTCTATACTCTAAAATTGTATACTTGCAGTATCATAAATATATGAAATACTATATATTATACCTATTTTATCTATATTTTGCAAGAGAAACCGGACTCTGCTCGTGAAATGGGGAAGAGCGATACTGTTCGCCAGTAAAATTTCGACACTCAGATTTCCCAACAAAGAAGGATGCCACGCGGCTAAAGCCGCATGGCATCCTTCTTTGTGTCTTGGTGGGAGAGGATGGATTCGAACCATCGAAGTCACTGACAACAGATTTACAGTCTGCCCCCTTTGGCCACTCGGGAACTCTCCCATATGAACTTGTCTAAATACAGAAAAAACAATGGAGCTGGTGGACGGACTTGAACCCCCGACCTGCTGATTACAAATCAGCTGCTCTACCAACTGAGCTACACCAGCGGCTGCAACTCCTTCATAGCGACGGATATTATTTTAGCATACCAGGGGAAAGATGTCAACAGGTTTTCCAATAAAATATTCCAATGCGCCGCGAATACAGGAACCCGCCCCACTGTTCGCGGCGCAGCCTGTAAAAATACCGGAACCTGCCCCACTGTTCGCGGCGCAGCCTGCAAAAATACCGGAACCCGCCCCACTGTTCGCGGCGCAGCCTGTAAAAATACCGGAACCCGCCCCACTGTTCGCGGCGCAGCCTGTAAAAATACCGGAACCCGCCCCACTGTTCGCGGCGCAGCCGACTAAAGTTTTTCGCCGAGGCCTTTTTTCAAAAAGGCCGGAAAGTTTTTGCCGAGCTTTTTTTCAAAAAAGCGGGGGTTATGAGGAAGCGCCGAAGTATTTGCGCACGGTGGAGACATATTCCTCGGACAGCTCGAAGGTGAGGCTTTCGGGCATCAGCGTGCCGGAGGGAGCCAGGCTGCCGGCAACCGATATGTCGCCGAGCTGGGAAAGGAAATCCGCGGCATCGCGGCGCAGCTCGAAATCGACATAGGAAAGATCCGTATCCACAAGATTTACAATAAATTTGAACAGTCCGGGAGAAGTATCCTTGCCGGCGGAATCGATGTTTTGGTTGACGATCGCGGCGGTCAGCTCACCGAGCAGGGCAGCGCGTTCCACCGGACCGCCTTCAAGCGCCGGAGCCGCAAAGAGGTCGGCGACATCACGCCCATCGAGACGGCGGCGTCCGGCCGGGATGTTGATGTCGTAACCATCGCTGTGATAGGAAACGGCATAGGGCATTTCAAACACGACAGAACCGGTCTTTTCCGCGATGCGGATAAAGATATCGCGCGACAGAGCGGCATAGCGGTCTACAGTGATGCCAAATCGTTCTGATAACGCCTGCTTGACGCCGTCGCCGCCGCCACGCGCCCAAGCGCGCGCAAGGGTCATCGTCTCGCCCTGGTAAGGGACGAGCGTTTCCGACGGGAGCATAGCCAGCGGAACCTGACCATATTGAGGGTTGAAACGGATCAACAAAAAATCGGACGCGCCGCCGGAGGCGTTTTTTCCGATAATCGCCATGGTCAGGCTTTCGGAAGCGGCCGGGCGGTAGGACGGCTCCTGTGCGGGCAGCTCGTCGGCATGATTCTGCGGCATGGTCGGCTGCACGGCCAGCACAGTACCAACCATAATCAGCGAAAGCAGAAGCGCCGCCAACGCAAACGTCAGCAGGAATACGCGCCCCTTGTTCTGTTCTGTCCGCCGCATAGAACGGCCTCCCCTCCGGCGCCCTGCCGCGCCTGTTGTATTTTGTTCCCATATAGCATTGGCACAAATGTATACAGCTTATTCATTGCATGGGACCTGTCCATATGGTAAAATAACCGCATAGCGGTTATTTTACTTTTTCATGGCCGGTGCGATACGCGGGCGCGGCCCGCTGCCGCCCTGATGGCCGGGTTTATCATGCTGCTTTAGGGACAAGAAGTCCTGAAAATGCAGGCGGTATTCTGTCTGTGAGCTGGAAAATTTTATACGGGAGGTATTTTGATGATAAAATTATACGAAACCGGCGCATACTACGCCGGCGGGAAGCTTATCCCGGACGACGAAAACGCCGCCGGGGCGCTGGCCGCGCGCGGCCTGACAGCTGACCGGGAAGCCGGGGCGAAAAACACGATCGCGTGGTCGATCCTTGAGGCGCACAATACCAGCGGAAACATGGACGAGCTGAAAATCAAATTTGACGCGATGGCGTCGCACGACATCACGTATGTCGGTATCGTCCAGACGGCGCGCGCGTCGGGGCTTGAGCGTTTTCCGTTGCCGTATGTGCTGACCAACTGCCACAACAGCCTGTGCGCCGTGGGCGGCACAATCAATGAGGACGACCACATGTTCGGGCTGTCCGCCGCGAAAAAATACGGCGGCATTTATGTGCCCGCGCATCAGGCGGTCATCCATCAGTATATGCGTGAAATGATGAGCGGCTGTGGAAAAATGATCCTCGGTTCGGACAGCCACACGCGTTATGGCGCGCTTGGCACAATGGCCGTTGGCGAGGGTGGTCCGGAGCTGGTCAAACAGCTTTTAAACCGCACCTATGACATCAGGCGGCCGCAGGTGGTGGCCGTGTATCTGACCGGCCGGCCGCATCCCGGCGTGGGGCCGCAGGACGTGGCGCTCGCGATCATCGGCGCGGTGTTTAAACGCGGCTATGTCAAAAACAAGGTTATGGAATTTATTGGCGACGGCATTGCCAATCTTGGCGTGGAATACCGCAGCGGCATCGACGTGATGACGACCGAGACGACATGCCTTTCCTCCATCTGGGAGACGGACGGCCAGATTTCCGATTATTTTGCGCTGCATGGCCGCCCCGAGGCGTATAAACAGCTTGCGCCAAAGGACGGGGCGTATTACGACGGCGTTGTGTATGTCGATCTTTCCACGGTCAAGCCGATGATCGCCATGCCGTTCCATCCGTCGAACGCATATGAGATCGACGAGCTGAACGCAAATCTGATGGATATTCTCGCGCAGGTCGAGGCGGACGGCGCGCGTGCGCTTGACAATCCCGGCCTGAAATTTACGCTGCGCGACAAGGTGAAGGATGGGCGCCTGATCGTCGATCAGGGCGTTATTGCAGGCTGCGCGGGAGGAACGTATGACAATATCTGCGACGCGGCCGATATTTTGGCTGGCCATTCAATCGGCGTCGATGAATTCGCGCTGTCGGTTTATCCGTCAAGCCAGCCGGTCTATATCAGCCTGGTGGAGAACGGAGCGGCGGCCAAGCTGATGCAGGCGGGCGCGACGATGCGCACGGCGTTCTGCGGACCGTGCTTCGGCGCGGGCGACGTGCCGGCGAACGGCGGGCTTTCCATCCGCCATTCGACGCGCAACTTCCCAAACCGTGAAGGCTCCAAGCCCGGAAACGGTCAGATCGCTTCGGTCGCGCTGATGGACGCGCGTTCCATTGCGGCGACAGCCCGCAACGGCGGTGTGCTCACGCCTGCGACCGACCTTGACACGACATTCACAAAGCCCACCTATCTTTTCCACGGTGAGGTTTATAAAAACCGCGTCTATGACGGTTGGGGCAAGCCTGAGCCGGAGCTGCCGCTCAAGTTTGGACCGAACATCGCCGACTGGCCGGAGATGCCGCCGCTGACAGAGCATCTGTTTTTGGAGGCCGACGCGTATATCACCGACCCGGTCACAACGACCGACGAGCTGATCCCGTCGGGCGAAACGTCGTCCTACCGTTCCAACCCCCTGAAGCTGGCGGAATTCACGCTCTCGCGCAAGGACCCCGCGTATGTGGAACGGGCAAAGGCGTCGCAGAAGCGGGAGAAGATGCGGCTGGAAAAGGGCGCGTCGTTCGATGACAACGACCCGTCCTGCCCCATCCATGTGATCCGCTCAATCGAAGGCTTTGCCAATGTGGACAACGGCTCCATCGGGCGCGGCTCGCTCGTTTACGCGGTCAAGCCCGGCGACGGCTCTGCGCGTGAGCAGGCCGCCTCCTGCCAGAAGGTGCTCGGCGGATGGGCGAATATCGCGCGCGAATATGCGACAAAGCGTTACCGCTCCAATCTGATCAACTGGGGGATGCTGCCGTTTTTGATCGACGGGGAGCCGCCGTTTGAGAAATATGACAGCATCTTTATCCCGCATATCCGCAGTGCGGTCGCTGAAAAACGCGCCTCCATCACAGCCTATGCGCTTACCAAAGACGGCGTCAGGCCGTTCGAGCTGACGCTCGGCGATCTGACCGACGACGAGCGCGCCATTATCCTGGCCGGCTGCCTGATCAATTATTACCGTGCACAGAAATAGTCGCCGGACTGTTTTCCCTTAAAAAGCCGCGCCGCCTGTATAAGGCGGCGCGGCTTAAATTTATCGTCCGTGCCCTGCGACGCCAATGCACAAATTTTCTTCACAAAGCCTCTTTTATTCTGTTTGTTCAATCCGAATATTATAAATGACAAACAAAGGCCGGAAAGGAATGATATGATGTCATTGGGCATTCGTGGATTCGGTGCCGGCAGAAATACTGCTTATACAGGCATTAACACAAACAGTAAACAGTACAAGGCTGCGGCAAAGGACTTTCTGGTGGCTCATCGTGCAGAGGTAGCCAGAATGTCGCCCGAGGAAAAATTGATGTATGAGCTGTTCGGCGGCGAGAATGCTTATATGAAAAATGTGATGCAGAATTATAATTCTGACGGGGATTTTGTCGGGCCGGGAGGGATTGTTGTTCCTGGGATGTATCATGGGGAAGATGGAAAGGTTGACCGCTCTACATGGCAGCAGCTGATACCCGTGTCTGACAAAATGCGGCAGAAGATGTTCGACAATGTGAAAAGGGAATTTATTCAGGAAAACGGGATTTCCAATGGAAATACCACGAAAAGGTCACAGGTTTTCAGAGAATACCAGTTAAGCGTAAAGAAAGAGGATCGTGCGAAAGGGACGTGGACGTTGCAGCAGTATGAAGGCAAATACCGTTCTGCGATGTATGCGGCGGTCAAGGCGGCAAATCCGAAATGGGCGCCGGGACAGCCGTTTGATCCCGGCATACTGGACAGCGTTACAAGAGAACGTGTCGAAGCCAATTTGGTGAAAAGCGGCAATGTGCTTGTGAAAAAACCTTCTTCGGGCAGTTCAATGGATGTGAGCGTGTAACGAATAAATAGAACCTGGCATGTACGCGCTTCAATCCCTGCTGCGGCAAGAGTCAAAAACGGGAGGACATAAGGGCCGCTACTATAGAAATGTGATCGGATTTTGTGTAAGAAGGAGCGTCGGCGATGCGGATTGTAACAGGAATCGGGCAGACAGGCGGTTATCAGAACGCATATCAGGCAGGACTGGCCGGGCAGGAACGGCAGGCAGCCAGCGGGCAGGAACAGCAGGCGGCCGGCGCACAGGAGCGCCTGAAGGACACCCTGGCGGGCCAATCTGCCGGCGCGGAGGCGTCCGCCGGCAGCGCCGGAGGAAAGGTGAAAGCCTCGCTGCCGGATGATCAGGTCGGGCAGCTCGCGACAGAGCTGGCCAACGCGCGGTCGCGGTTTGATGTGCAGCAGGTCGCGGGGAAGGCTATGCGCGCGCTGGCAAGCTTGCGGATGGCGGCGGCGCTTTGCGAAGGCAAGGACAAGGCGAGAGCCAACCGGATGATCGCGCGGATGGAAAAGCTGATGAAGCGCACCCGCGTCAAGATCCGCCATCTTGACAAGGAGGACCAGCTGGAGCGCCAAAGGCGCCGCGCTGAAAAAGAGCAGGAACAGAAAAAGGCGGAAAGCCTGCGCGGCGAGCTGGCCAGCCGGCGTAAAAAGCGGCGCAGGGAGGAAGCAAATTATGCGATGAAGGAAACCGCAAAGGATCGTGCGGCTGCGCAAGGCGGCGGATTCTTTGAAAATGCGGCGGCGCAGGCCGCCGCGCCGCTGCCGCCTGTGGACGGCTTTGCACCAGCACAGGCCGCTGTGGAGACGGCCCCGGCGGAAAGCGCGGCGTTGGATATATCCGTATGAAAAAGGGGGCGTCGCTTTGCGCCGCGATCTCATAAAATTTCTCCGGCTGTTTTTTATGATTTTTTCGGGCGTCGGGCTGTTGTTTTCAGTGTTGGGCGTGATTCTGGCCGCTCCGCTCCGGATGGGTGTGGTCGCAATGCTGCCGTTTTTGCTGTGCGGTGCAATCCCCTTGCTGGTCGGCCTGGCCGGACTGCTTGTCATTGCCCGGCGGGCGCGCCTACACCGGTGGCTGCTTGAAAACGGGCGTCCGGTCAATGCACAGTTGGACGGCTGTGTCCGCGAATATGGGGTGCGCTATTGCGGCCGCGTCCCATATGTGATCGAATGCCACTACACCGACGCGGAGACGCGCACGATCTATCGGTTTCGCAGCGCGTATCTGTGGAGCGACCCGGCGCCGTTTTTAAACGGGCGTACAACGGTACGCGTACTTGTCGACCCGCGCAATTACCGCCGGTACCTTGTCGATACAAAGGGGCTGTCCGGCGGCTATCAGATAGTGGGATGAGGACAAGGGACAGACGGCCAAAAAATTTCTGCAAACCGAAAGGGCCGCGGCTGCTTTCAGGCAGCCGCGGCCCTCTGACTGTCAAAAAAGTCCGACAGGCCTGACAATGCGCTGTTGCTGTAAAAATCCATTTTTGTCCAGACATGTGCCGGACAAAAATACATTGAAGCGCCAAACCGCTCTGCGGGCGGTTTGGCAAGAGGAGGGGTGGTACTGGCGGGGAAACAAGTAAGCAAGGCGAGCCTGTGAGCCGCAGCGATTCGGGTTCCCCGTCCAGCAGCGTGTCGAAAAACTCGACACGCTGAAGGCCGCGGCTGCCTAAAAGCAGCCGCGGCCCTTATTGACATATCAAACCCCCGCCATATCGATGCCCTGCCAGCTGTAAACCCCCGTCATACGACAAGGTGGGTACGCCCGCTTACGCGTTTCCAGCTCCCTTCATCCCTTTAGAGGGGAGGTCTGCACTCCGCGCGTGAAAACGAAGCTCCCAAAGTACAGTTGTTGGAGTATAAAGGGCAGGGCTGTCGGGTACAGCAGGGAGGTTTTACAAATCCTGTTTTATTCGCCGTCTTCGCCCTCGGTGAACTCAAAGCTGTCGGACAGGCGCTCCATGAACACAGCCGCGACCTGGTCGAATTCAGCTTCGTCCTCAATGGCCTCCAGAAACTCCTCGCCGCCGTCCATAACAGACTTGAGCAGGACCAATTCGCCATCGTCGTCATGATCGCCCTGCGGCCCGTCGTTGCCGGCAATCAGCGCAATGTAACGCTGCTCCCCAAGCTCAAGGGTGTCGATGATCTCGAACTCGTGTTCATTTCCCTCGTCGTCGATCAGCGTGATCAGCTCCGGCCCGTATTCCTCGTTTCCCAGATCAGCCATAAGCAATATACTCCTTTTTGCGTGTGCCGCATTTTGTTTACATTAACATGATAATGCATCAGCTCAAAAATGTCAAATGCTTTCTTTTCAGCATATTGTGCATATATTTATTGTTAATTTGTTGAAAATATATATTGATTTCTTATGACACAGCGCATATAATAAAAGTACAGAGAAGGGAAGCAAAAAGGCAACACAGAAAGAAAGGCGGTGGTTCCCATGTACGAAGATTCACACAGTTTCTCATTTGCGTCGGGGGACTGTGCGCCGGACAGCGATTCTTTCTAGATGACAATTTCGGACCATGTGGTTGCAGGTTTCGTCCAGACAAAATATAAACTCCTCAGACAATCCAAAGTTTTGAACCCAGGAAAACAGGAATTGTTAACGGCTATTCTCATCTAAAGAATACCGAAAGGAAGATGTCTAATCGCAAGAGGCGAGATCGTTTCAATGCGGACAAATAATCTGTAATTAAAGTGTTCCAATCATAAATGGGATTATCCAAAGCATTGTAAAGAAAGACTGCAAAGCGGCGCACTCCCCACCGCTGGCATAATCAGTCGGGTGAAGGGCTGAAAATGTTGGCGGGACGCAAATGAAGGGGATAAAACAGAATAGATATCCGTGCGGTTGTTTCTCCAGACGGTTCGTATGCAGGCCGGAAAAATCCGCGGATTCTGAAACTCTGACCGATTGACTTGCACGAAGTAATCAAAAGCAAGGGCCAATATGCCCATCCGCTGTGACAGTAACCGCAGCGTGATGTTTTTAGAGTGTTACTTGCAGATAAAAGGAACGAGTTTTTCACACACCCATTCACACGAGATAATCGCATACGACGGCCGAAAGAGGCTTCGTATCGATTGGTGCAGTCCAATGTAAAAATTAAACAACGGCGCCGGTGATAACCGGCGCCGTTTTCAATTTGCCGGACGCTGTAAAAGTAAACTTACTATGAATATCCGGCGCATCGAATTGATTTCGTCCAAATTTATGTTAAAATATGAGGAGTATCGGCGCCTGATTTTTGGGAACAGACGGTGTCGCGCACTGCCGCGCGGCGTCGTATCACACATCCATTACGGAGGTAATCGTTATGAAAAAAATAGCCATGCTCCTTTGCGCGGCTCTGATGATTTCCATGCTGGCTGCTTGCGGTAAGGATAACCCCGAACCGGCGGGCGACGCTTCGTCTACGGCTTCCGCCGGCGCGTCACAGGCAACGAGTATGCCGTCCACACCAGCTGAAATCTATGGGCACAACATGCAGATCGATGAATCAACGATCAGCTTAAAGCAGTTTGAAACGCCTGCTGCGGGCAGCAAGGTCGCGACCATCAAGACAAGCCTCGGTGATATTAAAATCGCGCTTTATCCCGACGAGGCTCCAAAAGCGGTTGAGAACTTTATCGCATTGGCGGAAAAGGGATATTATAACGGACTCAAATTCTATGAGGTCGTGCCGGGCGTGCGCATGACGACAGGCGACCCGAACAACGATGGGACCGGCGGGGACAGCAATGCCGGCGGCGCATTCGCTGATGAATACAGTCTGAATCTGTGGCATTTTAATGGCGCTGTGGCAATGGACAACGGCGGTGCGCCTAATCAGAATGGAAGCCGCTTCTTCATTGTTCAGAACAGTGAGATCACAACGGAATTGGCCGACGAAATGCTCGACGGCGGATTCCCGGAATCGGTGGTACAAAAGTATCTGGATGCCGGCGGCGTACCAAATTACGATTTCCGCGATACGGTGTTTGGACAGGTGATCGAGGGCATGGATGTTGTAGAGAAGATTGCGGCTGTCGAGCGCGATGGCGAAAATAAGCCGAAAGAGGATATTGCGATCACCTCGGTTGAAATCAGCGAGATGTAATTTTTTATAGATTGCGCTGCGCAATCTATAAAAAATTGGCCATCCGCGCCGTCCCCGGCGCGGGGCCGCTTGATTAAAATGCGCCTGCCCACAGAGCTGGCGGATGCGCAAAAAAATAGTTGCTTCACAACTATTTTTTATTTATAAATTGGACGCGGGATGCGCGTGCATCCCGCGTTTTTCCATGAGGAGGCAATCACAGTGAAAAATCGATTCCTGGCCATGCTTTTGGCCATGTTTACAATCGTCTCTCTGGCAGCCTGCGGCCAAAAATCTGACGCTGCCATCAATGAGATCAATACGTTTATCAGCGAAAATCTGTCTGCGGATATCACAGGCGACGAATATTATGAATGTGCTGTAAGTGCGGGGAGTGAGAAGAATATATATAATGTGTCTCTTACTCTCAATCTAACTTCTGAAGGCATGAGCGATGACGATTTATTTGATATAACAGCTTTTGAATCGAGCTATCTGATTGACAATGCGCTTGCCAATGCGCCGTATGCGATTGATTATACCCTGAACTACCTCAAGGACGGCAAGGCGTTTGCCACTGTCACGCGCCTGCATAACAGCAAGGAATTTATACGCGATTACAACGGAACACAGGATGTGTTCCAATTCCAATTGTAACCTGCTTTGTTCTGGTTCTTTGAAAAAATTCATCTGGTTGATTCCAAAGCAGCAGGACAGGCATGGGGCCATTTGATTAAAAGATAGCAACAGGATACATATAAAAATAAAAAAGGGCGCAGTTCAAAAGGTTGACACCTGATAAGGAAGTATTGAGGAACATTCAGATTGGGCAGCCGACAAGCGGAATGTGATAACAAAAGACGGGCTATCGGCGGTAAGCTGATAGCCCGTCTTTTGTACTGAGAAGGCCACGGCTATGCTGTGGCCTTCTCAGTTGACCAGCTTAGCAGCTTCCCGGCAACCGGTAAGCTGCTAAGCATATTTTATCTCCCTATAACTATAACATAATTGTTAAATTTTTAATCGCTTTTTAAGGGTTTTCATAGCCATAATATCCATATTTTACGCCGTATTTACAGTTTCAGAGCAAACAGATATCATACGGGTATCACAGATTTTCTCCTTGATTGCCGTATCTACATGGTGCTAGCACCATGTAATTATTACATCAATTGCGACAATACCGCATAAAAATCCTCTCATTAAAACCTTTTTGTTTACCGTGTTTTTCTGGAATACGCTTAAATTCCTCAAACCCGATACTCGTATAACATTTAATAGCGTAATTATTTATATCAGTAACATCAAGTACAAAATCTTGATAGTTTGTAAGCAACATACTTTCTTGAAGCATAGTTGTAGCAATACCTTGTTTGCGGTATTTTTTTCGTACTGCTACAAATTCTATGTATCCAGTTGTAACAGGATACTCAAGTTGCTTTTCAAATTCTTCTTTCAAAACAAAAGTACCAATAATTCCTTTAATAAACCCAAAATGCTTCTTCAAAGATACTTTTTCTGCTTTTGCGGCTCTGCCATTGCAATCAGAAATTGCCAACACTCCCGCAATATTTCCCTTTATATCTGCTACATAAAATCTTTCTATATTCAATCCCATTGCGATAGCATCCGCCACTTTTTGATAATCTTTACATAATATTGAAAAATACTTTTCAAATCCCTCTGCAATACATAACGCCACATTATTACGGTCTGTTTCTTTTGCTTTCCTTATATGCACCATTTTCATATCTCCTCTACGATGATTCCCTCTATACCGCTTCCTCTGATTTACGAAGCGTTCTTAAAGCTTTCTTAATAATGTATCTTGTTTCCTCCGTGTTGCTTTCTTCTTTCCATCTTTCACAGAGATTTCTAACAAATTCCGGTTGTGTTTTGCTTGCATCATTTAGCCAGTTTGCAACACTATCCCGAACATATTTGGATTTGTCTGATTTTAGAGGTTCTAAAATTGATAAAGCCAGTTCAGGAGTTGTTTTTAATACCTCAATGTGTTTACACCAAACGCCTCTGGGACGTGTAATCTCGCTTGCAAAACGCCGAATATATTCATTCTCATCCAATGCCCACTCTGATAATATGCTAATACTCTCATGCAGATTAGAAATGACCGAGGGGCGGACAGCTACCCATGCTTCTTCCCTAACGTTAAAATGACTGTCCCTTGCAAAAGCTTCTATTTCCTTAAGCATTTGGCTAAGACTCAAGGAATTGTTCTTTCCCACCATAAAACATCCCCAGCTACGAACCGAATCGGAGGAATGGTTTGCGATTATTTTTAAACATTCCTTGTCGCAATGTTTGTCAGCCTGCAAAAAAAGCCCCTCTCCAATCGCTTCGCTTATGGTGTTAGATGTCTGTTTTTTCAGTTGATTGACGTGTTCTAAAATAGGCTGCAAATAGATTTCTCTCTTATTTTGCAGCAACACAATGGAAAGTAATTGCCGCCTGTCAATCGCAAACCATTCTACAATATTTGCAGTTTCTATCTCGCCATGATTTAGCTTTTCTAGAATTTCCGGCGAAATATCCTTTGTTGT
The DNA here is from genome assembly GCF_010206195.1 of Anaerotruncus colihominis. GTDB lineage: Bacteria > Bacillota > Clostridia > Oscillospirales > Ruminococcaceae > Anaerotruncus > Anaerotruncus colihominis_A. The sequence continues at coordinate 20,679 of NZ_VIQT01000021.1, read as the reverse complement.
TCTGGCGCCTTTTCGCTTTATATCTTTCATACATTGTCCCCTCAAATTTCGATTTGCCGCTCGCTATCTTTTCTGACCCCCCTGCGGTCTTACATAATATTCATTCCTACTTCTATTCCATTTGTTTCCTCTTGATTATACCACTCGGGCTTGTCTGCCGCAAGGCGGCAGGGAAACCGGCAAAGCCGGTTTCAGCTTCGGAAAAAATCCGTGCCGCCTGCCACACTGGAACGGCGCAACTACCTATACCGTTTCCTCCCGCTTCTGTGGCAGAATTGTACATTGCAGTTGTGAGGAAGGCGGTGGGAACGTCAAAAATCAGCGAGGGTATTTCAAATGAATTGCTATTTGGATACCAATGCGCTATAATTTTTCTATATTCGCTTGCTGTGTAAAAATGACTGTTATAGAAGTTCAGCAGGTAAGAGAGGATTCATTTATGTCCACACTTGAATGGATTGGCAAGGATAAAGTCGTCAACCATCACCTGGAGGTTCCCTACCGGGTACTGGAGGAACAGTATACATACAACGCAGACCAAAGCGAAAACATGATTATCCGGGGGGACAATCTGGAGGCGCTCAAAGCCCCGCTGCCCCAGCACGAGGGGAAGGTCAAGTGCGTTTATATTGATCCGCCCTACAACACAGGCAACGAGGGCTGGGTCTACAATGACAACGTGAACGATCCAAGAATAAAGAAAAGGATTTTGGTATTGGTGGAGCCTATAAACTTGAGCAGTTTGTAGAAATTATGAAGGAACTATAACGTAAGACAGCTGGGGCATATTTGCCCGATTTGCTTTACCCGCAATCTTAATACTGGATGATGAAAAGGGAGATTAAGCATTATGGAAATAGAGAAGTACACCCCCAATTCATTGAGTGTCAGCGCAATTTTAGGTTTGATTGCATCGGGAGACATTGCAGTTCCGGAAATTCAGCGCCCTTTTGTTTGGAAGCGTACACAGGTACGGGACCTTTTGGATTCTCTGTATAAAGGCTATCCAACCGGCTATTTGATTATCTGGAAAAATCCCAATGTTCGATTGAAAGACGGAAGTGTTTCTGCCGGGAAGAAAATTCTAATTGACGGACAACAACGTGTCACCGCCTTAATGACTGCTATTGCCGGAATACCAGTTATCAATAGCAGCTACAAAGAAGACCGCGTCAAAATCGCATTTGACCCATTTCAGGCATTTTCTGATGCTCCTGATGCGGATATTTTTGCAGTACAGGACTCCAGCCATCTCAGGAGCAAGCGATGGATACCGGACATCGCGGATGTATTCAAAAACGACTTTTCGGTATTTTCTTTTATTACCCAATATTGTACTGACAATCCGGAAATGAAACCAGAGAAGCTGGACAGAATCATAACAAAACTTCGCGCTATTGGGAATCGGTCCATTGGTGTGATTGAGCTTTCAGAGCACTTGGATATTGATGTGGTCACAGACATATTTATCCGTATCAATTCCAAAGGCACTGCATTAAGCCAAGGCGACTTTGTTATGTCTAAAATTGCCTCGGATGAGATATACGGTGGCAACACTTTACGTAAGGCTATCGATTACTTTGCACACTTGGCGGTAGACCCCTCTTTTGCCAGGTTCATCGCTCGGGAGGACGCTACGTTCGCTGCTACCGAGTATTGGCCGAAGATTTCATGGCTAAAAGATGAACGGGACGATGTTTATGACCCGGATTATGATGATGTCCTTCGAGTGGCATTTATGCATAAGTTTCCCCGCGCTAAATTGTCTGATCTTGTAAGCCTATTATCGGGCCGGGATTTCGATACAAAAGAGTATCGGGAAGAGATTACTGCTGACACCTATGCAAAACTGAAAGCGGGCGTACTGAACGTATTCAGCGAGTATAATTTCAAGCAGTTTATGGCTGCTCTCCGAGGTGCAGGGTTCGTCTCCAGCAAGGTGGTTAGTTCACAAATGGCTTTAGACTTTGCGTATACGTTGTATCTCATACTTACCCGAACGAGAGAAGCATCTCCTGGCGAGGTGAAGAGGACAGTACAAAAATGGTACGTATTATCTGTGTTAACGGGACGATATAGCGCCTCGCCTGAGTCGGCTTTTGCTCGGGATATTCGTCTTATTAATGAAAACGGTGTGCTTTCAACCTTAAAAGACATTGAAGCGGCAACATTGTCTGACACATTTTGGAAAGTAGCGGTTCCGCAGAATCTCTGCAATACGTCGACCAACAATCCTTCCTATCTTGTTTACTTGGCGGCGCAGGTTGCGATGAATGATATTTCCCTATTGTCCAATAATCTTCAGATTCGTGATCTCCTCTTAACCGCCGCAGACGTCCACCATGTATTCTCCAAAGAATATCTTAAATCGCTGGGGTATGAGAGAGGGAAGTATAATCAAGTTGCAAATTATGCTTTTTTGGATGCACAGGTTAATAAATCTATTGGTAGGAAGGCGCCAACCGTGTATTTCCGGGAAGCATTGGCCCAGTGTGATACCGGGATAATCACTTGTGGTTCCATCACAGATCGGGATATATTGATGAAAAATCTGCAAATGAACTGCATTCCCCTGGAGGTCTTTGATATGGATGAAAGCCGTTATGGCGAGTTTTTGGAGAAGCGGCGGGAACTTATGGCTCAAAAAATCAGGAAGCACTATGAATCATTATAATGTGAAGGTGTTTTGGGAACGGGAAAAGATGTAAACGCCCTATCTTTAGAGAATGGAGGGATATCATGAACAGCAACTTTTGTTTTTTAGAGAAAGATTTCCCTGTTTTATTCAACTTTGGCCAGTTGGCAGAAGAATACTGTTACAGTGATCCCAACTCCTGCTTAATGAAGCTGGGGATGATTGGCGAAACAATCGTCAATCTGATGTTTACCTATGACCGGATTTCACTTCCAGACGATCATACAGCGGTAAAGCGGATTGATACCCTCTACTGTGAGGGCTTGCTGACACAGGATCTGGTGGATATTCTGCACGTTCTCCGCAAGGCGCGCAATAAGGCGGTTCATGAGAATTATGCTTCTGTCACAGATGCAACGGCGCTTCTGCCTATGGCGCACAGCCTGTGCGAATGGTTCATGCAGACTTATGGCGACTGGAATTATCAACACCATGAATTTGTGATGCCTGCTCCGCGGCGGCAGGCAAAGGCCATCGATCAGGCGGCGGAAGAGCAAACCGAAACCCGCTTGACACAGCAGGCCGTGACAAGAGCCGCACAGACAAAAGCGATTTCTAAAGACAGCCGCCGCAAGCGGGCCAGCCAGACGGCCAGCCAGCGCCAGAGGACCGAGGCGGAGACGCGGTTCCTCATCGACCAGCAGCTGCGGCAGGTGGGTTGGGAGGCCGACACGGAGAACCTGCGCTTCTCAAAGGGAACGCTCCCTGCCAAAGGTCGGAACATCGCCATCGCTGAATGGCCTACGGACTCCACAGTAGGAAATCATGGCTATGCCGACTATGCTCTTTTTATAGGCCTGCAATTTGTCGGTATCATTGAAGCAAAGGCGGAGCACAAGGACATTCCCTCCGTGATTGATTATCAGGGGAAGGACTATCCCCGCAATATTCGCGCGGCAGATGGGCAGTACCAGGTTGGGACCTGGGGCAGTTATAAAGTGCCGTTTACCTTTGCGACCAATGGCAGGCCATATCTGGAGCAGTATAAAACAAAGTCCGGTATCTGGTTTCTGGATCTCCGCCAGCCCTCCAATGCACCGAAGGCTCTGCGGGGATGGATGAGTCCGGATAATCTTTTGGAGCTGATGGATAAGGATATCGATGCAGGCAATCGGAAACTGGAGCAGATGGCCTTTGATCTGCTGCGGGATAAAGATGGGCTGAATCTCCGAGATTATCAGCTGCGAGCCATTCAGGCGGCCGAACAAGCCATCATGGATGGGAAAAATACGGCCCTGCTGGCTATGGCAACCGGTACGGGCAAGACCAGAACAGTGCTGGGCATGATCTACCGTTTTTTGAAGACCGGCCGTTTCAAACGAATCCTGTTCCTGGTGGATCGCACCGCCCTGGGCGAGCAGGCATTGGATGTGTTCAAAGAGGTCAGGCTGGAGGACCTGATGCCTCTGGCGGACATCTATAACATCAAGGGGCTGGAAGACAAGGAGATCGAGCGGGAGACCCGCATCCAGGTGGCCACCGTACAGGGGATGGTGAAACGCGTTCTCTATAATGACGGGGAAACCATGCCTGCGGTCAGCGACTATGACCTGATCATTGTGGATGAGGCCCACCGGGGCTACCTTCTGGACAAGGAGATGGGGGACACGGAACTTCTCTATCGGGATCAGAGGGACTACCAGAGCAAATACCGCAGCGTGATCGAGTACTTTGATGCGGTGAAAATCGCTCTGACAGCTACCCCTGCCCTCCAGACTACCAAGATTTTTGGCCAGCCGGTCTTCAAGTATACCTATCGGGAAGCGGTCATCGAGGGGTATCTGGTGGATCACGACGCGCCCCACGATCTCCATACCAGACTGCGCGATGAGGGCATCCACTATCAATCCGGCGATACCGTCACCGTCTACGACCCGGTGACCGGCGAAATCACCAACAGCGAACTGCTCAACGATGAACTCGACTTCGATGTGGAGCAGTTCAATAAGAAGGTCATCACCCGCCCTTTTAACGAGGCGGTGCTGGCCGAGATCGCCAAAGACATCGACCCGGAGAATCCGGAGGAACAGGGCAAAACGCTCATCTATGCCGTGGATGATCAGCATGCCGACATGATCGTGGACATCCTTAAGAACATCTACACTGAATACGGAGTGGACAACGACGCGATCATGAAGATCACCGGCAGCGTGGGCGGCGGCAATCCCAAAAAGGTACAGGAGGCCATCAAGCGGTTCAAGAATGAGCGCTATCCCAGCATTGCCGTCACCGTGGATCTGCTGACTACCGGCATCGATGTGCCGGAGATCACCAACCTGGTGTTCCTGCGCCGGGTGAAATCCCGCATCCTGTTTGAGCAGATGTTGGGCCGTGCTACCCGCCTGTGCCCCAAGATCCATAAGACCCATTTTGAGATTTACGACCCGGTGGGCGTCTATGAATCCCTGGAAGCGGTTAACACCATGAAACCGTTGGCGGCCAATCCGTCCGTCTCTTTTGGGCAACTGCTGGACGGCCTGGAAGTGCTGGAAGAGGAAAAACAGATCGAGTACCAGATCGACCAGATCATCGCAAAACTCCAGAGGAAAAAGCAGAAACTGGACAGCAAGACCATGGAGCATTTCGTCAGCATGACCGGCGGTATGGACCCCAGCCGGTTTATTCAGCAGCTGGGACAGGAGCCGCCTCAGCAGGCCCGCAGCCGCATTTTGGCGCATCGGGACCTGTTTGAACTGCTGGGGGAGCCTCGGGCCAACGGCGACCGCCAGGTAGTCGTCTCCGATACGCCGGATGAACTGGTCAGCCATACCCGTGGTTACGGTACCGGCAGCCGCCCGGAGGACTATTTGGACGACTTTGCCGGCTATGTACAGACCCATCTCAACGAGGTGGCGGCGCTGAATATCGTCTGCACCCGGCCGAAGGAGTTGACCCGGGCGAGCTTAAAGGACCTGCGCCTGACGCTGGACCGGGAGGGCTTCACCATCCAGCAGCTTAACACCGCCATATCGGAGCTGACCAACGAGGAGATGACGGCGGACATTATCAGCCTGATTCGCCGGTATGCCATCGGCTCTACCCTCATCAGCCACGAAGCCCGTATCCGCCGGGCGGTGGACAAGCTGAAAAAGGCCCATAAATTCACGGCTATCGAGCAAAAGTGGATCGGCCGCATGGAAAAATACCTCATGGAGGAATCCGTGCTCAATGTGGGCGTTTTCGATGAGGACACCCGATTCAGAGGTGAGGGCGGGTTTAAGAAAATCGACCGGATTTTCCAAAATAAGTTAGAAAGCATCGTGCTGGAACTCAACGAGTATCTGTACGATGACGGAGGGAGAACCGCTTGATAGAGAATACACCAATAAAGAGCGGGAATCAACGTATTGGGGAGTTGGCATTACGCACAGCACAGTGGTGTAACGCGTGCCTGTATCAATTTTTGCGCTTTATAGATGTCTGTGAAAAGCCCACTGAGGGGAAATTGCCTTGGGAGCAAGGCGAAATCAGCAGTTTGCTACAGGCGGAAAAACAGTTTCTGATCACAGCGGTCTATCAAACAATTTGTTATTTGGATGAACTGCAAAGGGCGTTGCAGAAAAAAGATGATCCCTCCCTAGAAGCTCTTTTAGATGCAATTGCCTCGAAAGAACAACGGGAAGAGATACGGCAGTGGCGTAATATCAATGAGCATGAAAGGGACTACATTAAGGGAACCGGTATTGCGCAAAAAAGACATCCAAAAAATCCAGACGCTTTTCTTTCTGACTTTTTTGTGGGCGTTACAGATGGCATGGTTTATATAAACGGGAATACAAAGGAGTTTTATCTGGGCCGTATCCGGATTGACCATCTGCTTTTTCGATTAAAAGAAAATCACTCTGACATTTTAAAGAGAACGAAAGAGATTTTTGGCACTTACTATTATGGGCTTACGCCTCAAGACGCGAGCGCATATTTACCACAGGAGGAGCGGCCATGACCACCCAGGAAATTGTATCCAAGCTCTGGAACCTCTGCAATGTGCTGCGGGACGATGGTATTACCTATCACCAGTATGTCACCGAGCTTACTTATATCCTGTTTTTGAAGATGGCAAAGGAGACCGGCGCGGAAAGCCAGATCCCCTGCGCATACCGCTGGAATGAGCTTACCGCTAAAAGCGGCATTGAACTGAAGAAGTTCTATAAAGAGCTGCTCGTTCATCTGGGAGAAAACTGCACCGGCCGGGTGCGGGAGATCTATCAGGGTTCCGCCACTAACATCGACGAGCCCAAGAACCTGGAAAAAATCATCACCGCCATCGACGGCCTGGATTGGTACTCGGCCCGGGAAGAGGGTTTGGGCAACCTGTACGAAGGACTGCTGGAGAAAAACGCCAGCGAGAAAAAGTCCGGCGCCGGTCAATACTTCACCCCTCGCGTCCTTATCGACGTGATGACACGGCTGATGAAGCCCCAGCCCGGTGAGCGGTGCAACGACCCCGCCTGCGGCACCTTTGGATTTATGATCGCCGCCCATCAGTATGTAAAGGAGCACACCGACGACTTTTACAATCTGGATTCTGACCAGGCCAGGTTCGAACGGGACGAGGCCTTTACCGGCTGCGAGCTGGTTCATGATACCCATCGTCTTGCTTTGATGAACGCCATGCTGCATGACATCGACGGCCAGATTTTGCTGGCAGATACCCTGTCCAATCAGGGCAAGGCCCTCCACGACTTTGATCTGGTGCTCACCAATCCGCCCTTCGGCACCAAGAAGGGCGGCGAACGCGCCACCCGGGACGACTTCACTTTCCCCACCAGCAACAAGCAGCTGAACTTCCTCCAGCACATCTACCGCAGCCTGAAGCAGAGCGGCAAAGCCCGGGCCGCCGTGGTGCTGCCCGATAATGTGCTCTTTGCGGACGGCGACGGCGAGAAGATCCGCTGTGACCTGATGGACAAATGTGATCTCCATACCATTCTCCGCCTGCCCACCGGTATTTTCTACGCCCAGGGCGTCAAAACCAATGTGCTGTTCTTTACCCGGGGCAAGAGCGGCAAGGGCAACACGAAGGAGGTCTGGTTCTACGATCTGCGTACCAATATGCCCAGCTTCGGCAAGACCACACCGCTAAAAAGGGAACATTTCGCAGACTTTGAGAAGGCTTACAAGGCTGAGGAGCGCCATGCTGTGCAGGATGAGCGGTGGAGCGTCTTTACCCGGGAGCAGATTGCTGAAAAGGGCAACAGCCTGGATTTGGGCCTCATCCGGGATGACTCGGTGTTGGACTACAACGACCTGCCCGACCCGGCGGACAGCGCCGAGGAGGCCGCCGCCAATCTGGAAGAGGCCGTCGACCTGCTGATGAGCGTGGTGAAGGAGCTGCGGGCGCTGGAGGTGCAGGACTGATGGCGAGAGGGCGAAAAAAAGAAACCCTGACGCCAGAAGAGCGCTTGCAGGCGGCGTTGGTGCCAGAGAGCGAGCAGCCGTATCCGGTGCCAGGGAATTGGTGTTGGGTTAGACTGGATAGCACTACTTTAATAATAATGGGGCAATCTCCTTCTGGAGCGGATACAACAGATGACAGCAGATGCACGCCTTTAATTGGTGGTGCTGCTGACATGGGTGATGCATATCCCAAGGCAACGCGTTATACGAAGGTGCCAACTAAAGTGTCCACTAATCAGGATTTAATTCTATGTATACGCGCAACATTAGGAAAGCCTGTGTATTCGGATAAAGAATATTGCCTTGGCAGAGGCGTGGCGGCTATTAGACCTTGTATAGGAGATCGATCGTTTTACAAATATTTTTTTAATGCGTTTGAACAATATTTGTATGATAATGCAACAGGGACGACCTTTGCTCAAGTGAGTAGTCAAATCCTTCAGCAGATGCCTTTACCGCTTCCTCCCCTTCCCGAACAACAGCGCATTGTTGACCGCATTGAAAGCCTGTTTGCCAAGCTGGACGAGGCCAAACAAAAGGCACAGGATGCGTTGGACAGCTTTGAAACCCGCAAAGCCGCCATCCTCCACAAAGCTTTCACCGGCGACCTCACCGCCCAGTGGAGGAGAGAACACGGCGTAGGGATGGAAAGTTGGAAAACGCATAAGTTAGTAGAATGTTTTGAAATCGTTTCAGGAATTCAAAAAACTCCTGCTCGTAGTCCCAGAGATAATCCAATCCCGTATCTGGCAGTAGCAAATGTGTATAGAGACAAAATTGATCTTTCGGATATACGGTATTTCGAGGTGACTCCGGAAGAACTTGAAAAACTCAAACTACAGGATAAGGATATCCTTATCGTAGAAGGAAACGGTAGTGGTAACGAAATCGGTCGCTGTGCAATGTGGCATAATGAATTACCTCTCTGTATTCATCAAAATCACATTATTCGGATGAGAAATAAAACAGCAGATGTTTTGCCAGAGTATGTGCTTTCTTATCTAAATAGCCAAGCTGGAAAATCCGTTATGCAGGAGCGAGCCAAAACCACTGCGGGGCTATTTAATCTGAGCGCAGGAAAAGTTAAGACTATCCCACTATCATTTGCTTCTTTAGACGAGCAAACCGAGATCGTCCGTATCCTTGACAATCTCCTTGCCAAAGAGCGGCAGGCCAAGGAAGCCGCCGAAGGGGTGCTGGAGCAGATCGGCCTCATCAAAAAAGCCATCCTCGCCCGCGCTTTCCGCGGCGAGCTGGGCACCAATGACCCCAGCGATGAGAGCGAAGTTCTGGCCTTGCTACAATGTGATTCCTGATAAAAAATCTTTAAAGATCAGCAGGCGCGCGATCCTATCGGATTTCAAAGCCGCCGCCTACATGGTACAGCAACGCTGTCAACTTGGCGTCCTTGAGATGCGTCTCCTTCTTTTGCATCTGGGAGATCGCATTATAAATAGAGCTGACACGGATGTATTCCTGATAGATGGCATTGGCTTCCTCGCCAAAGGCCCCTTCCTCAAACAGTGTAAAGAGCGCGTGATGCAGGGGCCAATAATCCGCGAGCTGGTTTTTATAGCATGTCGCGGCCGGCCGGCCTCCAACAGAGATATCGATCGTCTCGGAATATGTAACTTCATCAAAGGCGTTTTCTGCGCAGATTTCCGGCAGAAAGGCATAGCACTCCGCTGCCAGAGTCGGATCCTTCAGGGCTTCTTCCAGCCGTTGGGGCAGAGAATCGTACAATTCCTGATTGTCGCAGGCATGAAACATCTGCGCTGCTGTTTTCACCTTGTGCTTGAGCCGTTCCCGGCCATCCCAGCCAAGATATGCGTTTGGCAAGGTGGTTTCCTCCTCTTGCCGGATGAAGAAAAATTGTTTGTGGGATGCAAAGCCCTCAACATCCCATTGCTCAACCAACCCAGCCACCAGGGCGCTTAACTCCTCGCTTTTGATATCGTCAATACGGCATTCGCCGGTCACGTCGTCCCCGGATTTAGCGCCGTACACCTTGACATAGCACAGCTTCTGGTTGCCAAGACGTTTGGCGATGTGTTCGCTGAGGATGTCCCAGTAATGGGAAGGGCTATCAAGATCTGGCGAATCGCCCATGCCAATCACGTCGCTGATGTAGGCGCGCCAACGATGCGGTTTGCCGGCAAAGCTGGTTTCCAGCTCCAGCGCCTGTTCCCGCCGCTCCATCAGGCCGACGCCCTGTATAAACGAAAATAAAAACGAGCCGCAGGCCATGCCAAGGGCCTGCTTGGGGCTGCTGCCCATGCCGACGGAGCATTCGAACAGTTCCTTGCCCCATTGCGGCGCAAAGAGATAAAAATTCAGCACAATGCCGTTCTCTGTAATCTGTTCGATCTCCGGTGTGATGGTCAGTTTCCAGTCAGGGCACCAGATATGGTCGCCCTCGACTGAATTTTCACACCCCAGGCAGTCATGAAGGCTGACCCGCAGCAGGTAATCGAGAGCATTGTGTACATCCAGCGGATCGCTTTCATAGCGGGCGACGATTTCCCGGGTTTCCACAGCTGTATGACATGCTGTCAGCAGTTCGCGGCAATCAGCCCCAAAAGCCTGTGTCTTTGGGTCGTCGGAGATGAGGCTGAGTACCTTGCGAAAATAGGGGATCGCTTCCTCTTCGCGGTTGAGATAATATAGCGCGTATCCCATTCGAAAGTGCCAGTTAGGGTCGTCCGTCCCCTGTGCTTTGGTAGAGCGCAGCAGGGAGACGGCCTTTTCATATGGTTCTGTTTCGCCGGCCGCTCCAATATTTCCATAGGCCCGGGCCAGCAGGCCGGTCAATTCATATCCGCGCTGTTCTGGAGGGATGGCTTCGATCGCGTCGATAATCTGTTGGAACTGCTCCTGCTGGTGCCACTGCTCCAATTGGTCGAAAAAAGCCTGGTCCATTTTTCATGCTCCTTGTTATTCAATGATATTGATTACATTTCCGTCCCTGTCCGTAATACGGGTTGGGACAAGCTCAACCGTCAGCGGCATAACCTTCATGCCGTATGTTCCCGCATGAGGCGTAAGCAGCCCGCACAGCTCCTCCAACGCTTCGCCTGTCAGCGTCAGTTTAGGGATCTGCTCTGCGCATACAAACGCCGGCCTGGCGCCGGGCTGGAACTGTACGGATCTTTGCTGTCCCTGCAAAAAGAGCGTTTGCCCTTTTCCGACGCGCGCCTTGAGCATGTGCGCCAGTGTTTTTGCATGGCCGGCACCTATGCGCAGCGTTCCGCGGCCGTCCGCCCATTCCAGACCAAGCTCATCCATGTGCAAAAACGCGGTGGAGGAGCCGTCGCGCTCCATCCCGGCGCGCCATGCGTCATAAAACGTCGGCGTCCTTAGCAGGGAATCCCGTTCGAGGCCGGCAACGCACAAGGGTAGAAAATGAGCAATCAAGGCCAGGAATTTTTCTCCATTCCAGCACATCATGGCATCCATCTCATCCTCAGTGATCGCCACTGCCTGTAAAAATATAAAATGGCCGTTTGGCGTGTCAAGCGCCCCCAGCTCCGGGTCCACGCAAAAGCCGAGCGCTGTAAGCAGCGTGTCTGTTTCCAGGGCGATTGGTCCGTTGCAGTTGATATGATGCCCGGGTCCAAAGGCATTGCCGCTGGAGAACACATAGCGCGCCAGATTTTGAAGCAAGCTGACCGGCCAGACAGGCGGCGAGTCCTCCACGCCTCGTCTAAGACGAAAGGTCAGCTCAAACCCATAGCCGCTTTCATCTGGGTCGCAGCTCTCCTTTTCATACAGCTCGGTAAAGCCGTATGTAATATAATGCCAGTGCGGGACGCCATGCTCGCTTTTCCAGATCTCCACGCCGTCCAGCGGATCGCCGCCGCCCAAGACATAGGGGATGGGCGTGCCGTAATAAACGCCCTCCTGACCGGGGTATAAGGCCCGTGCCGCGCTGGAGATAGCGTCAAAGCCCGCTTGCTCCGGCTCTGTATAATTTTCTTTGTCCATGCTGGCTTCCTCCTGTCAGTCCGCCGCGTTATAGCTGATTTTCAGCGTCATGCCCGGCAGGGAGACGCCTTCGCTGCGTGTGATTGTGTGCTTGTCGTTTGCGGAGAAGCCGATGGTTTCGCCATCCTGCAACACTACATCGTATTCCAGCACGTAGGAAACCAGGCTGGCCAGAAAGTCGCGCACCTGCTCCGGGCTGTCGCCGGCGTCTAGCACCTCCATCTCGTCCTTGCCAAACACCGGCATTCCATAGGTGTAGCCGCATACCCCGTTTTCCGTCCGATAAAGTCCAAACCAGATCCAATTGAAGATGGGAAGCTCATCCTGTTTCATCATCTCCGCGAAGCCCTGATAGAACCGCGGCTGAAATACGGTTCCGCTGGTATACAAACCGGTGGCTGCGGCCTGCTTGGAACAGCAGGACATCACCTGTACAAACAGCCTGCCCCGCTCGATCAGGCCGGCGTCTTTGCCCAGTATGGCTACCATGATCTGAGCCTTGTGCGCTTTGGCTGCATCAACCGCTCCGGGCCACATGTAGTTGTTGGCGGCATTCTGTTCCGCCTCGCCGTCCGGTACAGGCGAAGGCGTCATACTGACAGCGGCCATAATATCGCCGATGGAAAAGACGAGCATGTCGTCGTGCAGCTCGCCGCCTTCATCGTCCTCGACCGCCTCGATTCCCCAGTCCGCCTTGAGATCGTCGATCAATTTCTGCTTTTCCCATTGTGCATCCGACAGAAGCACAAAGCCCACAAAGGAACCGGCTGCGCCCTCGCCGTCGGATTCAGGCTGATCCGTAAGGTCCTCCCCGTCTTGGTCCTCTGCACTGTCCCCACCGATTGCGCCGCGATCCAAAAGCCGAATTGTGCCCACATCCCGGCGGAAGGTGTGGAAGCTGGCCCATTCAAGGGGACTGTCTTTAAAAAATGCGGCGGCCGCGTCGAGCACAGCGGGCAGATCCCAGGCGATGAAATCGAGATAGCCGCAGAAATGACCGGAAGCCCCGCCCAGGAAGGTCGCTGCGTCCGTGCCGGCCGTTTCTGCAACCGCCGCTTCCAATGCATCGCGGAAATCGAGGATCAGCTTGCTGCGGTCAGATTCATCCGCGAAGCAGTCCAGCGGATAACACAAAAAGCCCGGAACCGCACCGTCACGGTGAAAATCGTCCATCATGCCGCTTTCACCGTTCAGATACGCATTGACAAGCGCCGGGCAGCGCGTGGCGCCTGCAAATACATCCATCCGCCAGTCTGCGTCCGGGTCCCGATCCGGCTCCATCCGGTAGGCGGTATACGCGTTTTCCAGATATTGCTCCGGATCAAGCTTTAGGGACAGTCCCAAGTCCTCCAAGGCATGTGGAAGCTTTGAAAGCGGGATGCCGGGCGCGTCCTTTGGCCCGCCGAGCACGTCAAAGCTGTCGATCAGCGCCATTGCCGGGATTTCGCCCAACACCTGATCGGTCAGGGTAGAGAGCAGCCACCAAACCTTGCCGTCATCCTCCCGAAGCAGAGGCAGCAGCTTTTCACAATAAAGCTCCAGGGAGACGACCGGCCGGTCATCTCCGGCCTTTTCCACCCATGCCTGCACCTGATTTGCCGAAACCTCCAATCCGAACGAGCGCAGGTAAAACCCATGGGAGAGCTGCCGGCCTACCAGTATATTCCAGTTGCTTGAAAGCGAGGCCGGTGCGTGCCGTTGAAAATAGACAAGCTGGAACAGTTTGGCCCGGTTGCCTTCCGGTGTGAGAATCAGCTCATATTTTTTGCCGTTATAGCCGAGTTCAAAGCTCACGTCCGCGAAGGCAGGGGAAAGAAGCTTTGTGCATTTGGCGATTAATTCCCCGGCTATAGCCGCCTGGTCCTTCTGATCCATCAGGCGGCGCAATTCACCTTCGCCGTGCACAAAGGCGTTCCAGGCGTCAACTGTGCGCTGTCGGAAATTCTTTTCAAAACGCGGCAAGGACAGCCGCCTACGGCAGTCGTCAATGAATTGTTCGGTATCCTCGTCGCCGGGGCGGGCGTCCAGGGCCTGTTTGAAATAATGGAGCGCCGGGCCTTCCTGATCCAAATAATAGTAGGCATAGGCTATCCTGAAGTTCCAATAGTGATCCCCTTTAAAATAGTCCTCATGTGGCTTGAGCAGCGAAATTGCCTTTTTAAAAAGCGGCGCGTCGTCCACATCCGCCAAATTGTTATAGGCGCGGGCAAGCTCGCTGTCAAGCTCCGGAGTCCGCTTTGCATCCGGCAGCGCCTCGATCGCGTCAATGATCGCCTGATATTCGCTGTTTTCGTTCCAGATCTGACATTGCTCCATCAAGGTCATATTGATTCCTCCCATATCGTCCTGATGCGTTCGCGACATGTAATCCTATCAGCGGAAGAACCGCTGCCCTACAAAAGCGCCCATAAAACAACGCCGCACACGGCAATGACCACTCCGGAAATAGCTGTGCTCACACGCGCGCCCTTCTCGCCGAAATGGCGATAGGCAAACGCGTGGAGTCCAAAAGGCTTATGCCCTGTAGGGTCCCATGTCCATCGCCAGTTAAAGACGCCGCCGAACACAAAAACCAGACCGGCTGCGATGACAAAGAGCTGCCAATGCCTTGAGAGAAAGGGAGACGCCTTTTCCATAAATGCGGTATAAAGCTCACTGATCGGATTCATATGAAGCACCTCCTTTTTAAAGCGTTTCCTTCGCCGCGTTTGCCGCGGACAGGCGGCAATCAACTGCCCGCTCTGCGGGCAGGCGCATTTTAATCAAGCGGCCCCGCGCCGGGGACGGCGCGGATGGCCAATTTTTTATAGATTGCACTTCGCAATCTATAAAAAATCCCCACAGTATTCCGCCGCCTGGGCAGAAACTGCGGGGATGGAAAAGGCCGCGGCAAAGCCAACGCTGCGGCGGTCTGAACGGCCGCGGCGGAAATACGGCTTTGCTGATCGGTCGCGGCCAATGGCTGCTTATCGGCTGCGGATTGGTTTCCCATGTGACCCTCTTGCGGGCGGACGCCCATTATGTAAGATTGGCAACGGCGATCGACTCCCTGATAGTAATGTGAATAACGGTGGGAGACATCCGCTTGCGGTCCCTTGTATAGGGACTGTTTAAAAAATCAAAATACCTGTCTTTTCTATAAACAGGGGTGAATGCTGCGTGAAAAAGCCTCGGAATCCGAAAGGACGCCTGCGTTTTTTGCCTTGCGTTCTCCTGCTGTTTGCGAACAACCCGGCAATTCCTCTATTTTCAAACAAGCCCTAATGACCAACTGTTTAAATTGGTTTTTATATTGACCATCATACTAAAAAACAGTCAAAGATGCAAGATCAATCTTATGAACGGAGATTAAAATAGTGGGGACAGGCGAAGCCTGTCCCCACTATTTATGACTGCTGTTCCTGAAGCTTGCTCAGATAACGATAGATGCTGGTTTCTGTTGTTTTCAAAGCAGCCGCCAATTCGGCGATGGCTCCCTTGACCAAAAAGATCCCCTTTTCATCGAGCGTGTGCACCACCTCCATTTTTTCCTGATAACTCAAGCGGGTCGGTTCAACACCGAAGCGGGCGAGTTCCTCCTGGATGGTATTGGTGACAAGCCCTTCCACCGAAACCTCAAAGCTGTTATAGAAGGGGGCGCCTGTTTCCGCCTCATAGGGATGGCTGCCGGAAATCATCACATTCAGGATATCGCGAAGCTCCACGAGCCGTTCGACGTTGACGTTGACTGTGATCATACCCTGGAGCTTCTTTTCGGGGTTGTTTTTCAGAAAAAAGGTAGCCGATTTCAGCTTGTGCTTGCTGCGTGAAATGGCGCGGTAATCAACAATGAATTCCTCTTTTTCATAGATGCGGGATTCCAGAAAGGTCCGTTCCAGGGAACGCATTTCGCTCCCAGGGACCATCTCATCGTCAAGCGGATTGAGCACCTGGTAGACCACGCGGTCCTCCACGTCATAAAGGACAACCTCTGTATTTGTACCAAGTATTTCTGTAAAAAAACGCATTAAAGGAAGAATCGCGTCCAGATGTTCCTTCCGCTCCATTGATGGTTCACCTCAGATTCTTATGTGGGATACCCACTTTTTATTATAGTGTACTAAAATTATAGAGGATTGTCCAGTATTTGGACGAAATTTAAGCGCCCGGCGCAGGGCCGGGCGCTCAGATTAAAATCGGATAACGCCTATGAGCTGGAGAAACATGAAGAAGATGGCGACAGGCGCAATATAACGGATGGTGATGGTGTAATACCGGTTGATTTTCAGCCCTTCGCCTATATTCGCCTCGTCCAAAAGCGTCCCTGGCTTGAGCACCCAGCCGGCAAGCAGCACCATAAGCAGAGCCCCCAGGGGCAGAAGGATCGCTGAGACGACGGTGTCGTTGAAGAAATCGAAGATGGTCTGCCCCATAATCAAAACATTGGCCAACGGACCATAGGACATCATCATCACGGAACCGATGGCAAAGACAATACCTGTTACAATCCAGCAGGAGAACCTGCGGCTCAGATGAAATTCATCCACCAGATAGCCCACAATCGCCTCCATGATGCAGATGGTGGAGGTCAGGCAGGCAAAAAACATCATGATGAAAAAGATTGTGGCGAATACCATGCCGAATTTCATCTGTGAAAAGATTGCGGGCAGGGTGATGAAAACGAGCGGAGGTCCCATGCCCGCTTCGATATTAAAAGCAGCGGCAGCAGGGAAAATAATCAGCCCAAACAGGATCGCCACAACAGTGTCGCCAAGGACAACCATGAGCGTGCTGCTGCCAATTGTCTTTTTGCGGTCCAGATAGGAGCCGTAAACAACCAGATTTCCGCATCCAACGCCGAGCGCGAAAAACGACTGCCCAATGGCCGCCATAACCGCCTCACCGTTGAGGCTGGAGAAATCGGGAAGAAGATAAAATTTAATGCCTTCTCCCGCCCCGGGCAGCATAATTGCGCGGACTGCGAGAAAGATGATAAACAAAAACATCAGCGGCAGCAGGATATTGCAGACCTTTTCAATACCGCCCTTGACGCCGCGCAGGACAACCACGGTTGTGATCAGCAGCATGACGGCCAGCCAGAGCAGCATCTGCCAGGGATTTGCCGTAAAATCGCTGAATAATGTAACCACCTGGTCCGCCGCCATGCCGTTGTATGCGCCGGTGACGGATTTGAGCAGGTATGCCACTGTCCAGCCGGCGATGCCGCAGTAAAAAGACAGGGTAAGCGTCAGAGCAATGACGCCCAGGATGCCGACCAGGTACCACTTCTTTTTGGGCAGCAGCTTTTTTAAAGCGCTTGTATAGCTTGTGCCGGTTTTGCGCCCGATGGTGAACTCTGTGACCAAAACAGGGACCGCGACCAGAACAAGCGCCGCCAGATAGACCACGATAAAAGCGGCCCCGCCATGGCGGCCGACCAGATAAGGGAATTTCCAGATGATGCCCAGGCCGATGGCTCCGCCCATCGACGCCAATACAAAGGAAATCCGGCTGCCGAATTGTTCGCGCTGCCCAGCGGCCGGTGTGTTTTCAGGCTTTCCCATTGTCGTCCCTCCTATCCTTAACGATAAGGATCACGAAGACCGGCGCAGCGCGGGAACAAAATAGCAATTGAGCTTGCGGCAATCCAAAGGGGAAGCGCCGCTTTGCATATTTCTCTGCTTGACAGACAATGGTATCGGGCATATAATGGTCTCTTGGAAATCAGAACTCCGGCAGTGGATGCAGCGCCGGTTTTCTGCCCGTTCCGCCGCCGGAAAGTGCCAGCTTTCCGGCGGTTTTTTTGCGCCAAGCCGTTCGATGGATGCATCACGGTATTCATCCAAACAAAGCGGGTAAGCTCTTTGTTCCGGCAGGTCTTCTTGGTTCTGTTTCTTTTGGTGGCCGCGCCGGGGTTGAAACCCCGGCGCGGGTGAGAGAGAGGGTTTACAGCAGCTCGAACCCGGCGGTGAAGTGGCGCAGGGCCAGAATGGGACCTTCGTAGACCAGCTTCATGCCCTTGTACGAGTCGCGGTGCTGATAAATATAGTCCAATGCATCCACAATGCAGTCAAGATGGCTGTTTGTGTAGACGCGGCGAGATACGCAGATGCGCATGGTTTCCAGGGAAGGCCAGATCGGCTCGCCGGTGACAGGGTCCTTGGAACCGAAAGCGCAGGCCCCCATTTCCACGGCGCGGATACCGGCTTCCTCAAAGAGAGCCACAACCAGCCGCTGCGACGGGAACTCATGCTGCGGGATATGCGGGAAGAAGCGGCGGCCGTCAACATATACGCCGTGCCCGCCGGTCGGCTCCACGATAGGGATTCCTTTTTCCTTCAGGCGGTCGCCCAGATATTTGACCTGATTGATGCGGTATTCCAGATAGGATTCTGTGCAGGCCTCCTGCAAGCCGACGGCCAGGCCCTCCATATCTCGGCCAGACATGCCGCCGTAGGTGATGAAGCCCTCATGGACGATGGCCATCTGATTGGCATATGTAAAGAATTCGTCGTTGCGAGTGACAATCAGTCCGCCGATATTCACAAGGCCGTCCTTTTTGGAACTCATGGTGGCAGTTTCACAATAGGAGAACATCTCCCGGGTGATTTCCTTGATCGGTTTGTTTTCATAACCGGGTTCACGCGTCTTGATAAAGTAAGCGTTTTCAGCCAGGCGGGCGCTGTCGAGCACAACCGGGATGCCATATTTTTTGGCGAATTCGCTGACAGCACGGATGTTGGCCATGGAAACCGGCTGTCCGCCGTTGTTGTTGCAGGTGACAGTGACGATGATCACGGAGACGGAATCCTTGCCGTGTTCGTCGACAATCTTCTGCATCTTGCTGATGTCGATGTTGCCCTTGAACGGTTCCGCCGCGCTGGAGGCGTCGAGCCCCGCATCGATGACGCAGTCCTGCGCGATGGCGCCGATCAATTCGGCGTTGCCGTGGAACGTGTCAAAATGCATGTTGCCCAGAGCGAATTTGCCGGGCTTCGCGTAATACTGCGCCATAATATAATCGGCGGCGCGGCCCTGGTGGGTGGGCTGCACATGCGGCATGCCGAACACATCGCGCGCGGAAGCCTCCAGTTTGTAAAAGCTCTTGCAGCCGGCATAGCTTTCGTCGCCGAGCATCATGGCGGACCACTGCTCGGAGCTCATGGCGGATGTGCCCGAATCGGTGAGGCAATCGATGTACACATCCTCCGCTTTCAGGCGGAAAGCGTTGTACTGGGCGCGCTTGAGCGCCTCTATGCGCTCGGCGCGGGTGCTCTTTTTGATGGGTTCAACAACCTTGATGCGGAAAGGTTCTGCGTGCTGGAAATTAGGCTCCATAATTCTGACACTCCTTTAAAAAATTGACTTTAGGTATATTTTTTATTTTTGTGTTAAAAATAATAACTTAAAAATAATAAATTGTCAATGATGTAATTATAAATCAATTTGTGTAATAAAAATTATCAATATTAGACAAAGCGGATCTATGAACCCATATGTGCTCCGGCCTGTAAAAAACAAAACAGCCCTCCGAACCATGCCTGGCTCGGAGGGCTGTTTTGGATCATGTGCAGCGTTCAGTTTTGACAGTACACGAAAAAAGAAAGCGGGTGCGGGCGACGTTCAATCGCCCGCACCCCAAACTCAAAACGCGGCATGCTTACTGTGCCAGATGATAGAGAGGAGTGGTTTTCAGGTATGTGGCAGGCACATCCGCATACAGCGTTATGGAGGGCGGGCTTCATGCTTGGCTGGGGACGCTGTTGGAAATGGTAAAACGGCCAAACGCGGTCAACAACATAATTTCCGTTATGTTGTACCCTCCGAACCATGAACCATGCCTGGCTCGGAGGGCTGTTTTGGATCATGTGCAGCGTTCAGTTTTGACAGTACACGAAAAAAGAAAGCGGGTGCGGGCGACGTTCAATCGCCCGCACCCCAAACTCAAAACGCGGCATGCTTACTGTGCCAGATGATAGAGAGGAGTGGTTTTCAGGTATGTGGCAGGCACATCCGCATACAGCGTTATGGAGGGCGGGCTTCATGCTTGGCTGGGGACGCTGTTGGAAATGGTAAAACGGCCAAACGCGGTCAACAACATAATTTCCGTTATGTTGTACTTTGCCTGCTCCGCAGGGCCCCGCAATCGTCATTATACTACATAGCTTGTCAAAATAGCAATACCCTTTTCCAAATAAATCCTTTCATGTCAGCTTTCATACACAGATTCCAGACCGGCCGAGGAAATTTTGCGGCCGGTCTGTGTGTGTATCCTTTTTATTTGTTGGTGAAACGGCAAGCAGCTTCTAAATGAAGTCAACAGCCCGCATAATACAACATAACGGAAATTATGTGATCACAAGTCCCAGGCGTTCTATTTGCCGGCGGTGCGCCGCGCCGCTTTCCACCGTATAGATGCGTGTGGTGGAAACGTTCGTGTGCCCCAGAATGTCGGCCAGCCGGGACAGATCCTTTTCGAGAGAATAAAAGGTACGTGCAAATAAATGGCGCAGGTTGTGTGGGAATACCTTGCCCGCCTTGACGCCGGCGCGCTTGCACAGCGCTTTCATATCGCGCCAGATGTTGGAGCGGTCGAGCGGTTTTCCCGTCCTTGTGATGAAGAC
>NZ_VIQT01000025.1 GCF_010206195.1 Anaerotruncus colihominis | reverse complement strand
GTACAGTGCCGCATCCCTGTGGGGCATACCGGCGCCTGCAAGCGGTATACAAATGAAAATGGCAAACTGGTACGCAACCGCGAACTGACGGTTCATAACGACGGTATTACATATCCGGACCCCCGGCTCCAAGGCCCGATTATCACTGCCGTGGGCGCCGGCACTAACTATCCCTGCATCCGTCCCGCGCCGCACATTGTTTCCGAAGTTCGGGACGGCGTGGAGGTGGTCACGACTGTGACCGAAGCGCCGCTGAGCTATTCCGGCGTCATTGTAAAGCTGGACACCAACACCTACATCGGCGAGGAAGGCGACCCCGTCTATCGTGACGGAAAGGTGGTCGGCATGGTGAACACGGAGGAATACGGCTCGAAGATGATCGCCGTGGGCGGCGCCAATAAGCTCACCGGACCGGACGGCTTCATCGTGGCCCGCACCATAGTGGAGCTGGCCAACGGCGAGGAAGTGGAGCTTTCCGTCAACAAGAAAACAAAGATCATTGTTCAGGCTGGCAAGCCTCCCGTTATCAACGGCGTGAAGGAAGCAAAAATGCGCATCGGCTGCGGCAGCGCCACTGTGGGACTGTTCGCCAAGAAGATGAAAGAGGCGGTGGATGAGGTCATCGTCATCGACCACCATGTCACGGGGCTTTTCACTGAGCATCTGGCTGGAGCCGACGTCGGTATGGAGTGGTCCGGCGTGATACCGAAC
>NZ_VIQT01000037.1 GCF_010206195.1 Anaerotruncus colihominis | reverse complement strand
CGCGTGTACAGCGCGCCAGCACGCGCGAAAACCGGAAAACCATGTCTACCGCGCCATACTTACGGGCCGCCCGCTGCGTTTTTCAAAGATCTCGCCGCGTTCAATTTTAATATCCTTGGGCGCGTCGATCGCAAGCTTGAGGTCGCCATTCTGCTTGACCACCCGCACGAAAATATTCTCGTTGATCACCACATATTCGCCGACGTTCCTGCCAAGAACCAACATGGCCGCACCTCCTTATGCGCAAAACGAAAAAATCCAAGTGTGGCAAAAAGTACACCTTTTGCCACACCTGGATTCTTTGGAACCTAGGCTGTGCTTATGGATAGTCTGACAGAGATGATTCGTCGGATTGCCTAAATAAATGCAACTGTTTTTGTGAAAAGACAAAAATGGAAGCGTGTGACAAAAAGTGTACCTTTTGTCATGCGCTTCTATTTTTTATATTCGTATCGCCTGGGAAAAACTAAAGCGAAATCAATAAAAAATTTCTCTTGCTTTTTGCGTGCACGCTTTTTTGCCCGCTGGCATACAGTGGAACAGCCCAACATGCACAGACAGGAGGATTTTTATGCCGATTATCTATCTCAGCCCCTCCACGCAGGAATGGAACCATTATGTAAACGGCGGTACGGAAGAATACTATATGAATCTGATCGCCGATGCGATGGAGCCATATCTGCGCTCATCCGGTATCCGCTGGACACGCAAGTATCCGCTGGACACGCAA
>NZ_VIQT01000036.1 GCF_010206195.1 Anaerotruncus colihominis | reverse complement strand
ACTCTAACTGTCACTCTCTTTCTGCCCCCCGGCCTGGTTTTAAAGCTGTATACTATTATCTTTTTCTTAGCTTGCATGAGGAATGCGGGGTGCGTGTTGGGTGAAGTGTACTCGTCCATCTGCATGGGCGGAACGGTGTCATACTGGACTATGTAGTCTGTTTCTTGGTGTCTGTAGAAGCTAAATTTGCAGCCCTTGTACCTGGCCAGGTCTAGCTGGTCGTTGGGGTACGACCAGGTGTTCATGAAGCGCTTGTACTGGTCGTACAGGACCTCTAGGGAGAAGGTGGTGGTGGACATGCCGCCACCGTGAGGGTTCTGTCCAAGGGGTTTCTGTTTTGTATTGTCCTCCATGTGCATGGCATAGTTAAAGCCTGATCTGTTAGCCCCGCACAGGATCAGGGGAGTGTACCCCTTGATAAGGCACCTCCGCACTTTGGCGGGGTTCCATTGAGTTAGTACTAGCTTTCGTTTTCGTCTGCGTCTGCGTCTCAGTCTCAGTCTGCGTCGGTACCCCCGTCTCCACCTCCGCCGCCCCCATTTTCGCCTCCTTACTCGTCTTCCTCGAGCGCGGCGACGAGGGCGTCTATATCTTCTGGTTGGTACCCTCCGTCTGCGGCGGCGCCGTCTCCACCTTCGCCGCGGGGCCCATCGCCACCGTCCCCACCAGGCCATTGCGGGTTAGCCTGCTGCGGATCGGCGGGGGGCGCCGGCAGGGCGAGCTGGCGTCTTATCTGCGGCCTAGGAGCCCCTGGGGCCGGGGGACGAGGA
>NZ_VIQT01000035.1 GCF_010206195.1 Anaerotruncus colihominis | reverse complement strand
GTTCAGATTGCAGGCTGCAACCCGCCTGCATGAAGTCGGAATTGCTAGTAATCGCGGATCAGCATGCCGCGGTGAATACGTTCCCGGGCCTTGTACACACCGCCCGTCACACCATGGGAGTCGGTAACACCCGAAGCCAGTAGCCTAACCGCAAGGGGGGCGCTGTCGAAGGTGGGATTGATGACTGGGGTGAAGTCGTAACAAGGTAGCCGTATCGGAAGGTGCGGCTGGATCACCTCCTTTCTAAGGAGCGAAGCCGGCAGAGAGCCGGCGGACTCTGGTCAGACAGGGAYAGGAAACTCGTTGTTCATTTTTGAAGGCGCTGCCTTCAATGAATGGGCTCATAGCTCAGGCGGTTAGAGCGCGCGCCTGATAAGCGCGAGGTCGGTGGTTCGAGTCCACTTGAGCCCACCAACAAAGCCGAAAGGCTTTGAAGAACGCACCTTGAAAATTGAACAATGAAACAAAACTGCAAGAAAGTTTTATGTAATGCAAATATCATGAAAGAAGGGTATAAGCACTACAATAAAGCCGAAAGAGAACCAAGATTCAAGCATGGTCAAGCTACAAAGGGCACAGGGTGAATGCCTTGGCACTGGGAGCCGACGAAAGACGTGATAAGCTGCGAAAAGCCACGGGGAGCTGCAAATAAGCCTTGATCCGTGGATGTCTGAATGGAGCAATCCGGCGGATGTAACGATCCGTCATGGCATACTGAATCCATAGGTATGTCAGGGGAACCGCCTGAACTGAAACATCTAAGTAGGGCGAGGAAGAGAAATCAACCGAGATTCCGTAAGTAGTAAGTA
>NZ_VIQT01000034.1 GCF_010206195.1 Anaerotruncus colihominis | reverse complement strand
GCAACGAACGGCTGTCGCTTGTTTTGCAGACAATCTGCTCCACAGGCATCCGCGTTTCGGAGCTTTTATTTGTTACGGCAGAGGCCGTGCGCAGGGGGGCGCGCGGTTGTCCGCTGCAAGGGCAAAACGCGGTATATCTTTTTACCGGAGCGGCTGCGGCGCGCATTGTCGGCCTATCTGGCGAAACAAAAAAGAGCAGCCGGGCCGGTCTTCATCACAAGGACGGGAAAACCGCTCGACCGCTCCAACATCTGGCGCGATATGAAAGCGCTGTGCAAGCGCGCCGGCGTCAAGGCGGGCAAGGTATTCCCACACAACCTGCGCCATTTATTTGCACGTACCTTTTATTCTCTCGAAAAGGATCTGTCCCGGCTGGCCGACATTCTGGGGCACACGAACGTTTCCACCACACGCATCTATACGGTGGAAAGCGGCGCGGCGCACCGCCGGCAAATAGAACGCCTGGGACTTGTGATCACATAATTTCCGTTATGTTGTACTTTGCCTGCTCCGCAGGGCCCCGCAATCGTCATTATACTACATAGCTTGTCAAAATAGCAATACCCTTTTCCAAATAAATCCTTTCATGTCAGCTTTCATACACAGATTCCAGACCGGCCGAGGAAATTTTGCGGCCGGTCTGTGTGTGTATCCTTTTTATTTGTTGGTGAAACGGCAAGCAGCTTCTAAATGAAGTCAACAGCCCGCATAATACAACATAACGGAAATTATGTTGTTGACCGCGTTTGGCCGTTTTACCATTTCCAACAGCGTCCCCAGCCAAGCATGAAGCCCGCCCTCCATAACGCTGTATGCGGATGTGCCTGCCACATACCTGAAAACCACTCCTCTCTATCATCTGGCACAGTAAGCATGCCGCGTTTTGAGTTTGGGGTGCGGGCGATTGAACGTCGCCCGCACCCGCTTTCTTTTTTCGTGTACTGTCAAAACTGAACGCTGCACATGATCCAAAACAGCCCTCCGAGCCAGGCATGGTTCGGAGGGCTGTTT
>NZ_VIQT01000033.1 GCF_010206195.1 Anaerotruncus colihominis | reverse complement strand
GCGGCGGATGGAGGATATCCTCCGCCAGATCGAACGTAATGTTCCAAATCCACGAGAGCGGATGAGCCAGTCCAATCAAAACGAAATCAACATGAGTATGTAAGCGCCGGGGTTTTAGAGATAAGACCCCGGCGCTTTTTTGCGTTTGGAGGTAATCGACATGAATACAGAACAAAGTAGCCCCACATCCCATACCGGCAAGACTGTCGGACGAACTGCCCATAAGTGCGAGGGCTGCCCCTACCCCCACCACGGCTTTATCTGCTGGGGCAAGGACGGCAGCTGCATGCGAACCGATGTGGAGGAACTGACTGAGCGGCATTGGCGGTCAAAGATGGGGCGGTAAAATTGGTGGGTTTGGGTATACCCTTTGACCCGCAGTTACGGTATTATGTGTCGTTAAGAAACGGAGGAGAAGCAGTGATTTTCAACGCAGTTCTCAAAAATCCAAAGCACGAAGAATATGACAAGGCAGCCGTCCCCTTCCCAATCCCGCCCAATGAGTATGAACCCATTAGAGATATGTCGTCTGCCAAGGGACACTTAGCCTGGACGAACTGATGCTGGAAACATCGGAAAAACAAGGTTTCAAGATTGGAGAGATCAAATGATTCGATTGCACTTGACCCGAGGTGATAACCCCGCCGTTGTGTCTCTACAGCTTCCCGCCACCCCAGCAGATATCGGGGAGGCTTACGCACAGCTGAACACGATCAGCACCGGCCGTCCCCCCGAAATCAAAGATGTGGAAAGCCCCATACGGAATATTGGTCAATATCTTCGCAACGCCAAGCCGGATAATCCCCAGGATATGGACAAGCTGAACACTCTGGCACAGAGGATCTTCAAAATGAGTGCGGAACAACGGCAGCTCTTTATGGGGACGCTGGACTGTTCCTGTATCAGCGGGCTGGAGGATGTACTGCGGGTTTCGGAACAGACGGACGAGTACATCCTCATCCCCAACGCCAATTCAGATGCGGAGCTTGGGCGGTACAGCGGAGCTTGGGCGGTACA
>NZ_VIQT01000032.1 GCF_010206195.1 Anaerotruncus colihominis | reverse complement strand
ACTGTGACCCGCCCTACTATGACGCGGAGCAATATTACGACGCTGCGTTTTCCGCAGAGGATCATGTCCGGCTGCATGACGCCATCAAGGAATGCAAGGGCTATGTCATCGTTTCCTACAACGACTGCGAGGAGATCCGCAGGCTTTACAGCGACTTTTACCAGCTGTCCTTCACTCGTCAGAATCCAATGGCCCAGCAAGCCGGAGCGGTCTATGAAGAACTGCTCATGGCCAACTACGACCCCAGGCTCTTTGCGGGACAGGTGACCTTGTTTGACAGCCCGCTGGAATTTGGCGGGCTGCGCCTGACCCATATCCCCAAAAAACCATTGAAGATCATATAAAGGAGTGTTTGCGATGAAATTTCTGAGACAAGCGGCCGCCAAGGGGCTCCGAATCCTGCCCGCTGAACTGGCAATAGCCCGGTTCCCCGAGACTGAAACGGCAGAGGTGCATGTGGTGGAGGGCGCCATTGTGGTTCTCAAACGCCGGATGACCGGGATGGAGCTGATCCGCGCCGCGAGGCGGCTCCATGAGCTGTCGGTGGAACTGAACGTCCACTTGGCCAAAGCCTGCGGGTTTTGTCACGACTGCGCGGATGTATGCCCATTTGAAGATATGGGGAAAGAAATTGACCTCCCCAGTTATCTACGGGAGGAAGCCGGTATCAGCGAGGATGCCAAGCTCTGCGCCTATGTGAACGAGGAGGAAAACAGCGTCACTATCGCAGAGGCAAAGCATCAATATGGTCTGCGGGATGTGCCGCCCGAGATATTGGATATGTTCCTCAGCGCCGGCCTCTGTCTGGGAGAACTGGACGAGCTGCTCATCAAGGGGGATGTGGTTTATGAGGGGTGACTTTTCCCCGGCTTTCCATGTGAAGGGAGGATTTTTGCGAATGAGAACGATCAGGACGCCTTTGCTGGCCTGTCTGCTTATTTTGTCCATGAGCGTCACCGCCTTTGCCGCAGAACAGCCTCAGACGGTCATCGGCGCGGATGAGAATGGGACCAGCATCGCTATCACCGACATTACCCCCAGGGAGGATGAGGAGAATGCGCAAACAGCAGGACAGCAAACAAACTACAGGGCGGGGAGCTTCTACCCCATCGAAATCCAGACCGCTGAGGAGGGCGGAATCCGCCTGCTGGTCAAGACCTTCCTTGTGCCGCAGGGTACAGACCCCGCGGCGCTCA
>NZ_VIQT01000031.1 GCF_010206195.1 Anaerotruncus colihominis | reverse complement strand
TTTGAGAACCACAATGGCGCCCTCCACCACATGCACCTCTGCCGTTTCAGTCTCGGGGAACCGGGCTATTGCCAGTTCAGCGGGCAGGATTCGGAGCCCCTTGGCGGCCGCTTGTCTCAGAAATTTCATCGCAAACACTCCTTTATATGATCTTCAATGGTTTTTTTGGGGATATGGGTCAGGCGCAGCCCGCCAAATTCCAGCGGGCTGTCAAACAAGGTCACCTGTCCCGCAAAGAGCCTGGGGTCGTAGTTGGCCATGAGCAGTTCTTCATAGACCGCTCCGGCTTGCTGGGCCATTGGATTCTGACGAGTGAAGGACAGCTGGTAAAAGTCGCTGTAAAGCCTGCGGATCTCCTCGCAGTCGTTGTAGGAAACGATGACATAGCCCTTGCATTCCTTGATGGCGTCATGCAGCCGGACATGATCCTCTGCGGAAAACGCAGCGTCGTAATATTGCTCCGCGTCATAGTAGGGCGGGTCACAGTAAATCAGCCCATCCGGGCGATCCCTGTCCAGAATTAGCTTCACCGCGTCCTTGTTTTCAATGACTGCGTCCTCCAGCCGTTTTGCCGCCTCCAGCAGCCGTTCCAGCGCATCCTTCAGTTTGAGGGGCTTGATCCCAAAGGAATTGGTGGTGCCGCTGAAGCTGCCCCACACCCGCTTGAAATAGGCGGCCGCCCGGTAGACGTCATAGAGCTGCGCCCTCTCCCGCAGGATGGGGGTGAGAGCCTCCGCCTGTTCTTCTGTGAAGCAGTCCCGATCCTCCAGCACCTTCAGCTCCGCCTCGATGTTTTCAAAGAACACCGCCCTGTGTTCCANTAGCTTCACCGCGTCCTTGTTTTCAATGACTGCGTCCTCCAGCCGTTTTGCCGCCTCCAGCAGCCGTTCCAGCGCATCCTTCAGTTTGAGGGGCTTGATCCCAAAGGAATTGGTGGTGCCGCTGAAGCTGCCCCACACCCGCTTGAAATAGGCGGCCGCCCGGTAGACGTCATAGAGCTGCGCCCTCTCCCGCAGGATGGGGGTGAGAGCCTCCGCCTGTTCTTCTGTGAAGCAGTCCCGATCCTCCAGCACCTTCAGCTCCGCCTCGATGTTTTCAAAGAACACCGCCCTGTGTTCCAGAAAGCTTTTGTACCACTCGAATTCCTCTCTGGAATGGAGGGGAAAAAACCGCAGCTCCCGCAGCAGGGCGTTGCTCTGCTCCTTGACACAGCAGAACAGGTTGACCAGCTCCACATTGAAATCGTTGTAGATGTCCAGACGGCCCGGACGGGGCTTCATACTCAGCAGCACCGCCCCGCTGCCGCCGAAGGGTTCTACATATTGGCTCAGCTTCTCCGGCATGATCCGGCGGATGTAGGGGATAAGCTTCTCTTTGCTTCCCACCCAGGGGAAGAAAGGGCGGGCCACTACGATTCACCCTGTCCGAAGGCGTCCAGCGACCGCTCGAGCCCGGCGATGGCGGCCTCCAGCCCATTTGCCATCATCCGCAGCTGGCAGATAGTGCCATACACCTCCCCCGCGGTGACCGCGTAAAAGTACCCGCTGCGGCTGCTCCCGATGGGGACGCCTCCGCGCCGTATCCGGTTCACCAGCTTTCTCAGCTCATTGCCGCTGAGTCCGGCCGCCCGTTCAATCTCCTCGCTCCGTTTGATATTCGCCCTGCCCTTGCAGCACAAATTCAGGTACTGGGCCAGTTTTTCTTCATTCATCGCTGCTCCTTTTCCGGGGTGTCCTCCCGAAAAAGGGCATAGAAAAACAGGGACCGCATCCCCCTTTTGGGAAAACGGCCCCTGTGTGTTATTCTGTTTAAATTTTCGGCTAGTGGCTCAAGTGGTTACGCCCTATTCAATTCTTTTGACACCTCCCATCAGAGCATCTGCATGCCCTGTTCCTGGGCCCGTTCATAACTGCCGGGGTCTGCACCAGGACAATCCCAACCGTACATACTACCAAATTCCATCGCCTGACGCTGTGCCCAGGTAATACCTCGCTTTTTGTTGTTGTAGTCTGCGATGCGGCGGTTTTTCTCGGCATTGCCGACGTCCCACTCCGAAGGGAAGCTGCCATCTTCACCTTTCTTAATATAGATGAGGCTTCCATCTGTTTCTTTTACTGACCAGCACAAGTCCGGCAGTCTGTGGCTGAACGCAGGGTCAAACCGGTCTTTCTCTGTCATGATGCTCCAATTGTCGCTATTCCAGAGGTGAACATACAGTTTCCCGTCATCTACCCGGATTTCTCGCTGTTCGAAGACCTCGCCCCAGCCGTCCGAGGCTTGGCCGCCGATGTAGCCGGTCAGGGTTTCCATTTCCTCC